>JBBROB010000001.1:0-742839 GCA_038229825.1 Mycobacteriales bacterium
CCGGTCACTCGCAAACCGAGCGTGACCAGGCGGGCGAACGAGGTCAGATCAGGAGTCGCAAAGGTAGCGGCAACCATGTCGAGGCCTTCCGATGGGGCGGGGTGAGAACTTCCATCATCGGAAGACCTCGACCCTCATCCCGGCAACGACGCGCCGACCGGTCTACACCCTCGTTTGTGAAGAGCCGCAAATCGTCGTCCAACTCGATCAGTCTCTTCGTCATCGTCGCCCTCTATATATGTTCGGTCATTTCAGCATATATCCAACTTCAGGATCCGTACCGAGGCACCCAGGTGGACACGCCAACTCGTCCCGCCGCCGATCCCGACGGACCAGCTTCGAACAGCTCCACCCGAGCACGCATCCTCGCCGGGGAAGCTGCCTGACAAACCAGCCTCCACCAGACCCAGGGCGATTCAAACCGCTATTTGGCTTTGGCTTCGGCCTGTCCTACACCACGTTCGAGATCACGGACGTATCAGTGACCGCGCCGCCCGGCGCAGACGCGCCGGTGACCGTCACCGCATCAGTCACCAATACGGGACCAGTCGCCGGCGCTGAGGCGGTGCAGGTCTACCTGAAGGTGCCGACTCAGGGACAACCACCCAAGCGGCTCGTCGGGTTCCAGAAGGTGCGGGTTGACCCGGGCGACTCCCAGCAGGTGACCATCACCATCGATCCGGCAGCCACCAACCATCCATTCAGCGTCTGGAACTACGAGCGCCGAAGCTTCGCGACCGAGCCTGGGAGATACGTTTTGTATGTGGGCAACTCAGCCGACAACACGCCTCATACCACAACACTGGACGCCACATGAGGTGACAGCCACCGCAAGGTTGAATCGAAGGACCGCGTCGCAAACGACGGGTGTTCGCTGCGGCCAACCTTATGGTGCGACGGTGACTACGGCCAGCCGTGCCCAACAGTTCCTCGACCATCTGGTCGGCTGCCGTCCAGAACGGCATGAACCGATGGGAATCGATGCGAAAGCCGGGTTACGGGTTCTCAGCCAGGAAACGGTCCAGCATTCTCTGCGCCTCTCGGGAACCGGGTTTCAGATGTTCGTGCGCTTCTCCCTGTTTGTGGTTCTTCTCCAACCACTTCATGAATTCGCGTCGCCGATCGGGATCGGACAGCTTCTTCTTGAGCCAACCCGAGTCCTCCAGCTCGACCTTGTTGCCGTCGCTGATCCGATTCTTCCGCGGTCCCGGATCGAAGTCCTCATCCTGGTATTCCTTTTCGCGGTTGCCTCGGTTGCCTTCCCGGTTGCCTGCCATTGCCATCGCACTCCCGGGCCGAAGCGGAATCCGGGGACCGGCCGCAGCGGCCGCCGAACCCGCGTCGCCACTTCCGCGTACGGCCGCGAATGCGAGATTGCCGCCCCTGTTGATCGAATTGCCGATCCGCACCGCCGACGCGAAGTTGCCTTTGACACCTAGCCACGCCAGGGCGGCCATGGCGATGCTGACCAGCATCCGGAGGAACTCCCGGCTGCCTTGCGCGACCTGCTGGTCACTGCCCTTGGCGGTCCAGGCGAGGTTCAACCATTTCGCGGCATGGTCGAGCGCAGAAGCGATGGCCTGCACCATGCCGGCAGCGCCAAAGGCGGCCAGTACCAGTTGGATCAGCGCTGCGGCGATCTGGCCGACGCCGGTGGGCGACGCGGCCAGCAGCGCCGATGCAGCTTCGGCCGTGAGGAAGGCAATGACAATTCCTAAGATCTCAGCCTTGTGCTCACGGATCGCGTCCGCGTACTCGCCGGCCACCTCGTCCAACAGGTCCGGTGACCTCGTGACGCTGTGGATGATGTCCTCGATGTGTTGGACTACGCGCTTGACCTTCGCATACATGCCGTTGGTGAATGACCCATCCGGGACAACCTTTTCAAGCTCGGCCGCGTAGCCGGGGCTGACCAACCAGATGCGACGTCCGGCCTCGAGCTGGACGTTGTTGGCCCCACCACCGAATAGGCCCGGATCCTGGAAGGTGCCGGTGACGCCGGCGCGCCCGGCGTCGCGGTTGACGAATAGCAGTACGTCTCGTAGTACCTGAGGTCGTGGCCGTCGCGGACAGCTTGTTTGAACTCCTGGACCGCTAGCTTCTCCGCGGTGTCCCCTGGTTTGATCTCGTAGAGCTTGGCCATCGGTTCCGGCAGGTCGGTGTTGACGCGGAAGCCCTGCACATATCCGCGCAACATCGTGTCATCGAGAAATGCAGTGACATATTGCCATTCGGGTGCCTGCGGGTGGACACCTGACACGAAGACCCGGGTGGCCGGTGGCATCGGGGTCGAGGTCAGTGCTGTGCCGTTCATTTCACTGGGGGCGGTGCGGATGTTGGAACCATCACCGCTATCGATAAAGCCAACCTTGTTGATGCCCGGCGTTGGGGCGTCGACCTGTTCGGCGGTCAGACCGGCCTGCCCGCCGATCCTCTGCGCTACGGCGGAATTGCCGGCCGCGCATTGCAGCAGCAGAATGTCCTCCCTTCTGAGGGTGCTGCCGATCGGACCATGCCGCTGCTGTGGGCCAGCGTGCGTCGCACGCGGTCCGGGTTCGGCCGCGACCGAGGGGGCTCCGGCGCGCCGATGAGGGGTCACACCCCGACCGTAGGTCGATCATGCTGGCGCCGCACTGCTCGACGAGCGAACTTTCGGGCAACGATTGCTGCCCGAACTGGGCCAATTTCGCCGCCGGACTGCACGAACCGCTGCCGACCACGACCACTCGTGCCATCCTTTGGCTCGCTGGGCATAGCTCGCCTGGTTCTACGAACCGTTCACCTGTACCCGACCTCAACACTTGCAACACTGCGATGAGAAGTTATCCGGCCTGCTTCGTTTCGGCGACGACCATGGCGTGGATGAGCAGACCCAGGGCACGAGGTTCGCTGTGACGATCAACGCGGCCAGAGCCAGCGAGGCCAGGCGGGTGAGCCGGTTCTGCCGGTTGAGCCGCCACGGGTTGGTCGTCACCCCGACGACGAACAGAATCAAATCAAGCGCTGGAATCAGGACCATCAACGCGCAGGCCGCCGCGTTCGCCAGGTGATCCACCTGGTACCGATATGTTCTGCTGCACGGGCCGCATCGACAGATTGGAGGGCCGCATGTCCGAGCGTTGGTACAAGGAGGCCGTTGTCTACTGCGTCCAGGTGGACCTGTTCGCGGACTCCGACGGGGATGGCCGCGGTGACCTGCCCGGCCTGATCGGCCGGTTGGACTACCTCTCCCGGCTGGGGGTGACGTGCCTGTGGCTCAATCCGGTGCATCCGTCGCCACGTCGGGACGATGGCTACGACGTTGCCGACTACTACACCGTCGACCCACGAATCGGGAATCTCGGCGATTTCACCGAGTTGACCTTGCAGGCCGGGCAACGCGGTATGCGGGTGATCATCGATCTGGTCGTCAACCACACCTCCGACCAGCACCCGTGGTTCCAGTCGGCGAGGTCCAGTCCGTCGTCGCCATACCGGGACTGGTATGTCTGGAGCGCACAGGAGCCGCCAGATCGTCGGCAGGGCATCGTGTTTCCGGGCGAGCAGACCGAGACGTGGACCTACGACGACGTGGCGAAGGCGTGGTACTACCACCGCTTCTACAACTTCCAGCCCGACCTGAACTGGAGCAATCCGGCGGTTCGCACCGAGATGAAGAAGGTCATGGGGTTCTGGTTGCAGCTGGGTGCCTCCGGCTTTCGGGTCGACGCCGCCCCATTTGTGCTGGAACAGGTTTCCGCGGGGCACGATCCCGGACCGATGGATTTCTCGATCCTGGATGACTGGCGGCAGCACGTGCAGTGGCGTTGCGGGGATGCTGTTCTGCTGTGCGAGGCAAACGTCTCTCCCACCGACATACCGAAGTACACCGGCACGACGCTCGAAGGGCCGAACGACCGGGCGCAGATGCTGTTCTCCTTCCTGCTCAACGCTCGGTTGTGGCTGGCGCTGGCCCGCGGTACGGCCGAACCGCTCATCGAATCCCTCAACACGTTGCCGGCACTACAGGACATGGCGCAGTGGGCCACGTTCCTGCGCAACCACGACGAGCTGGACCTCAGTCGGCTCACCGACGAGCAGCGTCAGGATGCGTTCAAGCAGTTTGCGCCCAAGGCCGACATGCAGCTCTACGGCCGGGGTATCCGCCGCCGGCTGGCCCCGATGCTGCGCGGGAACCGTCGCCACATCGAACTCGCCTACTCGCTGCAGTTCTCGATGCCGGGCACCCCGGTGCTTCGCTACGGCGAGGAGATCGGAATGGCCGAGAACCTGGCGCTGCCCGGCCGGGATGCCCTGCGCACGCCGATGCAGTGGGACGACAGTCCGAACGGCGGGTTCAGCTCCGCCGAGCCGGACGAGTTGGTCGCTCCGGTCCGGATGACCGGCAGGTACGGCGTTCGCGCCGTCAACGTGCGGGCACAGCAGCGCGACCCGGATTCGTTGCTGCGCTGGTTCGAGCAGCTCATCGGGACAGTCCGGGAATGTCCCGAGATCGGCGTCGGCGTGTGGTCCGTGCTCGACATCCCGGTAGCAACATCGGTTCTCATCCACCGCTTCGACGCACCCGAGGGAACCATCCTGCTGCTGCACAACTTGCAGGACAAAGCCGTTGCCGTCGATATCGGCCGCCAGCTGGGCGTCGACCGGGTCTGGGAGATGTTCGCCGACGGTCCCTATCAACGGCCAACGACTGCCCTGCGGGGGCTGGAGCTGAACGGCTGGGGCTATCGATGGATCCGGCTGCACCGCGGCGATTCCTAGGACTTGCGCATCGCGGAGCCGACATTCGGGCTGGAGCTAGTCCGCGGCGACCACGGTATCAGTCGCCCGGCAGAGCGATGTCGGCGACATCGACGAAGTCGCTCCCACCGACGGTGCACACCAGCGGGCCACCTACGCTCACCGGGCGGGCGGCGATCGCCCGCGAGGAGATCGCAGAGGCGCTCGGTACCGCGTTGAGCCGCCCGGTCACCTTCGCCGATGCCCCCGGGAGCAATTCTGCGCTGCCCTCCAGGGAATACTGCCCTTCGCGGCCGATCGTCGGCACGTTTGCGGACTACGCCCACTCGGGCGCTCCAATCGCTCGGGAGAGGCGACCCAGCGTCGGGGGAGAGGGCCCTCACCAAACGCCTTGGAGCATGCCCCTGGTGCGCCGGCCGAGGCTTGTGCCCACTGCGGGCCCTGGTCGGTGAGATCGTGCTGACTCACCGAAGGTTGACAAGCCGGGTGAGGCGGGTCACTATGGATCCAGCTCGTGTATGCGCATACACAAACGTGACGACAGTCGAGCCACAGCCTTACGCCATTTCGATCGTCAGCGATCAAGGTTGAGAATTGAAGTCCATCAGGAACTGTGGCCCACGACAGGGCTGATTCGCAGAGAGGCGAAGATGTCCAAGACCCCGACCGTCTACGAGGTGGCCCGTGCGGCGCAGACCTCGACGGCAACCGTTTCGCGGGTGCTGGCGGGGAACGATCGGGTCACTCTCGATGCCAGGCAACGAGTGCTCAGGGCCGTCGATGAATTGGGATATGTGCCCAGCGCAGCGGCCAAAGGCCTCGCCAGCAGTCGAACGCATATGTTGGGTCTCTGTTTCCCCGACGGGTCGGTCGCCGGCGAGGAAGAAGACGCAAATTATTGGTACGACGAGGTCATCAGGGGCATGGAACGCGCTGCCAGGCGGGCCGGCTACATGTTGTTGATCGCCGCCGGCCACGACGTAGGCGATAGGAAGCTGATCTCCACTGCGGCCGGCCGCTGCGACGGGTTGGTCGTGATGTCCACCATGGCCGATCAACCGACCCTTCGGCGGATCAGTGCCCGAACAGCACTGACGGTCCTCGGCTCGACCTCGCTGCGCGGCGATCAGGTCGATCACCTCACAGCGGCCAATGACCCCGCATCGTACGAGTTGACGGCCCACCTCTGTGATGTGCACGGCAGCCGGTTCCCGGCATTTCTGGCTGGCCGCAACGCGTCTGACTCGGTCGACCGGTTCGTCGGGTTCCAGCGTGCGCTGGCCGACCGCGGTCTGTACGTTCCGACCGAGCCTGCGGCCATCGGCGATTTCACCAGTGGAGCCGGATACCGACTGGCCCGGGACATACTGCGCTCATCTGCACCGCCGGATGGACTTGTGTGCGTCAACGACCAGACCGCAATCGGAGCACTGCTGGCTCTGGACGAGGCCGTGGCCGCTGGATCCAAGCGCATTCCGGTCACCGGATTCGACGGTGTCCAACTCGGCAGGCTCGGCGCCCCTCGTTTGACCACGGCGGTGCAGCCCATGCACAAGAACGGTCAAGTGGCAGTGGATCTATTGCTGCGCAGGATCTCTGATCCGACAGCCAGTCCACAGCATATCGAACTGCCGATCGACATCAGGATCGGATCAAGCTGCGGGTGTAACCCGCACCTGCATTGGAAAGATTGAGACGGACGCCGGCTCGATCTGTTCTCGGCTCGCACCTTTCCTGTCCTCTCCGGAGGGTGGGAGTCAGTGTTGCCGACCATTCACCGCTATTACCTCGTACCTATGAATCAGTGTTGATTCAACCGAAGGAGACCGAAGATGTTCACCCGGAAAAGCCTGGTGCGAGTGGTAGCTCTCGCCGCCGGCCTAGCGACCGCCGCGGCCTGTACCGCGACGCCGCCCACCAGTAGCGGCGTTGCGACCTCCAGTGGCGGAACGGCAGCAGCCGGATCAGCCGGATCAGGCGGTGCCGCACTCGTTGTACAAGGCGACAACGGAAATCCCGCCCTCGTTCGCAATTTCAATCCATATCTGGTCGCGAACAACCTGCGCGGCAATTTCCTGCTGTACGAACCGCTGGAGGTGGTCAGTCCGATCGACGGCACCTACAGTCCCGCCCTCGCCACCGGCAACACCAGGCCAAGCTCCAGCGAGGTCGACTTCACTTTGCGGACGGGGGTGAAATGGTCGGACGGAACCGGGTTCAGCGCCGCCGACGTGACGTTCACCTTTGACCTCCTCAAGAAGTATCCGGCGCTGGATGCCAAGGGTGTGTGGACGAACATCAGCTCCGTCAAGGCGACCGGTGACAAGGTCAGCATCACGCTCAAGGCCGCGAACGTCCCGTTCATGGACGTCATCGCCCAGACGCCGATCGTGTCGAAAAGCATCTGGGAGAAGGTTGCCGACCCGACCAAGTACAACGATCCCAACCCGGTCGGCACGGGGCCTTACGTCCTGGACGCCTTCACTCCGAGCCAGTACACGATGAAGAAGAATCCCACGTACTGGCAGGCCGCCAAGGTGGCTGCCAACGAAGTGAAGTTCCCGATGGGGACCACCAATGACGCGTTGTCGATCACAGACGGAAAGTTCGATTGGGCATACTCCTTCCTGCCCCAGGTGGAACAGACCTTCGTCGCCCCGGACAAAGCGCACCGCACTTACTGGTTCCCGCCGGGGGGCACCATCACGCTGTACCTGAACCTATCCAAGAAGCCCTACAGCAACGTCGATTTCCGCAAGGGCATCTCCGAATCACTGGACCGTACCCAGATCGCCAAGAAGGCCGTCAACGGATACCTCGACGCGGCCAGCAGTTCGGGGCTGATCCTGCCCAACCTGGAGAAGTGGCTCGACCCCAGCCTGGCGAACAGGGGCATCGTCACCCAGGACAATGCAGCCGCCACAGCGTCCTTCACCAAGGCCGGCTTCAAGATGCAGGGCGGCCAGCTGGTCGACGCCTCCGGCAAGCAGGCCGCGATGACGATCATGGTCCCCAACGGCTTCACCGACTGGCAGCAGGCCGCTCAGGAGGTGCAGCAGGAGCTCGCCAAGGCGGGCATCAAGGTCACCATCGACAATCCGCAGTATGCGCAGTACACCTCGGCCACGCAGAGCGGCAGCTTCGATGCCGCTTTCGGTGGATACGGCGGCACCGGCAATCCGTACACAGATTTCAACAACGCTCTCAACAGTAAGTTGACAGCGAAGATCGGCACCGCCACGACGAACAACTTCCAGCGATTCTCCGACCCGGCCGCCGACAGTGCCCTGGCGGGCCTCGCGGCCGCCACGGACGAAGCCGGCCAGAAGACGGCAACGGATGCGTTGCAGCAGATCATGTTCAACCAAGTTCCGGCGGTACTGATGTACTACGGAGGTAGCTGGGGACTTTTCACCAGCAAGGACTACACGGGCTGGCCGTCCAAGGCCGATCCGTACACCCTGCCCACGCCCTACAACAACTCGCTATGGACGGTATTGACCCACATCAAGGCGGCCTGACGTGCCGTACGCACTGCGCAAGACTATCCAGTTCTTGCTCACTCTCTGGGCGGCAGTGACGGTGAACTTCCTGCTGCCGCGGCTGATGCCGGGGTCGCCGACCGATGCGGCGCTGGCCAAGATCGCTTCGACCGGGCAGGTGGTGACCGATGCACAGCGCCGCGCTATCGAGCTGCAGCTGGGTTCGCCCAGCGGATCCGTCTTCTCCCAATACTTCGCGTATCTGAACAACGTGGTACATCTGCAGTTCGGCGTCTCCTACACCGATCCCACCCAGCCGGTGATCGACACCATTCGTCAGGCACTGCCCTGGACACTGGTGCTCATCGGTTTCTGCACCATCTTCCAGTTCGTGATCGGCACCCTGCTCGGGGTCCTCGCCGGTTGGCGCCGGGGCCGAGGGATCGACACCACGCTGACGCTGAGCACCACCTTCGCCGGGGCGTTCCCGCCGTTCTGGGCGGGTCTGCTGTTGCTGTATGTCTTTGCGTTCAAATTCCGCTGGTGGCCGCTCGGGGGCGGCTACACCGACGGCTTGACCCCCAGTCTGAATCTGACGTTCCTCGGGGACGCGGCTGCGCACAGCATCCTCCCGGCGCTCACCCTGGTGATCACCGGGATGGGCGGCTGGGTGTTGGGCATGCGCAACAACATGATCAGCACCCTCGGCGAGGACTACGTGACGTTCGCCGAGGCCAACGGGCTGCGGACTCGCACGGTGGCGCTGCGGTACGCCGCGCGCAATGCCCTGCTGCCGCCGCTGACCTCGTTCGGTTTGACCTTGGCCGCGGTGGTCGGCGGTTCCGTCCTGGTGGAAGGCGTCTTCTCCTATCCGGGGGTCGGGCTGGTGCTGTACCGGGCGGTCAGCAACCGCGACTACCCCCTGATGCAGGCCCTTTTCCTGATCATCACGGTCACCACCCTGGTGGCCATCTATCTGGTGGACATGCTCTATGTCCGCCTGGATCCGAGAGTGCGGCGATGACCACGCTTCCTGAAACACCCTTGCTAAAAACGGATTCGGCCGCTCCGGTGGCCGGGCCGGTGGGGTCGGGCGCGGCCGGGGAGGATCCCGCCAGAGCCGTCTCCATTCCGTCGGTCGGCCGATCCCTGCCCGGTCCTTTCCGATTCGTCGCCCGCTCTTTCGGCACCCTGTGGAGCAACGGAAAGGCCCGCTCCGGGCTGATCCTATTGGGCCTGATGATCGCGGTGGTGATCTTCGCGCCGTTGCTGGCTCCTTACTCGCCGACCCGCACGGATTTCGAGCCCTACCTGAACCCGAGCGGCCTGCACTGGATCGGCACTACCGGCAACGGTGAGGACGGGCTGTCCCAGTTGATCTACGGCACCAGGGTTTCCCTGTTCGTCGGCTTCGCCGCCGGCATCACCGCAACCTTGATCGCCGCCCTGATCGGGCTGATAGCCGGCTATCTGCCCGGCGTGGTCGACGAGACACTGAGCTTTGTCACCAACCTGGCCCTGGTCATCCCCGGCATTCCGTTGATGATCATCTTGGCGGCGTACCTGCCGACCAGAGGAGTACCGGTGATCACCCTCGTCGTGGTGATCACCGGCTGGGCCACCGGTGCCAGGGTCATCCGCAGCCAGACCTCAACTCTGCGTTCCCGAGACTTCGTGACAGCCGCCGAGTTTGCTGGAGAGCGATTGCTCAGACTGGTGTTCCGCGAGATCCTGCCGAACATGACGTCGGTCGTCGCGGCGAGCTTCTTCGGCGCGGCCGTCGCTGCGGTGCTCGGGGAGGCCAGCCTGGAATTCCTCGGCCTTGGTGATCCCGCCACCGTCAGCTGGGGCACGATGCTGTATTGGGCGCAGAACAACAAGGCGCTGCTGGTCGGGCAGTGGGCCTTGATCCTGGCGCCCGGTCTGGCCATAGCGCTGCTGATGGTCTCGTTCGCCCTGATCAACTTCGGCGTCGATGCTTTGTCCAATCCACGACTGAGGGAAAAGTCATGACTGCCCCGATCGCGCTGGACGACGCGCCGCGCCTCGAGCGTCCGACGTTGATGACGGCCCGCGGTGTGAACGTGGTCTACGAGCCCTCGGCCGGCCTGTCACGGCGAAAGCGAACCGCCGGCGCGAGGATATGGGCCGTCCGGGACGTTGATCTGACCCTGGCCGAGGGGGAGTTCGTCGGACTGGTCGGGGAGTCGGGCTGCGGGAAGTCCACGCTCGGGTATGCCCTGACACGGTTGTTGAGGCCGCCGGCCCGGTTGGAGTCGGGCCGAATCGAATTCGACGGGACGGATATCGCCACGCTTTCCGGTGAGCAGTTGCGCGCCCAACGGCGCGGCGGCTTCGCTCTGGTCCTGCAGAGCGGAATGAATGCGCTGAACCCCGTCCGTACCGTCGAACATCACGTGGGCGATGTACTTCGAGCCCACGGCAAGGCCGGCTCGGCCGAGGTCCATCGCCGCGCGAGAGAACTCATGGCCAGTGTTCAACTCGACGACGAGGTGTTGGGTCGGTTTCCGCACGAGCTGTCAGGTGGCATGCGGCAGCGGGTTGCAATTGCGTTGGCGCTGGCCCTCGAACCCCGGATGATCGTCTTCGACGAGCCGACCACTGCGCTCGACGTCATTGTCCAGGCCGCAGTGATGAATACCATCAAGGACTTGCAGCGCGCTAAGGGTTTCACCGCGGTGCTGATCAGTCACGACCTCGGCGTGGTGCTCGACGCCACCGATCGGGTGTTGGTGATGTATGGCGGCCGGATCGTCGAGGACCAGCCGTCGGGCGAGATGCTACGCGGCCCGCATCATCCCTACACCGAGGCGCTGCTCGATTGTTACGCCGATCCGCGCGCAGAGGTGATCAATCTCGGCGGCATTGCCGGCTCACCGCCTGATCTTTCGCTGCCGCTGCTCGGCTGCAGTTTCGCCGACAGGTGCGAGTTCGCCGTTGATGTCTGCCGTGAGGTGGACCCTTCGCTATTACCGCTCGGGCCTGGGTTGGCTGCCTGCCACGTCAGGGCGCCAGGCCCGGCAGCAGCTCAGAACAGTCCCGAATCAGCAGGGAGCACCCATGCCTGAGTCCTCGAAGGTCCCCACCTTGCGGTTCGACTCGGTCAGCAAGATCTACAAGAAGACCCGGCGATCGGCGGCGACCGCAGCGGTCGACGACGTCAGCTTCACCTTGCCGCCAGGGAAGGCCCTCGGGCTGGTGGGGGGCAGCGGCAGTGGTAAGAGCACCATCGCCAAGCTGATCCTCGGGTCCGAGATTCCCACCTCCGGCTCCGTACATTTCGGTGACCTCCAGGTCGACGCCCTGCGACGTTCGGCCCGCCGCGGATATCACAGCAAGGTCCAGATGGTCTTCCAGGATCCCTACGGTGCCCTGAATCCGGTGCACACCATCGAATATGCGCTCAGCCGGCCGTTGGCAAATTTTCTCGGGATGACGGCCGCGCAGGCCCGAGACCGGGTGTACGAGCTGTTGGAAACGGTCGGGCTCAGCCCCGCGCGGCAGTTTGCCGAGAAGATGCCCCATCAGCTATCCGGCGGACAGCGTCAGCGGGTGGTCATCGCCAGGGCCCTGGCCTGCGAGCCGGAGCTCATCGTGGCCGACGAACCCGTTTCCATGCTGGACGTCTCGATGCGGGCAGACGTGCTACGTCTGCTGGCCAAGTTGCGAGCGGAGCGTGGACTCTCCCTGCTGTACATCACCCACGACCTGCTCAGCGCCAGGGTGGTCACCGATCACCTCATCGTCCTGCACAACGGACGGATCGTCGAAACTGGCGAAACCGCAACGGTTCTGCAGCATCCGGTGGATCCATACACGATTGCCCTTCTGGATGCCATACCAAATCCCTTTGCGGGCGCGGATACCTGAACTGGCGCCGCCCCGGTTTTCCGCGAATCATTACCGAGAGGAATCACCATGCTCCGTCCTGGACGCCGGATGGTCGCGCTCGCTGCCGGTCTGGCCGTTACCTCGACCATGTTGCTGGCCGGTCCGGCCGCTCAAGCCGGCAATCCGCCACTCCGCAACAACCAGTGCATTGCCCAGACCTGCCCGGACACCGTCTCGTTGACCACGGCGCAGAAATCCTCGCTGATGCAGGTCGCCAGGGACACCTGGAAGTACTTCGTCGCGGCCGACGATCCGCACACCCATCTACCGATGGACAACATCGGCTTCAACGGTGCACCGCAGGGCCATTACACCTCGCCGACCAACCTGGGAGTGAATCTCTGGAGCATCGCCGCGGCCGCCGACATGGGCCTGATCTCGCGGAGAGAGGAGCACACAAGGTTGAATCGGGCCCTCACCGCGATCGAGAAGCTACAGAAGTGGAACGGTTTTCTGCTGAGCTGGTACAGCACGACGACCGGGCAGGCGGTCGACAACCCCGGTCAGCCTACCGAGATGCCGGTACCGATCGGCTATGCCGGGGAACTGATCTCCTCGGTCGACAACGGTTGGTACGGAGCTGGTCTGGTCATCACGAGGCAAGCCGATCCGGCGCTGGCGCGCCGGGCGAGCGCCCTGCTGGCCCAGATGAACTACTCACAGTTCTACGACAAGGCGAACCAGGCAACCGATCCGAACGGCGGCCAACTGTATGGCGGATGGATCGTCGGCCAAGGGCCGGCGACATTCGAATACGGCATGATCAACACCGAGACCCGGATCGTGTCCTATGTCGGGATCGGTACCCACACCCTGCCGGGTGACGCCTGGTGGCGGACCTGGCGCACTGAGCCTGCCCAGTACGGGCAGGAGCAGACTCCGGTCGGCCCGACCGTCACCGTGACAGACCCGTTGTCGCATAAGAAGTTTCAGGTGGTCGAGGGCCACTACACATACGACGGCATCGACTACGCGCCAAGTTGGGGCGGCAGTGCCTTCGAGGGGTTGATGCCGAACCTCGTTGTTCCTGAGACCAAGTACGGGCGCCGGAGTTTCGGTGCGAACGACCAGAACTACACGAAGGCGATGATCGCCTGGACGACCAACGAGATGGGCTATCCGGTCTGGGGGCTGTCGCCGTCCAGCACGCCCGATGACACCGGCGGTTACGCCGCGTACGGAGCAACCGCGTTGGCCACCGGCGGGTCCTGTTGCGCCTACGAGACCGGCGCCGTCACCCCGCACGCCTCCTTCCTGGCGCTGGACACGTTGCCGCAGTCCGCATTCCGCAACATCACCAACCTGCGAAAGTTGTACCCCGACATCTACGGCCCCGAAGGGTTTTTCGATTCAGTCGACCCGAAAACCGGTTCGGTCGGGCACCGGTACCTCATCCTGGATCAGGCGATGATCCTGGCGAGCCTGGATAACGCGCTCACCGGCTCCACCATGCAGCGCCGTTGGGCCGCCGATCCGGTCGGCCAGGTGGACATCAAATACCTCCAGGCGGAAACCTTCTCGGTTCCGGCTTTCGTGCCTCCTACCTCTGGCGGTGGCCATGGCAACTGATTCGATCGCTCATCAGGATTGGCTTGACCGCATCGATCATCGCCGTTCCGGAACCCAGGCGGCCGGGACACTCTCGGCGCCGACAGGGGTGCGGGCAGTGGCCGGTCGCGGGCAGGTCACTATCGATTGGGACGATGTACCCGGCGCCGCAGGCTATCTCGTGCAACGCGGAGCATGTCCCGACGGACCATTCAGCGTGATCGACCACGAGGGCGAGGATGTTGCTGCGATTCCGCACGGGCCCTATACCGACACCACGGACGGTGCCGGATCGCAGGTCTGGTATGCAGTTGCGGCGGTGCTCGACGTCGACACTGCCGGCCCGCCCAGTCGCGGTGTGCAGGCCGAGCAGGTGGAATCCAACGGCACGGTGACAGTCAGGGTGGCTGGGGTAGGTCGGCAGAGTTTGCGTCGGCCATGGCGCCCGATGATCGGCTCCGAGCATCTGAGCCATCTGTTGTCAACTGATTGCAGTGGGGGACGCGTGATCGGCGCGGAACTCGGCGAGGCGCTTGCGATCGCCCACCGCGAACTCGGCGTCACCCATGTTCGAGCGCACGCGATTCTGGGTGATGATCTCGGCACCTACCGAGAGGTCGATGGCCGCCCGATCCACGACTTCGCAGGCATCGACCGGGTTTATGACCTGCTACGGTCGCTCGGACTGCGGCCGGTGGTCGAATTGGGCTTCATGCCACGCGACCTGGCACGTGATCCGGAGACCACGGTGTTCGGCTACCGGGCGATCATCTCGCCACCGAAGGATTGGCGGCGCTGGTCGGCCCTCATCGCCGATCTGACCTCTCACCTGGTCGACCGATACGGCCTCGACGAGGTGCGGACCTGGAGCTTCGAGGTGTGGAACGAGCCCAACCTCGAAGTGTTCTGGGGCGGTTCCCAGGAGGAGTACTTCCGGCTCTATGACGAGACCGCTCGCGCCGTCAGGTCTGTGGACCCGCAACTCGTCGTCGGTGGGCCGTCAACGGCCGCGGCCGCGTGGGTCGATGACCTGTTGCGCCATGTGCAGGAGAGCGGGGCACCGTTGGATTTCGTGTCCACGCATGTCTACGGCAATGCGCCGATGGACTTCCGGGCGACGCTGGAGCGGTACGGGCGGTCCGACGCCCAGATCTGTTGGACGGAATGGGGTCCGACGCCGACCCATTTCAAGGGAGTGGGGGATGGCGTCCTTGGTGCCGGGTTCCTGTTGCGGGGCATGGCCTCTGCGATGGGCCGGATCCAGGCCTTGTCGCATTGGGTTGCCTCGGACCATTTCGAGGAACTTGGCAGGCCCCCGGCACTTCTGCACGGCGGCTTTGGCCTCCTCAGCGTTGGCAATCTCCGCAAGCCCCGGTTCTGGGCGTTGCGTCTGCTGGAGGAACTCGGCGACGACGAGCACGAGGTGAGCGTCGGCGGCGACGGGGCGGGCGGAATGGTGCAGGCGCTGGCCGCCTCGACCACTGCTTCCCGTGGTGATGCTGCCTCGTCGGCCAGGGGAACTCTGTCGGTGCTGATCTGGAACTCCACGCTGGAACAACGGAAGGTCGACGGCGATCCGGCGCTGGACCGGAGGATCGAGCTCACCGTCGACGACCTTCCCGATGGCCCGGTCACCCTCTCTCACCGACGGATCGACGCAGACCACACCAACGTCCTCCGGCTGTGGGAGCAGATGAGCGGCGGGGCGGACTGGCCGACGCCGCAGCAGTGGGACACGCTGCATCAACTGGATCGGCTGGAGGAGCTCGAGCCTGCCCGCACCGTGATCGTCCAGGGTGGGCGGCTGCGACTCGATTTCGACCTGCCGATGCCGGGGGTTTCCGCACTGACCATCTCACCCAGCGATCCGGCCTAGCAAAAAGTTCGTCGAGATCTGGACTCTGGGCCTGGCGCAGATGGCGTCTGGACAGTTTGCGCTGGTTGGCGCGGCGGTCACGGTCATACGGTGGGACATGACCGGTAGGCAGCTTGTCCGCGAACCTCCGAGAGCGTGGGCCATGGGGTGAGTCCCGCATGATCATCTGCGCGGCCGCAGGGTTACTGCTGGGTGGCGGGGGGCCGCCTCCTGGGCGGTGCCGGGATGCCCCGGCAGCACGAACCCGACCAGTAGCGCCGCTTCCGCGAACGCCAACCCGCCGACCAGACAGCGCGGCCCTTGGCTGCCGAACCCTGCTCATGTCTACCGGCATTCGGCCGATAGGAGTTACGGCGGACGTTCTGGTGTCCAGGTGGCTGGTGTCATCCTGGCTGGGGAGTGGGAGGCTGGATATGGCATCGGGAGGCGCGGTGACGTCGGGTGTGTCTTCGGGCCTTGGCCCCGGTCCCGGCGGGTTGCGGGTGTGGTGGATCGCGGCTGGGGCGTTGTTGGTGGCGTTCGGGTTGGCGCTCGGGTTCACCGTCGGTGGCCCGAAGGGCGTGTTGTACACCGACGACCTGGCCCAGTTCGGCGCGGCCCTGACCGCGGTGCTGGGTACTGGGTGGGCGGCCTGGCGAAGCACCGGACGTGTGCGCGCCGCCTGGTCGTCAGTGGCGGCCGGTGCCGGGCTGTGGGCGTCGGGTCAAGGGGTGTGGTGCTACTACGAACTGATCGCCCATCACGCGACACCGTTCCCGTCGTTGGCCGATGCCGGATACCTGCTGTTCCCGGTTGGGGCGGCTCTCGGCCTGTGGTTACTGCCAACGATCCACGGGCACGGCAGCCGGGGGCGGTGGGTGCTCGACGGCGGCATCATCGTCTCGTCGCTGGTGGCAGTATCCTGGGCGACGAGTCTCGGCGCGGTGGCGCAAGCCGGTGGCGATTCCCGCTTCGCTTTTGCGGTGTCGTTGGCGTACCCGGTGGGCGACATCCTCATCCTGAGCATGGCCATTCTCGCGCTGTGCCGACCGCAGGTCGAGCGCCGCGAGCTCGTGCTGCTGAGCCTGGCGATGGTCGCGATGGCAATCGCCGACTCCGCTTTCGTCTACCTCAACGCAACCGGCGCATATGCGACGGGAAGTTTGTCTGACATCGGATGGGTCGCGGCCTTCCTGTTGTTGGCCATCGCGGGGGCCAACGCCGCGAGCCGTCCGTTTCCCGCGGTGAAAAGCGCGCCTGAGGTTGCGCCGGACCGTCCCGCAGCATCGACGATGTTGCCCTACCTGCCCCTGTTGTGTGCAGCGGTCATCCTTTTCGGGCGTCGCGTTCAGGGCCATGACCTCGACGCCGTCGAGTTCGTCAGCGTGTCCGTTGCGTTCGCAATGGTATTGGCGCGGCAGTACCTGACGGTGCGGGACAACCGAGCACTGCTCGGAGTTGTCGCCGCCCGGGAGGAGCAGTTGCATCTGCAGGCCTTTCACGATCAGCTGACCGGGCTGGCCAACCGCGCGCTGTTCATCAACCGTGCCGAGCACGCACTTGATCTGCATCGCCGTGACCTGCGTCCGGTCTCCGTGCTGTTCTGCGACCTCGACGATTTCAAGACCGTCAATGACACCCTGGGGCACGCCGCCGGCGATGAACTCCTGATCCGGGTGGCGGAGCGGCTGCGCGGGGCCCTGCGCCCAGGGGACACGCTCGCCCGTCTCGGTGGTGACGAGTTCGCGGTTCTGCTGGAAGACGGTGACGAACCGGCGCTCGTCGGGGCTCGCCTGGTCCAGGCACTCCACGACCCTTTCACGCTCGAGGATCGGGTACTGACCGTCCGAGCCAGTGTCGGCCTGACCCAGCTGCTACCGGAGGAACAGACACCGACGGTGGATGACCTGCTCACCCAAGCCGATATCGCCATGTACGCCGCCAAACGCGCCGGCAAGGGCCAACTCGCCTGTTACGACGCCACCATGCCCAGAACAAGTGCCGACGACCTCTCGCTTCGGGAGAACCTGATCGAAGCAATCAGGTACCACCGGATCCAGGTTGCCTATCAACCCATCGTCGAAGTCGGCACGGGAGCGATCGTCGGCCTGGAAGCCCTCGCCCGGTGGACGAACAGTGGCGATGCCGTGCCGCCGACCCGTTTCATCCCGATCGCACAGCGGGCGGGGATGCTCGGCGAGCTCACCGATCACATGCTGGAACAGGCTTGTTCTCAGCTTTCGGCCTGGTCCGCCCAGGTCGGGCATGATCAGCTTCAGGTCGCCGTCAACGTGCCGCCCAGCGCCATCACCGACCGCATGTTCCCGGGCACCATCGCCGCACTGCTGGACCGCCACCGCATCGATCCAGCCCAATTGGTCCTTGAAATCACCGAGGAGGCATTGTTGGAGGATCTGCCCTTGGCCCGGGAAATCACGCGGTTGCTACACGAAATCGGGGTCCGACTGTCCCTGGACGACTTCGGTACCGGCTACTCATCCCTACTACACCTACAAACCGTTCACCTGGACAGTGTGAAAATCGACCGCGACTTCACCAGCAAAATCGACACCGACCCAACGGCAGAACGCCTTCTCGACGGCATACTTGTTCTGGCCGGGCATCTGGGTCTCAACGTCATCGCCGAAGGCATCGAACGGCAAACACAAGCCGACGTCCTGCAACGCCTGGGATGTCGGCTCGCTCAGGGTTACCTCTACGCACCGCCGGCAGGTCAGCGGCAGATCAGCGACCTCCTCGCGAACACCGTTAGATCGCCCAGCCAAAGACAAGTCAATTTCGGCTCGTCACCAGCACGCAGCACCAACTGGGCAGCAACAGATATGAATAGCAGTCAAGATATGGTGTAGAGCGACAACTGTCATACGCACGGATAAGAAGGTTGCGGGTTCGAATCGCGCTACTGGCACCGGACCAATATCAATTCCCGCCGATCTACGGTTTGAGGTTGAGCTAAGCGGACAGCAGGCAGAGACGTATGCGGTCGTCGCATCGACGTCTCTGCATCACGTCGCCGACCTCGACGCCTCCTGGACGGGATTGCGACTATGTTGGTGCAGCCCGGCTACTGGAATTGAGTGCCATGGTCGAACCCTCGCAGTCGCGGGATCAGCTTCATGCCGAGCTGGACCGCGTCCGCAGGGATTTCCATGCCCTGGTCACCTGTTCCACCCCACACGACTTGCACCGCAAGTCCGAAGGCACGCAGTGGACAAATAGGCAACTCCTGTTCCACATGCTGTTCGGCTACCTCATCACCCGGAACCTGCGATTCATCGTCAAGCTGATGAGCCGAGCGCCCGACCCGGTGCAGAGAGGGTTCGCCGCCGCACTAGACGGTGCCACGCGTCCCTTCCACAGAATCAACTACTGGGGCGCATGCGTCGGGGCGGCACTCATTGCGCCCGTGCGTGCCGACGCGTGGTTGGGGCGAGTCATCATTTCGCTGCACCGCCATCTCGATCAGGAGTCGGGCAAGTCGCTACGAAGGACGATGCGGTTCCCCGTGAAGTGGGACCCGTACTTCGGAAAGGAGATGAGCCTGGCGGACGTCTACCACTACGCCACGCTGCACTTCGACCACCACCGCCGACAGCTCACCATCGGCGATAGGGCGCATTGACTCGCGTATCACGCACGTCCAGTGATCGCGCTGCCCAGGGGTGCATCCGCCCGGTCAAGGATCGGGTCGCCCTTCGGCGAGCTGAGCGCCGTCGGGCGCAGGCGGGGCCGCTACGCGTCGAGCGTAGTGAGGATGCCTCGTCATCCGGGCGGCGTTCACCTCGCTGCCGTTCCGGGAACCAATTCCCTCGCTCACCGACACCTACCTCGACGAAAGGGCAATTGCGGCCTTCCTGATTCAGTCCCGCCACGAGCTGGTGGCACATTCCTCAAGGACAGCGATGACCCCCGCCGTTGCGGCCGGTAACAACAGCGTTGCTCAGGTCGGGAGGACGTTGCACGCGCTCTGAATCGCAACCTGGGCGTGCGGTGAGTGGGGGGCGTCAGGGGGCCTGCGCAGCTTCGGGTACCTGACTGGATACGTCGTTGGCGGTCATGAGGGTCCGACTCCCGGTTCTCCGGTGATGGCGGGCAGCAGTTGCACGGCGAGGGTCCGGCGGAGCCAGTCGACGTATTGGGTGTGCGACCAGTGCCTTTCGATGACAAACCGGTGGTACATCCCAGGGTCGCTGTGGACCCAGACGATGTCGGCGGCGGTGTCATTGGCGATGCCGTCACGCAGGCCGCCATGGCGGGCGAGGTGGCCGACGAAGGCGCGGGCGCCGGCCCAGCGCTGCGCGAGATGCTCCTCGCGTAGCGTTCTCATCTCTGGATCGGCGCCGGCTGCGGCGATCAGCACCTGGGAGAGCTCGGCGACGCGGGGCGCGCTTTCGGTCACGACAGCGACGAAGCCGGCGACGATCGCCTGGGGGTCGGTCAGTTGGCCGATCGCCCGCACACCGGGACGGTCTTGGAGCGGTACCGCGTCGTCGTCGCCGACGAGGGCCCACTCCAGCGCCAGTTTCAGCAGTTCCCCCTTACCACCGGCCGCGACGAACACCGTCCTACGACTCACTCCGGCCGCGTCGGCGACAGCGTCGATCGTGGTCAACCCGAACCCGGCCGCCACGAACAACCGGGCGGCCGCGGCGACGACAACCCGCCGTGTCTGCCGGGCCTGAGCAGCCCGGAGCTGGGACGAATATTCCCTCTTGACAGGCATACGCTCTTCGTTTCACTGTTGGTGTAGTCGTTACACCGATAGTAATACCAATGGGTGGCCATTGACGATCGGACTCGCTCTCGTTGGGTGTCCTGTCAGTACCCCCTTGCGCGGTGACTCCCGCCACCCGGGCGGACGGGATTGGATTGGCCTCAGGGCCGCCCGACATTGACTGCATCCCGCCAGCTGCACGCAAGACCCACGAGGAGAGACTTTCCACCATGAACAGACGCCTGCCCTTGGTGTTCGCAGTCGCCGGTGGGGCGGCCGTCGGCAACCTCTACTGGTCGCAACCTCTGTTGGACTTCATCGCCCGAGACCTGAGAACGGGTGTCGGGTCAGCCGGTTGGTTGGTCACGGCGACGCAGATCGGTTACGCCCTGGGTGTTTTCCTGTTCGTACCGTTGGGTGATCTGGTCAACCGACGGATCCTTGTCCCTATTGCACTGCTGAGTTCGACGGTCGCTCTGGTCGTGTGCTCGGTGGCTCCGACATTTCCGGTGTTGCTGGCCGCGCTGGCGTTGGTCGGGCTGACCACGGTGTCCGGCCAGATCCTCGTACCGTTGGCCGGCGACATGGCCGACGATTCCACCCGTGGCCGAGTGGTCGGCACTGTCGTCTCCGGCATCCTCATTGGAATCTTGGCTTCACGAACAATCAGTGGACTGATCGCCGGCTTCGCAGGTTGGCGAGCGATCTACATCTTCGCTGCGGTTGTTTCGCTGGTGTTGGCCCTGGTGCTGTACCGGGCCATCCCGACGCTGGAACCTCGCACCCAACTGCGGTACCCGGCGCTGCTGGCCTCGGTGTTCACCATCATCAGGCGGGAACGATCGATCCGCTGGGGGCTGGTCCTGGGTGGCACCTCGTTCGGGGTGTTCACCATGTTCTGGACGGCGTTGACGTTTCTGCTCAGCGCGCCACCGTTCTCCTTCTCGGTCACCGTCATCGGTCTGTTCGGGTTGGTCGGTCTGGCCGGCGCCATCACCGCCCAGCGGGCCGGACGTCTGCACGACCGCGGTCTGGGCCTGCCCGGCATCGGCGTGGCCTGGGCGCTCGTCCTCGTCGCATTCGTCGTCGCTGCGCTCGGATCCACCTCGGTAGCGATCATCGTCGTGGCCATCCTGATCCTGGACATTGCCATCCAGGGCCACAACATCATGTTGCAGTCACGCATGTTCCAGGTCGACCCAGCTGCGCGGAGCCGGATCAACACGGCGTTCGTCACCAACAACTTCCTCTGCGGCGCCATCGGATCCGGGCTGGCGTCGTTGTTGTGGTCGCACGGGGGTTGGACCGCGATCACAGTCGCCGGGATGGCGCTGAGCGCCTTCGCCTTGGTCATCTGGGCGATCGGGCGCCGCGGTCCGCTGGTCACCACGGCCGCACCGGCTCAGTCGGGGACGTCATGACGGGACCTGGCGTGAGGGGCACCAAGAGGGACTCCCACGCTGCTGGGTCGGCGCCTAACGTCGTTGGCATGGACAACCGGAGCGAAGTTCGAGACTTCCTGGTTTCCCGCCGCGGGCGGGTCAACCCGACCGAGGCCGGAGTCGTCAACGACGGCGGGCAACGCCGCGTCCCGGGCCTCCGAAGGGGCGAGGTCGCCGCCTTGGCAGGGGTGAGCATCGAGTACTACACGCGCCTGGAACGCGGGAGCCTGACCGGCGTGTCCGAGTCTGTCCTCGAGGCAGTCGGCAGGGCCCTGCGCCTGGATGACGCGGAACGCGCTCACCTGTTCGACCTGGCCCGCGCGCAGGGCCCGGCCCGCAAGCGGCCGGCAGGCCGGCCGCTACAGGTCCGACCGGAAGTGCAGGCCACCCTGGATGCGTTCACCGGCGGCCCGGCGTTCGTCCGTAACGGACGGATGGACGTCCTGGGCACCAACTTGCTGGGCCGAGCCGTGTACGCCGAGATGTTCGAAGACCGCACGACCCCAGCCAACCTGGCCCGCTTCGCGTTCCTGGATGACCGTTCCCACCGGTTCTACCCGGACTGGGACCGGGCAGCCGACGACACCGTCGCCATCCTGCGGACCGAAGCCGGCCGGGACCCCTATGACGAGGGCCTGTCCGCATTGGTCGGGGCGTTGTCGACCCGCTCGCCCGAGTTCCGGACTCGGTGGGCCGCGCACAATGTCAAGCAGCACTACAGCGGCAAGAAGCATTTCCACCACCAATTGGTCGGCGACCTCTATCTGACCTACCAAGCCCTGGACCTGTTCGCCGAGCAAGGCCTGTCCCTGCTGGTCTACACACCGCAACCGGGCACCGGAACCGACGAGGCGCTACGGCTGCTGGCCAGCTGGTCCGCACCGAGCGTCCCAGACGGGACCGTTATCGCAAACGAGAACATCTGAATTTGCATCTCATCCGAACCCTCGGCGGCTCAGTGCTGCCCGCAATCTGAAGGAAGAATCGATGATGGAACTTCGTCCTACTCCGGCAACGGTCAAGACCCCGGCGGCGAACTTCATCGGCGACGTCTACCTCACCGCCGTCTTCGGCGGTGACGGAACCTCCCGTCTGGTCGTCGGGTTGGTGCGGTTCACCCCCGGCGCCCGGACCAACTGGCATTCCCACGCCAACGGGCAACTGCTGCGCTGCACCGACGGCATCGGCCTGGTCGCCACCCGCGACGGCAACACCATCCGGATGCACGCCGGCGACACCGTCTGGACCCCGGCCGGCGAGGAGCACTGGCACGGCGGCACCGCCGAGAACATGATGTGCCACTACGCCATCCTCGACGAAACCCCGGCGGGTGATGCCACCACCTGGCTCGAACCTGTCACCGACGAGCAGTACACCGACGCCAACACCATTTCCTGACCAGCCGGGAACACGGCTTCGGCGTGGGCTGGTTCCGGCAGGTGATCACCCGGCCGCACAGCCAGATCACGGTTGACGGAGCCACTTTCACGGTCGACTTGGCCCCGGACCGAAGCACACCGGCCGCGGCGGCCACGACGCTGCTTGTCCAACCGGCGGATCCCCGCCCGACTCGGACTGAGAGGAACACACCAGATGCCCAACCGCACCTTGGTTCAAGGACTGGAGGTCTCGGCCGTCGGCCTGGGCTGCATAGGCATGTCGCAGAGCTACGGACCGAACCCGGGCAGCCGCCCCGAGCACATCAAGCAGGTCGCCGAACAGTCGCTGCGGCGTCTGGGCATCGACGTCATCGACCTGTTCTACCAGCACCGCGTCGACCCTGACATCCCGATCGAAGACGTCGCCGGCGCCGTCGGGGAACTCGTCGCCGCCGGGAAGGTCCGGCATTTCGGATTGTCCGAGGCATCCGCGGCGACCATCCGCCGCGCCAACGCCGTCCAGCCGGTCACCGCGGTGCAGAGCGAATATTTATTGTGGACCCGCGACCCTGAGCCCGAGGTGCTCCCGGCCTGCGCCGAACTGAGGATCGGGTTTGTCCCGTTCAGCCCGCTCGGACGCAGACTCCTGACGGGAACCGTCTACCCGACAACGTCTTTCACCGGCGACGTCCGGAGGACCATGCCGCGGTTCACCTCCGACAACCGGACCGCCAACCAGGCATTGGTCGACCACGTGAGGAGTTTGGCCGATCTCGAGGGCGCTATGGCCGGCCAGATCGCCCTGACCTGGTTGCTGGCCCAGTATTCGCAGATCGCGCCGATCCCCGGGATCAAGCGGATCGAACGGGTGCAGGAAAACGCCGCCGCGGCCGCTGTCGCGCAGTCATCCATGCCGCCGGCGACATCCGCGTCGACGACCAACCCACACCCGCAATTCTTGCCCACACCCACGCGATCATCCAGATCTCGGCGACCTGCGTGTGCGGATCCGACCTGTGGGACTACCGCGGCAGGGCCGCCGAAGGGTACGCCGCGATGGACCAGCGCACCGCGATCAAGGTACGGCGGCAGCCATGACCACCCCACCCCGGGGCCAGACCGAAGCCGCCCCCAGCCCGTCGACAAAACACACCCCCGGAGCGGGTCCGGCCGGCTCCGGGGGTGTGCGGATGGCGTTGACCGCATGTGTTCTGGGGATGTTCGTCATCACCCTGGACGCCGTGGTCGTCAATGTCGCCCTGCCTAGCATCGGCCGGGAGCTGGGCGGCGGTATCACCGGGCTGCAGTGGGTGGCCGACGGCTACACCCTGATGTTCGCGGCGTTGCTGCTGTCCTGCGGCGCCTTGTCCGATCGGATCGGCGCCCGCAATGCCTTCGCCGTGGGTGTCGCCGGGTTTGTCGTCGCTTCCGCGCTGTGCGGGCTGGCGCCGAACCTTGGGACCCTGATCGGCGCCCGGTTCCTGCAGGGCGCCTTCGCCGCGGTCGTCACCCCGTCCTCGATCGCGCTGCTCGGGCAGACGTTCCCCGAACCCCGGGCGCGGGCCAGGGCGGTCGGCATCTGGGCCATGGGCGGCGCCGTCGCGTCGACCTCTGGCCCGGTCCTGGGTGGTGCTTTGACCAGCATCGACTGGCGGTGGATCTTCTTCCTGAACGTTCCGGTCGGCTTCGTGGCGTTGGCGCTGCTGGCCCGCGCCCCCACGTCGAAGCGCCGAGGTGCGCCGTTGGACTGGATCGGCCAGGTCACGGCGGTGCTGGCCATGGGGGCGCTGACCTTCGGCGCCATCGAAGGTGGCGCCCGCGGTTTCAGCGACCCGACGGTCATCCTCGCGTTCGCCGTTGCGGTTCTGGCGTTGGTCCTGTTTCTGCTCCGCCAGGCCCGGGGCGCTCACCCGATGATGCCGCTGGACCTGTTCCACTCCCGTCCGGTCCGGGCGGTGGTGGTCATCGGATTTGCGTTCGTGTTCTGCTACTTCGGTTTGCCGTTCTTCATGAGCCTGTACCTGCAGCAGATCCGCGGCCTGTCCGCCGTGGCCACCGGCGCCGCCTTCGTGCCGATGATGCTCGTCGGCGCGGTCCTGACGCTGTTCTCCGCTCGCTTCGTGGAGCGGTTCGGGCGGCGGCGGGTCATCACCATCGGGCTACTGCTGATGGTCGCCGGCTTCGTCGGGATCGCCGCGGTTCCGGCGTCCATCCCGGTGTGGGTGCTGTCCGGGTTGATGCTGCTGGTCGGCCTTGGCGGCCCCACCGTCATGCCGCCGGCCACCGCGGCCCTGCTCGACTCTGTCCCGGCCGAGCGGTCCGGCATCGCCGGGGGTGTTTTGAACACCAGTCGGCAACTCGGCGGGGCGCTGGCCGTCGCCGTCTTCGGCGCGCTGCTGGCCAACCCCGCCGCCTTCGTCACCGGCGTCCGGATCAGTGCCCTCATCGCCGCCGCCGTGGCGATCGCCGCCGCCCTGTCCACCCGACTGCTCACCACCCGCCGCTGACCCACTGCACGACTCGACGAGGAGAACCCAGTGACCGCAAGACAATTTGGATCCGGCAGCACCCTGCTGTACCGCGAGCGGGCCGCGTCCAGGGCGGATCGCGTCACCGATCTGATGTCCCGGATGAGCGTCGCCGACAAGGCCGGTCTGCTGTTCCACACCAAGGTCGCTGTCGGTGACCTCACCGTCGGGCATCCGGTCCTGGGCACCCTGTCCGCCGCGCACATGATCACCGGCCTGCGGATGACGCACTTCAACGTCCTCGGGCCGGTGCCCGACCCGCGGGCCTTCGCCCGGTGGCACAACGACCTGCAGAACCTCGCGGCCCGGACCGGACTTGGTATCCCGATCACCTTCTCCACCGACCCGCGGCACGCCTTCACCGACAACGTGGGCACCTCCGCCCCTGCCGGGGCGTTCTCGCAATGGCCCGAACCGCTGGGCTTCGGCGCGCTCCGCTCACCAGAACGGGTTCGGGAGTTCGCCGACGTCGCCCGGCAGGAATACCTGGCCGTCGGCCTGCGATTGGCGTTGCATCCTCAGGTCGATCTGGTCACCGAACCGCGGTGGGCTCGTATCAACGGCAGCTTCAGCGAGGACGCCGACCTGACCGCCGAACTCGTCACGGCCTACATCCGCGGCTTCCAAGGCCGCCAACTCGGCCCGACGTCCGTCTCCACGGTGACCAAACACTTTCCCGGTGGCGGCCCCCAGAAGGACGGCGACGACCCGCATTTCGCCTACGGGCGGGGACAGGTCTACCCCGGTGACAACTTCGAGTACCACCTGATCCCGTTCCGGGCGGCGATTGCGGCCGGAGCGGCCCAGATGATGCCGTACTACGCCACGGCCATCGGCACCGATTACGAGGAAGTCGGGTTCGGCTTCAACCGCGGCATCGTCACCGACCTTCTCCGCGGTCAGCTCGGCTTCGACGGCATCGTCTGCAGCGACTGGGGTCTGGTCACCGACTCGATCATCTTCGGGCAGGAGATGCCGGCCAGGGCCTGGGGCGCCGAAAACCTCGACGCGCTCTCACGTGTGGAGAAGATCATCGAGGCCGGCTGCGACCAACTCGGCGGAGAAGCCCGACCCGAACTCATCATCCAACTCGTCAGCGATGGACGACTCGCGCAGGCTCGGCTGGATCTGTCAGTCCGACGGTTGCTGCGGGAGAAATTCGCCCTGGGGCTGTTCGACGACCCGTATGCCGATCCGGAATGGGCGGCCGTCATCGTGGGGAACCCGGAGTTCGTGGCCGCTGGAGAAGCCGCCCAGCGCAACGCCTACACGCTGCTGACCAACCAGAACGACATCCTGCCGCTCAGCGAAGGCGGCCGGCTCTATCTCGAGGGCGTCGATCCGCAGATCGCCGGCCACTACGGCCCCGTCGTCGACAGTCCGGAACAGGCCGACGTCGCCCTCATCCGTCTCAAAGCACCGTGGGAACCCCGCAGTGGCAGCTTCGAAGCCGTCTTCCACGCCGGATCCCTGGAATACCCGGCCGACCAACAACGCCACCACAGCGAACTGGCCGCTGTCGTCCCCACCGTCGTCGATGTCTACCTCGACCGACCCGCCGTCCTCACCCACCTGGCCGGGACCGCCGCGGCACTGCTGGCCAGCTGGGGCAGCACCGACCAGGCGTTCTTGGACATCGTGTTCGGACGGGCCCACCCGCAAGGGCGACTGCCGTTCGACCTCCCCAGTTCCATGAACAGCGTCAGAAACAGCCGTGAGGACATGCCGTTCGACACTGCGCACCCGACATTTCGCTTCGGACACGGACTTGCGTTCTAGGCCGGCGCTGCTCGCGCGCTCGATGCAACGGGCAGTCTGGCACTCTGCGGACATTGTGTTGCTCCACCCAGGCTCGGGCATCAGTTCCTATGCGAGCATGCTGGTGCGCTCAATACTGCTCATGACCGTCTGTGCACCCGGGCACGGCTCATATCGATCGGTTTGAACGGCAATGATTGCCGGAAGGAGAAGCAGATGGGCGACGAGCAGGGATCGGTCTTGCCGGAGACACAGGTGAGCGATGCGGCGATCCGGTCACGGGTTGACGAGCTGTTGGAGGGGATGACCCAGGCGGAAAAGGCAGGGCAGCTCAGCCAGTACTTCTATTTCGGATTTTCCGAGGACACGGCGACCGATTTGGTTCCCAGCGGGCAGGCGAGCACCGTCGAAACGGCTCTCGGCCAGGGCGGGGTGGGTTCCCTGCTGTTCGTGACGGACCCGGCGGAGATCAATCGGCTGCAACGGCTGACCATCGACGGTCACCGGCTCGGCATCCCCGCGCTGTTCGGTTTCGACGTCATCCACGGGCTCCGGACGATTTTCCCGGTGCCGATCGCGATGGCGGCCTCGTGGGACCCGGGCACGATCGAAGAAGGGCAAGCCGTCGCCGCCCGTGAGGCTCGCGCGGTGGGTATCCATTGGGCTTTCGCGCCGATGGTCGACATTGCCCGGGACCCGCGCTGGGGCCGCATGATCGAAGGTGCCGGTGAGGACCCTTTCCTGGGCGCTGCCGTCGCCGCGGCCCAGGTCCGCGGCTTTCAGGGTTCGCGGCTCGGCGCAGTCGAGCATGTCATTGCCGGTCCCAAGCATTTCGCTGGATATGGCGCTGCCCTCGGGGGTCGCGACTACGACGAAGTCAACCTCTCCGACTCCGAAATGTGGAACGTGATCTTTCCACCCTTTCGGGCCGCGGTTCAGGCCGGCGCCGGAAACATCATGACGGGCTACATGGACCTCAACGGCATTCCCGCCAGCGGAAACCGCTGGCTGTTCACCGAGGTGTTGCGGGCAACGTGGGGTTTCGAAGGCTTTGTGGTGAGCGATGCCAACGCCGTGCGCAATCTGGTCACCCACGGCTTCGCCGCCGATCTGACCAACGCCGCCGCCCGGGCGGTGACTGCCGGCGTCGACATGGAGATGGCCATCGCCGACCCTGCCTACGCCCAGCTGCCGCAGGCGGTCGACAGCGGCGAGGTGGCCCAGGAGATTTTGGACGTGAGCGTGCGGCGGGTGTTGGAGGCCAAATTCCGGATGGGATTGTTCGACGAGCCTTTTGTCGATGAGGACCGCGCTCGTGAGGTGCTCGGCGACCCGCGGCATCGGGAGGTCGCGCGGATCGCGGCTGAGCGATCTGCAGTCCTGATGAAGAATTCAGATGATCTGTTGCCGCTGGATCCCCGGCGGTTGCGATCGATCGCGGTGATCGGTCCGCTGGCTGATTCGAAGCGAGACACGCTGGGGCCATGGTGCTTCGACTTCGATCTGGACGAGACCGTCACGGTGCTGCAGGGCATCCAGGACAAGGTCGGCGCGGCGGTCCAGGTCGGCTATGCGCCCGGGGTCCGCCCCGCGCAACGGGTGTTCCCGTCGATGTTCGACATGTTCGGCGGTAACTCTCCGCAGGACCCGCCGGGGTTCGATGACCAGGCAGAGCTGCAGCGGGCGGTGGACCTTGCCCGTCAGGCCGATGTCGCGGTCGTCGTGGTCGGTGAGTGGCAGAACATGATCGGCGAGGCCGCCTCCCGGTCCTCGCTGGACCTGCCCGGCGGCCAGCTCCAATTGTTGCAGGCGGTCGCCGCGACCGGCACGCCACTGGTGTTGCTGGTACTGAACGGGAGGCCGCTGGACCTGAGGTGGGCCGCCGAGAAGGTACCGGCCATCTTGGACATCTGGTACCCGGGCACCCAGGGCGGCGTCGCGTCGGCGAATCTGCTGTTCGGTGACATTTCGCCGGCCGGGAAGCTGCCCTTCAGCTGGCCGCGGACCGTCGGGCAGGTGCCGATGATCTACGCCCACACCCGCTCCCATGAACCGGAGAATCAACAGCAACGCTACTGGGATGAGGCCAGCACGCCGCTGTTCCCCTTCGGTCACGGCCTGAGCTACGCCCGCTTCGAATACCACAATCTCACCATCGACCACGACACGATCACACCCGACGGCACCCTCGTCGTATCGGTGGACGTCGCCAACGTAGCCGGGCCGGACGCCGAAGAAGTCGTGCAGTTGTACATCCATCAACGACACGGCACCGCGTCGCGTCCCGTCCGCGAGCTCAAAGGGTTTCAACGCGTCGCGGTCGCTGCCGGAGCCTCCCGCACCGTGCACTTCGAACTCGGACCGGCCGAGCTGCGCTACTGGAACGCGGCATCCCGCGACTGGGTGATCGACACCTCGACCTTCGACATCTGGGTCGGCGGCGACTCCACCGCGCAACTCGGAGCAACATTCGCCGTGAAGGAGTAGTCAACGTAGTGCACCGTCGGCGCCAAGCGGGGCAACCACGAGCGTTGAATTGGCTCACGGGCGAGATCGGGGGTCAATGTTGGTCTGGACGTCGACCCTGGGTAATAATAAATATTCCAGCACGTGGCATTGAAAAGTCTATCTGAGTGTTCTACGCTTCTGGAACTCGCATGAACGCAACGGAGCAGACATGTCGCCTGAAGTCGGAAATAGCTTCCCTCACCGCCCGGAACCGACACGGCGGTCGGCGCTGCCTCCTCCCGCCCGCCTCGAGATGTTGGTACGCAGCGCTTGTCGCTACTACTGACTGGTCGACCGGCCGTGTCGCCACTGCTGTTTTCGCCCCGTCACGTGCCTGTCGGAAATCGCCAACGACCCGCTGAAATCCGACTCCGCCCTTGGGGCACCGCCATCATCCACCGACCGAAGGAAACTCTGTGACCATGCTTCAGTTCGGCAACTACTCCTCCGACGGCAACATCTCGAGCCCTTCCCCGGCCCGTGCCGCGCGTACTTCCTCGCCAGGGCCGTCCCGCAGAACCTTTCTGGGCACAGCAGGCCTCGCTTTGGCCGGCGCGGCCACGCTCAGTGTCTGGGCACCTGGCTTCACCGAGGCGGCACCGGCACCGGCGGCGGGACCGTCCGTCTGGAGGCCACCGGTACTGTTCCGTCGCCAGGTCCGATCGGCCCGGCCGGGCGAGACCTTCCTGATCACCGGGTCCGGCTTCAACGTCGCAGCGGTTGCCCGTGCGGTCCTGGCACCCGCCGGCGACTGCGAGGAGTCGCCGTGGCGAGCGCCGATGACACCGGCCGGTAGGTCGATCGCCGTCCGGGTGGTGGCTGTGAGGAGCACCGGAATCATGTTGATCCTGCCCACTTCCGCGCCAAAAGGTGTGTACGCAATCTACGTCTCCGCTGGAGATGGCCGGACTTTCTCTGCACCCTTCGTTGTCAATTCTGCGCAGGGTTGGTTTGCCGACGCCGCTTCGGCTACTGCCGGCGAACGGGTCACCGTGTACGGCGAGAACCTCCGCCTCGACCGCACGTCACCCTCGGTGGCGCTGGCGGTCGGGTCGGGATTCCGCCGTTGTGCAGTGGTCGATTCCGACGCCTACCACCTCAGCTTCATCGTGCCGCCCGGACTGCGGGGAAGGCACTCTCTTCGAGTCTCCAACGGTCACGGCGGGGCTGTTGGGCTCAGTGCCGCGTTGAGCCTCAACGTCACCGAGCGACCACCGGTTCCGCGCGCGGTCATCGAGCCGGTGCAGGACCACGGCGCCGACCCCACCGGACAAGCTGACTCGACGGGTGCGCTGCAGGCCGCCCTCGATGCAGCCGCGGCCAGTCCCCACGGTGCCCGGATTCGGCTACCTGCAGGGACTTTCACCATCTCCGCCAAGCTGATGATGATGACCCGATCCGGACCGATAGTCCTGGAGGGTGCGGGTAAGGAAGCGACGATCATACGGATGAGCGACGACGTCGAATTCACCCCCGACCTTCCCCGAGGTACGCCGACGGACATCTACGGCGTCTCCGCCGAAGACGCATCGGGGATGATCTACCTCGCCCCGTCCGATGTCCCTGTCACCTTGCAGAAGCTGACCTTCGACACCAACCAGCGCCGGATCGTGGCCGTAGAGCTCGATGCCAGCCACAACGTCACCATCGCTGATGTCGGCATCGAGAACATTGACTATCCGCAGGATGTCTGGCTCTACGTAGGAACCCAGGGGATTCTGGGCCAGAACCTGCGGAACCTCACCGTAGAGCGGTGCGACTTCCACTGCGGAAACGGATGCTTCCTCATCGCAGTCGTGGACGTGCGGGTCCAGGACAGCCTGTTCCGACTGTTCTACCCGCGGGTGCCCAGCGCCCCGAACAACCCCCAGCACCAGGCCGACGACTCGGGGGTGAAGATCTGGGGTGCCAACCGTGTCACAGTGCGGCGCAACCGCTTCGAACGAGGCTCGACCGAGTTCTACTACGCCCGCGCGGTGCAGACCGGTGGGCTGAAATTACCTGCTTCGGTCGTCGGTGTAGCCGACGCCGCGGGCAACGAGAACGCCTACTATGGGCAGAACGTCGTCGTCGATGCCGGCGAGCCAGCCTCGAACTGCGGTGAGGCCCTGGTGGGCGATCAGTTCAACTCCGTCGCGAGTGGCCGGACACTCTTGTCGGCCAGCGGCGGAAGCGCAACCACGATCACCGCGGCAACAGCCACCTTCGCTCTGAACAGTGACAAGCAGGATCCACTCGGGGCGAGCGTATTGATCCTGTCCGGAACCGGCGTGGGTCAGTTGCGCAAGGTGGTAGCCAACACCACGACGACCCTGACGGTCGACGAGCCGTGGGATGTGGTGCCGGTCGCCGACTCCACGTTCGTCGTGATCGCCCTGCATCAACATGAGCTCTACATCGGCAATGTGGTCCGGCGCAGTCCAAAGTACCTGGGCAACTACGGCCCGAGCGCGTTGTGCATTGCCGCCAACAACGATTTCGACAGTGCGGGGTCGGTGACGGCCAACCCAGCCGGCACCGATTTCTCCGGGATCTCCTTCGTCGGCATCGTGACCGGCGACGGGCCGCCGGTGATCGATACCTGCTCGTACAACCAGATCGTCGACAACAAGATCGTCGGCGGCGTCATCTCACTGGTCTACGACGACTTCTCGACGGTGTCAGCAACCATCCCGGCCGCGCCGCTGCTCTTGGGAAACGTCGTGGCGCGCAACTCGGCGAAGGGTGAGGCCGCAGCTGTGCGGCTCGGTACCCCCTATGGGGTGCCACCGTCGATCTTCGGAACTCAGAACCTTGTCGTCAACAACGCGGCCGGGACGGGCACCTCGTTCAACACGATCATCGACGCGCCCTGGGATGGCACTCTGTACCAGGGCCCCGCTGGAGCGCTCCAGGATGGCGGTTCGAACACCGTGGTCGTCCCAGTGACCTACTGAGCGGACGCAAGGACGCGCGGTGCCTGGCGGACGACAGGCGCCGCGCGTCCTTGCGGTGCGGCGTCAGTCCACTGCCCGCAGCGCTTCCCAGAGCTCGTCCGGCAATGGGTGGGCGGCGAGCTCGGCGTCGAGCGAGATCTCCTCTGCGGTGGCGGCCCCGATCAGTACTGACGCGATGGCCGTATGTCGCAGGGGAAAGCGGAGTGCCGCTGCGGCCAGCACGACCCCGAAGTCCCGGCAGATGGATTGCAGTCGTTGGGCTCTGGACAGCTGGCCCGGCGTCGCCGTCCGGTAGTCGAACTTCGCGCCGGCGGATGGATCGGCCAGGATGCCGGAGTTGAACACGGCGGCGGCGACGACAGCGACACCGTGTTCCAGGCACAATGGCAGCAATTCGGTCTCGGCGCTTGAGTCCAGCAGCGTGTACCGGCCGGCCAGTAACACCGCGTCGATGTCGGCCCTGCGGATGAACCACGCCGGCATCGCCGGCCAGTTGACGCCGAGCCCGATCGCCCCGACCACGCCGTCATCACGCAACTGTTCCAGGGCGGGGTGGGCCTCCCGAAGTGCCTGCTCGCGGTACTCGTCGGGATCGTGCAGGTAGGCCAGGTCGATGCGGTCCAGCCCCAGGCGGTCCAGACTCTGCTCCAACGACTTCCGCATACCGGCCGCCGAGAAGTCCGCGACCGCACGGCCGCCGTCCAGTATCCAGCCGACCTTGGTCGACAGCACGTATTCGTCACGCGGCTTGTCCTGCAGGGCAGCGCCGAGGAGTCGCTCGGACACACCGTTGCCGTAGCGCGGCGCGGTGTCGAAGTAGCGCACGCCGGCGGCCCAGGCGGCATCGACGACCGAGGCGACCTGATCGGCGGACATCGGGTCGTACAGGCCGCCGAAGGGGGCACCTCCCAGGGCCATCGGGCCGACGACCGGACCACCACCCCACAGCGGTGGGAATTTCGATTCCAGGGCAACGGTCTTCGGTATCAAGATGGGTTCTCCTGCGCTCTTCGCCAGGATCGGTACTCGTCGGCATTCTCCGCCGAGATCGGGTAGTAGTCCGCCAAGCGGGCACCCTCCTCGATCCGGTGTCGGGAGAACTGTTCCCATTCCTCGTGTTCGGCCGAGGTCGCCGCAATGTCCGCTGCCATCGCCTTCGGGACGACCACCGGCCCGTCCCTGTCGGCCAGCACGATGTCGCCCGGCAGCACCAGAGCTCCGCCGGCGGCGATCGGGACGTCGTAGGCCCAGGGAAACAACTCGGACTGGGAGGCGTAGTGGGGTGTCACGCCGGTGCACCAGATGGGCACCCCCAGCCGGCGCACGCTGGCGGCATCCCGGATCCGGCCGTCGACGACAATTCCCGCCCCGCCACGTTTCCGGAAGTAGCGCACCAGCATTTCGCCGAGACAACCGGTGGTTGAACTCGCGTTCGCCTGGATGACCAGGACGTCGCCGGGCTCGACCGTTTCCAGGACGGCCCAGAGCGCGGTACCGCGCTCGACCGTTTCCTGGTCGAGTCCGGAGAACACGTCATCCCGCTGCGGCATGAACTGCAGCGTGATGGCCGGCCCGGCGATCTTGACATCGCTGCCGGCGACCAGCGGGCTTGGCCCATCGATGAACGATCGCCGGATTCCTGCTTGATGCAGCTTCGCGCAGGCGGTCGCAGAGCTCAACCGGGACACTGCCGTTACGTCTTCCGGCCACGCTCGTGAGAAGCCGGGCCCGCGAACCGGAATCGGATAGGGCGCTGCCGGGCCTTTCGCGGGCACGGTGGCCGGCACGGCTCAGGAACCCGACTTCCGCGCCAGGAGCTGAGCCTGCACTTCCTTCATGATCACCGGCAGGCCGGCCTGGTCCAGACGGCTGAGCAGCTGGGAGACGCCTTTGTCCGCATCGATCAGCCCGTTCAGCACCTGCGGGAGATACTCGCCCATCGCGGCACTCACCGTGGCGACCTGGGTCTTGATCTTGGAAGTGTCGACGGCGAACCCGATGGCCTTGGACACCACCGCGCTCTTGTTGATGGCCGCTTCGACGTCCCACCTGTGGGCCTTGGCGTCGGCAATGTCGCGGTAGTAGGCGTTGAACTGGTTTCCGAAGGCCCAATCCAGGTTGGGGTTCCATTTGCTGGTGGCTGCGGTCTGTCCCGGCGGAGGCCCGACGACTCCCAGGGTCTTGTCGGTGAACACGTAGTGCGTTCCCTCGATGCCGAAACAGGCCAGGTTGTAGAAGTCCTTGTCGGTGTTCATCATCTCCAGGAATTCGACCGCCTGCTGTGCGTTCGGCGTATCGTGCCGGATGCCGTTGAGCGTGGCACAGACGCCGTCGGTGTTCAGGATGGGCCTTGGTACCAGGCTTTTCCCGATAGTGGCGTAAGGGAAGAACTGGGCCCCGCTGGGTGCATACTGCCCGCTGTTGACTGCGATCTGCGCGGCGTTCATCTTGGAATTCATGTCTGCCTGCGACGGTGGAGATGCGACCGTGTAGCCCTTGTTGTGCCAGGTACGGATCAGTGCGGCCGACGCCCTGAACTCGGGTGTGTCATACATGTTGAAGACCTGGAGCGAGGCGTCGTCGTATTTCACTGCCAAGCCGTAGATGCCGGCGACCGGATCCCAGCCCTGGATCTCTGGACGGAAGACAGTGCAGTCGGCGATCAGGTCAGTGGCGAACGGGGTGATGCCGGAATTTGCCTGCTTGACGCTGGCCAGGAACGGCTCGAGATCGCCGAATGTGTTGACCGTGGCCAGGTCCAGCTTGTGCTGCTCGGCGAGCTTCTGCTGCACTACGAAACCCCACAGCTTGGGGAACCGCTGCTGGTTGATGACCGCGTAAATCTTGCCGTTCACCCGCGCGGCGTCCCAGACGCTGGACGGCAGGCTCGCCCACAGCTTGGGGGCGTGCACTGGGAGGAGGTCGTCCAGCGCAAGGAGGTTGCCGTTGCCGACGTTGCGGTAGTAGTCGTTGGCCCAGGGGGCGGTGAAAAAGACGTCCTTGGCGGAGTTGGCCGACATCGCCAACGTCATCGCCTGGTCGTAGTTCTGAGTGGGGTCCAGCCCGACCGTGAAGTCCTTGCCCTGTTTCTTCAGGTAGGCGTTCATTGCGTCCTGGACAATGCCGGAGTCCGATTCGTTGGTGTTGCCGAGGAATTGGAAGCCGACCGAAGAGGACGTGCCGCCCTTACCCGCGCTGGCACTGGAGCAGCTGGTGAGCGTCGGCCCGAACGCTGCCATCGCACCTCCGGCCAGCGCAATTCTGCCGGAATTGACGAACAACGAGCGACGAGAAATTGCAGTCATGGGCTTTCACCTTTCGAGCAGTTGCGGCAACGCCGTCGGCGCACCGTCAGTCCTTGATGCCGCCCACGGTGATCCCGCGGACGAGAAAGCGCTGGACGAAGAAGAAGACTGCGACGATGGGGCCGATCGCCAGAACAGCGACGGCCATGCGCAGCGTTTGGATGGGGACGTCGAGGGTCTGACCGGCGAATTGGCTGTGCGCGGTCACAAAGTCGATGTTCGTCAGAATTCTGTACAGGAACAGCTGCACCGGTACCAGCTTGTCGTTGGTGATGTAGAGCAGCCCGAGCCACCAGTCGTTCCAATAGAGCAACATCACGAAAAGCCCGACGGTGGCCAGTGCCGGCTTCGACAACGGCAGCACGATCCGGGTGAAGATCCGCCACTCGCCGGCGCCGTCGACTCTTGCCGCGTCGAGGATCTCGCCGGGCAACTGGGAGAAGAATGTCCGCAGCAGCAGGACGTACCAGGGTGTCACGAGGTACGGCAGGATCAGCACCAGTATGGTGTCCTGCAGGTGCAGGTACTGGGTGATCAGGATGTAGGTAGGTACCAGCCCGCCGTTGAAGATCATGGTGAACAACACGTAGAAGGACAGCGGCTTGCGGAGCCGGAAGTCCCGCTGCGACAGTGCGAATGCCAGCATCGACATCAGTGCCAGGGAAATGACGGTGCCGGTACTGGTGACGAGGAATGACACCCCGTACGACCGCAGCAGAGCTCCGGGATCGTTGAGTACGTAGCGGTAGGCAAACGTGGTGAAATGTTGCGGAACAATGGAGTAACCGTTCGCCGTGATGGCTGACTCGCTCGAGAAAGAGGCGGAGACGACTATCAGCAGTGGCGACAGGAATGCCAGGGAAACGACGATCAGCACGCAGTGCACCAACAGCCTGGGTACATCCACCGGCGGGCGAGATCGGTGAGGAACGCGCGACGAGGTTGCCGGCATGGCGGTCTGGTTCATGGTCGGCTCTCCTTCCGTCGATCAGAAAAGGGCATTCTCACCACTTCTTTTCCTGACCCACCAGTTCGCACTCACGACCAGCGCAAACCCGATGAACGCCTGATAGAAGCCGGCGGCGGCGGCCATGCCGATGTCGCCGGTGGAGGTGAGTGACCGGTAGACATAGGTGTCGATGACATCAGTTGTGGGGTAGAGCGTTGGACTGTTCAACGTGACCTGGAAGAAGAGCCCGAAGTCGGCGTTGAAGATGTGGCTGACGGACAGCAGCACGTTGATGAGGATCAACGGGACCAGCAGCGGAAGGGTGATCAGGCGTATCTGTTTCCACCGCCCTGCACCGTCAAGCGACGCCGCCTCGAAGAATTGCGGGTTGATGGAGATGATGCCGGCCAGGTAGACGACCACCCAGAAGCCCGCTCCCTTCCAGACCTCCACCAGCGTCAGGACCAGCGGCCACCAACCGGGTGCGTTGTAGAAGTCGATGCCCGCCCCGCCGAACGAGCGGATGACGTGGTTGACGATGCCGGTGTTGTTCTCCAGGAAGGTCAGGACGAAGTTGGTGATGACGACGTAGGACAGCACGTATGGCAGGAACATGGTCGACTGATAGATCTTGCTCATCCATCGTGACCGCTCGCGAATCTCGTTGAGCAGCAATGCCAGTCCGATCGCGACGATCAGGTTGGCGCTGATGAACAGTAGGTTCATCAGGACGGTGTTGCGGGTGATCCGCCAGGCGTCACCTCCGGTGAACAGGTAGGTGAAATTGGAGAGGCCGACCCAACGGCTGCCGAAGATTCCGTCTGACGCCCGGAAGTCCTTGAATGCCAGGATGACCCCGGCCATCGGGATGTAGTTGAAGATGAACAGCACGATCAGCGCGGGTGCGCCCATCAGCAGCAGGAACAGATCCTTACGTCGCCGGACGCTCGAAAGAGTGGGAGCAGGGACTCCCGACTTGGGTATCGGTACTTCCACGGTCGGTTCGATCAGCACCGGTCCCTCTACTTTCGGCACATTGAACCTCCGGGCGACTCTGGCGGATGGTCGGTGTCACGGGGTGCTGTGCATTGACTATACAAGGCACTGCTCTGTAATATTCTCCGCATGTCGCTGCTTCGTCAAGCCCCAGTTCCGGGAACCCGATCTGCCGCCCTTCAACGGATCAGGTCCGTGCTCGACTCGTTGGCACCCTCCGAGCGGCGCGTTGGCCAGGCGATCCTGGAGGACCCGGGAGCCGCTATTGCGCTTTCGATAGGTGAGTTCGCCGAACTGTGCGGGGTCGCGCAACCGACGCTGTCCCGGTTTGCCAAGAACGTCGGCTTCCACGGATACCCGGCCCTGCGGCTGGGTATCGCGCATGACTTCGCCGCCGACCGCGATGCCCAGAATGCCGCCGGGACCGGCAAACCGAGCAACCAGCCGGCGCAGGAAGCCATCAGGGTCGACGCCGCCCTTCCGGTACTTGCCGGGGCCATCCGCGGAGCGACAGCGGTCGAGATCTGGTCGGCGCCGGAGTTCGCGGCCGGTGGGCAGCTGTTGGCCGCCTCGCTGCGCGGTCTAGGCGTCCCGGCCGCAGCCTCCGCGATACCGTCGCACTGGCATCGACGGGCGGTCGGTCTGCCGCCGGGAGGCCTCGTTCTTCTGTTGGGCCAGTCCGTCACCGACCTCCCGGTTGCGCAGGCGGCGCAACGCGCGCGCGAGGCGCAGGTCGGAATCGCTTCCGCCACATCGAAATCCATGCGCTCGAGCAACGTCGTCGACGATATCGTGCTCAGCCTGCCTGATGTCGAGCCAGGTGAAATGCTAGGCCTGTGGGTGGCCGCGGCTGTGACAGAGGCCGTCCGCGATGTGTCGATGCTGGCCGGCCCGCCAGGACCCGCGTCGCCGTGGGTTACTTGGCCTTACCAGCGGGAAGTCTTCCTTCCTACCTCTGGTGACCCGATTCCGGGGGTGCTCTTCTCACAGCCGACCCACTCGGCGAAGCCGACCCTCATCCTCTACCTGACCGGTATGCACGGAGCTGTCGCGAGGTCGGTACGCCCGGAGGCCGCCGACAACCACGTCGATGCCTCGATCCTGGCCGCACTGCTCAACGCCGGCCACCACGTGCTGTTCACCGAGAACCCCGCCCACGGTATGCGCAAGAAGGCCTGGGAGGACGCCGGTGTCCAGATCCGGGCCAGCTTGCGCGGCGAGGGCGAGGACGTGCTGCTGCAATCCCGAACGGAGGCAACCGCTCTGGTCGACGGGGCACTGTCCCTCGGCATCATCGACGATCCGCGACACCTGGCCGTGGTCGGGCAATCCTGGGGCGGCCTGCAGGCGTTGCTCAAGATGGCCGGCGACGACCGGATCTCCTGTGGTGTCGGAATGCTGCCGGTATGCGATCCGGCGACCCTCGAGCCGTTCACCGACTGCGGTGATGAGCCCAGGGTAGTGGCGAGCAGTCTGCGCGGGCCGCTCGGCAGCGCGATCGTTCCCCGGCCTCTGCTGCTGATCTCCGGCGTCGATGACCCGACGGCCACCGCTGCCCAGGTCAAGGATTTCGAGGAGCGTCTACGGCCGGAGTACGAGGCGGCCGGACGCGCGTCCGAGCTGCAGCACGTCAGCCTGATCGGAGTCGCGCACAACATCGAGGCCGGATTGCTGAACGAAGTGATCGGCTGGCTGGACAAGAATCTTCTCGGGTGATCGCGATCAGTCGACGAAAACGGCATGCTGCGGTCCTGAAGTCACGATCTGTTGCACCGCCACCAGCGTCTCCCGTTGGTTGTACTCGCCCGCGAGATGCTCGGCCACTACGCGTCCGGCCCGTTCCTCGACAAAGGACCATCCTGGCCAGTGCGGTCTGGTGTAGCACTCCGTCAACTGGTCGGCCAGCCCTACCCCAAGGTCGCCGGTCAGGTCCTGCATTGCAGACCCCCGAAGGGCATCGCGACGGCCGGGGAGTCCGCCGGCCCGCACCCACGCCTCGCTCTGAATCGTCGCCGACATCGCATGTGCGACAAATGCCGCCGCCGCCGCGGGATACCGGCTCGCCGCGTTGACGCCGAGGCCGACCCCGCCCAGGGCGGAGGTGCGTCGGCCGGTGGTTCTCAGCTTCGGCATCGGTCCAACCCTGATTGGCCTGTGCCGGTGGGCATGGGCGTCGGGAAAGGGAAAAGCGGCTGGCGCCATCAGTACTCGATCGCTCCGGCTCAGCAGTTGTACGGGAAGCTGGTCGCCCAGGTCGGCGCACGGCAGGCTGACCTTCCGGATCTCGCGGAGGAGTTCCAGCGCGAGAGCGCCCGCGTCATGGTCCAACTGATCGTTGGGGTCTTCGTAGGGTCGCGCGCCCAGAGCCGCGGTGATGGACAGGAACATCAGGAACTGGTTCACCGGCGCGCAGCTGACGGCAAACGGATAGTGATCCGACGGAAGGCGCTGGTCACCTGCCCACTGCAGCAACGATTGCCAGTCTGGATCGTCATCGAGATCACCAGCCACCAGATCGGCGCGGACCGCCAACGTCTGGCACGCGGCATCAACCGGCATCCCCCACTGGCGATTGTTGTACCGGTAGGCCGACCACGAAGGTCCACCGGCCGCTCCCGCGGCATCCGCGAGCACCTCCGGCGGCAGGAGGCCCTCGAGGGGCAGCAACCATCGTGCGTTGGCGTAGTCGCCGGTCCACGGCTGGTCGAACATCACCAGGTCGTAGCAATCGTCGGCGGTGGCGAGTGCCCGTCGTTGTTCGGCCGCGAATTCCAGCCATGGCAGCTGGATCCAATCGATCGTGACGTCTTGATGCTCAAGCTGGAACTCGGCCGAGGCAGCTGTCAGTGGCGCGTAACCGCGTCTGGTCTGCCAGGTCAGCCCACGAAGGATCTTCACCGGTTCCTCATCATCACCAAGGCATTTGGTGAGCGGGAGGGTTGACGAACGAGTCCATCTCGATCTCGAGGGTGCTCTGGCAGCCCGGCGACAGCCGCACCGCCAGCCACTGCGAGTTCACCGCCTGCGAGCGCTGCCGGACGTCGGGCATATCTGCCGGGTCAAAATGGGGCGAGTTGGGTCCGATTGCGTCGCAAAGGTTCTGGTAGTGAACCGTGGTGAATCGATGTTCGCCGAAGGCCCCGGCCGACAGGAGGATCTCGCGAGCGGCGGTGGGGTGCAGGTTCACCAACTGCACGGTGAGCCGATCAGCGGTCACCCCGCTGACCAGTGCGGCAACATCCTCCGGTAGCCCTGGACGGCGGCGTCCCGGGTCGAAATATCTCAAGCGTGCCATCAGTAGTCCGCCGTTGTACATGGGCATGGGCGCGCCGAGCGTGAGCTGGATAAGACCTTCGACGGTGACAGGGTTGCGTTCCTGCAGGTAGTAGTCGCCGTAGGTGGCCGGATCCTGCTGGTCGTTGCGGATCAGTCGAAGGCGGTGGTACACCTGAGCCAGGTTGTACCGCAGAATCTCCTCGGGATAGTCGGGAAAGTCGCCGGCCAGAAAGGACAACCAGGCCTGCTCGTGGCCGCTCTGGTTCTTGCGTACCGTGGGTCGCCACGATGCCGGGTTGAGAACTGTTGTGCTGTCGGGCATGCGCCGGTTCTGGATCATCTCGAGCCGGTTGCGGTCGGCTTCGTTCATCGAGAGGTACCACAGGTGGGCGGGGACGTCGGGGTTCACCGGGGCGTAGTCGAACCAGCCGTCGTGCCGTAGTAGCGGACCCGGTGCCTCCGGGGGTAGGGGCGCCAGCAGTTCTTCCCCGCGCAGACCGCCGAAGATGGAATTGAGCTCATAGTTTCCGTCCTCGCCGTACCTGGTGGGCATGTGCAGGGTGCCCTCGAACAGGATCGCCCGGTCCAGCAACCGCTCCAGTTGCGATCGGGCCAGGTCCAGGAAGCTGAGATCGCCGGTGAGCAGGGTGGCGTTCTCGGCTGCGCACATGGTGGCTGAGCCGATCGACTCCCAGCCCGTTGGCCATGACCACCCGTAATATCCGCCGTACCATCTGCCATCCAGGTATTCGCCGACTCGACCGGACAGTCCCACGTTGTCCGGGATGACACCGCCGTTCCGGGCAATTCGCTCCATCCAGGCCGAGCTGTAGCTTTCGACCCAGTCCCGATACTTCGGCTGGCCCGTGTACAGAAAGGCGTTGGTCATCAAGCTGGTGATGGCCAGGTTGCTTGGCACGTCACCGCGTGAGAAACGTTGCTGCAGAACGGCTCCCATGGCAATTGCGTTCGCCTCGTCCTTGAGGTCCTCCGGCGTGGACACCCCGGGAACGTCGTGGAACGGCAGGCCGGCCCAATCCATGTGGGCCGCGTACCAATACGGGTTGAACTGGGCACCGGAGAAATTACGGTAGGCCGGCCCTTTGCTTCCGGTGCATGGTGCCTTGACGATCCTGAGCTCTGGATCCCAGTTGACCGCCGCCGGGTCCTCGTTCAGGTACAGACCTGCGAATCGCAACGCCCGCTCCCGGGTCAGCGGATGCTCCGGATCGGCCATAGATAGGTAGTAGAACATCGTGTACCCCTCGGACTGGTGGAACCAGTCGTACCCCTGCTCGTACTCGTTCACGACCATGGGATGCCCGAAACCCGTTTGATAACGGGCGAACTGACGCGTGATCGCGTCGAACTCCCGGTGGGAGGCCGCGAGATAGCGTTTGCTTCCGCCCAGTAGATAGAAAAGAGGCCAGTTGAAGAAGCTCTCGTACGCGTCGTCCAGGGCATCGACGCCGACGTAGTCGTCGGAAGTCGGCCACATCATCGAGCCGTCCGGATGGACGTACCGGTCAAGCACTGAGTCGATCGCCAGGTTCATCACGTCTATCAGCTGTCGTTGCAGCACGGCCCAGGTCGGTGGCAGCCCGAACGGGGCATCGGCGGAAATGGTGATCCGGTCGTTCGACGCTGAGGCGTTGTCCGGTGTCGGTCCAGCTGTCATCTGTTGCTCCTGAAGGGGTTCGACGAAAGGATGCGTGTATTGCACCGACTCAGTCGCGGGTCTCGGCCGGCCAGCGGGATCGGATGACATCCAGATCCCTCCAGAACGCCTCCGGGATGACGGCGGCCATCCTGCGGACGTTCTGTGTCACCTGCTCGGCGCTGTAGGCACCGGGCACCGTGGTCGCCACCGCGGCATCGCGAAGGACGAATTGGAGAGCAGCGGCGCCTAGGTCCACCTGGTGTGCCGCGCAAAGATCCTCCAGGTCGGCCAGGCGGGGTTCCAACGGCTGTCGGAACCGCTCGCGGTAGACATCGGCTCCTACCCGGGCTCCGGTTGCGTCACGATCGCCGGCCAGCACGCCCGCTGCGTACGGTGCGCCGACGATCACCGCTGTGCCGTGCTCGGCTGCGACCGGGAGCACGCGCCTGATCGTCCGGTCGTTGAGCAGGTCGGTAGCCATCCAGATGAGCACCGTATCGAATGCGCCCGATTGGACCGCGCGGACCAGCCAGTCCTCATGAGAGCCTCCGGTGACGCCGATGAAGCCGATCAGACCATCGGCCTGCGCGGACCGCAGCCCGTCAAGTGCACCGCCCGGCTGGAAGATCGGATCGAAGTTTCCCTCGTGGACCTCGTGCAGCTGGGCGATGGGAATGCAGGACAGCCCGAGACGTTGCGCGCTCCGGCGAATGCTGGCCAGCGTGGCCTCCGCGCTGAAGTCGAAGCCAGCCGGGACGAATCCGACCTTGGTCGCCACGATCACTTCAGACCCCAGTGGGTGCGACCGGAGCGCCTGGCCGATCAGGCTCTCGCTGTCGCCGTACAGCGGTGCGGTGTCGATGTACCGCACCCCGGCGTCGATGCACGCGTGCACGGTCGCGATGGCGGTCGCGGTCGGGATCGGTTCGATGCCCGCTCCGTCACCACGAAGTCGGGCACCGCCGAAGCCGAGTGTGGTCGCGCGCAGGCCGGTGCGCCCGAGGGTGCGACTCCGCAACGGAGTCGACCCGGAAGGGTGCTGCCCAGCAACGGCTTCTGGAAGATTCATACCGTTACAGCCTCGCTCTTGTCGGTGGCCGGAATCCGATAGGTCGAGCGGGCAGTGCCCGCGGCCAGCAAGTCGACCTCGTCGACGGTGCAGACTCCCAAACCTGCGGAGATCGACTCGCGCCACGATCCGGCGGTCAGACAGACCGGCCAGTCCGAGCCGAGCATCGACCGGCCCGGCCCGAAAACGTCCAGCGTGATCCGGGAAGTCGCCAGCGGTGTCAAGGGCTGCGGACCGAACTGGCGGGTCAGCGTGCCGGAGAGCTTGACGTATGTGTTCCCCATGGCGGCGACTCCGGCGAGTCCGGACGTCCACGACGCGACCTTATCGGGCCGATTCACCTGCGGCGGCCCACCACAATGGTTCAGCACCACCGGCGTCTCCGGCAGCCGTCGAGCCAACACTGCGGCCAGCTCCAACGTGTGCCATCTCATGTTGAGCTCCATCACCAGTTGGTGGTGCTCGAGCCAAGAGCGGTGGACGCTGACCAGGTCGATGTCGCGAAGGTTCGATATCTGCTGGCGAACACCGAGCAGATATCGATGATCCGGTGATCCCAACAATCGTCTCAGCAGATCTGCCCCTGCCGAGGTACGCAGATCCGGACCGACCACGACCCCGCCAATCAGCCGGTGTTCCCGAGCCGTCCGCAGCAGATCAGCCGCTTCGCCGTCGTCACCCCGATCTGCCTCGACCAGGATCATCGTTGTGCTGCGATGGTTCTCGCCGACGGCCGCCATCAGGTCCGGCAGGTCGAAGGCCCGGTTCAGCGGGGAGCCAGTGGACAACCAGCGATGGCCTCGCGCCGGATCCCAGAGGTGTACGTGCGTGTCGATGAGGCCCGGCGGCAGCGGTAGCACAGCTCTCACTGGAGTTCCGTAGGATCCGCTGCTGTCTCGAGATCGTCCAGGATGCGCCGCGCGAGCAGATTCCAGCTCAGGAACCCCGGGTTGAAAAGAGGTGCCCCGGTGTCGGCGTGGTAGTACTCGTGCAACACTCCGTTGGCACGGAGATCGGCCCCCATCAGGTCGATCAGCCGCCCCGCGATGCGGATGGCGTCTATGCGATACCCGTAGCGCGCCAGGCCATAGCAGGTCAGAAACGTGCTGAGCCCCCAGACCGGACCCTGCCAGTTCGAAGGGTCAGCCATCGGCTCATTGTTGTACATGGGTTCCTCGGCCGACATCGACCGGATTCCGTAGCCCGAAAGATAGCGGTCGGGACGGAGGACGTGCTCAGAGATCAGGCGGTCCGCCTGGCCGGCATTCGCGACGCCTGTCCACAGCGGGAACAGGCAGCCCCACGTTCCACCGTGTAACTGCACCTCCCACGTCACCGTCTGATGAGTGGGTCGGTGCCGGGTCGACAGATCGATGTGCCGGTAGCACTGCGACCTGTCGTCCCACATGTAGGAGTTGATGGCAGCGCGCAAGGTAGTGGCCTGCTGACGATAGCGAGCGGCGCCGGGCTCACCCAACAGGTCCGAGAGCGTCGACATGGCGAGCAGTTCCCGGTAGTGGAAGCAGTTCATGTCGACCAGGCCGACGGTGCTGCCGCGCCGGCCGTAGATGGCCGGGTCGTTGTCGATGCCGCTGCCGGACAAGTCGGTCCAGGTGAAAAGGCCATGCCTGCTACCACATTCGCGTCGGTGCCAGTCGCGGGTGGCCACAAGCTTTCCCCAGAGTGGTCGGAGCCAGTCGACGCGTCCCTGGAGACGACGGACGAGCCCGAGTGCCCACTGGGCGTGGATCGGCTGACCCATGTGCTCGTAGGAGGCTTGGCCGCTGGGTTCGATCAGCGACGGGGCTCGCCCCTCCGGGGTGACCCGCTCCAGCAGATTGACCAGCGACCCGAGCACGTGGTCCAAATGATCGTCGGGTACGGCCATACCGATGAAATAGGCGTCCCATGTCCAGAGCGAGTTGTAGATGGCGCCGGGCGCGAGATACGGATGATCGAGCCCAGGACTGAGGCGCAGCGTTCCGGGCAGCAGGAGGTCCAGTTGTTCCCGGACGAATTCGCGGTCATCGCCGGGGCGGTGGTGAATCGGGAACGCCGGCAGTGGCCGCGGATCCGCGGGCTGGGTGGCCAGGTAGCCGGAGAGGTCCATGCGCACCTCGCCGGGCCGGAAATCGTCGGCTGGTGGGTCGTTGAACCCGGTGACCAGTGAGCCGTCCTGTGATTCAGACACGAACTAGACCCACACCGTGTTGGTTCCGCCGTTGACAATTCCGGTCGACGGGCCCTGATAGACCGTCCGGTCCCAGGGCCCGTCGACAGTGGTGTTGTCGGTGACCCCGGAGCCGGCCGTGTTGATGATGGACATGTTGTAGCGACCCATGGTGCCGGGCGCACTGGCCAACCCGTAGGGCGTTTCGAGTTGGACGGCAGCGGTGGAGTTCTGAACCTGGTTGCGGGCCAACACGTTGGACCGCAGCAGGGGTGCGGCCGGAACGGTGGAGCTGGGGCTCGTGGCGAAATCCTGGTATTCCAGGAAGGTATGCCCGTTGGTCAGGATGTTGTCCACGACCTGGTCGTAGAACGTCAGGTCGACCACACCGGTGCCCGGGCCGGAGACGATGCTGACGAATCCGATTCCGCCCTGAACGGCCGGCACCGTCGCCACCGCTCCGGTGCTGTCGAAATGGTTGTCCGCCGCGATACAGAAAACGCTCGGCCCGTAGATCCCCAGATACTTGGGGCAGGCGGTGAGCGTGTTGCCGTGGTAGATCTGGCGTGCGTGCATCAGCTGCACCACGAACTGGGACCCGCTGGTGGGCAGGATGTCCCAGGCCGCGTCGACGGTCAGTGTGGTGGTGGTGTTGGCGGTGACCCGCCTGATCTGGCCGGAGCCGGTGCCGCCAACGATCACGACGTAGGCACCGACGGCATCGAGTCGGTCGTCGGACACGGCGAAGGTCGGGGCAGAAGTTGAGATCGTTGCGCTGCTCGCTGCCGAGGAGGCGAGCACAACTCGCCCACCTGTCACCGAATTGAACTGGTCCCCGATCAGCGTCTCACCGTTGTTGCTGCTCGGCTCGCCGGCCCCGGTGACAGTGTTCTCGCCGATGTAGACGTCCTCGACCCCGCCGGCCTCGGCCGCCCCGAACACGTTGGCCTGCAACTTGGCCGCTCCCAGCTGGACTGCCCTGGCGTAGTAGTACGTGCTGGAGCCGCGCTCGAAGATGTTGCCGCGGATGGTGAGACGCCGCGCGCCCCAGACCTTGATGCCGTCCTCGTCGGCCTGGTGCGCCGGGTTGGCCGGGTCGGACGGCGTGCGGGCGTACCACAGCATGAAGGTGCAGTTCTGAATGATCTGGTCGATCACCGAAATCAGGAACAGTCCGGCACTGCCGATGAAAACACACCCGTCGACCGTCAGATTCCGGGTCGACTGGGCAAGCACGCCGAGGCCGCCGCTGTACAGGTAGACGTTGAGCGGCCAATCGCCGTTGATGAATGTCGAGGCCGACAGGGTGGCACCGTGGCGACCGTCGATCTCCAGGATCAGCGGCCGAAGTTTGTTGGCATCGAACGTGATGTGGTCGATCTGGACCACACCGTTGCCCGGCGCGAGATACAGCATGCCTAGGTCGTCGCCGGCGGACACCCCGTAGACGTCGTAGGTGGTGGTTGTCGGCACGCTCGGGGAAAACGTTGCGGTGTCTGCCATACGGATGGTGCTGGTGCCGCTGGTGCTGCCCTGGATCAGGATCGTGCCCGCGCTGTTCGCCAGGGAGAGCTTGCCGAAGATCGAGTACATGCCGGCCGGCACGGTCACGATCGCGCCGCTGCTGGAAGCCGCAGCCGCATTGAACGCGTTCTGCAGCGCCGTGGTGGAGTTGGCCACGCCGGTGGGGTCGGCCCCGTAGCCGGTGACGACGTTGATGGCGAGCGGTGTACCGCCGGTCGCCGCGACGACGGTGAGGACCAGTGACCTGTCGAAGGCGTAGGCGCCGCCGAGTCCGTTGGACAGGTAGACCGTGTATGTGCCCGCAGCGAGTGCCGACGGAACGGTGAAGGCGGTGGCGTAAGCGGTGTGGGCGGTGACGGTTGCGGCGGTGAGGGTGGATCCCTGGCCGAGTGCGACGGTGGGCGTGGAGGTTCCGACCGAAAGGTTCTGCCCGTAGGCAGTGACGGTCTGCCCGGCCCGGACCGACGATCTGTCCAGGTACCACGGCTGCGGGCCGTTCATCAACAGTGGCGCCGACCAGGTGCTGTGATCTGCCGACGAGACGTAGACCGCGTACGGAGCCGTGGCGACCGCCGACGGAACCAGGCTGACCAGATTGTCGTTCGTCTGGCCGTACAGGCTGAGACTGGACGATCCGGTCGGCGGGGTCGACGGCAGGGCCGTCGGCCCGGCAGAGGACAGCGACCCGGTGTCGGGAATCGACCACAGGCTCACCAGGTCCGCGGCGGCGAAGCCGTTGCCGTTGAGCTGCAGGGCTTCTCCGATACGGACACTGCGTATCTGGCGGCCCAGCAGGACAGGGGCGACGGCTGTGTCGGCGAGAGCCTGCTGCGCGCAGGTGAGGGGGAGGACGACTGCGCCGGTGGCGACTCCGGCCAATTGCAGGAAGCGGCGCCGCGGGAATGTGCCCACCTGTTCGACCCTTCGTTGGTTTCGGACGCACCAACCGTAACCCTCCTAGATGTTCAATACAACACCGCTGTCTAGAATATTTATTGTGCGGTGTCGCGTGTCTCGGAACCACCCGTCGATGGGGAGCTCAGCGTGTCGTCTCGAATGTCAGTACTGACCTCGGCCAGATCCCGCTCCGTCACACCCGAAAACCCCACCGGTGGGCCGGGTATGGGGGCCAGGGCGACAGAGGGGACCGGCGCGCGGGCGGCGCGTGATCTGGGTGTGGGCTGGAAGATCTCGCCGAGCGTGGAGATCGGCCCGGGCCGGACACATGTAGCGGCCGATGTGGAGGGTCCGGGCACCTTCACCCACCTCTGGCTGACGACCTCCAGGACAACTTGGCGATCGATCGTGCTCCGAGTGTTCTGGGACAACTGCCCAGAGCCGGCCGTGGAGGTCCCATTGGGTGACTTCTTCTGTCAGGGGTGGGGCGAATTTGCGCAGGTGGACAGTGCCGTGATTGCGGTCAACCCGCTCGGTGGCCTCAACAGCTACTGGGAGATGCCGTTCCGTCGGCATGCCCGGGTAACTCTGGAGAATGTGGCCGAAGAGGCTGCGGTGGTGTTCTACCAGTTCGACTACGAATTGGCCGCGATCGACGCCGAGGCCGGCTATCTGCACGCCGCCTTCCGGCGCAGCAATCCGGTCGGGGACGACTCGCTACACACGATCCTGGATATTGCTTCCGGGCAGGGGCACTACTGCGGCACCTACCTCGCCTGGGGAGTCAACAGCTCCGGCTGGTGGGGCGAGGGTGAGGTCAAGTTCTTCCTCGACGACGACGAGGAGTTCCCGACTATCTGCGGCACCGGTACCGAGGACTATTTCGGCGGAGCCTGGAACTTTGACGTGCCCGGGCTCGGCTATCAGGAATATTCCACTACCTACCTCGGCCTACCTCAGGTGATCAAACCCGATGGGCTGTATCGGAGTCAGCAGCGATTCGGGATGTATCGCTGGCATCTGCCCGACCCGATCCGATTCACCAACCGAGTCCGCGTCACCGTTGCGGCACTCGGCTGGCGCTCGGGCGGGCGCTACCTGCCGCTTCGGGACGACATCGCCTCGACCGCAGTCTTCTATCTGCGAGACCCTAATGGGACCGGAAGTTCCGACGCCGAAAGGGACAGGATGGAAATCTGCTAGAAACGCCGGGCACGCGTGCTGGCCAGCTTTGTCATCGCAGTGGAGCGCCATTTCCCACCCGATACACGAGGCTGCCCACCCGGACACAGCGACCGGGAGCGACCCGCATCCGAAGTCAGCAAAGGCGATGTCGGCCGACGGCACAACCTCGGGTGGGTGCTTCCGCGATCGTGCCGCGGCAAGTGGGCTTCCTGTCGGTGCGCCCCACCCGTGAACTGTCGAGGCTTCCGCACCTCGAAACGATTCCGATACGCCTGACGATCAGTCACCAAGCCGGGGCACCTTCACCACTACGGCGGTAGGCAAAACCAGCAGGTCAGAGGATCGTGATGGCTTCCAAAGGAGGCCCGATGACACTGAACCCCACCGATGAGATTGTTGCCACACACGATCTCAGACGCAAGACCGCCACGATTCAACGCGGTACTCACGGCGTTGTTTTGAACCACTGGGGCAATGACATGCTCCCGATCTACCGGGTTCGCTTCTCGGTTCCCGGCTTTCCCAGCCAGAGCCTTGTCCTGGACGACCTCACAGCAGTGGACATCACACAGCACGGCTTCGTCGACGCGCGCCGGTAGCTCTAGCAGGCACGGCGGCAGGCAGATCACCACCGGAACCTGTTCGCGATGAGGATCTACGACAACTACCTGCGATGGCTGTACCGGGGAGGCCGCCCGAATCTTTTCGCGCGACTGCAGAACCGGGCATCGGCTATCGCGTTTGCAGCGGGGATCTTGCCAAAGCGCGCCGCTGCGCTGGAGATTCGCGGCCGGCGAAGTGGCCGCGTCATCGCGTTTCCGGTGGTGATCGCCGCCTTCGAAGGCGAACGCTATCTGGTGGCGATGCTCGGCCCGGACACGAACTGGGTCAAGAACCTCGGGGCCGCGGACGGCAGGGCGGTGCTCCGCCACGGCCGTCGCGAGCAGGTTCGACTCGTCGAGGTCGATCCGGCCGCCCGGCCCGCCATCCTCCGCCGCTACCTGCAGGTCGCGCCGGGCGCCCGCCCGCACATCCCGGTGGATCGAAGAGCGCCCCTGACGCAGTTCGAACGGATCGCATCCGGCTACCCGACGTTCCGCATCTGCTCCGAACCGACCTGACACCCGGCGAGGCCGGGCCAGGACCGGGGCAGTGGGCCGGCCCTGGCAAGCAAGGGCCGCACCTGACTTGCCGTGAGAGTCATTCTTATTGAGGGCTGCAACGACCTGGTCGTAGTCGCCGCGAGCTTCGCCCAGACCGATGCCGCTGGTCGCGCCCGGAATGAAGACGGTGTTTCCGTTGATTCGCAGATTGACCATCGTTGGCGGTGGCGCGGCCGCGCTGCCGAGACCGGTCATCGGGTGACCCCCGATTCCCGCCTCACGGCTCAGGTTTCGCTGACAATCGCCGGTATGGACCGTGCAGCGCTTTCGCAATTCCTGACCCGGCATCGTCAGGGTTGCTGCCTTGCGATGTCGGCCAGCCGAGCGGTCCGCGACGCCGTACCGCCGGGTTACGCCGCGAGGAGGTCGCTGCTCGCCGTCCTTGGCACCCAACAGTTCAGCGACGCCAGTTAGCGTGCGCGACGAGCCCGCCGGGCGTGCAATTCTTGCGCATGTGCAGGTGTTGCGCATAGCGTGGGACGTATGGACGACCAGATCGAAACGCACCTGTCGGCGGTCCGCGACCTGCTCGCGCCGCCGCTTCCCGTTGCCGCCGTCGAGCTGACCGAGCTCCTCACCCGGGTGCAGGTGCACGTCACCGCAGCGATGGATGAGGCGATGGCCCGGGCCGCTCTCACCGGAGTGTCCATGCGCGCCATCGCATTCAGTGCGCAACTGGCGCCCAACAGCGTCCCGCCGCGGCTGGCCCGGTCCGCCGTGCTGGGCTCCTATGCCGAAGGCGGCAAGGTTTCCGCCGAACAGATCGCGGTGGCCCGCGCCGACCAGCGACAGCAGATCGAGCCCGGCACTCAAACTCCCGCACCGTTCACGTTTCAACCCCGTAAGAGGAGTTCTTCATGACAGACGCCGCCTACACCCACATCGCATTCCTGCTCGACCGGTCCGGCTCGATGCAGTCGATCAAGACCGACACCCAGGGCGGCTTCGACGCCTACATCGCGGCGCAGCAGGCCGACCCTGGTCGCTGCACCGTGACCCTCGCGCAGTTCGACGAGCAGTACGAGGAGGTCTACGCCGGCAAGGACATCGCGGCGGTGCCGCCACTGGATCTGCAACCCCGCGGGATGACCGCGCTCCACGACTCCATCGCCCAGCTGATTCATTCCACCGGCGCGTTCCTGTCCGCGCTACCGGAGGGGCAGCGGCCCGGAACGGTTCTCGTCGGGATCATGACCGACGGCCTCGAGAATGCCTCGAAGGAATGGACCGGGGCGACAGTCAAGAAGCTGATCGAGCAGCAGGAGGGCCAGTACGACTGGACTTTCTCCTACATGGGCGCGAACCAGGACGCCATCGAGGTCGGCGCCAGCATGGGGATCGCGGCGGAGCGGTCGCTGACCTACGGCACCGGAAACGTCGCCGAAGCGATGGTCGCCTACAGCGCCTCCTCGACCAACGTCCGCGGAGCCGTCGCCGCCGGTGCGACCGTTCATGCCGCCCGCCGGTCGGCCGCGTACACACCGGCGCAGCGGGCGGCCGCCGCTGGTTCTGCCGACACCGACGCACCCGCTTCGCCCAGCAAGCCGAAGCGGATGCGCCGGCCGAGATGACGGAACTCGCTCCACCGCCGGGCGGGGCCCCGCTGTTCCTGGAACTCACGGCCGCTGCGACCCGATGCCGGTACTGGAATGGCACGCGAACAGGGTCAGAGGTCGACAGTGCCGGCGATGCAGGTAGTGACGTGACCACCCACCCACACCTGTCCATCGATGCAATCGATGAATATTCGGCCATCGCGGCCAAGCCTGGCACCCTGCCCGGCAACGTAGGACGCAGGTGCCCGGCCGGTCTCGATCAGCCACTGGGCCACACTTGCGTTGAGGCTTCCGGTGACCGGGTCCTCCACCATGCTCCCGTTGACCCCGAACAGGGCCCGCACCTCGAACGCCGGCTGCGCCTGCGGTTGCCGCGGTCCAACCAACCCAACCTTGAGATCACCGATCGCGGCGGGGTCCGGCTCCACCTCGAGCACGGCTTCCGCGGAGCCCAGCAGCACCGCGAGCCAGCCAGGGCCGTTGTCCACCCATTGGTGGTCGACGATGTCGGCGGGCGGTATTCGCAGGGCGGAGGCGACCAGTTCGACCAGGGCGGGTTCAAGCGGTCCTCGCCGCATTGGGGTGGGGGCGGCAAAGGCCAGCCTGGCACCGTCGAGCCGCACGTCGACCAGACCGACCCCACATTCCTGCACGATGCTGGTACCGCGCGGTGTTCCGCCGGCATCGAGCCAGGCGTGAGCACTACCCAACGTGGGGTGACCTGCGAACGGTAGCTCGCCGCTGGCGGTGAATATGCGGACCTTGTAGTCCGCGGCCGAATCGGTGGGCGGCAGCAGGAACGTAGTCTCGGACAGGTTCGTCCAGTTGGCGAAATTGGCCATCTGGCGATCGGTCAGACCGGTCGCGTCCAGCACCACGGCCAGTGGATTTCCCGCGTAGGCAGTGGCCGAGAAGACGTTGACCTGGACGAAGGGCCGGCTGCGATGCACGCGCGTGGTCATCGGGAAATTCTCCCATCCGCGCGCGGCGCCGGTGGCCGGGCTCAACGCGCCGGGCGCCATCGGCGCTGGCGACCTCGAGTCGTCGCTTCTCGGAAAGGACACGCCACGCCCCCTGGGGCCGGGTCGACGACCCGTCAGATCGGGTCAGAAAAAGAAATCCGGATGCAGACTCGGCGACCGCCGCTCCGCCGGTCCCGCACTTTGTCGATCATCCCGAAGATGACGAACCCGATGCCAATTCTGCGTCGAAGAAGTGCCTGGACCTGCGCCACTCCTTCGGGCGTTTCATCGACAGAGGCACGTGCTGAGATCCAGTCACCGGTGATGTTGCCGAATCGCTTGCACGGGGCGACCATCACGCGAGGGTTGTTGCGGATCCGTTTGACCTTGCCCGAGTGCACATCGGTCCACAAAAGGAATTCGTTCTGATGCTGGGCGAACCAGATCGGGGTCTGCACGCCGACCCCCGTTTTTCTGAACGTCTTGATAGACAAGAACGCCTCGTTGTCGAACTGCTTGATGTTCGTCATCGTTGACCAGTCACCTCTTGTCCCGAAGTGCTTCTTGATAGACGTGGACAAGGCCATTGAGGAACGCCGTGACCGTCGTGCGTTCAGCAGCGGGTAGGGCGGCGGTCAGCTGATCGATACCGCTGATGACTGGGCTGGCCCGTTCATAGGCTGAGGCGATGGACGCCGGCGTCGGCACCACGACGACCTTGCGCCGGTCCGACGGATGGGACTGCCGTGAGATGTGCCCCGAAGCCTCGAGTCGGTTGAGCACCAGTGAGGTTGCCGCCGTTGACGTTTCGAGATTGCCGGCGATAGCGGTTGGGGTGTCCGAGCCGACCTCGGCCAGGTGGATCATCGTGGTCAGCCCAGCGGAATCGACACCCAGACTGTCCTGCATGTGTCGACGGAATTGCAGCTGCAAGGTGAGCAACGCCATCAGGCGATCACGAATGCCGCCATCGGCGCCAGGTCCGACCGGGACCTGAGGCGCTCCCACCGGATCGCCTTCACCGTGACGGTCTGCAGCCGTTGCTTCCATGGTGAAGACTCTACAACATGTTGGCAATACTGTTAGTAGTCAAGTATGTTGCTGAGCATGATCGAAGCTCGCAGTCTCAGCAAGCGGTACGGGGACAAGGTGGCGGTAGATGACATCTCCTTCGTCGTAGCGCCCGGAAAGGTGACCGGTTTCCTCGGACCAAACGGGGCCGGCAAGTCCACGACGATGCGTCTGATGGTTGGACTCGACGCGCCAACCAGCGGGCTAGCGCTGATCAACGGTCGTTCCTACGTCGAGTTCGATCGACCGCTTCGCGAGGTGGGGGTCCTTCTCGAGGCCCGGGCAGTGCACACCGGGCGCACTGCCCGCAACCACCTGCTGGCCATGGCCGCCACCGCCGGCATCAGCGCCGGGCGAGTCGATGAAGTGATCGACATGGTCGGTCTGACCGAGGTCGCATCGCAACGGGTGGGCGGCTTCTCCCTCGGCATGGGGCAGCGATTGGGGATCGCCAACGCCATGCTGGCCGATCCGGATGTGCTGATCCTGGATGAACCCATCAACGGGTTGGACCCGGACGGTATCCGCTGGATCCGCAACCTGCTGAAGGCCATGGCCGCCGAGGGCCGCACAGTGTTTCTGTCCTCGCACCTGATGAGCGAAATGGCCCAGACCGCCGACCATGTCATCGTGCTCGGGCAAGGTCGGGTGCTCCGTGATGAACCTATCGAGCGGTTCATCGCCAATGAGTCGTCGGCGCTGGTCAAGGTCCGCTCGCCACAGGCGGACCAACTGGCCGAGATCCTGCGGACCGAGGGAGCCACCGTTCGCCTCATCGACCAGGTCTCCTTCGAGGTGGACGGCCTCATCTCCGATGAGATCGGCACAGTGGCCGCCAGGCACGGCATCACCCTGTTTGAACTTGCCACCCAGGAGGCCTCGCTGGAGGAGGCGTACATGGCCATCACCCAGGACGCCCAGCAATACCGGGCGTCGTCATCGACGAAGGAGACCGTGTGACCACCGCCGTCAACCGGGTCAGGCTCTCGGCCGAGGATGTCCAGCCGGTCAACCAGACCCGCGCCATCATCTCGGAATGGGTCAAGTTCCGAACCCTGCGCTCCTCGGTGTGGATGATCGCCGCAGCGGTCGTCGGCATGATCGGAATCGGGCTCCTTGTAGCGTTCAACACCCGCCATCTGGCCGCCAACATCCAATCCAACGATGCCGACGCGTCCGGCCCGCTTCAGGGCTACTACCTCGCGATGTACCTGATGGGTGCGCTCGGCGTGGTCTTCGTCTCCGGCGAATACGGCACCGGAATGATCCGGTCGACATTGACCGCCGTTCCCCGCCGACTGCCAGTGGTGTGGGCGAAAGCGTTGGTACTGACCGGCGTCGAACTCATCACCATGACGGCGGCCTCATTCGCGGCGTTCCTCGCGGCCCAGGCGCTGATCTCCCACTACCGCCCGGGACACACAATGAGCGAGCCAGGTGCGCTCCGGGTGGTGATCGGCACCGGCACCTTCCTCGCTCTCATCGGTCTGCTCGGCTCCGCCCTGGGATGGATCATCCGGAGTACGCCGGGCGCCATCGTGTCCTTCTTCGCGCTCGTCGTGGCGTTGCCGGTGCTGCTCTCCTTCTTCGGTACGGCGGGGCGGTCCATCGCCCAATACTCACCGATCTACGCCGGCAGCAGCTTCATCCAGTCCGCTCCCGAATCCCCCTCCCTGTCCCCGTGGACAGGTCTGCTGGTCCTTATCGGTTGGGTCGCAATGGGTATGGCTCTGGGGATCTGGCGGCTGCTGCGACAAGGCGCATAGCACCTACGATGAGCAGCTAAATCCTGCCGCTACCTGAACAGACCGGTCTGCTCCGTCTTTCGGTCTTTGCCGTTGCCCTGGGACAACCAGATCGCCCCAGGCAGTGCGAGTCGTGGTCAAGGGGTGTACCGGCAGGGCATCTCAGAACACGGAGACAGGCCGTAACCTGGGGAGATGGACAACAAGGCCGAGGTACGTGAGTTCCTCATGTCACGGCGGGCAAAGGTGACCCCCGCTCAGGCTGGGGTTCCCACGTTCGGAGCGCGGCGAGTGACCGGGTTGCGCCGCTCCGAGGTCGCTGTGCTGGCCGGGGTCAGTGTGGAGTACTACGCCAAGCTCGAGCGCGGTGTCGTAGCCGGCGCATCGTCGGCGGTTCTGGACGCGATAGCTGTTGCGCTGCAACTGGACGACACTGAACGGGCCCACCTGTTCGATCTGGCCCGGGCCGCTGACGGTATCCCGACGTCGGGCCGCTCGAGGCGGCGACCCGCCAGTGTGCCCGCCTCTCGCACCAGCTTGCAGTGGGCGCTGGAATCCATCACCGATGGTGTTGCCTTCGTCCGCGACCAGCGTCAGAACCTGCTCGCCACGAACGCCCTGGGCCGGGCGTTCTACTCGCCGGTCGTCGGTGCCGGCGGCCGCACACCGAACCTGGCCCGCTTCCAGTTCCTCGACCCGGTGGCCAGGGACTTCTACCCCGATTGGGACTTGTTCGCGCAGATGTGTGTCGGGATCATGCGGGCCGAAGCCGGCCGCGATCCGCACGACCGGGAGTTGCAGAACCTGGTCGGCGAGCTGTCCACGCGCAGTGAGACGTTTCGGCGGCTCTGGGGTGCACACGATGTGAGGACTCACGGATCGGGTACCAAACGATTCACCCACCCGGTCATCGGCACGGTCGCGTTGGCCTACGAAGAATTGGTCATTACTGCCGATCCCGGCCAGGTGCTGATGATCTACACCGCCGAACCCGGCTCTCCGTCGGCGGAACGTCTGCGGCTGCTCGCTTCATGGGCCGCTGAGGCGGCCGATACGGCCGCCGATTCGTCTCGCGAATCGTGATGACCGCCACCTGCTGAAGGGTGCCCTGCCAGTGCACGTCACGGCAGAGACTTCCGCGGGCCGTGGCCAGCGCGGTGTCATGAAGACACGACGCAGCCCCGCGGTCGCCGTTTCTTGACAAGGAGATTCTTCGTTGATGCTGGTGCAGAAGCCGGTGCGGCTGACCAAAGCCGTTCTGGGGACGGTGGTATTGGTCAGCATGATCGCGCCGCTGGCCACCGACATGTATGTCCCCGCCTTCCCGCAGGTCGGCCGTGACCTGGCGGGCAGCGCAGCGCAGGTGCAACTCACCCTGACCACCTTCTTCGTAGGGATGGCGCTTGGCCAACTCGTCGGCGGCCCGGTTTCCGACTCGCGCGGGCGGCGCAGCCCCCTGTTGCTGTCGCTGATGGTATTGACGGTGGCATCCATTGCCTGCGCCTACAGCCCGTCGATCGGTGTGATGATGGCGGCTCGTTTCGTTCAGGGTTTCAGCGGCGGGTCGGCGATGGTCGCCGCGCGAGCGGTCATCGTCGATTTGACCAGTGGCGCGCAATTGGTCAGGAGTTTGAATCTGGTCGCCGGCGTGGGGGGCATCGCACCGATCCTCGGGCCACTCATGGGCGCGGTGATCCTGCAGTGGTCGACCTGGCGGGTGTCGTTCTGGGTGGTCGCCACGCTCGGTGCGCTGATGGTGCTGGCCGTCGCTGTCGGCATACCAGAAACCCTGAGCCCGGATCGGCGACACCGAGGCGGCCTGGCCGAACTCGGCGTCGCGACGCGGCGGGTCATCCGCAACCGCGGATTCGTCGGATTCCTTGTAGTGATGGCCTTTTCGATGGGCGTGACGTTCGCCTACGTCGCTACATCGGCCTTCATCCTGCAGTCGATGAACGGCCTGTCCCCAGTGATGTATTCGGTGGATTTCGCCGGTAACGCAGTGGGTCTGGTCCTGGCCACCCTGCTGGCCGCTCGGCTTGCCGGGCGGGTGCCGACTCGGCTGGTGATCACTGCCGGTCTTGTCGCAACTGCCGCAGCTGGGTTGTTGCTGCTGGTCGGGGCGCTGTGGTTGGGTACCCCGCTGGTGGTCGACCTGCTCGCCTTCTTCCTGTTGATGAGCGCGCAAGGCCTCGTCGGCCCGAACGCTGGTGCCCTCGCCTCGGCCGAAGTGCCTGGGCATCCCGGAACTGGTTCGGCCGTCCTGGGTTTCGCGCAGTGGAGCATGGCCGGTGTCGTCGCGCCAATCGCCGGGCTGGGTGGTGCGAACACCGCAGTCCCGATGGCCCTCATCATCCTGGTCATGGCCGGCGCGTCGATGGCCGCCCTGCTGCTCCTCACCCGGCACCACCGACCCGGCCGCATCATCAGCCACAGCCGACCGCGTGTACCCGACCACTGAGCCCGTCGGGCATCGGCAACTGCCGTCTGGCACTGACATGTCAGGAGATTGAGAATCTTCGGCGGTCGAAGGGACGACGACAGAAATTGAGCGGAAGCCCGATTCCCTGGCGCTCAGCGGTGCCGCGCCGGCCGCGGCAGGGTGCGTCCGGACGTAGTGCGAGCCGACCGCCGCTGGACGGGTCAGGGCAATCTCTACACGTGTAGTTGCGAATCCGGATGGTCCCAAAATCGGCCTCTAAGTAGCGTAACTCGCCTGTTGCCACGTGTAGATTGCCGTGGCATGCTGTGGACTGTCACGTCCACGGCACACGGCACCGTCCGGCTGTGCTCGTCCCCACGGAAGGTCAGTATGGTCTCCATCGGAATCGTCGGCGCCGGTCAATTTGCCGGACAATTCGCCAAGCTTTTCAACGTCCATCCCGACGTCAGCGCGGTGTTTGTGACCGACCTGCTTGCGGATCGGGCGGTCGAGCTGGCCGAGCGCGAGGATCTCGCGGGTACTGCGGAATCGTTCGACGCGCTGCTGCAGACCGATGTGGATGCGGTGGCGATCTTCACGCAGCGATGGACGCACGGCCCGTTGGTCGTACGGGCTCTGCGGGCCGGCAAGCACGTGTATTCGGCCGTCCCGATGGCGGTCTCCGCCGAGGAGATCGCCGAAATCATCGACACGGTCAGGGAAACCGGCCTGACGTACATGATGGGTGAAACCAGCTACTACAACCCGGCGACGGTCTATGCAAGGAAGAAAGTGGAGGAGGGTGCGTTCGGGCGCGTCTTCTACGCCGAGGGTGACTATGTGCACGACATGGACCTGGGCTTCTATGCCGCGTACCAGTACAGCGGTGGTCCGGACTGGAAGAAGACAGCCAGCTATCCTCCGATGAACTACCCGACCCACTCCATCGGCGGCGTCCTTGGCGCAATTCCCGGTCACGCGGTCAGTGTCAGCTGCATCGGTGTCCGGGATGACCGCAAAGACGGCGTTTTCGACAAGAATGTGAGCCAGTTCGGCAATGACTTCTCCAATGCCAGCGCTCTTTTCGAGCTCGACAACGGTGGTGTCATGCGAATCAATGAGATGCGCCGGGTGGGTTACCCGTCGCAGATCCGTGAGTCACGATTCCGCTACTTCGGGACGGATGCGAGTTTCGAGCAACTGGCGACGGTGAGCGTGTGGCAGGACAAGCAACAGGTCTACGACGTCAGCACCGAGTTGACAACGGTGCCCAGCATGTCCCTGGATGACCCGTCGTTGGCGCACGTGGCGCCAGAGTTGCGCGAGGCGTTCGTCTCGGGTTACGCCCCGGTGCACGACGTCGATCGGCTCCCCGCGGTCTACCGGGGTATGCCCAGCGGACACGAAGGTAGCCACCACTTTCTGGTGGACGACTTCGTCCGCGCTGTCGTTGACGGTTCACTGCCACCGGTGAACGCCTGGGTTGCGGCCAGGTACACACTCCCAGGGGTCGTGGCCCACCAGTCCGCGCTGCGACACGGCGAGCGGCTTCCGATCCCCGATCACGGGGAGGCACCGACGTCTCCGGCGGCACTCGGCACTGGCCGAACCGCCTGACATGGAGACCTCCGCAGCGGCCGGCGGGGAGGACTGCTAGAAATGGCTTCATCCCCACCGCCCCGTGGCCGGGTGACCCGGGCCGATGTAGCCCGCTTCGCGGGTGTGTCGAGCGCGGTCGTCAGCTACGTCGTGAACGACGGGCCGCGGCAGGTCTCGGCGAAAACGGCGGCGAAGGTACTCGACGCGGTGCGGGTTCTGGGGTATCGGCCGAATGCCAGTGCTCGTGCACTGCGCTCCGGTTCGACGAAACTGCTCGGGCTGGTCGTTCCCGAAATCGGCAATCCGTTGTTCGCAGAGATGGCGGTGGCAATCGAATCGGCGGCGGCCGGTCGCGGCTATGCCGTGTTGTTGACGAGCAGCGAAAGTGACCCGGCCGCAGAACGGCGTCACATCGTAAATCTCACCGATCGTCAGATCGACGGTTTGCTGTTGATGACCAACATGTCTCGACCCGATCTGGCGAGCCTTCCGTTGCAAGGCGTTCCGACAGTGCTGTTGGATACGTTCCAAGAAATCTCCGGCTTCGCCAGCGTTGGTCTCGACGCGTTTGCCGGCGCCTACGATGCAGTGACGCACCTTGCGCGACATGGCCACGCCTCGATCGCGCTGATCATTGGTGGGGATGCCGCGCCGGGCGGCGAACTGAGGGAACGCGGCTGGCTTCAAGCCACCCGGGACGCCGGCCTTCCGGATGGGCCGATTGCTCGAGAGCCGTGGTCTCGGGCGGGTGGTTATCAGGCCGGTCGGCGATTGTTCGGCGGCACCACCCATCCGACCGCGGTCTTCGTCAGTTCTGACGTGCAGGCCGTCGGATTGCTCCTCGCGATCAACGAGATCGGTCTTCGGGTGCCGGACGATGTCGCGATCATCTCCTTCGACGGCACCGACGCGTCCGCTTACACCTTTCCCAAGTTGACCGTCGTCCGTCAGCCCGTCCAGCAGATGGCCGTCGATGCCGTCGATCGGGTCCTGGCGCCGATCGGCGAAAACAGGCGCGAACACATCATTCACAAACCAGAACTGATTGTGCGCACGTCCTGCGGATGTCACGCTCCCTAGTTGCTGGTCGCTGGGTCGACGGGCCTGAGTCTGCGGCGCCCGGACACGCACGGCAGGGCTTCGAGCAGGGCGGCAACGTCCGCTCTGGTGGGCGGGAAATCATTGAGGTAGAACGCATCTGACAGAAACTGGACGGTCGAGCGACGCTTGGCAGCCGTCAATGTCTCGAACAGGTCGGCGAATTCGTCAGCGACGTTGGGTGTCGCAGTTGTCGGGTGATGTCCGTTGGTTGCCACATTCATCCCCTCTCGCCTGGGACGCGGATTGGCGTGCTCAACAACGATCTCTACCGGATGCTGTCGCGGCAGCCGAGCCGCTGGATTGCCCATTCGGCCGGCGGACGGAGACCTCGGCCGTCGTTCGGAACAACTCCGTGATCGATCACAGTAGAACGGATAACTTCAACGTATCAACAAACCCGTGCACCGTGCGGGGATTGAGCCGGAGTCCGCGCGTCCCACGGCGGGTGGCCCCGTGTCGGCAACCAGACTGCGGCACGGTTGTGCAGGACTGGCCAACTCTTGGAGAGCTTAATCGTATGAAGTAACTAACTCCGCTCCGTCGGTCACCCATTTGTTCACTCGGATGCGCGGAAAGTAGTCAATGGACAGGCCTTGACGTGCGTGCGTGACCATGTGAATCTAGAGTTCGTTCCATGTCAACAGTATGACCACCCTCACTGAGGAGGACGAGTGACGCAGCGGAAACCGCCGGGGACGCTGACGCATCTACGGAGCGGCGGGGTCAGTGTGGTGCTCGACAGTCGCGACCTCCGGCTGCCATGTGTTCACTTCTGGGGCCCTGACCTGGGCATAGTCTCAGACGACGACCTTGTCGCTCTGGCCGATGCGGCTTTGCCCCCGGTTCGGGACAGCGAAATCGATGTCGTGTCCAAGGTAAGTCTGGTTCCTACCGCAGCGGAAGGATGGACTGGCGTTCCGGGCCTGCGCGGAAGTCGTGCCGGCGCCGACTTCTCCGCAGCTTTCGAAATTGTCGGCGAAGTTGGGCTGGGACCGACCGAAATCAGGGCGACTGGTCGTCGGTACCACGCATTGGACATCCACGCACGGCTGGCGTTGACGCTGCAGGTGGAGTTGACCCACGGCGGGCTTGTTCGTCTGCAATCGATTGTGACCAACAATGATCCGGACGATAGCTATGACCTGGAGGGTCTGGTGATGGCGCTGCCGGTGCCGTCGGAAGCCGAAGAACTGCTGGACTTCACCGGTAGGCATGCCCTTGAACGCATCCCACAACGCGGCCCGTTTCAGGTGGGAACGCACCTCCGAGAGTCCAGGAAGGGCAAACCGGGTCTGGACGCGTCATACATTCTCGCAGCCGGACGATGTGGTTTCGGGTTTGTCGCAGGCCAGGTATGGGGCGTCCACGTCGGCTGGTCGGGCAACCAAAGTGCCTACGCCGAAAAGACATTCCACGGTCATCGGCTGCTGGGTGGAGGGGAATTGCTGCTGTCAGGGGAGATCGCGCTCGGCCCGGGGGAGAGCTACACGTCCCCTTGGCTGTTCGGTGCCTATGGCAACGGCCTGAACGAGCTGGCGGGCCGGTTTCATTCCTACCTGCGTTCGCGCCCGACGCATCCCAGAACGCCCCGCCCGGTTGTCGTGAACACCTGGGAGGCGGTCTACTACGACCAGGACCTCGACGGACTGCTCGCCCTGGCGGAGGCGGCCGCGGCGGTCGGCGCAGAACGGTTCGTCCTGGACGACGGCTGGTTCCATGGCCGCCGCAGCGACAAGGCGGGACTGGGCGACTGGTACGTCGACGCCGCCGTATGGCCCGACGGCCTGGCCCCCCTGATCAGCAAGGTCAATGGCCTTGGCATGGAATTCGGTCTCTGGGTCGAACCCGAGATGATCAATCTGGATTCGGATCTCGCTCGCGCACACCCGGACTGGATCTTTCAGGCCGGTGGGCGCACCGGCCTGCCGAGCAGGTATCAGCATGTGCTCGATCTTGGTCACCCCGAGGCCTACGCCTATGTTGCCGACCGCTTGCTCGATCTGTTGGACTCCTATCAGGTCGCATACCTGAAGTGGGACCACAACAGGATGGTCACCGAAGCCGGTCATACACCCAACGGCACACCGGGAGTCCACGTCCAGACCCTGGCCGTCTATCGGTTGATGGACGAGCTACGGCAGCGGCACCCGGGCCTGGAGATCGAGAACTGTGCCGGCGGCGGCGGTCGGATCGACCTCGGCATTCTCGAACATACTGATCGGGTGTGGCCCAGCGACTGCATTGACGCGTTGGACCGTCAGCAGATCAATCGCTACACCCAGCTGTTGGTTCCGCCGGAGCTCATCGGAACGCACGTGGGCGCGCCGATGGCGCACACCACGCGGCGCGTGCTATCCCTACCGTTCCGCGCTGCCGCCGCCCTGTGGGGACATATGGGTATCGAATGGAACCTGGCAGCGGCCACGAGCGCAGAGCGCATCGAGCTGGCCCGATGGGTGACTCTGCACAAGGAGCTCCGCGGTCTGCTGCATCGCGGCACGGTCGTGGTCGGTGATCATCCCGACCCCGCCGTCTGGGTGAACGGCGTGGTGAGCCTGGACCGCAGTGAGGCGGTCTACGGAATCACCACCGTGGCCAGATCCGTCACCTGGCCACCCGGCCGGGTTCGGCTGCCCGGACTGGATCCCGACGAACGCTATCTGGTGCAGGCGCTTCCACCAGGAGACCGATACCCGGAGGAGTCGATGGTCCCGCCCTGGTGGACTCCAGGAATCACCCTATCGGGTCGGGTGCTGGCCGAAGTCGGCCTGCAGATCCCGGCGATGTTTCCCGAATACACCCATCTGTTGCGCGCGATCGCCAGCAGCGACTGACGCCCGCAGTTACATCCACTGTCGGCAGCGCAATTCAGCCCGCCGATCGAAGAAAGGGAGTACAGCCATGCATTCCACCGTGCCCCGGGCCATCCCATTGTGTGACGGCGAACCGTGACTACCCAAGCGCCGCCCATAGCCTCGCAGCTAACGCCATCGCCGCCGGCCTTTAACAAGAAGCGGCGCGGTGGCGATATCGGGCCCGCGTTGCTATTCATTCTTCCCGCCACCATCGGCTTCCTCGCCTTCTTTGCGTGGCCGACCATTCGTGGGATATATCTTAGTTTTACGAACTATGACGGCAGTCTCCGGCCGGCCAAATGGATCGGCCTGGTCAATTACAAGCACATGCTCAACGACACGGTGCTGGCGAAATCCCTGCTGGTGACCCTCGAGTACGTGGTGATCAACATCGTGCTGCAGACGATCTTCGCGCTCGGCATTGCTCTGCTGATGCAGCGAGTAGCGAAGTCAACCTTCATGCGGGGGTTGATTCTGCTGCCGTATCTGATTTCCAACGTCGTCATCGCCCTCGTGTGGTTCTGGATGCTCGACCCGCAGCTGGGGATCATCAACCAGTTCCTGAATTGGATCGGCATCGGACCCCAGGCCTGGTTCGGCTCGTCAGCACTGGTGATCCCCACGATCGCCCTGGTAAATGTCTGGCGCTTCATGGGCTATACCGCCCTGCTGATCTTCGCTGGGCTGCAGACCATTCCGACCAGCGTTTACGAAGCCTCCCAACTCGACGGCGCCGGCGAGGTGAAGACATTCTTCAAGATCACGCTGCCGCTGCTGCGGCCGGTGCTGGCGCTGGTGCTGATCATCACCGTCACCGGTTCGTTCCAGATCTTCGACACCATCTCCGTGACGTCGAAGGGTGGCCCGGCCAACGCGTCGAACGCGATTCAGTATTACATCGTCGATCAGGCCATCAACCGCAGCCATTTCGGTTACGGGGCGGCGCTGTCGGTCCTGTTGTTCGCCATTCTCATCGTCGTCGCCATCATCCAGTTCAAGGTCCTACGGGCCCGCGACTCGGACCTGGCGTAGGAGGCCATCATGAGTTCAACCGAAGCGGCCCCGACGCGGGCCCTGGATGCGACCAACGCTGAGACCGGGGGAGAGCCCGAGAAGGCGGGATTCTCGTTCGGAAAGCTGCTCGCCTGGCTGGTCGTGACCGCACTGCTGTTGATCACGGTCTTCCCGTTCTACTGGATGGTTCGCACTGCCTTTTCCAACGGCACAGCGCTGGCCGCGAACTCCAGCAAACTACTGCCGGCTGACCTCACCATCGGTGCATTCAAGCGCGTCCTCGGACTGTCCAACATCGCCGAGGCGCAGGCGCAGGGGGGCTCTGGAGCGTCGGTGAACTTCTGGCTCAGTCTGCGCAACTCGGTAGTCATCGCCACGGTCATCACCATCGGGCAGGTCGCCTTCTCCGCCATGGCCGCCTACGCCTTCTCCCGGCTGCGCTGGGCGGGGCGGGACAAGGTCTTCGCACTGTTCCTGGCCGCGCTGATGGTTCCGCCGATCTTCACCTCGATCCCCAACTTCCTGCTCATCAAGCAGCTCGGCCTGATCAACACGTTGACCGGGGTCATCCTGCCGTTCTTCTTCATGACTCCGTTCGCGATCTTCTTCTTGCGGCAGTTCTTTCTGGGTATCAGCAGAGAGGTCGAGGAGGCGGCCAGAATCGACGGTGCAGGCCATTTCCGGATCTTCTTCCGGGTGGTGGTCCCGATGAGCTCCGCCCCGATCATCACCCTGTCCATCCTGACCTACGTCGCGGCCTGGAACGAGTACTTCTGGCCGCTGCTGGTCGCGCAGGACCAGAACTCAGCGCCGCTGACGGTCGCCCTGGGAATCTTCCGCTCCCAGACACCCAACGGCGCGCCGGACTGGCCTGGGCTGATGGCCATGACCTTGTTGGCCGCGCTGCCCATCATGATCCTGTTTGCCATCTTCGGCCGAAAGGTCGTCAACTCCATTCAATTCTCCGGCATCAAATAGGTCCCTCGGTTCCCACGGACAACCCCGAAAGGCACGGAAAGAAAATGAAGAGATCACTGAAATGGGTGGCCGGCGCAAGCGTACTGGCCCTGGCCCTGACGGCATGCGGCGGTGGCAGCGGTGGCAGCGGAGGCGGAGCCGCAGTTTCGGTGGGGGGTGCCGCCGCGGCCAACGCTTCCGGCACCGCAAACGGGACGATCAACTACTGGCTCTGGGATGCCAATCAACTGCCTGCCTATCAGGCCTGCGCCGACGCGTTCCACACGGCCAATCCGAGCATCACCGTCAAGGTCAGCCAATACGGCTGGGACAGCTACTGGGCGAAGATCACGAACGGATTCACCTCCGGCACCGGTCCCGATGTGTTCACCGATCACCTTGCCAAATACCCGGAGTTCGTCAACAAGCAGCAGATCCTGTCCATCAGCGACGCGTTGGCCGCGGACAAGGTAAAGACGGACATCTACCAGCCCGGCCTGCTCTCGCTCTGGACTGCCCAGGACGGCAAGATCTATGGACTTCCCAAGGACTTCGACACGGTCGGGATCTTCTACAACAAGGCGATGGCCACGGCGGCCGGACTCACTCCGGCGGCATTGGCCAAGCTGTCCTGGAACACCACCGATGGTGGCACTTTCGAGAAGGCCGTCGCCCATCTGACGATCGACAGGGCCGGCAAGCGAGGCGACGAGGCCGGCTTCGACCCCAAGAACGTCAAGACCTACGGCTTGGCTCTCGAAGACGGCAGTGCAGGCAACGGGCAGACCCAATGGAGTCCCTTCACCGGCGGAACGGGCTGGAATTACACGGACAAGAACCCGTGGGGGACCCACTACAACTATGACCAGGCGAAGTTCCAGGACACCATGACCTGGTACCGCAACTTCATCACAAAGGGCTACATGCCCGCCCAGGACAAAGTAATCGGCATTGACACCGGAGCACAGTTGGGCGCCGGCAACTACGCGATGGCGGTCGAGGGTGACTGGAACACATCCTCCTACACCGCGCTGAAAGGTGTGAGTATCGGCATCGCCCCGGTGCCGATGAACGCGACCGGGAAGCGGGCCAGCATGTTCAACGGCTTGGCGGATTCGATCAACGCCTCCACGAAGAATCAGGCCGCCTCCATCAAATGGGTCGAGTTCACCGGGTCCTCCGCGTGCCAGGACATCGTGGCGGGCAAGGCGGTCGTGTTCCCGGCGATCCCCGAGGCCACCGACAAAGCTGTGGCCGCGTTCAAGGCCAAGGGCACGGACATGACGCCTTTCACCGATCTGGTGAAGAACAAGGAGACCTTCCTGTTCCCGATCAGCGATCACGCAGCGGACATCACCGCGGTCATGAACCCGGCGATGCAGTCCTTCCTGAGTTTCAAGAGTGACGCGAGCGCCTTCACCGACGCCAACACGCAGGTCAATGACCTGTTCAATTAGGTAAGGATTCACATTGGGTAGTGGGCTGTCTGCCAACTCCGGTCGTGAATTCCAACGGCGGCAATACCATCCGCCGCCGTATCCCCGGCCCGTCGACTTCGCTCAGGAGTCGGCGGGCCGGCCCGTCAAGACCCTCCCGGGTTGACGCCGTTCCTGTGCAGGGTGACGATGCGGAACCTCGGCGTGGCCGCCGCTGTCCCGCCAGTGGCCACCACCCCGTGGCGGTAGCGTGCGCCTGCGCATCAGGTATCGATCGTGACGGTGTCCTCGATATGTCGCCGCAGAGCGATGACCGCCGCCCCCCTCGCCCATTCGGTGAACGTGAACGGGACGACCTCGATCGGAACCTCGGGGATGGTCCAGTGCTGAACCTCGGCGGCCCGCTGACGGACCACGTCGATGACCAGGGGCAACAGATTCGCGCCCTCCCCGGAGATGAGCACCTTGGCAGGTCCTGTCAGCGCCGCGATCGTCCCGATCAGTACCCCGAGCGCATTTCCGGCATCCAGCACCACCCGCATCGCCACTCGATCCCCGGCGGCCGCCAGAGCGAGTACGCCGTCGTAGTCGAGGTCGGCCCTACCTGTGATACCAACGACTTGACCGACGATGGACCGCGACGACAGATATGAGCGGACGCAGCCGCGATGTCCCCGTTCGCACAACGGCCCGTTTTCGGTGATCGGAAGATGTCCAACCTGCCCAACGCCACCGCTGGCGCTGTCCAGCAACTGGTTGTTCACGACAATCCCGCAGCCCACACCGGATCCGATCGTGACCAGCGCGAAGTCATGAATGCCGGCCGCTGCGCCGAACCAGTGCTCGGCGGCAGTCAGAGCCCGAACGTCATTCTCGACCACGGTGGGCAGACCGGTCCCCTCACGGACCATTTGCGTCAATGGCACTTCCGACCACCCGAGGAAAGGCGACATCCGCACCACTTCGGCACCAGGAGCGACCGGACCGGCCAGGCTGATACCGATCGCCATGATTGACGGATCGAGTCGGCGCTCAGCCGACACCGCCGAAACGATCTGTCCCGCGACTGATGCCGGGTCGGTGGCAGCGATCGGAAGGTACTGGGTGGCCAGGACGGTTGCCCGAAGATCCGTGCGTACCAAATGGATCTCCGATGCAGTGAGGTTGATACCGATCAGATGCCCGTGATCAACGTTGATCTCCATCGGAAATGACGGTCGACCAGTCCGAACCGGAGGCGCTGCAGCATTTTCCACCAATAAGCCAGACGTCACCATGAGCTTGGTAATCCGGGTCATACTGGCCGGTGACAGGCCGGACTGTCGGGCAAGATCCGCGCGCGAGGTCGGGCCGTGGACCAACAGATCGACGAGAATCGATCGGGATGCCGCGGAAAGCTCAGGCCACCGCGGATCTGGACTTCCATTGGTCGCGGATCCCAAGGTTTCAGTCATGATGGAACTATCTCACGACACCGGTTCGGGGTTGGCGGACTGGCCCGGCACCCACTCCGTGCCGGGGCGAGGTGGTCGATCTCGTTCTGGAATCCGCTGTCGAAGTCGAATGACAGCGGGTCGATCTGCGGCGCGATATTGATGATGCATGCAGGGGAGTAGGACACACCGACCGCCAGCGACGCACCGTTGCCGAAACGGATCAGGCCATTCATCATGTCCTCGATGGAATTTGCGGTTGGGTCGTAGTCGGAGACGGTGTATCGCCCGAGGCTGGTGACATTGGCCCGGTTACCCAGGTGTGAGTAGGAGTTGGCCGAGATCAACAACGTCTTTGGCGTTCCCATCAGGTACCAGCGCAGATCGAAGATGTGCACGCCGATGTCGATCAGCGGGCCGCCGCCGGAGCGCTCCCGGTCTGCGAACCAGCGGCCGGGATTGCCGTTTCGCCGGATGAAGGACCCCGTTGGCGTAGTAGATCTCACCCAGGTCGCCAGTGCCGCCGCGACGAGCCCGGCATGGGTGTCGTTCCAGGTGCAGATAAATCTTGGCGATGCCCCCGACGCCGATCACGCCGACCCGCAGCTTGTTCTTGTGCATGCGCAAATGCTCGAGAGGATGTGCTTGGTGTTCGTCAGACCCCGTTCGCAGGCCATCAGGCAGTCCTCGAGACCCTCGAATTCGATCGAGACATAGCCGTCGTGGCCGGAGTCGACCACGGCTGCAGCACCGCGGTGATGTCCATGTCGCCGTGCCCGACGATCGAGCTCAGCCGATGACCGGACCACGGTCGGACGGCCGGTCCGGTTGCGGTCGAGCGAGTCTGGCTGCCAGCCGGTCCAGGCCGGCGGTGATCAGCCTGCCGTAGCCGTCATCGGCGAGGGCGCCGACCGAAGCCCGGCCGCGGTCGAGATGTTCGCGCGCCCTGTCGAGATCACCGAGCTTGCGGTAGCACTCACCGAGGTTGAGATGCAGGGACGGATAGAAGCCGGCTACCGGCCCGGTCACGCCACCGCGTGCCGCGCGCTCGTCGGTGAGCAGATCCGCTGCTGCCAACGCGCGCAGATCCCAGACCAGTTCATCGTTTACGTCGTCCTGCACGTCGGCCATCGAATGAGCCAGTGCGCAGCGATGGAACGGATCTCCGTTCTCACCGCCGATGTCACGCCACATCTGGTCGAACAGATCGCGCGCCGCGACGCGATCGCCTTGTTCCCGCAGGGCTATCCCGGCGCCGATACGGACCATTACCCCGTCTGGTTCGCTCATCCGCCGCGCTCCTCACCGTCGATGAGAACCGTAGTCGCAGCGGCCGACAATGCCCGCGCAGCTCGCCCGGATCGGGCACGGACGTGCCGACTGTGGTGGTCGGGCTCGCCCTTGGCAGGCTCGCTCGGCCCATGGCCGGGGCGCTTCTGGAAATCCGCAAGGGAAGGCTTCTGACCGGCACGATCCAGCGACCGGACCTACCATTCCTTCATCAATCCTTCTGGAGTGAGGCACCCGTGCAAGACCGCACCCCCACGCTGGAGTCGCTCGAACCGATCGAACTGGCCAGTACCGACGAACTGCAGGCCCTGCAGCTTGCGCGCCTGCAGGAGACGGTCCACTGTAGCTACGACAACGTGGCGCACTACCGGTCTGCCTTCGACAGGGCCGGGGTCCATCCCGACGACATCCGCGAGCTCGCCGACATCGCCAAGCTGCCGTTCACCACCAAATCCGACCTGCGCCAGAACTATCCCTTCGGTATGTTCGCCGTGCCGCGGGAACAGATTTCACGTATCCACGCGTCATCCGGCACCACCGGAAGACCCACCGTGGTCGGCTACACCAGGCAGGATATCGACACCTGGGCCACCGTGGTGGCGCGCTCCCTGCGGGCCGGCGGAGTCCGCCCGACCGACCGGGTGCACGTCGCCTACGGCTACGGCCTGTTCACCGGTGGCCTGGGCGCCCACTACGGTGCAGAAGCGCTGGGCTGCACGGTCATTCCGGTCTCCGGAGGAATGACGGAGCGGCAGGTGGCGCTGATCCGAGACTTCGAACCCGAGGTCATCATGGTGACCCCCAGCTACATGCTGGCCATCATCGACGAGATAGAGCGTCAGGGCATCGATCCGGCGTCGACGTCGCTGCGGGTCGGAGTATTCGGCGCCGAGCCGTGGACCAACGACATGCGGGCCGAGATGGAACGGCGTCTGGACATCCATGCGGTGGACATCTACGGGCTTTCGGAAGTGATGGGCCCTGGCGTGGCCATGGAATGCGTGGAGACAAAGGATGGCCTGCACGTCTGGGAAGACCACTTCTACCCGGAGATCATCGACCCGATCACCGACGAGGTGCTCCCCGACGGCCAGGAAGGCGAGTTGGTGTTCACCTCCCTGACCAAGCAGGCTATGCCGGTCATCCGTTATCGGACCAGGGATCTCACCCGCCTGCTGCCGGGCACAGCCAGGTCGATGCGACGCATCGAGAAGATCACCGGCCGAACCGACGACATGATCATCCTGCGGGGAGTGAACCTCTTCCCGACCCAGATCGAGGAGCTGATCCTGAAGATCCCAGCGCTGTCGCCCCACTTTCAATGCGTGCTGCATCGCGACAACGGTCCGATGGACGACATGACGGTGCAGGTCGAACGCCGGATCGAGGCCACCGCGCAGCAGGCGGAGTCCGGCGCAACCGCCTTGCGCACCCTGGTGAAGAACATCATCGGAGTGAGTGTCGCGGTGCGGGTGCTGGAGCCGGAGGGCATCGAGCGCTCGCTGGGGAAGATGCGCCGGATCGTCGATCAACGGCCGGCCCGATAGCCGACCGTGGCGAACACTTGGTCACGACCGGGTCCGGAGGCCGTCGAACAACACGATTGTCACCGAATCGGCCAGCTCCGCAGCGGTGTGCTCGCTCGAGGGCTTGAGCCATTCGGTCAGCGAATTGACCGTGCCGAAGAGCAGCCGGGCGATCAGGGCCGGATCGATGTCCGGGCGGAGCGCGCCCTCTCCGACGGCCTCTTTCACCAATTCGGTGACCAGCCTATCAATGCGCCGTCGCCGGGTGAGGGCCTGCCGCTCGATCTCGCTGTTGCCCCGTACCCGCAGCAGCAGCGTGACGTAGGGCAGCTGCGCTACCAGTACGGCCACGCTTCGGCGCACCAGCAGTTCGAGTCGCGCCACCGCCGGTCCCGCCGCGGCCCTGACCTCGCCGGCGGCCTCCTCCAACCCGTTCAGCGCCTGGTCAAGAGCAAGGCGCAGCAACGTCTCCTTGCTGTCCACATGGTGATAGATCGACGATTTGCCGATACCGAGCCGGGCGGAGAGGTCCTCCATGCTGGTGCCGTCGTACCCGCGTTCGTTGAACACTTCGACGGCCGCTGCCAGCACGGTCGTGCGATCGTGGCCAGGGCGTCCTCGCCTTCGTCCGACGGCATTGTGCCCAACCAGATTCTGCCCCGGGGGATTGCCCATGCATCCTCCTCTAGGCAGACCGAACGTTCGGGTGAATAATAGCTCAAATCGACTCTGTGGGAGGATTTTGTGCCTGAGGTATTCCTGGTCAGCGGTGTTCGAACACCGCACGGTAGGTACGGCGGGCAGCTCGCCTCGGTCCGCTCTGACGACCTGGCTGCGCTCGTCGTCGGCGAACTGGTTCGCCGTTCGGGTGTGCCTGGCGAGGTCGTCGACGAGGTCATTCTCGGCGCAGCGAACCAGGCCGGGGAGGACAACCGCGATGTGGCCCGGATGGCGGTGCTGCTGGCCGGCCTACCGGACTCGGTGCCCGGGTACACCGTGAACCGGCTGTGCGCCAGCGGGTTGACCGCGGTGGCGGCCGCGGCGCAGGCGGTGCGCTCGGGTGAGGCCGACGTCGTCGTCGCTGGTGGGGTCGAGTCCATGACCAGAGCCCCGTGGGTGATGGAGAAGCCGGGAACGCCGTGGGCCAAACCGGGGGGAGTTTTCGACACGTCGCTGGGTTGGCGGTTCACCAATCCGACCTTCGTCCAGCACGACAAGACCGCAGTCGGTACCGGCCCCGAGCACCGCAAGGTCACCCTGACCATGGGCGAGACGGCGGAAGAAGTCGCTGCCCTGGATGGCATCACCCGCCAGGAGAGCGACGCGTTCTCGCTGCGCAGTCACCAACGCGCCGTCGCCGCCATCGAGGCCGGCCACTTCCTCGACGAGATCGTCGCGGTGCCCACCGCCGGCGGCGTCGCATCAGTGGACGAGGGACCGAGAGCGGGCACGTCCATGGAGAAGCTGGGCAGCCTCCAGGCGATCTTCCGCAAGGACGGGATCGTCACCGCCGGGTCGTCCTCCCCGCTGACCGACGGCGCCTCGGCCGTTCTGGTGGTCAGCGAGGGCGCCCTGGCCCGCTACGGTCTCACCCCCAGGGCGCGGGTGGTGTCCTCGGCCAGCGCCGGCGTCGCCCCGAACCTGATGGGCATCGGACCGGTGCCGGCCACCGAAAAGGTTCTGGGCCGCGCCGGTTGGAGCATCGACGACCTGGACGCGGTGGAGCTGAACGAAGCGTTTGCCGCACAATCGCTGGCGGTCATCCGCCGGCTGAAACTCGGCGAGGACCTGGTCAATGCCGACGGCGGCGCGATCGCTCTCGGTCACCCGCTCGGCTCGTCCGGCGCCCGTCTCGTGGTGACCCTGCTGGGTCGCCTGGAGCGGGGTGATCTCAGACGGGGCCTGGCCACGCTGTGCGTCGGCGTCGGCCAAGGTATGGCGCTGCTCATCGAGCGGCCGTGACGGCGGACCGGTTCACCACCCTGAAGGTCTACCGTGCCCCGGATCGGATGGTGGTCGCCCTTGACCGTCCGGCCGTGCGCAATGCCATCGACCTGGCTATGATCACCGAACTCAACGCCGTCTGCGACGAGCTGGATGCCGACCCGAAACCGTTGCTGCTGACCGGATCCGCTGGCACCTTCGCGGCCGGCGCTGATATCGAGCAGCTACGCGGGCGCGGCCGCGACGAGGCGCTGCAGGGCATCAACAGTCGCCTGTTCGAGCGGATCGCGCGCCTGCGGCAGCCGACCATCGCTGTCGTCGACGGCCCGGCCCTCGGCGGGGGAGCGGAGTTGGCCTACGCCTGCGACATCCGGCTGGCGTCGCCGTCGGCCGTGTTCGGCAACCCGGAACCCGGGCTGGGGATACTCGCCGCGGCAGGAGCCTGTTGGCGACTGGCCGAGCTGATCGGCGCGTCCGCCGCGAAGCAGGTCCTGCTGGCCGGTGTCACCCTGGACGCAGCCAGGGCGTACCAGCTCGGATTGGTGGCCGAAGTAGTTGCGCCAGAACATCTCTTGGAGTGCGCTCAGGCGATGATCGATCGAATGCTCCGGTCGTCCCCGCTGGCGTTGAGGCTGACCAAGCTGGTGGTCGACTCTCCTGGCACCCACCCTATCGCCGACGACCTGGCTCAGGCCATTCTCTTTCAGACTCCGGACAAACACCGCCGGATGACCGCGTTTCTCAACAAGCGGGCCCCGGGCTCCGTCAACCGGTAGCCCGTTCGGCTGTTGACTTCGATTCGCGGATTCAAGCATAATAACTGAACGAACAGACGGTCGGTATATCCGTACCCGAGTGTGTCTCGTACTCAAATGCCCTCGTGCCCACGGGCCGCTGTGGAGGTTGTTCATGGCTGTGTTGTCCAGCTACGTGCAGGGGTCCTGGGTGACGCCGGCGGCGGTCGGCTCGCCTATCCGGGACGCCGTCAGCGGCGAGGAGATCTGCCGCCTGTCGACCGACGGCATCGACATGGCCGCCGCGCTCGAACACGGCCGGTCGGTCGGTGGTCCTGCACTTCGATCGCTGACCTTTCATCAGCGGGCCGCTCTGCTCAAGGCGTTGGCATCGCACCTGCGCGAACACCGCGACGAGCTCCATGCCCTGTCCGCCCGCAGTGGGGCGACCAGGGGCGACGCGATGTTCGACGTCGATGGCGGCTTCGGGGTGCTGTTCAGCTACGCCAGCAAAGGGCGCCGCGAGCTACCCGCCGGGAACATCATGCTCGACGGTCCAGCGGAACCGCTCGGCAAGGGCGGAACCTTCGTGGGCCAGCACATCTTCTCGGCCCGTCGCGGCGTGGCGGTGCAGATCAATGCATTCAATTTCCCGGTCTGGGGGCCGCTGGAGAAGTTGGCCCCCGCCTTTCTGGCCGGGGTGCCGAGCCTGATCAAACCGGCGAGTCAGACCGCCTACATCACCCATCGGCTGGTCGAGTTGATCGTCGAGAGCGGGTTGCTTCCGGTGGGCTCCATTGCGCTGATCACCGGCAGCGCCGGCGATCTGCTCGACCATCTCACCGAACAGGACCTGGTCGGATTCACCGGTTCGGCCAGCACCGCTTTGAAACTTGCCACCCACCCCGCCCTCGTCGGCAACGGCGTCCGGTTCACCGCCGAGGCGGACTCGTTGAACTGCTCGATTCTGGGGCCTGACGCTGTACCCGGCACACCGGAGTTCGACCTGTATGTCAAGTCGCTGACCACCGAGATGACCGTCAAAGCCGGGCAGAAATGCACCGCGATCCGCCGGGCGATCGTGCCCAATGGCCTGCTGGACGCGGTCGGCGCAGCCGCCTCGGCCCGGTTGGCCAAGGTGGTCATCGGGAATCCCGCGGACCCGACCGTCCGGATGGGAGCGCTGGTCGGTCTCGAGCAGCGGGAAGAAGTGCGCCGATCGCTCAAGGCCCTGCTCGATGTGTCCAGCATTGTCTTCGGCGATCCTGACCACGTCCAGGTGATCGGCGCCGATGCTGATCGCGGGGCCTTCATGTCACCGATCCTGTTGCGCGCCAACAGCGATCGGGCTGAGCCACACGAGGTCGAGGCCTTCGGTCCGGTCAGTACACTGATCGGATACGACACGGTCGACGACGCCATCGCGCTCGCTGTGCGTGGCCGCGGCAGCCTCGTCGGATCACTGGTCACCCACGACCCGGACGTGGCCCGTCGGGTCGTGCTGGGCATCGCCCAGTGGCACGGCCGACTGCTGGTCCTGGACCGGGACGACGCGGGCGAATCCACCGGCCACGGCTCGCCGCTGCCGACGCTCGTGCACGGCGGTCCAGGGCGGGCGGGCGGTGGAGAGGAGATGGGCGGCATCCGCGGGGTGCAGCACCACATGCAGCGGACCGCGGTCCAGGGGTCCCCGGCCATGCTGACTGCGATCACCGGAACCTGGACGGTGGGAGCCGATCGGGTGGTCGGCGGAGCCCACCCGTTCCGGAAGTCGTTGGCCGAGTTGCGGATCGGCGACTCCGTCGTCGCCGGCCCGCGGACCGTGACGATGGCTGATATCGACCATTTCGCCGAGTTCACCGGCGACACGTTCTACGCCCACACGGACGAAGAAGCCGCTGCGGCCAACCCGTTCTTCGACGGCCGGGTAGCCCACGGCTACCTGGTGGTCTCGTTCGCGGCCGGACTCTTCGTGGACCCCGAACCGGGACCCGTGCTGGCCAACTACGGCCTGGACAACCTCCGCTTTCTCACTCCCACCTATCCAGGGGACGAACTCACCATCACACTCACCGCCAAGGCGATCACCCCGCGGGACGGTGCCTACGGAGAGGTGCGGTGGGACGCGGACCTGACCAAGCAGGACGGCACGTCCGTCGCCAAGTACGACGTGCTGACCATGGTGGCCAACACCTGGCCGCTCCAGGAGACCGACGGAGGCACGACGAAGTGACCGGGACCGTCGACGGCGCCGCCGAGAACGATCTGCTGCGCGGGCATTTCGAGGCCACCATTGCGCATCAGCAACGGGTGGAGCCGCGGGACTGGATGCCTGATGGCTACCGCGCGACGGTGATCCGCCAGATCGCCCAGCACGCCCACTCGGAGATCATCGGGATGCAGCCAGAGGGCAACTGGATCACCCGTGCGCCGTCGCTCCGGCGCAAGGCCATCCTGCTGGCGAAAGTGCAGGACGAGGCCGGTCACGGCATGTACCTGTACTCGGCGGCGGAAACGCTCGGCGCCGACCGCGCCGACCTCACCGACAAACTCATCCACGGTAGGCAGAAGTATTCCTCGATCTTCAATTACCCGACGTTGTCCTACGCCGACGTCGGTGTCATCGGCTGGCTGGTCGACGGTGCCGCCATCTGCAACCAGGTCCCGTTGTGACGCAGCAGCTACGGCCCCTACGGCCGGGCGATGGTGCGGATCTGCAAGGAGGAGTCCTTTCATCAACGGCAGGGTTACGAACTGCTGATGACCATGATGCGCGGCACTCAGCCGCAGCGGAACATGGTGCAGGAGTCCGTCAATCGATTCTGGTGGCCCGCGCTGATGATGTTCGGCCCGCCCGATGACGACTCGCCCAATACTGCACAGTCGATGGCGTGGGGGGTCAAGCGGCATACCAACGATGAACTGCGGCAGCGGTTTGTCGACATGTCGGTGCCGCAGGCCGACAAACTTGGTGTGTCGTTCCCGGATCCAGACCTGCGGTGGAATGCTGAACGGGGCCATCACGATTTCGGAAGCCCGGACTGGGCGGAATTCTGGGATGTGGTCAAAGGCGACGGGCCGTGCAACGCCCAGCGGGTCGCCCATCGTAAGGCGGCCCACGACGAGGGCGCCTGGGTCCGCGAGGCCGCACTGGCCCACGCATCGAAGTCGGCTGCTCGCGTCGGACTCTCGGCATGACCGCGGACTGGCCGCTGTACGAGGTGTTCCTGCGGGCCAAACGCGGGCTGAACCATGTGCACGTCGGGTCGCTGCATGCGGCAGATCCGCAGATGGCGCTTCATCACGCCCGTGATCTGTACACCCGCCGCAACGAAGGCGTCAGCATATGGGTCGTGCCGGCCTCGACGATCACCGCGTCGAGCCCGGACGAGAAGGACCCCTTCTTCGCGCCGGCCGGCGACAAGGTCTACCGGCACCCGACGTTCTACGACATCCCCGACGATGTTCCACACATGTGAGGCGCTCCGCGATGTCAGACAGCCCAGCAATGTCGGACAGCATCGACGACGAATTCGCCGCGCATGCCCTCACCCAGGATAGCGGCGATCACCGTTGGGCGTTCGGGACCGGCTTCACCGACGCACTCGAGGGCGTGGACACCACTCTCCCCGCCGGCGTCGACGGAGCGGCACTGGGTGCCTACTGCCTGATGCTCGGTGATGATGCCCTGATCTACAGCCATCGCCTGCAGCAGTGGATGACCCGGGCACCCGAACTGGAAGAAGAGACCGCGCTCGGCAACATCGCGCTGGACCTGCTGGGTCAGGCCCGGATGCTGCTGGCCCGGGCGGGCCGGGCGGATGGGACCGACCGGGACGAGGATGCGTTGGCGTTCTTTCGCGACGACAAGGACTTCCGCAATGTGCGCCTGGTCGAACGGGCCGACGCCGATTTCGCCGAGCTGATCGCGCGCCTGCTTGTCTTCTCGACGTGGCGATTGGCCCAGTTCGACAGGCTGACCACATCGAAGGACCCGGTGCTCGCGGCTATTGCCGCCAAGGGCGTCAAGGAGCTGACCTATCACCGCGACTACGCTGCCCGGTGGGTGATGCGGCTCGGGGACGGGACCGAACTGTCGCATCGACGTATGCAGGCGGCGATGGACAACCTGTGGCCATTGGTCGACGAACTCTTCCACACGCAGCAAACCGAATCGGCGCTGCCGGGCGTTGCAGTGCAAGCGGAAACGCTCCGGGCCGAGGTCGACGTCGTTTTGGACACCGTACTGGCGACCGCGACGCTGAACAGGCCGGCCGCCGCACCGCTCGCCTGCGTCCGTGGCCGGTACGGCCGGGACGGGCTGCACACCGAGGCCTTCGGCTACATCCTGGCCGAACTGCAAAGTGTCGCCAGGGCCCATCCGGATGCCACGTGGTGAGCCAGGTGATGTCATGGTGATGCCCACGGTGTCCGCGCGATCGATCGCCGAGCAGGTCCCGGACCCTGAGTTGCCCATGGTCAGCCTGGCCGACCTCGGCATTCTCCGCGACGTCCAACAGCAGGGCGACGCCGTCACCGTGACCATCACCCCGACATATTCCGGTTGCCCGGCGATGCGGGAGATCAGCCACGACCTGCGACACCGGTTGCGGCAGGCCGGCTTCGCCGACGTCCGCGTACGAACCGAGCTCTCGCCGCCGTGGAGCAGCGACTGGATCACCGATGTCGGCCGCGCCAAACTCGAGGCCGCCGGCATCGCGCCGCCCCACCCAGCGGGCTCACGGCCGCCCGGTCCCATCCCGCTGTCGCTCGGCCGCTCACAGCACCCTGTCGCCTGCCCGCGCTGTCGGTCCGTGCGCACCGTCGAGACGTCCCGGTTCAGCGGGACAGCCTGCAAATCGCTGTATCGCTGCCAGGACTGCCGTGAGCCTTTCGAATATGTCAAGGAGATCTGATTTCCGTGGGCCGCACTGATTTCCATTCTTTGCGAGTCGCGGATGTCGAACGACTCACCGATGATTCGGCCGCGGTTCGGTTCGAAATCCCCGACTCTCTCCGAGAGACTTTCATGTTCGCCCCCGGCCAGTCACTGACCCTGCGGCGCGGCGAGGAGCGCCGGTCCTATTCGATCTGTGCAGCCGCCGGGCTGGCCCCACGTATCGGCGTGCGCGAGGTCGCCGGAGGCGCGGTGTCCGGATGGCTGATCCATCAGATTCGAGCCGGCGATTCCATCGACGTGCAGGCTCCGTCGGGTGCGTTCAGCCCGGATCTGAGCATGCCGGGTCGCCATGTGCTGGTCGCCGCAGGATCCGGTATCACTCCCGTGCTGTCGATAGCGGCGTCGATCCTGGAGGCGCACGACACCTCCGCCGTCACCCTGATCTACGGCAACCGGCGAAGCGACTCGGTCATGTTCGCCGACGAGGTTGCCGATCTGAAAGACGCCCACCCCGCGCGCATGCACCTCATTCACGTGCTGTCCCGCGAGCCGCAGGAGGTCGAGCTCTTCAGCGGCAGATTGGATGCGGATCGCCTTCGGCGGTTGCTGCCGGCCAGTCTCCAGATTCCAGAAATCGACCACTGGTGGCTGTGCGGGCCGTTGGGACTGATCGACGACGCCATCGACGTCCTCACCGAATTCGCTGTGCCGCGGGAACGCATCCATCGGGAGTTGTTCTACGTCGGCGACGAGCCGCCGGTCGAAGCGCGCCACGAAGACCCCGCCCCCGGGCCGGGTGCCGAGGTCACCGCGATTCTTGACGGACGCCTTTCCACCGTTACTGTCCCGCACGATGTACCCGTCCTCGATGGACTACAAAAGGTCCGCCCGGACCTGCCTTTCGCCTGCAAGGGCGGAGTGTGCGGCACCTGCCGAGCGCTCGTGACCAATGGTGAGGTCAGGATGCGCCGGAACTACGCTCTGGAAAAGGCCGAACTGGACGCCGGATACGTCCTGACCTGCCAGGCGCTGCCCATCACCGCCACCGTCACCGTCGACTTCGATTCCTGACTATTTCCTCTGCGATGCGGCCGGTCGAATCAGCTGTGCCGTGGGTTGGGGACGGAGGGGCCACAGCCACCCACTCTTGTCCGATCGGGAGTTCGTCGGCCGGAACCCCGTCCTGCTCCGCGCTGCACATGAATCGGGTGCCCTGCCCGACCTTTCTGGTCACCTCGACGGTGCGTCGCGTGCGTCGAGGATCGCCTGGACGATCGACAGGCCAAGTCCGTTGCCGGCACGGTCAACCGCCGTGCTCCCGGTGATGAGCACAACCGCCAGAATGCCGTCCATTTTACCCGCCGTGACAATGGATAAAGGGCGTAGAGCAGTACGCAATTCGCTTGGATCAGGTGGTAGGGAATGGTCTCCTGACCGGCGAGGACAAACGTCGGGAACGCGTTTATCGAGGCAAAGACGATTCAACCGGCGCCGAGCACGGGTTTAGCATGCGACGAGTCGATAGCCCACATTACGTACCGTTTCGATCCGGTTGGTGGTGAGTTTGGACCGCAATCGGCGGACGTAAACGTCGACGACGTTGGAACCGGAGTCGAACCCCACCCCCCACACCTTGGTGAGCAACTCCTGACGGGTGCAGACGGCGGGCGTCCGGCGCAGCAGATGCGAGAGCAGGACGAACTCCCTCTGGGACAACTCGATCCGCTTGCCGTCGATGTGCAGCTCGCCGGACTCCAGGTCGAGCTCAAGGCCGGCTCCGATCAGGAACCGGCTGGACTCGCTGCCGGGGAGCAGGTCGGGCTTGATCCGGGCTCGGACCCGGGCCACCAGCTCGGCGATGGCGAAGGGCTTGGACAGAAAGTCGACGGCCCCGTTGTCGAGCACGCCGACGCGCCGGGCGATGTCCGAGACCGCGGAGAGCACCAGCACCTTGGACTCGGGCCGGGCGGCCAGCAGTTGGTCCAGGACGGTCTCGCCGGACAGGTCGGGGAGCATCAGATCGAGGATGATCAGGTCATAGCGGCCGGTCTTCGCCTCGCGCAGCCCCTTCGAGCCGGTCGAAGCTGCTGTCACCTGATAGTTGGCTGCGCTCAGTAAGCGCTCCAGCAGCATCAGGAGCCGGGGCTCGTCGTCGACGACCAGAACCCGCTGCCGGAGCGCTTCGCCCATCGGACCCTCATCACTGCAGTTAGGCGGATACCTGACGATCCCCCGCGGTTGGTAAAGCAGGAGAAACTAGAAGTAGCACGATTCGACCATAGCGGGCAATCAGGTCGGGCCCTCCAACGGGTGAAGATGTCCTGATCGCCGAGATTCGGTGACTTACGGCAGTGAGTGATCAAACCGGACAGACCGGTCAGGAGCGTCCTAGATGACACTTTGTTCATAAACCACCTGGATCGGCCGGGAGTGACGCACGCTGCATCAGGCCGCGTCCCATCGGGGGCGTCATCCACCGGTGCGAGGAGTAGGCGTGGGTACAAGCAGGTTTGTCGTGAAGCGGTGGCTGGCGTTGCTGGCAACGGCCGGTCTGGTCGCGTCGTTGGCATCCGTCACTGCCCCGGCAGCCGCAGCCCCGGCAGTCCGGGCCGTCGCTCCGGCCGCCGCGTCCGCTCCGGTCGCCGGAGACATCACGTTGCACGTGCAGAGTGCTCGCAGCCTGGGGTCCGCCGCGGGGTTGACCCAGAAGGGCGATGCGGTCACCTCGTACAAGTGGCTGATCAACAAGGACGAGACCGGTGACCCCGGAACCGCCGCCGCGCCCGGCCTGGGGGCCTGCCTGCCCGCGACCGCCAAAGACGGCCAGGGCAACCCGGTGGGCAACAGCACCGATCCGCTGTACGCCGACAAATGCCAGTGGCCGTCGGTCCGCAAGACTTCCGGCTTCGCCCCGATCATGGCGCAGGGCAACGAGTCCGACTTGAACGGCACGAAATCGCTGAATCTTCCCGGCGGCAAATATCTGATCTCGGTGACCGCCGACAATTTCAAGATCGATGGCGAGCATTTCGCCGTCGACGGCGCCTCCCAGCTCGTGACGGTCGAGATGAATCCCACACCGCTGCCGCTGACCACGCTCAAGATCCAGGTCTTCGAGGACAGCATTCCGGTCGACGCCACCTACGAGATGGATGCTGAGAAAGGGATCTCGGGATTCACCGCCGTGCTGAGCGACGTACTGGGCGTGGTCTCGACCGACTATTACGGCAACGTACTGTGCACGGTCTACAAGCATGTCATTCCCGCCGATTCCAGCTCGCCGATTGCCTTCACCGACGGCAAGCCCGACATCGACGGCCCGGCAACCGCTCTCACCCACGGCCGCTGTGTGAGCGACTCGAGCGGGGTCATCACCATTCCGAACATGGGCCCGAACCGGTACGCCTCGACGGTGACCCCGCCGGCCCCGGCCCCGGGGCAGACGTTCCAGTGGGTGCAGACCACCACCCTCGAGGGCGGCCACGACCACGACATCTGGCAACAGGAGGGCGAGACCGGCTTCGACACCGAGCAACGTCGCGGTGCTGAGCTGGTGCCGGCGGTGCAGTTCGGCTTCGTCAAGACACAGGCGATCAAGATTCCGGCGAGGAACGTGCCCACCGGCGAGATCAAGGGCGTCGCCATTGCAGCGCTGCCCTACATCGGTGGTCAGAACGGACAGACCGCCCCTATCCCGGGCATCGCCGGCGCGAAGTCCGGTGGTCCCATCAAGAACCCGTGGATCGCACTGTCCGACCTCGGCAACGGCGACGGCCAGATCTACGTGGGCCGGGGCAACGCCGACGGCAGCTTCGACATCAAGAACGTGCCGAACAGCACCTACCAACTGTCCATCTGGGATGACGATCAGGACTACATCCTGTGGAGCTTCAACGTCACGGTCGCCAACGGTGCTCCCGTCAACGTCGGCAACAAGGGCATCGTGGGCTGGTTCGCCCACGTGTACGGCAAGGTCTTCGTGGACAACAACGGCAACGGCAAGCAGGATCCGGGTGAGCCGGCCGTCCCGCAGTTCAACTTGACGGTTCGTGAGCGGGACAACTCGCTGATGGATCAGGCAACCAACACCATGTCGACGGACAGCTCCGGTTTCTACAACATCCGCGAGACCTACCCGATGGGTAAGTGGCTGATCCTCGAGGCCTTCAACACCCGGTACAAGACCACTGGTATCACCTACAAAGCCGAGAACGAGACCACCGCGACCACGAAGCTCGGCAGCCTGGTCGACGTCAACTTCCTGCCGATCATCGGCCTGGGCGGCGAGATCGACTGGGGTGTGCAGCCCTACAGCACCGGCACCAATGGTGGGATCGTCGGCACAGTCACCTACGACACCACCCGCAACGAACTCGACCCGGCCGACGCGGCGACCGAGCCCTACCAGCCTGGTATCCCGGACATCCCGGTGCACCTGTACCTGCCGACCCCGTGCGCCGCGACGACCACCTTCGACATCGCGAACAGCTGCCGCCAGGGAAAGAAGATCGTTCCGCTCCAGGTGCAGGTGCCAGACCCCGCGTTCGTCCCAGATCCCACCAATCCCGATGCAGCTGCCCCGCTGATCTGGACAAGGAACACCGACCCGAATCGCGGAGCCTTCGTCAAGGGCGCGGAGATCCAGGACTCCTACCCGTCGGAGACGTGGGCGCCACCGCGAGGCTGCACCGCTCGGCAGTGGGACGGGTCCATCCTGACCGACCAGCAGGCGTTACCCCCCTACGGAACTCTCAAGAATCCGGATGGCTCGAACATGCTGGACGCTGACGGCAACCCAGTGAGCGCCATGTGTGTCGAGGCCCCGATGATGGGAATCCAGACCGGACCGAGCGACAGCACTCCCGGTGCTGCCGGCCAGACCGTCAACGGCAACTACGGCTTCACCAGCAGCAAGGTCAACCTGTACGGCCCGGGCAACTCCAAGAACCCGGCTCCCGATCACCAACTGCCGTTGTATGCCGACCTGCACACTGCCGGTTACCCCGAGCAGGATCTGCCGGCATGGGATTACATCGTCTCGGTCGAGATTCCCACGGATCCGTCCGACAACAACCCGATGTACAAGGTCACCAGCGAGGAGGACGTGAACGTCTTCGACGGTGACACCTACCTGCCCCAGGAGAACATGCAGTCGGTTACGTTGGCGGAGGCCACTGGCACGGCGGGGCCGCCCGATGCGTCCCCTCGCCCGCCGTCGCAGCCGCCGTCACAGCAGGCGGGCATCATCTCGCCGTGTGTCGGAGCACTACACAAGGTCGCGGTCACGAACGAAGCCTTCATCGCCGGCGGTGGCAGCCCGTTCGAGGGATACGACCGGCCGTCGTGCGCCGACAAGCTGGTAACCGTTCGCTCCGGCCAGGCCACCGCGCCGAACTTCAGCCTGTTCACCGAAGTGCCGATCCCGGCTCACTTCTGGGGCCTGACCCTCAATGACCTCGGGCTGAGCCTGGACAAGCGCAGCGCGAACTACGGTGAGGCGCAGGGCATTCCCAACGTGCCGGTCGGGCTGTACGACTGGGCCGGCCGCCTGGTCGACACCACGCACACTGACTTCAACGGTATGTACGAGGCGCTGGAGCCGTCCACCGACACTTTCAACTGCCCTCTTCCGGCGGGCCCTTGCCCCAACATGTACCGGTTCGTCGGCAACGACCCAGGCGCGCCGGGCAAACCCAATGCCGACTACAACCCGCGGTTCCGCACCATTGCCACCAATTTCCAGGCCTGGCCGGGCCTGTACACGGTGACCGATGAGGCACCGACCCAGGTCGCGTCGACGGCGCTCGCGCCCGACACCACGGTGGCGAACCCGACGCAGTGTGACCTCGGTACCACCGCGCCTCAACTGCTCGCCGTCAACAAGCCGTACGTCCGTACCACGGACGCCCCGGCGGCACGAACTGTGACGGTGTCGGGATTCTCCTTCGGCTCCCCGCCAGGCACCATCAAGCTCGGCACAGTATCCGTTACTCCGACCTCGTGGTCGGACAAGGCGATCGTTTTCACGGTGCCCAATATCGGCGTTGGCTTCGGGTCGCAGGCGCTCACGATCACCCGTGCGGACAAGGCATCGAGTGTCAATGGTTTGACGATTCAGGTGCTGGGTTCGGCAACCGGCAGTAATTCGAGTAGCAATCCACGCATCGTTGAGGTCGCGGCGCTGGGCGATCCAGTTCATCCGAGCGCGGGCTTCCACACCGTGCAGGCCGCACTAGAGGCTGCGCGGCCGACCAACTCGCTCAAGTACTGGCTGGTGGTCGTCTATCCGAATGTCCCGACTGCCGCGACCCCACTCGGTGAGTGGAACGAGAATGTCATCGTCCACCACCAGGTGAAGATCCAGGGCGTCGGGCCGGGTGGCTTCGATCCTTCCGGCACCTACGTGCTGGGGTCGATTCTCGACGGGTCCGGCTTCAACATCGACAACCTGACGGGCAACGGCGCCAACTGGCTCAGTACGCTCTCCGCATTGACCTACTCGGGTGACCCGGCCGTCCCGGACGCTGCTGCGGTCACCGTGCTGGACGATCCCGGCGCCCCGACGCTCAGCGGTTACCCGCTGAGCATCGACGGGTTCACCATCACCGGCGGCGCGCAGTCCGACATCGCCGCGAACGTCAACGATCTGACCGGCGGGGTGAAGACGCCCTACGGTGCGACCGGTGCGCTGATCACCCAGGGCGGCGGGATCTACGTGCACAGCAACGTCCGCGGCCTGCAGGTGACCGACAACATCATCCGCGGCAACGGCGGCGCCTACGGCGGCGCCATCCGGGTGGGAACTCCTTATGTCGGCGACAACCGAAACTACGACCTGAATGTGGCGCGTAACCAGATCAGGGACAACGGCGGCACGAATCTGGCCGGCGGCATCGGCCTGTTCAAGGGCAGCGACGGCTACCAGGTCACCGACAACGCAATCTGCGGCAACTTCTCCGCGGAGTATGGCGGCGCGATCTCGGCCTTCGGCTACCAGGCCACCGCGTCGGGCAGGACGCAATTGATCGCCCGCAACAAGATCTGGTTCAACCAGTCCTACGACGAGGGTGGCGCGGTGATGATCGCCGGTGAACTGCCCGCGGTATCCACCGACCTTTCCGAAGGCACCGGGCCGGTGACCATCAACGCCAACGTCATCTCGCTGAATCTGGCGAACGACGACGGCGGAGCCATCCGGCTGCTGCAGGTCAGCGGCTCGCACATCTCGACCAACCTGGGCGCGATCGACATCACGAACAACACCATCTCCGACAACGTCTCCGCCCATGAAGGTGGCGGTATCGCGCTGGACGATGCTGCATTCGTCAACGTCGTGAACAACACCATCAGCAAGAATCTGACCACGGCGACAGCCGTCACCAGTAACGGTTCGGCGGCACCTGCGGGGTTGTCCACGGCGACCAACAGCCTTGCGCTGCAGACCAAGCTGGCGACGATGGGCACGGCGATCTCGAATGGAAAGTCAGTGAGCAGGCCGACCCTGTTCAACGACATCTTCTTCGACAACCGGGCCGGCCGGTTCAGCGGTGGCTGGGTCTACGGGATAGGGGCGCATCCGAGCGGTACCAACAACGACATCACCACGTGGGACATGGGTGTCGCCGACAATACAAGTATCCAGCTGGTCCCGACGTACTCCGTCTTGAATTCGACAACCGGTTTCGCTGCCTCCCCGACCAATCTGAATTCGGATCCGAAGTTCGTCCAGGCGTACGGGATCGGGGTCAGCGTGCTGCCGTCGCGGATGTACCCGGCATTCCGTCAGGCCGTGATCGTGACGCAGATTCTGCCATTGGGGCTGCAGGGCGACTACCACCTGGCCAGCGGATCTCCGGCCCGCGGTGGGGGGACGGCGACGAAGTTGCCGGCCTGGAGTTCCACCACGGTCAAGGCGCCGACGTCCGACATCGACGGACAGGCCAGACCGTCCGCCGGCACCACCCGCTACGACGTCGGCTCCGACCAGATGACGCCATGACCATTTACGACCTGTTGTCCCCCTCGGTGTTCCAGACCACGGCGTTCCAGACCACGGCGTTCCAGACCACCTCTACGTACCCATTCGGAGTGCTCGATGACTGATCACGACCTCGATGCGAGCCGTCGGCAGTTTCTGTCCCGACGGTCCTTCCTGGTAGGAGGAACCGGAGTGCTGGCAGCGACGGTGCTCGGGACCGACCTGCTCGGCAGCACGGCCGCCGCATCGGGGGCGCCGAGCCCGGCCGGGCTGTCCCGGGTTGCCGCTGCGGCACCGAAGGTTCCGAAGACGGTGCATCTGGCCGGCACTGATGGCTGGGTGGCGATGCCCGCGAGTGCTCCCGCGGACCTGCCGTTCTTCCCGGATCCGCTGGCCCCGAGCGGTGGGTTCAACACCTACGTCTTCGGATTCCGGGACGTCACCGGGCTGACCGACGAGGAGGTGGCCGCGCAGCGCGGCCACGCCCAGATCAGCGCCCCGATGCTGTCCTTCGACGAGGAGGACGACATCTTGATCACCTTGACCAATCTCGGGTTGCAGCAGCGGCCGGATCTTTTCGACGGGCATACTCTGCACTGGCACGGCTTCGTCAACGCGATCCCGCTGTTCGACGGCGTCCCTGAGCTGTCGCTCTCAGTGCCGGTCGGCCGTGACCTGACCTACTTCTACCGCCCACACGACGCCGGAACCTACATGTACCACTGCCATTTCGAGGATGTCGAGCATGTCCAGATGGGCATGACCGGGATGGTCTTCGTCCGACCGAAGCAGAATGCCACCCCGGTGAACGGTGACCCGGTCGGCACCAAGTACGCCTACAACGACGGCGACGGCTCCACCCGGTACGACCGCGAATTCGCCTTCATGATCACTGAACTGTGGTCCGCCGCGCACTACCGTGATGCTCACATCCAGGTGAGTGACTGGACCGACTTCGACCCCAGTTTCTGGCTACTGAACGGTCGCGCCTACCCCGATACCGTCGAGGCCAACGGCGACCCGATGACGGTCGATGCGGGACGCCTGCAGTACCAGCCGATCTCGTCCAAGATCACCTGCAACCCGGGGGACCGTGTGCTGCTGCGATTGTCTAATTTGGGCTACCAGAACCATGCCATGTCGGTGGACAACATCGACCTGCAGATCGTCGCGATGGACGCCAGCCTGCTCAAGGGCAGGGACGGAACGAAGAATTACATCAACACGAACACCGTGGACGTCGGCCCTGGCGAAAGCCGGGACGTGATCTTCACTGCGCCCAGCGCAACCGGCACCTACCTGCTGTATGACCGCAAATACTCCTCCCTGGAGAACGGCGGTGGAACCGGATACGGCGGCATGATGACCGAGATCGAGGTCACCGCAACGACACTGCCCGCCCAGACCGCTGCGAACGTCTGAGCGGACGAGGAGACTTCCGATGAACATTCTTCAGCGATCTCGGCGCCGCCGCGGGGTCTTGGTGACCGCCGCCATCGTGATGGGTTCGATGGTGGGGGTACCTCAGGTTGCCTCGGCCGCCACCCCGCCTGCAGTCGGTGCGATCTGCGACACCGGTTCCCAGCAGACCTTTTCACTGACCGCGAGTGATGGCTACGCGTCCACCCCGGACGGCAATTCCATCTACATGTGGAGCTACAACGACAGCCGCACGAGCTTCCAGCTGCCCGGACCGACACTCTGTGTCACGTCGGGCACAGCGGTGACCATTGTGCTGCACAACACCCTCCCCGAGGACACGTCCATCATCTTCCCCGGGCAGAAGGGTGTGAAGGCCAACGGGAATCCGGCGCAGCCGCAGTTCGCCCCGCCTGCCACTGCCGGTGGCCCGGCTGGACCGCTGACATCGATGGTGCAGCCGGCGCCCGCGAACAATGGCTCGGTGACTTACACCTTCACTGCGGGCTCGCCGGGGACCTATCTGTACGAAAGCGGGACGGACGTCAACAAGCAGGTGCAGATGGGTCTGTACGGCGCTCTGATCGTCCGGCCAGTTGGCTACGACGCGGCGGCCCCAACGGTCAACGAGCGAGCCGACTCGGCCTTCACCGTTGGCCAGGACTATGTGTTCCTACTGTCCGAGGTGGACCCCGATGTGCACCTGGCGGTAGAGCGGAGCCAACCGGTGAACTGGACGCTCTATCGTGCGCGGTATTTCATGATCAACGGCAGAAGCATGCCGGACACCATCGCGCCGAACGGCGCTTCATGGCTGCCGACGCAGCCGTATTCGGCCTTCGTGCACATCAAGCCATATGACGCGACCAATAACCCGCGCCCGGCCACCATTCGTTACCTCAACGCCGGCACCGTGAATTATCCGTTTCACCCCCACGGCAGTGACGAGCGGGTGATCGACCGCGACGGCCACGCACTCAAGGGGCCCGGAGGAGAAGATCTGTCCTACAACAAGTACGACCTGGATGTCGGTCCCGGCCAGACCCTGGACACCTTGATGGACTGGCGGGACGTCGAGCATTGGAACGCCCTGACGAATCCGATTCCGACCAACATTCCCGCGATCACCGACCAGCTCCTGGTCGGAACCGACACCTGGTTCTCCGAGAGCGGCTACCTGGGTACCAAGAATCCGCTCCCGACGACTCTGACTTCCAACAACGAATGTGGCGAGTACTACCACATCGCGCACAGCCACGCGCTGCAGCAAGCGACCAACTACGGAGCAACCTTCGGGGGAATGATGACGATTTTCCGCATCGACCCGCCCGCCGGCTGCCCGGGCAAGTGAGGGCCACGCAGATGATCAGGACATTCAAACCAGCGACGAACCGAGGGCGCGCCCGTCGGATCGTGGTCGCCGGGTTCGCTGTCGCACTGCTGACCGGTACCGTCTCGGTCGCGCCGGCGGCCGCCGCCGCCAGCGGCTCCCTCCGGCCCGTGCAGGCGGGTCACGTCCAGCAGGCCGGCTCGTTCGTGCGATCCACTGCCGGTGCGGACGCCGCCCCCAGGGCGGCTGCCTCCCCGCGGCTTCGTGCGAGCGCTGCGGGCAAACTGGGCGCGACCGGGTGCAGCGAAGCAGCCGGGACCGCGACCTGCGACCTGTACGCCCGCACCGCCAGTCAGCAGATCCTCGGCGTAGCAACGCCGGTGTGGGGCTTCAGCACCTCGTCCGACCCCTCGGTCGACGCGACGGCACCGGGCCCCGTGCTGGTCATCCACCAGGGCCTGGACGTGACCATCACTCTGCACAACGACCTCGCCGGCCAGTCGGTCTCACTTGCCCTACCGGGACAGGACAAGGTCTTGCACCCCGGATCATCCGGAGACGACCGGTCGGGCGTCAGCGATGGGCAGTCCCGCTCCTACACATTTACGGCTTCCCGCCCGGGAACCTTCCTCTACGAAGCCGGCCACACCGCGAACGGGGCCCGGCAGGTCGCGATGGGGCTGGCCGGGGCACTGGTGGTTTTGCCTGCCGACGCGACGGCCTACGGCACACCAGGGACCGCGTACGACGACGATGCCGTTCTGGTCATGACCGAGATCGATCCGGACCTGAACAACGATCCGTCCGGCTTCGACATGCGTAACTTCGCACCCAAATACCGAATGTTCAACGGCAAGCCTTTCCCGTCCTCCGATCCGATCAGCACCGACCAGGGGCATACCGCGCTGCTGCGGTACGTCAACGCCGGGTCTCAGACGCACGCGATGAGCGTGCTCGGCGCTGACCAGGTGGAAATCGCCGAGGACGGTCACCCGATGCAGTACCCGAGCACGGTGTCCACGGAGAGCATCGAGCCGGGTCAGACCCTGGACACCCTGGTGAAGATCGCTCCCGGTCCTGAGGCGAAGCTCGCCGTGTTCGAGGCGGCTCTGCATCTGGACAACAACGGGCAGACCACCGACGACCCGAACCAGCTCGCCTTCGGCGGGATGCTGACCTTCCTCGACACGAATGCACCGCCGCCGAGCACGGACGATGTCGGCCCGGTCACGGCCCACATCCTGGCGTCGCCGAATCCATCGAATGGCCTTGGGGATGTCACCGTGACAGCGGACCTGAGCGATGCAACAACTGGCGGCAACGTCGTTGACCAGGCCGAGTTCGTAGTTGACGACGCGGTCACCACAGGTGTCGGGTTCGGGGAGCCGATGACCACCGGCACATTCGGTGCGATCACGGTCGGCCCGGTCTCCGGGACCATTCCCGCCGTGCCGAAGGACGGGGCGAGTTGCACACCGGCCGCCGGCCCGGCTCCGGTGGCACTGAGCTGCCTGGACGCGGGAAAGCACGTCATCTACGTACGGGCACACGATGCTGCTGGCAAGGATCCGGCGATTGCGGGTCCCTATGGCAACTGGGGTGTTATCGGATCGGTGGTGTTCAACCTGCCCAAGAAGGGCCCGCAGACCACCAACGGTTCGGTTGATCCCTCGCCGACCAACGGCAGCGTCGATGTGGCGCTGTCCACCACCGGAGACGACAGCGCCACCGGTGGAACCATCACGGCTGCCGAGTACTTCATGGACGCGGTGGCGTCCAACGGGGTCGGGGATGCGCTGACGCTGAACCGTCAGGCCACCGTGGTGTCCGAGGACGTCGCGATTCCGGCGGCCACTGTCAAGGCGCTGGTCGAGGGCACCCATCACATCCTCGTGCGCAGCAAGAACTCGCTGGGCCTGTGGGGCCCGACCCTGGACGTACCGTTGATCGTCGACAAGACCGGGCCCGGGGTGACCGCGGCTGCAGTCGGACCGAACCCGACCAACGGTCAGATCGGTGACGCGAGCAACCCGGACAGTCTGGTTGTCTCGGCTGAGGTCACCGACCCGGACACCGATCCGACAGCCGTCCCCGGCGCTACACCGACACGCGCTGTGGTCGCGGCCGAGGCGTTCCTTGATCCGGCATCGCAGGATGTTCCGGTCGGGACCGGGCTCCAGCTGATAGCGGTTGACGGAGCAATGGATTCGCCGACGGAAGCGGCCTACGCGCTCATCCCGCTTTCCGAGATCAATGGTCTGACCGATGGACCGCACGAGATCTGGGTGCGCGGTAAGGACGCCGCGGGCAACTGGGGCCCACTGAAGCTGGCGCCCCTGAGCGTGGACAAGACGGCTCCGACCCTCGGCGGTTTGACCGTCACGCCGAATCCGACCAACGGTGCCGTCAGGGTCAGCGTCACGGCGACCTACGTCGAGGACGGCGGGGTCCTCACCGGGGCCGAGTACTGGATCGGTACCAACGACCCGGGCGCAGGCAACGCGACCCAAACCACGATCACCACCACCGCCGTCAACGGGGTCAAGACGGTCAGTGCCTCCGGACTCAGTCTCCGGCGGCTGACAGGTGGCAAGTACCAGGTGAATTTCCGGGTGATCGACAACGCCGGCAACTGGAGCGCACCGGCTGTTCAGATACTCACCGTGACGCCGTATCTGGCCAACTTCAGGGGCTCACAATCCCCGACCACTGGTTCGATCGGCCTCTCGGCTGACGTGCAGGTGGATTCACCGCCTGGCCTCACCGCAGTCGAGTACTGGGTGGGGAACCGGGATCCAGGCGTCGGCCGGGCCACCCGGGTGAATGTGGCGAACTGGACCGTGACCAACGGTGTCCTGACCGTGACCGGTATCCCGTTCTCGGGGCTGGCGGCACGGCCGACCTTCAACGTACGGGCCCTGGACTCGCACAACCGGTGGAGCAACATTGCCACCGGCACTGTCACCGTCCGGCAGAACCTTGTCTTCGCGTCTATCTTCCAGAACGCCTCGCTCGGGGATTGGCCGGTCCGCACCGGTCAGGTCTCGTCCTCCACAGCGGCGAATTTACGTCGCACTCCGGCGATCGAGGTCCCGCTCTCAACCCGCGGGCTCCTGGTAGCTGTCCCGGCCACCACCGGGAACCGGACGAGCTACGTCACCGACACCACCCCTGCGGGGGAGACGCAGTACTTCGCGCGCTTCCTGTTCAACCAGAACACCCTGAACTCGGGTTCGGCCACGAATATCCTGACGATCTTCGAGGGGCGGACGGCCAACGGTCAGGCGTTTGCGCTGCAGTACCGGGGCACGGGTACCTCATCCCAGTTCCGGTTGGCAATCGGCCGGAACGGAACCACGCTACCGGTCACTGGGACGTGGGTAGCCGCTGGCGCAGGCACCAAGCTGATCGAACTCAGCTGGGCTGCAGCGGTGACGGCGACCGCTAACGGCTCCGTCACGCTGAAGGTCGGCGGGGTTGCGGTGAGCACGGCCTCGACGACGAACTCCCAGTACCGCATCGAGAACGCCTACCTCGGCGCCTCGGCCGGGGTCGTCTACACCGGAACCGGGAGAACCTCGGGTACGGCGTACTTCGACAGCTTCACCTCCACCCGCTTCACCAATCCGTAGGAGATCTTCGAATGTTCCGCAAGATGTTCGCCGCCCTTCGTCGCCCTCGGTTCCGGGGGCCGGCGATAGGCGGGCTCGCCTTGGTCGTGGTGCTGCTCGGCTTCACCGGGTACCACACCTTCATCGCGAAGGCCTCGACCACGGCGAGCGCAGTGTTCCCGCAGAACTCAGCGTTGGAAGACAAGCTGGGTGTGCGGTTCTCCCGGGTCGCCGTCGTCGGGGACGGCGGGCTGGTGACTGTCAGCTACGTGGTTTTGGACAGCGAGAAGGCCAGCCGGTTCCAGACCGACCAGGCGCACCCGCCGGTGCTGGTCAGCGAGAGCAGGTCGGAGAGCACCAAGCGGGTGTCCCTGATGCGGCAGGGACACGACCTGCGGGCCGGGCAGACCTACTACCTGGTCTACCAGAACACCCACGCCGCACTACGTTCCGGCGAGCAGGCGACTATCGTGGAGGGAGACGTGAAGCTCCCGCACGTCCCGGTGCTATGAGGCTCGGGTCGGGCGTCTTGCCTGCAGCGGCCGTCGATCGTCGGGGGATCGGTGGCCGCCTGGGGCTCTTGTCCGGTCTGGTGTGCGGACTGCTTCTGCTGCTGCCGGCGCCGGCCGCCAGCGCACACGCGTTCCTTACCAGCAGCACGCCGGCCGACGGACAGACACTGGCCGCTGCCCCGGCTGAGATCCGCATGCAGTTCAGCGAATCGGTGATGCTGAGCGCGATGTCGCTGGACATCGTGGACAGTCACGGTCGGCACTTCCGGCCGACCTCGATGCGAATCGAACAGGGCGCGGGCACCGAGGATCCGGTGGATCTGATCGCTGCCATTCCGACCCTGGCGCGGGATGCCTACCGGATGAGCTGGGAAACCCTATCCAGCGATGACCTGCACCGGACCAACGGGCTGCTGGTCTTCGGTGTGGCCACCGCGGTCAGCGCCGCCGGATCGGTCGAGCCCACCCCACCACCGGACGAGGTGCTGCTGCGGGCCGGGATCTTCCTCTCGCTGTCTGTTGCACTGGGCGGACTACTGGCGTCACGACTGCTGCGAACGACTGGCACCAGGGACGATGCCCTGCTCGGCCGCATGCGACTGGCCGCTGCATGGGGTGCCGGCGCCGGCCTGGTCTTCGGGTTGGCACTGTTCGCCGACCAGGCTCTGCAGCGGGGAAATTCGCTGCAGCAGGTGTTGTTCAGCTCTTTCGGACTCCACTTCGCTTTGCGAGCAGCAGGTTTCGTTCTCCTGCTGGCAGCAGCTCTGCGGCCGGTGCGGCTTCCTCGAACCGCGTTCCGGCGGGCGCTGATCACTGTCGGGAGCCTCGCCGTTGGTATCGACACGGCGCTGATGGGCCACTCCGCTGCCGGGTTGGTCGCCTCCACCACGAGGGTCGCCGCAGACACCGCGCACTTGCTGGCCGCGTCGACCTGGTCCGGTGTGCTGCTGCTGACGCTGTTGGCGATACTGCCGGCCGCGCGGCGTTCTGGCGTCGATGTCGCCGCCACGCTCCGGACCTTCGCCGTACCGGCGGCCATCTGCGTGGCTGTCATGATCGTCACCGGCTCGTACCTGGCATCAGGGGTGGTCGGGTCGGTCGACGCGCTGGTGTCGACGTTCTACGGGAGGACGCTGCTGGTCAAGCTTGCCCTGGTCGTGTTGGTGAGTGCGCTGGGGCTGGCCAATCACCGCAGGCTGCGTCGGCGCGACCGGCAGAGCATCCCGGTTCGCACGATCGCGCTCGAGGCTGGGGTGGCCGCGGGGATCCTGCTGCTTGTCGGCGTTCTCACCAGTAGTCAGCCGGCGATGGAGCCTCAGTACATCCGCGAGCCGACTGCCGCCGTAGTCCCGGTCCGGGATGCCGCGGCGGGCGACCTTCAGGAAACCCTGGCAGTCCGGACCAACGTGCCCGGCCGGAACCTGTTGGTGGCCACCGTGTTCGACACCCGGCGACCCGCGCCCGCGCCCATTCGCGGCGTGCTCATCACCCTGGTCGACCCGGGCGGGGCGGCTGGGCCCACAGTTCCAGCGGTCCCCATCGCCGACGGCACCTGGTCAGTGAGCACCGACATCGAATGGACGCAGCCGTTCTCGGTGCGGCTGACCGTTCGGCGGCCCGGCCTGCCCGATACGGTCGCCACCTATCCCTGGGTGCTGGCCGCGGCGTCCGGTCAGCAACGTGCTGCCGTGGTGTCCGACGCGCCGATTCGCGAGCCGTTGCGTGCGGTGTCAGCCGTCTCGCTCGCACTGGCCATCGCCGCGGGTGCAGTGGCCCTCATCCGGACACGGAGCCGCCGGACGGCGGTGATGAAACCGGGCCCGGCGGACGTGCCGGTTCCTCAGCAGCCTGATCCGGCTCCCGATTTGATCCATAACGAGACGACCAGCGTGTTGGCCGGCAGCGGAAAGAACTGATCATTGGCGGACGAGTAGCACGGTCTTTCCCGGCGCTCGGTCGGCCCGGGATCCGCTGAGATAGGCCAGCCTGCCGTCGGCGAGCGGGTAGCTGTCGGCGACGGTGATGCGGAGCCGACCGTCTTGGATCATGGCGCCGATCTCCATCAGCTGTGCCCGGTCGGCCGTGACGACGAAAAAGGTCGCGGTGATGCCGTACCGGTCCGCCTGCTCACTGGACGGCGGCGCCTGGAGCGTCACCAGGTGGCCACCGGGCCGCACCACCCCGTAAGAGCGCGCGAGCGTCTGACCGCCGACGGTGTCGATGACGATGTCGTAGCGGTCCGGGAAAATTTTCGAACGCCTCGGTTTCGTAGTCGATCACCCGGTCGGCGCCCAATTCGCGCACCAGGGCGCTATCGGCGCCCCGGGCGGTGCCGGTCACCTGGGCACCAAGGACTTTCGCCAGTTGTGTCACCATGCCGCCGACGCTGCCGGCGGCGCCGTGGATCAAGACGGTGTCGCCGGCCCGGCATGCTGCGTGGGCGGTCAGGGCCTGCCAGGCCGTCAGGGCAGCCAGAGGTGCGGCCGCGCCGATGATGTCCGACACGTCGGGCGGTTTCGCCGCCAGCGACGAGGCAGGCACAGCGACGTATTGGGCTGCCGCGCCATTTCGGTCGAAGGGCACCAAACCGTAGACCGCGGTGCCCACCGGCAGGTCCAGCGGACCTGGCCAGGCGTCCACCACCACGCTGGAGACTTCGTGCGACGGGATGGTCGGAGTCCGGTCGATACCGCCGCGTGTCCAGGTCTCGTCCCACATCAGCTCGGCAAAGGTGATGCCGGCAGCGGCGACTTCGACGAGCACGTCGCCCGCCTCCAGGACCGGACGAGGTGCCGGCTCGTAGCTGAGAACTTCGGCCCCGCCACGCGCATGAGCGCGCAAAGCCATCATCTGTTCCACGCTGGAGATCCTTTCCGGCTGTCCGGGGTCGACGCAGCCCGGCTCGGTAGCGCCGTCTCCGACGGTAGGTGAGTTGCCTGCCGCGCCGCTTCAGTCAGATGACGCAAGCCCACCCGACGGGCCGGCCGACATCATGTAGGTCGTCCGAATCTCACAACGCCTGGAAAAGGTTGCAGATGACCAACACCAAACCTCCCGTCGTGTTCATTCACGGGTTGTGGCTGCATGCCACGTCATGGACGCCCTGGATCGAGGAGTTCGAGAGCCAGGGGTATCAAGCGATTGCGCCGGGTTGGCCCGGTGACGCGGCTACGGTAGCCGAAACCAGGGCCGACCCCGGCGCCGTAGCCAACCGCGGCATCGAGGAGGTGACCGAGCACTACGGCAAGCTCATCGCGGACATGCCGGCGACACCCATCCTGATCGGCCACTCGTTCGGCGGCATGATTGCCGAGAAGCTGCTGGGCCAGAACGTCGGCGCAGCGGCCATCGGTATCGATGCCGCCCAGATCAAAGGCGTTCTGCCGCTGCCGTTGTCCGCCTTGCGCTCCACACTCCCGGTCTTCAGGAACCCGGCCAACATCCACCAGGCGGTGTCGCTGACCCCGGCGCAGTTCAGATACGGATTCGGAAATGCCATTGCCGAAGAGGAATCCGACGCACTTCACGAGAAATGGGCGATTCCGGCCCCGGGCCGCCCGCTGTTCGAGGCCGCCGCCGCGAACTTCTCACCGCACTCCCCGGCAAAGGTCGACACCGACAACGCCGATCGGGGACCGCTGCTGCTGATCATGGGAGGCGCCGATCACACCGTGCCGGAATCGATCACCAAGTCGACCCTGAAGCAGTACCGGCACTCCGCCGCCGTCACCGACCTCGTCGAATTCCCGGACCGCGGCCACTCGCTGGTGATCGACAGCGGCTGGCCGGAGGTGGCCAAGGCCTGCCTGACCTGGCTGGCGGAGCACGGTCTCTGACCGCACGTACCTGCGCTCCTCGGCCTTCGAGAAGGCCGAGGAGTAGCTCAGGTCGTTGCGTAGGCTGCGTTTTCGATGGTTCTCGCCACGGCAGCGGGCTGCGAGATCATCGGCAGGTGCGATGCCTTGACCTCAACGGTGTGGGAGTGGGCTCGTCGAGCCATCATTCGCTGCTGGGCCGGGATGATCACCTTGTCGATGGTGCCGACCTGATACCAGGATGGGATCGTCTTCCACGCCGGTTCGGTGGACAACTCGCTCAACGCGCCCAGCGTCACGGGTCGTTGGGTGGCGGCCAGGACCGCAGCCTGACGACGAGGGATGTCGTTGGCGAACGCGGCGCGGAACACATCGGGAAGGACGTACAGATCCGTGGCGGCCGTGGGCGGGAGCGTCGACGGCACGAAGGTGAAGACCTTTGTCGGATCAGGATTGGCCAGAGCCGACGTGGCGCCGGGCAGTGACAGCGCATTCTCGCCCAGGTCGGGCGCGAATGCGTCGATGTAGACGAGCGCCTTGACATGGTGGTCGCCGGTGGCTGCATCGGTGACTATTGCACCCCCGTAGGAATGTCCCACCAGCACGATCGGCCCCGTGATTGCGTCGAGATACGTTCGAAGAGCGGCGGTGTCACCGGCGAGGCTGCGCAAGGGAGTGGGGAAGACGTCGACGGTGTAGCCGCGATCCTGGAGTCTGCCGACCACGCTGTCCCAACTCGCACTGTCGGCCCAGGCGCCGTGAACGAGAACGATGGTGGCTTGCGGGGAAACGCGCTGGACCGCTGCGGCATCAGCGCTCGCTCCGCTCACTCCGACGACGCCGAGCAGAGTGGTGATCACGACCGCAGCCGATATCGTGCGTCGGGCGTGACGGAATAGTTTGTGGGTGGGGACCATGTGAATGCCTTTCCGTGGTTTCCAGTGACGTTGTGCCGGAATCGACCGTAGGACCGTGCATCCGGCGAGCGATCAGTCAGATGACGGCATTTGCATCATCGGTTGAAATGTTCAGTCACCTGTCCGAAGCAGAGCCGGCGATGCTTCGGCCATGCTGCTGGTCAGCCCGGATGTCGCCGGGCGGAAGGAGACCCGACGTGCGCGGAGCCGGAATACGGTCCTTTTCCTCGGTCGTGGAGGGCCTTGAATTTGCCGATCCGAAACGGCTCCGCCCGGATGAAGTGCTGATCCGGGTGGTCAACGCCGGGGTAGGGCGATGGGATGACGTGGCCCGCCGCGGGGAGTGGGACATCGGGCTGTCCCCGCCCATGGCTCTCGGAGTGGAGGCGGCCGGCGTCGTCGAGGCGGTGGGTGACCGGGTGGGCGGATTTGTGGTCGGTGAGCGCGTGATGACGCATTCCCTGGGGATCCGCGGCCAGGGCGCATGGGCGGAGAAGTTCGTGGTCGCCGCCGTCCACGTGGCCGGTATTCCCACCGACGTACGCTTCGACGTGGCCGCAGTGCTACCGGTTCCCGGATTGACGGCTGACCAGACCCTTCGGGACACGCTCCGTCTCCACGAGTCCGGTGGAGGGTCGCTGCTGGTGCACGGCGGCGGCGGGGTGACCGGTGCCGTCATCGTCCAACTGGCAGCGCACCTGGGTGCCGATGTGATCACCACCGCCGGGGAGAACAGCGCGGACCGCCTTGCCGCGGTCGCCAGGGTCGTCGACCACCGGTCGCCCGACTGGCCGGAACAGGTCCGATGGCTGACCGGCGGGCACGGTGTCGACATGGCCGTCAATGCCGTCCCGCTCGAAGCGGTGATCACCATGCGCGCCGTGCGGGATGGCGGTGTGATCGCGACCATCACGGCCGATCCGCCGCCGTCGGAGCGGGCCATCAAGGTGCACTCGGTTCTCGTGGTACCGGACGGACCCCGGCTCGCCGGGCTGGGTGAGCTGGTGTCCGCCGGGCCGATCGAGATCCTGATCGGCGAAATGTTCTCCCTGAGCAGGGCCCGAGAGGCGCTCGCGCGGGCGGTGGCCGGGACCGGCGGTCGTGCAGTCGTTCTTGCGTTGTGACGAAGCGTGCCACCGGTTGTGGCCCTGTTCGGTGATCTGGTCCGGGCGCCTCATTGCGGCCTAGAATTCAGGTTCTGACGTCACCGCGGAGAGGAAGACGACGTGAACTCTCAACGCCTCTCCGGTGGCGGCCCCGACAGGGTGGTCCGTCGTCTGCCCGATGAACACCTGGTGCAGAGCCATCTCGTCGGCCGATCGGCCGAGTTGTCCGTCGTCGCGGACTTGGTCGCCAGGATCGCCGGCGGAGGCGGCGCGGTCATCGTGCGTGGCGATCCCGGAATCGGCAAGTCGCAGTTACTGCGGAGGGCGGCCGAAATGGCCGGCGACGCCGGTTGCACGGTTTTGGCCGTCACCGGGCTGGAATCGGCCGCAGCCCCGCCGTTCTCAGGCCTCGGCGAACTGATGGGGCCGTTGCTGCCCGACGCCGGCGACGTGCCGCCCGTGCAGCTTTCTTCCCTGTTGACGGCCTGTGGTGTGGCGCAGGGTCCACCGCCGGAAGTCTTTCTGGTCGCGTTGGCGGCCCTGACGCTGCTGACCGAGAGAGCAGCGTCGGGTCCGGTAGTCATCATCGCGGATGACATGCAATGGCTGGACAGCCGGACCAATGAGGTCCTCGCCTTTCTGGCCCGGCGAATAGGTGATGACGCAATTGCCGTGATCGGCGCCGTCCGACCTGGGTACTCGATCGGGCTCTCGGATGCCGATTGCCACCTGATGGAATTGCACGGATTGGACGACGTCTCGTCGCGGATGCTGCTCGCTGCCGGACCGCCCCTGACACCCGGTGATCGCGACACCATCCTGCAGGCGGCCATGGGAAACCCGCTGGCCCTCACCGAACTTCCCCTCGTCTGGAAATCGGGGGAGCTGGGATATCGCTGGCAGCCGGAGAGCGTGCCGCTGACTGCGCGTCTTGAACGTGCCTTCGCCGCTCGCATCACGCACCTGCCGCCGGTGACGCGGGATGCGATTCTCGTTGCCGCCGTCAACCGCGGTGCGGAGCTGGCCGAGATAGTTGCTGGTACGTCCTTACTCTCCGGCCAGTCGGTAACAGCGGCTGTGCTGGAACCGGCCGAGCGGGCCGGAATTCTTCGTTTTGACGAGGCGAACGTTCAGTTCCGACATCCACTCGTGCGATCGGGTGTTCTTCTCCACGAGCCGGTCGCGCGCCGCCAGGCAGCGAACGCGGCCCTGAGCGCGGTGTTCCCCGTTCAGTCCCCGCGGCGCACTTGGCACCGATCCCAGGCGGTCGACGGGCCGGCTGACGACATTGCAGACGCGCTGGAACTCGACCAGCACGAAAGTGTGCGACGGGGTGCGCTGATGGAAGCCATCTCGGCTCTGGAGCGGGCCGCGCAACTGACGTCGGACCCGGCCACGCAAGGACAGCGGCTGCTGCTGGCCGCCCACCACGCCTACGGTCTGGGTCGCGCCGATCTGGTCGACCGGTTCGTCACCGCTGCCGCACAGACCGCCTTCACCGCACTGGACCGGGCGCGGGTCGAGTGGCTGCGGGAGATCTTCGATGACGGTGAACCGGGAGATGCCGACCGGATCCTGGCGTTGTGTGAGACCGCTGTTCGGGCGCAGGTGGCCGGTGACCCGGACCTGGCGCTCAATCTGGTGCTCAGCGCCGCCGGCCGCTGCTGGTGGGCCGACACCGGTGCGCAGCCTCGTGCGAGGGTGGTGCAGGTGGCGGACTCGCTGATCGACAGTCAGGACGACCCTCGCTGCCTGGCCGCGGTCGCTGTCGCGGAACCGATCCTGCGAGGCACCCAGGTCATCACCCGACTGTCTGGATTCAGCCCCGAGACCGTCGTCGACGCCGATCACCTGCGTCTACTGGGGATGGCGGCGCGAGCCGTCGGTGACGAGACACGGGCAGCCGACTTCCTCGATCGGGCGGAGGCCAGGTTGCGGGTTCAGGGACAACTTGGCCTGCTGTCCCATGTGCTCGGTTTGCAGGGCGCCGTGCAGGTGGACCTGGGCGACTGGCACCGCGCGTTCGGAAGTGCGGAGGAGGCGTACCGGCTCGGCGAGGAGACCGGGCAACCGGTGTGGGCCAGCGGCGCTGCGGTGCTCGGGGCAAGGGCAGCTGCGCTGCGTGGGGACATCGGGCAGGCACTGGAGCAGGCAGCCGAGGTCGAGAAGTCCACTACGATGCGCCGGATCAATCAGTTTCTGGCCTGCGCGCAGCTGGCGCGCGGAATCGCCGAGATCTGCGCCGGTCGTCATGCCGATGCCTACGACGCGTTGAGACCACTGTTCGATCCCGGTGATCCTCGTCATCACCAACGAGAGCAGCTGAGCGGCATCATGTATCTCGCCGAAGCCGCCGTGGGGTGTGACCGGCGCGAGGAGGCAAAGGACATCCTGTCGAGGATGGAGGCGCTCGCCTGCGTGACAGCGTCACCGGTGCTGGCGATGCAACTGCTGTACGCCAGGCCGGTGCTCGCCGCTGACGACGACGCCGAGGCGCTGTATCGCGACGGCTTGAGCAACGACCTGACCAGGTGGCCGTGGATCCGGTCGCGCATTCAACTCGCCTACGGCATGTGGCTGCGGCGCAGGCGACGCAGGAGTGAATCCCGCGAGCCGCTTCGCCTCGCGCTGGCCACATTCGAGTTGATCGGCGCCGCAACGTGGGCGGGACAGGCCCGCGCGGAACTGCGGGCTGCGGGCGAACGTACCGATCTACCCGAGCAGGGGTTGTCGGCCGAGCTGTCCGCGCAGGAACTACAGGTTGCCAGGCTTGCGGCGGAAGGGTTGTCCAACAGAGAGATCGGCCAACGGCTGTTCCTGTCGCCGCGCACCGTCGGGTCCCACCTCTACCGCATCTTTCCCAGACTCGGTATCCGGTCCCGCGGGCAATTGGCCATGCTCTTCGGCGCGACTCCTGGCTCGATGGCCGATGCAGCGGGGGATTCCCTGTCGTGGGCGGATCGCTGATGGTCCGAACCGGGTATCAGCCGCCGCGGGTGAGTAACGCGCAGGTGGTGGGCCGGGCCGCGGAGCTGGCCATGCTGGCCGATGCCGTCGCAGCGAAGGCGGGTGGGGCATTCCTGCTCAAGGGCGACCCGGGCGTTGGCGTGAGCACCGTTCTGCGTGCGGCCGCATATCGGGCGGAGTCGTTGTCGTGCACCGTGTTGACCGCCGCCGGGGACGAGACGGAGTCGCACCTGCCCTACGCCGGCCTGCACCGGCTGGTGCAGCCACTGTTCTCCCGCTTGCCGACACTGCCGGCGATCGAGCATTCGTCGCTCCGGGTGGCGTTCGCTCTCGAGGCCGGACCGGAGCCCGACCCGCTCCTGGTGGCGCAAGGCAGCTTGAACCTGCTCGCCATGTCCGCCGCCGGACATCCAGTGGTCATCGTGGTCGATCGTCTGCACTGACTGGACGCGGCCAGTATCGACGTCTTCACCTTCCTGGCACGCGCGCCGTTCGATGTCCCCGTCGTCCTCATCGGTGGTCTGCGGTCCGAATATTCCACGGCCGCCTTCGGACCGCCGTTCCAGCAGGCGACTCTTCGTGAACTCGGCGAAGCCGACTCCAGGCTGCTGTTGACGAATACCGGTGTGCACCTCGAGAATGACCAACGTGATTGGGTTCTCGCTCACGCCTTGGGTAATCCACTGGCTCTGATCGAGTTGTGCGCAACCGCGCCGGCGATCGACGACCCGAGACAACTGATCAGCTCGCTGCCTCACATCAGTCCCCGTCTCGAGCAGGCCTTCGCCCCCCGGTTGCTCGATCTTCCGGCTGACGCCCGCGACGCGTTGCTGATCGCGGCAGTCGGTGAGACGAGAAAGCTCCCAGAGATTCTCGCGGCGGCGTCCCACTTCTGCGGTCGGGTCGTCACCGTCGCCGCACTGAACCCGGCGCAGCGCAAGCACCTGGTTCGGGTCGATGACGAATGGATGGATTTTTGGCACCCGCTGGTGCGATCCTCGATCGCCCAGCAGGAATCGGTGGTGCGACGCCAGGCTGCCCACGCTGCGTGGGTGCAGACCCTACCGGCGCATTCTGGTCGCCGCACAAGGCATCGGGCCGGCGCAGCCTCGAGCGTGGATGACACGCTCGCCGACGAGTTGGAGACCCTGGCGCTGGGCAGCGTCCGGGAGGGCCGGCTGCCGGCGGGAATCGTCGCGCTGGAGACGTCCGCGCAACTGACAACGGTTCCGGCCGTCCGTGCCCGGCGTTACTTGGTGGCAGCCGAGCTTGCCACCGACATGGGCCGGGTTCCGCTGGCCGATCGGCTGGTCAGCAGTGCCCAGCACAGCGACATGTCCGGCATCAACGCCGTCCGCCTCGAACTGTTGCGGGAGGCGCCGATGGCCACCCTCTCGAGCAACCGGACGCGCATCGGGCAGCTGTGCGAGCTGTACCGTCGGGCGTCCGCAGCCGGGGAACTCGACCTCGCGCTGAAGGCGCTGGTAGCAGCAGCGCAGCGGTGTTGGTGGTCGTTCACCGAGGCCAAGGACAGTGCCCGCGTGGCTGACCTGGCTCGGCGTGCCTACTCCGCAACACCGGACGCTCGCTGCATCGCCGCCCTGGCGCTGGCCCAGCCGGTCCAGCAGGGCAGGCAGGTCATGGCGATTCTCGACGAGATGGACCTCCCCGGGGTTGCCGATGCGACCGCCCTGCGGATGCTCGGACTGGCCGCCCATGCCGTGGGCGACGAGGTGCGCGCCACCGAACTGAGCAGCCGGGCCGAGAATTCGCTACGTTCCCAGGGTCGGGTGGGTGCGCTCGGTCATGCCCTCGGCGTAGGAGCGACTGCGCGGCTCGATCTGGGCGATTGGGCCGGCGCTTCCGCAAGCTCGGCCGAGGGAGCCGCCCTGGCAAGGGATGCCGGTCAACTGATCGGCAGCGCCGGGGCGATCGTCACTGCGGCCCGGTACCTTGCGCTGCGCGGTGCGACTTCCGCAGCATTGCTGCGGGTCGCCGAGGTGGAGCATCACCCGCTGTTGCGGACCCTGAACAACTTCCTGTGCCGAGCCCAGATCGTGCGCGGGATCGCGTGGATATCGGCCGGTCGGCATGCGGACGCCGCTCAGGCCCTGGAGCGGGTCTTCGACCCCCACGACCCCAGTCATCACGAACGCGAGCAGATCGGGGGCATCATGTACCTCGCCGAGGCGGCGGTGGTGTGCAACCGGCGAGTCCAGGCCGGCCGCATCGTCGCCGACATGGCGGACCTCGGTGCGGTCACCACATCCCCGCTGCTGTACGCCCACCTGCTGTACGCCGGGCCGATGCTCGCCGATGACGAGGATGCCGAACGGCTCTACCTCGAATCCCTGGCGCACAACCTGATCGATTGGCCGTGGGTGCGCGGCCGCATCTTGCTGGCCTACGGCAGCTGGCTGCGCCGGCAGCGGCGCGGTTCCGAATCCCGCGACCCGCTGCGGGCGGCACTGACGACGTTCGACCGTCTCGGCGCCGACGCCTGGGCAACGCAGGCCCGGGTCGAGCTGCAGGCCACGGGTGAACGGCGCGAACCACCGGCGCAGCAAGCTCTGTCCATACTCTCGGCGCAGGAGCTACAGATCACCTACCTGGTCGCCCGGGGACTGTCCAATGCAGAGATCGGACAGCAATTGCACCTGTCTCCCCGTACCGTCGGCTCCCACCTCTACCGCATCTTCCCCAAGCTCGATATCACCTCGCGTGGCCAAATCGCGAGCCTGCTGCGTGGGCTGACTTCGGATCCAGGAGTGCAGTCGGTTGACTGAGGCTTTTCTTCCAGCCTTTTCCTACTGTTGCCAGCGACGGGCGACGAACGTCGCCTCTCGAGGAGGAGAACCATGAACCGTGTGCCAGATTCAGAACTCGTGCTCGTTCCCGGCGGAACGCTGATCACCGCCACGCCGGAGGAGGGTCGCGCGCTGGCGATCATGATGGCTCGGCACAGCATCCACAACATCCAACCCGACCTCGATGTGCTCAAAGGTGGCCGGCCGAATTACTCGACGACGCCGGAGAGTCTCATCGCGGTGAGCCAGGTCATCGCACTGGAGTTCGCGACCGTCGCAGCCGCGAACAGCTATTGGCGGACCTGACCCAACCGCCGCGGAGATTGCGTCAATCGGATGACATTCGGATCCGCCATCGAGGATGTCGGTAAATCCATCGACCTGGTCGGCACGGCAGCCATTGTCGTCGGCGCGCTCGCCGCATTCGTGAATGCGATTCTCCGCCTCCGTCGAGCGGAGGCAGACACCTACCGGTTCTTTCGCCGTCAACTGGGCAGATCGATTCTGCTGGGGCTGGAACTCCTCGTCGCCGCCGACATCATCCGCACGGTAGCGGTCACACCTACGCTGCAAAGCGTCGCGGTGCTCGGCGGGATCGTGCTGATCCGGACCTTCCTGAGTTTCTCGCTCGAACTCGAGATCACCGGCTCGTGGCCGTGGCAGAGCAGACCCGTGTCGAGCGACTCTGGTCCGGCCGGATGAGCAGCCGGGCGTGGTCAGTAGGCGCGGCGCCGGATCCGGTAGAAGCACAGTGCGCCCAGCGCCGGCGCCGCGGCGAGGAAGATCCCGGTTTCGTACCACTGGAAGGTCCAATAGCGGGACACGGGCTGGTAGGTCACCCACCAGATGTGCGCAGTTGACCGCCACCTGCTGGCCGGTTGCCGCGCCCACCGATCCGCAGGTGGCGGCCGACTCGGTGCCGAGCGGGAGCTGAACCAGTCAGACCCGGTCGACGGTCGGACCAAGGCTGGCGTAGCGCTGGGCGTCGTGCCGGGTCAGCCCGCTATCGGTGACAAGGGCGTCGAAGTCGGCCACCTTGGCGAATCGGGAGAAGGACTCGACGCCGAATTTCGTGTGGTCTCCGACGAAGATCTTGCGCGCGGACTGCAGCACGACGGTCGCCTTGACGGCCGACACCGCCGGGTTGGGCGTCGTCAGTCCTCGATTGGTCGAAATCCCACTGGCACCAACAATAGCCACGTCGATGACCAGTGACAGGATCATCTCGTTGACGCACGGACCGATCGTGCCCAACGTCGGTCCGCGGAGCTGGCCGCCGAGCATGATGACGCTGACCGTTCGACATTGGGCAAGCATGACGGCGGCAGCCAGGGAGGGTGTGATCACCGTGATCGATCGTTGGGACCGCTGCACCCGTTCGGCCACCACCAGACAGGTGGAGCCTTCGTCGATGTAGATCATCTCGGCGTCGCCGATCATCTCGAACACCGCGTCCGCTATGCGCCGTTTCTCTGCGACCAGTTGATGCAAGCGGAAGTCCAGAGTGGATTCGAAACCGGCATGATCAACCGGATAGACGGAGCCGTGCGAACGGCGCACCACACCGCTGCGCTCCAGTTCGGTCAGATCGCGACGTACCGTCTCCAGTGCCACGCCGAGTCGGTCGGCCAGATCGGAAACTTCAAGACGCCCGAATTCCCGTGCGTAGTCCACGATCGCGCGCCGCCGCTGCGCTCCTGCGGTCGTCACGGACGATGGCCCTGCGGTGTCGCCAATTCCGCCTCTGGCTGTCCGCAGCCGCAGGAATCCCGATGGTGCAGGGTGGGCGTCAGCCGGACGGTTCGCGGAGGTCCTGCCGGATCTGTGAGTCGCTCCATCAACATGGAGACCGCCTTCTTGGCCATGTCGCTCTCCGGTTGAGCAACGGTGGTGAGCCGGGGGCTGAAGAGGTCGCTCCAGGGGAAGTCGTCGAACGCGACCAACGCGACGTCCTGCGGGACGGACAACCCGCAATCCCGAAGTGCCTGCATCGCACCGATGGTCATCTGGTTGTTGCCGACCATCAACGCAGTCGGTCGATCGGGTCTGGCCATAGCTTCTGCCACGACCCGCCTGGCGGCCGACCCTCTGGAGTCACCGACCAGCAGCAGGTCCGCGCTGATGGACAACATCGCCTGCTCCATCGCGTCCCGGTAGCCGGCGATCCGCTCGTTCGTGGTCGCCAGGCCCGATCGGCCGGAGACCATCGCAATGCGCTGATGACCGAGCGAGATCAGATGGGCCACCAGGGTTTCCGTCGCCTGCCGGCCTTCAACGCTCACGCTGTCGACACCCGGAAGCACGCGGTCGACGCTCACTATCGGCACGTCACGGGCCGCGATGAGCGACAATGCATGTGCCGGCGCGGCGGAGGGCGCAAGGATGATCCCGGCCGGCCGGTGCCGGAGCAGTTCGCCGATGGCGCGGCGCTCGTGGGGTTCGTCGTCATGGGTGTCGACCAGCAACAGGCTGTAGTCCAGTTCGGTCAGGTGCTCCTCGATGGCATGGACGACCTCGCCGAAATAGGGATTCGAGATCGCCGACATAGCCAACCCGATGGTTCGCGTCGAGCCCGTTCTCATAGCCCTGGCGACACTGTCGTTGACATAACCACTTCGACTGATCGCTCGGCGCACCGCTTCCGCGGTCTCGGCATTGACCTTGCGGGTGCTGTTGAGCACATGGGAAACCGTGGCGGTGGACACGCCGGCAGCCATCGCTACATCTCGCATGGTGACCATCGGATCCGTTCCTCTCCCTCGACTGCGTCGTCGTCCGCCTACCATGCCATGCCGTAATCGATTGCGCAAACGATTACCTCACGAGTCTGGGTGCAGAGCCCTCTGACGCAAGCGCTCGACCAGAAGCGCCCCTAAGGTGAGCAGGGGACCAGATGCACTTGTGCAAGGAGGTAGCAATGACGGTGGTGGTCGGGTATGTGCCGACGGAGACGGGATTCTCGGCGGTGACCGAGGCCGAGCGCCAGGCACTTTCTCGCGATGTCGACGTGGTGATCGTGAACGTCGTCGGCGCGGAGGGATACGTCGTCCCCACCGCCGCGGACGAGCGCGACCTCGATGCCGTCGCCGCTCATCTGACAGCGAGCGGCGTACCCAACTCGTTGCGCCAGATCACGGACGGCGCTCGGCCGGCAGACGTGATTCTGCGGGTCGCTCGCGAGGTCGACGCGTCGCTGATCGTGCTGGGACTCCACCAGCGATCCTGGCTCGCCAAGCGGGCGCTGGGCAGCACAGCACGGTCAGTCGTGCTGGGCGCCGCGTGCCCGGTGTTGATCGTGCCTGATATCGACCAACACGGCAGACCACCGCGGTCCATGGACATCGAAGCACCGGTACTGCGGAGCGCGGGGCAGACCACGCCATCGAGACCAGATGGAACTGACGGGGCGCACCCGAATCACTGACATGGTCGGCGCGGCCGACATCCTGCTCGACAATCAGGCCAGGTCGATGATCAGTAGACCTTGATCGCCGTCGCCGGCCAGGAGCTGGGCTTGGCGAGCTGGACCCACGTCATGAGTGGACGTGGGCACCGACAGATTCCTGGCACGATGCCCCTAACTGTCGTCTGCCTTTCGGTGGCCGGGCAACGCACGGTGATTGATCTGGAGGTGGCGATGGTCGGCCTATTGCTCGACACGAAGATCCATCTCCCCAAACGGCGGCGCGGTTGGGTTGCCCGTCCACGACTGAGCGAGCGGCTCAGCGGCGATGCGGAGGCGGTACTGACGCTGGTGTCGGCGCCACCAGGGTTCGGTAAGACGACGCTTCTCGTAGACTGGCTGGCGGTTCCGACGGCCGACGGACGAACCGTTGCGTGGCTGTCGCTCGACCACCGAGACAACGATCCCGCAGTCTTCTGGACGTACCTGGTCGCGGCGCTGCGGACTGCGGCCCCTGGGGTTGGCACGGATTCGCTGTCGATCCTGCAGTCGCCCCAGCCACCGGCCGAGGCGGTCCTGTCCAGCCTGCTCAACGACCTGAACACCGTCTCGCACGACGTCGTGCTGGTGCTCGACGACTACCACGTCATCGAATCGCGCGAGGTGCACGACGGGATGGCTTTCATGCTGGAACACCTCCCCGAACACGTGCATCTGGTGATCGCCGCCAGGGCGGACCCGCCGTTGCCACTGGCCCGGTTGCGCGGGCGCGGTGAACTCGTCGAGATCCGCGCCGGCGAACTTCGCTTCACCCCCGGCGAAGCCGCCACCTACCTCAACCAGGCCATGGGTTTGGCACTGACCGCAACGGATGTCGCAACGCTGGAAGGGCGCACCGAAGGGTGGATCGCCGCGCTCCAATTGGCCGCACTGTCGATGCAAGGCCGGGACGACGTCACCACCTTCATCACCGACTTCGCCGGTGACGACCGATACATCGTCGACTATCTGGCCGAGGAGGTATTGAACCGGCAACCAGAGGACGTCAAACGTTTCCTGATGCAGACCTCGATCCTGGAGCGGCTCAGTGGTCCGCTCTGCGATGCGGTCACCGGTCAGGGCAGTGGCAAGGCAACGCTGGCGGCACTCGAGCGGGGGAACCTGTTCCTGATCCCGCTTGACGACCGGCGCCGCTGGTACCGGTATCACCAGCTCTTCGCGGACGTGCTGCACTCGCACCTGCTGGACGAGCAACCCGACTCCGTCGCCGATCTTCACCGACGGGCGAGCGGGTGGTTCGAGCAGGCCGGCGAGCCGACCGAGGCGATCCGTCACGCGCTGGCCGCCCAGGACCACCGGCGGGCAGCGGACCTCGCCGAAGTGGCGATCCCGGCCATGGGCAGGACGAGGCAGGAGGCCACCGTGCTTCGCTGGATCGCGGCACTGCCCGACGACGTGGTCCGCGTGCGACCGGTGCTCATCGTCGGGTTTGTCGGGGCGTTGCTGCTGAGCGGGCGGACCGACGGTGTCGAGGCTCAACTACGGAACGCCGAGCGACTGGTGGACGCAGTGCGAGGCCTCGGCGCGGGACCGGGTCTCCCACCGACCGAAGTGGTCATCGTGGATGATGCTCGGTTTCGCGCTCTGCCGGGAATGATCGAGCTGTACCGGTCGGCGCTCGCCCTCTACGGCGGAGATGTGCCCGGCACGGTGGAGCACGCCCAGCGCGCCCGCGAACTTTCTGCGCCGGACGACCCCCTTTGCCGCACGGCGGCATCGGGGCTGTCCGGGCTCGCGTTGTGGTCCAGTGGAGACCTCGACGCCGGGCACTTGGCGTACGCCGAGTGCATGGCCGGGCTCTACGAGGCGGGATACGTGACAGACACCTACGGCTGCGCGGTCGCATTGGCGGACATTCGACTGACCCAAGGCCGGCCGGCCGATGCTCTGCGGACCTATGAGCAGGCCCTGCAGCGGGGGTCCGAGCCGGGCGGGCCGGCCCTGCGGGGCACCGCGGACATGTACGTGGGGATGAGCGAGATCGCCCGCGAACGCGACGACTTATCAGCTGCCACAGCGTATTTGCATCGGAGTCAGGAGCTGGGTGAGGATACCGGCCTGCCGCAGAACCCCTACCGTTGGCGGGTCGCGACGGCCCGAATACTGCAGGCCCAGTCGGACCTGGCCGGTGCAGTCGACCTGCTCGACGAGGCGGAGCGGGTCTACAACGGCGACCTGTTTCCCAATGTCCGGCCGGTGCCCGCTCTCCGGGCACGGGTATGGGCCGTGCAGGGAGCGGTGGATCAAGCGCTCGGCTGGGCCGCGGAGCACGGTCTGTCCGCTGATGACGATCTCAGTTACCTGCGCGAGTTCGAGCACATCACCCTCGCCAGGGTGCTCATGGCCCGGTACGCGGTGGACCGGACGGAAGGCGCCGTCACGCAGGTGACCGGACTGCTGGGACGCCTCCTGGCCGCCGCTGAGGCGGGAGCAAGGACCGGCAGTGTCATCGAAATCCTTGTGCTGCAGGCACTTGCCCACCAGCTCTTCGACGACCTTCCCGCCGCTTTGGCATCGCTGCAGCGGGCGCTCGGGCTCGCGGAGGCAGAAGGCTATGTTCGGATCTTCGTCGATGAGAGACCCGCCATGATCTCCCTGCTGAAAACCGCCGCGAGAGCGGGCATGAACTCCGGCTATGCCCGTCGACTTCTGCAGGCCGCTGAGTCGACCGAGCGCAGCGCGCCTGCCGACCAGGGTTTGATCGCACCGCTGAGCGAACGCGAGTTGGTCGTGCTGCGACTGCTGGGCACAGACCTGGATGGGCCCGAGATCGCTCGACGACTGATCGTCTCGCTGAACACCGTGCGAACACAGACCAAGAGCATCTACACCAAACTCGGCGTGAACAACCGCCGCTCTGCGGTCCGCCGGGCGCAGGAACTCGACCTGCTGTAGCCGACCGGCGTCGACGACCAACTGCGTCACCTCACCACCTGAATCACCACATGTGGTGATGCCGGCTCACCACATCTGCTTCTACCTTTCGATCACACCAACAAACGCCCGAGGTGCTGCCGGGGAAATCCCCCGGGCAGGGCCGGTGCGAAGGGAGCGAGATGAGCAGAATGTCGTCCGCCGACGAGGCCGGGCGGTACGAAATTCGCCTCGAGGGGCGCCTGGATTCCCGGTGGGCCGCCTGGTTCGACGGGCTGTCCCTCACCCAGCAGGGCGACGGCACCACGATCGTCCACGGCCTGGTGGCCGACCAGTCGGCCCTGCACGGTCTGCTCACCAAGGTGCGCGACACCGGCCTGCCGCTGATCTCGGTGACCCGGACCGCGCCCGACGAGACCTGATCACGTTCACCCGTCATTTCATCAACCCAAGGAGACCGGCATGACCACCACCCTTCGCCCCACGACAACCGCTGCGGTAAAACGGGTTCCAATGACCTCACTGCGCAAAACCTCGCTTGCCGCCGGGGTGCTCTACCTGATCACCTTCGTCTCGATCCCGACCCTGGCGATGTACAAGGCGGTCCGCAAACCCGAGTACATCCTCGGCGCCGGCTCGGACACCCAGGTGCTGGTCGGCGGCCTGCTGGAGATGATCGTGGCGCTGGCCGGCATCGGCACCGCGGTCGCGCTCTACCCGGTGTTCAAGAGGCAGAACCACAGCCTGGCTTTGGGTTTCGTCGGCATCCGGGTGCTGGAAGCCGCCACCATCTTCTCCGGCGTGGTCACCCTGCTCTCGGTGGTGACCTTGCGGCAGACCGGCGCCGGAGCAGGCGCGTTGGACACCGCACGGGGCCTGATCGCCCAGCACGACTGGACCTTCACGCTCGGGCAGGGCACCTTGCCGGGCGTGAACGACGTGCTGCTGGGGATCCTGCTCTACAAGTCCGGCCTGGTGCCGCGGCCTCTCGCCCTGATCGGGCTGATCGGCGGACCCGTCGTCCTCGGTTCAGTGGTCGCAAAGTACTTCGGTCTCTACGACGAACTGTCGGCGTGGTCATTGCTCGGGGCCGTGCCGGTCGCGGTGTTCGAGTTCTCGCTGGGCCTCTACCTGGTCGTCAAAGGCTTCAGGTCCTGCCGGGTCACCGCCGAAATCATGGCAGCCGGCGCCCCTCCGGCCGAGCGCACCGTTACCGCCTGACTCGACCGCGGCCGGGCCGGCTTGACCGGCCCGGCCGAACCCGCCGGTTTCACCTGTCCCTAGCCCGACCTGTCCGAAAGGCAACCCGATGATCGAAGTAGAGAATCTCAGCAAGCAGTACGGCGACAAACTCGCCGTCGATGGATTGAATTTCGTCGTCCAGCCAGGGATCGTCACCGGATTTCTCGGCCCGAACGGTTCGGGGAAATCCACCACCATGCGGATGATCGCCGGACTCGACCGGCCCACTGCCGGCCGGGTCACCGTCAACGGCGGTGACTACCGGACCGCGGCGGCCCCGATGGCCGAACTCGGGGTACTGCTGGAGGCCAAAGCCGTGCACACCGGCCGATCCGCCCGCAACCACCTGCTGGCCCTGGCCCAGACCAACGGCATCAGCAAGCGACGGGTGGATGAGGTCATCGACATCGTCGGCCTGCGCGAGGTCGCCGGCAAACGGGTCGGCGGCTTCTCCCTGGGCATGGGACAACGGCTCGGGGTGGCCTCGGCGCTGCTGGGCAACCCGCAGACAGTGGTGCTGGACGAACCGGTCAACGGCCTCGACCCGGAAGGGGTCCGGTGGATCCGCATCATGCTCAAGGACCTGGCCGCCGACGGGCACACGGTCTTCGTGTCGTCCCACCTGATGAGCGAGATGGCCCAAACGGCAACCCGTCTGGTCGTCATCGGCCGCGGCCGGCTGATCGCCGACACCACGGTGGACGAGTTCGTCGCCCGCGCGTCGAATCACTCCGTCACCGTCCGCACTCCGGACGCGCCCCGGTTACGGGAGCTGCTGATCGGCACCGGGGACACGGTCGTCACCGTCGATTACGAGCGACCCGACGTGCTCGGCGTCGACGGCCTGACCGCCGAGCACATCGGCACCATCGCCTGGCAGAACCACATCGCCATCTTCGAACTCACCGTCCAGCAAGCCTCCCTGGAAGAAGCATTCATGACCCTGACCAACGACTCCGTCGAGTACCGCTCGACCGACATCGCCACCGCCCAGATCATCGAGAACGCGATGGTGACGTCATGACCGAAACCCTGGTCGCGACAACGCCATCGGCAACAGTCGATCCGCGCACCCGGCTGCGGGTGACACCACTGCGGGTCGTGCAGTCCGAGTGGACGAAGTTCCGGTCGCTGCGGTCCACCGTCTACACCGTGCTGGCCGCCGTGACACTGATGGTTGGCATGGGCGCCCTGTTCACGGCCATCACCGTCAACCAGCCGGGCGGTCTGGGACCGGGTCAGTCGGCGCTTTCCACCTCATTGACCGGCACCTTCTTCGCGCAGCTGGCCATCGGGGTGCTGGGGGTGCTGCTGATCAGCGGCGAGTACAGCACCGGAATGATCCGCTCCTCGCTGACGGTGGTGCCCCGCCGGCTGCCGATGCTGTGGGGGAAGACCGCGGTGTTCGCCGCCGTGGTGTTCGCGACCATGTTGATCGCCAGCGCCACCGCGTTCTTCGTGGGCCAGGTGATCCTGAGCGGAAAGCATCTGGACGTGTCGCTGTCCGACCCGGGCGCACTCCGGGCGGTGGTCGGCGCGGCGCTCTACGTGACCGTCGCCGGCATCACGGCCCTGGCGATGGGGGCGTTGCTGCGGAATACCGCCGCCGCGATCACCACCTTCGTCGCGGTGTTCTTCGTGATCCCGCCGCTGACGCTGCTGTTGCCCGCGTCATGGAGCGCGCATTTCGTGCAGTACCTGCCCTCCAGCATCGGCGCCGTGCTGACCGACGGAACGACCACTGCCGGCAACTCGCTGGCGCCGTGGACCGGGTTCGCCGTGTTGTGCGGCTATGCGGTCGTGCTGATCGGGTTCGCCGCCTGGCGGCTCCGCCGCGCCGATGCCTGACCGCGCCGAAGCCGGAGAGGCACCCAATGAAAGCTATCGTGCAGGAACACTTCGGTCCGCCGGAAACCCTGAAGTTCGTGAATGCCGAGATGCCCCGGATTGGTTCGGGCGACGTGCTTCTCCAGGTGCATGCGGCAGCGGTCAACCCCTACGACTGGCACATACTGCGCGGTGACCCGCGGATCGCCCGCCTGATGGGTGTCGGCGTGACAAAACCGAAGTCGAGGATCGCCGGCGTCGACGTCGCGGGCCGGGTTGTGAACGTCGGCGGCGAGGTTCGGGACCTGCAACCCGGCGACGAGGTCTTCGGCTTCGCCCGCGGCGCGTTCGCCGAGTTCGCCGGTGCGGATGCCGACCTCGTGGTACCCAAACCGGCCGGACTGTCATTTGAGCAGGCGGCAGCACTGCCGATGGCCGCAGTGACGGCCCTGCACGCGGTCCGGGACCGGGGCCGCGTTCAGGCGGGGCAGAAGGTATTGGTCAACGGCGCCGCCGGTGGAGTGGGAACACTCGCCGTGCAGATCGCCGCCGCGCTCGGCGCCGAGGTCACCGGCGTCTGCAGCGCCCGGAACGTCGACCTGGTCTTGTCGATGGGCGCAACGCACGTGGTCGACTACCAATCGACGGACTTCACCGTCGGGTTTGTGCGCTACGACATGATCCTGGACAACGTCGGGAACCGGGCGATCCGCGATCTTCGTCGCGCTGTCACCCCCACCGGGCTGGTGATCATGAACGGCGGCGGATCACCCGGCCGGGTCATCGGTGCCGTTGGCAGCGTCCTGCGGGCGGCCATCGTCAACCTGTTCGTACGTCAACAGATCGCCTTTCTGCCGACGACACAGCGCCGTGACGACCTGGTCGCCATAGCGGAACTGGTCGAGGCCGGCACCCTCCGGCCGGTGATCGACCGGACCTACCCACTGGCTGACGCAGCTGCCGGATTGCGAGAGGTCGAAGCGGGACACGTCCGCGGAAAGGTCGTCATTGCGGTGCAGTGAGTCGTTGCCCCGCAGCACAAACGCCAGAGCAAGAGGTGATCAGCGGACCTGTTTCACCGGCAGGATGGCAAGCGCCCCGATGATGGCGCACACTCCGGCCACCGAGTACAGCACGCTGTAGCTGCCGTTGCCGATGGCCAGGATGGCAGGTGCGATCGCCGGTGCAATCGAACTGGGTAGGGCGCCGGCGATGTTGAAGACCCCGAGATCCTTCGCAGCGTTTGCCTTGTCCGGCAGTACATCGGCCACGAGAGCGAGATCGACGGCCAAATACATGCCGAAACCCAGACCGCTGATGGCCATGCCGACAAGGAACCCGTTGAAGTTGACGGCGATGGCGATCACGAACATCGCCACGCCGTACACGATCGACGCGACCAAGATGAAGATCTTCCGCCGGCCCGACCGGTCCGAGAGTCTGCCGCCGATCAGGGAGGCCGCAACGATGACGGCGGCCTGGACGGTAGTGCCGAGGAAAATCTGCTGTGGCACCTGGGATTCCGCGCTGCCGATCCGGTTCAGCAGGTAGTAGGCCTGGTAGGTGACCAGGAAGGCGTACGCCATCACGATCATGAAGCGACTGGCGAAAGCCCAGGCGAAGTCCGGGTTCTTCCGCGGGTTGACGTAGAAGGTATGTGCGAATTCCCGCAACGACCAGGTCGGCTTGTCCGCCTCGGCCAGCCGCCGGTCTGCGATGGTAGCCGCGAAAAGCAGGATGAAGAACCCGCCGATCGCGCACGGGAACATGAACATGGCGAGCTGGTTGCCGGTGAACAACTTGACCAGGAACGTGCCGCTCACCGATGCGATCGGCAGGCAGACACCCAGAACCCCGGAGACCTGGCCACGTTGAGCGGTCGGGACCTGATCCGGCAGCACCGCCACCATCGCGGCGAGCAGCGCGTTGAAGAACAGCTGCGCAGTGCACCACCCGATCAGGACCAACGGGATGCTGGGGGCCACCGCGACCAGCAGGATGCCCAGCGAGCCGCCCAGCAGACCGACGACCAGCCATGGCCGACGCATCCCGAACCTCGATGCCGTGCGGTCGCTCATCCTGCCGAAGAACGGATTGCCGAACAGCGCCAGGAAGGCTCCGATACTGGTGACCACCGCCAGGCTGTTCGGCGCCCGTTCGGTCCCGACCAACGAGTTGACCTTCAGGGCCAGCGTTACCAGCAAGGGCGCCAGGAACAGCAGGATGGTGCCCATGTACGCCAGCGTGTACAGCGCGATGAAACCCCTACCGACCCGGGGCACCGCAGGATCAGACACGTCGAGCATGGCAGCGCTCCTTGCCGGCGGATCCGATCGCACCGTCGCAAGCGTTGTACCGCATGTCGACGCGATTTGGGTACCGGCCGACGTGCAGGCCACTGAATATAGCCAGCTTCCTTCGACGCCCGGGTTCAGGCGTCGACTCCGATCGGCACCACTGCGTGACCGCACATCGCCGCGAACCCGGTTCATGGGGCCAACGGGTTGGCCACGCCGTAGGTCCCGTTGAGCATCACGGCAGTGCGCCCGGTGCGAGAGCGCTCAGGCCTGCGACGGTCAGGTACAACGCCGAGGCGACGCTGGCGATCAGGGAGGTGATGACCAGGCAGCGTCAGGTGACGAGGCCCTGGGTGGCGTTGGCGGAAACATGTTGCTGCGGCGTGCCTTCAGTGGATCAACGCCCGCCGTGCGCCGCGGCGTCAGACGGTGATGGCGATCTTTCCCTTGACCGTGCCTGCTTCCAGTTGCCGCATGGCGTCCTGGACCTGATCCAGGGGGTAGGTCCGGTCGATGCTCGAGGTCACGGTGCCGGCCGTGATGTGGTCGGCGAGGACCTCGAGGTGGCTGGCGTGCTCCTTGGAGGCCAGACCGGTGAGCCGCTGGCTGACGAACGGGGTCAGGATCAGGGCCCGCAATTGCCGGTCGATCCCGCCGGTCAAGCCCCCCTTGCTCTCACCACCCACGATGACGGCCGTCCCGCCGCGGGTCAGTGCCCGGCGGAGCCGGGACAACCCAGAGTTGCCCGCGATGTCGATGATCAGGTCATACCGGTGCACACCGTCTGCGAAGTCTTCCCGGGTGTAATCGACGACGTGAGCAGCACCGAGACGGGTAACCAGGTCGATCTTTTCGGTGCTGCACACTCCGGTGACCTCGGCGCCGGCGGCCTTGGCCAGCTGCACGGCGAAACTGCCGACGCCGCCGGACGCGCCGATGACCAAAACCCGCTGTCCCGCTTGGACTTTCCCGGCTGCAAGGGCCTGCAGCGCCGTGCCCCCGGAAATCCCGAGGGCGGCTGCCTGCTCGAAGGTGCAGCCCGCCGGCTTGTGGGCGAGTTTGTCCTCGCGGGCCGCGGCGTACTCGGCGAACGAGCCGCGGCCCATGCCGAACACCTCATCGCCGACGGAGAATTTGGTCACCGACGAGCCGACCGCTACGACGGTTCCGGCGACATCGATTCCCGGCACGCGGTTCTTCGGCCTGCGGAACCCGAACCCGATGACGCGCATCAGGTACGGCGTTCCGGTCATCAGGTGCCACGTTCCGCGATCCAGACCGGCCGCGTGCACCTTCAGCAGTACCTCCCCGGCGGCGATCCCGGGTCGGGTGATCCGCGACGGCCGCAGCGCGTCGGCCGGACCGTAGGCGTCCTGCACCACCGCCCGCATCGTGACGTCCGGGATGCTCGCTGTTGCGGAGTGCTGGTTGTTGGCTGTCATGACGGCTCTTCCTTGTCGATTCGGTGGGGGTCCATCGTACTTAGTACGTACTGTAGAGTACTAAGTACGAAACCGCTAGAGCCGGGGAGCAGAATGTTGAAATCAGTCCATGACAGTGCCGCGCGACGGGTTCCGCTCAGCCGGGACAGGGTGCTCACCGGCGCTATCACCGTCGCCGACGCAGGGGGGATCGGGGCGCTCACGATCCGGACGCTCGCTGCGGAGCTCGGGGTGAAACCGATGTCGGTGTACCACTACGTCGCGAACAAAGATGAGATCATCGACGCCATCGTCGATCTCGTCTTCGGCGAGATCGACCTACCCCGGCCCGGCAATGACTGGCGGCCGGAGATGCGCCGGCGTGCGATCTCGGCCCGCCGAGTGCTGGGCCGGCATCCGTGGGCGATCCCGCTGCTGCAGTCCCGAACCAGCCCTGGGCCCGCGACGCTGAGCCACCACAATGCCTTCATCGGCACTTTGTTCCAGGCCGGCTTCTCGGTGCGACTGACCGCGCACGCCTTCGCTCTCGTCGACAGCTACGTGTACGGATTCGCGCTGTCCGAGAACGCGCTCCCCATCCACGGCCCTGAACCTGTCGCCGACACCGCAGCATCGATGATGGCGCAGTACTTCACCGAGGCCTACCCCTACCTCCTCCGGTTCACGACTGAGCACGTCATGGCACCCGGGTACGACTTCGGCGAGGAATTCGAATACGGCCTCAACCTGATCCTCGACGCCCTCGCCACGTCGCTCGGCGCTGACGGCGTGGAATCCGCGGCTGTCGATACCGAGTAAATGTACCCTTACGGGTACGTACCCAGTTGGGTATGGTCATGGCATGGACGCGGTATTGCAGGCGTTGGCCGACCAGAGCCGACGCACGGTGCTGGAGATCCTGCGGGATCACCCGGCGACGGCCGGCGAGTTGGCCGACGCGCTGCCGATCGCCAGGCCTGGCGTCTCCCGGCACTTGCGGGTGCTGCGGGAGGCCGGGCTGGTCAGCGTCCGCCAGGACGCGCAGCGCCGGATCTACAGCTTGCGCCCGGATGCGCTTGTCGAAGTGGACGAGTGGCTGGGGAACTACCGCGCGCTGTGGCAGCACCGGCTCGATGCCCTGCACACGGAGATCGCACGAGGAAAGAAGGAACGGACATGAGGATTATCGGCACGATGCGGGCGCTGGACGACGTCCGCGGAGCGGTGCGGGTGGAAGACGTGTACGACACCGACATCGATGACCTGTGGCAGGCGTGTACAGCGCCGGCGCGGCTGGCGCGCTGGATCGCCGAGGTGTCTGGTGACCTACGCGTGGGTGGGACGGTGCACGCCGTCTTTACCAGCACGTGGACGGGCCCGGCCAGGATCGAGGCCTGCGACGCCCCAGACCATCTGCTGCTGACGACGGAACCAGAAACCGACGACGAGACCCAGATCGAGGCGTGGCTCACCGCGGAGGGATCGCGGACCAGGCTGGTGGTGGAGGAGCGCGGCCTGCCGGTCGGTCAACTCCACTTCTATGGAGCCGGCTGGCAGGTCCACCTGGAAGACCTCGGACGTTCGCTTGCCGGCGCCGGCTCCGCACACGCCGGCGGCTGGTCGGAACAGAAGGCCGCTCCGGCCTGGCATGAGCGCTGGACCGCCCTCACACCGGCGTACCAGAACACGGCGGTCCACTGATGTCCGACAGCACGTCCTTGTCGACCACCGCGAAATTCATCGGCCCAAGCTCTTCTTGTGCCGGGGGTGGCTGTTGGGCGAACTGGATAAGCGACAGTAAGTAGTTCCGGGGCCTGGCTACTTGCCCCTACGTCCCCCCGGGGGTGGTCCGGCCGCCCGGGGGGTACAGCACGGTCACTCCGGCCTCTTCGAGCGCAACGCGCAGCCTGGGCGGCGGAGCAGTATCGGTGATGAAGTAGTCGGCCATTCCCAGGTCGGCCACCTGGGCGAACAACCGGCGGTCGAATTTGGTGGAATCCGCCAGCACCGCGACCTTCTCGGACTGCTGCATCATTTCGCGCATCATGGTGGCTTCCGCAAGGTTGCTGGTGCTGTATCCGCCTTCAACGGCTGCGGCGCCGACCGCGACCAAGGCGAGATCGGCACGGATCGAGATGTCCTGACCCTGCGCCGTGGGGAATCTGACCGGCCCAGTGGTCGCCTGCGTCACGATCCGCATCGAGCCGCCGAAGACGTAGAGCTCTCGGAACACTTTGGTCGAGATCGCGCCCGGCAGCAGGAGATTGTTTGTGGCGATGATCAGGTCGCGCCGCGGCCCGAGCGCTCGAGCCACCGCCAACGCGGTGGTTCCGGCGTTGATGATCAGCACCATCCCATCGGTGACCAACGTGGCGGCGACCGCGGCGATGGCGTCCTTCTCGGCCGCTTGAAGGTGCAGGCGCACGGCGAGCCCCTGGTCGGTGCGGTTGTGGATGGCAATGCTCACAGCGCCTCCGTGTGTCCGGACGAGGCGGCCGGCGTCGTGCAGCTGGTCCAGGTCTCGCCGGATCGTGTCGATCGAAACCCCATAGCGCTCGGCCAGTTCGTGCACCGTGACCTGGCCGCTCGCGTCGACGAAGTTCGCCAGGTCCGCCTTGCGTCCGGCCGGCAGGTGCGCCCGCTGTTCGTGCTTCGGCTCACCTGTCACGCCGTATTTCTAGCACAGAGAAGCAGAAAGCTGCAGGTCGGTCCGCAGCTGCGGGTGCTGCTGTGCCCCCCTATCTGCCCGGCCGCGACCCGGTCGCGTCGCTGATGGTGAAGCACGCCACGAGATCACCGTCTTTCCCCTATTTGCCTGTTGACGCGCGAGTGTGCTGGTTTTACGATGGCGAAGCCGCATAAAACGGCACCTCCCAGCGCCGTGTGGCGCATAAGTAGGAGCAATGACGCACCCAACAGGAGATGCGATGAACACAGGACGTAGATCGGGTCGGCGCGCCGTGGTCTTCACTGCTGCCGGCGCAGCTGTCACCTTGCTGGTGACGGCGTGCGGCAGCAGCAGCAGCGGTTCGGCCGCCAGTCAGTCCTCCAGTACCAGCAGCGCGGAGTCGACGTCCAGCCCGGCCGCAGGCAGCAGCAGCGCCGGCGGTGGCGGGTCGGCCGCGCCAAGCTCGAGCCAAGGCGGCGGTTCGTCGGGCAGCACGGTCACTCTGCAGTTCTCGCAGTGGTGGGCCGGAGAGCTGCCGAAGGGCGATATGGATGCGCTGGTCAGCCAGTTCGAGAAGGAGAACCCGACCATCAAGATCGACCTGGTGACCAATCCGTACCAAAATACGCACGACTCGACCATTGCTCAGGCGGCGACGCACAACATCTCCGACATCGTGGCCATGGACGGCACCTGGTACAGCGACCTGCAGTCCCAGGGGGCACTGGCCAACATGTCGGACCTGATGAAGGCGGCCGGTTACAACGACAGTGATCTTTCCGGCGAGCTCAAGACCAACGGCTCGGTGTACATGATCCCGGCCGTCAATTTCGTCTATCCGATGTTCGTCAACATGGATCTGCTCAAGGAGGCCGGTATCGCCTCGATCCCGAAGACGCAGAGTGAGTTCAAGGCGGCCGCCGATGCGATCAGCCAGAAGACCAAGGCCAAGGGTTTCGCGCTGGCCCTGTCGCCGCAGACATCGAACGGGGTCGCCAATGATGTGATGGCCTGGGTGTGGGCCTCCGGCGGTTCGATGTTGACGTCCGATGGCAAGACCAACATCAACAATCCCGCTGTTCAGCAGGGCCTGGAATTCGTCGACAGCCTGTACAAGGGGAACGATATCCTGGCCGGCGGTCTGAACATGCAGGAGACGCAGAAGCCGAACTCATTCGCGCAGGGCCAGGTGGCGATGATGTTCGACTCGCTCGCCCACGTGACCTCGATCAAGCAGAACAATCCCAAACTCAACTTCGACCTCGCCCCGGTGCCGGTCAAGGATGGATACACCGGCGAGGAAGGCATCAATGCGGCGTCATGGGCGGTCGGAATTTCCAATGATTCCAAGAACAAGACGCAGGCCTGGAAATTCGTCCAGTTCCTGATGGACCCGAAAGTGGACGCCACACTGGCCACCGAGGCGAACGGCTTCCCGGGCAACAAGGCTGCCAAGCCCGATCTGTCCAAGTCTGACCCGCTGATCCAGAAGGCCTTCCAGATCTACCAGAACAGCAAGCCGCTCAACGAGTTCGCCAACGGCCTGCCGGTCGCCACGCAGCTGGAAAGTGACTTCGACTCGGAGCTGCAGAAGTACTTCGTCGGTCAGCAGGACGTCAAGACCACGCTGACCAACACTCAGACAGCGTGGGACCGACACATCAAGGCTGCCACCAGCTGATTTCCCGGCACCGTCACCGCAGGCGAGGAGAATCCGTCAAACATGACCCAAGTATTGATTCCACCGGGGCCGACCGGCCCGTCGTCGGCGGTGACGGCAGTCGGGGGTAACCGGGCCCGCAACGGCCGCCGCACGCTCATCTCGTATGCATTCCTGAGCCCGTCGTTGCTGCTCATGATCGGCTTGATGTTCATCCCCATCGGGACCGTCGTCTACTACAGCCTGGTCAACTACGCGATCGTGAACCGGCCGGGCCGGGCTCACCATCTGGTGGGCCTTGACAACTACAGGAGCCTGTTCCAGGACCCGAATTTCACCGCCTCCATCTGGCACACATTCGTGTTCGCGATCGTCAGCGTCGCGTTCCACATGCTGCTCGGACTCGGGTTTGCCCTGCTGCTCAACAGCGACGCCATCAACCGGGCGACCAAGGGCATTTTCCGGACGCTGATCATTCTGCCGTGGCTCTTCACCATCACGATCGTGGTAGCCCTGTGGCGATATCTGCTGCTCGATCCCAGCGGCGTGATCAACTACATCCTCCACACCTTCGGACTGCCGACTCAGGGTCTGGCCTGGCTCGGCCAGACCAACACCGCTTTGGCCGCGGTCATCTTCGTGAACATCTGGGCCGGCTACCCGTTCTTCATGATCAGCCTGCTCGCCGGTCTGCAGGGAGTGTCCGGTGAGCTCCGTGAGGCCGCGCGGATGGACGGCGCCAACGCCTTCCAGCGTTTCTGGAGCGTCACCTGGCCCCATCTACGCCCGATTGCGGTATCGATGGGCATCCTGGATGTCATCTGGAACCTGCAGAACTTCGCCACCATCTTCCTGCTGACCGGTGGCGGGCCGGTCGACAGTACCAATGTGATGGCCAATTACACCTACACCACCGCGTATTTCGACCAGGACTACCCGGTGGCATCGGCTGCCGCAGTGCTGATCCTTGTCATCTGTCTGGTGCTGGCGGTCTTCTACGCCCTGAGCCGACGAGCGGTCAGCAAATGAGCACGCTGGTCGTGGGGCCGACGACGTCGGTCACCCGGTCTGAACGCGCGCCTCGACCGTCCGGCCCGCGCCGGATCGTCAGATTCTGGACTTTCGTCGGACTGCTGTTCAGCGCGGCCTTCGCCGTGCTGCCCGTCCTGTGGATGTTCCTGAGCTCCCTCAAACCGAACACCCAGATACTCCTGAACCCACCCAGCCTGGTCACAGCACAGTCCTCGTTCGGCGGGTACGCCAGGCTGTTCAAAGACCCGACGCAACTGAGCGCCTTCCGTGACAGCTACCTCATCGGCTTTGCGGTCACGATCTTGACGATCCTGGTGGCGGTGCTGGCCGGTTACGCGCTCAGTCGAAGCGATTTCCCGGGGCGGCGGGTAGTGATGACCGTGGTGGTCGGCGTCCAATCGGTGCCCCCCATTTCACTGGTCATTCCCTATCTCGGATTGATCTCGTCCTTTGGGCTCTACGACAGTTACACCGGGTTGATCCTGACCCACCTGGTGCTGACCTTCCCGTACGCGATCGTCATGATGACGGCCTATTTCGATACGCTGCCGCGGACGCTGGACGAGGCAGCGCGGGTCGACGGGGCTTCATCAATGCGTATTCTGTGGCGGATCTTGCTCCCGATCTCGCTGCCGGGCGTGGTTTCGGTCGGTGTCTACACGTTTATGATGTCCTGGAACGAGTTCCTGTTCGCACTCATGCTCACCAAGCAGAATGTACGGACGGTGCCGATCCGGATCTCGCTGTTCATCGGCCAGAACGCGGTGGATTGGCAGGGAATGTTCGCCATGAGCATTATCGGTTCGATTCCCGTGTTGCTGTTCTTCCTGATATTCCAACGCTATTTCCTGGGAGGTCTGACCGCCGGCTCCGTCAAGGGCTGATCGCACTCCCGTCCGTCCGTCAATCATGACCCGTCGCATTCCGAAGGAAATCCCATGCTTATCACCGGATCTGAAATGCTCGAGGTCGCTCACGAGCACAACTTTGCCGTGCCCGCGTTCAACGTCAGCGAATACGCGATGTTCAACGGCCTGGTGGATGCCTGCGAGCGGACCCGCTCGCCCATGATGGTGGCCATCCACCCGGACGAGTTCAGCCACATCGGCGCCGATCTCATGCGGGCGATTCTCGAGCACTCCCGCAACGCCACCGTCCCGATCGCGGTTCACTGGGACCACGGCGGCAGTTACGCGCAGATCATCACCGCGATCCAGGCCGGGTTCACCTCGGTGATGATCGACGGATCCGCCCTGCCGTTCGAGGACAATGTCGCGGTGACGGCGAAGGTCGTCGAGGCCGCCCACAGCGTCGGGGTGTCCGTCGAGGGCGAACTCGGCACCATCGGTCAGGGTGATGCCTACGGAGAATCAGGCTCATCGGACATCATCTACACCGACCCGGCCGACGCCGTCACCTTCGTCAAGCGGACTGGGGTGGACTCGCTGGCAGTCGCGATCGGCACGTTCCACGGCCTGGTCCCAGCTGATCGCAAGCCCGAGTTGAAAATCGACCTGCTCCGCGAGATAAGGGATGCGGTCGGGATTCCGCTGGTGCTGCACGGCGGGTCCAGCAACCCGGAAGCCGAGATCGCCGCCGGCGTCAAGACGGGCCTGAACAAGATCAATATCTCGAGCGACATCAAGATCGCCTACTATGACAAACTCCGTGAAGTGCTGGCGAACAAGAACATGCGCGAGCCGAACGCCATCGAACCGCCGGCCATGCAGGCCATGGCCGCCACCGCGGTCGAGAAGATCAAGCTGTTCTGCTCGGACGGCAAGGCCGACCTGTACTAAACACCGACACCGACACGTAAGGGAGCCATTGGGTGGACCAGGCGTCCGGGATCCTGCTGGGCATGGGGAACTCGCTTGACTACGAGATGGCTTGGCGCCCGGAAGCCATTTCCAGGCTCGCCGCGGACTGGGGGATCGACAGCTGGCCGCCAGCGCCGGAGCACATCGACAGCGAGCGGGATCTGCTCTGCGCCATTCTGGCCTACAGCGCCGCGGGAATCGGGACCGAGCGGGCGGTGGGTTCGGTGGCCACCATCGAATCGCTTGCCCGCCGGCTCGGATTCCGAGAATCGTTGGGCGGCACCGGCGTCCGAGCCGCCCGGGTGCTCAAACTGCTCGGCATCGACTGCACGCTTCATCTGTCGTCGATGTCGGCGCAGGTGCAGTCCCTGCTGTGGCCCGGCGTCAGCTACCTGTCGAGTCGGCGCAGTCCAACGGCGTACCCGCATCTGATCGTCCAGTTCGCCTCGGACGGGCAGCTGGAGGTCGGCGGCGTCGCCCGTACGCCGCCCCGGGCCAATCGGCTGATTTTCGTCAACGATCCGGACAACGCCGAGCTCGCGCTGGCCCCCGACCTTCCGCAGGCGGTATCCAGCAGCGCTATCTGGCTGATCTCCGGGCTCAACGCCATCGCCGACGAGGCCCATCTGACGGTCCTGCTCGGGCAGATCCAGGCGCTGGCCCATGCCGCACGACCGGGGAGTTGGACGGTCTACGAAGACGGCGGGTTCCATCACCAGAAACTCGCGGTCCGCGCACTGACCGCCATGGCAGGAGTGTGCGACGTCGTCGGAATGAACGAGGACGAATTCGCCCTTCACCTCGGCAGGTCGGTCGATCTGCAGGACCCACTCGCCGTCGCGGACGCCTTGACCACGGTCGCCCGGAAGCGGCGCATCGAGAACTTGGTGGTGCACACGGCCCAGTGGGCGGCGGCCGTCGGCCCGCGTGCCGAACAGCTGCGTCCGGCGCTCATCCAGGGTGTGCTGGCCGGGGCCGCCCGGTACAGCAACGGAGACGCCATGACCGCGGACGATTTGGACCTGATGCGCTCGGCACCCGCCCATGCCGACGGTGCCACCGTTGCGACCGGCCTGGAACAAGCTGGGATGACCGCAGTAGCCGCTCCGGATCTGCACCCGGGCGACCCGGTGACCATCGGCCTCGGCGACAGCTTCGTGGGCGGATTTCTCGCCGGGCTGCATCGCAGCGGGGTTCGAACGGACTCCGAACGCGCAAGTTCGCCCTTGGTCGCGACATCGGGAGTCGATAGGCGCGGGGTGCGATGACGGCAGTCGGTGTCCTGATCGCGCTTACCGGCCGACTGCGGTATTGCTGACCAGCAGTGCAGATCCGCGCGGGCGTAGCCGGTGATCACCACACCTGGGACGGTCGCCGGATATATCGTCAGGTAGGCCACAGGGCCGCGTGAACGCTTGACCGGGCGCAGCTTCGGGGATCGGGGCAGCTGTGGGCATAGCCGGAGATGCCAGAACGGCGGGCAAGTTGTCTGCCGAGCGGTCGCTCGTATGTCCCGACTTGATCGGCCGATCCCGCGAGGTCAGCATCCTCGATGAGCGGGTGGGTGCCATTGGGCGGCGTCGGGGCGGAGTCGTCGTATTGCTCGGCGATGGTGGTCTGGGCAAGACGAGGTTGGCCAGAGAAGCGGTTGCCCTGGCGACCGCCGCCGGACTGCCGGTTTTGGCGGGCCGGTCAGTGCCTGGGGCGAACCCGGTGCCCTATCGGGCGGTGGCTGAGGGGTTGTTGGCCGCGTTCCGTTCAACGCCCGCGCCTCGCGCACCTGATTTGGCCGCGTTCGATGGTTACCTGGTCCGGCTGATCCCCGACTGGCCGGGGACATCGCCGGCCCGGGTTGACGAGTCGCCGGTGCTGTTCGGTGAGGCGGTGCTCCGGTTGCTTCGCAGCATGGCGGGCGGGCGTGGGTGCCTGCTGCTGCTGGAGGATTTGCACTGGGCCGATGCAGAGACGCTCGCTGTCGTGGAATACCTGAGCGACGCGGCGCGCGATGAACCGGTTCTGTGCCTGTGCACTGCCCGACAGGAGGGGGCAGCGAGCGAATTGTTGGACCGGCTCGAGCGGCGCGATCCGTTGTCAGTGATCCGCGTGGCGCCACTGGGCGGCCCGGATGTCGACCGGATGGTCGAGGCATGCCTATCGACGCCGACGCCGCCCGCCGACGTGGTGGAGTTTCTCCGCAGGCACAGCGACGGCAACCCGTTCTTGGTCGAGGAGTTGCTGGCCGGTTTGGTCGCGATGGGACAGTTGGCTGTCGAGGACGGCCGGTGGGTGAGCCGTGGCGGGTTGACCGCGCGGTTACCCCGTAGCTTGCACGACTCGATCCGCCGGCGGCTGACGGGCCTGGACCGGGTGACGCGGCGGGTGGTCGACGCGGCCGCGTTGCTCGGCCGGCGATTCGACTGGGAGTTGCTGCCCGGGATCTGTGAAGTCGACGGCCGTGCGGTCGTCCACGCCCTGCGCAAGGCAACCGGTGACCAACTGATCGTGGCGGACGGGTCCGGGTTCAGCTTCCGGCATGCGCTGACCCGCGAGGCGGTGCTGGCCGAGGTATTGCCGCCCGATCGCCGGGAATTGGCCGCGCGGGCGTGGCCGGCCATCGAGAGAGCCAATCCCGGGTTGCCGGGCCCGATCTGCGAACTGGCAGCCGAGCTGGCCGAGGCGGCCGGTGAACGGGTCGCCGCCGCGCTACGGCTGGTCGAGAGTGCTCGCCGGGCGCTGGCGAGCGGCGCGTTGAGCAGTGCCGAGGCGGCCGCGCGGCGGGCCCGGGAGCTGGCCGGGTCGGATCGGAACATGGCCGCCGTGGTGGACGAGGTGATGGTCCACGTGTTCGTCGCAGCGGGCAAGGCCGGCGAGGCACTCGAGTTGGGACGACGTGTGGTTGCCGATCCCGTGGGACACCACGCCGAGGGTGCACAGCGGGCGGAGATGTTGGTCGCGGTCGCCCGGGCTGCCGTCACGGCGGGGGACCCCCGCTCGGCGGAGGAAATGATCTCCCAAGCGCGGTCTGCCTCTGGTAGTGACGCCGAGGGTGGATCTGCGGGCCCAGCGCTGGCCGCACGGATTGACGCGGTAGCGGCGCACGTGGCACTGGAGCGCAACCGGCTGGAGGATGCCGAGGCCCTGGCCCGTTCCGCGGTCGAAGCGAGCGGCCGGACCGATCAGCCGGAGGTGGCATGTGAGGCCCTCGAGGTTCTCGGGCGGCTGGCCCGGGTCAGCCGGCCGGGTGAGTCGAACGCCTGGTTCGAGCAGGAAGCCGACCTCGCCCGCACCCACGGTCTGGCCCGCTGGCATCTGCGCGCGCAGCACGAGTTGGCACTGACCGCGTGGACGCGGGCTGACTTCCAGCCGCTGCGTGACACCCGCGATCTCGCCGTCCGCTACGGCGCGATGATCACCGTCGCGGTGATGGACCTCAGTCTGGCCGACATCGCGTTGTCGGCGTTCGACCGCGACGCCAGCCTCACCGCCGCCCGCTGCTGCGTCGAAGCGAGCCGCCGTTACGGCCTGGCCACCGAGCCAATCGCGTGGTTGTGGCTGGCCGGCGCCTACGCGCTGGCCGGTGACGACGGGCAGATGAACGCCGCGATCGACCGGGCATTGACTCGCGACCCGGACGATCCTCGTATCCTGGCCGACCTCTACGGCCGGGTGCTGGTCACCCGTGCGGTCGTGGCCGACGAGTTGGATTCCTTGCCGGCGCTGCTCGACACGAGCATGGAGTATGTGCGCCGAGCACCTCCAGCGGCGTCGATCTATCCGGGTCGCCTGTTGTGGGCAACCGTCCACACCGTTACCGACGACGACTTCGGAGTGGGGGCCAGGGCCGAATGCACCGCGGCTGTCGAGCGGATCGACATGCCGGTTCTGCGGGCCGCTCGAGACGTGTACGCCGCGGCCGCACTCGCCCGGCAGGGCGACGCCGAACGGTCCCAACAAATCATGAGGGACGCTCTCGCCGCGTTTGGCCGCACTGGCCTTGGTACCGGCATGGGATACGTGCAGATCCTGGTCGTGGCCCGCGCCGCCCTCCGCGAGGGATGGGGCGAACCTGTCGTTTGGCTGCGCGAAGCCGGCGCCTTCTTCGCCGCCGGCGGATACGACCGTGCTGCCCGGCGCTGCCGGCTGCTGCTCGCCGAGACGGGTGCGCCGGTGTCCAGAAGGGGCCGCGGCGATTCGGCGGTGCCAACCACACTGCGCGCCCTGGGCGTGACCAGTCGTGAAGTCGATGTGCTGAAACTCGCCGCCGCCGGTCTGTCGACCAAGGCCATTGCCGAGGCACTGTTCCTCTCGCCCAAGACCGTCGAACGTCACCTGTCGAGCCTGTCCGACCGCACTGGGGTCCGGGGTCGTCGTGCCCTCACCGACGTGGCCCGCCGCCATGGCCTGACGCCGGCCTAACTGGGTGATCCGAGACGCTAATTGGGGGTGTCGATACCGATCCGTGGCCGCACCGCCGGCCGCACCATCTACCTGTGCAGACATCCAGCCACGAGATCGCCGACCGCGTGTACCGGCTATCGACCCACGTCCCCGCCGTCGGACCCGACGGCCTGACCTTCAATCAGTACCTCATCGACGGCGATGAACCGCTGCTGTTCCACACCGGTCCGCGGCGGCTGTTCCCGCTGGTCTCCGAGGCGATTGCGAAACTGATCGACATCAGCCGGCTGCGGTGGATCAGCTTCGGGCACGTCGAGTCGGACGAGTGCGGCGCCGTGAACCAGTGGCTGGCCGCCGCGCCGCACTCGACCGTCAGGTTCAACGATCTGGGCTGCAGCGTCTCCCTCGACGACCTGTGCGACCGGCCGCCCGAGCGGTTGGTCGACGGGGGCACCTACGACCTCGGCGGACACGACATGACGGCCCTGCTCACCCCGCACACCCCGCACGGGTGGGAGGCGCAGGTGTTGTTCGACCAGACGACCCGCACATTGTTGTGCGGTGACCTGTTCACCCAGACCGGCAACGGCCCGGCGCTGGTGCACGATGTCGACATCATCACCCCCGCCCTGACCGCCGAAGACCTGTTCGGCGCGACCTGCCTGACCGCGGCCACCGCCCCGACCATGCGCCGCCTGGCCGCGCTGCGACCTCGCACGTTGGCGCTCATGCACGGCCCTGCCTTCGCCGGTGACTGCGAGCGGGCGCTACTCGACCTGGCCGACGCCTACCAGGCACGATTCGAAGCAACCTACCGACAGGAGCCGGCAGCATGAGCGAGTATCGCAGCGAGGAACGAGCGAGCAGCGGCGAGGGTTTGCGCGCACAGCGGTCGGCCCAGAATGTCATCGACGTCAGGGCGATGGCGCCGATCCAACGACCGATGTCGGTCGAACTGGCCACCATCGAGACCGCCCGCATGGTGAGCCTGCTGCGATCGCTCACCGCGCGGCAGTGGCAACGCCCGACCGACTGTCCGGCCTGGGACGTCCGCGCGATGGCCGGTCATGTGCTGGGGATGACCCAGACGTTCACCGGCGTCGCGCGGATGATGACCACGATGCGCGCCGCCGCGAAGGCGGCCGGGGACGGCCCGTTGATCGACGGCCTCACGGCGATCCAGGTCTTGGCCAATGCGGCGCTGGGTGTTGACGAGCTCATCCAGCGCCTGGCCGCGGCCGGCCCGGTCGCCGCCCGCTGGCGCGGCAGTCGCCACCTGATGCGCCGGATCCCGGTCAAACAAACAAACCCCGACGGGACGGTCGAAACCTGGCACGCCGGCTTTCTGTACGACATCGTCCTGACCCGGGACACCTGGATGCATCGCGTCGACATCACCAGGGCCACCGACCTACCCATGGAATTGACCGCCGAGCACGATGGCGTCATCGTCGCCGATGTGGTCGCCGAGTGGGCCCGCCGGCACGGACGGCCGTTCGACCTGATACTCACCGGGCCCGCCGGTGGCACATTCCGTCGCGGCGGTGGCAGCGCCCCGGCGCTGACCCTGGATGCGATCGAGTTCTGCCGGATCCTGTCCGGGCGCGCCGCCGGTGACGGACTGCTCGCCCAATTCGTGCCCTTCTGATGGGCCGCACCCGCCGGGCCTTTGAGTGACGTCAGGTAATGGTCTATTGCCCGGTCGGTCGGGCGAATTCGGTGATCGAGAGCACGTTGCCGTCGGGATCGGTGAACCATGCGATCTGATCTCCGTTCGGAGTCATCCAGACTCCGCGAGCGTCCTGTTCCAGCCCCCGGTAGCGAGCGACCACCACACCGCCGGATGCGAGACGCGTGAGGGTGTCGTCGATGTCGGCCACGCGCCAACCCAACACTGTGTATCCGGGGTGGGCAACCTCGGCGGCGGCGGTGATGCGCAGCATCGTGCCGTTGGCGTCGAACACGCAGGCGTAGGCATTCATCTCAAGGACGCGAAGTCCAAGGCAATCCTCGTAGAATTCCCGCGCTGTCGGGAGGTCGGTGGTGGAAATGAACGCAATCAAGTCACCCGTCTCGAGCATCGGCCCTCCTGCGCAATTCACAATCAGTCGACGTTGGGGCACCGGCCGCGAGGAGCCGGTCCCCGATGCGGCCCCTATTGGCCAAGGTAGAGGGTGACCTCGCCGCTATTGCCGCCGACACCCGTACCGGCTGCGTGGCCGGAACCCGCGAAGTCCGGCACGCCACCGCCGACATTGATCGGCTGGCCGACTCCACCGTCCACACCGGGTGTCATTTCCAGACCCGTGGCGCTACCTGCGACGGAACCAGTGCCGCCATTCCCCGCCGGGGAGACCACGAAGCCGCCGCCACCGCCGCCACCGCCCGCCGTCACCACGGCCAGACCACCGTTGAGATCGATGATCGTGTCTCCTCCGGTCTGTCCGTTGGCCAACTGGAAGCCTTGGCGACCACCTGCCCCGACGGTCACTGCGAGCGTGTCTCCCGGCGAGACGGTCAACAGGGCCTTGACGAAGCCGCCCTGGGCACCGCCGCCGGCATTGTTGAAGAAAGCGCCGCCGCCCCCGCCGCCGCGTGCCTCCACCAGGATCCTGGTCACGCCAACCGGAACGGAATATGTCTGGCTGGAGGTGATGGCGACGATTCCCAAGCCCGCACCGGCCGGGCCGGCCGGGCCGATTGGGCCGGCTGGGCCGACTGGGCCAGTGGGACCGGGGTCACCGGGCGAGCCGGGCGAGCCGGCGGGGCCGACCGCACCCGGGGCGCCCGGCACGCCGGATGGCCCCACCTGGTTCCAGGTGATTGCCGTCTCGTCGTTGGTGCAGCGCCCCCGCACGCCCGACTTGGCCGGGTCGACGACGCGCAGCTGGCCATTCGGTTTGCTGACGCAGCCGTGGAAGGTGCCGGTGCCCGCGTCCGGGACGGCCGCGACAGCGAGACCGCCGGTGACCATCAACGCCGCGCCTACCGCTACTACCCAGACCAATCGACCCTTCGGGCTATTCAGACGTCGCATGTCCATCTCCTGGGGTAGGCGAACCCGATATGTGCGCAACGACCGCTGCTGCTGCGGGATTGCGGTTTGACGCCTCCACCCGCTGTCCAAATGGCAGGCCCAGCTGGGAGACGGCAAAAAAGTAGCACCCGATCGGGCCGGTGACAATGGTCCCCAGATGAGCCTGGATTGTCCGTTGTCGCAGAAAGTCACGCCACGTAGTCCTATGGTCGCGCATCGTTTCTTGTCCAACGACGATCGGCGAGTCGTTCCCCGGGTCGGGTTTTTCGTTGACCATTCTCCGGCAACCGTCGAAGTTGAAACGCGGGCGGCTGATTCAACTTCGCAAATACCGAATACGGGACATTGGTCCCTCACACACCTCGGTCAAATTGACTTTCGGGAATACCTGGACGTCCAGGTGGAGAGATTGAGCGCGACTGGATACCGGATCAGCGTGATCTTCTGGCCGCCCCGGGTTTCGCCGCCTTTGACGGCAACGCCGCCACCCGGGGACATGGCCACCCCGACCCACCGCACAGAGCGTTCCGGGTGCCCAGCCCAGGCCGCCGGCAGTCAGGGACACCTCACCGCAGCCTGCCGTCTTGCAGGTCGCCGCGCCACTTCTGAACTCGGTTGCAACTCCGGGTGGCGTGATCCCGCAGCGGCTGCGAGGCTGTTGGGTGCCGCTTTCCCACCGTCCAGGAGGTCTGCCATGCCCACTCGTTCCGATCCATGGCCTGCCGGCACGCCCTGCTGGGTCGATCTCGGTGCGCCCGATGTGGCGGCGTCCACCGCGTTCTACGGCGCGGTGCTGGGCTGGTCGTTCGTCGACAGCGGAGAAGAGTTCGGGCACTACAACATCTGCCAGGTCAACGGGCACGCCGCTGCCGCGATCGGGCCGAAACAGGACCCGAACCAACCCACCGCGTGGACGGTGTACCTGGCCAGCGACGACGCCGACGCCACCGCCGCCAAGGTCGCCGCCAACGGCGGCACCGTGCTCGCCGAGCCGTTCGACATCCCCGGCAACGGTCGGATGACCGTGGCCACTGACCCGGCGGGCGCCGCGTTCGGGGTGTGGCAGTCCGCCGGCATGATCGGCGCCGAAATCTACAACGAGGCAGGGGGTCTGGCCTGGACCGACGCGCGGCTCACGGACCCGGACACCGCCCGCGCCTTCTACAGCGCGGTGTTCGGATATGACTATCAACCCCTGCCCGGTGCCCCGGGCGACTACATGACGTTCCATCTGGCCGAGGCACCGTTGGGCGGAATGGGCGGCATGATGGATCCCTCCGCCGACCTGCCGTCCCACTGGGTGCCCTACTTCGCGGTCGCGGATACGGACACGGCCGTGGCCGCCGCCGTCGGGGCCGGCGGGTCGCTGCAGGGGGAGGCGATGGACACCCCGTTCGGGCGGATGGCGTTCCTCAACGACCCGGACGGTGCCGTCTTCGCCCTCGCCGGACCACGCCCGGGTGAATAGCGCAGGCCGTCACAAGTCCGTAAGGAGCCGGCATCTGGTGTAACGAACCAGTTCCTGGAAAGACTGACCGTCGACATCACATTCCGACGGAAGGAACGACCATGAGACGGTTTATCGCGGCGCTCGGGGCGGCGGCTGCGGCCGCGGCGTTCGTCACGGCAACGCCGGCGAACGCGGCTGACACCGGGCGCACGCTCTTCGTGCGCAGCGCCGTCGAGCATGCCGACGGCACGGTGACTTTGCCGCTCTATCGTGGGCTCAGCCGGGGCCGGCCGGTCTGGTACGTCGTCCTGGATGCCTCCACCAGCAACGCCGCCTCGAAGTACGGGGTGAACCGGTCCAACAAGCTGGCCCAGGCCAAGGGCGGCGCCGCCGTGCAACGGGTGAGCTCCACCGGCGGGGTGCTGAACTTCCCAGCTTCCGTTGACTTCTCGCCCAGTCGGGTGGTTGTGCCAGGCCCGACCGGATTCCCACCCGCCGCCGCAAGCCCCGGCGCGGTGGGCGAGCCCGGATACACGCCGTTGATCGAACTGCCCGACGGGACGGTGCTCGACGCTCCACAATTGGCCAATGCCAGCGGGCAGGCAGACAAGGTCGTCTCCATCGACACCACCGTTTCGACGGTGACCTACCGGGAAACCAATGGGTTCGCGCGCAATGAGCCAGTTCGATATGTCTCCACGGATTCGTCCGACCCAGGCGCCGCGGCCATCGAGGATGTCACCTACGCACCGAGTTTGAACGCCGCACGATTCGCCGGGGGTGATGGAACCGATTCCGCACGCGCCAGCCTGGCCGCCTTCGTGAATGGCCAGACGGGTCCGACCAATCCGAATCGGCAGGGGCTGAATTCCGCTCTCCTGGATGGACTTGATCCGTTGAACAACCTCGCCTGGAACCCGTCACAGGGGCGTTACAGTCCGCTGTGGGATGTCTTCCCGGCGGCATGGACCGATGCTGCCATCGCTGCCCACCGCAACACCCGGCAAACCGCGTTCGCGGACGTTGAAAAACTGGCCGAAGCCGGGTTGGTGACCGGTCCGGGCGGGGCGCCCTTCGGACCCGGTGGGTTCATCGTGGTGTGCCCGATCATCAGTCAGGGCTGACCCGTGGACTCGATGTTGACGAATCTGACGAACACCCGCCGCGCACTGCATGCGGTCGCCGAATTGTTGATCGCCGGGCCGCAGTACGAGGCGGCCGGCGACATCCGGCTGAAGGCCCGCCCCGGTGGTTTCGGTAGTTGGCTCGACCCTGCGACCGCCGTGTCCGGGACCGGGCTGATCACCTCGACCGGCCGGTTCCCGATCAACGGCACGCTGACCGAGCTCGCGGCCGGCGCCGGCATCGTCCCGAGGTCGTTGCGTGACGTCTACTCGGGCGGGCCCGACTTCGCCGTCGACGAACCACTCGACGTGAGCGCAGCGGCAGCGCAGGTGCTGCTTCGGGCGTTCACCGATGGCGACGCGGCGCTCCGTGCCTTTGCCCCCGGCGAAGAGCCGGTTCTGTGGCCGGAGCACTTCGACATCGGCATCTCGGCCGGTGAGATCAACTATGGGATCTCACCGGGCGACAGCGTGATCGGTGAACCTTATGCCTACGTCGGCCCGTGGCAGGTGCCCTCCGGTGCCTTCTGGAACCAGTCTTTCGGGGCCGCCCGCACGCTGGTCGAACTATCCACGCCGCAGGGCATCCTGGATTTCTTCGAAGCCGGCAGAACTGCTGCTGCACAATGATATCGGTCGGTCAGCTGGTGATGTCCCTGCGGCGGAATACCAGGATGGCGACAGTGAAGAATACGGTGCCGTAGCCGAGTCCGGTGAACGCCCCGCGGACCAGCTGATCCCATTGGATCGGATCGACGAGGGCGCCGGTCCAGGATGGGCCGTAGTGCGTCGGCAGGTACAGCCGGACACTTTGCAGGGCATCGATCTGGTCCAGAATCTGGGACAGGATCGCGGCCAGGACGGCTCCGCCGACCGCGCCCAACGGCGCGTCGGTCAGGACGCTGAGCAGAAACGCCAGCCCGGCAACCCAGGTCAGCTGGATCATCACGTAGCCGAGTACGGTGCCGATCCGGACCAGGCTGTTCCAGGTGCCGAACTGGTCACCGACCGGTGTGGCGAGTGGCGCGGAGCCGTAGGCGATGAGGCCGACGAGGTAGGCGACCGTCGGCAGCAGGATCAGTGCGGCCGTGGACAGGAGACCGGCGACGAGGATCTTCTGACGCAGCAACCGTAGTCGCGGGACCGGTATCGCCAACAGGTAGCGCAGCGTTGACCAGGACGCCTCGGCGGCGACGGTGTCACCGAAGAACAGGCTGACGATCACGACGAGTAGAAAACCGGCGGAGAACAGCAGCGATACGACGGCGAAGTTGGCCGCGCTCGATGTGGCGAGCTCGACGAAAGTGGTTCCCGCGGTGCTGGTCGGGCTTCCGACGGAGAAGGCGAGCAGCAGGATCAGTGGCAGTGCCGCCATGAATCCGAGGGCAAGCTGAGTGCGTATACGGGTGAGTTGCCGAATCAGTTCCACCCGGATTCGCAGGGTGTGGCCAGAATTGCCGGCAGGAGCGGTCGGTAGGACGGCGAGCGGTCGGGCGTTCCGTCTGGTGAAACCCGTTCTCGCGCTGGAGGTGCGGGTGTCCCCGGGGCCTGGGCCTGGGCCGGGGTCGGCCGCGCTGACCAGCTGAAGGAAGACGTCTTCGAGCCGGTTGGTCGGAATGGCTGCGGTCACCGCAAGTCCGGCCTCGACCAGCGCTGCGACGGCGACCGCCGGCGGGAGGTCCTGTAGGTCTGCCCGCACCACGCCGGACCTTTGATCCTCGGCTGGTCCGGTCGGCTTGGCGGGAGGGTCCGCGGACACGCCGCCGATACCGGGCAGTGCGCGGAGGGTGTCGAGGGCCGCAGCGGTGACGTCGACGGCGAAGTTCATCTGCCCGGACGCGGCGACCATGTCGGTGACGGTGCCGGCGGCGATGGTTCGGCCCTGCCGGACGAGCACCACATCGCTGCAGGTGTTTTCGATTTCGGACAGCAGATGACTGGACAGCAGCACGCTGCGGTCGGTCGCCGCGTACCGGCGCAGTACTTGACGCATGGCGCGGATCTGCGGGGGGTCCAGCCCGTTGGTGGGTTCGTCGAGCACCAACAGCCGGGGCAGGCCGAGCATGGCCTGGGCGATGGCAAGTCGCTGCCGCATACCCTGCGAATAGGTTTTCACCTTGCGGTTGATCGCATTTCCCAGATCGGCGATCTCGAGTGCCTCCCGGGTGTGCGCGTCACTTTGCGGCCGACCTGTCGCTCGCCAGAACAGTTCCAGGTTCGCCCTGCCGGACAGATGGGGTAGGAACCCCGGGCCTTCAATGACACTGCTGATCCGGGCGAGGACGGGCGCGCCGGGTCGGACCAGCTCACCGAAGACTCTGATCTCGCCGGCGGTCGGGGTGATCAAACCCAGGACCATCCGCAGCGTGGTCGTTTTGCCGGCGCCGTTCGGTCCGAGCAGCCCCACTACCTGGCCGGCCTCGACGCGGAAGCTGATGTCGGTCACCGCAGCGACACCCCCGGCGTAGGACTTGGCGATGCCGGAGATCTCCAACGGCGCCGAGCCTGCGGCCATTGTGTCGATCCGCACTCCACGCCGACGAACTGGGACTCGACCCAGCAGCATCAACACCAGGATGCTCAGCACCAGGAGCGCGACGAGTCCGATCACCATCGGCATCGATACCGGCGCGGCTGAAATCCGGAATCCGTTGATCTCCGGCACGATCAGCGACGCCGACCCGGAAGCAACGGCGGATCCGGTAGCGGCCAGTGAGATCCGATAGATAGCTGGTGATGTGGATCCGGCGTATGCCTGATCGGTGGTGGAGACGTCGATTTCGATCGTGGACCCGGCCTCGACCTGGAAGGCAACGGGCGGAAGGTCGACGTGCACTGTCACGGCGGCGCCGTTCGGAGCAAGGTCGGCGACCCTGATCGGGGAGACGGCGCCGCCGGCCAGCGTCCGTCGTCCCCCCGCGTTGATCTTGGACATCGATACGAACAGCACCGCTCCGGCCGAAATGGCTGACCTGTTCGCGGCGTCAATCGGGGTCGGAACCGCAGACACCTCGATGGCGAACCGGGGTGTTCCCGCTATCACGATCGGCGTGCCGAAGGTGGCCGACCGGAACCGGGCGGTCTGCCCGGGAAGGCCGCCGGTGATGGTACCGAGCAGGGCGGGGTCGAAGCCGGAAAGTCCGGGTAGCGAGGAGATTCCGGCGGGCGTGCCACCGGCGGGGTTGAAAACCGTTTGGGTGTCGCCGGTCAGGGCGATCGCGGTGTGCGAGACGGGCGCCGACCCGGCCGTCCCGGGGTAGCCCTGCACCTGCAGGGTCTTGCTCCGGGCGGCACCGGTATCCGATGCCGGGCCGTTCACGCTGTAGGTGAAGGTCGTCGCCGGGGGTGGGCCGGATCGCGACAGGTAGTAGGCGAACCAGTTGTTGATCCGAGCGCGGGTCGCCTGGTCGGGGTTACCGCCGTCATGGCCGCCGTCGTACCAGCCCACCGCCACCGGTGTTCCAGTGGCAGCGATTCCGGCGGCATTGGCGTCAGCCTGGTCGAGACCGAAAAGTGTGTCCCGTTCCCCTTGCAACAACAAGGTAGGTGCGGTGATCTTCCCGATGACCGACGCCGGACTCGACTTCGTCAGCAGCGCAGTCAATGCGGCCGACTCGTGGCCGGTCTGGGCTGCCTCGGAGTAGGCCGCGCACAGGGCCGCCATCAGCCGGCCGCAGCCGGCCGTCGCCTGCCCGGACACCGGCGCCGGCAGGCCGCCGGAAGCGGCGGCCGGGCCGCTGATCGTGCTGCCCGGACTGGACGTTCCGCTGGGCAGCACCGTTCCGGAGATCACCGAGGCGAGCAGGGCCGCGGCCCATGACTTCTTGAATACCCCGTCGCCGGGATCGCCCACCGCCGCCGGCGTACCTGCCGGGGCAGCAACCGCATCGATCGCGTTCGGGAACAGGGCGGTGGACAGGTCGTTCCAGGTGATCAGCGGCGCCACCGCGTCGACCCGCCGGTCGGTGCCGGCCAGCATCAGCGACAAGGCGCCGCCGTAGGAGGAACCTGTGACCCCGACGCGGGGATCGCCCGGGCCGTCCTGGAGTACCTCAGGTCGGCGCGACAACCAGGTGACAAGGGCCCGTGCATCGGGGATCTCGTAGTCCAGCGAGTCCAGACCTATCTGACCGGTCGACCGGCCGAATCCTCGGGCGGAATAGGCCAGCACCACAAAGCCGTGAGTGGAAAGGAAATAGGCGTTCCGCGCGATGCTCTGCTTGGAACCGCCGAATCCGTGGGCGATGATCACCGCGGGCAGCGGTCCCGGTATGGCCGGTATGTAGAGACTCGCATCGAGATCGACCGAGCCGGACAGGCCGGGCCCGGCAGGGACTGAGATGGTCTCGTTCTCCGTCCGGACGGCCACGCCCTGGTCTTCCGCGGGTAGTGCGATGATCGCGATTGCCGCGGCGATGACCACCGTGGCCGCACCGCCGATCAGCCGCCGTCGGGTGATTCTGATGATGTGCCGCCATTGATCGTTCGCATGCGTTGGTCGTGGGCGACGTGCGCGGCGTAGGCCAGCAGGCTGAGGCCGGCGATGATTCCGAGCAGGACGGTGAGATTGCCGGCGTAGTTCTGCTGCAGGATGGCCTTGCTGACCGGCTGGGTGTTTCGCCGCAGGATCAGCGGGATCGCGATGATGGTGACCAGGCCCCCGCCGATCAGGAAGGTCTGGGCGTAGCGGCGGGCTCGCGGCGGGACGGTCTTTGCCAGTGCCCAGCCGACGGCGACGGTGGCCGGCGCGACGATGCCGTCGTGGATGACGACGGCACCGAGCATCCACAGCGCGAGGATCGCGAGGGCACCGATCGGGACGGTGGTGAGAATTCTGAACGCCCCGAACACGGCGAGAGCGATCCCGGCAACGGACAGGACAATTCGCCAGGTTCGCATCAGGTCACCTCGATCCTGCTGAGCCATTTGGTATTGAGCACGCCGGCGCGGTTGGGCGCGATGAGCCGGAGCGGGTATCCGTGGTCGATGTCCAGTCGTTCGCCGTTGAGGTGGGTCGCCAGCAGCGCCCGGTTCAGTTGGGGGCCTTTGACGTCGCTGTTGTTGAATGCGCCGTCCTGTTCCAGCGACACGAGGTGTACGTGGGAATCGCTGTCGCCGCCGGCCCGCGAGACGATCTCCAGCAGGGAGATTCCGCGCCACCCCGCGCCGACGCTCCACCCTTCGACGCAGTTGATCGGTAGGTGGTCGTCGGTTGTCGCCAGTTGCTCGATCTGCTCCAGGGTCAGCGTGTAGGGCCGTGGCCCGTCGACGGTCAGGGTCCAGTCGGCGGCCGAGGCCGCGGCGATCACCTTGGCCTGATCGGCGGTGCGGTTGACCGGGACCCGTTGCGGCCCCTTGCTCGGTTGGCGCACGGCCAGCAGTCCGATCGGCTCCAGTGGGGTGACCGTTTGGCCGATCGAGGTGACGACGACGGCGCCGATGCCCAGGCCGGTGGAGACCAGCAGTCCCCGTCGGGTCAGCGCCCTGGCCGGCGGTGGCGGCAGAGTGCCGGCGTTGCTGTGCGCCTCCGGGTTCTCCTGCCATGGCAGTTCGGTGAGGACGTCGCCGTCGCGGAGCTTGGCCTGCAGTCCGTATTTGATGTCGGGCAGTTTGATGCCGATGTGCAGCAGTATCGACCCGATGACCACGTACGCCAGGAATTGGTGCACCGCTACGAACGACCACGGCCACGGGTACCAGCCCAGGACGTTGAGGAATCCGGTGGCCAATTGCACGATCGCCGAGGCGACGAGAACAAATACGGAGAACCGTTCCCCAGCGTGTTTGAGCGAGCGAATCGCGGGCCATCGGAACAGGTTCGGGTAGACCGACCACAGCTTGACCAGGAGCAGCGGAATTGTCGCGGTTCCGGTGGCGACGTGAATGCCCTGCGTCACCCGGTAGCCCCAGACGGGGCTCGCCGGTTCTGGCAGCCAGGACCACGGATAATATTGGTAGTGGCTGAGCAGACCGGTGGCGAAGCAGATGCCGAAGCAGATGCCCAGTACCCGCCCGATCCGTGCGGTCAGGGCGGTGGAGCGCAGCGGGCTGCTGAAGTGCGGCCACCAGCCGGGCCGCGGCAGTGGTGGCGTCCGGGTGACGGATTCCGGCATCGGGTTCACTCTTTTCGATCGGCGTCTGCGAGGTGCGGGGACCCGAGAATGCTCTCCAGGTCGCGGCTCTGGTCCATCGGGATGAGTTCGAGCTCGGCTTGCCACCGATCCTCGACCGACCACACGGCCGCGATGGTGAATCCGGCCGCCGCCGCGATGGCAGGTAGCGAGTCGACGCCCAGCCAGCACCAACGGAACGGGTCACTCAGACGCCCGGAATGTTCCAGCCGGACGTGTTCGACCAGCAGTCCGGAGCCGGGAGGTTCGAGGTCGACATTCAGCGTGCCGGACGGGCAGAGCAAGGTCCGGCATCGTCGCAGCAGGCGGAGTGGATCACCGCCGATGCCGATGTTGCCGTCGGCCAGCAGCAGGTGGTCCCACCGGCCTTCACCCGGGAGGGCGCCGAACACATCGCGGCGCAGCGCGATGCCGCCGCGCAACCTGGTCATCGCGACGGCAACGCGGGAGATGTCGATCCCGAGCACCGGGATGCCGCGGTCGGTGAGTGCGGCAGTCAATCGGCCCGGCCCGCAACCGATGTCCAGCGTCGCCCCGTGACACCTGGACAGCATCAATTCGTCGGCTTGATCGTGATTGCCGATCCAGCGAGCGATCGGCAGCGACCGGCGGTCACCGTCCTGGGTGAGCAGGTGCATCCCGCCGTGGCGTAGAACTGTTTCCTGTAGCCCTGTCTCGTAGACCGACAGCGGGCTGTTCACCGGCGAACCGAACCGGTCGAACAAGTCGGCAGCATCGAGTCCAGTGCCACCGCGAATCGACTGGCCGGGATCTCGCCGGCCACCAGGTGCCCGTCCGCGATCGTGTCGACGTCGGTCAGGGTCGGCAGGATCGCCACCCGCAGGCCCGTCCGTGCCATCGCCTGCAGGGTGAGAGCGCCGGTGTCCGTCGTTGACATCGGCACATCGGCCAGGAACGCCGCGTCGATACCGGGCCGAAGACCCAGTGCCCACCAACCCCCATCGTCGCTCGGCCCGAGGACCGCGTCGACTCCCTCTCGCCACAAACTTTGCACGGCGGCGGTCAGCAGGTCTCCGGAGACCTGCGGGGTATCCATCCCGATCTGCAGCGTTGCCCTCCCGGCGCCGCCGTCGAGGTGCGCGTGGTGCAGTCGTTCGCCGAACGTCCGTCCCCGCTGCCTCACCACCCGCCAGCCCGCCCCGGCCGGTCCACCGGCAGCGGCCCGGCCGGCAATCTCGGGTCCGCCCACCGCGGATTGCAGGTCACCGGCCAGCACCAATACCGTTGCTGCCGTGATTGTGTCGGCACATGCGTCGGCGGCGTCCATCGTGTCCAGCAATGCGGCGCAGGCCAGGACGGCAGCCTGGTGCATTGCCAGCGGTGGGCACAGGCGGGTCTTCACCTGTCCGGGCACCGGCGCCTTCGCGACCACGACCAACGCGGTGGTCGGCGCCGGTGACCCACCCCGGCGGGTCGGCCTGATGTGTCTCATCTCGCCGCCGGAATCCGTTGCAGGCCCGCGTCGGCCGTTCCCAGGACCGCCGAGATATCCTTCAGTGCAAGAAGTGTGCCGCGCAGCGAACCGGTCACCTTGGATCGGCTGCCAACCGCCCTTCGATGGTAGGCGATGTCGTGCTCGGTGATCCGCCAGCCGGCCAGTTCGGCCCGGAGCAGCGTCTCCACCGGGTAGCCCGAGCGTCTGTTCAGCACGCCCAGTTCGAGCAACTCGGTTCTCCGCGCCACCCGTACTGGCGCGAGGTCGTGCAGGGCGAGTGGTGATCGGCGCCGCAGTACCCACGCCAATACGCTGTTGCCGATCCGGGCGTGCCAGGGCCAGACGCCCCGACCGACCGGTCGGCGCCGGCCGCAGGCCAGGTCAGACCGGCCCTGCGAGACGGCGGCGACCAACTCGGCAAGGTCGGCCGGGTCGATCGAGGCGTCGCAGTCCATCACCGCGACGATGTCGGTGTCGCAGGCAGCCAGACCGGTGTTCACCGCTGCGCCGTACCCCTGCTGCGCTTCCCGGACGACCACCGCGCCGCAGCCGAGCGCGATGTCGGCGCTGCCGTCACTCGATCCGTTGTCGACGACCACCGCTGTGTACCCGGCCGGCAGGCCCGCGAGCACCGCCGGCAACGCCAGCGCTTCATCCAGGCACGGCAACACCACCGCCACTGTCAATGCATTCATGGTCCCCCAAGCGTGTCGCACGATGGGGATCTCTCGCGGCTGTCTGCTGAACCACGCCGAGATCCGTTGCAGCGACCGTACTGCGGTCGCGACTCTGCGGCGCCGGTCCGTGGCGCTGCGTTAGTGAATGGAAACCTTTTCGACAAATTGTAAGAACTTCGAAATATCCTGGGCCGCCTTTCCGCGATATCCTCGCTGTCCGACGACTCCCGGGGGAAGCGATGGCGGCAAGGACGTGGTGGGGTGATCGTGCCGCCTGATGCGACCGTAGAAATCGCCGCATCGGCAGGCGTTGATGCGGAGCTTCGCCGTGACCGCCGCATGGTCGGGTTCGCGCTGGCGCTGATCGGTGCCGCCGCGGTGGTCGGGGTGATTCTGCTGGCGTTCGGCACCCGGATGAGTCTGAGTGCGCCGCCGCTGTTCGCCGATGTCCACCCGCACGTCGGGCCCGGGTCACCGGTCGCGTTGGTCCTGGGCTGGGCAGGCTGGCGGTACGGGCCTTCTCTGGCCCGCCGACTGCCGTGGCGGCGACTCCTGCCGCTCGGATATGCCACCGCCCTGGCCTGGACGTCGGCGTTGGCGTTGATCGACGGGTGGCAGCGAGGGTGGGTGGATCGACTGGCCACCCCGGATGAATACCTGCCGACAGCGGGCGCGATCACCGATCCTGGGGCTTTTCTGAGATCGTTCACCACGCACATTCTCGATTTTCGGCCAGGCTCCTTTCCCACTCACGTTTCCAGTCATCCGCCGCTGGCCACGTTGGTCTTCTGGGCGATGGATCGCCTCGGTCTGCCGGGTGGCGGATGGGCCGGGGTGCTGGTGGTGCTGGTCGGGTCCTCGGCCGGGATTGCGGTCGCCGTGACCCTTTTTGCCTGCGGGGCAGCCGACAGCGCGCGGACGGCGTTGCCGTTCCTGATCTTCTTTCCCGGGGCGATCTGGGTCGGAGTGTCCGCGGATGGCATGTTCGCCGGAGTCGCCGCCTGGTCGATAGCGCTCGCGGTGCTGGGCGTGCGCCGCGGTCGATTCGGCGGCGGGCTTCTCGCCGTGATCGGTGGAATCCTGTTCGGCGTCACCGTGTATCTGTCCTACGGGTTGCTGCTCATCGGCCTGGTCCTCGTCGCTGCGCTCGTCTTGGGGCTCCGCGGCCGGGTCTCCGATCTTGTCCGGTGGGCCGTTGTTGCCGTGGGGGCGGCGGTCGTCGCTGTGGGGATGACGGCTGCCGGGTTCAGCTGGTTGTCCGGGGTTTCGCTGCTCACCGAGCGCTATTACCAAGGCGTCGCCGCGCAGCGTCCCTACGGCTATTTCGTATGGGCCAACCTGGCCGCGCTCGCCGTGTCCGCCGGACCGGCAGTGGCCGCCGGGTTGGCCCGCGCTGTGCCGGTCGTGTCCCGGCGCCGTGGTGGAGCTGACAGGTTCGTGCCCGCGGCCCTGGCGGGCGCGGCGCTGTTGGCGGTGCTGATCGCCGACGTCACCGGCTTGAGCAAGGCGGAGACGGAACGTATCTGGCTGCCGTTCGCGATCTGGCTCGTTGCGTCGACGGCGCTACTTCCCCCCAGATCGGCGAAATGCCTACTCGGCGTGCAGATCGCGGTGGCACTGCTGGTCAATCATTTCCTGCTCACTCATTGGTGATCGGTTCTGCCGCTGCTCGCATCGGAGCTGTCGCGAATTCGGCGACGCCGTCCGTGAAGGGCACCGACGCGGTGAATCCCAGCCGCTCGGTGGCCAACGTCGGGTCGGCCACCACATGCCGCACATCGCCGGGCCGGCCGCCGCCGACCACCACGGGGGCCGGTCCGCCCATCGCGGTGGACAGTTCGCCGGCCAACTCGCCGACCGTGTGCGGATGGCCAGAGGCGACATTGCACGCCAGCACCACCGAACCTCCTGCCGGTGAGGCCGTCACCCTGTCGATGGCCAGCAGGTTCGCGGCCGCCACGTCCACAACGTGAACGAAGTCCCGCATCTGCCGGCCGTCCTCCAGAACTCTCGGCGGATTGCCCGACTCCAACGCTGAACGGAAGATGGCCGCAACCCCGGCGTACGGGGTGTCCCGAGGCATCCGCGGCCCGTAGACGTTGTGGTAGCGCAGCGAGATCGCCGCCCCGGCCAGTTGCCGGGCCCATGCCGCCGCCAGCTGCTCCTGCGCCAATTTGCTGATCGCGTACCCGTTCCGCGGATCCAGCCGCGCATCCTCCCGAACCGGCCGCCATTGGAGCGGTCTGCCGCACACCGGGCAGGGCGGATCGAACTGACCGGCAGCCAACTGCTCGGCGCTGCGCGGGCCCGGCCGGACCGGTCCGTGCTCGACGCAGTCGTAGGCGCCCTCCCCGTAGACGACCATCGACGAGGCCTGGACCAGCCGGCGGACACCGGCCCTTGCCATTTCCGCGAGGAGCACAGAAGTGCCGAATGCGTTGTGCGACATGTATTGCGGCAGATCATCGAGGTCGACACCGAGTCCGACCATGGACGCCTGGTGGCAGACGACGTCAATCCCGGCGAGCAGCGGCCGCACCGCCCCGGCATCCCGCACGTCACCGATCACCAGATTCGCCGGCGCCCACTGCGGATACCCGCTGCCGTGAGCGGCGGCCAGCAGTACATCCAGCCCGACCACCTCGTCGCCCCTGGCCACCAAGGCATCGGCAACGGTTGAACCGATGAACCCGGCCGCACCGGTCAGCAGAACACGCATCCCCCAGCAGACCCCGACCGGGGCTCCCCGTCAAGCCGGAGACACGTCCCGGCCGAGTTCGCCGGATGGCCCGCCAGGTTGCTCTGGGCTATGTTTCCGAGCTACCACGGACCGTAGAGCCGGTTGTTGGCATCCCGCATGGCGCTCACGTAGCCGCTGCGCTCCCGGGCCGCCGGGTCGGCGTCGGCAGGTACGGCCAGTAAGCCGCGGACGTCGTCGACAGCCCCGAATCCCTTGCGCTGCATCCATTCGATCAGGCCGTCCAGCAGCACGGCTGCGTATTTCGGCCCGTGCCGCAGCAGGGCGGAGGTGGTCATCACGACATCCGCGCCGGCCAGCAGATAGGTGGCGACATCGATCGGTTCGGCGACACCGGTGGTCGCGGCGAGCGACGCGGTCAGGTGTCCGCGCAGCAGCGCGATCCAGGTCCGCGGCAACCTGGCCTCCGCCCTGTTGGACAGGCGCACGTCGGCTGCGACGGTGAGTGTTTCCGCATTGATGTCCGGCTGCAGGAAACGGTTGAACAGGACGAGCCCATCGGCGCCCGCAGCGTCCAGACGCAGCGCCATCTCACCGAACGAGCTGAAATAGGGGCTGAGCTTGACCGCGACGGGCACCGTGACGGCCTGCTTGACCATCGTCAGGACGTCCAGATGGCGTTGTTCGACGTCTCGGCCCGAGACGTGGGGGTCGCCGGGGAGGTAGTAGATGTTCAGTTCGATCGCGGCCGCGCCGGCATCCTGCATCGACTTGGCATAGTCCGTCCACCCGCCGGAGGTGATGCCGTTGAGGCTGCCGATCACCGGGACGTCGACCGCGGTCGCCGACCGTTCCAGCAGGCTCAGGTAGTGCCGTGGCCCCGGATCGTCCCCACTGGACGCAGGGAAGTAGGACAGGGCCTCGCCGAAGCTGTCGGCGCCCTCGTCCGCCAGCCGCGCATTGCGGTCCGCCTCGTACTGCAACTGCTCCTCGAACAGCGAGTAGAGGACCACCGCACCGACGCCACCATCGGCCAGCCGCTGCACGCCGTCGACGGTCTGCGACAGCGGGGATGGCGACGCGACCAACGGATTCCGCAGGCTCAGACCCAGGTAGCGGGTGGACAGCTCGGTCATGTGTCCCGGCCAGCGTCTGCCGGGAATCGATGCGCCCCACGGGTTGCCATGTCCTCGTAGACCTCCCAGCGCTGGGCGACCGCCTCCTCCGCCAGCCCGAGCAGGCGTTCGGCCTCCGCCGGGTGGGTGTTCTTCAGCGCGCGGTAGCGCAGTTCACGATAGATGTAGTCGGACAACGGGATACGTGGCCGCGGGGAGTCGAGAAGGAACGGGCGACCGCCGGATGCCCGCACCATCGGGTCGTAGCGGATGAGCGGCCAGTAGCCGCTCGCCACCGCCCGGTATTGCTGGTCGAGTCCCTTGAGCATCTCGATGCCGTGCGCGATGCAGTGGCTGTAGGCGATGATCAGCGATGGCCCGTCGTAGGCCTCCGCCTCCCGGAAGGCCTCCAGCGTCTGCTGCGGATCAGCGCCCATCGCGACCCGCGCCACGTAGACGTTGCCGTACGCGATCGCCTGCAGTGCGAGATCCTTTTTTGGGACGGTCTTCCCGGCGGCGGCGAACTTCGCGACCGCACCGATGGGCGTCGACTTGGACGCCTGCCCGCCGGTATTGGAGTAAACCTCGGTGTCCAACACCAGCACGTTCACATTCCGCCCGCTGGCCAGCACGTGGTCAAGACCACCGGATCCGATGTCGTAGGCCCAACCGTCGCCGCCGACGATCCACACGCTCCGCCGGACCAGGTTGTCCACCACACTGCCCAGATCGGCGACGGCGGGTCCGTCAAGGTCGACGAGTCGGCGCTTGAGATCGGCCACCCGTTTCTGTTGCGCCTGCAACTCGGATTCGCGGATCTGCGGCGCCTGCAGGATGTCGTCCACCAGTTCCGAGCCCAGCACGTCGCGCAATTCGGCCAGTCGCCGACGAGCCAGGGCGGTATGCCCGTCGGCCGCCAGTCGAAAGCCCAATCCGAACTCGGCGTTGTCCTCGAACAGCGAATTCGACCACGCCGGGCCCCGCCCCTCGGCGTTGGTCGTCCAGGGTGTGGTTGGCAGGTTTCCGCCGTAGATCGACGAGCAGCCGGTCGCGTTCGCGATCATCAACCGATCGCCGAACAGTTGCGAGAGCACTTTGATGTACGGCGTCTCACCGCAGCCGGCGCAGGCGCCCGAGAACTCGAAAAGTGGCTCCAGGAATTGGGTTCCGCGGATCGTGCCGAAGTCGACCCGGGACCGGTCGCTGATCGGCAAGGTCTCGAAGAATGCGATGTTCTCCCGCTCGGCGACCACCAACGGCTCGCGGGCGCCGAGGTTGATGGCCTTCGTGATCGGGTCTCCGGGCACCGCCACCGGGCAGGCCTCGACACACAATCCGCAGCCGGTGCAGTCCTCGACGTAGACCTGCAGCGTGTAGCGGTTGTCCGGCACGCCGACGGCGTTCAGCGGTGCCGAGGCGAACAGATCCGGCGCACCCGCCAGCTGCGACTGGTCGTAGTGCTTGGAACGGATCACACTGTGCGGGCAGACGAAACTGCAATTGCCGCACTGGATGCACGAGTCGGCATCCCAGACCGCCACCAATTCGGAGATGTTCCGCTTCTCGTAGGCCGCGGTGCCGCTGGGGTAGGTGCCGTCCACCGGCAGCGCACTGACCGGTAGGCGATCGCCGCGTCCTGCCATCATCTCCGCGGTGACAGTGCGAACGAATTCGGGCGCGTGGATCGGCACCAACGGCAACAGCTCCCGGGTGGCGGTCACCCGCTCGGGCACCTGGACGCGGTGCAGGGCCTCCACCGACCGGTCGACCGCGGCGTGGTTGCGGGCCACCACATCGGCGCCGCGGCGGGAATAGGACTTGGTGATCGCCGCCTTGATCTTTTCAATGGCCAGCTCGGGCGGCAGCACGCCCGAGATGGCGAAGAAACAGGTCTGCAGCACGATGTTCGTCCGCCCGGCCAGACCGACGTCGCGGGCGATCCGGGCCGCGTCGATCGTGTACAGGGCGATGTTCTTGGTCAGGATCTGCTGCTGGACAGGGCGGGGGAGCGCGTCCCACACGGCATCGGCGGGGTACCGGCAGTTCAGCAGCACGGTCGCACCCTGCGCCGCCCGGTCCAGGATGTCGACCTCCTCGAGCAACTCGAAATGGTGGCACCCGACGAAGCTCGCATTGCCGACCAGGTAGGGCGCCTGGATCGGACGTGGTCCGAAGCGCAGGTGCGAGACGGTACGCGAACCCGACTTTTTCGAGTCGTACACGAAATAGCCCTGGGCGTAGAACTTCTCCTCACCACCGAGAATCTTGATGGTGTTCTTGTTCGCCCCGACCGTACCGTCCGAACCCAGACCGAAGAAGATCGCCCGGACGGTGTCGGACGGCTCGATGTCCATGGTCGGGTCATAGGGCACGCTGGTGCCGGATACGTCGTCGTCGATTCCGACGGTGAACCGGCGCCGCGGCCGCTCAAGGGCGATTTCGGCGAATACGCCGGCCACCATCGCGGGGGTGAACTCCTTGGACGACAGGCCATATCGACCACCGAATACCCGCGGCATGACAGCACGTTCGCCTTCGGCATGCGCCTCGCTGAGGGCGGCGACCACGTCGAGGTACAGCGGCTCGCCGATCGAGCCGGGCTCCTTGGTCCGGTCCAGCACGGCGATCCGGCGGACCGAGGCGGGCAGCGCGTCGAGCAGCGCCTGCGTCGGGAACGGCCGGTACAGCCGCACCTGCAGCACGCCCAGGCGTTCGCCCTGCCGGTTCAGCGCGGCCACCGTCTCACGCACGGTCTCCCCGCCGGAGCCCATCAGGATGAGCACCCGCTCGGCCTCTGGGTGGCCGCTGTAGTCGACGATGTGCAACGGCCGCCCGGTGCGCTCGCCGAGACGAGTCATCAGGTCCTGCACCATGTCCGGCGTGCGCGCGTAGAACGGGTTGACCGTCTCCCTGGCCTGGAAGTAGACGTCCGGGTTCTGGGCGGTGCCGCGAATGAACGGCCGCTCCGGCGAGAGGGCCCGGTCGCGATGGGCGCGGACCAGACCCTCGTCGACCATGGCACGCAGGTCGTCGTCGGAGAGCATCTCGATGGTGTTCAGCTCGTGGGAGGTCCGGAACCCGTCGAAGAAATGCACGAACGGCACCCGGGTCGCCAGGGTGGCCGCGTGCGCGACCAGGGCGAGGTCGTGGGCTTCCTGCACCGACGACGAGGCCAGCAGGGCGAATCCCGTCTGCCGCACAGCCATCACGTCGGAGTGGTCACCGAAAATCGACAAGCCCTGCGCCGCAAGCGATCGGGCCGCCACGTGGATGACGACCGAGGTGAGCTCCCCGGCGATCTTGTACATGTTCGGCATCATCAGCAGCAGACCCTGCGACGCGGTGAAGGTCGTCGACAGCGCGCCGCTCTGTAGCGCGCCGTGCAAGGCGCCGGCGGCGCCGCCCTCGCTCTGCATCTCCACCACGGTGGGCACGGTGCCCCAGACGTTGGGTCGCGCAAGGCTGGACCATTCGTCGGCCAACTCGGCCATCGGCGTCGCCGGCGTGATCGGGTAGATGCAGCAGACCTCGTTGAGCCGGTAGGCAATCGACGCGGCAGCCTCGTTGCCGTCGATCGTCGCGCGCGTCACAGCGGTTCCGCGAGCATGTCGATGGCATGCACCGGGCATTGCTCGTAGCACGCCCCGCAGCCCGTGCACCGGCTCTCCTCGATCCGATACCGGTGGCCGACGCCGAGCTTGATCACAGCGTCCTCGGGGCAGGCACCCAGGCAACCGTCGCACTCGGTGCAGTTGCCGCAGGACAGGCAACGGTTTGCCTCGAACGTTGCAGCTTCGGCCGTGAGGCCACCCACCACCTCGCTGAATCCGGCAAGTCTCTCCTCGGATCCCAGCTCCGGCTGCCGGCGGCGGGCCGCGTCACCGAAGTACCACAGGTGCAACGAGTCGAACGAGGCGATCCGATGTTTGGGTGCGCTCACTGTCGGAGCTCCCCGCAGCCAGGCGTCGATGTGACGAGCGGCCTTCTTGCCGTGCCCGACGCCGACGGTCACCGTCCGCTCACTGGGCACCATGTCCCCGCCCGCGAACACCCCTTCGCATCCGGTCATCATCGTGTCGGAAACCCTTACGGTGCCGTCCCGCTCGAACTCCACACCCGGTACCGCCCGCAGAAACGCCGTGTCGCTGTCCTGACCCACCGCCAGGATCAGGGTATCCGCGGCGAGGGTCTCGAACCGTCCCGTCGGCTGCGGATAACCGGACGCGTCGAGCTCCATCACCTCGACCTGCAGCTCCGGGCCGTCGACGGCGGTGATGGTGCGGAGCCAATTGATCCGGACGCCCTCCCGCTCGGCGTCCTGGGCCTCTTCCTCGCGGGCCGGCATCTGCGCGCGGGTGCGGCGATACACGATGACCGCCTCGACGGCGCCCAGCCGGCGGGCGACCCTGGCGGCGTCGACAGCGGTGTTCCCGCCGCCGTAGATCGCCACCCGGCGCCCGATCACCGGCCGCTCGCCGGCGGCCACACTGCTCAGGAACGACACTGCATCGATGATCGGTCCGGCGTCGTGGGCCGGGATGTCCACGTGTTTGGCCAGATGCGCGCCGACCGCGACGAACACCGCGTCGAAGCCGCCGTCTGCGCGTTCGGCGGCCAGGTCCTCCACCCGGTGATTGCAGACCATCCGCACCCCGAGCGCGGCGATGCGGTCCAATTCCACGTCCAGGACGTCGCGGGGCATCCGGTAGGCCGGAATGCCGTCACGCATCATCCCGCCCGGTTCGGCGCCGGCGTCGCGAATCTCGACCTCGTGTCCCAGTCGCGCCAGGTGGTAGGCGGCGGACAGTCCGCTTGGCCCGGCGCCGACCACCAGCACCCGCCGGCCAGTGCGCGCCGGCGGGGGATCGAACATCCACCCGCGCTCCCTGGCCAGGTCGCCGAGGAACCGCTCGACCGAATGAACCGATACCGCACTATCCAGTTCGGCGCGGTTGCAGACACTTTCACAGGGGTGATAACAGACCCGCCCGTGCACAGCAGGCATTGGGTTGTCGGCGACCAACTCACGCCATGCCTGCTCGTGGCGGCCTGCCTTGGTATGCGCGAGCCAGGCCTGGATATTCTCCCCGGCCGGGCAGCCGGCATTGCACGGCGGCAACAAATCGACGTACACAGGCAGACGTACCCGGGCCGGTCCGGAACGGGATTTCCCGTGCAACAGATCCGGCAGCGGCGTGAGGTCCTTCGACTGTCCAGTCATCATCCAACTTTCGTCGGCGCCTCCACCCAACGCCTAACGCAAACATAGGACCGCATTCGGTAGAGGGCAAGCAGGCCCAGCATGAACATTCGCCCGTCAGTGCGGTGTTGGCGGATATTCGGCGGTGAGCGGGTCAGGCTTCAGCGTTTGAATGTGGTGGTGGACATGTCCTGCGCGTGCATCCGAAGGTCAGCAGCGATGGCCGTCAAGGTGGCCGTCAGAGCCGGGAGGGTGGCGGGTTCGACGTGGTCGAAAGCCCGGACGAACCATCTTCCGGTGGTGCGTATTGCCTTCCGCCCACTCGCTGTCAGGTGCACCACCGATCGACGTCGGTCGGTGGGATGGGGCCGACGCTCGGCGATGCCATCGCGTTCGAGGCGGTCAACGAGCGCCGTCATCGTGCTGGTGTTGAATCCCAGCAGCGCACCGAGTTCGCTCTGACCCATCTCGCCGCGGCTGTACAGGTAGCTCAACGCCTGGGTCTGGCTCATATCCAAGTTCAGGAACCCGGTGACGATCTGCCGATAACTCTCGCCGGCCAGAATCAGCTCTCGCAGGGCCTCGACCGCGTCCACCAAGGCAGGTTCGAAGGAGTCCACGGCCGAGACCTTACGGCAACTGCGTAGCTCGTCGGGCAAGCTTCTCGTACAACGAGTGTTCAAGTTGTTGCGCAACGTTGTCGGGACGGCGCCGCTGCGGCGTGGACAGAGCACACGGCTGGGCTGCGGGCAACGCAGGAGAAGAAATGCGGTGCCGCTGCCCGGCTGTTTGACCAGCGACACCGAAGGGGAGAGTCCGCGTCGACATCTACCCTGTCATGGTGCAGTGTCCGCGAGTTTCGCTCGTTCGTCAAGTGACCCGGCGACGGAGCGACTCGACATTGGAGTGAACCAGGCACGGCTCGTCGGCAAAATGCTCGGTCCGGGCTGGTGAGGGTGCCGTCAGGTCAGCCGGGGATTGGCCTGCTGCCCAGCACATCGGACAGGGTGTGTAGCGGTCTTCCGGTCGGGCTGGCGGCGGCGGTGTCCTCGGTCAGGACGATGGTGTCCATCGCGAGTGCAGTGTTGTTCTGCCGGGCGAACGCCGGGTTGATCGGGCCGGCCAGCACGGACAGGATGCGGAGCACCGAGCGTGGCAGGTGCCGCGGCGGGCGCTGCCAGCCTCGGGCGATTTGTAGCGCGCCGGCCAGTTGGTTCATCGTGTAGTGCGCGCCGGCGACCTCGACGACCTGGCCGAGCAGCCCCGGATCGGTGGCTGCGCGGCTGACCACGGTTGCCACGTCTTCGGCGGAGACGAACGCGATGGGTTGCTCACCGCGGCCGAAGATCATCGGTCGGCCCGACTTGCCGGCGGTGTCTGACAGGATCGCCAGCCAGGTCTGCAGAAACGCGGCGGCACGGACGATCGTCCAGGGTGTTCCGCTGCCGCGGAGTTGTTGCTCGGCAGAGTATTTCGCTCGGAAAAGTTCCACAGGACTGTTCTGGGAGGCGCCGAGAACCGAGACCAGCACAACGCTCGCCCCAGCCCGACCGGCGGCAGTGACGAGGTTGGCGTTGCCGCGCTGATCCACCTCGACGGGTCCGGCGCCGCGGCCGCCGAGAAAGCCGTGCACCGCGGAGATGACGACAGCTGCGCCGGCGACGAGTTCGTCGAGTCCGGCGGCGTTGCGGAGGTCACCGGCGACGACGTCGACGGTTGAGCCCAGTACTGCCCGTGCCCGGTCCGCATCGCGCACCAGCGCCTTGACCTGCTCGCCGCGGGACAGCAGATCGGCGACCACGAGCCGACCGAGCAGGCCGCTCCCTCCGGCGACGAGGATCATGCCGGGCTGTCGGAGCGGGTCTGGATCCGGACCGCGTCATCGACCGTTGTGCGGCTCTGGTCCACCGGTTCCAGGTAGAAGCGGGCCGAGGCGGCACGATCACCTTGCAGCCCGAAAACGATCACGCCGCGCATCAGGTGCGGGGTGCCGTCGGGTCGGGTGCCCCTCATCTCCCACTCCGACCAAACCTCCGGGCCGTTCACCGCCGTGCCGAGGACCACGGACTGGACGTCCGGAACGGAGCCGAAGATCTGCCGCCAGTTGCGCCGCACCTGCTCGTTGCCGTGGAAGGCGCGGCTGGGATGCGCCGGGGCGTCGTTGCAGTAGTCGGTGGTGAAGCAGTCGACGACCCCCTCGAGATCGTGCGCGTTCGTCGCCTCCTGCAACTTGACCAGAAACGGGTGCGTGTCGTCCGGCATGGCGCCCTCATTCCGTTACAGTAGTATGTATCGATTATGCGAGTATGGAGCGTGCGATGACCGGCGTCAAGCGGCGCTACAACGGGGAGAACCGCACGGCGCAGGCCGAGCGGGTGCGTCAGATGCTGGTCGATGCCGCCCGTGAGCAGTTGCTCAGCGTCGGCTACGCGGGCACGAGCATCCCGAAAGTTGCTCAGAGCTGCGAGGTATCGGCCGAATCGGTGTACAAGCGATTCCCCGGCAAGCCGGCCTTGTTGCGGGCCGTGGTGAGTCAGGCGCTGCAAGGCATCGGCCCGGTCGCCGCGGAAACCCGCGCCGACGCCCTGCCCGCCGGCGATCTCGAGGCGTTGCTGGGTGGCTGGGCCCGGTTGGCAGCCGAGGTCGCACCCCGGGTCGCGCCGATCCTGCTGCTGGTCCGAACGGCGGCCGGACAAGACGCTGAGCTGACCGGCCTGGCGCGCGAGCTCGACGACAACCGGCGGACACGGATGACGGACAACGCTCGCCGACTGGCCGGTGCCGGGCACCTGCGCCGCGGCCTTTCGGTCCAGCGGGCCGCAGACATCCTGTGGACCTACAGTTCTCCCGAGTTGTACGACCTGCTGGTCGTGCAGAGCCAATGGACGCTCGACCACTATGCCGCCTTCATCTCGGCGGGCCTCGCCTCGCAGTTCGCCGGGTGAGAGGTCTGCAGGCCGACCGTGTCGCGATTCGCCCGGTGAGAGGTCTGCAGGCCGACCGTGTCGCGATTCGCCGGGATTTGTGTCGGGTTCGCCTGGATTTTCGCGACACGGTCCGGGACGTTCAGCGCGCTCAAGGGATCGCGGCTCCGTCGTCGCTCGTGGCCGGCTCGACTACCTGACGAGGCGCGCCGCCGGTAAGTTTGATCGGTATATTTATCCGAGCCCCTTCCCCTTCATGTTTTACCGGGTAAATTCATCGAAGATTGATGGAACAGCCTGATTGGAGCCGGGACCTGCCGCCTTGCCGGGGCAGTGGTCCGGGAGCTTCGCTCGCCATCCAAGATCGACGTCCTGATCGTTGCTTATTAGCACTGGGTGGATCCATGACATTCCCGACCGCAGCCACTGCCACAACCGCCCATCCAGCGCCACCACCTGTCCGGGGCCCCATCCCCGCACCCGGTGGGTCTCGATCGGCGCCGATCTCCCCGGATCACCGCAGTGACCAGGCCCGGCGACGCAGCGAAACTGACCAGACCGCAACCGATATCGCCGCCGGTCGGTAGCAGATGGCATTTGAACCAGGTCAGGCGTCGCCGGCTGACCACCGACTCACGTACCAAACAGCCCTTGCCCGCTCTGTCATGAAAGGCCGAAGAAGATGAGTCAGTTGCAGATGTCCTCACCGGTGGTATCGGGCATGCCGTACCTGATCACCGCAGTCGCTGGTCAACCGCCCACCGGGTTGACCGACTTCATCGGATCGGCGGTGACATTCACTGCGCAGCGAAACTCGTTCGCATGCGTCGTCGTCGGCGACGGCGTCGCCTGGGGGCACGACGTCCGCTTCAACGAGAAGGCAGGCGCAGCGGGCAGAGATGTCCGCGTCTGGGACATTTCTGTCAACGACTCGGATCACACCTTTCAGGCGAGAACGACCAGCGCAATCTAGGGGCAGCAAGCCGGGCACGCCCGGGGGGGCATAAGATAGATCCCGCATGGGAGACGCTCAGGATCAACTGTCGAGGGGTGGGTCAATTGTTGCGACCGAGCTGGGCCCCAGCAGAAATTGATCTGTCACGTCCGAGCGCGGCCCGGGTGTACGACTATTACCTGGGCGGATTCCACAACTTTGCGGCGGACCGGGAGATGGCGCAGGAGGCCATCCGGATGTGGCCGGAACTCCCGCTGATGATGAGGGCCAACCGGGCGTTTCTGCGTCGGGCGATACGGTTCGCGGCCCGGGAGGGTGTGAGTCAGTTCCTCGATATCGGATCGGGCATCCCCACGGCTGGGAATTCGCACGAGATTGCTCAGCAGGAGAATCCGGCGGCCCGGGTGGTCTACGTCGATATCGACCCCGTCGCCGTCGTCCACAGTCGCGCCATCCTGGCGGACGATCCGGCGACTGTCGTGCTGGAGGCCGATCTTCGGGATCCCGACCGGATCCTGGGCGACCCGGCAGTGCGGAGCATGATCGACTTCGACCGACCGGTGGCGATCCTCCTGGTGGCCGTCCTGCATTTCGTGGCCGACGCGGATGACCCGGAAGCGTTGATCGCCCGACTCTACGACGCGGTGGCGCCAGGCAGCATGCTGATCATCTCGCACGCCAGCCAGGATGGCCAGCAGGAGCTCGCCGAGACCCATCAGCGGCTGTACGCCCGGACACCGACGCCCATGACCATGCGGTCGCAGAGCCAGATTCGAGAACTGTTCGGGGGTTTCGAGTTGGTCGAACCGGGCGTGGTGCCGATCCAACAATGGCATTCGGATCCCCAGGCTGAACTGACCGATCACTCGAAGCGAATGGTCGGCTTCGCAGGTGTCGGGATCAAGCGCCGGACACCCTAGGATGCCCGAGACCCCTGCCTCCCAGGCGGCGGTGATCGATCTCGCCGCCCGCTGGGCACGGACGGTGGCCGATACGAGCTACGTCCCGATGGACCTCCCGGAGACCCAGGCCTATCTGACCGTCCTCGCCGAGCAGGTCCTGCAGGTGTGGCGGAGTCAACCGTTCGACCCCGAGCCGGCCCGCCAGGTCGGGTCGGCTCTGGTCGACGGTCACTTCACCAATCCGGACACGCTCAGCCGGACGCTGGCGATGCTGCCGCAGGCGCTGGCCGGTGAAGCCGTGGATGCGGTGTCGTTGTCACGGGTCGGCGCGGTGCAGGGGATGCTGGCCGCTGGCTACGCCACCCGGCTACAGGAACGCACCCTTGCCGAGCAGGACGCGATCCGCACTGCGACCGTCGTGGCACGCGGTGAAGCGGAAATGGCGGCCCGCGCCAGCGAGGCGCGATTCAGAGCGGTCTTCGCCGGCGCGGCCATCGGGATCGGGCTGGGCGACGCCAACGGGAAGATCATCGACGCCAACCCCGCGCTGATGAAGATGTTGGGCTTTTCCCTCCTTGAGATGCGGCGACGAAATGTCGGCGACTTCATGCATCCCGATGATGCTCAGAAGGTGTGGAAACTCTACGAGCAGCTGATTCTCGGTTTTCGGGAGAGCTTTCAAACAGCAAAGCAATTCTTGCGCAGCGATGGCCATGCCATCTGGACTCACCTGACCGTGTCGCTGATCCGAGACTCTTTGGGGAAGCCTGAATTTCAGGTGGCTGTCATCGAGGACATCACCGACCTGCGCCGGTTGCAGAACCAGTTGCAACATCAGGCCGATCACGACGAGCTGACCGGACTGGCGAACCGGGCCCTTTTTCAGCGCAGCCTCGGCCAACTGACCACCGACCCGGTACAGGGCGGACGAATCGGCCTTTGTCTGATAGATCTCGACGGGTTCAAGGCCATCAACGACAGCGTCGGCCATGCGGTGGGAGATCAGGTGCTGGTGGAGGTCGCCAGTCGACTCGGGGCCGTCTCGGAAAAAGAAGGATACCTGGTTGCCCGACTGGGCGGCGACGAGTTCGTGATTCTGGTCCCGGACACCATCGGTGCCCAGGATGTGATCGCGGTCGCCGAAGCCGCATTCAAGGCGGTCGAGCGTCCCATCACCATCGCCGGCCGCACCTACAGTGTCACGGCGAGCGCCGGGCTGGTAGAACGGGCAACGACGTCTGCCGACACCGCGGACCTGATGCGCGCGGCCGACATCACCCTCTATTGGGCGAAGGCGGACGGGAAAGATCGTTGGGCCCTTTTCGACTATGAACGCAGCGACCGGGAGGTCGCTGAATACACTCTGGCCCGGATGCTTCCCGAAGCGTTGCAGAATCACGAATTCCACCTGGCATACCAACCGTTGTTCACGCTGGCGACCGGCCTCCCGTCCGGCGTGGAAGCGCTGCTCCGCTGGCATCACCCCAAACTCGGCAACCTGCTACCGGCGCGATTCATCGAAGCCGCAGAAGAGACCGGTATCATCGTGCCGCTCGGTCGGTGGATCCTGCAGACTGCCTGCCGGCAGGCCAGGACATGGGCCGGCCGATTCGCTGATCCGCTGCGGATCAGCGTGAACATCGCGATCCGTCAACTGGCGGATCGGCAATTGATCCAGATGATCCAGACGACGCTGGAAGAAAATGGCCTCCAGCCAGGCCAATTACAACTGGAGTTGACCGAACGCGCGGTCATCGGTACCGACGGGGAACCTCTGGCGGTGCTCAGGGAGCTCGCCGACATCGGAGTGCGGATCGCCATCGACGACTTCGGCACCGGATATTCCAACATGACCTATCTTCGGAGGCTGCCGGTCTGTGAACTCAAACTCGCCGGATCGTTCATCAACGAGGTACGTCCGGGCGGGGACAGCCGCAAAGTGGACGCCCAGATCGTCGGATCGCTGGTGTCCCTGGCCCATACGCTCGGAATGACAGTCACTGCGGAGGAGGTCGAGACCAAAGCACAAGCGCAGGCCCTGCGCGAACTCGGCTGTGATACCGCCCAGGGCAACTACTTCGGTGCGCCGTCGTCGCCCGAGGAGATCCAACTGATGATGGACCAACACCTACCGCAGATGGGAGGGCGATACTGAGATGACCGACCCCCATCGATCTCTGCGGAGCGATCCCGGTGCCCCCGCCATTCGGCCAAGCTGTGCATCACGACTCTGATTCGACGTGAGCGACCGCGCCACTACCGACCGGCGTCGCACCACCGCGACTTCGCCCGTTCAAGGGTGCTTCGGGCAGACCCAGCTGGTCGCCGCCGGCCCGCTTCGCCCGGTAGAGCGCAGCGTCAGCAGCCACATACAGCGATCGCAGATCGGACGCGTCAGTGGGGGCGTGAGCCAAGCCGGCCGAGACAGTCACCTTGATCTGTCGTCCCTCGACCGGGAAGGCCTGGCCGTGGACGTCCGCGACAATCGCTGCGGCCCTTCGAATCAGCGCGTCGTACGAGCAGCCGGGAAGAAGTAGGGCGATCTCGTCCCCACCCATCCGACTGACCACGTCGCTCGGTCGGCAGCTGCGCAGCAACAGGTGGCCAAGGTGTACCAGCACCGCATCGCCGGCTGGATGACCGTACCGATCATTGACGCCCTTGAAGTTGTCGACATCGAGCATGATGAGCGCCGTTCCCGCCGTGCTGGCCGCGCCGCTCAGCGCCGACTCAGCGGCCTGGTCGAGCACTCGCCGTGTCACCAGTCCGGTGAGCGGGTCGACAGCGGCCTGCCGACGCAGGAGGGCAATCAGAGTCTGTTGTTGTTCGGCCGATCTGGTCAAGAATGCGACCGCGGTGACGAGCACCGCCGTGACGGAACCGAAGTCCAGGACCGCATCGTCGAAGCTCAAGAGCGTGAAGACGGCGGTCGCCTCCCCTGCGACAGCGGCGAGGGTGACGACCACGACGCCGGCCTTGGGCAAACAGGACGAGGCATAGAGCGCCGGAAAAACGAAGAAGATTTGCGCCGTGACGGACGAATCGTGCGAGAACAGGTCGAGGCCGACTATCGCCGCAATTGCCAGGAACGGCAGAGCCGCCCACAGCAGACGGTGTGATTCAGTCAGATATCGGGTTGCCCAACCCCCGGCGACGATGAGGATCGACGCGACAACGGTGATCGCCGTCGTGAGCACATCGGATTTGCTCTGCAGGAGACTGGTGACCGAGACGAAGGTCGTGACGCCGGCCGCAACTATGCACAGTGGAGCGGTTGTCGGACCGGTGAGTCGGGCATCACGAGGCTGCAGCCAAGTCACGAAGCTGGACACCCGGGCAGTGAGCGTTCGAGGCAGGCAAGTTTGCGATGTCATCAGCAAGTGCCCCCCAACCGCAGTGTTGAACCGTTGAACGGATCGGCCCCGTCAGGCCACGCTACCTCGCCGTCCACAATTTGAGCCGCCGGGCATCGTCATCAAGAAATTGATCCCCCCGGACGACGCTGTCACCGCGGCAGCCGATCTGGACAATCACGTCCAGCCCACGACGTGCCGGTACAACTGACCCAGCGGGGCGGCAAGGAAGATGGAGGCCAATGCCGCTGCGATCATGAACGGCCCGAAGGGCAATGCTGTTTTCCGCGTGCCGCGACCGGCGGCCAGCACGGCCACCCCGACAACGGATCCGAGCAGGAATCCGCCGAAGGCCCCGATGATCAGGCCGGTAAAGGAAAGATAGCCGAGAACGGTCCCGACCAGACCGGCCAGCTTGACGTCGCCGGATCCCATTCCCGCCGGATGGATCAGGATGATCAGGAAGTAGAAGCCGAATAGCCCAACGCCGCCGATCCCCGCCCTGGCCAGCGCCCACCAGTCGCCGGTGATCGCCGACGCCGCCAGCAGCAGAATGGCGATCAACGCGTACGACGGGAGCACGATGACATCGGGCAGTCGGCGATGGTCGATGTCGATCACCGACAGTGCGACGCCCATCGCGGTGAAATAACAGTAGGCGGGTAACGCTGCCAGCAGGTCCAATTGCGCCAACCGGATGCTGACGGCGACGAACAGCAGGCCCGTCATCAACTCCACCAACGGATACCGAACACCGATCGGCGCCCGGCAATCGGCGCAGCGACCGCGCAGCATCAGCCAGCCGAGAACGGGGACGTTGTGCCGGGCCCGGACCCGCTGGCCACAGCGGGGACAGTGTGATTCGGGACTGACCAGCGATTCCGCGCGCGGGACGCGGTAGATGACGACGTTCAGAAAGGACCCGATGACCAAGCCGAAAAGGGCCGCGAACACGATCAGTAATATCATCGGCGCCCCTTTCCGCTCGAACCCACTCACCATACCCACATCAGGCGAAAACACCGACACAACAGGGCGGGCAGACGCCATGATCCTGGCAATTGGTCACTGTGTGTTGGTGGCGCAGTTCACCGATGGGTCAATAGCTCACAGTTTACTCCCGACCGGATGAAATGCCGGTCACCCGTCACCACCGGCCGACATTGACCCATAAAGTTGATAAAGACATGTCATCGAATCCCGATTTTCCCGTTGCCAGGCCTGGCCATGACCCGTGCCCGAGGCCGATCTCGCCCGCGACCCCGCTGACAGCGAAATGACAGCACCAAACGTGCCGCTCGAATCACCGGCCCCGACACTGGTCACACCGGCCAGCCATGCGGCGGCAACAGCCAGGTACCGGTCGTACCGCCCTCTGCTGGACGCACTGACCCGCCGCGGCGCGGACGCCGCCGACATCGAGGACGCCGCCGAGGAGGCCGAGCGGTCCGGGCGGTCGATCAGGGATGTCCTGATCAACGACTCGATCGTTACCGAGTTCGGGTTGGCCGAGGCGTTGGCCGACGCGCACGGCATCGGCAGCGTCGACCTGATCGGATATCCGATCGACCCCTTGGCGGTCGCGAAGATCCCACTCGCGATGGTGCTCCGGCACCGAGTGCTGGGCGTTGCGATCAATGGCCGCGAACTCGTCGTGGCGAGCAGCGACCCCGACGATGTGGTTGCCCTGGACGACGTCCGCGCGGCGACCAACATGGTCATCCGCCCGGTGGTCGCGGCCCGGAGCGAACTACGCAAACTGATCGACCGGCTCAAGCGCCAGGACAGCGACCTGAGTGCGATCGGCGCCGCGACCATCGCCGAGGGCGACGCCAGCGTGTCGAACCTGGCGTCGGTGGCCGACGAAGGACCGGTGGTGAAGTACGTCAACTCGCTGATCGAGCAGGCGATCATGGGCCGCGCCTCCGACCTGCATCTGGAACCCACCGAGACCGACATGCGGGTCAGGTTTCGCATCGACGGTGTGCTGCACGAGATCGACAAGGTCCCCCACAGCGTCCAGGCAGCGTTGATCTCCCGGCTGAAAATCATGTCGAGCATGGACATCACCGAACGGCGGGTGCCGCAGAACGGCCGTATCACAGTGCGGCTGAACGGCCGCAACATTGATCTTCGCGCCGCCACCTTGCCGACCGTATGGGGCGAGAAGGTCGTGCTCCGGGTACTCGACACCAGCGGTATCGATCTCGAGCTCAAAAAGCTGGGTTTCACCGACGACAACTACGCCAGGTACTCGACTTCGTTCCACAAACCGCACGGCATGCTGCTGGTCACCGGTCCGACCGGCTCGGGCAAGTCGACCACTCTCTACGCCACCCTGACCGAGATCAACCGGCCCTCGGTGAACATCATCACTGTCGAGGATCCGGTGGAGTACCGGCTCGACGGGGTCAACCAGGTGCAGGTCAATCCGAAGGCCGGACTGACTTTCGCGGCCGTGTTGCCGGCCATCCTGCGGACCGACCCCGACATCATCATGATCGGCGAGATCCGGGACCGGGTCACCGCCCAGATCGCGGTCGAGGCCGCCCTGACCGGTCACCTGGTGCTGTCCACGCTGCACACCAACGACGCGCCCAGTGCCGTGACCCGGCTGACCGAGATGGGGATCGAGCCCTTCCTCGTCGGTTCGGCGATGGATTGTGTGCTGGCGCAACGGCTCGCCCGCCGACTGTGTGAGTGGTGCAAACACAGCTTCGTACCCACCGCGGCCGAGAAGTCGCAGATCAACTGGCCGAGCACGACAGTGGCGGCGCCCGAGGTCCTCTGGCATCCGGTCGGCTGCCGCAACTGCGGCCAGACCGGTTTCCGTGGTCGGATGGCGGTGACCGAGGTGATGCCGATCAGCGAGGAGATCGAGCATCTCGCGCTGGCCCGCGCACCCGCCAGCGAGATCGCGAGGGTGGCCATCGCCGCCGGCATGGTGACACTTCGCGACGACGGCCTCCGCAAGGCCGCCCGTGGTGACACCACCCTGGAGGAAGTTCTCCGTGTCACCGTCTGACCTCGATGCACCGCCGCTCCGCGGCAGGCATTCACATCCCATCGACCTGGACGGAGCCCCTATGAACTCGATGGTGACTATGGAGCCCGAGCCCGTCGCGCCCGTGTTGGAGGTGCCCGGGTCGCTGGACCAGCTGCTCGCCCGGACGGTAAGCATGGGTGGTTCCGACCTCCATCTGACCGTCGGCATCGCGCCGTGCGTGCGGCTGCACGGGTCGTTGACGCCGATGCCTGACTGGCCCCCGCTGAAGCCGGACGACACGCAGCGGCTCGTCCGGGCCGCGGTGAGTGACGACCAGTGGCAACACTTTTGCCGCGACCACGAGCTGGACACCGCCTACACCCTGGCCGGGGTGAGCCGGTTCCGGGTGAACGTCTACAAGCAGCGCGGTTCGGTGGGCGTGGCGTTCCGGGTCATCCCGCACACGATTCCGCGGCTGGAAGATCTCGGTGTGCCGCTGTCGATCGAACGGTTCGCGCACCTGCCCCGTGGCCTGGTGCTGATCACCGGTCCGACCGGCTCGGGCAAGTCGACAACGCTGGCATCGCTGCTCGACGTGGCCAATCGGACCAGGGCCGGGCACATCATGACGATCGAGGATCCGATCGAATACATGCACAAGCACCGGAAATGCATGGTCAACCAGCGCGAGGTCGGGGTGGACACCGGCGACTTCGCGATCGCCCTCAAACACGTGCTGCGCCAGGATCCGGACATCATCCTGGTTGGGGAACTCCGTGATCTGGAAACAACCGCCACGGCCGTCACGGCGGCCGAAACCGGCCACCTGGTGCTGGCCACCCTGCACACCCAGTCCGCGGCGCAGACCATCGATCGGCTGATCGACATCTTCCCGCCCCATCAGCAGAGCCAGATCCGGTCGCAGTTGGCCAACTGCCTGCAGGGCGTGGTGACTCAGGCGTTGGCGCCCACCAAGGACGGTAAGGGTCGGTTGGCGATCTGCGAGGTGATGGTGGTCAACCCGGCCATCCGCAACCTGATCCGCGAAGGTAAGGCCTACCAGATCCCGACCGTCATCCAATCATCCGGCGACCTGGGAATGATCAGTTTCGACCAGAGCCTCGCTTCCAGCTACCTCGACCAGCAGGTCAGCAAACAGACGGCGTTTGACCTGGCCAGTGATCTGGGCGAGTTCAAAAGACTGGCGAGGCTGTCATAGTGGCTGCCACCAGGACCTTCAGCTACGAGGCCGTCGATTCCAGCGGGGCTGTCCGCAAGGGCACGATCGATTCCGAGTCAGCGTCCGCCGCAGTTGTCGCCCTCAGCGGCCAGAAACTCATCCCGCTGGCCGTGGAGGCCGGCGGTGAAGGCCTGCGCCGCGACCTGAAGATTCCGGGCTTCCACAAGCGCACCAGCCTGAAGGATCTGGCGATCTTCTCCCGCCAGTTCGCCTCGATGACCTCGTCCGGGCTGACCCTGACCCGGTCGCTGGGCATTCTGGAGGAGCAAACGGAGAATGCAAAGCTCAAGGCCGCGGTGGGTCAGTTGCAGTCCGACGTCCAGGGCGGCAACACGCTGTCCATAGCGATGGCCAAGGCACCCGACCAGTTTCCGTTGTTGATGGTCAATATGGTCGGCGCCGGCGAGACCGGCGGATTCCTGGACGGTGCACTGGACCGGATCGCCAAGATGTACGAGTCGGACGCAGCGCTGCGGGCGAAGATCAAGTCCGCGCTCACCTATCCGGTGATCGTGCTGATCTTCTCGCTGCTGATGGGCACCGGAGTGATCGTGTTCATCGTCCCGATCTTCGAGAAGATGTTCGGCCAACTCGGCGGCAAACTGCCGGCGCCGACCCAGGTGCTGGTTACTCTGTCCCACAACGCCGCTTGGATCATACCGTTGGTCGTCGTCGTCACCGTGGTCGGCATGCGCTCCTATCGGTACGCCATGAAGACGAGCGACAGCTTCCGGCTGAAATCGGATCAGCTGAAGTTGAGGCTGCCGGTATTCGGAAAGCTTTACACCAAGTTGGCGATCAGCCGCTGGGCCCGCAACTTCGGCACCCTGCTGGCAGTTGGCGTCCCGGTCATCCAGGCCCTGGACATCGTCGGCGGGACCTCGGGAAATGCCATCATCAGTGTAGCGATGCAGGAAGTAAGGGAATCGGTGCGCACCGGCACGACGATCTCCAAACCGATGGCAAAACACCCCATCTTCCCCTCGATGGTGGTGCAGATGTTGGAGGTGGGGGAGGAAACCGGGCAGACCAGCGACATGCTGGCCAAGGTTGCGGACTACTACGACCAGGAGGTCGAGTCGGCTACCGATGCGCTGACCTCGGCGCTGGAACCGCTGCTCACCGTGACCATGGGACTGGTGATCGGCACCATGGTGATCTGCCTGTATCTGCCGATGTTCACCATCTACCAGAACATCGGCGGGTCATGACGAGTCACCGAATCCCTGCGCAAATGAGTGCTAACAACATCGTCAGCGGTGATCGAGGCCGGGCAGTCACAGGGCGTATGCCCAATTCGGTAGATGTTGACCAATTTCGGCAGATCGGTGATCGTTTGTCCTCTTTCGAATGAAGCGTCCCGCAATGCTCATGTGAGACCAATTCCGGCCGATCAACCGTGTGCAGTACTCCGCGGATCGGCAAGCAGTGCCGAAATGCCACTACTCGGGCCTGGAGGCTCACATGTATCACACGCTTTCCAAGCTCCGAGAGAAGCGAGCGAAGGGCGACCAGGGGTTCACCCTCATCGAACTTCTCGTGGTGGTAGTGATCCTCGGTGTCCTCATTGCCATCGCGATCCCGCTCTACCTGAACTACCGAAAGGGAGCCAACGACTCGGCCGCGCAGTCCGACCTGAAGAATGCGATCAATACCCTCGAACAGTGCAACAGCAGCACTCCCGGGTATCCGGCATCTATGGCCGCGGTAGTAGCGCCTGCCATAGGCGCCCCTTGCACGGGCCAGACGATCAACCTGAGCAGCGGTACAACTCTAAACTACCTCTTTACAGGCACCGCACCTAACACCGGATACATCATCACCGACATCAACACCAGCGGATCCGGAAAAGTATACTGCTACAACAGCACAGTGGGGGGCTCCGTCAAAGCCGTAACAGGAAGCATTACTACGACCGTCATTACCGGCTCCTGTTGATGCGAGCCGCACGACGATGCGTGAAGGAGATTCAGCCGAGACCACAAAGGATCACGGCTGATGGGTCATTCCTCGTGTCGGCTGGTTCCAGTCGACGCATTGGTTTGAAGTCCGCCGCCCCAGGATCGACACCCTCGGTAGATTCCGCAACTGCTCAGGCCTTGGAGGCTCCCATGAATAAGCTACTTCCCAAACCCTGGGACAAGCGCGCCCGGCTGGTCAAAACAGACAGGGGGTTCACCCTGATCGAGCTTCTCGTGGTGGTCGTGATCCTCGGTGTCCTCATCGCCATCGCCATCCCGCTCTACCTCAACTACAGGAAGGGCGCGAACGACTCGGCCGCCCAGTCCGACCTTAAGAATGCGATCAACACTCTGGAGCAGTGCAATTCTACTAATTCCAAATATCCGATAAACGCGATTCCCGCAACTGCCGGTGGTGCCGCATCGGTCGTGACGCCAGCGGATTGCAGCCAGGCGATCAACCTCAGCAGCGGCACATCATTCGCGTACTCAACCACTGTTGCTGGCTCCCCAAATACTGCTGCCGCCGTTGGTGCTGGTGGAGTCTCTTACGTCATCACTGACAAGAACCTGAGCGGTACCGGCACGATCTACTGTTACGACAGCGCCAAGGGTGGTGGTGTACAGAAGGGAGGGACCCTGGCTGGAGTCGCCTGCCCCTAGGTTCCGATCGTATGGACGTGGGCTGCGGGGTTCGCCGGCGGACCACCGAATGGTCGGCGCCAGTGCCATACCGTCCGACGTGATGTACCGATTTCGTCAATCGGCCCGAACGTGCAGTTGCAGCAAAATAGTGCTACTAATCATTTGGTTTAGTAGCCTACCGTTAGGTCGGTTACACTCCCGCAGTGAATCGACCACCTCGGCGGAATCCTCCACTACTCGAGCCTTGGAGGCTCCCATGAACAGATTGCTTTCCAAGCTCTGGGACAAACGCGCCAGACTGGCCAAGGCCGACAAGGGCTTCACCCTCATAGAGTTGCTTGTTGTGGTCGTGATTCTAGGGGTTCTGATCGCGATTGCTATCCCGCTCTACCTGAACTACCGCAAGGGCGCCAATGACGCGGCCGCGCAGTCCGACCTGAAAAATGCGATCAACGTGCTGGAACAGTGCAATGCTGACAACGCCACCTATCCGGCAACAGCGCTAGGGGCAACCGCGACTCCGTGCACGAATCAGAAGATCAGCCTCAGCAGCGGCACCGCCTTGGCCTATACGGCTAGGAGTGCTGTCGCTGCTACCCCGCCCTACGTCAGTTACATCATTACGACCAACAACTCCAGCGGAAGCACCAACAAGTACTACTGCTACGACAGCGCCATTGGTGGCGCCGTCAAGCAGGAATCAAGTGCTTCTACCAGCGCCTGCGCGTAGACATAGGCCTCGTCCCGCCTGCGCACCTCACCAGGGTGCCCGTCGCTACGGCCGCCTTGTTGGCGGGGTTATCACCGATTAATCAGTAGCGCCCGATTCAGAGTCGGCCGTCCCGGTTGAATTCCACTACTACTCGAGCCTTGGAGGCTTCCGTGAACAAAATGCTTTCAAAACTCTGGGGTAAGCGCGCCAGGATGGCCAGGGCCGAGAAGGGCTTTACCTTGATCGAGCTCCTGGTGGTGGTGGTGATTCTCGGTGTCCTTATCGCCATTGCTATACCATTGTATCTTAACTACCGAAAGGGGGCCAATGACGCCGCCGCCCAGTCCGACCTGAAGAATGGGATCAACGTGCTCGAGCAGTGCAATGCCGACAAGGCCACTTATCCGACAACTGTGGTCCAAACGGCCGGCACCCTCACAGTTGTGATCACTACTTGCACCGGGACGATCAGCCTCAGCAGTGGCACCACGTTGACCTATGCGGCTAGAGCCGGCACACCCGCTACTGTCTTTGTGAGCTACATCATGGTGACAACCAATAGTAGCGGCTCGGGGAAGTATTACTGCTACGACAGCGCAGTAGGTGGAGCGGTCAAGCAAGAAGCTAGCGGTTCAATAACGACCTGTGCGTAGGCGTCGACTATTACCGGCTGACACCTCACTAGGAAGACCACTGGCCCTGGCTATTGTCGGCGGGTTCCCGGCAATTGATACGTTTTTCGTCTCAGCATCGACCGCCCCGGATTCCACACCAGTCGAGCCTTGGAGGACCCCGTGAACAAATCGCACTCCAGACACTGGGACAAGCGCGCCCTGCGGGCCAGGGACGCCAAGGGCTTCACCCTCATTGAACTGCTCGTCGTGGTGGTGATCCTCGGGGTCCTGATCGCTATCGCTATCCCGCTCTACCTGAACTACCGCAAGGGCGCCAACGACTCCGCCGCCCAATCGGATTTGAAGAATGCGATTAACGTCATGGAGCAGTGCAACGCCGACAATGGCCAGTATCCGAATGCTGCAAGTTCGGTTTCAATATCCAGGAGCACGTTCATCCCGGATTCCAATCCCATCATCGCTAAGGCGTGTAAGGGGGTGGTCAATCTTAGCAATGGGACTACGCTTAGGTATTCCAGCACCAATGGGATCAGCTTTCGGATCACCGATACGAACAGTGCCGGCAGCTCCAAGACGTATTGCTACAACAGCGCGAATGGCGGCTCGGTCAAGCAATCCACTACGTGTTGATGTACCGCCTGAGAGTTATCATCTATCCGGGCTCCCGCCCACGAATTGCTGTCCATTTGGAGGGCTGAAGAACAAATGAGACTCGGCCACAAAATGCGCGCCCAGCCGATCAACCGCGATGGTCATGCCATCGGGCTCGATCTCGGTGCGACCTCCGTCCGGGCTGCCGTACTTGCTCTGGACACCAGGGTGGGACAGCCGTTGGCGACCGCGCACGGAATCGCCTCGGTGCCACTTCCACCCGGGGCCGTGGTCAACGGTGTGGTCAACGAACAAGCCGCCGTCACTCAGGCACTGAAGCATCTCTGGGAGATCAACGATTTCAACTGTCGCGACGTGATTCTCGGTGTGGCCTACCCGCAGGTCGTCGTGCGCCCGTTGCAGATCCCCAACCTGAACCCGCAGCAGCGGGCCAAGGCTCTGCCGTTCCAGGCGCGCGAGGTCATCGCGCTGCCACTGGACGAGGTGATCCTGGACTACGCGCAGGTGGGGCAACCCGATCCAAAGACGCACATGATCACGGGCCTGTTGATCGCGAGCCCTCGCAAGCCGATCCTGGTCGCGGTCGAGGCCGTCGAGCGGGCCGGCTTGAAAGTGGCCAGGGTTGACCTATCCTCCTTCGGCGCGTTGCGCTCGATCGGCGACGAACACCTCATGGTGCAGGCAGTGATCGACTTCGGTGCCCACCTGACGTCGATTATTATCCATAGCAAGGGCGTTCCCCAGCTCGTCCGCACCCTGGCCAGAGGGGGTCAGGAATTGACCGACTCATTGGTCGAAAACCTGAACCTCAGCGCCGGTGACGCCGAGATGGTCAAGTGTGAGAATGGCCTGAGCGGTCCGAACAGTGCTGCCGCGCTTGCCGTCGAGGCCGCCATCCGGCCGCTCATGGCTGAGATCCGGAGTTCGATCAACTACTTCCGAGCCGGCAGTGAGGGTGCCCAGATCGAGGGGATCTCGCTCACCGGCGGCGGCTCGGGGCTGCCCGGACTGGCCGCCGCAATTTCGAGTCAAAACGGCGTCCCGACCAAGGTGAGCAGTCCGATGATGCACATCGAGAACCGTCCCGGGCCCGGTGAACCGGGAGCCGAGGAATCCGCCTTGGCCGCGAGTGCGGTATCGATCGGTCTTGCCATGGGAGCGGCAGCATGAGTACAGCCATCATGGAGCCGCCGACGCCAACGCCGTCACCGACGCTGTGGAGTGCGATGCCCGGCTGGGGCATCGCGGCCGAACTGATCCCGCCGGAGCTCGTCACCGCCCGTAAGCTCAAGGTGATCCGCAAGCTGTTGGCAGCGGGCCTCGTAGTGCTGCTGGCGATCTGCGCCGGCGGCTACTACCTGGCCTCGCAGGAGAATCGGACCGCATCTTCCGACCTCGCCTCAGTAGGCGACCGGACCCGGCAGTTGCAGGCGGCAGGTCGGCTTTACTCCGGTGTTGTCTCGATCCAGGGCGCAGTGACCCAAGTCCAGACCCAAATTGCCGGGTTGATGACCGCGGACGTGGACCTGGTCGCGCTGATGGGCAAGATACGCAGCACCCTGCCGGCGACGATGACCATCAGCCAGGAATCCATCACCATCAGCACGGCAGGCGTGGCCGGCGCCGCTGCCGTGGCAACGGGCAGTGGCTTGGACACTTCTGGGCTGCCCCGCATCGGCACGATCACGCTGAGCGGCACCGGGAAGACCCTCGACGATCTCTCCGACTACGTCGACAAGTTGCACACGGTCTCCGGTCTGGTGGACATACTGCCGATATCGAATACGAAAGCCGCGACCGGAACCGGGAGTACTGCGTACAGCCTCACCATCGGACTCACCAACGCGTTGCTGAGTCATCGTTTCGACGTTGGTAGCGGATGATGAAAACCGGTGGCCGTACCCAGAACAAGAAGGTGTGGCTCGGCGGCGGGGCCGTAGTGGCGGTTGCGATCGTCCTCCTCGGATGGTTCGTGGTGGTCAATCCACAGCTGTCGGCCGCGTTGTCGACCCGGAGTGACACCGAATCGGCCCGCGCGCAGAACGTTGTGCTGGAGGCCAAGAACGCCAAGCTCAAGGCAGAGAATGACAATGTTGCGGCGCTGCGGGCCAGCCTCGCGACCGCCTTGGCCCAATTGCCCTCCGACGGTGGGTTGCCGGAATTCACCCGCCAGGTGTCCAAGCAGGCAAGCGACAATAAAGTTGCTCTGACCAGCGTTACCGTTGGGGGCGCTACCGCGGTGGCCGGCGCAGCATCGGCAACCGCCACCAACGCGGCTGCCGCGGCCACCACCACCGCGGCAGCGACCACCGCGGCAGCCGCAGCGGCTTCGTCCACTGGCGTGGTGCAAATCGCGATCACCTTGTCAGCGACCGGACTCGGCAGCAACGCCATGAAGTTCCTGAAGGCGGTTCAGGTCACCGGGCCTCGTCGTGCGCTGGTGACCGCCAGTCAGCTCGCGCCGTCGGGGACCGGGGCCTCTGGCGGCATCGACGGCCCGTGCACGCTGTCTTTGACGCTGACCATTTTCTCCGCGCCGTTGACCCCTACGGCCCAGGCGGCCCTGACAAAGCTTCTCAGCGGTAAGTAGCCGGGTCGGCAGTCCGTGACCAATTCTCTGCCGCGTCGGCCGGCCAATCGGGTTGCTGGAGCCGACCACGATGGCGGATACCGGCGAAGGCGCGTTCGGCGACGACGTGCCGTTCGGCTGTGGCGGCGCCCCGTCGACCACGGTTTTGTACTGCTGGAGACTTTGGTATCGATCAGCCTGATCTCCGTGATCATGGCTGCCTTCACCACCTTTTTCGTCAACTCGGTGGCTTTCACCAGCCAACAGCGGGCCACTCAGGTCGCAACCCAGATCGCCAACTCCGAGGTCGACTTGATCCGTGCTTTGCCTGCCTCCGACCGGGTGAACGGCCACGATGTGAGCAGCGTTCTTGCCCAGTTCAGCGCCGCTTCCAGTGCGGTTTCGCCGTGGAACGTCGGCATGGTGCAAGCCACCGATCCGCTGGCTCTCACTACCAACAGCGGACTCACCGCTGCATTGCCGACTGCCGCGCTGCTGCAGACGGTCAACAGTATCGTCTACAGCACGAACGTCTATTTGGGCACCTGCGTCATTCCGACCCCGCTCACATTGAATGGCATCACGGCGAATGCCACGTGCGGATTGGGCTTGGCGTCGACAGGCATCGGGTATATGCGGGCGGTCATCGCGGTGACGTGGAACGGTGCCCGGTGCCCATCAACCATTGTGCTTGGCGTGTCGCGATCGCAATGCAGTTACGTCACCTCGACTCTGCTCAGCACGATCGACGACCCGCTGTTCAACCTGACCCAGTCCGCACCTCCGTTGCCCATTCTGCTGTACGTGGTCGATCCGGCAGCCAACCAGATCTCAGCCGTGAACGACATCGTCAGCCTGCCCGCTACCATCTCGGCCGCGCCGCCCTACAGCGTCGCCGTGACAGCGGGGACCCTGCCGGCCGGCCTGAATCTGACCGCCGCTACCGGTCTGATATCTGGTATCCCGACGTTGGTGCAGGCGAGCACGTCCGTCACGCTGACATTGACCGACGCATACCTGCGGACCACGAGTGTGACCTTCACGTGGAAGGTTCTCGCCGCGGTGGCGGGAATTTCGCCGGGGCCGCAGTCTGGCGTCAAGGGCACCGCCATCACCACACTGCTGGTGAGCGCCAGCGGTGGAGAAGTGCCGTATACCTGGACTGACCCAGGTGCGACCCTGCCGGCTGGCCTGACGTTGTCGACGGTCAACAATCAGGCCAGCATCAGCGGCACGCCGACCACCGTCAAGCAGTACGACCCAGTGACCCTGACGGTCACCGACTCGAAAAACCGCACCAGCACAGTCACTTTCACCTGGACCATCGACTACCCGCCGTTCGCGGCCACTAATCCGGGCACACAGACAAGCACGGTCAACGCCGCTGACACTGTGACGCTGGGCGCGACAGGCGGCTCCGGCTCGTTCACCTGGTCCGGCGGTGCGACTCTGCCTGCAGGCCTCACGATGACCCCCGCGGGGGTTATCTCAGGTACGCCGACCGCGAGCGGTACCACGTCGGTCATCCTGCAGGTGACCGACAACAAGGCTCTGGTCCCGAAGACCACAACTGTGGCATTCAGCTGGACCGTCTACCCGGCGCCGACGGTCACCGCGCCCGGCGACCAGACGGCCACTGTCGGTCAGTTGGTGTCGGTGCAGCTGGCGACAACCTGTCTGAATGTGCCGTGTAGCTATTCGATGGTTAACGGTCCATCGACCATCGGGATCAACAGCACCGGAGTGCTTAACGGGACAATTACTTCCGGAGCCCAGACGTTCAGTTCGGTGACGGTGACCGTGACCGACAGCACCGGAGCGAGAGCTACCAGTTCGACATTCCGCTGGACCGTGGTCGACGGTAAGCCGTCGGTGCCACTGGCCGTACTCGTCGCTAACGGCGATAGTCAGGTGACACCTTCTTGGACAGCGCCGAGCACCGGCACGGTGACGTCCTACACCGCGAGTGTGACCGGCGGTGCATCCTGCACCACCACCGGGCTCAGCTGCGTCATTCCTGGACTGACCAACGGCGTCGTTTACGCCCTCACGGTGACGGCGACAAATAGTTCCGGCACAAGTCCTGCCTCGGCTCCGGTGAACGCGATTCCTTATCCGGCGGTGATGTCCGCAGCCAACGGCATGACGCTCTGGCTCGATGGCGCCGACCCAAGCGTAGTATTCATCAACAGCAATTCAGCCTGCACTGGGACCTTAGCGACAACGTCTGCAACGATCGGGTGTTGGAAGGACAAGAGCGGGCTAGGGAACAACTTCATCCAAACCACCACGGCCAATCAACCCGGTATCACGACTGCGTGGCGAGGGTTGAACTCGGCCAACTTCGCCGACACCGGTGACGTCCTCAACTCCATCAACCCGAACGCCCAATATCAAACTGTATTCATCGCCGCCAACGTAACTAACGGGGCCGCTCAGGGCGATCGCATCGTAGACTTGTTCGGCCAGGCCACTCAGGATTATGACGTGCGGATCGGCTCCAATACTCGCCGCGACTTGAACAACAATCCGAACGACTGGGCAGCCAGCACCGCGGGCCCACTTGACTGGGCGAACGGGGTGCAAGCGGCCAACGTGACCCCTCCCGTGGCGGTGATCACCTCCGATCAAGCGATTGCAGTGAAGACATTCCAGGCCAGTGTGTCCAATACGTTCATGAGTCGCGGCGTGGTGGGTCAGGTTGGCGAAGTCATTACCTTCAAAGGGATCTTGAGCGGCCAGGACCGGCGGGCGGTGGAGCAATACTTGGCCAAGAAATGGGGGCTGTCGGTCGCCGGGCCGCCGTCTGCTCCGCAGAATGTCGCCGCGGCTAACGGTGACACCAGAGTGACCGCGTCGTGGACGGCACCCGCAACAAACAACGGCTCCGCAGTGGCTGGATACACGGCGACGGTGAGCCCCGGGGGGGCATTCTGCAACACCAACGGCGCGCTCAGCTGTGACATCAGCGGACTCACCAATGGCACGGTCTATGCCCTGACAGTGACAGCTACCAACGGTTCAGACACTGGTCCATCCTCGGCAGCCGTGACCGCGATCCCCTACCCCGCTGGCGTGATGTCTGCAACGAACGGAATGACGCTTTGGCTAGACGGCGCTGATCCGACAGTTCTCTTGGCCAGTTCTACCTGCGCAACCGGCGCGACGACAACCTCCGTCGGGTGCTGGAAGGATAAGAGTGGTCAAACCCCTGCGAACAATTTCTCCCAGACCACGTCTGCCAACCAACCGGGCGTCAGCACCTGGAACGGACTACCAGCGGTCAAATTCGTTGATACCGGCGACGTGCTCAACTCGGTTATCTCAAGCGCTACGTACCAGACCGCCTTCGTCGCTGCCAACGTTACGAACCCGAGCGGGTCAGGGGTCATCATCAATCTGCTCGCCGCGGTCGGATACGACGTTGGCGTGCAGATTGGCAGCGGCGCGGGACGAAGTGCACCCGACGCAAAGGACTGGTCGGTCGGAACCGGCTCGCCACCGCTCAACTGGGCCAATGGGACTCAAGCAGCCAACCCGAGCCAGCCGATGGCTGTGATCACCACGGATCAGCGTGCGGCCGCGCAATCCGGGGCGCCAGTCAGCCTCTCCACGACAATCGCCAACCGGGGTCTAATCGGTCAGATCGGCGAGGTAATTACGTTCAACAAAGCCCTGACCAACACGCAGAGGCGTGCGGTGGAGACCTATTTGTCCAACAAATGGGGGGTGTCGCTTGGAACGCAGGCGCCAACGACTCCTCAGGCACCGACCTCGGTCACCGCCACGGTCCCAACCTTCAACAACAACTACAGCTCCACCATTTCATGGACGCCGCCTGGCACGGACGGGGTGGCAACCGTCCGAGGCTATACCGTCACCTCGGCTGGCGGTCAGGGCTGCACATCGACCGGAGCCACGTCTTGCACAACCAGCCGCTTATCCTCTGGCACTTACAAGTTCACCGTCACCGCGACCAACTCGGTCGGGACCGGGCCGCCATCAGATCCATCCAACGCGGTGACCCGATGACGTCAAGGGCGTCCCGCCGGCCATTCACTTCCAGGTGGGCCGGGCTCCGGGAGCGGATATCCCGAGACACAGGTACCTCGTTGGTCGAGTTGATGGTCGGAATGATGCTGATGGCAATCTTCGGGGGCATGTTCACCGGCGCAGTCGTGATGATGAACAGCGCCATGAACAAGTCCCAGGCGATCAACCTGACGGCATCTCAGCTCAATGTGGCGTTCTCGAACTTGGACAACACCGTCCGCTACGCCGCTTTCATCAGCACCCCAGGTCTCAGCACCGGCACGTCGCGCGACTGGTACGTCGAATTGCAGGTCACCAACACCGGGTCGGAGGTTTGCACCCAGCTGCGAGTGGACATCGCGACCCAGCAGCTGCAACGCCGGACGTGGGCCATGGCCAACGCCGTCTCCTCGAATTTGACCGCCTGGGCGCCGATCGCGTCGGGTATCTCCAATGGCGGCGCGGTCAGCGGCGCAGCCACTCAACCCTTCTATTTGCTGCTACCGGGGGCCAACACGCTATTCCAACAGTTGACGATCAATTTGATATCGCCGTCCGGATCGGGCTCGTCGCTCACCAACTCGACGTCCACGTTCACCTTCACCGCGCTGAACAGCACCGTTCCCGCGTCGACCACGCCGAGCTGCCAGCAACAGGGACGACCATGAGAAATTCCGGAATGCGGTCACTGTCTCGTCGCAGGCGACATTTGAACGACGAACGCGGCACAATGGCCATTCTGCTGATGGTCATGATCGTCGGGCTGATGCTCAGCGCTCTGATGGTGCCGATGATCATCACTCAGGCCCGAACCACCCGGTTCGACAGCACGCGCGTGCAAGCCTTGAATGCTGCTCAAGCCGGTATCGACGTCACGCTCGGGGCGATCAGGGCAAGCGTCAGCTCCGACGGGATCGGGGTCAGCAGCAAACTTCCCTGTGGAACCCAAACGGGCATCGTCAACAGCAATGGGGTTGCGGCCTATTCGGTGGTCGTCGAGTACTTCCGGTTCGACCCGGTGACCTACGGCTACCCGTATCCAGCGCTTGCTTCCCAACTGATGAAGTGCGTCTCCGGGTATGGCACCTACGACGTTGCGTCCAACGCGACCACACCCGGCTACGCGCGGTTTACTTCCATCGGAACCGTCGGGACGGCGACGAACGGTTCGACAGCGGGCCGGACACTGACCTCGACGTACGTATTCCGAACCAGCAACATCAACATCCCGGGTGGCCTTGTCCAGATTTCTCCGGCCTCTGCCGGACTGTGTCTTGACGTGGGGTCACCGACCGCGCCTGCGCGAACAGCGCTGAAACTGCAGGCGTGCAGCACCACAACACCGCCCGCCGCCCAACAGGTCTTCGCCTATCGCACAGACCTCACCCTGCAGTTGGCCTCGTCGATAACTCTATCCAACTTGAACGGTCTGTGCCTGGACTCCCTGCATACACCGGCCGTGACGGGCGACCCGGTGCAATTGTTTCAGTGTGGGCCACTGGGCTTTCCGGTTTACACACAACAATGGAGTTACAACGATAACGGCCAATATCAAGCAGCGCTATCCACCACGGCTCCGGCTGGAATTAACCAGGGTGTTCTAGCCAACCTTTGCATCAACGCGACCACGGCCAATCAGGCGGTCACCCTGGGCGGGTGCGGTTCCGGCTGGGTACCGTCACCGTCGGTCGGGCCTGGCGCAGCGGCGCTACCCCAGTGGATCAATTTCTTCGAATTCGGTCGCTGCCTGGACGTCACTCAGCAGGACGCCAATCACGCCTTCCTGATCGACTACCCGTGCAAGCAGAACCCGTTCCCGGGCGCAAAGACCTGGAACCAGTTGTTCCAGGTCTTCCCGGTGATCCTGCCCGGTCAGGCGAGCTCGACCGGCCAGATCAGCACATGTACCTCTTCACCCGCGACGGTCAGTGCCAGCGTATGCACAGCCCAGAAGTACTGCCTCACCAGTCCGGTCGCCAGCGGGGGCTATGTAACAGTCCAGACCTGCGGCGGCGTCCTTGCGTCCCGACAATTGTGGATCATCTACGGCGGAGACCCGTCACTGAATTATTCAACCAAATACACGATTGTGAATGGTGCACTATGTCTCGGGCTGTCCGCGCCGAATTCATCGCTGACCGACTGGTCGACCATCGATGTGGAGCCCTGCACCGGGTCGACCGAGCAGAAATGGAACGCCGTTCCCAGCGTCCTCATTGCCGCGCTGAAGAACTTTCACGAGCAGTACCGTTGACCCGATCAAGACTCGTGAGAATAGCTGCGGCTCAGGGTATCCGAACACGTATTCGTCACTGCTACGAGAGCAACGCGCCAGTTCCTGTCTGCCCTGCCGCTCATCCGTTATAGCAGGCGAGTCCATGGAGTCGTCCGGACCTGCTTTGCTGTCCATCGGTAGTCGTTCAGGCCGTTACTCGGTGGGAGTGCGCCGTCTTGCAAGAAGAATCGCCGTCCCGACAGGCGACAGCCCTCACGTCCGGTGGCGCGCGGGGGTCTGCGTTTCCCAAGTGATCAGCGTGGCCGAGAGCCCGGACACCAACCGTTCGAAACGCCGCCCGACGTCGGTCGGCAGGCCGAACCCGCCGCCCTGTTCCAGGACGATGAACCCGTGCACTGTTGACCGCAGTGCACGGACTGCGTCGATGGCGTCGTCGCCGGTCAGGTTGTATCCGGCCAGGACCGCGAAGGCGACGTCGATGATGGCGTTGCTGGCCGCGATGTCCTCGTCGTCGTCGGGTTTCGGTGCGCGCACCATGGCGGAATACCGTCCGGGGTACGCCATGGCCCAGCTTCGCCAGGTGCTGGACATCGCTTGCAGCGCTTGGACGCCGGCCTTGCCGACTGCCGCTTGACCCACGACTGCGGCGAGCTCGTTCTTAGCGCGAATCGCGATCAGACGTTGCAATGCGTGCATTCCGTCAACGTGCTTGTACGGACTGGCTAGGCGGACACCCAGGCGGGCAGCGACCGCGGCGAGAGTCAGACTTGCCAGCCGGATCTCGTCCGCGACGGCCTCCGCCTCTTCGGTCACTCGGCGGGCGGTGAGCCCGGCTCTAGGCACGGCCGGCGATCTTCTGCGCGAAGGCGGTGATGGCCGGTCCGACCAGTTCGGGCGCTGCGACTGCGGATAGTGCCCGGCCGCGGGGACCGTCAGCACGTCTCCGTTCAGTTGTTCGGCGACCCAGCCGGCCTCCCCCGTGGTGTCCTTGAAGTCCTGATCCAACTCACCCATCACGACAAGCGTCGGGGTGTTCACCGCAGCGAGTGCGGTTTCGGCGGCGCCGTGGCGGGTGCGGCTGGTCAGTGAGAACGCCTTCGCGTAGCCGGGACGCTTGATCGCGGCGATCGCGGCCTTGCGGCACTCCGCGAAGTCGACTGGCTTGGTGCCCGCGTAGAGCTTGGAAGATAGGACTTCCACGCCGCGGCCGCCCACGGCCGGGCCATCATCATCCGGAGGATCACCCGCAGGAACGCGGGTCCGTGGTCACGGACGAACGGCCCCACCAGCACCAGGCCGCCGATCAACTCTGGTCGCTGCGCCGCGGCGATCACGGCCGCCCCGGCCGGCAGCGAGTAGCTAGCGACCTTGGATACCTGTGCAAGTGATCTGCATCACACCATTCGCGGCCGCTGACGGGCGTCTGGAACCCCGGTGCGTCCAGGCGGTCCGGGGTCGGATAGGCGAGGTCGGGGAGGTGTGCCGCCCACCGGGTGCGAGTGCCGGGATCAGCAACTATCCTGCCCGGCGAAATCGATGCCATCAGGTGAGCGGGGGGATTGCAAGCATGGGCTGTCGAAGATCACCGTGCGGTAGCAGCCGCCCGAGATCAACCGACCGATTGGTACTGTATGTCCGCTTCACCAGATGCGTTCGGCATTACCGACCGCACAGGACTTCCGCAAATGAGAGAGCCCTCCTAATCTGGCAGTGCACTGACAATGCACAGGTAATGCTTTGGAAATTGCCAGAGCACACACGTTCAAGGAGGAACTGTGGACCCAATCAGATCTGCCACCGATCGACATCGTCGACGCCCGCCGCATCGGGCTCGGGTACGGGCAGCGGCGCTGCTCACCGCCGTCGTAATGGTGACTTCGCTGCCCATTCTGTCGGCGGACGCCCAGCCGCTACCCGCTCAAGCAGCGTCGGCCACATCGCAAGGCCCGCAGCCGATCCCGCCCACCGACCCGAATTCGATCCAGGTAGCCGGCGCCGGCGTGCCCGCACCAAAGCAGCTGACCAGGGCACTTGCCGCTGCCAGCGGACCCATGACGGACACCCGCATCACCGGACCTATCAAAGCCGGGGCTACCTCGTACCCGTTCGGCGCAGCCAACCATGTCCGCCTTCCGGAGAACCTCGCCGCTATCGGTTACGTCGAGGAGGAATACTTCGTCAGTGGATTGGCCAACATCTACACCTGGCCGGCGCCCGGGCCAGCAGTAGTTCGCACCGCTAATGCACCCTACACCACCCGGATTCTCGTCCGCCGCCCCGTGAAGGTGAACAATTTCAGCGGCAACGTCATTGTCGAGCCACTCAATCCGTCCAACCTGTTCGATCTGAACCTGGGCTGGGGTTTGATGCATGACCAGATCGTCCGTAACGGTGATATCTGGGTGGGTGTGACGGTCAAACCGGTCTCGATGCAGACGCTCAAGACGTTTGATCCGGTCCGGTACGCGCCGTTGTCCATGGACAACCCACTGCCGTTGATCGACCCGAACAATTGCGCGACGGTGCCCTCCGACAGCTCCCGCACCACGGAGAACGGTCTGGCCTGGGACATCTACAGTCAGGTCGGCGAATTGCTGCGCGGCAGGACCGCGAAGAATCCGGTGTACTACGGCGGCAAGAAGCCCAAGCAGGCCGTCAAGATGTATGGCTTCGGGTACTCGCAGACCGGTGGTTACATGTACGACTACATCAACGGCGTCGCACCGCTGGCCAAGCAGCAGACCGGTCACTCCATCTACGACGCCTATGTCGTTGCGGTCGCCGGCGGCGCTTTCGTGGGGGTCGTCCCGATCAACCAGTGCGAGGCCATCCCGGCGCTGACCGACCCGCGCCTACAGTTCTCCAACGTCGGTGTCCCGATCATCCACGTGATGTCGCAGTCGGACTATTTGCGCGGCATCACCGCCCGCCGGCCGGACAGCGACGTGCCATCCGATGCATATCGCCAATACGAGATGGCCGGTGCGGGCCACGCCACGCCCGGCGAGCTCAACTTCGCCGCCGCCCCAGCGGACATCATCAAAGGTGGCCGCGCGGTACCGCCGATGGATTGCAACGAGGGCCCGCGGAGCAGGTTCCCGAGCTCGATCTTCTTCGACTCCACGTTGCGGAACCTGGATCAGTGGGTGCGCAAGAACATCGCTCCGCCGCATGGCTCGCCGATCGTGGTGGAGAACGGCGCTCCGGTGGTCGATCGCTGGGGCAACGTGGTGGGCGGGTTGCGTTCGCCATACCTGGATGTGCCCACCTCGACCTGGTACGGCAGCTCCACCGGTCCGTCGTTCTGCGTGATCGCCGGCCATGAGGTGCCGTTCAGCAAGAGCCTGCTCAAGCAGATCTACCCGAGCCATGCCGACTACGTGAAGGCCGTCATCAAGGATACGAAAGCGTTGGTGCAGCAGGGTTTCATCACCAACTACGACGGCCAGCGGCTGATCAGGGAAGCGCAGCGCGCCGACATCCCCTGATGTTCAGATTGGCCTCTGGGTACACGCGGTCGTATCGCCGCCCGCGCCGCTGTCACCTGCCGTCGGATACCCGAATAGCGTCTATCTGAGCATCCGGGCAGGTGAACCAGCGCGCGCGAGAACGGCCGCGCCGATGGCACCGGACAGTGCACCGAGCCGGGCCTGGGCCAACGCGGGAGTCCAGGCGAAGGTGCCGGCACGGACGATGGCCGCGGCCAGGCCTGGCTCCCACAGCGGCAGGTAGCGGGCGGCCCCACCGCCGACGACCACCCGGTCCGGTCGGTAGATCCCGAGGAGGTTGACGAGGCCGGCTCCCAGCTGTCGACCGTAGGTGTGGAAGAGGCTGACGGCATCCTGGTCTCCGGCGTTGGCCAGCGCCGCCAGCTCAGCTGTCCTATTGCCCGTCATTCTGTCGAGAGCGGTCCGTGAGGCCAGCTGCTCCCAACAGGTCGCGAGGCCGCAGTAGCAGGGAGCAGGTGGTCCCGGTACAGTGAGATGCCCGGCTTCGGGGTGGCTGCCGTCGCCGGCTCGCACCGGGCCGTCCGGGGTGATCATCGCAACGCCGACACCGGTCCCGAGGGTGATCATCAGCAGGGCGGAGCCTGGATGTCCGGCCCCGTAGAGGTTTTCCCCCACAGCCGCGGTCACCGCATCGTTGTCGATGACGCAGCTGACCCCCAGCCTCCGGGTCAGCACATCGACCAGATCGAGGTGGCTGAACGCGGGAAGGGTGTCGTCATTGCGGATGATGCCGCCGGGGTCGACCGGGCCGCTCGCGCCGATCCCGACGCCGTCGAGCTCACTGTCCGCGGTCACCGACCTGATCTGTTCGATGAGTTGCGCGACGGCCAGCGCGGGTTCCGTGGCGGCCGGCGCGGTGGGAATGGTCCGCTGGTCGGCGACCGTGCCGTCGAGACCTACGGCCACCACCCGCGTTCCGGTCCCGCCGAGGTCGATGCCGACCGTCACATGGTTCATAGCGCCGTGGTGACCTTTTGTCCGAAGCTGAAGGCACCGGGCTCGATGCCGCGGGCTTTGGCAACCTGCACGGCCAGATGCTGGGCCACCAAGGATCCGCAGGCGAGTCCGGCCAGGTCACCCGCCGCGCGGACGAAAACCGTGTGGGCGCCGGGTAACTGAAGATCACCGACGAGCAGTACCGAGGAGCCGGCACCGACGAGTTCGCCGGCGAGATCGGCCAGTGAGCGGTTGTCGTCGTCTTCGTAGCATCCGAACAGCACAGCGGTCAGTCCCGGGCCGGCCAGTTCCAGCGGTCCGTGCCGGAATTGCCCTCCGATGAAGCCCTCTGCAGCGACCTTGGCGGCCTCCTTCGTGATCAGGCCGGCATACAGCGCGGTGCTCGCGTCATCCCGGTTCCCGATGAAAGCCATCCGCGCGCCCGGTGTGACCGCATGTGCCGCCGCAAGTTCCGCGAGAACGCCGGGCACCTCGAAGTTTTCGACCAGTTTTGCGGTGTCGTAGATGTTGTCACCGGCCCCGCCGGTGACGGCAGCGACGAGCCGCTGGTGCGCGACGGGCGTATTGAGGTAGCTCTTGGTGCTGACGGTGGCTTCGGTGCCGCTGTGCAGGGCGATCACTGCGTCTGCCCCCCGCGCCAGCGGGCTGGCGGTGTCGTTGGTGATCGCCACCACGGATCGGGGCGAGACGGGCGACCTGACGGAGTCGAACAGGGCGGCGATCTCACCGCTGGCCCCTGACTGCGAGGTGGCGACCAGCAGCGTGCCGGGTGTGATCAACCCGGGAGTGTCGAGCAACTGGCCGCTGTCCACCCACCACGCCTGCAGGCCCGCGGCGGTCAACGCACGCCAGGTGGGCAGGGCGGCGAAGTGCGACGATCCCATCCCGGTCAGCACGATGCGGTCGTGTCCGCGGTCAAGGACCGCGGTCAGATCCACCGAAGGTGCTGAGGCGAACGCGCGCAGGCCATCTGCCTGATTCTCGATGTCGATCTCGAAGGGGCTCTTGTCCATCGTGGTGTCTCTCGTTTCGTGGCGGTGGTGGTGTTCGATCCTGCTAGGTGTTCGATCCTTCTCGGGATCAGCCTCAGGCCAGGACCTGCGCCGGGGCGACCGCTTCCGCGGGGGACCGATTCAACAGCCCGGCGGCGACGCGGGCGCCGATCATCGCGGTCGGCAGGTTGATGTTGCCCCGGGTGATGGCGGGCATCACCGACGCATCGTTTCGAAGAGGCCGGAAACGCCATGCACTGCGCCGGATGCGCCGACCACCGCGGTCGCGTCACTCTGCGGTCCCATCTTGCAGGTACCGGCCGGGTGGCAGTGGTTGACGATCTGCTCGAGGGGGTCGCGGACCCCGCCTACGGGTTGCCCGAGGATGGCTGCCAGGTCGTGGTCGGCACTCATCGTGTGCAGCAGGGCGAGTGCTTCCTGCAGGACCGCACGGTCGTATCCGTCGGGATCGGTGCCGTATCGATGGTCGATCAACGGTGTGGATCCCGGGGCGCTGTCGGCCAAAGTCACCCTGCCCTGCGACTTGGCGCGCATCGCGCCGCCGTACAGACTGATCGGTGGCAGCCCCGGATGCCCGCTGTCGGCACCCGCGACCATGAACACGTGGATGTCGTAGGGGCCGTCGTCGCAACGTGAGGATCGGGCGCGTCCCAGGCTCTGCTCGTCCGGGTGACAGGCCCGCTGGGCCAGCTCGGCGAGTAGACCCTCCTTGCCGTGGAAGTCCAGTTGGATGCACGAGTGGTCCAGCAGATTCGCGCCAACCCCGGGAAGATCTGCTAACACGGGGAGGTGGAGATTTCGAAAGATTATCTGCGGGCCCGATGTCGGAGCGCATCAGCAGGGCAGGTGAGAGGTACGTGCCGGCCGCGATGACCTCCCGGCCCGCCCGGATCCGCTGTATTCCCTGCGGGCCGACGACTTCGACCCCGGACACGGCACCCCGGTCGAACAGCACCCGGTGGACGGTGGCGCGACCGGCAATCGTCAGGTTCTCCATTGACCGGACGGGATCCAGGAACGCGAAAGATGCGTTCCACCGGACTCCGTCGACGATGTTGACCGGCATCGGTCCGATCCCGATGGAGGCATCCAGCTCGTCGAGGTCATCGGCGAACGGCAGTCCGGCGGTCCGGCCGGCGGTGACGAAAGCGAAATGCCTGCTTGAGTGTTATTCTCTGCCACCCGACGGCCACTGTCGGCAGTGGATCGAGCCGGCTGACCGGCATTCTGGAGCAGCAGCTCGTCGAACACATCACCGCTTGGATCAGGCGGCGTCGAGGAGTATTTCGGTGAGGCCGATCTCCAGTCGGGAGACGTCGGGTTGGGGCCAGGGCGGCGAGCTGGGCGGCGCGGGTGGGTGGCTGGTGTAGGTGTGCCCGGTGGGAGTGGTGATCCGGACGATGGCGTCGTGCATGCTGCTGTGCCAGCCGGGCTCCTCTTTGGTGAGATTGCAGCCGCTACAGAGCCCTTGGCCGTTATCGATGCCGGTGGGTCCGCCCTGTGCGTGCGGGATGACGTGGTCGATGTGCCGGATCGGGGCATCGCACCAGGGCGTCCTGCATGTTTGGTCCCTGGCGATCAGAAACCGTTGCGCCACTGCGGGAAACAAGCGCTGCCGGGAATCCATCGCGACCAGTTGCCCGTTGCTCGGATCGGTGTACAGCCGCTGTAGAAAGGTGCGGGTGCCGGTGTCCGCCGCTCCGATTACCAGGGCCCGGGCCAGCGGTGCGGGGATCGGGCCATGCCCGATCAGATGGGCTGGTTCCTGGTCGCTGCCGAACAGGGTCCGGTCGGTCATGATGATGTTCAAACGTAACCCGACGGACCGGGCTGCGGGTTTCGCGCACGCGGATGCCAGGTCGGCGCGCCCCGACGGGTCTGTCCCGATGCTGGTGTCTTCAGGCGCGGCGTCCGGGTAAGAACCGTTGGCGGCGGCCTTCTTGGGTGCGGCGGCTTCCTGACGGGGTCCATAGGTGGGCACGCCGTAGGAGTCGCAGCCGGTGACATGTTGCCCGGTGACCAGGGAAACGAGTGCGTCGGCCATCAGCTGCCCGCGGTTGCGGGGATCCCCGCCGGGCGCCGCGGTGGCCGTGCCGGCCGCGGCAAGCAACGCCGCATAAACCGCGACACCCTGGGCCACCGGCAGCAACGCGGACAGTCTGCTCATCGTGTCCGGCGCGGGCCTGGAGGAGACGTGCCGGTCTTTCACTGCGCCGCGGATCTTGCCCATGACCGCTGCGGGGTCGAGTCGGGCCGCGATCACCGCCGCCCGCGCAGACGCGGACCGGTCACCAAGGGTGGGTAGGTCCGGTCCGATCAGGGCGTCCGCGCGGGTACGGTCCGCCGGCGTCAGACAGGCAAATTCGGCGACGATCAGATCGGCACGGCGTTCGGAGAGCTGACCGGACCGCAGTGCGGCGAACAGTCGCGGGGTCTCGGTGGTCAGGGCGCCGGCCAATCCGACCAGCCGCCCGCCACGGTGCCGCGATTCCCGGCGGGCGAGGGCGATTTGCCGAGCGATGCTGCGACGGGTCCGGTCGGCGGGGATGTGGCGAGCGACGCCGTCGGCCTTCTGCTGGGCAGTGAAGGCGTGGGTCAGGGTGGCCTGTGCAGCAGCGCAACTGGATTTGAGGTGTTCCAGCAGGGTGATCTGTTCGATCAATGTGGCGCCGGAGCCGTTGGATTCCAGGTTGTTGACCGCGGTGATCAGCGCCGCCACACCGACCGGCGAGACTGCCGGTGGAGGTCGCTCGCCGCCTTCAAACATACGTTCGATTGTAGCACTGGAGTGTTTGGCTGGCAATGCTTTTGACTGGCAAGCGGAGATCCGTACCCCCGACAGGTGCGGCGGTGACTACATAGGTGGGTGACTACATAGGTGGGTGGTGAGAGGGCCGATTCACCCACTCTGGCGTCCAGGAGATGGGTCAGCGCCACGCGTCGACACGATCGCCTGGACGTGCGTCGGCCAGCACGTCCAACGAGCCGGCTGTGCGGCGTTCCCGACCCGTCGTGGCCCGGCGGAGCGCCTCGTTGATCCAGTCCTGACAGCCGAACCCTCAGCGGAAACGCCGCGGCCGGCAACCAGCTCCAGGCATTGACGGGGACCCGTCTGCCCTTCATGGTTGACCGGTGAACCGGGCGATTGCGGTATTGACCTGCGGCGCCTTGCTGACCCTGGTCGTCGAGGCTAGCTACGTCGCCTATCCGGCCGCGGCGATCGCCATTGCCACGGTGTACTCGATCCTGGCCATTGCCGGGTTCGGCTGGATCGACCGTCAGTCCGGACGACGCCGGAATGCCTTGGCCGCAGGCTATGTGGTGGTGATGCTGGCGCTCGGCTATGTGATGTTCTCCGTCGCAGGTGCTGGTGTGGGGTCCACGTTGCTGCTGATGGTGTTGGTCAGCCAGAGCGTTCGGCTGCTGCCGTTGCCGGCCGCGGTGGTCGTCATCGCGATTGTTCCGTTGGTGCACGTCGGCATGACGTGGGGCGACGGTCTGCGGAACGGGTTCGGCACGCTGGTGGCGGCGGTGTTCACCGCGGTGTTCACCGGTCTGCTGCAGCGAGAGCAGCGGGCCAGGGCCCGAGCTTGCCGACGCCAACACGCAGCTGCGTGGATTCGCCGCGCAGGCCGAGCGGCTCGCCACCACGCAGGAACGCAATCGGCTCGCCCGCGACATTCACGATGGCCTCGGCCACCACCTCACCGTCGTGCAGATGCAGATCCAGGCGGCGCGGGCGGTGCTCGCCGCCGACCCGGAACGGGCCGACGAGGTGCTCGCCAAGGCCCAGCAGCAGGCCACCGATGCGCTGGTCGAAGTCCGCCATTCCGTCTCGGTCCTGCGTGAACCCCGGGAGCGAGAACCGTTGCCGGCAGCGCTGGAAGCGCTTGCCGCGCAGACCCGGGCGGCCGGAGTGCCCACCGAAGTGCGAATCGCCGGGGCAGTTCGCCCGCTGCCGGCTGAGGTCGAGGAATCACTTTTCCGGGTCGCCCAGGAGGGCCTGACGAATGTCCGCAAGCATGCTCGGGCGAGCTGGGCGGAATTGAACCTCGACTTCGCCGGTGGGGGCAGCGTCAGGTTGGAGGTGCGGGACGACGGCAGCGGAGTCGATCCGGCCGCTGATTCTGACGTCGATGCCGGGTTCGGGATACTTGGTCTGCGGGAGCGGGCCGCCCGGCTCAGCGGCAGTCTGGACCTGGAGTCGACGCCCGGCCACGGCACCACACTGCGGATGGTGGTTCCCGGATGACCACGGCCGTCCGGGTGCTGTTGGTCGACGACCAGGCGCTGTTCCGGGAGGCGTTGGGCACGCTGTTGAGCGTTCGCCCCGAGGTCGTCGTGGTCGGGGAGGCCGAGAACGGCGATGAGGCGGTGCGACGGGCGGCTGTGCTGCGTCCGGATGTCGTGCTGATGGATTTGCACATGCCGGTGCTCGACGGCATCGCCGCCACCAGACGGCTCCGCGCCGAGCAGCCGGACGTCCGGGTGCTCGCGCTGACCACCTTCGACGACGACGAAGACGTGTTCGAGGCGCTCCGCGCCGGCGCCGTCGGGTATCTGCTCAAGGACGTCACGTCGCAGCGCCTGGTGGAGGCGCTACTCGCGGCGGTCCGGGGCGAGTCCGTTCTGCAGCCGTCGGTGGCCGCAAAGGTCGTTGCGCGGTTCGCCACGTTGATCGACCAGGCCGCACCGCCCCGGCCGCAGCCGCTGATCGTGCCGCTGTCCGACCGTGAACTGAGTGTGCTGCGGCTGCTCGCGGACGGCCGCAGCAACCGTGAGATCGCCACCAACCTGTTCCTGGCCGAAGGCACCGTGAAGAACCACGTCACCAACGTCCTCGCCAAGCTCAGTGCGCGCGACCGGACCCAGGCCGCGCTGCGGGCCCGCCTGCTCGACCTGCTCTAAAGGCCTCTGCCGGTAGCTGCCGGGTCATGCCCGGTCGTGACGTCCGTCATGACCTTCGGCACCTGGAATCCGGCCCGCAGTCGGCCATTCTCTGTGGCATGAGAACCCCAGTCACGCCAAACCCGGCGACAGCCACTCCCGTTGATCCACAACACCACTCGACCCGCCGCCCGGCGATGTGGCACTTCATCAGGCACTACTTCGAAATGGTCGTCGCGATGCTGGTCGGCATGGTTGCACTCGGTCCGCTGTGGACCCTGCTGGCGCCGGGACTCACCGACGGAGTGGTCGCGATGGTGCTGGTGATGGCCACCGACATGGCGATCGGCATGGCCGCCTGGATGCGGATCCGGCGTCATTCCTGGGTCAGCATCACCCAGATGTCCGCCTCCATGTACCTGCCGTTTGCCGTGCTGCTGGTGCCCTACTGGGCCGGCGCGATCTCTGCGGACACCCTGATGATCGGCGGTCACGTCCTCATGCTGCCACTGATGGCCGGCGCAATGCTGTTGCGTCCCAGCGACTATCAGCACTGATCGAAGCCATTCCCCCCGAGCAGCGACCACCCCGAGCAAGGAGCCCCATGATGACCACCATCCCTCGCGCCGTACCCCAGCAGGCCGCCGACCATCAGCCGGCAACCACATTCCGCTCTGGACCACTCGGTCGGCTGGGCCGCATGGCTTTTCGTCATCGTGGCCGCACAGTGGCGGTGTGGTTGATCGCGCTCGGTATCGTCTTCGGACTGTCCACCCTGTTCGCCGGTGAGTTCAACGCGGACTACAGCGCGCCCGGCTCCGACTCCCGTGCCGCGCAGGAGCTGCTGACCAGCAGCTTCCCGGCCGGCGGGAACCCGACCGTCACTTTGGTGGCCCGGTCCGGCGGTTCCGTCACCGAACCGGGCACCCGCCAGCAGGTCGATCATCTGCTGGAAGAGGCCGCCAAGGTCCCTCACGTGACCGGATTCGACGACCCGTACCGGGCACCCCGCGCCATCTCGGCCGATGGCAGCACCATCGTGACGAGCCTACGGTTGGACGTCGCGCGGGCCGTCGACCTGCCGCACGAGTCGGCCCTGTCGCTGATCCAACTGGCCAGGAACACCAGCCACGACGGGTTGACGGTGGGCGTCACCGGAGAGTCCATCGTCAATGCCGAGTCCGGCGAGATCGGTTCCGAGGGAATCGGAATCATCGCCGCCGCCCTCATCCTGCTGCTGATGTTCGGCACCGTCGTGGCCGCCGGCCTCCCCATTGTCGTTGCGATCGCAGGCCTCGCGGTCAGTTCCATGGTGACCGGGTTGATCGCCGCGATGTTGCCGGTACCTGACTGGTCGACCTCGCTTGCCACCATGATCGGCATCGGCATCGGCATCGACTACGCGCTGCTGATGGTCACCCGATTCCGCGAATGGCGGGCCGCCGGGCTCAGTCCGGAGCAGGCGACCGTGGCGACGATGGACACCGCCGGCCGGTCCGTGCTGCTCGCCGGAAGCACCGTGGTGATCAGCATGCTGGGGCTTTTCGGGATGGGTCTGTCCTTCATGCGCGGGGCCGCGCTGGTCACCATTGCGGCGATCCTGGTCGTCCTGCTCTCTGCGATCACCCTGTTCCCGGCGTTGCTCGGGTATTTCGGTGCGCGCATCGACCGGCTCCGCATTCCGCTGCCGCGCCGCTCGGTCAGATCCGCAACAGCGACCGGCGCGGGTTGGTTGCGCTGGAGCCGTTTCGTTCAGCGTCATCGGATCCCGGCCACCCTGGCGGGCCTCGCGACGCTGTTGGTCATCGCCGTCCCGTTTCTGGGCGTGCACTTCGGGTTCCCGGACTCCGGTAACGGCGGCGATGCCGCCTCGTCCCGCACCGCATACAGCCTGCTGTCCAACGGTTTCGGGCCGGGGGTGAACGGGCCGCTCCTGGTCACGGCCGAGCATCCGGCAACGGCCGCCGGGTCGTTGACCGCCGATGCCGACCGGGTGGCTGCGGCACTGGCCGCCACGCCCGGAGTGTCCAAGGTCAGCCCGATCCAGCAGAACCCGGCCGGCGACGCGGCGGTGCTGATCGTCACCCCGACCAGCGGTCCGCAGGATCGGGCCACCGAAGGCCTCGTCCGAACTCTGCGCGACGACGTCCTACCAGCCGCAGCAGATAACTCGACCGTCCACGTCGGCGGTGCGACGGCACTTTCGATTGACAGCACCGCCAACATCTCCGGACGGATCCCGGCGCTCATCGCCGCTGTGGTGCTGCTGTCGATGGTGCTGCTGCTGGTGTCGTTCCGGAGCGTCGCTGTGGCCGTCAAGGCCGCTGTGATGAACCTGTTGTCCGTCGGGGCCGCATACGGGGTGGTGGCGTTCGTGCTGCAGGGCGGCTGGGCCGGTCAACTGTTCGGGATCGACCACCCGACCCCGTTGGCGCCATTCATCCCGGTGCTGATGTTCGCGGTGCTGTTCGGGTTGTCGATGGACTACGAGGTCTTCCTGGTGGCAAGGATGCGGGAGTCGTGGATGGCCACCGGGTCGAACAGCCAGGCCATTGTGCGCGGTCTGGCGGGTACGGCGCGAGTGATCACGGCGGCCGCGGCGATCATGATCGCGGTGTTCGCTGCCTTCGTCCCAAGCGCCGACGTTGCGGTCAAGGTCATCGGAATCGGCATGGCCGCAGCGATTCTCATCGATGCCACGCTGATCCGGATGTTACTGGTGCCGGCCGTGATGCACCTGCTGGGTGATCGTAACTGGTGGTTGCCGGGTTGGCTGGACCGCAGACTGCCGGAGGTGCACATCGAGGGCCACCCGCAGCACTACCAGGTCGTTCCGGTCTGAGAATCATTTCACCGTCAGTGATCTGCCAACACCTCAAGGAGAACCCGATGTCCAACAATGCGAACCCTCACCCCGTACGGATCTCACCACCGAACAAGCACCAACAGGCGTTGATGATCTGGCTGGCGGTCTTCCCGACTCTGACCATGCTCAATCTCGCACTGGGCGACTGGCTCAAGTCGCTGACCCCCGTCCTCCGCACCCTCATTCTGGTCACGGTCGCGGTGCCGATCGTCGTCTACGGCCTGATGCCGCACCTGCAGCGGCTGCGGAGTCTGCTGCTGACCCGCAGCGCAAGGCACGAATCCAACGCTTTCGCCACCCGATCATGAGCCTTCAGCGGTGGTCCGGCCGCCGTGGGCTGGCCCATACCGTTGCGCTGCAACGAACTTCCGGGCAGGGCACTCGAGAGCAGTCCGCCTCCGGCCAGTGTTCGAGCCAGCCCCGGACCTAGGAGAAGAGCTGGTCGACCCCATACTGATCGCCGGTGAAATGGCTGATCTGCTTCTTCCGTCCGTCGACGAAGGTGAAGACGATCAGCTCGTCCCAACTCAGCTGCGCTCCGTTGCGGGACGCGTGATTGCGCGTCTGGAGCCCAACCCTGTCGGCGCTGGTGATCCAAGCATGGCGCTGATGCTGTACGTGCCTTCGGTGAGTTCATAGAGCCGGCCGAAATAGCCCATCGCCTCATCGGGGCCGCGGTAGGTGCCGGCCAGCAGACCGTGGCCGGGAACGACGTACGTCACGTCGGGCCAGAAGATCTGACGGGCCGCTGCGAAGTCACCCTCCGCGACCTGCTGTTGGTAGCGCAGGATCGACTGGACGCCGGGATCGTCGAGCTGGCCGGTGATCTGCGGCCCGGCGGTGCTGGGTGACGCCCGATCTCGTGGGATACAACGGCCTGCCGTGGAAGTACGTCGCCGGAACGCCCAACATTCTCGGCGTGATTGCGTCCGGGCAGGCGCTGCGCTGATCCTCGACCTCGTTCTGCGGGAATCACGCTGGTGCCGCGGTCGTCGCTGGTCGCGTTCAACCTTTCCGGCACCGATCCGATGGAGCTGGCCGCTGAGCTCAACGACCTGGGCGTCGAGTCACGGGCCGGTTGTCACTGCGCCACGCTGGCGCACAAGGCGCTCGGTCTGACTCCGCCGGCGAGCTGCCGGTTGAGCTTCGCCCTGTACACCAGCGACGAGGACGTCGATCGTGCCGTCGCGGCGCTGCGCAAGGTGGCGGCACGGCGGCGTCGCACATCGTCGCCGAGCGCAGCGACCCGCCGGGGAGCCACTACGGGTGCACGATGATCTTGACGGCGGTTTCGTTGTGGTGGATGAGGGTCTCGAATCCGTCTTGGATGAGTTTTTCCAGCGGAATCCGAGCGCTGATGAACGGGGCGAGATCCACTTTCCCTTCCTGCACCAGTTTGATCGTGGCGGGGTGATCGCGGACGTAGGCGATGGTCCCTCGGAGGTCGATCTCCTTGAGTACCAGCTTCTGCATGTCGACCGTGGCAGGGTGTCCCCAGATCGACACGTTGACCACCACACCTCCGGGCCGGACACCGTCCAGCAGCTGGTCCAGGACGGCGTTGACGCTCGAGCATTCGAAAGCGACATCCGCGCCCTGGCCGGCGGTGAGCTCGTGCACCCGGGCGACCACGTTCTCCTTGCTCGGGTCCAGCACATGGTCGGCAACCCCGGTCGCCACGGCGATGGACTTCCTGGCCTCGCTGAGTTCCGAGACGATCACGGTCAGCCCCTCCGCCTTGAGCACCGCACACAGCAGCAGTCCGATCGGGCCGGCTCCGCCGACGAACGCGACATCGCCTGCCTTGGCTCCACTTCGGACAAAGGCGTGATGTCCCACCGACAATGGCTCGATCAACGCCGCCTGGTCCAACGGGATGTTCCCGATCGGATGGACCCAACGCTGTTGGACGACGATCTTCTCGCTCAGTCCGCCGCCGCCACCAGCCAGCCCGATGAAGCCCATCTTCACGCACAGGTTGTACCTGCCGGCCAAGCACTGCGGGCACTCCTCGCAGGCGAAATACGGTTCGACCACGATGTTCTGGCCCACGGCCAGGCCGGTGACGCCATCGCCGAGTGCGGTGATGGTCCCGGAGAACTCGTGCCCCATGGTGACCGGCTCCTGCTCGTGGGAGAGCGGGTGCGGATGGCCGGTCGGCGGAATGAAGATCGGGCCCTCCAGGTATTCGTGGAGGTCGGTCCCGCAGATGCCGCACCAGGCGACGTCGATGGCCACCGTGCCCGGCCGCAGTGCCGGTTCGGGGATGTCCTCGATGCGGATGTCCTTGCGTCCGTGGAAACGTGCCGCTTTCATGGTGCTGCCTCTCGTTGTCGGGGTGAGCGCCGGACGGGCTCAGGCCCCCGACGCGCTGCTGCCGGGCCACCCCGGACTGGGGCGACCCGGCAGCAGTGGTGGATCAGGCGAAGAAGCCCAGCGGCTTCGGGTCGTGATTGGCCAGCACGTTCTTGACCTCCTGGTAGTTGCTCAGGGTCTGCTGGTCAGTCTCGCGGCCATAGCCCGACTGCTTGTAGCCGCCGAAGCCGGCACCCGCGGGATACTGGTTGTAGGTGTTGACCCAGACCCGGCCCGCCTTGATGTCCTGGCTGGCCCGGTAGGTGACGTCGGTGTCGCGACTCCACACGCCGGAGCCGAGCCCGTAGATCGTGTCGTTGGCGATGGCGATGGCTTCCTTGTAGTCGCGGAAGGATGCGACGGTGACGACCGGGCCGAAGATCTCCTCCTGGAAGACCCGCATGTCGTTGGTGCCCTGGAAGACGGTTGGCTGGATGAAGTACCCGCCGCTCAGGTCGCCTTCCATTTCGGCCGGGGCTCCGCCGGTGAGGACCTTGGCGCCCTCGGTCGGACCGAGCTTGAGGTAGACGCCGATCTTCTCCATCTGGTCGAGGCTGTTCTGCGGCCCCATCTCGGTCGCGGTGTCCAGCGGGTCACCGACCACGATCCGATTCACCCTGTCCACCGCATCGTGCAGGAAGTCCCCGCCCATCAGGCCGTCCTGCAGCAACGCACGGGACGGGCAGGAGCAGATCTCGCCCTTGTTCAGCGCGAACATGGTGAAGCCCTCGACGGCCTTGGTGTAGAAGTCGTCCCGGAAGCGGGCGACGTCGTCGAAGAACACGTTCGGCGATTTCCCGCCGAGTTCCATGGTGGAGGGGATGATGTTCTTGATTGCGTAGCCCATGATCTCGCGGCCGGTCGAGGTGGACCCGGTGAAGGCGACCTTGCCGACACCCTCGTGCTCGACCAGCGGCCGGCCCAGAGCAGCACCGCTGCCGTTGATCACATTGATGACGCCCGGAGGCAGTATGTCCTGGATCAGTTCCATCACGTACAGAATCGAGATCGGTGTGGCGCTGGCTGGTTTCAACACCACGGTGTTGCCGGCGGCGAGAGCCGGGGCCAGCTTCCAGGCGGCCATCAGGATCGGGAAGTTCCACGGAATGATCTGGGCGACCACGCCGATCGGCTCGTAGTAGTGGTAGGAGACCAGATCGGCGGACAGCTGCTTGATACTGCCCTGCTGCGTGCGGATTGCCGCCGCGAAATAGCGGAAATGGTCGATGGCCAGCGGGATGTCGGCGCCCAGCGTCTCCCGGACGGGCTTGCCGTTTTCCCAGGATTCCAGCACCGCAATCTGTTCCAGGTGCGCCTCGAGGTGATCGGCGATCGCGTTGAGCACGGCCGCCCGGTCGGTGGTGCTGGTGGCGGCCCAGGCCGGGAACGCCGCCTTTGCCGCCGCGACGGCGAGGTCGATGTCCTCGACGGTTGACCGAGCGAATTCCGCGATCGGAAGGCCGGTGGCCGGTGCGAGGTCGACCGCATAGTGCGCCTTGGTCGGGGCCACCCACTCACCGCCGATGAAGTTCTCGTACCTGGTCCGCAGCGGCACGATACTGCCGGTGGTGCCGGGTCGGGCGTAGACGGTGCTCAGGGGTGTCGACGGGGTCAGCAAGGTTGACGGGGTCATCAAGTCGGTGACAACAGGTGTGTCAGCGTAGGTCGTCATGGTCAAGCTTCTTCCTGATGCTCGTGGTGCCGGGAGTGGGGCAGCGTCAGTGCTGACCCAGTACCTTCGACTCAACGCCTCGAGCGGGGTCGAGGGGCAGGGCCGAACGGCCCTCAGGGTCGACGCGAACGTCCCCCGTGGGACGGGGCGGGCTCTTGCTCATCTGATGGGCATACCGCCCGGGGTAGCCGGTAGTGGCAACGCGGGATCAGTCCGCCCAGCCCTGCCAGGTTCCAAGGGCCCAGGTATGGCTGCGCGAATGGCTGGGAATCCTGATATGGCTCTTGCGAATTGCGTGGCCGAGATCAGCCATGCAGGAGATCGGATCGGCCCTGATGCAGCCATCGTCGGGGACCAGCTGAACCTTGAATGTTGAATTGCTTTGTTCAAATGACCCGTCGAAGCCGAGGTTGTCGGCATCGAACTTGAAGTAAAGGGTATAAGAGGAATCGGCGCCTGATCCGTACTTGGAGTGGCCGCCATCGATGATGATATCGGGGATTTCATCGATTGCCATGGTCTCGCACCACGCTGCGAACGACACTGTCAGGTCCATCGCTGCTTCCAGGTAGCGCCGTCTCTCGGCGTCGATCTGCCCTCTGCGGGCCGCCCGCCGTTCGTCCTCATGGGTTTCCAGCGCCCGCTCTGCCTCATCGCGAAGACCCACTGGGACCCTCCCTTGGCGTGCTGATGACGCGGCCTGGCATGCGTAAAACCGAATCCTTACACAAGAATCGACAGGACGACAACAGCGGGACGAAAGGTGTGCCGTTCTGTGCAGAAAGGTGTCACGGTGAGTTTCGGAGCAATTACTGTGCGAATGCGTATTTCCCGATCGAGCATCTTTGATAGACGATACGAATATTCACAAACACGATCGAGGATGCAGTAGAAGCAACCGAAAACCGGCATGACCGGTACCTGAAAGCCACTGATGGGTCATGATGGTCCGATGGGAGAGCTCAGCCCGCAGCGCGCCCCGACCAGGGGGGTTTGGCGTGCGGCCGCTACGGCGAAGGCGACACGGGTCACCGACGCGCCGGCGCGGGAACCCGCCGGGCCGGTCGAGCGACTCCTGCAGCTGCAACGGCAGGCGGGAAACCAGGCGGTGCTGCATCTGCTGGGGCCCGGCTCGCGGTCAGCCGGCGGTATCGGGCCGGCGATCGTGCAGCGGGACAGCAGCGGCCATCGGGAGAACCCCGATGTCACCGACCTGCACCCGGCGGGCACCCTGACCGACCCGCAATGGACGGCTGCCTACCGGGCCGCCGGCGCCAAGCCGTCAGCAGCGGCATACGAACCTCTGTTCCGCGACATCGCCGTCACCGCCGGGATGTCCGCCCTGCCCGGGTTCGACCTGAGCACGATTCCGACCACCGACGGCACCACCGTCAAGCCAGGGCTGAACCTGACGCTGGCGACTTCCGGCGAGCCCGGTCACACGGGTTGGGTCGACAAGAACGGCCGCTTCGGCGTCCCGCTGCGTCCGGGCAAGGGCGCGCCCAGCGTCTCGATCGCGGTCATCCTCGGGCCCGGTGCGCTCAGTGCCGAGAAGGCACTGTCGCTGCGTACCGTGCGGCACGAGATGGTGCATGTGCGGCACAAATTGCAGGTGCTCGACGCGGTGCGCGCGTGGCAGGCCGGCGGGGGGCGCACCGGGCTCGACGCCTGGTTGAAGCAGCAGCAGTCGAAGAAGAAGATGTCCGCCCTCGACGTCGCACTGGTCGGCAGCGGCGCAAAGGATGCCTCGGCGAATACCGAGGTGTTGGGCTATGTCGAGGGGTTCATGACGGACTTCCACCGCCGACCGGCCCCCGCCGCGCAGGCCGGGCCATCGTTCTTCGAATTGCTCGGCGCCGTCGAGACCACCAGGCTCTACACCTGGGCGCAGGCCGATCCGGCCGTTCAGCAGGAGGCGCTGACCAGGCTCCGGGAGTACCGAGCCACCCTCGACCCGGACCACCAGCGGCTGTGGAAGGAGTGGCTGGACACCGGCATCGCAAGTGCGGCCAACGACAAGACCGGCCGCAAGGACTTCCTGGGCCGATTGAGCGCGTTCGTCACCTGAATGTGTTCAGGAGCCGTCGCGGAGGTCGGCGAGGCGGTGCTGGGTGAAGACGATGGTGTCGAAGGTGACGGTGCAGCCGTCTCCGGTGGGGGATTGGGCTTCGAGACCGACCTTGACGTCGTCGATCCGGTCGCCGAGGGTGAAGACCCGGACCAGCTGCCACGTTGTCGCGTCGGTGGAGGCGTGGTAGGCGTAGACCCGGCCGATGCGCGAGACCCGGAGCCACACCGACCTGTCGGCGACCACGAAGGCGTTCGCGTCGTCGGATTCACCTCGGGTGACGACCGAGACAACCATCGGCTCGGACGCCGGCGAGAACTCGAAACAGAATTTCGCCCAGTTCTGGTCGTCGATCCACACCAGCAGCACGCCGGCGTCGTACTGGGCGCGGAAGTCGACGACGACACGTGCGCTGAGCTGGAAGTCACCCGTCGGTGGTGTCCCGAGCAGCGTGACCGCGTTGAGCAGGGATTCCGCGTCCGCCGAGCCGTCGCCGGCCGGGTTGACGTACAGGTCGGTGTGCGCAGGGGCCGTGGCAACAACAGCGCCGCCGCACTCGTCCCGGCGCCACGCTCCGGGGTGCGACGCCGTGAGAGGGAAGGGCAGCCCGGGCAGGTTGAACGTGTCGCTCATGCTCGACGTTCCTTCCGGTCGGTGATAGGGCGCGGTTGTCCGCATCCCAGATGCCTCGAATGACGTCGATCGCCTCTTCCAGCGCCCGCACCGCCTGGCCGGGCTCGAGTCGGCGGCCGCCCGTGGCCTGGATCGCGATGACAAGAAGCTGGCGAAGAGTGCACTCTTCGCCAGCTCCAGATCGGGCAATCGGGTCAGGCGACCATGCCGTGCGGGTCGATGACGTACTTCTTGGCTGCGCCCTTGTCGAAATCGGCGTAACCCTGCGGCGCCTCGTCGAGGGAGATCACGGTGGCGTTGACCGCCTTGGCGATATGGACCTTGTCGTTGAGGATGGCTTTCATCAGGCCCAGGTTGTACCGCATCACCGGGCACTGCCCCGTGGTGAACGAGATGGACTTTGCCCAGCCGGTGCCAAGACTCAGCGACAGCGCGCCGACCTTGGCCGCCTCGTCGATGCCACCCGGGTCGCCGGTGACGTACAGGCCTGGGATACCGATGGCGCCGCCGGCGGCGGTGACCTCCATCAACGAGTTCAGCACGGTCGCCGGTGCCTCATGTCCGGCGTCGCTGCCGTGACCGCGGGCCTCGAAGCCCACCGCGTCGACAGCGGCATCCACTTCAGGAACGCCCAGAATCTGCTCGATCTGATCCTGCGGCGCGCCCTTGGACACATCCACGGTTTCGCAGCCGAAGCTGCGGGCTTGCGCGAGACGTTCCTGATTGAGGTCGGCGACGATCACCACGGCAGCTCCCAGCAATTGCGCGCCGGCAGCGGCGGCCAGGCCAACCGGGCCTGCTCCCGCGATGTAGACGGTGGAGCCGGGTTTGACCCCGGCTGTCACAGCGCCGTGGAAGCCGGTCGGGAAGATATCCGACAGCATCGTCAAATCAAGGATCTTTGCCATTGCCTGATCGCGGTCCGGGAAGCGCAGCAGGTTCCAGTCCGCGTATGGCACGGTGACATACTCCGCCTGCCCGCCTACCCATCCGCCCATGTCGACGTAGCCGTAGGCCGCGCCCGGACGAGCCGGATTGACGTTCAGACAGATGCCGGTCTTGCCCTCCTTGCAGTTACGGCAGCGGCCACAGGCGATGTTGAAAGGCACCGAGCACACGTCGCCGACCTTGATGAACTCGACGTCGGGACCGGCTTCGATCACCTCGCCCAGGATCTCGTGGCCCAGCACGAGGTTGGCCGGTGCGGTGGTGCGTCCGCGGACCATGTGCTGGTCGCTGCCGCAGATGTTCGTCGTCACGACTTTCAAGATGACGCCGTGGTTCAGTTTTCGGCCGATGTTGGCCGGATTCACGCCTGGTCCGTCCAACAATTCCAGCTTGGGATAGTCGGTCGCCTGGACCTCTACTTTCCCTGGCTCGATGTACGCAACGCCTCTGTTGCCTGCCATTTCCTGACCTCCGGGTGTTGTTGACCGATGGTTGACCTGTTGCTCCGTTCGGGAGCGGCCAAACCATCGATACCCGACCGGGAGACCCTCAAACCGATGGTTCGGTGTGGCCGATCGGCCCGAGGGCAGGCCGAGTAGTCTGCTGAGCCGAGCGGCTCGGGTCGACGATGGCCGAGTTCTTGCAGGTCTGTAGACCGAACTGGAAGCATCTGGAAGCGCCCGTCGAGAGGAGCACGTCGCATGAAGATCGGTTTGCACGTTTCGAGTTTCACCTGGGCCGGAGGGCCGCCGACTATCGCCAAGGACCTCAGGCGGGTGGCCATCGCGGCCGAAGACACTGGTTTCGCTCGCCTGAGCGTGATGGACCACGTCTGGCAGATCAGCATGATCGGTCCGCCGGAGCAGGAGATGCTGGAGGCCTACACATCGCTGGGTTACCTGGCGGCCGTCACCTCGAAGATCGAGCTGCTGACCTGGGTGACGGCGGTGGTATACCGCGAACCGGGACTGCTGGCCAAGGCGGTGACGACCGTCGACGTGCTCTCCGAAGGGCGCGCGTGGCTGGGTATCGGCGCGGCGTGGAACGCCGAGGAGGCCAATGGGCTCGGCCTGCCGTTCCCGCCGACGGCGGAGCGGTTCGAGCGTCTCGAGGAGGCGCTGCAGATCTTCATCCAGATGTGCAGCGACGACGACGGCCCCTACAACGGCAGGCATTACCAGCTCGGCCGCACCCTGAACTCGCCGCAATCCCTGGTACGTCCGCACCCGCCGATCATGATCGGCGGCGGCGGGGAGAAGAAGACACTGCGCTTCGTCGCCCAATACGCGCAGGCGTGCAACCTGTTCCCGGGGCCGGACCTCGAGCGCAAGCTCGACGTGCTGCGGGGGCACTGCGAGGACGTCGGCCGCGACTACGACGACATCGAGAAGACTGTCATGGGTCCGATCGATCCAGGACCCAACGGCGAGAAGGTCGACGCACTGCTCGCCGAGCTGGAACGACTTGCCGGGCTGGGTGTGACGCTCATCCAGGGCAGCCTGCCCAACGTCGACACCATCACCCCACTGGACATCCTGGGCGAGCGGGTGATCCCGCTCGCCGCGAAGTTCTGAAAGCGGCACGAATGGCCGGCGCGGGTTTACCGCTGAAGGTCGTCAAGTTCCAGGACCGCGTCGGCGAAGGCCCCCGGTGATTCCTGCGGCAGGTTGTGACCGGCGTTCGGTACCCGGTGGTGCGCCCGCGGCCCGGTGAAGTGAGGTGCGGACGCGGTGCCGTCGGTGGCCGGGAAGTTCCCGTCCGCCAACCCGTCAAGGGTGACCGTCGGAACCGTGACCGGCGGCTGCGCAGCGAGTTTCGCCTCGATCTGCTCATAGTCAGGGTCGCCGGCCGCCAATCCGAGCCGATGACGGTAGGAGTGGATGACGACCTCGACGTAGTCGGGATTGTCGAACGCCGCCGCGGCCCGCCGAAACGTCTGTTGGTCGAATTGCCAGTTCGGGGAGTTTCGTGTCCAGATCACCTGGGCGATGTCGCGTCGGTTCGCGGTGAGACCGGCCCGCCCCCGCTCGGTGAGGAAGTAGTAGAAGTACCAGAGGCCCGCCTCGAGGTCGGCTCGGATCGGGGTCATGGCTTTGCTGATGTCCTGGATGAGATAGCCGTTGACGGAGACCAGGCCGGCGCACCGGTCCGGCCACAGGGCGGCCGCGACGCAGGCCGCGCGGCCGCCCCAGTCGTAGCCGGCGAGGACTGCCCGCGGAATGTCGAGCGCATCCATCAGGGCGATGACGTCGGCGCCGATCGCGGCCTGCTGGCCGGACCGGGGGGAGTTGCCGTCGAGGAAACGCGTGGGCCCGTGCCCGCGCAGGTAGGGCACCACGACCCGGCGACCGGCCGCCACCAATCGCGGGATGACATCGACATAGCTGTGGATGTCGTACGGGAACCCGTGCAGCAGCACCACGACCGAGCCGGCGTTGGAACCCGCTTCGTAGTAAGCGATGTCCAGCGCGTCGGTGCGTACGTGATGCAGCGGCCCCAGCGTGCTGGGGCCGGCCGAGTCCGAACGGGCGCTCACTGACGGGTCCTTTTCGTCCTGCTGCTGCGGGCGCCGCTAGGTGCGCGGATCGCCGCCGAGGGTGGCCAACGGCTGACCGGTCTCGACGATGTAGGTGGACAGCATGCGACCTGTTTCGGGACCGACATCCAACGCGTTGTGCGGGGTGCGGGGCGGCATGAGGAAGGGGTCGCCCGCCCGCAGGGTGAGAGTGGGTGCCCCGCTGACCATCATCTTGACTGTTCCGGCCAGGATGTATCCGACCTCTTCGCCAGGGTGGGTGTGCCAGCCCGACTCGACGCCGGCCGGAATCTCGGTGAGCACCTGCACGATTTCCCGCCCTGGAATCGATGACGGTCGGTGCTGCAGTTCGGTGCGCTTGAGCCGGCCGGCCAGTTCGTCGATCGGCTGCTGCTGTTGCGTCGTCATGTCTCAGCTGACCGACTGCAGCGACCGGACCGACTGCAGGGCCTTGAGAATCACATCGGTGACCTGCCGTGGCTGCGAAATCATGATCACGTGGGAGCCATCGAGTTCGAGGGTGTCCGCGCCCGCTCGCTTGGCGTTGGCGAGGATGACGTCGGCCCCGGCGGCCTTGTCGCCGGTTGCGACCACCGCCCACGACGGCAGCGTTTTCCAGGCCGGCACACCGGACTTCTCTTCGAACGCGGCGGCGGCGACCGGTCGCTGGGCGGCTCCCAGGACCCCCGCCTCGGCGTCGGACAGATCCCCTGCGAAGACCTCGTGGAAGGCTCCTGGATTCACGTACAGCTCGATCGCGGTCTCGTCACCGATCCCGGTCGGATACTGAACCTGAACCAGCGCCGGGGCGAGAGCGCTGTCCCGGGAGGTCCCCTCGATCTCGCCCAGCGTCTCGTTCTCCTCCGGGGCGAACCCGGAGACGAAGACCAGCCCGACGACGTTGTCCGCACTGGTGGCGGCGTTGGTGATCAACGCCCCGCCGTAGGAGTGGCCGACGGCCAGCACCGGCCCCGGGATCTGCTTGAAAGCACTTGCCACGTAGGCTGAGTCGGTAGCCAATCCGCGGAGTGGAATGGCCAGCGCCTGCACTTTGACGCCATCGGCCAGCAGGAGTCCGGTGACGGCAGCGAAGCTGCCGGCGTCGGCAAAAGCGCCGTGCACCAGCACGACGGTCGGTGAGTCTGTCTGTGTCATGATCAGTCCTTAGGTTGTCGAATCTGTTCGGCGGATCGCCGATATGGTGCGCTGCTCTAGCTGGTCAGGAACTCCATCAGGTCTTTGTTGAACTCCTGTTCGTGTGCCCCGGTCAGCCCGTGCGGTGCACCGGGGTAGATCTTGAGCGTCGCGTTCTTGACGATCTTCGACGATTTCAGTGCGGCCGCCTGGATCGGCACGATCTGATCGTCGTCGCCGTGCAGGATCAGCGTGGGCACGTCGATCCGCTTCAGATCCTCGGTGAGATCCGTTTCGGAGAAGGCCTTGATGCAGTCATAGGCGCCCTTGATACCGACGGTCATCGACATCAGCCAGAACGCATCCCTGGCACCCTGCGAGACGTGCGATCCCTCCCTGTTGGCCCCGAAGAAGGGGTAGGCCAGATCCCGGTAGTACTGCGACCGGTCGGTCAGCACTCCGTCGCGGATCTGATCGAACGGCGCGATCGGCAGCCCTTCGGGATTGGCGTCGGTCTTGAGCATCAAGGGCGGAATCGCACCCAGCAGCACCATCTTGGACACCCTGGCTGTGCCGTGTCGGCCGACGTAACGGGTAATTTCGCCACCCCCGGTGGAATGCCCGACCAGCACGATGTCTTTCAGGTCGAGGGCATCGATCACGGCGGCCAGGTCGTCGGCGTAGTGGTCGAGGTCGTTCCCTCCCCAGGGTTGGCTGGACCGGCCGCCGCCGCGACGGTCGTGAGCGATCGCTCGGAATCCCTGCGAGGCAACGAAGTTGGCCGAGCCGTCCCACGCGTCGGCGGTCAGTGGCCACCCGTGACTGAACACCACCGGCTGGCCGCTGCCCCAGTCCTTGTAGTAGATCTCGATGTCGTGGCCGTTCTCTTGGCCGACAGTGACCAGGGGCATGGCACTACCTCTCCTCTGCGGATCGAATTCCTTCCGGCGACTTGGTCGCGCTGTTGGACGTTAGGGTGCCGACGATGTCGTCCGAATCCTCAGAACTGCTAGTCGTTGGGCGCTCAGGCTCGTCGCACCTGCGATCAGGCTTTGAGAACGAGGTGCAGCTGTGATCGGGACGTGACACCCAATTTCCGGAATGCTTTGCGCAGGTGATAGCCGACGGTGTGGGTACTGATGAAAAGCTCGGTGGCGATCATCTGATCGGTGGCGCCGTCCGCGGCGAGTTGAACAACCTGGGCCTCGTGGGGGGTCAGCTGACCAGTGCGTTCGGCGCTGTTCGCGACTGGTCGTTCGCCCGTTGCCCGCAGCTCGATCGTGGCTCGATCGGTGAAGGCGACGGCACCCATGTCCGTGAACAGGTCGAAGGCGGTCCGCAGGTGATGACGTGCATCGACTTTGCGCTTCGTCCGGCGGAGCCATTCACCGTAGAGCAGGTGGGAACGGGCGAGATCACTGATGACCGTGGTCTTCTCCAGTTCGGTGATCGACGATTGGTAATCAAGTTCGGGGTCATCGGACATCAGTGCCCGGCATCTCGCCAGCAGACCGGCTGCCCATCGGGTGTTGCTGGCGGTAGCCCGTTCCGTCAACTCGGCCAATGCCGCGGCCGCCGTCTGCACGTGACGGCTCCGGACGCCCGCTTCCACCAGGGTGGGCAAGGCGTCGTTGTCGAAATGGAGACTGTCCTGCGCGCGCATGCGGTTTGCCACGTCGAAAGCGTCCTGATAGTGGCCGTGTCCAAGATGCATGACCATCAGCGCTCGGTATCCCGGCCGGTTGATGTCATCGGCCCGCAGATGGTTGGCCGCGGCGTGGAGGCTTTCGGCCGCTGCGGTCGCCTCCCTGTCGAATCCTCGCCAGGCCAGAAGTTCGGGATTGGCCAGCACGGCGACCTTCGCTGCGCTCCAGCCAATCGACTCGGCCAGGCGCAGACTGTCCTCGGTACGGGCTTGGGCGCTACGGAGTTGTCCGGTCTGGGCCTCGACGGTGGCCAGGCAGACCAGGGCCAGCTGCAACGAGTGGAGTGCACCGCTCGTTCGTGATGCTCGCTCACCGCGTTCGAGCCAATCGCGGCGGGCCCGATCGTCCCAGAGTGCGTGCGCTGCGTAGATGCCGTCGACGAACCACTCAGGTACTCCTTCGCTGAGCGACGACGGCGACGCCATCGCTTCGACGACCCGTCTCAACAGCGGCGCCGCGGCGACATAGCCGATACCCGCCAGGGTCGCCAGCGCGGTCAGCAGTAGGTCGTCAAGGCCTTGATCGCGTTCTGGCGGCGGCCGAAGCGCCAACGCCGCGCGGCCAACCTCCGGACCGGTGATGCCGGAAATCAGGTGACCGGTGGCGAAGGCAAGCTCTACGGAGTGGAGCAAGGTCCGTCGGGTCAGTTGCGGATCGGTCGGGGCGAAGATTCGCGCGGAGCCCAGCAGTGTCAGTGGGATCTGGTCCAGCGTTTCGCCAGAAAGGTAGCGGATCCGTTGTCGGAGCGTCAACGCCCGCGCCGCAGAGATCGGATCGCCGAAGTAGCGCTCGCCCGCCGTCAGGATGGCGGCCGCCCGCAGGGGCGCCCCGCCGGCGATCGCGGATTGCGCTGCGACCAGGGTCCGCCGTGCGGCTTGCGAGATCTCTGGCGACAGCTCGGCAGAGCGTGCGAGGAAATCCGCCTCGGCCAGCAACCCGCCGCGCGCTCTCGCCCTGGCAGCGGAGCGTTCCAATGCGGCCGCCACCAGCTCATCGGGTTCCACTCGTGATCGGGCCAGGTGCCAGGCGCGGACATCCGGGTCGACCACGGCGTCGGTGGCGCTGGCGAGCAGGTCGTGGGCGTGGCGCCGATCAGCCGGTTCGGCGAGACGGTAGACCGCTGCTCTGATCAGGGGATGACGGAACGTCAGTTCTGTCGTCAGGTCCACCAGTTGCTCGGCCTCTGCAGGCAGCGCAGCTTCCGGCGGCAACCCGGCTAGTTTCGCTGCTCGCCAAACGCGGCGTGGGTCGTCGTCTCCGTCGGCCGCTGCAAGTAACAACACTGCCCGGCAGTCGGCAGGAAGATCTTGTATGCGGTTCCGGTAGTGGTTCTCCAGCCGTTGACCCACCGGGATTGGCTCGTGCAGCAGAAGCCCCGGCAAGGCCCGCCCGCGGGCCAGTTCTCTGGCGATTTCCCTCAACACGAGAGGGTTGCCGCCCGCCAGTTCGGACAGCTGCACAGCCAGGTGCCGATCGAGAGGAACCGCGGCCAGGACCCGCAGGAGCTCTGCACCGACTTCCGGCGGAAGTCCCTCCAGGTTGATCTCGGGAATGCCATCCAGGACGTCGTTCCGGGGCGGCTCGCGCACCGTGAAGACCAGGGCGAGCCGTTCTGCGTACAAACGTCTGGCGACGAAGGCCAAAGCGCCGAGCGATTCCAGATCCAGCCATTGGGCGTCATCCACCACGCACAACACCGGCACGGCCTGGGCAACCTCGGCCAGCAAGGTCAGAACGGCCAGGCCGACCAGGAAGGGCGTGCTCGGAGGGCCATCGATCAGTCCCAAGGCGGTGCGCAGGGCGATTCGTTGCGCAGTCGGCAGTTGATCGATGCGACTGCGATAGGGGACAAGCAGGCGGTGCAGCCCGGCATAGGCCAATCTTGACTCAGTCTCCAACCCTGTCAGCACCGCGCATTCGAATCCGCGGGCCGAACTGATCAGATCGCGCACCATGGCGCTCTTTCCGACGCCGGGCTCACCTCGCAGAACGAGAGCAGCGCTCAGCCCATCCCCGAGCTGAGCGAGCACCGCCTGCAGCGCCGCCCGCTCAGCGGTACGTCCGATCAGGAGGGCGGCCGGAGTCACATCCCCTCCGTCGGATGCTCGGCCGGCTCGCGCCTCCCAGCACCGGACTGTTGCGTTGCAGGAGCAGACATATGCCTGTTGACCTGGCCTTTCGGTCGGCCGCTCTCAACGCGGGTCGTAGCTTCGACGGTGCACCCAGACTAGCCGTTCGACCGATGCCGGACACTTCACCGAACGATTGAAATCACCGCACGGCAAAGTGCTGCTGCTGTCGGGTGCAATGAGCACTTTACGAACCCGTTGACAACCCGCCCGACGACCGGGCAGGGCCGACGCAGCCCGTGCGGCCGAACCGGGCATCAACCACTCAGCCCCGCTGAGCATCCGCGTATGCCCTTGCCATTCGGTCGGCGACTGATTCTCGGGCCGGTGGCGATTGCGGGATGCCCAGGTGCGTCTCCCGTAGTTCGTCCATGAAGTCGGTCCACAACCGCGGACCACCGTCCTCGAGGAGTTGCGCCCGCACCCGCAGTTCAGGGGTGGTCGGCCGGTGCCGTAGGCCCCAGGCGCCCAGTTGGGCGAACACCGGCACCAGTTGGATCGCCTGCTCGGTGAGGCTGTAGGTGGCACGCTGACCGGGCCCGGCCTCGTCGCGGGTGAGCAGGCCGCCCTTGACGAGACGCTTGAGCCGGTGACTGAGAATGTTGGACGCGATGCCCTCCTCCGATTGTCCTTGCAGCACACGGAAGTTCCGTCGATTCCCGAACATGACGTCACGCAGTACCAAAAGGCTCCACCGATCCCCGAATGCCTCGACCGCAGCGTTGATGGGGCAGCCGGATCGTGGTTGGTCTTGCATTCCTACTCCGTTTCGTCAACTGCTTGCATTCTACTATCGCTCGGCGCTACCGTGTGAGTGCTTGCATTTCACAATCGCTCGCGGCGGTTGACCCAGGGATCGACCGGAGCCGCGGCCGCGGACCAGGGGAGACAAATGACGACCACCCGACTGCTCGCCCAGATGACCGTGACCAGTTCCACCGACGCGGAGACGCGGTACGCCAAGCTGTTTGGTCGCGCGCCGGACGCCAGACCGATGGCCGGGCTGCTCGAATGGCACCTGGCGGACTCGTTCGGCGTCCAGGTGTGGGCCGAACCCGCCCGCGCCGGGCATTCGACCATGGTGCTGGACGAGTCCGAACTGGACGACGTTGCCGCACGGCTGGACCGGGCCGGCATCGCCCACCCGCCACCCCAGGACGCGAGTTCACTCAGAGTGCTCGTCATAGATGATCCCGACGGCAATCGCATCGTGTTCACGGGCCCGCTCGGAGCAGCCGGCGCAGGGCGATGACGGGCCTGCCCGACCTGCTGGAGCGGCATATCGGTGGTGGATCGGCGCCGGGTGGCGTCGCACTGATCGCGCGCGGCGACGACGTCGAGCTGGCGGCCGTCGGCTCTGTCGATGTGGATGGATCAGCTGCGATGGCGCGGGAGACAATCTTCCGGATCGCGTCGATCACCAAGCCCATCGTGGCCGCCGCCGTCATGACACTCGTCGACGACGGCCGCATTGCGTTGGACGATCCGGTCTCCCAGTGGCTGCCGGAGCTGGCGACGCCCACCGTTGCCCGCGAGCCGGGGAGTCCACCCGAGGATGTCGTACCGGCCGCCCGGCCGATCACGGTGGAGGACCTGCTGTCCTCCCGGGCCGGCTGGGGCTTTCCCGCCGATTTCAGCCTGCCGGTGGTCGGCCTGCTGTTCAGCGAGCTCAACCAAGGGCCGCCATGGGGTGGGCATACCCCCGCGCCGGACGACTGGCTCGCGGCCCTGGCGCGCATCCCGTTGCTGCACCAACCGGGTCGGACCTGGTTGTACAACGCCTGCTCCGACATCCAGGGCGTGCTCATCGCCCGCGTCTCGGGTCAACTGCTGCCGGACTATCTGGCCGAGCGGGTGTTCGGGCCGCTTCGGATGGTCGATACCGGCTTCGAGGTTCCTACTTCCAAACTGGACCGCTTCACCAGCCTGTACGAAGTCGGAGCAGCGGGGATTGAGTTGATCGATGGGCCCCACGGGCGTTGGAGCAGCGCGCCGGCCTTCCCATCCGGGGCCGGCGGCCTGGTCTCCACCGTCGACGACTGGCTGGCCTTCGGCCGCATGCTCCTGCGCGGTGGCGAGTTCGCCGGCCGCCGGGTGCTCTCGGCGGAGTCGGTGCAACGCATGACGTCCAACTGCCTGACACCGGCTCAGCGTGCTGCCGGACGGCTCTTTCTGGACGGGCAAGGATGGGGGTTCGGCGGCGCCGTCGACGTCAACACCGATGATCCGTGGACGGTGCCTGGGCGCTACGGCTGGGTCGGCGGCACCGGGACGTCGGCGCACATCATCCCGACGCTTGGCACCGTGGCGGTCTTGCTGACCCAACTCGCAGCGGGCGGTCCGGCGGCACCGCAGCTGATGCAGGAATTCTGGAATTACGCTGCCCACCCGAAGCCCCGACGTTGAGATCTCGCGAGTGGGTGCAGTCACCTGTCACGGCTCCAGCGTTGCTGCCCCACGCCCCGACGGTTCCGCTAAGGTCGGGCGATGGGTCATGGGGTCTTGGGGTTCGCCATCGTGGCCGCGATCCTTGTGCTCACCCCAGGACCGGACTTTGCCGTGGTGCTACCCAATGCCCTCCGATCACGGCGCGCCGGAGCGGCCACCGCGGTCGGTACCGCGTCCGGACTCGCCGTCCACGCGGTCGCCGCCGCGCTGGGCCTGTCGCTGCTGCTGAAGGGGTCGGCGGAGGCCTTCACCGCGGTCAAGGTGGCCGGCGCGCTCGTCTTGTGCGTGCTGGGTGTCCGGGCGCTCCGGGCGTCCCGGCGTCGGCCCGAAAGTACTGAGCCGAAACGGGTTTCGGCGCCACCTCTGCCGGCCATGCGGGCATATCGACAGGGGTTCTTCGTGAATGTGCTGAATCCGAAGGCACCGGTCATCTACCTCAGCGTCATGCCGCAATTCCTCGATCCGCACCTGCCCGCCAACCCTCAGCTGGCGTTGATGAGCGCCATTCTTGTTGCGCTCGCTCTGATCTGGTATCTGGTCCTGACCCTGCTCGTCCAATATGCCAGGGAACCCATCCTGCGGGTGCGGCACTGGATCGACCGAGTGACCGGAACCGTGCTGATCCTGCTGGGCATCCGGCTCGCCTTCGAGCGCCAACCCGCCTGAGCCGAGCACAACGGAGCCTGTATGCCGCGTCGAAAGCGGAGCCCGACCACGTCACTGATTCGCGCCTTCTTCCCACCGCCGCGCCGGACCCGCAAGAAGGTCAGCCGAACGAAGACCGCGACGGCGAAGCGGCCCGCCCGTGCAGCCGTGCCGCTGGCGAAGGCGTCAGGCGCCGCCAAAACGACCCGCTCGCCGCTGGGAGCCGGCACGTGGCGCAGCTGCCGGTATGCAGGCACAGCCGGCACCCGCAGGTACTACCTGTACATCCCGCCAGGACTGGGGAAATCGACGCCGGTTCCGCTGCTCGTCGCCCTGCACGGATGCGGGCAGGACGCCGGAGAGTTTGCCGCCAGTACCAGGTTCAACCTGTTGGCCGACGCACATCAGTTTGTCATCGCCTATCCAGAGCAGCCGATGACGCACAACGCGCAGCGTTGCTGGAACTGGTTTCGTCCCGCCCACCAGCAGCGCGGCAGCGGCGAGCCGGCGATTCTGGCCGGCATCGTCGCGCGGATCCTCCAGCAGCCGGAGAAGTGGCAGATCGATGCCGACCGGGTCTATGTGATGGGACTGTCGGCGGGCGGCGGCATGTCGGCGGTGCTGGCGGCAACGTATCCCGACGTGTTCGCCGCCTGTGGCATCCATTCGGCGCCGCCCTACCGCGCGGCCGCCACCGCGATCAATGCCGCTCGGGCGATGACGGGCTTTGGTCGGCCGCCGCCGGCACCAGATCCGGCAGCGCAGGCAATGCCTCCGCTGGTGATCTTCCACGGAACCGGTGATCACATCGTGAGCTCGGTGAATGCGCACCGACTCGTCGAGCAGTGGCTCGCCCACTACTCGGTGGACGCCTCGCGTAGTCCGTCTGACCCGCCCCTGCGCACCAGGACGGCGGCCAGTCGTCCGGCGAGCCCGCGCACGAAGACCAGTCGTCGTGGGTACCAGGTGCAGCGTTGGTACGGGGCCGGCGGCCGCAAGATGCTGGAGCTCTGGATCGTCGACGGGCTCGGGCACGCCTGGTCCGGCGGGGTCTCCGAGGCGTCATACAGCGATCCGCGCGGGCCCCGCGCCAGTACCGAGATGTGGAAATTCCTGAGCGCCCAGCACCGTTAGCGGTCTTGTGGAGTGGGGGCCGACCTCGAGTTGCGGAGAGGTTGAGTCCGACATTCCGGACACCACCGGACACTATTGGGACCGGAGCTCCCGGCAACTCGAGAAAAAGGCCCCTGCAGACCAGCTCACACGGCATGAGAACCTGCGGTGTCGGCTCCGCGACGACCTCGGCATCGTCCCCGGTGCGCCGACACGCGGCCTGCAGACAGCTGATCGTGGCCAGGTGAGTGTGCAGCGCTGGTCGACCGGCGGGCTACCCCCCGTGGTGCGCGTGGTCGGCAAGCTGGACCTTGCGGTTGCAGATGAACAGTGCCAGGTCGGCCGCCGGGCCGATCATCGACCGGCCAGTTCCCACTGACCAGTCGAAGTCGGTTGCCACCAAACGAACGTCGGACAGATCTCGGCCGAAATTTGCGGCGCCGCCATGCCAGGCGAGCTGGTCGAGAACGCTGCGGACGGCGTCGTCCGTCGCGACCCTGGCGACGCCCAAGGCCATGGTGACGTCGAGGCCGTGGATGACGACGTGATTCAGCGCGCCCTCATACCCACCACCGGGCGGGGCGAATGTCTGCATCGCCTCCGACCGCAGGCCCGCAATCAGGGTCTCCACGGGAAGAGACCCGTCCCGCGCCGCCACTCGGTCGGACATCACGGTGAAGTCGCCACCGGAGTCGGCGATTTCGGTGGCGAATCGCTCAGGGGTGTATCGCGCCGGCATGGTCAGGTGCGCGATCACCTCGCGGACGCGCCATTTTTCGCACAGCGACATGGCGTTCCACTGCGAGGCTGGAAGCGTGTCCAGGAAATCGGCGAGCCGGACGCATTCGGCGGCCACCAGATGCTGGAGCTTGGTCATGTCCGGCCTTCCTTGGAAATGAACTCGGAAATGGACGAAAGATAGTCGGAGAATCTGTCGAACGAACTGAGGAAGCCTGCTCGTGCCGCCGCCGTGGCGGCGAATGCCGGCGGATGATCCTGCGCAATACGCATCTCGGTGCGGCCGTCATCGAGGTCGATGAAAGTAGAGGTCGTACGCATCCCCGTGTCCAGGTCCGTCCATACCAGCAGATCTGGTGACGACACCTTGTCGTAGACCACCCGCATCAGGTAGCTGCTGCCGTCGTCATTCATCATCAGCACCTCGAAACGTCCACCCGGTCGGCAGTCGACAGTGATGCCCGCAAGCGGGGCGGTGACTCCGGTCGGCCCCCAGAAATGGGTGAGATGTTCGGCGCTCGTCATACATTCGAAGACCAATTCGCGTGGTGCATTGAAAATCCGGCTGTAGAACAGGGTGTCGGTCACGGCAGCTCCCCCTGGATGGCTCGCAAGTGTGCGTCGAGTTTGTCGAACCGCTCGCTCCACATTCGGCGGTTTCGTTCGATCCAACCCACTGCGAGATCCAGGGCCGCGGGTTCGAGTCGGCAGGGTCGGGTCTGCCGAATGCGGGCCCGCGAAATCAAGCCAGCCTGTTCGAGCACCCGCAGGTGCTGGGACACCGCCTGCACGGTCATCTCGTACGGCTCGGCGAGTTCGTTGACCGTTGCGTCACCGCGGGTCAGCCGGGTCACGATGCCGCGCCTGGTCGGGTCTGCCAGTGCGGCGAACATCGCGTCCAGTCGCTGGTCGTCGATCAGGGTCGCATTGGCCATGCTCTTATTGAAGCAGGGGCTTTATCAACCGTCAAGTTGAATGAGACGGTCGTCGGGCCGGGTGCGCGGCGTCTCGGGACGTTCGGCCCTAGTGGACGTCCAGTGATGACGTCGACACTGGTGATCGGCCCACTCGCCGCCGCTCAGATCGATTGGTGCATTTCCGTGTACCCCGTGAATGTCGCGCAAACACCGTTCCACCAGGAGAAGTCATGATCCGCCGCCCCGTCCGGTCGACCGCCGCCATCGCGGTCCTGCTCACGATGGCCGCCTGCGGCTCCAACGCCGTATCCGCGAGCTTCACTTCCGGAAATCCCGGGGTCGGCCAGGGCATGATGGGCGGGGCCGCCGGCTCCACCAGTCCGCGAGTGGGCCAGGGAATGATGAATGGGGACAACACCTATCACTATTCGCGGTTGAGCTGTGCGGCCCCGGCCTCGCTGCCGGGTCGGACGGTGCAGGTGACGCTGGCGGACATGGGAATGACCCAGATGATGGGCGGGATCGCCCCGATGGGCTCGCACATGATGCTGCGCTCCACACCGGTGACCGTGTCCGCCGGCCAGGTCAGCCTGGTGGCCTCGAACATGGGTTGGCGCACCCACGAGTTGGTGATCCTCCCGCTGGCTGTGGGGGCCGCGGCAGGCCAGCGAGTCGTCGGTTCCGACGGCAAGGTGTCCGAGACGGGGAGTCTGGGGGAGGCCTCCGGCAGTTGCGCCGCCGGAACCGGCGACGGGATCACCGCCGGCCAGGTCGGCTGGACCACCGTGTCTTTGGCTCCTGGCCACTACGAGCTGGTGTGCAACCTGCAGAACCACTACGCCGACGGGATGTACCAGGAACTCGTCGTCAGCTGACCGACCCGGGCCGGATCGAGTTGCCGGGGAGGTCCGGACCCAGAAATGTCCCCCGAAATGTCGGACCTGACCTCCCCGCAACTCGGAGGGCGGGCAACGCCACCGGCGGCGCAACTCAGGGGGCGGGCAACGCCGCCGCCGGTACTGCAGCCTTGCTCAGGGTCGGATCTGGCTGATTCGCGTTGCCCAGTTGGCCAGTACGGTGCGGGTGCCACCGCAACTACCGACGGGAGCCGCGAGGTACTCGGTGAGGGTGCAGCTCTGGGCGATGTACTCCGCAGCGGCCCAGATCGTGTCCCCGCTGACCGCGGTCGCGCCGTAGTCACCCCACCGGGGGCGGGCCGCTCCGTCGTTGTAGTAGTTGTAGCCCGAGAATCCGTCCTGCGGACCGACACCCGCTGCGGCCAACTGGATCAGCCCGGCGCCACGGTTGGCGTCGAAGCCCGTGAACGCGGCGCTCGGGTGGTAATCGGCGCCGACCAGGGTGAAGGACATGATTCCCTTCCCGGAGGCGGTGATACCGATCGTCGGGTAGGTGAGGTTGTTGCCGGCGAGCCCGAGCGTGCCCTGGTTGCGCAGCTCAGCCTCGACCCGTCCGTTGCTGATCTCCGGCTTGACCACGAAGTAGGCAATGCCGGCTTTGGTGGCACCGCCGACCCGGACGCCGGTGTCCAGTGCTCCGTAGAGCAGACCATCGGAGTAGGTCACCTGCTGCATGCGGGTGTCGTTGCTGTCCAAGGGCGACAGGGCCTCTGGGAAGGGATCCGGTTCACCGTTGAGTGCTGTGGCGCAGCCGGTGTCGGTCAGGCACTCCAGCAGGGGAGCCGGGCCCTGCTGTTGGTTGGCGGGCGGTGGGATCGAGTAGCTGCGTACCCGAAGCGACGCGTCGGTCAAGTTCGCGGCAGGGCGAGCGGTGCCGAGGCTGGCGGTGTTCGTCAGGGCCCACACGACGATGCTGTTGGACTGCCCGGTCCCGTTGGCCTCCGGTGCGGCGGTGGAGGACAGGAAATACTCCGTGCCTTGGTTGCTGCGCGCGAACTGGCTGGCGACGGGGGATTGTGCCGGCCACAGCGTGAAGCCGGGGTTTCCCCTGACGGCGCCGGTGGTGTCGTACTGGGTCACGAAGACGCTGCTGTCGTGCCGGGCAAGGGCGGTTTTGGAGAAGGCGTAGACTTGGGCGGCGTTGTATTCGGGTCCGAAGAACGAGTATTCGTTCGTGGTGATGTAGAAGCCGAACGAGTCGACCCCAATGTGCGGATAGTCCCCGATGCACGGGCAGTGCGGGTGGATCGGTGTGCCGTTGGTGCCGTCGTCCGTGACGTCCAGGTGGTACAGCGCCCAGGAGCCGGTCGGGTCCGCAGCGACCGCGATGTCCAGTTGGTTCTGACCGCTGAACGCGCCGGTCGCCGGATCGACGCCGAGCGTCAGAGCGGTGAAGAAGAATTGATGGGTGGTGGGGTCGAACAGGCAACTGGGGTCGGTCACGAACGGGCCGAACTGCGGTATCGAGCGGATGATGGCCGGCGGATACCCCAGGAAGGTGTTGAGGTCCTCGACACCCGTCTGCGGCGCGCCGTTGGCCGTGGAATAGACCCGGATCACGTCATTGACCGGTTCGACGATGTGGCCGTTGCCGACGCACAGCCCCTGGTCGGGCGGCTCGACGGTGAACTGATTTCCGTTGTTGGCAAGCCGCTGATCCCGCAGGTTCAGTCCCAGGAAGCTCTGCAGCAGTTGCGGTCCGGTGCGCACGACCTCGCTGGGCCGGACCGCGGCGCTGGTCGCGGCTGCGCCGGCGCCGCCGGACAGGCGTCCGCTGCGGGACTCGCTGCGGTGATCGGGGGTGGACTCGGATGCGGCGGCGCGTCGCCCAGTGGCCGCGGCTCCGAAGGCGTCGGGCCCGGCTTCCTGGCGGATCTCGGTGCCGCGGGCGAACAGGTCAGCGCCGGCCGCGGTCGCGCGGTAGGTCGACGTCCCGCCGAGCTGGAGCGCTCGGGTCACCTGCGTTTGCGGCGACGCCGCCGCGGGGGCAGCAGTGGCCGCCGGCGCCAGTATTAGAAACGGAGTCATGCCGGCGGTGACCAGGGCGCTGATGGTCAGTAGCGCCCGGTGCCGGCGACGCCTCGACGTGCGGTCAGCGTTCATGCCAAGCTCCTTTGTGATGAATGAAGCCGTCTGTGAAATCGCAGTGTGCTCCTGTGCGCGCTCACAGGGAAGAGGCAAATCCCGTCCGGCCCAACCGGGCACCATCTGGCCCACGATTCACCGGGAACCCGTTGGCGGGAAAGCAGTGGACCGCCGCACGACCGCCCGCGGGGCCGGCTAGCCGGATCCTCCGTCTGCACGACCGAGAATCATAATCCATCTTCATATTCCATTGTTGTAAGTCTTTACCGGCGGAATACCACAATCAATAAAAGGGATATCGCGCCGGCCAAGCGCAGCCACCAGCACGCTCATCACCTACGATCAACGAGATAGTAGGCTCGGTCAGCTCCGGTCCAGTGTCCTACTTGCCCAGCGAATCAGGTTCCCTCACGTGCCCGCACAACCAGTCGACGCGCCGAGACCCGGGGTCGGCGTGTCGGCGCGCACCCGCTTGCTCACGTCGCTGATAGTCGGGGTGGCCGTCGGGGTGGGAGTGTCCGTTCCGGCCACATGGCGGTATGGGGTGCTCATCGGCTGGATCTGCGCGGCGGGCATCTTCGTCGGGTGGATGTGGCTGTCGATCTGGCCGATGGACGCGTCGACCACTGCTGAACACGCCCTTGCCGAGAACCCGGGTCTGGCACTGACCGACGCGACGATGCTCTCTGCCGCGGTCGCCAGCCTGCTGGCAGTCGGGTTGCTCCTCACCGGCGCATCGGGGAACAAATCCATCGAGGCGGCCTTGAGCATCGGCTCTGTCGCGCTGGCATGGGCGGCGGTGCACACGGTGTTCACCACCCGTTATGCGCGATTGTTCTATACCGGACCAGACGGTGGCATCGATTTCAACCAGCCGGAGCAGCCGTGTTACACCGACTTCGCCTACCTGGCTTTCACCATCGGGATGACATTCCAGGTGTCGGACACCGATCTGAAGACGAAGGTGATCAGGGCGACCGCGCTGCGTCACGCGCTGCTGTCCTACGTGTTCGGCGCGGTCATCATCGCCACCACCATCAATCTGGTCGCCGGCCTGGGTAAGTGAGCGGTTCGAACCTTTCGCACCGCGCACCCGTACGTATCAGTGGGTGGCTAAGGTGACGGCACCCTTGCCCGGCGTGTGCGCAGTGCCGCGCGAACGGTGAAGGGTCCGGTTCAGGTCGGGGCGTCGGAAGGAGGCTGAGTCCCGTTGGTGATTGCCGCCCGCGCGTTCTGGCTCCGCGAACCCGGTGTTGGGGAGATCCGTGCGGCGCCCGTCGAAGAGCCCGGCCCGGACGAGGTCCTCGTGCGAACCGTCCGTTCCGGGGTGAGCCGCGGCACCGAAACGCTGGTCTTCCGGGGAGGCGTTCCGGCGAGCCAGTTCGCCGCGATGCGCGCCCCCTTCCAGGACGGCGATTTCCCCGGTCCGGTGAAATACGGCTACCTGAGCGTGGGCGTCGTCGAAATCGGCCCACCGGAACTGCTCGGCCGCACGGTTTTCTGCCTGTACCCGCACCAGACCCGCTATGTGGTGCCGTCGTCGGCAGTGATTGTCGTACCCGACGACGTGCCGGCATCCAGGGCCGTGTTGGCCGGAGCGGTGGAAACCGCCATCAACGCGTTGTGGGATTCAGCACCGCTCATCGGCGATCGGATCACGGTCGTCGGCGGCGGCATGGTCGGCTGCTGCGTTGCCCGTCTGCTCGCCCGGTTTCCCGGTGTGTCGGTCACCCTGGTCGACATCGACCCGGCGCGCGCCCATGTCGCGGCCGAGATCGGCGTGGACTTCGCCTTACCTGCCGACGCCGACGGTGGCCGCGACGTCGTCTTCCATACCAGCGCCTCTGGGGCCGGCCTGCAGCGCTCGCTGGATTTGCTGGCGCCGGAGGGCACAGTGATTGAGCTCAGCTGGTATGGCGATGCCGACGTCGTCCTGTCACTCGGCGGGGCATTTCATTCCGGTCGCCTGGGCATCAGGGCCAGTCAGGTCGGCACGGTGTCCCGCGCCCGGCGGGCGAGCAGCACGAGTGCCGACCGCCTGGCGTTGGCCCTGGAAATGCTCCGCGATCCGGCTTTCGAGGTGCTGATCACCGGGGAATCCGAATTCGAACAACTGCCCGACGTGATGGCCCGGCTGGCGTCCGGAAGCCTGCCGGCGCTTTGCCACGTCATCACCTATGACCAGGACGGGGGATGAATCCGTGTTCAGCGTGACCGTCCGCGATCACATGATGATCGCCCACAGTTTCCGTGGCGAGGTGTTCGGACCCGCCCAACGGCTGCACGGCGCGACATTCGTCGTCGACGCGACGTTCCGGGGGGAGACGTTGGACGCCGACAACATCGTCGTCGACATCGGCCGGGCAGCAACGGAACTGCACGCGATCGTCGGCGAGCTGAGTTACCGCAACCTCGATGACGAGCCCGCTTTCGCCGGCATGAACACCACGACAGAGGCGCTGGCGCGGGTGATCGCTGATCGGCTGGCCGACCGCGTGCACGCCGGCGCCCTCGGCGGCCGGGCCGACGCACTGGCCGGCATCGCGGTGACGCTGCACGAGTCGCACGTGGCGTGGGCGACGTATGAGCGTGACCTGTGATCAACCCCGGAACGGTGCACGTCGTGGTGCCCGACGGCATCGACGACCCAGCGCGGCCAAGTGGCGGCAACGTGTACGACCGTCGAGTCTGCGGTGAGCTCGCCGACTCCGGCTGGTCGGTGCGGGAGCTGTCAGTGCCCGGCTCGTGGCCTTACCCGAACGGTGCGGCCTGCGCGGCTCTGGCCGGCGCGCTGGCCGGAATCCCCGACGGCGGCATCGCGCTGGTGGACGGCCTGATCGCTTCGGCGGCAGCGCCGGTGCTACTGCCGGAGGCGGATCGATTGCGCCTGGTCGTGCTGGTCCACATGCCGGTGGGCGACGGACCCGGAGGCTGCGCGGGCGAAGGCGAGGTCCTTCGTGCCGCCGCCGCTGTCGTCACCACCAGCACCTGGACCCGGCGCCTGCTGCTGACCCGATATGCCTTGCGGCCAGGCCTGGTCCACGTCGCGCAGCCAGGTGTCGACCCCGCGGAGGTGGCGCCTGGGACGGCGTCCGGCGGGGAACTGCTGTGCGTCGCCGCGGTCGCACCGCACAAGGGGCACGACGTGCTGTTTGCGGCGCTGGCGCAGGTCGCGGACCTGAGGTGGCGATGCGTGTGCGTCGGTGCGCCGGGCCGCGATCCTGGTTTCGCCGACCAACTGGGCCGGCTGGCCCTGGAGTGCGGCGACGGTGGGCGGATCTGCCTGGCCGGCCCGCTGACCGGCGCCGATCTGGACGCCGCATACGCATCGGCCGACCTGCTGGTGCTGGCCTCATATGCCGAGACCTACGGCATGGTCGTCGCCGAGGCGCTGGCGCGGGGGGTACCGGTCGTGGCGACGGATGTCGGCGGGATTTCGGAGGCCCTGGGTGATGGGTCGAACGGCGGCCGGCCCGGCCTGTTGGTGCCGGCCGGCGATTCCTTCGCCTTCGCTGCGGCATTGCGCAGCTGGCTCAGTGATGCGGAGCTGCGGCGGGAGATGCGGCAGGCAGCCAGGGAGCGGCGAGAGAGCCTGGCCGGTTGGTCGGTTACCGCGGACCGGATCTCGCAGGTCCTTCTCGGGTTGAGCGCTCGCCCGACCGGCCTGCCGACAGGACTGCTCAGGTGAAGCGGAAATGGTGGATGTGGGTCCGCCTCTTGGTCGCGGCGGGAGTGCTGGCCATCGTGGTCGGTCGGCTGGGCATCGGCCCGTTCCTGGAAGGCATCCGGACGACGAATGCCTGGTCACTGGCCTTGGCGGCCGGAATCGCCGTCATCACGACCGCCTGCTGTGCCTGGCGATGGACGCTGGTCGCCGCCGGTCTAGGCATCGGCCTGCCGCTGCGGGGCGCGATCGCCGCGTACTACCGGTCCCAGTTCCTGAACACGACCCTGCCCGGCGGAGTGATCGGCGACGTGCACCGCGGTGTGCGCCACGGGCAAGAGGTTGCCGATGTCGGCCGCGGTCTGCGTGCCGTGGCCTGGGAACGCTCGGCCGGGCAAGTCGTGCAGATGGTGTTGACCCTGGTCGTGCTGATCCTGCTGCCGTCGCCGGTGACACCGTTTCTTCCGCTGGCGGGCATCGCCCTGGTAGTGGCCGGGGTGGGGGCCGCCGTGCTCCGCCGGTCGATTCCGGCCGGGGGGGCGACCCGGCTGGCACGAATCTGGCGTGCCGCGGCGACGGATCTCCGCGTGGCGCTGCTGCCCCGTCGTGCCTGGCCGGCGATCGTCCTGGCGTCCGCGGTAGTCGTGGCCGGGCACACGGCGACCTTCCTCATCGCGGCGCGGGCCGTCGGCTGCACCACGTCGACCGCCCGGCTGCTCCCAATCGCCCTGCTGGTGATGCTGGCCATGGGGCTGCCGACGAACATCGGCGGATGGGGTCCCCGGGAGGGCATGGCCGGGTGGGCGTTCGGCGCGGCCGGGCTGGGTGCCACCCAGGGCGTCGCAGTGTCGGTGGTCTACGGCCTGATGGCCATGGTTGCCTGCCTGCCCGGCGGGTTCGTGCTGGTCGGGTCGTGGTTGCGGCGCGGAGACGCACGCCAGCAGGCACCCCGCCGGCCCGCATCGGCCACCGTGAGTCCGGGGGGCGTTGCGCATGGCTGACCGTCCGTACACGCTGTTGAGCTGCAGCATGTCCCTCGACGGCTATCTGGCCGGGGCGAGCGAGCAGAGGCTGCTGCTCTCCAATGCCGCTGACTTCGATCGCATCGATGCCGTCCGAGCCGGCTGCGACGCCATCTTGGTCGGCGCAACAACGGTCCGGAACGACAATCCCCGTCTGCTGGTGCGCGAGAAGTCCCGCCGGGATGAACGAGTTGCCATGGGTCTCCCGCCCTCGCCGGCGAAGGTGACCGTGACCAGGCGTGGACAGTTGGACCCCCGCGCAGACTTCTTCACCGCCGGCCAATCGGAGAAGCTGGTCTACTGCGTCAGCGCCACGGTGACGCACGCCAGGGACCGGCTCGGCTCGTTGGCCACCGTGGTCGACGCCGGCCGGTCGGTCGACATGCACTGGATGAGCCGAGACCTGCACGCCCGCGGCATCCAACGGCTGATGGTCGAGGGCGGCGGCACCATGCACACCCAATTCTTGACGGCCGATCTTGCTGACGAACTTCAGGTCGTGGTGGCGCCGTTTTTCGTCGGTGATTCAAGGGCTCGGCGGTTCGTCGGCGATGGCCGATTTCCCTGGAATCCGGACCGCCGAGCAATGCTCGCAGACGTGCAGCAGATCGATGACGTAGTGCTCATGCGGTATGCGCTGTCCGATCGGTTCGGGATGGAATGACGGACGGGTCATTTCTGGAAATGTCGATCACACCGGATCCTCCAGCCGGAACCCGACCTTGAGGCCAACTTGAAAGTGCGCCACCTTGCCGTCGGCGATATGACCCCGCACTTCGGTCACCTCGAACCAGTCCAGACCCCTGATCGTTGCCGACGCTCGCTCCACCCCCGTTCGGATGGCTTGGTCGATACTGTCCGACGACGTTCCGACGATTTCGGTCACTCGGTAAACTCTGTCGTGCATGGTGCCCTCCTGTGAGACGCATTGAGGGGCCGCGTCCTTCGACGGTCCGGACATTCCATGGTAGAGCCGCGTTTCCGTGTCCGCTTGATCAGGGGCCACCGCCTGACCACGGAAACGACGGGTTCCGTTTCTGGCCGAATGCCGCGATACCCTCGGCCAGTTCACCCGTGGACAAGGCGAGTTCGTGCCATTTCTGTCGTTCTGCCTCGAGTTCCGCCGGATGCTCGACCACCATTTCCGCCATTCTCTTGGTGGACGCCTGGGTCAGCGCCGATCCGCTGGAAATGGCGTCGGTCAGCTGTCGGGTGGCCTCTTCCAGGTCCCCGGGCGGCACCACGCGGTCGACCAGCCCGATGGTGAACGCGGTGGCGGCGTCGACGACCTCCGCGGTGAACAACAGCAATTTGGTGCGGGCCGGCCCGATCAGGGCAACCAGACGGCGGACCGACGAGGCTGGGTACACCAGGCCGAGTTTCGCCGGGGGCAGGCCGAATTTCGCAGTGGAACTTGCGATCCGAAGGTCAGCCGCGCAGGCCACAAGAGTTCCGCCGCCAAGGCAGTAGCCGGCAATGGAGGCGATCACGGGCGTGTTCGCCGTGACGATCGCCAGTTCGGCCTGTGCGGTGACCTCGGCGGGATCCGGTTCGATCATCGTCCCGCAGTCGCGCAGGTAGGACAGGTCGACTCCCGACGAGAAGTTGCCCGCAGCACCGGTAATGACGATGGTGCGGATGTCCCGGCGGCCGTCGTGCAGTTGGATCTGCGAGGCGAGTTCCGCCCACATCTGCACCGTCAGTGCGTTCTTGCGGGCGGGGTTCGACAGCGTGATCGTGGCGACACCGGTTGTCCGCTCCACTGAGATCCCGACCTGGTTCTTCGCCATCCGTTCGGATCTCCTCGTCGTCCTAGGCCACGCCCCCGGGGTGCTCTGCCCGCTATCACCGCCGAATGAGCCGCAAGTTTGCGACAACAGTACGTCGGTGCTCGATCCATGCCTGCGAAGTTGATCCATGCCAGCGGATCGAGTGCGGGCAGGCTCGCGCCAATAACCTCCCTAGGGGTGTACCGCGGGCGCCCTAGGGGTGGTTGGCTCGTCCTTGGTCAGCAGAATGCCGGCCCTCAGCTCGCGAAGTTGAGCCGTGTACGTCACGTACATCCCCAAGGAGTCACGTCATGCTGGGTCTCATCGTTACCATCGTCGTCGTCGGGCTGATCGCCGGTGCGCTTGCCCGCCTGGTAGTCCCTGGTAGGCAGGACATCTCGATCCTGATGACGATCGTGCTGGGAATTGTCGGGTCGTTCGTCGGTGGCTTCCTGGGCTACCTGATCTTCCACAAGGACGCCCAGAACGGGTTCCTGCAGCCGTCGGGAATCCTCGGTTCGTTCATCGGAGCCGTCATCGTCCTGCTTCTCTGGATCCGTCTCGGCAACCGTCGCTCCGTCCGTCACTGAGCGCTGACTTCGACGAACTCGCTGGATCCGACCAACGAGGCCGGTCCGCACTGCGATCGACGATGAAACGAACTGAGCGGGGTTGGCGGTAGGTGACAGCGAGGCTCGGATGCGCAAGGCTTGGACGATGCCCGATCAAGTCGACCTCATTACCTACGCCGACCGACTCGGCGGTGACCTTCCGGGTTTGCGCCGGGTACTCGACGGGCCACTCGCCGGACTGTTCGGCGGAGTCCACGTTCTTCCGTTCTTTCGGCCCTACGACGGCGCCGATGCCGGATTCGACCCGGCCGACCACACCCAGGTCGACGAACGCCTCGGATGCTGGGCCGATATCGCGGCGCTGTCGGCCCATCATGCCGTCATGGTCGATGTCATCGTCAACCACGTGTCTTCGTTGTCTCCGCAGTTCCTTCACTGGTTGGCCGGCGGCGTCGACTCGGAGTTCGACGGCATGTTCTTGACTCTGGGTGGGACCTTCCCACTCGGTGCCCGTGAGGAGGACCTGGTCCGGCTGTACCGGCCGCGACCGGGGCTGCCGTTTACCACCTACACCTTTGCCGACGGCTCGAAACGGCTGGTGTGGACAACTTTCACCTCCGCACAGGTCGACATTGACGTCGCTACGGCCATCGCGCGCGCCTATCTGCTGCGGGTGCTGGACCGGCTGTCCGAAGCCGGCGTCTCGAGAGTCCGGCTGGACGCCGTTGGATACGCGGTGAAGACGCCGGGAACCACCTCTTTCATGACGCCGGAAACATTCGGCTTCATCGACGAGATGACCGAATGGTGTCACCAGCGCAACCTCGAGGTTCTGGTGGAGGTCCACTCGTATTACCACCGCCAGATCGAGATCGCCGCTCAGGTCGACCGTGTCTACGACTTCGCGCTGCCGCCGCTGGTGCTGCACGCCCTGACCGCGGCCGACGCCGATCCGCTGCTCGCCTGGATGCGGGTGCGGCCCGTCAACACCGTGACCGTGCTCGACACCCACGACGGCATCGGCGTGATCGACGTCGGCGCTGACGCAACCGACCGGTCCCGCCCCGGGTTGCTCACGCCGGCGCAGATCGACGCTCTGGTGGAGGCGATGCACCGGAACAGCGGCGGCACCTCCCGGCAGGCCACCGGCGCGGCCGCATCCAACCTGGACCTGTATCAGGTCAACTGCACCTTCTACGATGCGCTTGGTCGCGACGATGATCGGTATCTGCTCGCAAGGGCCCTGCAGTTCTGGGCACCGGGCATTCCGCAGGTCTATTACGTCGGCCTGTTCGCCGGAGTCAATGATATGGAACTGTTGGCCCGCACCAACATCGGACGCGATGTCAACCGCCACCACTACACCGCGGGCGAGATCGACGAGGCGTTGCAGCGGTCGGTCGTGCAGGCGTTGACAGGTCTCATCCGACTCCGGAACACCCACCCCGCGTTCGGCGGGACCTTCGCCATCACCGGCGGCGGTTCGCGCCTGCAGGCCACCTGGACCGCAGGCGAGGATGTCGCCGTGCTGGACGCCGACCTGGACACCGGACGAGCTGACGTCCGGTCCATCATCGACGGGGTGGCTACCTCGACGTCGCTGTCCGCACTCCGATGATGGAACCCCGATCTGTGGTGGGCCGAAGCTCAATCGCCGCAGTACTTTTCGCGCTGCTGTGGCTGGCGTCGTGCTCGTCACAGTCGGCACCGCCCATCACTGCCGAACCCACTGCCTCGAACCCCCAGGTTTCCGCTCCGGCCTCGGGGTTGCCGAGTGCGGTCCGCGTCGCCGGGACCGTGGTCAGCACCGCAGGCTCTTCGAACGAGGCGCAGGTCGTCATACCCGCGCCGATCGTGCAGAGCTGGACGGCGCTCGGCAGCGCGGGATCGGGCCTGGAATGGATCTCGGTGGCCGGTGACGCCCGCGCCTCCCGCCAGACCGCTGATCTCAACGCTGCTGCGATCGGCAAACTGGCGGAAAAGATGAATGCGTTGCAGGCGCAGTCCTCGGGCCGCTCCGCGTTGGCCGGCCTGGCGGCGATCACCTCTCCGGCCGGTTCACCGATCTGGGTGTTCTCGCCGCTACTGGACACCGAGGGCGCGCTGAACTTCAACTCGCTGGCGTTCGACCAGTCACCGCCGACGGTCATCCAAGCGCTTACCAGGGCGGGTCGCATACCGAATCTGAAGGGCCGCAACGTCACCTTCGTGGTGACCCCGGAGGCCGGTGCCCAGAAGAAGCTCTCCCAATTGCAGGTCGGCTACCTGCACGCCGTCTGGGAGGGGTTGGCCAGAGCCGGCGGTGCTACGAAGGTCACGTTCTTCAACGGCACCGGTGAAACGCCCGGGACCGGCACGATTCGACCGATCGCCGTGCCGAACCCGCGCGACCGGATCAATTCCGCCGCTGTCGGCAAAACCCGCACCTGCACCCTGCCTGCCCCGGCCCTGTTCGTTCCGGATGAGGCCACGCTGATCGACAAGAATGCAACCCTGGGTGCACTCGGTCAGTGTGTCGGGACACTTGCCGCCACCACCAAGATCACCGTGGAGGGTCACACCGCCGCCTCTCCGGGCGGTGACGAGCAGTCGGCCAAGGACCTGTCCACCCGGCGCGCAACCGAGGTCGCTGCGCTGCTGCGGGAGCTCAAGGTGCCGGCCAAGAACATCACCCGGGTCGTCGGATACGGCGACACGAAACCGCTCGTCGAGCCCGCAGCGGATCCAGCCAATCGAGCCGTGGTGGTGACCTTTACCACGACCGGTTGAGGGAGCAATGTCGAGATCCTTGCGCTGGCACCCTCTCGTTCGTGGCGGCGGATCCGGGCGTGACACCGGACGCCGATGGTGTTGGGTGAAGGTGGGTGTTCCTGTGGGGGGTTATCTGGACGACCCACTCCTGGCGGTGGATCTCGGAATGGTGGTAAGGGCAAGGAAGTACTCCGTTGTCCAGGCTGGTCGGCCCCGCAGGGCTCGACCCTCGGCCGGGGTGCAAGGATCTCAGGAGGAGCCGCTGATCGCTCACCCGAGGTTCACCGGATCGCCCACCCGAGGTTCACCGGATCGTCCCACCGACAGGAGCCCGCCGATGACGAGTGCACCAGCTGAGCAGCTGGCCCGCGCATTCGCGGCAACCGAACTGGTGATCGCCGGGCTGACTGACACAGATTGGACAGCACCGACTCCGTGCACCGAATGGAACGTCAGGGACCTGGTCGACCATCTGGTGACCGGCAATGACCGGTTCACCAGCAGCCTCGGGGAGCCGGTAACACCAAGGACCGACGCGGCCGCCGCCGACCTGTTGGGCGCCTATCGCGATTCCGCTGCCGCTCTGGTGACCGCCTTCGATCAACCCGACGTGCTGGAGCGCGTCATCACGGTTCCGTTCGGGTCCGTACCCGGCATCGTCGCCTTGCATCTGCGGATCACCGAGGTTCTGGTGCACGGCTGGGACCTAGCCAGCGCGACGGGCCGAGCCGGCACTTTTCCCGAGGACCTGGCCGAGCAGGAACTGGCGTTCAGCCGCGCCAAGCTCGGCGACATCCCCGCCGACCGAACGCCTTTCGGGGCACCGCAACCGGTGGCAGACGACGCCCCGGCCATCGACCGACTGGCCGCCTGCCTCGGCCGCACCGTCACGGCGTAGGTTCCCGCGATCCCGCCGGACGAGTGTCGGCCGGGGGCGAATCGACGGTCAAGGTGACCCCGTCGGCCAGGCGGTAGGGGCTGCTCGCGACGATGGCGCCCAGTGATCGTCGAAGCCGGGAGACCTCGGCCCTGGCGGTCACCAGGTGCTCGACGTCGCCGAACAGCGCGACGCTCAGGTGCGAAGGGGTGATGCCTGCGGCTCCCGCCCGCTGCATGAGCACCAGGATTTCCGCGTGTCGCTTGGTGACGGACATCCGCCAGGGCTCTCCGTCGGACCGCACCTCGAGCATCGGCGCACCCCGCAGATCGAGTCGCGCCTCGATGGTTCGCACGGCGTTCGCTGATCGCACCAGCCATCCGTCGGCGAGGCGCTCGGGCACGCACAGACCGAGCCCGGGAATCGCCAGTGCTCGATCAGCCTGCGGGACGCCGACCCGGTCCCGGAAGGCAACGCCTGCGCTGCGCGCGACCCAGCCGTTGTCGTCGACCAGCAGCATCGGTTCCCTGGCGGTCGCGAAGATGGGTTCCGCCGACTTGCGCAACCGTTCCAAGCGCATCTCGTGATACCGCCACAACTGCGATTCGGCCAGGCGGACCGCAGTTTCGACCAACGCACCGATCGCCGGGTGCAGTGTCAGGGCCGGCCCACTGACGTCGACGATGCCCAGCAGTTCACCCGTGCGTGGGTCGTGGATGGGGAAAGCCGTGCAGTACCAGGGATGTTGCGCCTGTTCGAAATGTTCGGCCGAAAACAGCTGCACGGGCGCCGCTTCGGCCAGCGAGGTGCCGATCGCGTTGGTGCCCACCAGGGCCTCGGTCCACTCGGCCCCTTCGCTGAAGCCGAGCACGTCCGCTCGACGACGGACCACCGACGCACCTTCGCGCCACAGGATCACCCCGTCGGCGTCGGTGACCACCATCAGGAACCGCGACGCATCGGCCACGCTCGAGATGACCTGGAGGATCTCGGCGATGACCGTGGACAGTGGCGACTGACGGCGTCGACGTTCGATGTCGGCGGGCGGCATCGGATCGCGACCGTTCGCGTGGTCAGGGTGTAGACCTGCCTTCAGCACCCTGGACCAGGACCTGGACACCAGCGCCCGAGGGCGCAATACAGATGCGCTGCCGCCGATCAGCGCATCGTGCATCCGAGTGAGGTCCCGGACGTACTGCGGCAGGTCGGTACCGGGCTTGATCGCGCTGTAATCTGCCACCGGTCATCTCCTCCGCGCTGTCAAGCCTAGGGGTTGGCTGTAGCCGCCGCCACAATCCCAGGTCGTGCAACGTCGTGCAACGCTTTCGGCTCGGCCGGCGATGGTGTGTGCTGACGGGACGACCGCGTGCACTCCCGGCAGACCAGACAGCCACATCAGACAGCCCCAGAAGACAAAGGAGTCCGATGACCCAGATCATGGAAACCGCCACCGCGTCCGATACACCGCGGTCCCAAGTGGAAGCCTGGCTCTCGGCATTCGATGACGCGCTGACGTCCGGCGACGCGACTGCCGCCGCGGCGATGTTCACCCCCGACTGCTACTGGCGCGATCTGATTGCCTTCACCTGGAACATCAAGACCTCCGAGGGACGTGCCGAGATCGCCGCGATGCTCGAGGCGACGCTGGGGACCACCGAGCCAAGCGGGTGGAAGATCGCCGACGGCGAGGAGCCGACTGCCGGCGGCGGCGTCACCGAGGCCTGGATCGAGTTCGAGACAGCGGTCGGCCGCGGCCGCGGTCAGCTGCGACTCAAGGATGGCGCGGCCTGGACACTGCTCACCACGCTGTACGAGCTCAAGGGCTACGAGGAACCCAAGGGCAGCAACCGGCCGAGGGGCGCCGAGCACGGTGCGCAACGGGACCGCAAATCGTGGACGGAACGTCGCGAACAGGAGGCAAGAGAACTGGGCTACCGGACGCAGCCCTACGTGCTGATCATCGGTGGCGGGCAGGGCGGCATCGCACTCGGCGCCAGGCTGCGACAGCTCGATGTGCCCACCATTATCATCGACAAGCGCGCCCGGCCGGGTGATCAATGGCGGAGCCGGTACAAATCCCTCTGCCTGCACGATCCGGTGTGGTACGACCACCTGCCCTACATCAAGTTTCCGGACAATTGGCCGGTATTCGCGCCCAAGGACAAGATCGCCGACTGGCTCGAGTCGTACACCAAGATCATGGAACTGAACTATTGGTCCAATACCGAGGCGAAGTCGGCGCACTACGACGAGGCCACGGCGGAATGGACGGTAACCGTCGAGCGCGACGGCCGGCCGGTCGTGCTGCATCCCCGGCAGCTCGTACTGGCGACCGGCATGTCCGGAAAGCCCAACGTGCCGTCATTCCCGGGAATGGACATTTTCCGCGGCGATCAGCACCATTCGTCCGCCCATCCCGGACCGGACGCCTATGAGGGCAAGAAGTGTGTGGTCGTCGGGTCCAACAATTCCGCTTTCGACATCTGCGGAGCGCTGTGGGAACACGGCGCGGAAGTGACGATGGTGCAGCGTTCGTCCACACACATCGTGAAATCCGATTCGTTGATGGACATCGGTCTCGGTGCGCTCTACTCGGAGGAAGCGGTCGCCGCCGGGATGACGACGGAAAAGGCCGATCTGGTCTTCGCTTCACTGCCGTATCGCATCATGCACGAATTCCAGATCCCGCTGTACGACCAGATGCGGGAGCGGGACCGGGAATTCTATGACCGCCTGGAGAAATCGGGATTCGACCACGACTGGGGCGACGATGGTTCCGGGCTTTTCATGAAGTACCTTCGGCGCGGCTCCGGCTACTACATCGATGTTGGTGCAGCGGATCTCGTCGCGAACGGCGACGTCAAACTGGTGAAGGGCCAAGTGGACCACCTGACCGAGAAGACCGTGGTGCTCAGGGACGGCACCGAATTGGAGGCTGACCTGGTCGTCTACGCCACCGGCTACGGCTCGATGAACGGGTGGGCCGCCGACCTCATCTCGCCGGAGGTCGCCGACACCCTCGGCAAGGTGTGGGGGCTGGGGTCCGATACCACCAAGGATCCCGGTCCGTGGGAAGGCGAACAGCGCAACATGTGGAAGCCGACCCAGGTCGAAGCACTGTGGATGCACGGCGGAAACCTGCACCAGTCACGGCACTACTCGACCTACCTGGCGCTGCAGCTCAAGGCCCGCCAGGCCGGAATCCGGACGCCCGTGTACGGCCTGCAGTCGGTGCACCACACCAGTTGACTTCCTCGGTCAGCGGGCGAAGGTTGCGACCAGAGCCTTCCCGAAGGCGTCCAGATCGCCCGGGTTGCGGGCTTGCCGCCGGCGTCCCGCACCGCCCGCCAGGGCTGGGTGAGTTCGACCTGCTCGACGCCGTCGTTGGCGACCAGAAATGCGACCGTCTTGCCTGCGAGTTCCTTGCTCATCCTCCACCCTTGCCCGAACGGCCTCTGCAGCAAACCTGAACCCCAACAGGAAGACCGGCGCCCAGGTGCATAGTGTTGTAGTGCTTGCGACGTGCGGGTGCTTGCGCTACGGAAGGTTCCCGCACTGATGAGTACTCCCACGGCAGGTCAGCAGCACCCCGGCTCCCGGGGGACGCGGTTGCGGAGCGCCCTCACCGGCAGGGTGTGGGGATTGCTCGGCTGGCGGTTCGTCGGCGTCGCTCCGACGGCCAAGGCCGGCATTCTGCTCGGTGCCCCGCACACCTCCAACTGGGACTATTTGGCGATGTTGTTGATCACCTGGCACGCCGGGATCACCCCGAAATTCCTGGGCAAAAAGGAACTCTTCACCTTTCCACTTGGCATCCTGACCCGGGCCAGCGGCGGGATCCCGGTTGACCGGGACAGTCCGCAAGCGCTGATTCCCGAGCTGGTCCGGCGAGTGAGGAACGGAGAGGAATTCTTCCTGGTCATCGCGCCGGAGGGCACCAGGAGCAAGGAGAAGTTCTGGAAGTCCGGCTTCTATCGACTGGCGGCCGACACCGGGCTCCCGATTACCCTGGGCTTCATCGACAGAGCCACCCGGACAGCCGGTTTCGGGCCGACCCTGCAGGTGACCGGGAACGTGGCGGCAGACATGGACCTGTTGCGGGCGTTCTACGCCGACAAAGGAGGCATTCACCCGGCAAAGCGATGCGAACCGCGTCTGCGCAACGAGCGCGGGCTCGCCCCCACCTGAGCTCTGCGTTCGTGCGGCTTGGAGGGCTACCCTTGGCTGCACAGCATTCCGGGGATTCCTTTCGACAGGAGCGTGCTATGCAGGTCAAAGATGTCCTGGCTCACAAGGGCGGGTCGGTCGCCACCATCGAACCCCGTGCGACCGTTGCCGATGTCGTTGCCGCACTTGCCGAACATAGGATCGGCGCGCTGGTGGTCAGCAGCGACGGTCGTCTGATCGGGGGCATCATCAGCGAGCGCGACGTCGTCCGGGCGCTGAACACCTTCGGGGTTGCCCTGCTCGCCATGGAGGTCCGCGAGATCATGACGGCGGACGTGCACACCTGCGTACCCGGTGACGAAGTCCGTACGGTCGCCCGGGTGATGACAGACAAGCGATTCAGGCACATGCCGGTGACCGTTGACGGTCAGCTGTCCGGCATCGTGTCCATCGGGGACCTTGTCAAGAGCCGGGTCGACGAACTGGAAACCGAGCACGACCAACTGATCGAGTACATCTCCTCCGGGGGCTGACCGCAGCTGCCGAGCAGTATGTTGGCGGATGCGCTTGCCGGCGTCCGGCCGGCGAGCGGTTGAAAGGTCGACGAATTGACTACATTTCGCGCTCTGGTGACCACCGGCGACGGCCCGGCCCAGTTCCGGCAACTCACCGACGCGGATCTGCCCGATGGTGCCGTGACCGTCGATGTCAGCCATTCGTCGCTCAACTACAAGGACGGGCTGTCCGTCACCAACAAGGGCCGGATCGCCCGATCGTTCCCGATGGTCTGCGGCGCGGACCTGGCCGGCACCGTCAGCGCCTCGGACGATCCGGCCTGGGCGCCAGGCGACGAGGTGGTCGTCACCGGGTGGGGCCTGTCCGAGACGCATCCGGGCGGCTACACCGAGAGGCAGAAGGTCAAACCCGAATGGTTGATCAAACTGCCCGACCGACTGACCGCCGTGCAAGCCATGGCCATCGGCACCGCCGGCCTGACTTCGATGCTCTGCGTGCTGGCCCTCGAGCAGCACGGACTGTCCCCCCAGGACGGCGGCGAAGTGCTGGTCACCGGGGCCGCCGGCGGGGTCGGCAGCATCGCGGTGGCGATCCTGGCCCAACTCGGTTACCGGGTCACCGCAGCCACCGGCCGGCCCCAGACGCACGAGAGACTGCGGGCCCTGGGGGCGACCGAGTTCATCGACCGGTCGCAGCTGAGCGCGGCCGGCACCAAGCCGCTGGAAAAGGAACGCTGGAGCGCGGCCATCGACACCGTCGGCAGCACCACGCTGGGCAGCGTGCTGCGCCAGACGCGTTACCGCGGCGCCGTTGCCGCCTGCGGCCTGGCCGGCGGCAACGACCTGCCGACCACCGTGCTCCCGTTCATCCTGCGCAATGTCGCACTGCTGGGCGTCGACTCCGTGCAATGCCCGGCCGCCTTACGTGGCCAGGCGTGGGCACGCCTGGCCACCGACCTGCCGCTGGGTCACCTGGACACATTGACCACCGTGGAGCCGCTCAGTCGCGCCGGGGCACTCGCCGAGGACATCCTGGCCGGACGGGTTGCCGGGCGAATCGTGTTCGACACCCACTCCTGACCACAGATCACCGGGAGTGTGGAATATGGCAATGGACAACGAACCGGCTCCATCGAGCATGCCTGCGCGCTCCAAGACCGACTACCCGAGGATGATCGCACCCGCCAACCACATCGAACCGGTGCCCCGGCGCATCAGAGCGATGCTGGGTGGCCGGACCGTGCTGGATACGCGCCGGGCCATCTACCTGTGGGAGTGGCCGAACTATCCGCAGTACTACATCCCGGTTGCCGACATCGATCCCGAAGTGCTGGTGGACGAGCAGCACACCCAGAAGCTCAGTCGCGGCGTGGCCCGACGGCTTGGTCTCCGCGTCGGCGAACACACCCGGCCCAAAGCCGCACGGATCTACACCGATGACTCACTGCCGGGGCTGGCCGACATGGTGCGCTTCGAATGGGATTCGCTCGACGCCTGGTTCGAGGAGGACGAGGAAGTGTTCGTCCATCCGCGCAACCCCTATACCCGGGTCGACGCGCTGCGGGCCACCCGGTCCATTCGGGTCGAACTCGACGGCGCGGTCCTGGCCGAGTCGTCGTCGCCGGTGATGGTCTTCGAGACGGGTTTACCCACCAGGTATTACCTGAATCGCACCGAGACGAACTTCGAGCACCTCATCGAGACCGCGACCCGAACATCGTGCCCGTACAAGGGAGTGACCAGTCAATACTGGTCGGTGCGGGTCGGCGAGACCGTTCATCCGGATCTGGCCTGGGCCTACGACTTCCCGACCCGCCAGCTGTTGCCGATCACCGGGCTGATCGCGTTCTACAACGAGAAGGTCGACATCATTCTCGACGGCGAACTCCTGGATCGACCGGTCACACACTTCTTCAAATAGTTCCTTACCTCCCGACTTCTTACGGTGATGGGAAAGATTTCGACAGGTCGGCCATCGCACATTACCTGAATATGACAGGCGGCCGATTCTCTGGTGCGGGGCGTTCTGGTGGGCGTTCAATTCGGACGGGTCACCTGGGCCGTCGAAGGTCCGCCCGGCACTTAGTGGAGAGCGATATGCGCACACGCCTTGGCCTTGCCGCTTGCGGCGCGGTATTGGCCGTCGGGATCAGCCTGCTCGGTGGAACTGCCGCCGCGGAGACGCCGCACCGATCGGAGGTGGTCGGACATACCTATGTCAACGACAACGCCGCCGGAGCCAACACCATCGCGGCCTTCGACCGGCACCGGGACGGGTCGCTGACCCCCGTGCCGGGGTCGCCCTTCGCGGCCGGCGGGGTCGGATCGGGTGCTGGTCTCGGCTCCCAAGGGGCGATCCAGTCCAGCCCGGACGGCCGGTTCCTGTTGGCGGTCGACGCCGGCAGCAATGAGATTTCGGTGCTGCGGGTCACCCGCGACGGGGTGCCGGTACCCGTCGGTTCGCCCGTCTCATCAGGAGGCGTCAAGCCGGTGAGCATCGCGGTCAACCGGTTCGGTCTCGTCTACGTCGCCAACGTCGGCGATGGCGGCAGCAACTACACGGGCTTCTTCCTCACCCCGCAGGGCCGCCTCGTTCCGCTGCCCAACACCACCGTGCCGGTACCAGAAGGCTCCGGGGTCGGTGACGTGCTGTTCAACTCGACCGGTGACCGCCTCGTCGGCACCCGCGACAATCCCTCGCTCATCGACAGTTTCAGCGTTCGGTTCGACGGGCGTCTGGTCGCCGCGCCCGGCTCGCCCTTCCCGGCCCAGAGCCTCGGCCCGATCGGTGCGGAGTTCCGGCCGACCAACCCCTCCCAGCTGTACGTCAGCAACGCCCACGCCGGAGCCGGCCTTGGAACGGTGTCCGCCTTTCAGGTGAGCCGCCGCGGCGTGCTCACCTCCATCGGAGACTCGCCGGTGCCGGACTTCCAGACGGCACCGTGCTGGGTCGAGATCAGCCATGACGGCAAGTACCTGTTCGCTGTCAACACCGCGTCGGCGAACCTGTCCAGCTACGCCATCGCTCGTGACGGATCGCTGCAGCTGCTGGGCACCACCCCGTTTACCAATGGGCTCGGCGCCGTCGATGCCCGCCTGTCGCCGGACGGAAAATTCCTGTTCGTCACCGGCGGCCGCGGCATGGTCGTCAGCGCCTTCGCCGTCGACGGTGGCAACCTCACCGAGTTGACCAGCTCGCCGACGCTGTTGCCGGCCGGCACTGCCCCCACCGGCATCGTCGTTCTCTGACCGTTCGGTCGCCCGGCGACCAGGCCCCGGCCTCTCCCGAACCGGGAGTGCCGGGGCCTTGTCGTCGGCTCGGACCATGATCCAACACCCCCGAGAGAAATACACGATCGGGTCCGACCGGGGCCGCCGCCGCCGCTGACCTCAGCGGAGGGTAGCCATTGTCGCGATCCCAACGGGTCGACAGTGCGCCCGGCGGAAGCATTGCTGACGGCTGCGCACACGTCGTCACCCAGAGATGGTCGACGGGCCTTTTCCACCCCTTGAAAACTCGGCGCGCGCGTTTGCGCCGACGGATCTAGTCTCGATTTCCACGTAGGGTCGAATTATTGGAAAAGGTTCCGACAGCACCATCATCCGCGCCTACCCCGCAGGTGCTTTTTAATGAGCACCGGCCGGTGATGGATCTGGTTGAGGGTCGGTCAATCCCAGAGGGTAGGTCGCACCGTATGTCGTTGCTCCGTTCTTCAACGCACCCGGAAAACAGTCAGTGGGACCGAACAGCGGCCGGGCGACCGCGGCGCGGACGCCGGTTGCTGATCGCGGGACTCGCTCTGGTGACGGCTGTCTCGCTCACCGGGACGTCCGGCGTCGTCAATGCCGGCCCTGCCGTTGCCGCCGTCGCTGCCGCCTCGCCCGACTTCGGCCCCAATGTCCTGATCTTCGATTCCAGCATGCCGACCAGTCAGATCCAGGCGCAGGTGGACGCAATCTCCGGCCGCCAGATCGACAACGAGATGGGTACCGCAAGATACTCGCTCCTTTTCAAACCGGGCACGTACGGCACCGCAGCGGCGCCGTTGAAGTTCCAGGTGGGCTATTACACTGAAGTGGCAGGTCTGGGCCAGAATCCGACCGACGTGACCATCAATGGCAGCGTCGACGTCTACAACCGGTGCATCACCGCGAACAACTGCATCGCGCTGAACAACTTCTGGCGATCGCTGTCGAATCTGACAGTCAACGTCAGCGGTGGCACGACCGATTGCCGCAAGACCGGCATGTTCTGGGCCGCCTCCCAGTCGTCACCCCTGCGGCGGGTCAACATCAACGGAAATCTGACGTTGATGGACTACTGCACGAACGGCCCACAATGGGCCAGCGGCGGGTTCATGGCCGACTCCAGGACGGGCACCGTGACCAACGGCTCCCAGCAGCAGTACCTTGTGCGCAACAGCAGCATCGGCACCTGGTCGAACGGGGTCTGGAACCAGGTGTTCTCCGGTGTGCAGGGAGCGCCGGCGCAGAACTTCGCAGTCCCGCACACCGATGCCAACACGGGCGTGGTCACGCCCGGTACCTACACGACGCTGGCCACCACACCGGTCAGCCGGGAGAAGCCCTACCTGTACCTCGACACCACGGACAACTACCGGGTGTTCGTGCCCGCAGCCAAGACGAACTCCTCCGGGACGAGCTGGCAGAACGGACCCACCGCCGGCACATCCGTTGCGCTGTCGTCCTTCTTCCTGGCCCGGCCGTCGGACTCCGTCGCGACCATCAACAGCCAGCTCGGTCAGGGCAAGAACCTGATCCTTACTCCCGGCGTGTACGACATCGGCGCCTCCATCACGATCAACCGCGCCGACACCGTCGTGCTGGGTTTGGGTATGGCGACAATGACGGCCGTCAACGGTGCGGTCCCGCTGACCATCGGTGATGTCAAAGGTGCGACGATCGCCGGCATCATGATCGATGCCGGCACGGTCAACTCGCCGGCCCTGATGACGATTGGTGCGCAGCGCGCTGCGGGAGTCCCGCAGTGCGGCACCTGCAGTGATCCCGCCGACCCGACCACGCTGAGCGATGTGTTCTTCCGAATCGGTGGACCACATGTCGGCAAGGCGACGCTCGGCCTGGTGGTGAACAGCAACAACGTCCTGCTCGACGACATCTGGGCCTGGCGTGCCGATCACGGTGTGGCCGGCAGTTTCGGCTGGACCGTCAACACCTCCGACACCGGATTGTTGGTGAACGGCGACAACGTCACTGCCACCGGGCTTTTCGTCGAGCACTTCAAGAAGTTCAACGTCATCTGGAATGGTCAGCACGGCAAGACTGTCTTCTTCCAGAACGAACTGCCCTACGACCCACCGAACCAGGCTGCCTGGCAGCATGCCGGGGTGCTCGGCTGGGCGGCCTACAAGGTGGCCGACACCGTGAAGACCCACGAACTCTGGGGTGGTGGCAGTTACATCTACACCAACGTGGATCCGTCCCTACATGCCACCAGGGCCTTCGAGGTACCGGTCACCTCGGGCGTGCGGATGCACGACCTGCTGACCGTGCAGTTGCTGGCCGGCCTGATCGATCACGTCATCAACAACACCGGTGCCGTCACTCCCGGACCGGTCGCCGCACCGAGTTTCGTGGTCGATTTCCCGGCGGGGTCGGGCCCGCCGCCCAGCACCACTCCGACACCTCCGCCGACGACGACTACTGCTCCGACCACCACAACGCCGCCGCCGAGCTCCACCGCGCCGAGCACGACGCCACCGACCAGCTCGACGCCGACCGGCAGTGGCGTGCCAAGCAATCTGCGGGCGAGCACCACCAGTAACAGCGTCACCCTCACCTGGAGCGGTAGCGCCGGCGCCAGCTACGACGTCCTGCGGGCCGGTGTGAAGATCGCCGGCGTGCAGGGCACCACCTTCACCGACACCGGATTGAACCCGAACACCTCCTACCTGTACTCGGTGCGCGGTGCGGGCGTCACCACCCCGGAGATCACCGTCGTGCCTGGCAGTGGGCCCAGCACGACCGCACCCAGCACGAGCGTGGCCACCAGCACCCTGCCAACTACCCCGACCACCACGGCGACCGGCCCGCCGGTCGCCGGAACCCCGTCCAATCTTCACAAGACCGGGCAGACGGCCGGCAGCATCACACTGGGGTGGAGCGGCAGCGCCACTGCCAGCTACGACATTCTCCGAGGTGAGGCCGGCGACAAGATCGCCACTGTCACCGGGAACAGCTTCACCGATATGGGCCTGCTGGCCAACACGCCCTACGTGTATTCGGTCAGGGGGAGCGGCGGAACCACACCGCAGATCACGCTGACCATCAACTGATCTGGGCCGGCAGTTCGAACGAGGGTGGGCACTAGAATCGGCTGATCCCGCGGGAGCCCGCAGATCGGGCTCAGAGGGTGACGGATCGACAGCGCCGCAGGCGTTGGGCGGCCCAGGTCACCGACCGCTTGAACCTGATCCGGCTAGTACCGGCGCAGGGAGAGGCAGGCCGTCGTGTCCGTTTCCGTCCCGTCCACCCCGTCAGTCCCTCCTGATTTGTCGCCCGGCTCGGGCCCGACCCGTTCGCCGGCGGTCTCCAACGGACTTCCGGCCGAGGTGCCGCACACGCTGACCGGGTCGGCCCCGCGCAGCCTGGGGCTGTTCGATCAGCTCGGGCTCTGAGGGAACCTCGGAGTCAGCCTGCTCGGGTTCGCCGGTGCGCTGGCGATCCTGCAACCGGCCGGGGCGTCACCTTTGAATCTGCCGGCCGCGGTCACCGCCATCGTGGTCGGGTCGGTGCTGGGCGGTGCGATCCTGGGGACGACGTTGGTGCTGGGCGCGAAGACCGGCGCACCGGCCATGGTCCTGCTCCGCGGTCTCCTCGGTGCGAGAGCGTCCTTCCTGCCGACGGCACTCAACATTGTCCAATCACCACCGCACATTGCCCAATCACCACCGCACTGACCATCAGGCCCCTCGGCGCGATCAGGCTCTCCATCCAGAACATCGTCCCGCGGTGGGACCGACGGGTGCTCACGACGATCATCGGCGCCGCCACCACTGTCATCGCGCTGACGGTGGACATCGACCAGTACAGCAATTTCCTGTATCTCATCGGCGCCGTGTTCATCCCGCTGTCCGGCGCGCTGGTGGCCGGTTGGCTGCGCACCGGGGGAGTGGGCTGGGATACCTCGGACACCGCGCCGATCCGGCCCGGCATGCTGGCCGCCTGGGGCTCGGGATTCGTTGCCTACCAGTTGATCAACCCGTGGTCGATCGCCGGCCGGTCCGATCTGTGGACCAGGGCCGCCAAGGGCCTGCACACCATGGGTCACCCGTGGCTGTCGGCGTCGATGGCCTCCTTCGTCGTGGCCGTGCTGGTGGCCCTGCCGTTCGCTGCGCCGAAGACCGGCCAGCTCTCACCGCGCCAGGCCGAATCCCAGAACATCCACTCGTAACGCCGCCGCGCCGGCTCCGCGCCCCGGGCTGGTGCCCGGTCACGCCTGCAGTGGACCGGCCCACCGCCAGTCACCCTGCGGGCCGAGGAACTCCACTCGCTGCACATCGTCGTCCAGTTCGTCTTGTTCGCGCGCCCACGCCAGCGCCTCGGAGTGGTCGGCGAAGCTGTGTGCTGCGACGATGTCGCCTGCTCCGTCCAGGAACCGGTACTCGGTCATGATGCGCAGCCTAGCCGATCAGCGGACGGCGATCAGTCGCATCGACGAGTTTCCTGCGCCCGAACAGGTGACAGCTGCTTGATGGAGTGTGAACCCATTCAATGCATATTCGCTATGGCAGCAACTGGATCAGAATTTAACGTTGGATAAGCCCTGATGGTTGAATATTCGTGCAAAAACGACTTTAGCCGGAGCGAAGCTGTCAAATTCCAGTGCGGCAATGGCCGCGACGTCCGATCAATCGTAGTCACCATATTACCCTGCGTAACAAGTGCCAGCGAGGGTCGACAGGTGCCCGGCTACGCGCTCATTGAATCTGTAGTCAAGTGCGCCCTGCCGGGCCGGTCACGTGCAGTTAATCCGCGCTGTGAATATCATCACCAACAGACCGGATATGTGGCCAGGGTGTGGTCTTACGCCACAGAGTGTGATTGATTGACCTGCGATCATCAGTTGGATTCGCTCGTTCGTTGCCACTGAAGTGAGTGGTGACTACAGTAAATGTGTTGGCGTCTCAAATTGATCTTGCTCCATCGGCGTAGCTGGGGTTGGCCACCGATCGGTCTTCATTTCATTTGCGCAACGGTAGGAGGCTCATTTTGTCAGCCCAAACACGGCGATGTTTCGGGACCAGATCCGGTCACTTCGACCGCACCGGTCACTTCGAATTCAATGGTGTCGTTGCCAACCAGCCGTGCGGGACGTCCTCGTGACAGCGGAGCCGATCACCCATATGCAGGCCGTCGCCGCACTGGTCGCTGCAGCGCCACCCGGTCAGGCCGACCTGAGCGAAGCGGACCTGGAAGCTCTGCGAGCAGCGACAGCGCGCTTGGTGTCGGTCAGCGGCGGCCAGGGGCTGGAAGAGATGAATCGTTTCCTCGCCACGTTCACCCGCGGTATCGCTGTTGACCAGGACCGCCTCCGCATCGCTCATGCCGGCCGAGTGGTGGTGGTGACGGGCGGAACGGGGTGCATCGGTAGCGAGGTGGTCAGACAGATCCTCGCACTGGGACCGCGCCGCGTCATCAGCATCAGCCGGGGGCTGCAGACCGCCTGGCCAAGGTTCCCCGGCGTCGAGTACGTCAACCTGGACATCCGGGACGGGCAGGCAGTCCTGGAGCTGATCAGGGACTGCGCACCTGACATCGTCTACCACCTGGCCGCTCAGCACGACCCCGGCCTGGCGGAAAGGGAAGTACAACGAACGCTGTCGACCAACGTGACTGGCACGGTGAACATCGTCCAGGCCTGCAGGTTGGTTCCGGGCGTCCGCCTGGCCTGCGCGTCCACCGGCAAGGCGCTCCGGCCGTTCACCCGCGACATCTACTGCGCGTCGAAAAAGATCACCGAATGGGTTTTGGGCGAGGCTGCGGCGCACGCGGGGCTGAGCGTGTCGGCGGTCCGTTTCACACACGTCGTCAACAACTCGATCATCCTGCGGCGGCTGCAGGATTGGACCGCCGCGGGGACCACCATCCGGTTGCACGACCTGGAGGCGGTCTTCTATCTGCAGTCGGCTACCGAGGCGGCCCAGTTGTTGATGTCATCGGTACTCGATGCCGTTCCCGGCCGGCTCGCGGTCGCTGCCATCAGAGACCTCGGCTGGCCCGTGTCGCTGCTGGATCTCGCCGTGGGCGCTGTCGCCACGCAACCGACCGATTCGGCCCTGTATTGGTGCGGCATCGAAGCCGGTTATGAGAAGGCGCAGTATCCCGGTCTGTACGACCCGAAGGTCTCCGGGTCGTTGAGCCCGCTGTTCAACGGGCTGGAATCCCATACGGTGCAGGGATCGTCGGCGTCAACCGATATCGATGTCTACCAGTCGTCGGTGGCCTATGACATCGGGGTGGCGCGGGCAATCGACGAGATCGGTGCCGGCGCGGTCTCCGGCACCGACGCAGCAGACCTGCGCGACCTGGTCGCAGATTGCGGATGGGCGATGCTGAGATGTTTCCTGGCCAGGGTTCCGCGCGACGGGTTGGTTCGGCATCTGGAAGTGCTCGACGGTCAGCCGATTGATTCCTTTTCCGCTGACGACCTGAGAATCCGTTCGATGGTGGTCGGTGAGCATACCCAGCGTGCCTATCACCCAGGCGTGGCCACGCATTTCGAACCGGAGGCTCACGGGCCCGGCCGGCGGGCCAGGTCTGGTGTGCTCAGCAGTCGCTGAACAGCACCTGACCGATTCTCAACGGATCCGCCCTGCCCGATGCGGGTAGGGCGGATCCGCTTTCCGTGGCTCCTGCGCGCCCGGTCACGCTGGGCCCGCCCTCAGTCAGGAATAGAGCATTCGCTGCCACGTGAGAACGGCGGGGTTGTGGGCGTCGACGGTCACCTTGAGCCATTCGTCCACGTCGGCGGAACCCTCCACCGTGATCCGATTCAGGTTTGCCACCGGCGAGGTCAGCCCATAGAAGCTCAGCCATTTCGAGCCGCTGGCCAACGGGGCGTCCTTGTTGAAGACATGGCTGTCGCCGTTGAACAGGTACACCGGGCCGCGGAAATTGCGGCTCTCCTGAGCGATGGCAGCCACAATCGGGGTGAACGCGAAGTAGTCGGCGTAGCTGGGATTGGGGACGGTGACGTCGAACATGTCGGCCTGGGTCATCAGTACCACCGCCCGGTTGCGGTCGTGCCGTGCCGCGGCAAACGTGTCGCGGATGAGTTGGATGCCGGCGGCGGTGCGGCCCAGTACCTCGGCGCTCTGCTCGGGGGTGGGCGTGGTCTGGCCGAGGCCCGACCACGGCGCGAGACTGTTGTTGCTGCCGACGATGTGCACTGCCGCGAAGGCGACATCGTCGCGCTGGTAGCTCACGTTCTCGACGTATCCCTGTGCCGCTTGGGAGTTGACCCGGGCGGAATGCTGTCCCAACGTCACGCCCGCCCGGGGGAAGAACAGCTTCCGGACGGCGCCGAGCCGTTCCAGGGGGTTGTACGCACCGTTGTTGGCGCGGTGGCAGTCGGTCCATTCGTTGTCCCCCGGGGTGTAGACAAGGGGATCGCTGAACTTGTCGAAGTCGGCCCTGATCATCGCGAAGTAGCTGTCGTCGCAGGTGGACGACCCGTTCTTGATGTCCCCGAGGTGATCGACCAGCCGCACCTGGGGGTCGGCGTTGATCTGCGCGATCCGTCCGGGGAATGCCGCGATCTGCGCAGCACCGTAAGGGATGTCACCGATCACTGCGAAGGTGAACGACGGCTGGCGGTGGTCGTCATCCCCGTGCCCTGATGGCCCGGACCCGCTGGGTCGGGCGGCTACCGCCAGCCCGGTCGAGGCGGTCATCAGTAATCCGACGACGAGCGCCGTTGCGGCGATGCGACTGCTTTTCATGAGTGTCCCTTGATCGACCGGGTTGCCTGCGCCGGGGTGGTGTAGCGAAGGCCGGGTTGCTGTCGCAAATACTGTGGCGACATCCGGTGAACGGCAGACGTCCGATCCGGGTCGTTCTCCTGAACATCCACCGGCGGGACGACGCCGCGCTGCCGGCAACGGGGGCAGAATCCGACACTGCCCGCGGAAGCGAACGGATTGGCCGATTCGGCTGGTGTTTACCTGGATATTACTTTCTGTCTGCCTGGGCGGGAGAGGGTCTGTTGACATCACGCGAATCACCAACTGGAGGATGAATGTCGATCAGTCGCCGTCACATGCTGAGCCGAACCGCACTGACCGGGGTGGCAGCAGTTGCCGCGTCATCAGGTCTGCTGGCCACCGATGCCGGGGCCGGCACTCCGTCGACCGAGCACGATCGGGATGATCGGAATGATAAGGACGAGGCTTCGCCGCTGTTCCCCCCGCTGCGGTCAGGGCAGGGTGACCTGCTGGCGCTGGCCACCGGTTTCAGCTACGACGTGGTCTCCGTGGCCGGTCAGACGGACATCCACGACGGAACCGGCAAGCTCATCGGGAAGAGCCCGGAGCGACCGGACGGAACCGTCTCGGTCGCCGTCAACGGTCGACTGCGCCTGATCCAGAACCACGAGGCCGGGCCGGGGGCTGCATTCCCGGTTCCGATGGTGCGTGGCACCACCTACGACCCGGGGGTCCTCGGGGGTGGATGCACCGTCATCGAGACCGACCGCTCAGGGCGCAGGTCGTCCGAGTGGGTCGGCCTGTCCGGCACGATCAGCAACTGCGCAGGCGGGCCCACACCGTGGGGCACCTGGCTGACCTGCGAGGAAACCGAAGCGAAAGCCGGAACCGGGACCCTGGAGAAGGACCACGGCTATGTCTTCGAGGTGTTCGCCGATGCCCCGGCCAGGCAGTCACCATTGCCGATCAGGGCGTGGGGCCGGGCCGCCCACGAGGCCGTCGTGGTCGAGCCGTCCCGCACCAGGGTCTACCTGACCGAGGACGCCTCCGGTCCGACCGGCCTGCTCTACCGCTGGAGCGCGCAGCCCGGTTTCCGGCTGCGGCCCTATATCGCGCAGTCACTGCGACCCGACGACGGGACACTCGAAGCGCTGGCCGTCCTGACCGCGGACGGCAGCGTGCTGCCCGACCTTGCCTACGTCACCGCTGCTCAAATCGGCCGTCCGTTCCGCACCAGGTGGGTATCGGTCCCGGACCGTCATGCCGGCACCACGTCACTGCGGAAGCAGTTCGCCGCCGGTGAAGTGACTCACTCCAAGAAGCTCGAAGGGGCGTGGGGTGACCGGAAGGGTATGTACTTCGTCGCGAGCTTCGCCTTCGGTGCCAGTGATCTGCCGGCGAACGCGACCAAGCACGACGGTCAACTGTGGCACTACGACTATGCCGCGCAGGCCCTGACGCTGGTGGCCTACTTCCCGTACAACGAGCTACTGCACACCGAAACACCAGGCTGGGAAACCTCACTGGGGTCGAGTCTGGACCTCGCCTTCGACGGGCCCGACGGATGCCACGTCTCGCCGTACGGGAATGTCATTCTGACCGAGGACGGGAACACCGCCAACCATGTCCTGAGCTGGACACGCAAGGACGGCGCGCAGGCGATCGCCCGCAACCTCATCGTGCTCGAGCAGAGCGCACTGGGCGGAAACGTCTACAGCGAGATGACCGGACCCAACTTCTCGCCGGACGGCTCGACGCTGTTCGTCAACGTCCAGGAGCCGGGACACACCTTCGCCATCCGCGGGCCGTGGCGGACGTATCTCGGCTGAGTCGAGTCTGGTCATCATAGGTATGCCTGCTGGGCAACAGGTCTCGTCGGCCGGTCCCCGGACGGCCGGCAGAATCGTCACCGCAGCGCCGAGGACGGCGGCGACCCTACGGCTGGAGGAGCCGGTCAGGCAGGCGCGGCGATCACGGCCTGCCCCTGCCGGAAGGCTTGTGGCCACGAAGTTTCTCGACCAGCGCAACGGCGTCGTTGCGGTGGCACCCACCTCGGTCGCGAGTTCGGCGAGCGCTGCCGGGTGGGTGGAGAAGCTCACGGTGACGGTGTGGCCGGCTCCGGCGAACAGTCGCGCCAGGTTGCCTCCGATGTGTCCGGCACCAATGACGGCTATTGACTTCACGGCTCAAGTCCTTTCTGTTGGTTCAGCTTTCGGGTCGGCACGGTCAGACGCCGAGCATTGCAATGACCAGCTGTGCCACCTGCCGGCCGGAATACTGCTGCTGGCCGGTGACCAGGCGCCCGTCGCGGACGGCGAACGGCTTGAACAACCCCGCCTGCAGGTAGTTGGCGCCGCGGTCCCGGAGGGCGTCCTCCAGGCGCCAAGGCATGATCTCGACCCCGGCGGCCTTGTTGCCGAAGTCCTCTTCGACATTGGCGAAACCGGTGACCGTCCTGCCCTTCACCAGTGCGTCCCCGTTGGACAGGAATACGTTCACCAGTGCCGAAACGCCGTGGCACAACGCGGCGGTGACCTTCTCGGATTCGTAGAAGGTCCTGACCGCGTCCTGCAGGTCGATGTTGTCGGGGAAGGTGAACATCGGGGACTGGCCGCCGCAGACCAACAGGGCGTCGTATTCGGAGTAGTCGAGGTCGGTGAGCCCGGGGGGTGTCATCCAGCAGCGCCATCAAATCCGGCGTGTGGACGAAGCCCATCGACACCAGATCGTCGGACGACCACTTCGAGGGGTCGCGCGGATCGGCCAGGTTGTCGAATTCCACCTTGCCGCCGTCGGGCGATGCGATCGTGACGTCGATTCCGCGCCCGGTGAGTTCGTAGTAGGGATGGGTGAGCTCGGCGGCCCAGAAGCCGACCGGCCAGTTGTTGTTGCTGCTCACGGTCGGGTTCGCCACGACCATCAGCACCCTCTTGGGGGTGTCGGTGACCAGATCGACAGCCATGTGGTGGGTGCTGATGTCCCGGCTGACGGTTGGCGAAGGTTCGCATGCACCTGGACGCCGGGGTGACTGCGGTCTTCGCCAGGAATGGTCTGACTGCGGCGGACTTCCTGGTCGTGGTGACGTTGCGCCGAAGCGGGCTGCCCTATCGGATGCCACAGGCGCGCCTGATGAACGCGCTGGAGCTCACCTCGGGAACGGTCAGTGTGCGCCTCGACCGATTGGTCCGCCTCGGGTTCGTGGTCCGTGAGCAGGACCCGGACAACGCCCGCAGCACCCTGGTTCGCCTCACCGAGGCTGGCGCCGCCCTGTTCGACGTGGTCGCCCCTGACCACCTCGCCAACGAGGACCGACTGCTGTCCGCGCTCAGTGAGCCCGAACGGCTGACCCTCGGGGTCGCCGCCGGGCCGTCGGCCTGTCCGATACGGCCGGCCTGCTGGTGGCTGGGGTCGTGTCCGGCGGTGCCGCCGAGCGAGCCGGCCTGGTCAGGGGCGATCTGATCGTCGAGGTCGACCGGGTCCCGATGCTCAGTACGGTCGCCCTGGCCGAACGGCTCGACCGCGCCGCCGACGGGCAGCGGATCCGGTTCACCGTGCTGCGCGGCGACGAACGCCGCCGCGTCACCGTGGTGAATCTCGCTTGATCCGCATGGATCAACCTGGCCGATTTCATATTGACGTGACAGGGGTCGCCAATTTCGGCCATGCCCGGGGAGTTGGGGACCTTCGGCCATAGCGGAGATGCTGCGGCGCCGACACGCTGGACGGTATGCGCAGCTGGCGATCCCACGTCGATCTGTCCCTTTTCGTGGTGTCGGTCGGCTTGCTGTTGGTGGGTCTGGTGGCCGCTGCCACGGGCGTCGATGTGCTCATGCAGGCGTGCTGGATCGCAGCGACCGCCATCGGCGCGGTGGTGTCGGTCGCCTGGATGATCGGGTCCTTGCGACAGGGCCGGATGGGTGTCGACATCATCGCCGTGCTCGCCCTGGTGGGCGCGCTGTTGGTCCGGGAACCGTTCGCCGGCGCCATGATCACCGTGATGCTGGTCAGTGGGCGGCTCTTGGAGACCAGGGCATCCCAGCGCGCCGGGCGGGACCTGAGCCTGCTGGTCCAGCGGGCCCCTAGGATCGCCCGCCGGGTCCAGGAGGGTGAGGCCGTCGAGATCCCCGTCGCGGACGTCACCCGCGGCGACCACCTGTTGGTCGGCCCCGGGGAGGTCGTCCCGGTGGACGGCCACCTGCGGGCGGCCGCGGTGCTGGACGAGTCCAGTCTGACGGGCGAGTCGTTGCCGGTGGACCGGGAGGCGGGCGACTCGGTGCGCAGCGGTTCGATCAACGCCGGCTCCGCCTTCGGTATGACGGCCACCTCCAACGCCGCGTCCTCGACCTACGGCCAGATCGTGCGGCTGGTCGAGCAGGCCCAGGCCACCTCGTCACCGTTCGTCCGCACCGCCGACCGCATCGCCGTCGTCTTCGTGCCGTTCACCCTGCTGCTGGCCGGCGCTGCCTGGTTCCTCACCGGTGATGCCACCCGTGCGGTGGCCGTGCTGGTGGTCGCGACGCCGTGCCCGTTGTTGCTGGCCGCGCCCATCGCGATCATGTCCGGGTTGTCGCGGGCAGCCCGCAGCGGCGTGGTGATCAAGGGCGGGGAGGCCCTGGAGCGATTGGCCGCCGGACGGGTGCTGTTGCTGGACAAGACCGGCACCGTCACCCGCGGGGAGCCGGTGGTGATCGACGTGATGACGGCCGAGCCCGCCGTCAGCGGCGGGGACCTGCTGGGTTGGGCGGCGAGTCTGGATCAGATCTCACCGCACGTGCTGGCCTCGGCCATCGTCAAGGCGGCCAGATCCAGGGGGCTCGTGCTGACCATGCCCGACGCGATTGTGGAGAGGGCCGGCTACGGCATCGAGGGCCGGGTGGACGGCCACGTGCTGCGGGTGGGCAAGGCCGCCTGGATCGTCCAGGGGGAGATGCCCGGCTGGGTGCTGCAGTTGCGCCGCCGGGCCGAGGTGAACTCGCTGCTCACGGTGTTCATCTCGGTGGACGGGACGCCGGCCGGCGCACTTCTGCTGGAGGACCCGGTGCGGCCGGATGCCCGCCGGATGATCCGCGCGCTGCGCTCCGCCGGGATCATGAGAACGGTGCTGCTCACCGGCGACCGGTCCGACGTCGCCGAATCGGTCGGCCGGCTGGTCGGGGTGGATTCCGTCGTTGCCGACAGCGATCCGGCGGCGAAGGTCGCCCAGGTGCTGGCGGAGGCCCATACCGGCCCCACCATCATGGTCGGTGACGGCGTGAACGACGCTCCCGCGCTGGCCGCCGCCGGCGTGGGCGTCGCGATGGCCGCCCGGGGTGCCACCGCGTCGTCCGAGGCGGCGGATGTGGTGCTCACCGTCGACCGGATCGACCGGCTGGCCGACGCGATCCTGATCGCAAGGCGGTCCAGGCTCATCGCATTGCAGGCGGCCGTCCTCGGTATGGGGCTGTCCCTGCTGGCGATGGTGGCGGCTGCCCTCGGCTACCTGCCGCCCGCGATGGGGGCACTGCTGCAGGAGGTCATCGACGTGCTGGCCATCGGTGTCGCGCTGCGTGCTGTGCTGCCCGGTCGCCGGCACACCCTGTCGATGCCGGCGGCCGACGTCGCCATCACCAGCCGGATGCTGTCCGAACACAGCACGGTGTTGCCGATCGTGGAACGCATCCGGCTGGTGGCGGACGGCCTTGACTCGACGCCGGAGTCCAACACCCGGGTCAGATTGCTGATGTCCGACCTGGAGACCGAGCTCGTGCCGCACGAACACCACGAGGAGGACGAGCTCTATCCGGTGATGGACAGGCTCCTCGGCGGACCCGATGTGACCGCGGCGCTCAGCCGCACCCACGCCGAGATCGACTTGCAGGTCACCCGGCTGCGGCGGCTGCTGGCCGGGATGGACGGCAGCACCGACGATCCTGCCGAATTCCCTGAGCTGCGCGGCTGCCTGTACGGGCTCTACGGTGTGCTCAAACTGCACAATGCGCAGGAGGAGGAGACACTGTTCAGCCTGCTGCAGGACGACGACCGACCGGCGAGCGTCAGATCCGCACCAGCCCCGTCGCGAGGATCAGCGGCGGAGCCGCGGCTGTGACGAGAGCGGTCAGCGCCATCGCCAGGGGGCGGAGAATGCCCCGGCGGCCGGTTCCTCACGCAGTGGCCGGGAGGTGCCGTTGCCGGGTGATACGACGCCGACGGCCGGACCTGAGAGCCCGGCCGTCAAGAGCACGTCGTGCTGAACAGCACCTGACATCGCACTGGGTGGCCTCAGCTGGTGCCGGCTCCACCGGTGCCGACCAGGACGACGGGCCCGCCATTGGTGGGGGGCGTCGAGGCGGCCAGGGAGGTCAGCGGGGTGGCCGCGGCCGCCTCGCGGGCCAGGAACGAGCCGAGTTCGGCGATCGTGGTCATCAACGGCGCCGGGAACACCACAGTGGTGTTCTTGTCGACGCCCAGTTCCACCAGGCTCTGCAGGTTGCGGAGCTGCAGCGCCAGCGGGTGCGCCATCATGATGTCCGAGGCGTCGCCGAGAGCAGCGGCCGCCATCGACTCACCCTCGGCGTTGATGATCTTCGCCCGCTTCTCCCGCTCGGCTTCGGCCTGGCGGGCCATCGCCCTCTTCATGCTGTCCGGCAGCTGGATGTCCTTCAACTCCACCAGGGTCACCTGAACCCCCCAGTCGACCGTGGTGACGTCCAGGATCTCCCGGATGTCGATATTGATCTTGTCTGTTTCGGACAGCGTCTGGTCCAGGGTGTGCTGACCGACCACCTTGCGCAGCGTGGTCTGGGCTATCTGGTCGATCGCCGAGTACACGTTCTCGATGGCGACCACCGACCGCACCGCGTCGACGACCCGGAAGTAGGCCACCGCAGAGACATCGACACTGACGTTGTCCCTGGTGATGATGCCCTGAGACTGGATGGGCATGGTCACGATCCGCATTGACACCCGCCGCATGACGTCGACGAACGGAATGATCAGGCGCAGGCCCGGTGCCCTGGTGCCGATCACCCGGCCAAGGCGGAACAACACACCCTGCTCGTACTGCTTGACGATTCGAACTGCCGCCGCGAAGGCCAGGAACACCACCACGACGATGATGACCACCACGGAGAGAAATGCGTTCACCGAATCTTCTCTTTGATCTCGTCGATCGCGGCGAGCACCTTTACTGCGGCATCGGCGAGCGACTTGCCCTTGGCGGGCTTGACCTTCGCAGCTTCCAATGCCTTCTCGACGATGGCGATACGATCTTCGTACTGGCCCATGACTTCTCCTGTTTCGACATTTGCATCGACGCGGCCGATCGGCCCGACGAACTATCTGATTTCGAGCTGGTTGACAACCGATGTGACACCAGGTGCTGACCAGCAGACCTGTTCGGCCTGAAGGCGTTCGGCCCACGAACGAACGAAACCATCGAGGGTGACAACTCCGTCGGCCGTGGTGCTGACGTCAATGTGCTTGCCCTCGAGTTCGGCGTTGCGCAGCAGTGCGCCGACGATGGCGCCCTTGACACCGGCGGCCAACGCACCGGGGCGGATGGTGATCATGTTGACCACGCCGGTGACGCCCTTGAGGTGATGCATCGCGCGCCCGGCGGCCTGGCTCTGGAAGGTCCAATCGACCTGGCCCGTCAGGGTGACCTCGTGGTCGGACACCGTCACCTGCACGGTGTCCGGGATGTTCACCGCCCGGTCCAACGCCTGGCCGGCCTGATGAGCGATATCTGCGTCCGTCGCCGCGGTGAACAGGCTGTGCACGGAGATCTCCTGGGCCAGAGCACTGACCCCCCGCACCCGGAACGCCGCCTCAGCCGCCAGGAGCTTCTCCGGGTAGCTCTCCACGTGCCCGGAGAGGGTGACGGCCCCGTCCTCCACCGCGACGCCGATGTGGGTGCTGTTCACGCTGGGCAACCAGAGCAGCTCTTCCTCGATCGCATTCTTCAGCTGTGCGTCCGATTTCCTCAGCATGGACGTCATGGGGAGACGGTCCTTTCAGCAGACAGGGTGACCATACCTGTCATATTCGCCTGCAACGGGTACCGAGGCACAGAGCCAAAGGTCCCCAAACCCAGGGACCCGTCGGTCACTCCGGACGCCGGTTCGGCCCGGTCAATCCGGTCGACGGGCTCCTCAGGCGGCAAGTGCGATGGCCTTGATCCGCTCGTACTGCTCCTGCGTCAGAATGCCTTCGTCGAAAAGGGATCTCGCCTTGAGGATCTCATCGGCCGCGCTGTACTGAAGCCGCAGATTCCTCAGGTAGGTGTCGTTCGCCTGGCTGACATGGAGATCCTGACGATGCCGCCGCCCGGCCATCCCGCGCCCTCTCACCACGATGTACAGGAGAAGGGTCAGGAACGGGACAAAGATCAGGAAAGCGATCCACACGGTTTTCCCAGACGGGATGAGTTCATGATCGTCGAAAAGGTCGGCGATGACCACGAACAGGACGACCATGCAGATGAGATAGGCCGACAGCACGGTGACGGTCCAGACAATGCCCCAGCCGTTGGCGAAATTGAACATTTGCTCGGTCCTGAAATGCATCGTGGTCCGTGGGACTGCGGGGATGGTCGCCTCTGATCAGCTGTACCGCGCGGCGGCCCCCGGCTGACAGAGTCGAAAGACCCGGCCAGCAATGGACGAAGTGACCGGAGGTGGGTGTGGACAGCGGTGCGGTGATGGCCATCCCGCTGCTGCCGCCAGGCACTGGCCGCGGGCCGACATCGTGCTGTCAGACCTGAAGGAACTTCTCCAGCCAGGGTCTCAGGTGGTCAGGGCAATGGCTGCTCGAGCAGGCGCCTGAGTTGATGGTCGTCCAGCGCAGTCCACCGGACCGACTCGCCATCGACGGGTCCGGTCGTCGGACCCGACGCAGGTGCCTTGGCGGTCAGGCTGTCCCGGTTGATCCGCAGTATTTCCGGCACGGGGCGGCCTGATACCGGGCGACCTGCCGGGTCGTGACGATCGGTCAGCAGGAACCGCACGAGATAGCAGGCCCCGATGACGAGCACAACGAACAGCATCATCTCTCGAGTGTCCCTGGACGCAGTCGGGCGGAACAACGGCCGAACGACCCCTTGTCCACGGGTCGCAAGGTCCGTAGCGGTCCGGCGTCGGCCGGACCGGTGCCCGACCCCGGGTTCGACCTGTCGGCCGTGGTGGGTCACCGTCATCGGCTCGCCGCACAGCAGTCGCCGGTCGGCAAACCGCATGTACAGGTGACTACCGGCAGCGCGAGAGTTCCGGTATCCCAGAAGCAATGCCCGTCGTACCCGCTGCCAGTCGGGCCCTTGGCCGGAATCGACGGTCCCGCGGCTCTGGCGCGGAGTGTTGGACATGGCACAAGATCAGGACACGTGCGATGGCACCTTCCTTGCCGCAAGCCCCACCCAGCTCAGGACTTTCGCCCCTGTGGACACGCGATTTTGGAAAAGTACTGTCGGCGGGAAGGTCCCCACCTTTGTCCGAGGGGTCCTGGGGGATGTGTGAAGCCGGTTGATCGAGATCTGCTCGCCGGGTATCTCGCTGCCGCCCGTCCGCGTCCCCCCACCGTCAAGGTTCGGAGCCGTTCTCATGGCCTTTCTCATTCTTTGCCTGGTGGTCATCGCATTCTTCCTGTGGGGTGACCAGTTCACCCCGGGCGGCGTTGCCCGCCAGCGAGAACAGAGGGCGCCGGATTCCCCGGACGCGGTCCCTTCGACGCCGATTTCGGAACGGTCGGCGGGGGCGTGGCGGTGGGAGCGGTGGGAGTCGATCGGCACCTTCACCCCAAAGGCCCACGATAGATCGGCCGCCCCGCGTGCGGTGACCCCAGCTGTCGTTCCTCGATGGACCGCCTTGGATGATCATCAGCTCAATCGGCTGCTGAAGGAGTCCTCGTCCTGGCCCGACTGAGCCGACCGTGACTGCCGACCACCGCTTGCCGACTACTGCTTGCGGCCGGGCGGCTGCGGAGGGTCGAGGGTGACGACCGCCTCGTCGACCGAGGCGAACAGGTTCTGTCTGCCGATTCGTCGCAGGAGGTCGGATCGCCCGAGTCCGGCGCGCACTCGCCCGCCGGTTCTGGCCATGGCGAACCGCACACCGTCGCGGTCCAACTGGTCGAGTACCTGCCGGAGCGTCCGGGATCCCGTGTAGTCGATATCGCCCATCCCGATGGTGTCGAGCACGACCACCCGCAGCGGTCCGATGGCCCGCTGCTTCGCGGCGTCCAGTTCGGTCCGAAAACGTGCGGCGTTGGCGTACCAGAGCGGGGTCGCGAACAGCACCACCAGGACGCCGGGAAGCTGTGCGGCATGTTCGGCGCCGCTGACCGGGGTCCAGCTGGTGGTGCCGGGGATCCGGCCGAGCACGTGCAGCTGCGGACGGTCCGACAGGCGGGTGCGGTCCAGGATGGCCAAGGCGACCGCGACCACGATGCCCGGCTCGACGCCGACCAGCCCGACGGTGAGCAGGGTGACCATCGCCAGAGCGAACTCGAAGCGGTCGTATCTTGCGATGTCGGCGAGCTCCCGGACGTGGAATATCCGACCGGCGACGAAGATCAGGACGGCAGCCAGGGTGGCCAGCGGCACGTCCTTCAGCAGAGCCGCGGCCGGGATCAGCAGCACGACCCCGACCGCAGCGGCGAGCCCCGCCGCCTGCGTTCGCCCTGATGCCGACACGATCGCCGAGGTCCGCGGTGGGCTTGCATTGACCGGGAAGGCGCCGATCAGGCCGGCGACGACGCTGCCGGCCCCGACGCCGACGAAGTCGCGATCCACCTCCACCTGGTAGCCGCCCTGATCGGCAAACGCCCTGGTGGTGGCGGCGGTCTGACTGACGACCACGAGTGCGACCACCCCCGCAATCGGTGCCAGGCTGCCGAGCACCGACCAGGACAGTCCGGCCAACCCCAGGTGTGGGCCGCCGTGCGCCACGGCGCCCAGTACCGCGACGCCATGGCCGTGCAGCCCCAGCGCGCCGACCAGGATGGCGGAGATGACCAACCCGATCAATGGGCCCGGCAGCCGGTGATCGATCAGGTGTCCCAGGAGTGCGATCACGAACACGCCGGCGCCGATGCCCAGCGTCCACCAGTTGGTCAGCGAGAGGTGGTTCAGCACGGTCCCGATCCGGTGCAGTGTGCTGCCGCCGCCGGTGGGCAGGCCGAGCAGGTCGGGCAGCTGGTGGACCACGACGATCACGGCCACGCCGCCCAGGAACCCGCTGATGATCGGCGCGGACAGGAACTGGGCGATCCAACCGAGCCGGAGCAGACCCACCAACGCCACGATCAGTCCCACCATCACGGCGAGGATGCCCACGTCTGCCAGATAGCCGGCCGAGCCGGGCACCGCCAGGGCGCCGACGCCCGCTGCGAACAGCGGGGCGATGGTCGAGTCGGCGCCGACCGACATCTGACGGTTCGAGCCCAGCAGCGCGAACATCACCGAGCCGGCGACGAAGGCGTACAGGCCGGTGATCGGCGGCATGCCGGCCAGTCTGGAAGTGGCCAGCTGCTCGGGCACGGCGATCGCCAGCAGGGTGAGCGCGGCGACCCCGTCGCCGACTGCCCAGGACGCGCGATAGCCGCGCAGGGAGCTGAAAACCTTCGAACGCGGCCGCACCATGCGGCTACCGCTCTGCCCGGAAGCACATTTCTGCAGGATAGTTTGCGGCCGCAGCAGGGACCTACGTCCCGACCTGGCCGACATTTTGCCTCAGCCAGGTCCGACCAACGGCCCTGAATCGCGGGAGCCCCGTTGACTACCGTTGGGTCATCGGCTGCGCCTTCACCGTCCCGTTCTCCGATCCTTGCGCGGCAACGCCCGTGCAGGGATCGGTCATCGGTTGCGCAGCACCCCCATCCCGACCTCCCGGAGACCAACATGAAAGCCGCTGTCGTCACCGCATTCCAGTCGCCACTGCAAATTCAGGAACTGCCGATCCCGGAGCCAGGTCCGGGCCAGGTCCTGGTCCGCATCGAGTTCACCGGCCTTTGTCATACCGACATCCACGCCGCGCACGGAGACTGGCCGGTCAGGCCGACACCGCCGTTCATTCCCGGTCACGAAGGTGTCGGCCTGGTCGAGAAGGTAGGCACCGGTGTCACTGCCCCCGCGGTCGGCGACCGGGTCGCCATCGCCTGGCTGGGTTCAGCGTGCGGGCACTGCCGTCACTGCATTAGTGGCTGGGAGACACTCTGCGAGTCGCAGCAGAATTCCGGTTACTCGGTCAACGGCACCTTCGCCGAATACGCCGTGGTGGCAGCGGCTTTCGCCACACCGGTACCCGCGGGCATCACTTCACGGGATGCCGCGCCATTGACCTGTGCCGGGGTGACCGCCTACAAGGCGATCAAGGTGGCCAAGGTCGCGGCCGCCGAGACGGTGGCCGTCTTCGGTATCGGTGGCCTCGGTCATCTTGCCCTGCAGTACGCGCGAATCGCCGGCGGCTTCGTGATCGGCGTCGATATTCAGGACGCCAAGCTGACCATGGCCACCGAGCTGGGTGCCGACCATGTGGTGAACGCCAAGACCACCGATCCGGTGGCCGCGATCCAGGCACTCGGCGGCGCCGATGTCGCGGTGGCCCTGGCTGCTTCGCCGGCCTCGTTCGATCAGGCCTTCCGGTCGCTGCGGCGCGGTGGCCGACTGGTCTGCGTAGCGTTGCCGGCCGACAACGGGGCGCTCAACGTGCCGATCTTCGACATGGTCATCGGCGGCAAGTCCGTCATCGGCTCGATCGTCGGCAACCGGAACGATCTCGCGGACGTCTTCGCCCTGCATGCCGCCGGCCGGACCAAGGTGGTCATCGCAGATCGCAAATTGGACGAGGTGAACGAATCCATCGAGGACGTGCTCTCCGGCCAGATCAGCGCTCGGGTGGTCTTCGAGCTGTGACCGCCGCGGCGACCGTCCCGACCGGCACCGCGGCACCGCCGCTCACCGTCGGCGTCCTGCACGAATCGGGCGCCGGTGAGCGGCGGGTAGCCCTCACCCCTGACGGGGTGAAGAGGTTGCTGTTACTGGGCTGCCGCGTGGTCATCGAAGCCGGTGCCGGTGTCGGTGCCGGATTCGACGACGCGGCCTACACCACAGCCGGCGCAACGGTCGCCGATGCCGCGGCCGTCTGTTCCAAGTGCGCCGTGCTGGTCTGCATCGGTGCACCGGCCGACGCGCAGCTGAAACTGCTGCGTGCCGGGCAAACCCTGATAGGCCTGCTGCAACCCGCGGTCGACGCCGAGCTGATGGAGAGCCTGACCGCGGCCCGGGTGACGGTGATCAGTCTGGACGGACTGCCACGGACGCTCAGCAGCGCTCAGTCGATGGACGCGCTGACGTCGCAGGCCAACGTGGCCGGTTACAAGGCGGCCATCGTGGCCGCCAACGCCTACGGAAGCTACCTCCCGATGCTGATGACGGCTGCCGGAACGGTCCGACCGGCCAAGGTGCTGGTCATCGGGGCCGGTGTTGCCGGCCTGCAGGCCATCGGCACTGCCCGTCGGCTCGGCGCGGTCGTCACCGGATACGACGTCCGAGACGCCGCCCGCAGCGACGTCGCCTCAACCGGCGCCGCCTTTCTGAATCTCGATTCCGCAGTCTCCGCCACCGCGTCCGGTGGCTATGCCAGGCAGCTGACCGCTGCGGAGCAGAAGGCACAGCAGGACGCCATGGCCACCGCGGTTGGCACATTCGACATCGTCATCACCACCGCCCAGGTACCGGGGCGACGCCCACCGATGCTGGTCTCGACGGCGGCTCTGCAGGCGATGCGACCTGGATCTGTGGTGATCGACCTGGCGGCCAGTCCGCTCGGCGGAAACGTCCAGGGCTCGCAGCCGGGCACCACCGTGACGACCACCAATGCGGTCTCCATCATCGGTGCCGGAAATCTGCCGTCAACCGTCCCGAACGCGGCGTCGACTGCCTACTCCCGCAACATCGCCGCACTGCTGGCACACCTCGTGGTCGCCGGCCGGCTGCAACTGGACACCGCTGACGAGATCACCGCCGGCGTGTTGATCACCAGGGACGGCCAGATGGTGCGCCCGGCGCCGGCCGTCCCCACCCTGCCGACCAACCCGCAGCCGGCCGAACTCGTCACCACCGGACAAGGACCCCTGCCATGACCCTGCTCCTGTTCGCCGACATCACCGTCTTCGTCCTGAGCGTGCTCGTCGGGTTCGAGGTCATCAGCAAGGTGCCGGCCACCCTGCACACCCCGTTGATGTCCGGCTCGAACGCCATCCACGGCGTCGTCGTGGTGGGTGTGATGGTCCTCGCCGCTCTTGCCAATAGCCCGTTGGGCTACCTACTCGTTCTGGTCGCGGCCGCTTTCGCCGCGATGAACGTGGTGGGCGGCTATGTGGTCACCGACCGCATGCTGGAGATGTTCAAGGCCAGGCCCGGCCGGGTCAAGGCCGATCCGGCCGGAAAGGTCGATGCACCGTGACCGGATTCGATACCGCAGTCCACATCCTGTATCTCGCTGCGGCCGTCTGCTTCATCCTGGGTCTGCACCGGATGACCTCCCCGCTCTCGGCCAGGGGCGGCAACAAGCTGTCCGCGGTCGGCATGATCGTGGCTGTGCTGACCACGGTGGTGGTGCTGGCGCACGACCACGCCATCACCGCGGTGGGGTCTGTCGTGCTGGCGGTCGGTCTGATCATCGGCGCAGTCGCCGGCCTGGTGATGGCCAGGCGCGTGAAGATGACGGCCATGCCGCAGCTGGTGAGCCTGTTCAACGCGGTCGGCGGTGGGGCTGCCGCACTGGTGGCGTTCAGCGACGCGATCGACCATGCCGGGTCGATACCGCTGCGTTTGCAGCCGATCAGCACCACCCTCACGACGGTCCTCGACCTGCTGATCGGCGGGATCACCTTCTCCGGGTCGCTGATCGCCGGCGGCAAACTCGCCGGGATCATTCCCGGTCGACCGCTCAGCTTTCGCGGCGGACGCCTGATCAATCTGGTGCTCGCCGTGGTGGCGGCAGCCGCCGCCGGGACCTACGCGAGCGGCCACGGAGGCGTTCCTGTGCTGGGTGTGCTGACCGTTGCGGCTCTCGGCCTTGGCATTCTGGCCACCCTGCCCATCGGCGGCGCCGATATGCCGGTCGTCATCTCCCTGCTCAATGCCTTCACCGGTACGGCGGTGGCGATGGCCGGTTTCGTCATCGACAGCACGCCGCTGATCATCGGCGGCGCCCTCGTCGGCGCAGCCGGCGGCATCCTCACCAAGCTGATGGCCGACGCGATGAACCGATCGCTGGTCAACATCATCGCGGGTGGTTTCGGCACCGGCGACGAATCGACGGGCACCACCGCAGCGCCAGGTGGCGGCCCGGTCCGGGAAATCACCACGGATGACGCCTCACTGCAGTTGGCCTATGCGACAAAGGTTGTCATCGTGCCCGGGTACGGACTCGCGGCCGCCCAGGGTCAGCACGAGTTGGTGCAGCTGGCCAAGGCGCTCACCGATCACGGCGTAGAGGTCCGTTACGGCATCCATCCGGTGGCCGGCCGGATGCCGGGTCACATGAATGTGCTGCTGGCGGAGGCCAACGCGCCCTACGAAGAGCTGAAGGATCTTGACGAGATCAACCCCCAGTTCGCCACCACCGACGTGGTGTTGGTGGTCGGAGCCAACGACGTCACCAACCCGGCCGCCCGCCGGCCGGGCAATGCGGTCTCCGGGATGCCGATTCTCGATGTCGACCAGGCCAAGAGCATCGTCGTCATCAAGCGCTCGATGGGTCACGGCTATGCGGGAATCGACAACGAGCTCTACCAGAACCCGAAGACCGCCATGTTGTTCGGTGACGCCAAGGTCGCGCTGGGCGGGCTGCTGACCGGTTTGCACGCATATATCAGCTGACGCCGCCGCGCCGCCCGCGAGCCGGCCGGGGCGGCGCATCCGCCGGGCGACCCACCGGGCAGTCGGCCGTCGCTACGACACTCGTGTTCTTGGCGTATCGTTCGTGATAGCCCAGAAGCCACCCTTTTGCGCGCTAGGGAGGTCGTTTCGCTGGCCGTTTGACTCGGCAGCCTAGGTCTTTGTCCCCCTGTTGCAGCAGACGATGATCTTGCAAGCTTGACTCGCCCTGCAGCTGATCCGCTCCACCCGCACCACCACAGCCAACAGCCGGACCCGAGTTCCCAGACCCGAACTCGGTGTCCAGACACTGTGCAGCTCTTGAGACACACTCTGTGCAGCTTTCTGAATCAAGTACGGAGCAGCCGTTGAATGAGATTCTGGGCGGGCTGGAAAGAAATGCGATGCAGCCTTGACGAAACAAGGCGATGGGTCCACTACCGACAATCGGCGTACTACGACACCTGTGCACGTCAGAAATCACCGAGTATGCGAAGAGTTGACACCGAGCGTCCAGAAACGAGAATGACGTGACCGATCCGCCAGCATCCGAACAGCCGATGGCACCGCAGAATCCATTTTCACCGCTGCCGATATCGCAGAAGAAGAAGCGGGGTTGGCAGGTCGCCGGCGCCTTGATCGCTGCCGGGATCGTGATCGTTTTCGTGGCGACCCGCACGCCCGGTAAGTCTCCCGCATCGGCAGCAACAGCGCCGTCGACCGCGGTGACGACAAAGATCGTCACGCTGACCGCGATCCCGAGGCCGACGAGTTCCGGTGTGAGCACCCCGCCAACTGCAGTGCCGGCAGCGCCGCCCTCGGCGCAGACCACCATCGCCACGCAGGTCGGGGCGCAACCGACCGTGAAACTGGCTGCGCTGGCCGCCGGCAAGCCCGTCGTCTCGACAAAGACCTACAGCGGCAAAGGCAATGGGAGCCTGAAGGTGGATCTGGGTGGAAATCCGGCGGTCCTGAAATTCACCTGCGCGGCCTGCAGTGGTCGGACAACGCTGACCGCTGATGGTGCCCAGGCGTCGCTGGTCGATCAGGTCGGACCGTACAGCGGAAGTCGCCTGCTCGACGCCACCTCGGCCGCATCGACCGGCAAATTGACCATCAGTGCCAGTTCCACCTGGTCGATCACCGTTGCGGACGTTCGATCGGTGAAGGTCACCAAGAATTCGGCGAGCGGCCATGGCGACACCGTCATCAAGATGTCCGGCGCCAACGCGGTCGCGACCGTCGCCAATGTCGGTACGTCTGATTTCGTGGTGATCGGATACGGCGCGAACTATCCACAGCAAGCTGTCCATCAGATCGGCACTTTCAAGGGCACGGTTGTCCTGACCACCCCCGGTTACCTGCAGGTGGAATCGGACGGCGATTGGACCATCACCACGGCTCCCTGAGCGGCGGTACCGGCGGATTCGGCCATGTCGGGACGAGGGGTCCTGTGCATGTCCTGTCCCCGGTGCGCGCACTTTGCGTGATCGGAGGCGGTCTCGGCGTGGTGGCCGGGTTGACCTTGATCGGCTGTCGGATCCCGGGATCCGGCGGGGGTGCCCAGCATCTGACGAATGACTGGAACTCAGTGAAAACCGCTCCGGCGCTGCCGATAGAGGTCGGCATCAGCACGCGCAATGAGAGTGGATGAGGACTCGTCTGCGTGTGTCTCGGCCAGCCCGACGGTCACTGATCCGCGCTCCGGGGCGAGGGCGAGCAGCAGGTTGACCTCTGCGAACCGCCGTCCTGCGGTGTGTGCATCGACGTCCTGGATGGCGCAGAGGAATTCGTCCCCACCGAACCGCATCACGAGGTCGTAGGGTCGGAGCGCCGACTGCAGGGTTTCCGCCACCTCACGCAAAAGCCGATCACCGGCAGCGTGGCCATCGGTGTCATTGATCGTCTTCAGGTGGTCGACGTCGACAAAGGCCAGCACGAGGCGATGACCGGTCCGCCGCACCCTGGCCAGATCACGCTCCAATTCCACCAGACCGGCCTCCCGGGTGTGGACACCGGTGAGCCCATCGACAGATGCATGCACCCGGTCCATCGACGCGGCCCCACGATCGGCCTGCGCGTTGTCACGGTCCAACTCCGCTCCGGCGCGGTCGGAGGCGCTCGCACCCCGATCTCGCCAAGCGCACAGTCGGTCCGATCTGGCGGCGCGTTGCAACGAGGCGATCTCGGGCCTGGCGGCGTCTCCGCCACCGGCGCCGGGCACCGTGTGCTGGGCCGCCCAGCCGCGGTCGCGTTCGTCGGCCACCTCATCGCGCAGATCCGCCGAATGATCCCGGCCCTGCGCTGTACTGTCGCGTAACTGCGCCGCGAGATCTCGCGCCCGCCCGGCCTCATCGCGCAGTTCGGCGACTCGTCGCCATCCATCCGGCAACGGGACCTGGCGGCCGGGCCCGCCCATCTGCTCTGGAATGACCACTTCGACCGCCCGACATCAGCTGTTGCGCCTGAACCGGACGCTACCAGCGTTCTGCGGGCGCAACCAGGGACCAACGGCCGGAAGCCGTGGACCATATGGCGCTATTTCACCTGACCGCTGCGCAGTAGGTCACCTGACTGGCCACGCCCGACCACTACGTTGGTCCTCGTGACCCTCGACCCCCCGGAAAGGCCCGGCCCGGGGGCCGTCCGGGGCCAGGGGGCGGGGTTCACCGCCGTGCTGCGGCTGCGGGAATACCGCCTGCTGTGGCTGGCGGACATCCAGTCACTCCTCGGTGACCAGATCGCGCGGGTGGCGCTATCGGTGTTGGTCTTCGACCAGACCCGGTCCGGATTCGCGACCGCGGCCGTCTATGCGCTGACCTTCCTGCCGGCCCTCCTTGGCAGCCTCCTGTTGGGCCACCTGGCCGACCGACTGCCGCGGCGCGGGCTACTGGTTTTCGGCGACGTCATCCGCTCAGTCCTGTTGGCGGCGATGGCCATACCCGATCAACCCGTGGCCGTGCTCGCCGGTCTGCTGGTCATCGCGGTCTTGGTCGGCACGCCTTGGAAGGCTGCCGAGTCCGCTCTGGTGGTGGATATCCTGCCCGCCCCGATGTACCCGATGGGTCTCGGACTGCGCTCGGCCACGAGTCAGGCCGCCCAGTTGGCCGGATTCGCCGTCGGTGGATTCGCCGTGGCCACCGTCGGTGCGCAAGTCGCACTGGCTGCGGACGCGGCCACCTTCGCGCTGTCAGCGCTGATCATCCGCATCGGGGTGCGGCCACGCCCGCGACTGGTCAACCCCGAATTCAGCGGGGGCGACACCGGGCATCGGCGGCGGTGGCTGGCTGGACCCAGGGCCGTCTTCGGCGACCGACGGCTCAGGCTACTGGTCGCGTTCTCCTGCCTGCTCGGCTTGATCGTTGTGCCGGAAGGACTCGCCGCCCCCTACGCAACAGAGCTGGGCGGTGACGCCCGCAGTGTCGGCCTGCTGCTGGCGGCGGGACCGGCAGGAGTCCTCCTGGGCACCGTGCTCTACACGCGACGGCTCTCGGCCGGGACCCAGGCTGCGCTACTGGGTCCGTTTGCCGGCGCGGCCGGGATACCGCTCGTCCTCTGTGTCTTTCGACCCGGATTAGCCCTCACCTGCCTCTTGTGGGCCCTCGCCGGCAGCTTCACCGGGTATCAGGTGCAGGTGGTGACCGAATTCGTGCAGACAATCGCTCCGCAGATCCGGGGCCAGGGTATCGCCGTCGCCTCTGCCGCCCTGCTGGGTGCCCAGGGGGTCGGACTGCTCGCGGGTGGTCTCGTCAGCCAACTCACCAGCCCCAGTGTCGCCGTGGCCGCAGCGGGCACCACGGCTGCCTTCCTTGGCTGCATCCTTGCTGTGCTCAGGCATCAGCACCGCATCGACCGTCCACCGGACACCTGCTGATCCCCCGGGATGCGCGATCGGGAAGGGCTTACCGGCTCAGGGTCCGGGGATCCGGTGTCGCTCGCTGCACCTGGGAGGGTCGGCTCGATTTGACGGTCCGCAGGTCGGAGTCGGCCTCCCTTAGGAGTTCTTGCAGATCTGGACGTACCTGATCCGGGGCGTGGTGGGCAATGCCAAGAGAAACCGAAATGCGCAGGTCGTTGTCGAACTCCAGTGCGCCGATGGCCGAACGCAGCCGCGCAGCAATCTGTTGGGTCTCCGCCGGGTCGACGGAGTCGAGTACGACGACGAACTCGTCCCCCCCGAAGCGACCGATCCCGTCGTGGCCGCGGAGCTCACGGCGCAGAGTCTGAGCGACGGCGACCAGGACCTGATCCCCGACGAGATGGCCGTGGGTGTCGTTGACGGCCTTGAAGTCATCGAGGTCGCAGAAGAGCACGGTGACGGGCTGACGGTGGCGCTGGCTGTGGGACAGCACAGCCTCCGCGTGCTGGGTCCACGCGGTGAGATTGGGCAGGCCGGTCTTGGTATCGGTGCGGGCTGCGCGGTGCAGCGAGTTGACCAGCGAACTGCGATGCAGATACGCAGCCAGGATGATCGCCACCGGGGTCAGCGCCGGGGTGTGGACCAGGAACTCGGCGGTAACGATCCCCAGCACCAGAGTGGCGAACTCGTAGCTGAACGCCTCGGTGTCCGGGAGCAGCGAGCGGAGGCTGGGCGGCCGACGGGTCAGCCACATCCCCCCGAGCAGCAGCCAGAAATTGACCAGAGTGAACGAGACAAGGGCGAGGACGACGGCCGCAGAGGCCAATAGGCCGACACGCAGCGGATCACCTGTGCCGAATGCGCCGAGCACGGCGGAGGCGGCCTCCGCGGACAGGATCATGGTGGAGCCGGCGAACACCACCCGGTACGGCACACCGGTCTTGTCGCGCGATCGCTGAACCATGGCCTGGAGGTAGAGCAGGGCGATGAGAGTGCCGGCCCAACCGGCCGGCAGCGTCAGCACCGCCGCGAATGCCCACACCGATGCCTGATTGGACACGACCTTGTCGCCCCCGGGCGAAAGGTAGCGCTTGAGGCGCTCGACGCGGGCCCCCGCTTCGGCGTATCCAAGAGCCATGACGGCGAGCACCGCAAATCGTTTCCAGTCCGACGCGGTCATCGATTCGGTCATCAGTAGACGGACGGTGACCGCCAGCGCGGCGAGTTCGACCACCAGAAGGAAAATCCGGGCGCTCGCGGGCACGCTCCGTAACTCCCACCGACGGAAAGGCCACTGCCGGTTAGAGGTTCCCGATAACACACCGGAATCGACGATCATTGTCTGTGTGCCACCCTCCCCCTGGCTGGTACGACGAAGGTACCCGAACGATCGCCGGCGATGCCATCGGCACCGCTTTGCAACCTACCTCGAAAAGTTGTCGGCCGGAGGGATAACCGCCAGCCCAGTGGATGGGTCGGTCGAACCATGAGGCCGCGGTGACCAAGCGACGAGTGACGAACTGGAGGTGAGTGATGTGAGCAAAGGCTGGGACTGGTGAGGACGGGTTGGCCGGCGGTGCGGATGAGGACGGAGGTGAGTGATGTGAGCAAAGGCTGGGACTGGTGAGGGCGGGTTGGCCGGCGGTGCGGATGAGGATGGAGGTGAGTGATGTGAGCAAGGGCTGGGACTGGTGACGACCGCGTGGCCGGTGGAACGATGATGTGTGGGTGAAGCAAATTGACGAGGACTGTAAGCCCGTATGGAATGCCCATACGGGATTTGCGGCCAACGGCTGTCCGGATCGGAGACAGAGACAGCGAGCGCGGTCGCGGAAGCGCACCGGGCGGACGGAATCAGCGGCGCCGATGGCGCAGCACGAAGGTTCATGGGAACGGTCCAGTCGTTCGGTAGACCCGATTGACTCCCAGGCGGCGAGAACATATCTCCCGACGCTGCGACCGTTGGCGTGGCAGCGTCGACCCCGGACCGGCTATTGGATCTAGCACTTTCGAAGGTAACCGCCGAGTAGCAGATGGAGCAACGATTTCGGATGTTCCGCCACGGTAGTACCCGATCGGCACGCCGATCGTTCGGGCGACTCGTCGGAGCGGTGGTTCTTTACGAGATAAACCCGTTTGCGCCGTAAACTGGTGGGTGTTGAACTCGATGCAGCCGATCGATCGCCAGCGATCCATCTTTGGGCTCGGTACCGCGGGCCGATGCATCCCGTGCTGTGCGGCGCGAGCCTGGACCGGGACTTTCAGGGACCTTCGCCTCCAGCGGAACCTGCGGTGGCGCAGCGCATGCTGGAGGTTCACCAAGCAGAAGGGCAGCGAAATGACGACCGCCAAGGACCAGCACCTGGAGAACGCCACCCTCACCCCCACCGAGGACGCCTCGGCAGAGAAAGAGACCACCAAGGTCAGCGCCGACGCGCTGGTGGGCAAGGTGAAGGGTTTGATTCACGAGGGAAATGTCCGTCGAATTCTGGTCAAGAACAGCGAAGGCCACACCGTGATGGAGATCCCGGTGACCGCCGGCGTCATCGCCGCTGTTGCCCTTCCCATCGTCACCGCAGTCAGCGCCATCGCGGCGTTGGCGAACGACTGGACCATTGAGGTCCACCGGAAACTGTCCGAGTAACGCCTCAGTTGTGCAGGACGGCGGCGCCGCTGAAGCGGCCGTGTGAAAGGTCCGTCAAGGCCCGGTCGGCCTCGGCCATCGGATAGGCCGTCGTGGTCGCGCCGATGCCGAACCGGGCGGCCAGCCGCAGGAACTGTTCTCCGTCCGCACGGGTATTCGCCGTGACACTGCGGAGTTGGCGTTCCTGGAAGAGCTCGTGCTCGTAATTCAACGCTGGGATATCGGTGAGCCAGATCCCGGCCACCGCCAACGTCCCGCCCGGCCCCAGCGCTCGCAGCGCCACCGGTACCAACTCACCGGCTGGGGCGAACAGAATCGCACCGTCCAGCATTTCGGGTGGTGACCCGTCCGCCGGCCCTACCGAGTCTGCGCCGAGCCGACGTGCCAGCTCCTGGTTGCCCTCGCCGCGCGTGAGGACGTGGACCCGCAACCCCAGGTGCAGGGCCAGTTGGGCGGTGAGGTGGGCACTGCCGCCGAACCCGTAGAGACCCAGTGCCCCGCCCGGCGGAACCTCGGCGCGCAGCAGCGACCGGTAGCCGATGATGCCCGCGCACAGCAGTGGTGCGGCCTGCTCGTCGGACAGCGCCGTCGGCAGCCGGTAGGCGTAAGCCTCCTGGACCAGGCAGAAGTCGGCATAGCCGCCGTCGAGATCCCAACCGGTGAAACGGGGTTCGCGGCAAAGGTTCTCCCGACCAGAGCGGCAGGCAGTGCAGGTGCCGTCGGTCTGCGCCAGCCACGGGACGCCGATACGATCGCCGATCTCGAACCGGCCGGCCCAGGGGCCGAGAGCATCGACGACGCCAACGATTTCATGCCCGGGCGCGGTGTCGGGATGGCGCGATTGCAGGTCTCCTTCGGACAGGTGCAGATCGGTGCGGCACACCCCACAACAACTCACCCGCACCCTGACCTGGCCCGGACCCGGATCGGGCGTGTCCCGTTCGATCCGGCGCAAGGGTCCGGAGTCTATCGGCGCCGGGTGCGAGACCACCCAGGTCTGCATCGTGCACTCTCTTTCGTTCAGCTGTCCAAACTAGAACCCGTGCTGAGCATCCCATTCCGACAGGGACATGCTCAACAGCCGGGACGGCGGCTCTGGGACGGCGTTGCGCGCCAACACGACGTGCGGCGCGCAGGTCAGCGCACATCCGACATAGCCCGCCGGTATCCACTCGCTCTTGAAGCCGACAAAGATCTCCTTGTACTTGATGTCCTGGTCGGCGCCGCCGAGCATCACGCTGTCGACGATGTTCTCCATCCGGGTGTCCAACATCGCAGCTCGTTGCGCGCTGGTCGTGCCAAGGGGGTCTTGCCCGACGTCCTCGACGAACAGAGAAGAGTCGTGTTCGCGATCCTGGGCGATGGCAAGGGCCATGGCCGACCACACCGAGGTGGGACCGGAGACGGTGATGTCCTTCGCCGCGGAGACAACGTGAGCGCCGGGCAGGAGCGGATAGCGGCGAGCCGCCTCGCTGCCGAACAGCTGTTGACCGGCCTCCAAAAGGGGAGCGACCGGGAAGATCGGCACTTTGACCCCGTCGTGCCGGGTGCGATGCATGATCGGCCGGACCGTCCCGTCCCGCAGTCCGTCATGACGGGCCACGTCGTAACCCCAGACCGCACCGTTGATGCCGTTGAATGACGACGCGGTGATCATGTTGACCTGTCCTGCGTAGGCGTCGTTCTTCTCGGCGCGGTCGTGCGAGACGATGCCCTCGATGACGGTGTCCATCTGCCTGGCCACCATTCCGGTCGACATCTTCAGCACCGAGATGTATCCGAGGCCACTGGCTCCCGGGTTCCCGTAGCCCCCGCAATAGTCGTCGAACGGGCCGATCGCCCCGTTGACCACGTCGACGAGGGTCATGGCTTTGTGTCGAGTCATCGATCGCTCCCTGGCGGAGGTCGGTTGGGGTGTCGAAACCCAGGCGGCCGAAACGGCGGTCGAGGCGTACGCGAGGAACCGTGACCGGGAGATGCCTGAGGCCGATCAGACAGGTGTGGGTGCGATCGTGGCGAAGGGAGTCCCGTCGACCCGAAAGGGATCTGAGCGGCGAGCGTTGCTCGAAAAATGCCACGGCCCGAAGGGCTGACGGCACCGGTCTCAGGCCGGCTGTTGTATCAGCACCCTCCAGAGAACCCTCGGAAGCAGCCGGTGTCAACCTTGTCCGGCAGTTCGCACCAGCTTCAGCGGTCGGTCCGAGCGGTCGAGAATCGAGCAGATCGGGTCCTAAGACTGCCGACGCTGGGACCTTCGCCAGTGTCCGAACAGTGGTCAACCGGCGCATTCTTGTCGAAAGCTCAATGACCACAGGAGGTCGAGAAGATGGCCGCCACGAACAAGGTCGCTGATCCCGTCCAGCCCGAGCTGGTGGCCGCGGCTGAGCCGGCAAAAGAAAATTGCCTGCTATCCAGTACGGTGGGCACCGTAGTTGGCGAGAAATTCGTGGCGGTCGGCATCGACGGATCCGACGCGGCCGTCGGTGCGGCGCTGTGGGCTGCTGCGGAAGCGCAGCGGCGAGGAGTGGCGATGTGCATGGTGCATGCCTACGCAGTCGCCTTGATCGGCCGTGCCGGGCCGGTCGCATCGGCGGGGCAGCATCTGGCCGCTGTGGCAAAGGCGAAGAAGCTGCTCGCCGCTGCGCAGGCCGCCGTCACGACCGCCTATCCGGGGCTGACCGTCCGGACGGTCATCAAGGAGCAGTCTCCGATCGAGGCGCTGCGGGCGGCATCACAAACAGCGGTACTTACAGTGGTGGGTTCGCACGGTCAACATCAGCTGACCGAGGCCCTGCTGGGCTCGGTGGCGGCGCGGCTCGCCGGCCATGCGCACGGTCCGGTCGTGGTGATCCGGGCGGGCCAGGACGGTGCTCCGTCCGGCGGTGACGGGCCGGTGCTGGTGGGTGTGGACGGGTCTGCCGATTCCGACCAGGGGCTGGCGTTCGCCTTCGAGGAGGCGGCGCTGCGGCGGGTGCCGTTGATTGTCGTCCGAACCTGGGACGCCGGCGCGCTCGACGGTTTCCTCGGGGTGTACCCGCTGGTGGTCGATCCGGCGGTCATCGACGAACAGGAGCGGGGTCTGCTGGTCGAACAGCTGGCCGGCTGGGCCCGGAAGTATCCGGAGGTCGTCATTCGCCCTCTGGTGCTGCGGGGCCGGCCGGCGCAGGTGTTGTTGCGCTGCTGCGCCGACCCGGATCGCAACGGACGCCGGCCGGCTCTGGTGGTGGTCGGCAGCCGCGGTCGGAGCGGTTTGGCCGAGGTGCTGATGGGATCGACGAGTCGGGCGATGATCGCCGCAGCGTCGTGCGGAGTCGCCGTTGTGCGTCCCGCCTACTGAGCGGTGCCGGTCGCTTGCCTGGCTGGGCACGTCCCGGGGGCATCTTTGGACACGCACTTGCCCGTCCTGGCTCGTCGGGGCCTTTCGGCCCTACACCGCCGATCGTGGGTGCACCTAGCCTGAGGTTCAGATCACGGCCGTCGGGCCGCGACCGGCGTGCACCCGAGGGGGCTGAGTTGCTCACCGTCTTCCTGGTCGACGATCACGAGGTGGTCCGCCGAGGTGTGGCCGACCTGGTCAACGACGAGGACGACCTCACGGTCATCGGGCAGGCGTCGTCGGTGGCCGAGGCGCTGGCCAGGGTTCCAGCCCTCAAACCGGACGTAGTGGTGCTCGACATCCGCCTGCCCGACGGCAACGGAGTGGAGCTCTGCCGCGAACTGAAGTCCAGGCTGCCTGATCTCAACTGCCTGATGCTGACCTCCTTCACCGACGAGCAGGCGATGATGGACGCGATCCTGGCCGGGGCCGGCGGATACGTCATCAAGGACATCAAGGGCATGGATCTGCTGTCCGCGGTCCGCACTGTCGGAGCCGGCCGCTCGCTGTTGGACAACCGCGCGGCCGCGGCCCTGATGCGCAGGCTGCGGGACAGCGTGCAGCAACCCGGACCGCTGGCCGGACTGACCGACCAGGAGCGCACGGTGCTGGACCTGGTCGGCGAGGGACTGACCAATCGGCAGATCGCCGAGCGGATGTTCCTGGCCGAGAAGACCGTGAAGAACTACGTGTCCAGACTGCTGGCCAAACTCGGCATGGAACGGCGCACCCAGGTGGCGGTGCTGGCCACCGAGTTGCGCGATCCGCCTCGATACTGACTCGGCGGGCCGCGTTCAGGCCGCGCTGACACCCACCCGAAGCAGCGCCTGCGGCCACAGACCGCCGCCCATCAGCTGCCGCAGTTGGTGGCGGGCCGTCGGAAGATCGGACACCAGATTCAGGAAACAGGCGTTCAGGCGCCATCTGGTGGCGGTCAGCAGGACCCGTTGCACGGCCTGACCGGCTCGCAGTCGGGAGGCCCTGTCGTCCTGAAAGGTCCCGATCGCGGCGATGAGCGGCGATCCACCGGACAGCTGGGACCGGTCGGCCACGGCCACCAGCGGGATCAGTTCCGCCAGTTGGTTCGACGAAATGGTCGCCACCCAGGCCTGTTCGATCCGGGCCGAATGCCGCAGTTCGTTGAGCAACGCCTCGGAAACGGTGCCGGCCCCGAACTGGTGGGGTTCGGTGTTCAGCAGGGGCATCGCAGTGGTCAGATCCCGCAGCTGGGGTGTCATCGGCCGTTGCCCGAGCACCTCGACGACGGCCAGCAGATCGGGTCGCTCGTCGTCCGGTAACAGGCGCACCATGCAGTCGACTCCGTGGGACCGGATCGCCATCCGAAGGTTGAAAAGCGCCGCCCCGCAGGCCACCAACGCCTGCCGTTGAACGGCATCGCCGGCCACCGGAGGTGGCAGCTCGATGTGCAGTTCGATACCCACGTCGGTGATCTGGAACCGCCACGGCCGGCTCCCGTTCGTCGACGGGGCCCAACCTGCAGCGGTTACCACCTCGCTCAGCTGATCCGGGAGAAGGTGTCCCACCGGAGCGACGCGGCTATTCATCGGTGGACGCTCCCTCTTCGCTGCGTGCATCAGGAAATGCCCACTCGAGGAGAGCGCGCACGTGGTGCCTTACCTCCACCTTGCGGCGGCCACCGACGTCGTCATAGGGCCGAACGTCCCGCAGAACCCATGCAAATGCCCGGGCCGTTCCTGCTGGTGCCCGGGTCCTCCTGCGAAATGCCCGGGCCGGTCGGGGATGCTCTGCGCCCGGACGGCCGGGCCGACAAGCATCGCCGGCTGTGCGTCGTTCATTGCTTCGTGCCACAGTGAATGATGTGAGGACCCTCGAATGACCGCCGCCGGCATCGGCGGCGACCAGCTGGAGAGTGCCCTGACGGCGATGAGCGATGGTCCGGGGGTTCCGCTCGGGCTGCCGCGCACCCTGTCCCAGGCGCGTCTGCGAGATCTGCTGACCGAAGTGCAGAATCGGGTGGAGGACATCGTGGCCGGCAACAAGGGCCGCATGGAGGGACTGCTGGAAGCGGTCCTGGTGGTGTCCTCCGGGCTGGAGCTGGACGCGACCCTCCGGCAGATCGTCAAGGCCGCAACCGACCTGGTCGGCGCACGTTACGGCGCGTTGGGAGTGCTGGGCGACGACGGCATGCTCACCCAGTTCGTCCACTCCGGAATCGACGATGCGACAAGGGATCTCATCGGTCCGCTGCCGACCGGTCACGGCGTCCTCGGTGTCGTCATCGAGGCAGCCAAACCCCTTCGGCTGGAGGAGTTGTCGATGCATCCGGCGTCGATCGGGTTTCCGCCCAACCACCCGCCGATGCGCAACTTCCTGGGCGTTCCGGTAAAGGCAAGGGGCGAGGTGTTCGGCCGTCTGTACCTGACGGAAAAAGCCGACGGCCGGGCGTTCGACGAGGACGACGAGGTGGTGCTGTCGGCCTTGGCGGCGGCAGCCGGCATCGCCGTGGAGAATGCCAGGCTCTATGAGGAGTTGCGGCGGCGTCAGCGATGGCTGGAGGCTGCCGGCGAGATCACTGTCGAATTGCTCGACGGAACCGACGCCAGCGATGCCCTTCGACTGGTCGCGACCCGTGCGCAGGAGTTGACCGGCGCCGAGTTCACCTTCATCGCCCTGCCGGAACCGGCCGACGGGTCAGCAGAGGTGACCGAGCTGCGAATCGCGGTGTGCGTCGGGGTGGGTGGAGAGGCCATCACGGGCACCCTGATCCCGGTAGATGGGTCGACCATGGGTGCCGTCTACCGCGACCATGTGCCGCGCAACGTCGCGACGCTGGCCCGGGATCCGTCCGGCGATCTGGTGAGCCGGTTCGGGCCGGCCCTGGCATTGCCACTTGGCACCAGCGAACCCATCTCCGGTGTGTTGCTGACAGTCAGGGCGGCCGGCGCACCGCTGTTCGAGGAACACCAACTGCAGGTCGTCGCATCGTTCGCCGACCAGGCGGCGCTTGCCCTGCAACGGGCCGAGAACCAGCTCGCCAGAAGGCAGTTGGCGATTCTGTCCGAGCGGGACCGGATCGCCAGGGACCTGCATGATCAGGTGATCCAGCGGCTCTTCGCCGTTGGCCTGGCAATGCACGGGACACACCGTCGGGCCACTACACCGGAGGTCGCGGACCGGTTGAACGAACACATTGATCAACTGCACGAGGTCATTCAGGACATCCGGGCCACCATCTTCGATCTGCACGCCGGGACGACCCACACCACGACCCTGCGCTCGGTGTTGCAGAAGGCCACCGCCGAGCTGACTGCCGACAGCTCCGTGCACGTCTCCATCCGGATCTCCGGCCCGCTCGAGGTGGTGCCGGCCGTGCTGGCCGAGCACGCAGAGGCCGTGGTGCGGGAGGCGGTGAGCAACGTCGTCAGGCACGCCGGCGCCGGTGAGCTGACGGTGACGGTGTCGGTAGAGGACGACCTGGTGATCTCGGTCACCGACGACGGGATCGGCATGCCCGCCACGGTGGCCCGCAGCGGACTGCACAACCTCAATCGGCGGGCAAGGGAATCCGGCGGAACCTGCACCCTGGAGCGACCGGAGAACGGTGGCACGCGGCTGGTCTGGTCCGCCCCATTACCCTGACCGGCCCCATTGCCCTGACTGGGGCCGAAAGGCCCGGCCTCCGGTGACTTCCGACGGTGTCCGGTAGGCGCTCTGCCCAGCCACGCTCGGTAAGAGCCGGGGAGAGCAACAACGACCAGGGGGAGTACGCATGACGCACTGCGGCTGTGACGGCTCACCGCCGCCGGACCGGCACTGCGGATCAGCGGGGTGACGGCGACTGCGCCATCAGCGCCGATCGGCTCGGCCGGTCCGGGCGACGCAGACGAGGCCGACGAGCAGATGCCGCTCGCCGCGCTGTTCCGGGAGCTCCGGAGTGCGCCGGCCGGTCTGGCCGGCCGGGAGGCGGCCAGGCGTCTGCTGGTCAACGGGCCCAACGAACTGACTCGCCAGCATGCCAGGCGCTGGCCACGAGAGCTGCTGGCCCAGTTCACCCAGCCCCTGGCGGTGCTGCTGGCCTTGGCTGCGGTGCTGGCGTGGGTGGGCGGCACACCCGCGCTGTCTCTGGCGGTCATCGCGGTGATCTTGCTCAACGCCGGCTTCGCCTTCGTCCAGGAAATGCAGGCCGAACACGCGGTGGAGGCATTGGCGGCGTTCCTGCCCGCCACTGCCACGGTCATGCGCGACGGACAGCCCTGCAAGATCCCGGCCAGGGAGCTGGTGCCCGGCGATGTGCTGATGGTCACCGAGGGCGACCGTATCTCTGCCGATGCCCGCATTCTGGACGGCGTCGTGCAGCTGGACATGTCCGCGCTCACCGGGGAATCCCTGCCGGCCACCCGGTCCGCCGGGTCGGACAACCCGACCGGGCCCCTGCTGGAGGCCACCGATCTGGTCTTCAGCGGGACATCGTGCGCGTCCGGTCAAGCGACTGTCCTGGTGACCCGCACCGGCATGAAGACCGAGTTGGGGAGAATCGCCATTCTGTCCCAGGCGGGCATCGCGGAACGCAGTCCGCTGGAACGCCAGGTGCGGCGGGCCACGATGATCATCGCAGTGGTGGCCGTCGGCGTCGGCGCGTTGTTCCTGCCGGCCGGTCTTGCCGCCGGCCTCGGGTGGACAGCGTCCGTCAGCTTCTCCATCGGGTTGATCGTAGCCAACGTCCCCGAAGGCCTGTTGCCGACGATCACCCTGGCGCTGGCCGTCGGTGTGCGGGAGCTGGCGCGCAAAGGTGCTGTGGTCAAACGCCTCTCGGCGGTGGAGACGTTGGGCTCGACCACCGTGATCTGCACCGACAAGACAGGGACGCTGACCGAGAACCGGATGCGCGTCACCCAGATATGTCTGCCAGGGGCGGAATTCGACACGACGAACACGGCCGCCATGGCTGCCGACCGACGGGTGCATCTACTTGCCGTCAGCGCGGCGCTGTGCACCACCGCGGAGGCGCCCACCGGTGGGCAGGCGGCAGGTATCGGCGATCCCACCGAGCTGGCGTTGCTCGCCTTCGCCTCCGCCAGGGGGTTCACCGTCGACCCGTCCACGCGCAAGGGCAACCGCAGAGGGATCTTCCCCTTCGAATCTCACGCGCAGATGATGACCACCATTGATGCCGAGACCGATGAGATCGCGGTGCACACCAAGGGTGCACCGGAGGCGGTGCTACCCAACTGCACTCACCAGCTCGAGAGCGCAGCAACCGTCGGACCGCTTGACGACATCTCCAGGGCAGCACTGCAGACAACGCTCGACCGGTACACCGCCAAGGGTCTTCGGGTGCTGGCGATCGCCCGGCGCCCGCTGGGCTCCGGGCAGTCGGTGCCGACCGACCGGAAGGACGCCGAATCGGGCCTGACCCTGATCGGGCTGGTCGCGATGGTGGATCCGCCGCGGGCCGGGGTCGCCGACGCCGTCGAACAGGCTCATCGGGCCGGCATCCGGATCCACGTCGTGACCGGGGACTACGGGCTCACCGCGGCCGAGATCGCGCGCCAGGTCGGCATCGGCACGCACGGCAGGCAGATCGTGTCCGGCGCCGAGTTGGACAGGTTGGGCGACGCCCAACTGGACGAAATGCTGTCCGGCCAGGATGAGATCGTCTTCGCCCGCACCTCACCCGAGGCGAAACTACGGATCTGTGAGGCCCTCCAGGGACAGGGCGAAGTCGTGGCGATGACCGGCGACGGCGTGAACGACGCACCGGCCCTGCGGCATGCCGACATCGGCGTGGCGATGGGCCGCTCGGGCACGGACGTGGCCCGCGAAGCGGCGACCATGGTGTTGACCGACGACAACTTCGCCACCATCGTCGGTGCGGTCAACGCCGGTCGGCGGGTGTTCGACAACGTCCGGAAGTTCGTGCTGTACATCTTCGCCCACGCGGTGCCCGAAGTGGTGCCCTTCCTGGTCTTCGCCCTGTCGGGTGGTTCGGTGCCGCTGCCGTTGACGGTGCTGCAGATCCTCGCCATCGATCTCGGCACCGAGACACTCCCGGCGCTGGCGCTGGGGCGCGAACCGGCGGAACCCGGCCTGATGAGCCAGCCGCCCCGGCCGTCGACCACCGGTGTCATCGATCGTGCACTGCTGATCAGGGCGTGGGGCCTGCTGGGGCTGCTCTCCGCGATCCTGGTGATGGGCGGCTACTTCTACACGCTGGTGCGTGCCGGTTGGCACCCCGGCGATCCGACCGGGGCCGGTGCAGCGCTGCACCATGCCTATCGGCAGGCCACCACCGTCACCTTCGTCGGGATCGTCGCCTGCCAGATCGGAACCGCGTTCGCGGCCAGGACCGATCACGCCTCGCTGTTCTCGATCGGGGTGTTCTCCAACCCGCTGCTGTTGTGGGGGATAGCTTTCGAACTGATCTTCACCGCGGCCCTGGTGTACGTGCCGGTGCTGCAGGACATCTTCGGGACTGCTGCGCTGAGCCCGGGACAGCTGGCCATCGCCCTTCCGTTCCCGTTGATCGTCTGGGGTGCAGACGAACTGGTCCGGTTGATCCGGCGTGGCCCGGCCCGCTCGGGTTGAGGAGTTCGCGGGTATTCGGTCCCCTCTGCGCAGGTCCTTAAGCCCTTCATCCACCGGGCGCCCGGCGTTAGGTTCAGATCAGGCCACCCCTTCACCCGGGGATGGAATCTTCGAAGACAAGGGAGCACCGTCATGGTCGCAGAACACGAGCCGCTCGTCGTCGTCGGGATCGACGGCAGCGCAGAGAGTCTGGCCGCGCTGCGGTGGGCGCTGAAGGAGGGTGTGACGATCGGCGCCGCGGTTGAGGTGGTCCATTGCTACCTGCCGCAGACGCTGACCGACTTCGGCTTCGGCACGCCCCACGAATTGCACACCGCGTCGTCCATCATGCTCAGCAACGAGGTGAAGGCAGCCCTGCAGGCAATGCCGGAACAGCCGGAGGTGCGGGAGTCGAGCCTGCCTGGTGGTCCGGCCAAGACTCTGGTTGAGCGTTCGAAGAATGCGTCGCTGCTGGTCCTGGGCGTACACGGCCATACTGCGCTGCGAGATCTCATCCTGGGGCGGGTCGCCCAGTCCTGTCTTCGCCATGCGAGCTGCCCGGTGGCCATCGTCGGTCTTGACCAGAGCGTCGTCCGGCACGAGGCACCCGCGGCGGCAGCCAAGGCCGGCTAGCAGCCATGACGAGCGCTGAGCCGGCGGGCAGGATCGTCGTCGGCGTCGACGGGGATCTCGAAAGCGCTGCGGCGCTGCGGTGGGCGCTGAAGGAAGGGGTCAGGTCAGCCGCATCGGTCGAAGTCGTGCACTGCTACCCGCCCAGGGGTGCGACCTTTGTCGGGGCCGGCACCGAACACGAACGCAAGGCCGCGGCGGGCCGCCTACTGGAAACTGTGGTGCAGGCGGCCCTGTTGGAGATGCCGGAGAAGCCGGCGGTGCTGCCGGCGAGCCTGCCGGGCCCACCGCGGACCGTGCTGGTGGAGCGCTCCGAAGGTGCACTGTTGCTGGTGATCGGGGTCCACGAGGGCACCGACTTGCACGACTTCGTGCTGGGTCGCACCGGCGGGGCCTGCGTTCGGCACGCCCGGTGCCCGACCGTGATCGTCGGACTGGATCAGCAGGTCATGCGTCACCCTGTCACCGACTGACAGCGTGCCGCCGGGTCAGGCGGGAGATCACTGCGAACGGCGGGAATCCGCGCGACGCACGGCCTCGTCCACGATCGCAGTCGCGACCGCTGTGAGTTTGGTGCGTTCGGACTGGCTGATGGCCCGCAGTCGGTCGAAAGCCTGCTCCGCCGAGCCGCCGCCGCGGCTGCGCAGGATTCCGATGGCCTGGTCGATCACGCCCCGGCTGATCAACGCGGTCTGCAGCCGTTCGGTGGCCCGCGCTGTCTGGGCCAGAATGTGCGCGTTGTGCACGGAAATCGCGGCCGGTATCGCGAAGATTTCGCCGATGGTCTCGGCGCGATCGTCGAAGGCGTGCTTGGCGAAGGCATAGACATTCATCGCCCCGACCACGCCGCCCGGGGTGATCAATGGCAGCGACAGCACGCTGTGCACACCCAGTCGGCTGGCGCGCGGCCCGAAACGGGGCCAGCGCTGGTCGCCACCCAACGAGCCGGACCGCATCGTGATGGCCTGATCCGCGGCGCTGATGCACGGTCCTTCCTTGATGGCGTACTGGATGCCGTCGATCTCCTTGACGAATTCGGCGCTCTTGACGATCAGGTCGGGGCGATCCGGCTCCAGCAGGGTCAGGCCGGCCCCGTCGGCACCAGGGATGGCCCGGGTGGCGAAGGCCGCCACCTGGGTCAGCAGCAGGTCAAGGCCGAGCCCACTGGAGAGCTGCGACAAGGCCGTCAGGCTTTCGGCCAGGTCGGCTTCCTCCTGCGCTGTATCGGGCTCATCAGACCGGCCGGAAGTTCTCTGGTCCATCGCGACCTTCTTCTCGGGCGGTGCAGATCAGGCAAGGTTCAACCTACCGCTTCGCTATCGGGAGAATTGTCGGCGTCGGAAGGGCCTTCGGCGTGCGCGGCAGCGCCCGAGTGCGAGCGGGTCCGCTGCAGCTGTTCACCCGCTGTACCCTTTCGCCGGAAACGGCGACGGTGTTGGCTCAGGTACGGGCGCCTGCTGGAGGTCGCCGGAGCCGACTGGGCCGGAGGGACGGACATGACGGGAATCGTCGGGCATCGGGTGATCGTGTTCCTGCAGGAGAACAAGACCACCGACTTCTATTTCGCCGGGCTCGCCGCCTGGGGCGCCGCCGTGGCCAACGGCGGGAACCTGCTCAGGGTGCCACCGAATTTCGATCAGCCGCACGACCGGAACGCCTGGGTACATTTCGCCATGGGTGACTACCCGGCCGTGCCCGCTCAGGTCGACACCGACACGGTCATCCCGTTCTACAGCTGGCTGGCCAAGCAGTTCACCTTCTGCGATCACCACTTCGGCGCCGGCTCGAACTCCACGTCCGGTCACCTGCTCGCCGTCGGCGGGCAGCTGCCGACGCTCAAGAATCCGCCGTTCGTCGGGGCCCACCCGGTGTGGGATCTACCGTCGATCTTCACGGTGGCGCAGGCCGGCGGCGTGTCCTGGGGGGCGTTCCCGGATCAGAGTGGCTACCCGGTGAAGTACTACCAGAGCTTGTCCACCGCCCCCGGTTCGGACAACGTCCATCCGCCGAAGGACTTCATTCCGATGGCCAAGGCCGGCACACTTCCCCAGGTCTGCTACGTCTGGAGCCCTGCCGGTTACGACGAGCACCCGCCGCACGTCGACGACCCCGGCTATGTCACCAAGGGCGAAACCCTCATCTGGCAGCGGGTGCAGGCGGTGATCGACGGCGGCGGCTGGGAAGACACCACTTTCATCCTGACCTGGGACGACTGGGGCGGCTACGCCGACTCGGTCCCGACTCCGGTCATCGAGACCGTCCCGGACGCGTTGCACCCGAACGGGTTCGCCGCGATCGGTGGCTCCAGGATTCCGCTGCTGATGTTCGGCGGGAAGGTCCGGCAGGGGATCGATCCCCAGTGGCATTCACATGCGTCGATCCCCAGGACGATCATCGATCTACTCGGCCTGCCGTCGATGGGCGTACCACGCGTTGACGGTGCCCCCAGCCTGGCGATGCATGTCGACCCCGCTGCGCAACGCCCGGAACCACCGGCGCCCGGTGCGGTGATCAGCCAACCGGATCCGCCGCAACCGACGCCGGTCGCCGTCACCCCGGAGCCCTGGCCCGGGCCGCTCGAGCAATCGATGCCGGCCCTGGTCACCCTTGACGGCAGTGTGCTTCAGGCACCCACCGACGGGATCGTCCGCAAGAAGCCGCCGGCTCTGCCCAAACAGCCCTGAGCCTCGCTCTGCAGGTCATGTGATGTGTACGGCTCTGCCGGAGCAGGCAGGGCGATGGCCGAACAGGTCTTCTCGGTTTCGCCGGCGGCCGACGGTGAGTGCGACGGCGGTCGCCGTGCTGGCCAGGGCGGCTCGGGACCACTTCTTCTGCGAAACTCCCTGGTGTCATCCCAGGGCACCCGCTGGTTGTCACCCGGTTGATATCAGCCGAACTTCTCACCTGACCCGGCGGCACAGCCGCTTGGTGGCGATGGCTGACTCGCGTCACCTGCGCAGGCCGAGCCCGGTCGCCTCCCGCACCGCCGCGGCGACCGCTGGAGCTACTTTCGGATCGAAAACGCTCGGCACGATGTAACTCTCGTTGAGCTCATCGGGGGCGACGGAGTTCGCAATGGCGTTGGCCGCTGCCAGCAGGGTGGCCTCGGTGATTTCGTGCGCGCCGGCGTCGAGCATGCCGCGGAAATAGCCCGGGAAGGCCAGCACGTTGTTGATCTGATTCGGGTAGTCGGAACGGCCGGTGGCGACGATCGCCGCATGCAGACCGGCTTGGATCGGGTCCACCTCCGGGTCTGGATTGGCGAGCGCGAATACGCAGGCGCGCGGCGCCATCCTGGCGATGTCGTCCCCGGTCAGCAGGTTCGGGGCGGACACGCCGATGAAGACGTCCGCCCCGACCAGCACCTCCTGCAGGGTGCCGGTCAGGCCCTGCGGATTGGTGTTGTCGGCGATCCACTTCCGGAATTCGTCGCCCGTTGCCCGGCCGGCGTACACCGCGCCCTTGCGATCGCAGCCGACGATGTCGCGCGCGCCCTGGGCCATCAGCAGTCGGATGATCGCGTGCCCGGCCGCACCGACTCCGGAGACTACGATCCGGATGTCCTCCAGTTTCTTGTCAACCACCCGCAGCGCATTGGTCAGGGCGGCCAGCACGACGACGGCGGTGCCGTGCTGGTCATCGTGGAACACCGGGATGTCCAGCAGGGCGCGGAGTCTGGCCTCCACCTCGAAGCAGCGCGGAGCCGAGATGTCCTCCAGGTTGATGCCGCCGTAGGTGGGCGCGATGATCTGGACGGTCCGGACGATCTCATCGACATCCTGGGTGTCAAGGCATACCGGCCAGGCGTCGACGCCGGCAAAGCGCTTGAACAGGGCCGCCTTTCCTTCCATCACCGGCATGGCCGCCTCCGGGCCGATATTGCCCAGGCCCAGCACGGCCGATCCGTCGGTGACGATCGCCACCGTGTTCCGCTTGATGGTCAGCCGCCGGGCGTCGGACTTGTTCGCGGCGATGGCCATGCAGACCCTGGCGACACCGGGGGTGTAGGCCCTGGACAGGTCGTCACGGTTCTTCAGCGGGACCGTGGGGTTGACCTCGAGCTTGCCGCCGAGATGGATCAGGAAGGTGCGGTCGCTGACCTTCCTGACCTCCACGCCCGGCAAGGCTCCGACGGCATCGGTGATCCGCTCGGAGTGCTCGACGTCGGTAGCGTCACAGGTGACGTCCACCACGATTCGACCGGGGTGGGACTCCACCACGTCGAGCGCGGTGAGCGAACCTCCGGCGGCGGCGACGGCGCCGGTCAGCTGCGAGGTCGCACCGACCGACGGGGGCATCTCCACGCGCAGGGTGACGGAATAGCCGGGGCTGGTGGACGCCATCGTCGTTCTCCGAATCGATAACCGGAAACTTCAGGTGGGCCGGAGTCTATGACCTCGCTGCTCCGCAGGGGCAACGGGAAGATCACATCGTGGGCTATTCGCCCGCCCGGGTGGCCGGCGTCTCAGTCCTCCGTGCTGGTGATCTTCGACTCGGACAGTGCGGCGTCGATGACCAGACCGAGCCCGGTGCCGACCATCCAGATGTCCTTCGCGATAGCCGTCCCACCCTGGTTGGGGCGCATCTTGCTGTCGTGCAGGCCCGGTGTGCGGATGTACAACCCGACCAGGCCGCCGGCGAAACCGGTCAGGGCAAGTCCCGCAAGTCCGGCCGGCACCAGCGGGAACAGCAGCAGCGAGCCGACCGCGATCTCACCGACGGCGAGTGCCTTGAGGAAGACCGGCGCCGAGACCTTGCCAAGGAACGGGTAGGCACCGACGGCCATGCCGTGAATGCCTGCTGCTGTCTGCGGATCGCCCTTCAGTTTTCCCAGACCCGAGTTGAGGATGAACGCACCGGTGGCGATGCGTCCTGGTGCTCTGCGGAGTTTGGCGGCAAGTGACATCGGATCTCCTGTTCAACAGCCTTAATTGCTCGTGCCAGCTTGGCACATGGTCGCGCCGGTGGCGGCGGGTGGTTGGGTGAAGCGAATTCACCGGTCGCAGTACCCCGACCGACCGTCGCCGACACCTACCGGTCGCGTTCGCCGGCCGTGATATTCGCCTGGATCTCGTCGACCAGCCGCGGCCAAAGGGCGCTGGGCAGATCGTGTCCCATTCCGGCGATGGTGACCAGCCGCGACCCCGGCACGGCGGCCGCCGTCGCCACACCGCCGGTGAGGTTGACAAGCGGGTCGGCGGTGCCATGGATGACCGTCGTTGGCACGGAAATGCGCTGCAGCGCAACCGTTCTGTCAGGTGCAGCCAAAATGGCGGAAAACTGCCGGGCACCGCCGGCCGGGTCGTAGCGCCGGTCGTAGGCCACCCCGGCGAGGGCCCGGATTCGGTCGAAGTCCGATGGGAAACCGACCGAGCGGATCTTGGCGTACATGGCCATGCTGTTCGCAATGCCCTGCTCCCGGCTGGTGGCCGGCCGCGCCGTCACCATCTTGGCCAGCACGTCCCAGCGAGGCCTCCCGACCGCCAAGGAGCCGGTGGTGGACGAGATCGAGGTCAGGCTGAGCACCAGGTCGGGCCGCAGCAGCGCCAGGTTCTGGGCGATCATCCCGCCCATCGAGACACCCACCACGTGCGCACCGCTCCAGCCCAGCGCGGCGATCAGACCTGCGGCGTCGCGGGCCATGTCGACGAGCCGGTAGGTGGGCTCGGTCAACCCGAGCAGACTCCGCAGCGGCCGTCCCCGCCCGGCCGTGTCGAAGTGGCTGGACAGACCGACGTCCCGGTTGTCGAATCGGACGACGAAATTGCCGCGATCGGCCAGCTGTCGACAGAACTCGTCCGGCCAGGCGAGCATCTGGGTGCCCAGTCCCATGATGAGCAGGACGGGCTTCCCGGCCGGGTCGCCGAAGGATTCGTAGGCGATCTCGATGCCGTTCGCCGACACTCTGGGCACGGCCGGCACGGTGGGACTCATCTGCACAGGGTAGGCATCGGCTCGGCGGGACGGGGCCCAAGCTCGTTCAAGCCTGGCTTGGTGTACCAATGCTTGGTGTACCAATCTTTGGTACACTAGCGCCGTGCTTCCCTCAACCCTCTCGGTATCGACAGGCCCCGCTGATGATCCCGACCCGCTGGCGCTGGAGCGACAGGTGTGCTTCGCGCTGGTCGTCGCTGCGCGCAGCGTGGTGGCGCTGTACCGCCCGCTGCTGGAGCCGATGGGGCTGACCCACCCGCAATACCTGGTGATGCTGGCGCTGTGGCAGCACGCACCGCTGTCGGTCAAAGAGCTGAGCCGCCTGCTGCAGCTCGATCCGGGGACGCTCTCGCCGCTGCTGAAACGGCTCGAAGCCCAGGGCCTGCTGTCCAGGGCCAGGGACGCGGCCGACGAGCGCTTGTTGTCAGTGTCGCTCAGTGAGCAGGGAAAGGCATTGCGTAGCAAGGCCGAACTCATCCCTGGCGCCGTTGTCGACCGGCTGGGCATGAGCGTGGCGGAGCTGGAGAGATTGCACACGACCCTGACCGACTTCATGTCGGCCGCCGAAGATCCGATCCAGTACGGGAGTGACACCAAGTGATGTCGATCAACCACATGTGGAGCGCAGCGGTGCAACCGGCGACGCAGAGCGCAGGGGACGCCGGCTTCAGCCTTGGCACGCTGTTGATGTTCGTCGGCGGGGCGGTGCTGCTGGCCTTCTTCTGCAGCATCGGGCTGATCGCGCGGCTCCGCGAGAACAAGATCCAGGAACGTAAGTTGCAGCGGCTTCAGCCGCGGTCACCTGACCCTGCTCAGCCCGACTCCCGGTGATCGCTGCTCCGCAATCGTCGCTCCGCAAGGGAGCTGCAGTCTCCGGCGTCGCCACTGTGGCGAGGCTGCCCTCACCGTCAGAAGTTGGCCATGCCCACCAGCTGGCCGATCCCGAAGGTAACGAGCATCGCCAGGGCGCCACCGAACAGAATGCGGACCACGGCTCTGGTCTGTCCGGCCCCGCCGAGGCGGGCGCTCAAGGTGCCGGTCAGGGCGAGGGCGATGAGCACCGCCACGAACGTCACCGGGATCCGGGCGGAAGTCGGCGGCAGCAGAATCGCGATCAGCGGCAGCAGAGCCCCGAGGCTGAAGGAGATCGCCGATGCGAACGCCGCGTGCCATGGATTGGTCAGATCGTCCGGGTCGATATTCAGCTCGATGTCCACGTGCGCGGCGAACGCGTCGTGGGCGGTCAGCTCCTTGGCGACCAGTTGAGCGGTCGACTCGCTCAGTCCCTTGCTCTGGTACATGCTGGCAAGTTCCAGGAGTTCCTCCTCCGGACTGTCGATCAGCTCCTGGCGTTCCTTTTCCAGCAGCGCCCGCTCGGTGTCCCGCTGGGTGCTGACCGATACATACTCGCCGAGCGCCATGGAGACGGCCCCGGCAATCAGGCCGGCGATGCCGGCGGTGGCGATCGGGCCTTTGGCGGTCGTGGCGGCGGCCACGCCGATCACCAGCCCGGCGGTGGAGACGATGCCGTCGTTGGCTCCCAATACGCCTGCCCGTAGCCAGTTCAATCTGGACGAGAGGTTGGCGGCGTGGGGCTCGGCAGTGGCGGTCGCCGATTCTGTTCGGGTTTCGTAATTACTCACATGTCAAATGTATGGAATTCCCGCTGTCTCCGCCAGCATTGGAAGCCTTGCCTCACCCGGCGGCCCACCATCGCGAAATCCGGCCGCGGGTCAACGTTCTCCGACACTGGCCAACCGAAGAGCCAGCACCGGGCACGCGTTCGCCGCAGCCTTCGCCCGGCGGACCAGATGCACCGGCAGCGGACCGGTGGGCAGCATCGGGTAGCCCCATTCGTCGAGCCGGATCGCCTCCGGCAGTTCCTCTGCGCACAGCCCGTGGGCCCGGCAGCTGAGCGGATCCACCCGCAGGAGAAGATTTGCCTTGGGGCTCATCGGTTTTCCCTTCTGTTTCCGGCGGTGCGATGGCCGCCGAGCGGAACGATCGCCGCCGGGGAGTTGCAACCGCCGTGCCGCAGATGAAGGTCCAGGTGCACCGCGTCGGGCCCGGTCAGGGCGCGCAGCGCACTGGCGGCCAGGGCGACGGCGCCGTCGGGATGGCTGCAGCCGCCGCGCTTGTCGATGACCGGCAGGCGAACACGCAGGCGACCGAGGGCGTCCCGGTCCGCATCGGCCAGCGATGCCATGTCAGCTGCGATGGCGGGTAGACCGAACATGCACGGGCCGCACTGGCGGGCACCGGAGTGGGCGAGATAGTCCAGAATTCGGGCGGTCTCGGTCAGTACGCAGCCTCCGGCCGGCAGCACGACAATCGACGACACGCCCTTCGTACCGCCAACCAGTCCCAGTTCGTCTGCGCTGAAACCGATCTCGGTGGCCCGGTGGAGATCGATCCAGCGTCCGGCCAGTCCACCGATGAGCGCCCAGGCCGGGCCGGCATGACCGGTCGGAACCCAGCCGGCCGCCGTCAGGATGATGCGCAACGGTGTGCCGACGGCCACTTCGACCACGCCGGGGCGGCTGACGGCACCGCCGACGGTGACCAGGGCGGTGCCGGGCTCCGACTCCGTCCCGAGTTGGCGGAACCAGGCCGGACCGAAGCGGGCGATCAGGGCCAGCTGCGCCAGCGTCTCGGCGTTGTCGACCAACGTCGGCCGGCCGTCGACACCGGACTCCCAGATCCTGGACAGCCGACCGGCGGGACGCGCATCGCCGGTGTTGAGGTAGCGGACCAGCGCGGTGGCCTCCGAGGCGACGAACCGGGCCGGAATTCCGACGACAGTGATTTCGATCGACTGCGGACCCCGTGCGGCCAGCGCCTGGGAGAGATCCGCGGACGTCCTGGAACCCTTGTGCACAGCCAGGATCACCCGGTCGGCGCCGGTCGTGGCCGCAGCCAGTAGTGCGCCGTCGATCACCAGGTGCGGTGACGTGGCAAGCAGGACGGCGTCTTTGGACGAGGTGGGGTCGCCCTCACAGCAATTCGCGACGACCACCGCCGGGTTCCGTCGGGAGGAGTTCGCCGCGACCGCGGCCAGCTTCGTCCCGGTTGGGAATCCGCCACCGCCGCGACCCAGCAGGCCGGCCGCCGAGACCAAGTCGACCAGCTGCGGAGCGACCTGCAGAGGCACCGGGCCCAGCCGGGCATTGTGCTGCTGCCACGTCGACGCTGGGCTTTGCCGGTGACCTGATGCCGGTACGGCGGGCAGCAGGCGGGCAGTTCCGGAGAAGGCGAGATCGTTCGTCGATGCGGGACACAGTGCGACCGTCATCGGCCGGCTCCGATCTCTTCGCGGGGGTGAGAGGTCTCGGCGGTCTTCCGCACGACACTGTCAGGGTGCCGATCCGGTAGCAGCCGAACGACGAGTGACATCAGAACCGCGGTGACACAGACAATGTCCAGAATGATCATCCAGGTGGTGGTGCCGTCGCCTCCGGAGATCCCGAATCCGTGCAGCAGCGCGACCGGCCACATCGCGTAGGCGCTGAAGTGGACCGTCTTCCAGACGATGGACGGCAGATGCCGACGGACGGCGCTGGTGATACCGATGGCGATCATCAGATCGACGGCCACGGAACCCAGCCCGACCCACAGCGGGTCCCAGGAGGCTCCGAAAGGCAGTATCACGTCCCAATAGTTGAGCTTGACGTACCCGTCGGCGATCGCGGTGACGATGTGGACGGCCAGGAAGGCCATCGACGTGATCGACAGTGTGCGATGGAGCCGGAGAACGGCCGCTCTCGGCAGGAAAGCGGAGCCTTTGCGGCCGGCCGTGAGAATACCCAGAATCATCACCCCGGTGAACAGTGCCAACGAAACTGCGCCGGTGGCTCTGCTTGCGTACCAGAGGATCTGAGTGTTCATCAGGCGGCCTGCGCATTCTGTTCTGGCCAGCCGGCGATGGCGACGGTGGTGCCGTCGACGCCGACGAGGCGGGCGGGGAGGTGCCCTGCGGTGAGCCAGGCTGGTGCCCGGCCACCAAGGATGATGGCCGCGGTGGCGGCCGCATTCGCGTCCAACGCACTGCCGGCCGCGACGGATACCGTGCGCCACAACGGCTCAGGGTTCTCCCCGGTCCGTGGATCGATGATGTGATGTCGCGACCCGGCGGCGGTACGCCAGCGGCGGGCGGTGATGGACGAGGTGGCCAGGCCACCCGCGGAGATGGCGACGGTCTGGGCCGGATCGGCCTCGGCGCTCCGGTGGTCGTCGCCGACCGCAACGCTCCAGCCGCCGGTCGGTGCTTGTCCGGCGACCGCGATGTCACCGCCCAGTCCCACCAGTACGCCGCAGCCGGCCAGCGCCGCGATGCGAGCCGCGGCGCGGTCGGCCGCCAGTGGTTTTGCACTGGCGCCGAGGTCAACGCCGACTCCGGCAGGAATGGTGATCAGCCGGTTGGCGGCATCGTGGCTGATGCGCCGGGCGCCCGGAGCCGGTCGGGCTGCCGCGGTGGCGATACCGACTCCGGCATCGAAGGCCGTCCGCAGGGAGCGGATGTCCCGGTCGTAGCCGAGCGCGATCACGGCCGCTGCCACCGTCGGATCGACCAGATAAGAAGTGGCGGAGGCGATCCGCAGCGCCGCCGACATCGCATCGTTCAGTACCGGTGACAGTTCGACCTGCACACCAGGCGAGCGCAGCAGGGCGTTGATCTCCGAGTCGGTGCGGAATCTGCTGCAGGCCAACTCGATGGCGGCGAGTTCGGCGTCCAGCTCGGCCCGCGCGCCGGCCAGCAGGTTCGCATCGGTGACTACCAGAGTGGCAGTGGTGGACCAGATTTCGAAGTCCACTCTGGCTGTCGTCGGACAGGCAGGGTTGGTCATCAGGACCCGCCGGTGGCCGCGACCGCGGCGCTGGCAGCGGCCGTCGGTGCGGCGGCGGCAGTGGTCAGCGTCGAGCTGCTGGTCGCGGCGGAGGTGGTCGCAGCACCACTGGCCGAGCCCGCACTGGTGGCCGTGGCGGCTGTCGCAGTCGTCGCGACCGGGTTGGCCGTGATCGTGGTCGTGGTGGCCGGCGCGGCGGCGGCGGGTCCGGCGAGCGCCACGGTGGTCGCCACTGCGGCGACCCCGGCGGTCCCGACGAATCCGGCGGTGAGCAACCTGACCTTCCTGCGCATACGGGCTGCAGTGCTGGACTGATCTGGCGTGTTCATTTTCGCTGGCTTCCTTTGGCGGTCCGGGCTTTCGTGTCACTGCTCCATGGAGCGTGCACGAGAGATCTCAGAGATTTCAGGGTGTTCTCGACTTGTAAGGTCAACTCTGACCGGACTTGCTATGCGCCTGCTGTGCCCCTACTGAGCGGCTCGCGTGAGTTCAGCTGCGGTTCTGCTCCACCTGACGAGGTGGCGCAGGGACGCCGAGGGTGCGGCCGGCCAGCGGAATGCTGAGCGTCGCGATGGCGCCGATGGTCGCGTTTTCGCCGTCCCCGGCGTTGGTGAGCGCAACGGTTCCGCCGTGGGCGGTGGCGATCTCCCGGACCAATGCCAGTCCGAGCCCGTAGCGCCGGTTCCCGATCGGGCGGGAGCTGGAGTGCGCGAAGTCACCCCCGCTGCCCCGGGAGAATCGGGTCCAGACGAGTTCGGAACTGCCCGGCGCCAGGCCATCGCCCTCGTCGGTGACCGTCAGCAGCACCAGGTTGTTCTGGGCAGCGGCGGCCAGCCGCACCGTCCCGCCCTGCATCGAGTGCGAGATCGCGTTGTCCACCAAAGCGATCAGCGCCCGCCTCAGGGCCGGCCTCGAACCGCGGATCAGCAGTGAGGAATCGGCTGTGGACCGCAGTGTGACCTGCGAATCGTCGGCCAGCACCCGCATCCGGTTCGCCACATCGGTGAGAAGCTCCGCCGGGTCGAATTCTTCACCAAGGCCCGGATTGGCGGACATGGTCGCGCTGAGCAGGAGTTCGTCGACGATCTCACTCAACATCCTGCTGTCGTCCAGCAGTTGGTCGGCCATCTGCCGTGCCGGATCGCCGGCCGGGATACGTCTGGCCAGCAATTGCGCCCTGGTGTGCAGCACGGTGAGAGGAGTCCGCAATTCATGCCCGGCATCGGCGACGAACCGGCGTTGCAGCGAGAGTGCCTGACCGAGCGGCCGGACCGCCCGGCGGGCGATCGCGAATCCGACAAGTCCCGCGATCACGATGCCGACCCCGGCGGCGGCGAGCAGAGCGTTGCGAACGAATACGTCCCGGTCCCCGGCGGGTTCCACGTGCGGCAAGCCCGCCGCTTGCGGGAGGGCGCCCGGATGGTGATGGATCAGCGTCAGGGCCAACACCGCGACGACGGCGACGGCGAACGCGCTGGCGACCGCCACCTGGACGCCGATCCGCCGAGCCGTCCGGCGGATGAGTTTCTCGTCGTCGGAGGTCAGGGTCACCGCACCGGACCTGCCGACAGCCGGGTTGGCAGAGACCCGCTTCACGGCGCGCCGATCCGATAGCCGAGTCCGTGCACGGTCCGGACTATCTCCTTGCCGAGTTTGCGCCGCAGGTAGTAGACGTAGGTGTCGACGGTGCCTTCGGTGTCACTGGAGTCGAACACGGCTGCGAGCAGTTCGGGCCGGGTGAACACCCGACCCGGCCGTCGGGCCAGGGCCTCCAGCAGCGCCGCCTCTCGACCCGAGAGGTCGACGGCCCCGTCGCCACCGCCGAGCACTCTGCGCGCCTGCACCTCGAACCGCCGCCGGCCGATCCCGATGGTCGGGGTGGCTTCGGAATGACGGCGCAACAACGCCCTGAGCCGGGCCAGCAATTCATCGATCTCGAATGGTTTGACGACGTAGTCCTCGGCGCCGGCGTCCAGGCCCTCGATCTTGTCCGCCAGGGTTCCTCGCGCGGTCAGCAACAGGATCGGATTGATCACCCCACGCTCGCGGAGCTTGCTGACCAGTTCGAGACCGTCGATGGCAGGCAACCCCCTGTCGATCACCATCACGTCGTACGCCCTGGTCAGAGCTCGGTGCAGGCCGGCCTGGCCGTCAGCGGCGTGATCGACGATGTAGTCATCGGTGAGCACTTCGATCAGCAGCGGCACCAGAGCACGATCGTCTTCCACGAGCAGCAGGCGCGGGCGGGGGTCCGCGCCGCCGTCCTGGTCGACCCGCGGCGGGTCGGCCGGGTCGGGCATGGAGGTGCCACCTGGGTTCATCTCTCAATGGTGTCACGGGGGGCTCTGAGACTGTTCTGAGAAGCCGGGCGGACGATCGGTGCATGGCCACGCGGGTGACAGATCGTCGGGGTGCCTACCCACGACGGCCGACGGTCGCCGGGCGCCCGGATCGTGGTTGGCGACCATCGGCACGGCATCGCCGGCTCGCCTGGGTCGGTGACGTCATCGGCACGGTCGCGATGGTCAACGTCGTCATCGTCGTCGTGCTCTGGCTCAGGGGCGGCAACGCCATGATCTTCAGCCAGGTCGGCGGGACCATGACCTCGCTCGGCCGGCTGACCGGACTTCTGTCAGCGGACTTCCTGCTGCTCCAGGTCCTGCTGATGGCCCGGATTCCCTGGGTGGAGCAGGTGTGGGGTCAAGGGGATCTGGCCCGAAAGCACCGGTGGCTGGGGTTCACCTCGTTCTGGCTGATGCTGCTGCACATCGTTTTGATCACCATTGGCTATGCCGAGGTCACCGGCACCGACCTGCTCGGCGAATTGTGGGATCTGGTGATCCACTACGCCGGCATGCTGATCGCCGCCGCCGGCACGGTCGCCCTGATCGTGGTGGTCATCACCTCGATCCGCCGGGCCCGGCGCAAGCTCCGGTACGAGTCCTGGCACCTGATCCACCTGTACTCCTATCTCGGGGTGGCGCTGGCCCTGCCGCACCAACTCTGGACCGGTGAGGACTTCCTGTCCTCCGCCGCGGCAACCGTCTACTGGTGGTCGCTCTGGGGCGCCGCCATCGGCTCGGTGGCGATCTTCCGGGTGGGCTGGCCGTTGCTCTTCAGCTACCGTCACCAGCTGATCGTCACCGGCGTGAAGAACGAGGCACCCGGCGTCTTTTCGGTCACCATGGGCGGACGCAACCTGGACCGGATGGGTCTGCAGGCCGGTCAATTCTGTCACTGGCGCTTTCTCAGCGGCGCCGGATGGTCAAGGGCGCAACCTTTTTCGGTATCTGCGGTGCCGACGGCGCAGTCGTTGCGGATCACCGTGCAACGGGTCGGTGACGGCTCGGAACGGCTGGCGACGGCCCGCCGGGGCACCAGAGTCCTGTTCGAGGGGCCCTATGGAACCATGACGGCAGACCGCCGCATCCGCCGCGACGTCTTGCTGATCGGCGCCGGCGTCGGGATCACCCCGATCCGCGGCCTGGCCGAAATGGTCGGGACCGAACCATCGTCGCGGATCGCCGGCCGGCCGTCGGTGGTGGTGATCCAGCGGGCAAGTGACCTGTCCCAGGCGCTGTTCGCGAAGGAATTCACCGAACTGTCACGGCGGCTGGGGATCAGGGTCATCCCGTTGATCGGTCGTCGGGGGCCGGTCAGCGGGTGGTTCCCGGGCCCGGATGCGGTGTGGGGCGCCGATGCGCTGCGCCGCCTGGTGCCGGACGCCGCCGACCGCGAGGTCTACCTGTGCGGACCGAGGCCGTGGGTGCGTGAGGTGAAACGCAGCCTCTACGAACTGCACATCCCCCGGTCGGTGATCCATACCGAGGACTTCGCCGGCTGACCCAGGGCATCACCGGCGGACCGTCCCTAGAACATGAAAGCAGGCGAACACCATGCGACGCATCACTTTCACCATCGTGACCACACTGGCGATCTTGGTGTTGCTGTTCAGCTACCGGACGAGCCGCAACGAGTCGATCATCCCGAAGACGGTCGCGGTCGGTCAGGCCCACGTCGTCCTGCCGCCGACGGCTCCTTCCGCGGTGGCTTCGGCCAGTGGCCCTGATCCCGCCGCATCGCAGCCGGCGGGCCGGGTCACGGTGCCGTCGAGTGCACCAGCAGCGGGCCAGGACCCGACATCCGTTGCGCCGACAACGAATCCGGCCGCGCCACCGACCAGTTCGCACGCTGCATCCCCCACCACGTCCAGCAGTGCACTGTCGGTGACGGTGGACGGGGCGGCGGTCGGCACCCGATTCGGCGACGTCCAGGTCGAGGTCGTCATCGACGCCGGCACGATCACCGACGTCCGCGCGCTGACCTATCCGACCGAGCAGCGCCGCGACCAGGAGATCAACCAGATCGCCATCCCCGAACTGAGATCACAGGTACTTGCCGCGCAGAGCGCGAACATCGCCGGCGTCGGCGGAGCCACCTACACCACCGAGGGCTACATCTCCTCCCTCCAATCGGCGTTGGACCAGGTCCATTTTCAGTGACCGAAGCGACGGGCCGGCCGGCCGAGTGCGGTGAGCCCGAGTTGGCGCAGACCTCACGCACCGAGATGATCATGGGTTTGCCGGTCAGCATCCACCTTCGAGAATCCGCCGCGGCACAGGGCTTCGGTGCACCGGCCACCCTCGACGCCACGGTGGCGTCGGCGTTCGAGCTGATGCGCCGGCACGAGCGGATCTTCAGTCCCTACCTGCCCGAGAGCATGCTGATGGCGCTGCGCGACGGGCGGTGCACGGCCGCGTCCGCCGGCCCGGAGTTCGCCGAGGTGCTGCGGATCGCCGGGCGGGCCAGACGGCGGACACTGGGCGCCTTCGACGTCCACTTCGACGGGGTGCTTGACCCGAGCGGAATCGTCAAAGGCTGGTCAGCCGAGCGGGCTGGGCTCCTGCTGGCCACGCTTGGCATCGATTTCTACCTCAATGCCGGCGGCGACATCACCTGCGCGGCGTCGGCAACACCGTGGCGACTGGGGGTCGAGCACCCGTTCCACCCGCAGGGCTTGATCACCGTCGTCGCATTGCGTGGCCAGGCCATGGCCACGTCGGGGTCGGCGCACCGCGGCGCCCACATTCTGGACCCGAGTAGCGGCCGGCCGGCCGGTGGGATCCGGCAGGTGACCGTCATCGGACCGACCCTGACCTGGGCCGACATCTGGGCCACCGCAATCGTCGCGCGCGGCCCGGCATCGCTGGAGGATCCGAGGGACGCCCTTGTCCAACGGTGTCGGTCGGACGGTTGCGAGGTGTTGGCGATCACCGACCGCGACGAGGTGTTCGCCACCCCGGGATTCGCTGCCTACCAGGTGAGCGATCTGCCCCGCCCAGCCGCGCGGGAGATCGCCGGTCTGCGGTGACTTCAGCCGCTCCGGGGCCGATCTCCGGCCGCACGAAGCGCCCGACCACTTCTGAAAAGCAGTGCATCCGATCGCCGTTGCGCCGTCGTAATCCCTCTCGACAGGCTCGCAACACCGACGAGAGGATCTGCCCGCATGAAACGTCTACTGGCCGCATTCGGAGTAGCCGGGTTGGTGGCAGCCGGCGCGCTGCTGACCGCCGCACCCGCTTCTGCCGCAGCAGCGGACACCGCCAGCGTGAGCGTCGTTCACGGCATTCCCAACACTCCGGTCAATGTTTTCGTGAACGGCAAGTCGACCATCGCCGACTTCCAGCCACTGACGGTGGCCGGCCCGCTCCAGCTGCCACCGGGCAGCTACGAGGTCACTGTGTTCCCCGCGGCCGACACCGCGGGCACCGGCACCCCGGTGATCAAGGCATCTGCGACGGTGGCCGCCGGTGACAATGTCACGCTGGTCGCCCATCTGACCGCAGACGGCAAGCCGACCATCACCCCCTATGTGAACGACGTGTCCTCGATCGCGGCCGGCCAGGCTCGCCTGGTGGTCCGCCACGATGCGGCGGCTCCGGCAGTTGACGTGCGGGCCAACGGAGCGGTCGCCTTCCCAGGTCTGGTGAATCCGAAGGAGGCCTCGGCTGACCTCGCCGCCGGCACCATCAGCGCGGACGTGGTGCTGGCCGGCACCAGTACGGTCGCGATCGGACCGGCCGATCTCACCCTGAAGGAAGGCACCGCCACCTTCGTCTTCGCGGTGGGTTCGGCAGCGGACAAGACCCTCGGCCTCGTGGTACAGACGATGACCGGAATGGACTCCGCACCCAGCGGGGTACCGGCCGGCACCGGCGGTCAGTCGGCGAGCCTGTACAGCCAGCCCGGATGGGTCGCCGTGATGGCGGGCCTCGGTCTCGCCATGGCAGCCGCAGGCCTGTTCGCGTTGCGCTCGGGGCGTCGCCGGCTCGCCGGCAACTGACGCGAACATGACACACCGGCGGCGAGCACCAGCAACTGCGCAGATCCTGCCCGGTGTGCTGTTGCTCGTTGCCGGGGTGCTGATCGCCGTGGGTGCGCCGGGTATCTGGGCCATGACACATCAGGACCCGGCCCTGCAGGCGATCAACTCGGGGGTGGCGCTGCGATTGGCGCAGGAGTCGAACGGGTCCAGCACAGTTGTGCCCGGCCAGGTCGGGCAGAGCACGACGACGCGCAGCCCCGTCCCGCAGCCGGCGACGGCCCGAACGACGCCGACGGGTGCACCAGGCAGGTCGGCCCCGCCGGGCAGCGACGTTTCAAGAGGTCTCTCGGGGGTAAGAACCACCGTGCCCACCGCGCCCAACGTGCGACCGACATCGACGGTAGCGCCCCGGAATTTGGATGTGCCCCGGATCGGGTCGCCGGCGCGACTCCTGATCCCCGCGATCGGCGTGGATGCACCGGTGGAGGCGGTCGGGGTGGATGACCGCGGCGAGATGGCCATACCTGCGCAGGTTGATCAGATCGGCTGGTACCGGTTCGGCTCAGCCCCCGGCGCCTCGACCGGCTCGGTGGTCATGAGCGGGCACGTCGATTCCGCCCAGCAGGGCTTGGGTGCCTTCCACGACCTGGGCGGTCTGCGCGCCGGCGACGCGATCGTGGTGGCCGATGCCGCGGGACGCCAGCTGCGCTACCGGGTGATCGGCCGGGAAGCTTTCGACAAGGCGACCGTGCCGCTGGCTGACTTGTTCTCCCGCCGCGGTGCCGCCCGGCTCACATTGATCACCTGCGGTGGCGGTTTCAACCCCGCCGAGCTTTCCTACCTGGACAACATCGTCGTCACCGCGGTGCCGGCATGACCGAGACCCGGCCCGAGCTATCCGAGATCGGCGTCCCGGACGCAGCCGAGCTGCGGTTGGCCCGGAGTTTCGCCACTTCCGACGCCTGGACGCTCCGGGAGGTCTACGACCGCTACGGGGCGCAGGTCCATCGAGTGGCACTGTCCCTGCTGAGCAACTCCAGCGATGCGGAGGAGATCACCCAGGCGGTCTTCGTCGACGCCTGGCGGGCCAAGGATTCGTTCGACCCGGCGAAAGGCTCGCTCGGCGGCTGGTTGCTGGCGATCGCCAAGCGCAGGTGCATCGATCGGCTCCGGGTGCGGGAGCGGAACCGGCGGGACATCGCCGCGGTGCTGGCCGGGAACGAACACAACCACGAGGTACCGGGGCCGGACCAGATCGTCGACCAGATCGTGGTGGCAGACCAGCTGGCCCGGTTGCCGCAGACTCAACGGGCGGTATTGCAGCTGGCCTTCTACGACGATCTGACCCACAGCCAGATCGCCTCTTTGACCGGGTTGCCACTCGGCACCGTCAAGAGTCACCTTCGAAGGGGACTCGAACAGCTTCGTCGCCGATGGGAGGTGGACGGTGGAACATCTTGATCCTGACCAACTCGTACTGATTGCACTGGGCGAGCGGACGACGCCGTCCGGCGCCCACCACGAGCATTTCGAGACCGGGTCGGACAACTCGGAGGAATCGGTGCGGGTGCACCTGCAGGAGTGCTCCGTCTGCCGTCGCGAGCTGACCCAGCTGACCCGCACCGTCGAACTGGCGCGGGAGGCCGGTGAACTGGGTCTGCAGACGCCCGTCGTGTTGCCGGCGTCCCTCTGGTCCGGCATCGCGAAGGAGTTGGGCATCGGCACCCCGCCGGCCGCGCGGAGCGACCCGCGAACGGTGCCGCGCCCGCTGGTCACCGATGGGCCTGATGCGGCAGCGGCCGTGTCGGCGGGTGTGACCGGTTTGCCGGATGCTGCCGCTGATCGTGGGCCGGCCGAATCGGCAGTGACGGCCGCGGCCGGACCCACTCGGAGCCTGCCTGGATCCAGTCGGGTGGGCGCGCCCCCGCGTCCCCTGGCGTGGCGCCGCGGGCTGCTCGTCGCGGCTGCGGTGGTGGCCATCGCCGCGTCGGTCGGCACCGGCGTCCTGCTCGGCCGGCCGGATTCCGCTCCCGTCGTCGCCGTGCAGTCGGAGGCCGACCTGATGCCGATGCCCTCCGGCCCACCCACCGCGCACGGCACCGCCACCATCACCCAGACGGCAACCGGGCTCACCCTGCGGGTGGCGGCCCGGCAGCTTCCGTTGCGACAGGGCTACTACGAAGTGTGGCTGTACAACCCGACCGCCGACAAAATGGTGGCGGTGGGAACGCTCGGTGCCGCCGGCGACGGCGCCTGGTCGCTCGCGTCGACGATCGATCTTCGGTCCTACAGCATCGTGAATGTGTCGGCGCAGGATTTCGACGGCAATCCGGCGCACAAGGACAGCGTGCTGCAGGGTCCGCTGACCCAGTAGAGACCCGTCAGAAGCGGCCGCCGCCGCTGCCCCCGCCGCCGCCGAATCCGCCTCCGCCACTGCCGCCGCCGAACCCGCCGCCGCCGAACCCGCCGAATCCGCCTCCGTGGCCGCCGCCGCTGAGCATGCCGCCGAGCAGGCCGCCGAGAACCGCTCCGGTGAAGTTCCCGCCGCCGCCACCCCGGCCGGTGAACCCACCGCCGCCGGGGCCCTGCCAACGACCCACGTCGTTCTGCGCCAGCCGTGCGGCCTCGTCCGCCATCGATTCGGCCTGCCGGGACTCGGCCAACGCACGGGCCGCATCCGAGCCGGCCAGGCCAAGCGCTGTCGAGAGGTGGCGCTCCGCCTCCGCCAGTCGGGTGCGTGCCTGACTGCCGACGGCTCCACGCCTGGTCGCGATGAAGTCGCCGGCTCCGGTGATCTTGGCCTGTGCGGAATCCAGCGACTGCTGCAGGGCCGCGATGGCCCGTTGCTCCGTTTCCTGGGCGGACCGGGTTGCCGACAAGATGTCGTCGAGGGTGGCGTCGGCCTCCCGGATCCGCTGCGTGGCCAGGATCGGGTCACGGCCACCGTTCGGGCCTGATACCGCTGTCAGTGCGGTGTCCACCTGGCTCAGACGCTGCCCGATCGACGTCCCGGCGGCTCCGGTCCCGCCTTCCAGGAAAGCCGCCTTGGCGGTGGCCAACTCGGCCTGGACGGGGGCCAGTCGGGCGCCCAGCGCAGCCGTGGCCTCAGCCAGGTCGGCGCTGAGTTTGTCGATGCCGTCCAACAGGGTCTTCGCCTGGGCGACGGCTTCCTGGGCGGCCCGCGCGGCGATGACGGCCGGCGTGGTGTCCGGGGCGGTTGACTCCTTTCCGGCGGTTGCCGACGATGACCTGGCGAAGTCGAGACGATTGGTGGCTTCGGCCGCGTTGGAGATCACCGAGCTGAGCGCGCCGGGGGCGTAGGTGGAGCTGAGCCTGGCCAGGGTGCCCGTGGCGTCGGCGGCCCTGGCGTCCTGTGTCTGGATCGCGGCGGCCAACTCGGCGAGTGCGGCAGGCAACCTGTTCTTCAGATCGAGCATCGCGTCGAATCGATCGCTCTGCGCGTCAAGGGCGTTGTCGGCGTCGGTGCAGCGCTGGATGATTTCCGCCATCCAGGCCCGGCGGGTGGTCTCGTCCTCGGGAATATCGTCGTCGATCTGCTGCCGGAGCTGGAAGGCGGCGGCCAGCGAGGTGCGGGCCTGCTCGAAGGCCTGCCGGAATTCGGCCGTCGAATCGGTGCCGAAGGTCGCCTCGGCCAGCCTGAGTTGCTGCTCGCTGGTGCGGACCGCGTTGTCGGTGGCGATCAGCAGCTGCACACTGCGGTCAGAGACCGACTGCAGGGGTTCCAGTGGCACCGGCGGCGGACCGGTCGGGCCGTCCTGGGTGCCGCCCCGCTGCCCGCGAGCTGAACCCTTTGCGCCGCTGGTCTTCCGAACTCGGAGGTACCAGAGCAGGCCACCCGCCAGCAGTACGACGAGCACCAGCCAGAGGATCCATGACCTGCTGCCGGAGCTGCTGCCGGAACTGCTCGAACCGCCGATGGTGGTTCGAAGTGCGTCGGCGGCGGCGACTGCGGCGCCGGACCAGTCGCTCGCCTTCAGATGCGGTTCGATGTCCTGCTGGGCGATGGTGCCCAGCTGGCTGCTGCTGAGCGGGAAACCGGTCGGCGCGTAGTAGCCGTAGGCCCGATCGGCGGTCGCAACCGCGAGCAGCAAGGTGTTGCTGCCGAACCCGGACAGCGCGCCCGACGCGTCCACCCACTGCTGACCGGTCTGACCGGAGAAGCTGTCGACGAACACCACCCAGAGCTGGACCTTGTCCTCGGTCTGCAACTTGGCGATGGCGTTCTGCACGGTGGCGGTGTTGCCGCCGAGCGAGGCATTGCGATCGGTGATCTGTGTCGGGACGCGGAAGGGCGGGTCGGCCGATGCAGTTCCGGCGCCGACCAGCAGGGTGAGGAAGGTGAAGAGCAAGACGACGCTCGCGCGCGCTCGTGAACCGAACAACGACGACGACATCGACATGCGCAATCCTTCTCGGGAGTGGTGGAGTACCGGTCCGAGACAGCCTATCGGCGCGGTCCGCGCGTGGCGTAACACGATGGGAATGTGTGTTGATCTTGGTGGAAATATCCCGCTCCTATGGTGCCTGGTAATCAGCTGATTACCGACCGTCAGGAGTGCCGCATGAGCGAAGACATCGTCACCACCCATTCGGATCCAGCTGCGGGACCGGGAACGGCGGCTGCGACGAGGGAGACCCTGGAGGACTACACGCTGCGATTCGCGCCACGCAGCTATCGGAAATGGACCACCGGTGTCGTCGCCATCTCTGCACTGGGTGGAATCGCCTATCTCGCGGATTTCGCGATCGGCGCCAACATCGGTATCTCCTACGGCACCGGCAACGCGTTGCTGGGAATCCTGGTCTTCGCGATCGTCATCTTCGCGACCGGATTCCCGCTGGCGTACTACGCGGCCCGCTACAACATCGATCTGGATCTGATCACCAGAGGATCCGGATTCGGCTACTACGGGTCGGTTGTCTCGAACGTCATCTTCGCCACCTTCACCTTCATCTTCTTCGCCCTCGAAGGCTCGATCATGGCCCAGGGTCTGAAACTCGGTCTGCACATCCCATTGCCGATCGGATATGCGGCCTCCACTTTGATGGTAATTCCGCTGGTCATCTTCGGCATGAAGGCGCTGGCGAACCTCCAGGTCTGGACCACGCCGCTGTGGCTTTTCCTGATGGTCGTCCCGATGATCTACCTACTGATCAGCCACCCCAGTTCGGTCTCCACGTTCTTCGCATACAGGGGCAAGGATCACCAGGGGGTCAATTTCGGCTCGATCATGCTGGCGGCCGGAGTGTGCCTCTCGCTGATAGCGCAGATCGCCGAGCAGATCGACTATCTCAGGTTCATGCCGCCGAAGACGCCGGAGAACAAGCGTCGCTGGTGGCGTGCGGTCATCCTGGCCGGACCGGGCTGGGTGTTCTTCGGCGCGATCAAACAGATCATCGGGCTGTTCCTGGCCGTCTACATCATCTCCAATATCGCCGATGGATCCGATGTCGCGAATCAACCGGTGCACCAGTTCCTGGAGATCTACAAGAATATGATGCCGGCCTGGCTGGCGATGACCCTGGCAGTGATACTCGTCGTGATCAGCCAGATCAAGATCAACGTGACGAACGCCTATTCAGGGTCGCTGGCCTGGACGAATTCCTTCACGAGGGTCACCAAGACGTATCCGGGCCGGATGGTTTTCGTCATTTTCAACCTCATCATCGCGCTGGCGCTGATGGAACTCAACATGTTCGATTTCCTCAACACGATCCTGGGTTTCTATGCCAACTGCGGGATGGCATGGGTGGTCACGGTCGCCGCGGACATCGTTTTCAACAAGTATCTGCTCAAGCTTTCACCGAAGGTGCCGGAATTCCGCCGTGGCATGTTGTACGCCATCAACCCGGTCGGATTCGTCTCGATGCTGCTGTCGGCCGGCGTGTCCATAGCGGTGTTCTTCGGAGCGTTCGGCGAGGGCATCAAACCGTATTCGCCGATCGTCGCGGTAGTGATCGCGCTGGTGATGCCGCCGGTGCTCGCCGTCGCCACCAAGGGCAGGTACTACCTGCGGCGCACCGACGACGGAATCGATCTGCCGATGTTCGACGAGCACGGCAACCCGTCCGCCGAGCACCTCACCTGCCACGTCTGCCGGGTCGACTACGAACGTCCCGACATGGCGGCCTGCCAGACCCACGACGCCCAGGTCTGCTCGCTGTGCTTGAGCACCGACAAGGTCGGCGACCACGTGCTGCCTGCGCAGGCCTGACCCCGGGTCTGCGCTTATCAACTTCGCCGGCGCTCCCGAAGGTGCGGCTTCTGGGAACGGAGTGTCGCGAGTCGACCCGATGATGAGCGCAGTTGAAGTTGATGAGCGCCGGACGGGTCAGCCGAACAGGCCGCTCTTCGGGTTGCGGCCAGGAGCGGCGGAGCGGGCCCATTCGGCGAACGACTCCGGGTTGCGGGTCTGCAGCAGCACCCGTCCGGGTCCGACGAAGTCGAAGACGAAACCCTCGCCGGACTTCATCGACTGGATGGAGCGGCCTTCGACCGCCCGCCGCATGCGGAACTGGATGTTCAGGTCGTACGCAACCACGTGGCCGGTGTCGATGACCACCGGTTGTCCGGGCTGCAGGTCGAACACGTCGATCGCGCCGTAGCAGCTGACCAGGGCCTGCCCGCTGCCGGAGGCCCTGATGCCGAAGCCGCCCTCGCCGCCGAAAAGGCTCGCCCGGCCACCCCACTGGGTGTCGATCTGCACGCCCGATGAGTTCGCGATCCAGTTGCCCTTGGCCAGGTAGAACGGCCGGTCCTGGGTGATGTCGATGACCGCGACATCACCCGGTAGCACTCCGGCCACATCCACCCAGCCGCCATCGGCCGGCGCCGTGTAGGTGGTGACGAAGAACGATTCGCCACCCAGTACCGACCGCCGGAGCCCGGCCAGCACACCGCCCTCCGCCCGAGCGGCCAGGGTGACCCCACCGGAGTGGGCGATCATCGCACCGGACTCGACCCGCGCACTCTCACCGGGGGTGAGGAACATCCGGCCGACGGTGAAGGACGGGTTGTGCCTGAGTTGGATCTGCATAACCCGCAACCGTAGTCACCGGCCGAGCGGGGCGCGCGGGCGGCGGAGGCTCCTATTGGAAGTGCGCGGCGTCCAAGGCGGACTGCATCGAAGATTCGAAACCCTGGGTGGTGTACGTCGCCCCGCCGACACCCTGGATCGCGGCACTCTGCGCGCTGATCACCTGGCTCTGCAGTTGCGGGATGGCGTAGGCGCTGACGTCACTGCTGTGACCGCCCGACGGATACTGAATCGCCTGGACGGTGGTGATGCGGCCGCCGGAGATGGTCACCTCCACCTGCACCGGCCCGAAGTTCGTATCGACGGTGCCGCCGTCGACCACCAGCGCAGGAGTTGGCTTCGGAGGTGCCGGCCTGCTGTTAGCGGACGGTGGAGGAGGGGGCGGCGGGGTGTGCGCCGCGGGTGCGGTCACCGGCACCGTTCGGGTGACCGCCCGCTGCGTCGACCTGGCCGCGATCGACGGTGTGGAGGTCGTCGCTCGGGTGGCGCGTGGAGGAGCCGACTGCGTTGTCAGGGCCGCTGGGACGGGGGTTGTCGTCGTCGCCGTGGGGCTCGGCGTCGCGGACGACGCCGAGGTCGAGCGGGACGTCGACCTGTTCGTCGACGGGGCCGGACGGGTGGTGGCCTTGCTGGCCGTCGACGCAGTCGAGGCCGTTGCGGTCGATGCCACAGTGGATCGGGCAGCACTGGCCGAGGCAGATGCCGGCTGAGCGGACCCGGGAAGCGGCGGTGCGGTGGCCACCACGGCGGAGGCCAGGGTGCGGGTCACGATCGACCGTCCGGCGACTCCGGCGGACACCACGTGTGCTGTGGCGCCGGGCGGCCCGGCGATTTCCCGAGACTCACCGTGGAGGCTTTCCCGGTAGGACAACAGCAGCAGCGCAACCGAGACCGTGCTGACCACACCCAAGCTTGACCGTCTCATCGAACGGTCCTCTGCGCTGCCAGTGCCCACCGGCCGGCGGTGGTCACCACCCGAATTCCTCGGCATGAATGTGAATCGCAGGCACCCCGGCACTCTCCAGGGACCTCCGGGCCTCCCGCATGAACGTCTTCGGCCCGCACAGATACACCTCGCGCTGGATCAACCCGGGAACCAGCGACGTCAGTTTCCGTTCCGCATCGACGGACCCGGGCCCGGGAAAAATCGAGGACCCGTCCGCCCGGCGGCCGACGAGCGGCAAGACGGTCAGGTCGGCGTTCCTGGCGAGGTAGCCGAACTCCGCAGCGAACGTGCAGTCGCCCACCGACTGAACGCGATGCAGGATGGTCACCGAAGGTCGGCGCAGCCGACCCGCTTCGAAACTTGCGCCTTCGCCGACCAGATGCTCGGCCAGCGCCCGCATCGGGGTGATGCCGATGCCCGCGCAGATCATCAGCACATCTCGCCGCCGCCGGCGGTCCGGTGTCATCGATCCGTAGGGCCCTTCGAAGAGCACCCGGGTGCCCGGAGCCAGCCCGGCAAGCCGGTGGCTGCCGTTGCCGATCAGTCTGGCAGTGATCCTGATGCGCTCCGGCGACGGCATCGCCGAGATCGAGAGGGGATGGGCCCGGCTCCAGCCGCTGCCGGAGAGGAAACGCCACTGACAGAACTGCCCGGCCTGCCACCCGACCCTGTGCAACCGACGCCCGGTCATGATCACCGAGATGACGCCTGGCCCCTCCTCGACGACCTCGGCCACCGTGATGCCGTGCCACACGCTGCGACTCAGCGGCAGAACCAGGCGGTACAGGATGACGGTTCCGGCGGCGATCGCCCACAGACCCCACCAGAACGTCGTCGCCGTCGTCGACGAGGTGAAGTCATGTCCGGTCCAGAGTTGATGAGGAAGTGCCAACCCCACGCCCAGGTAGGCGTACAGATGCAGCAGATGCCATGACTCGTACCGCAGGCGGCGGCGTGCCGCGCGGAGCGAAGTCACCACAACCACAACCAGGGCCACGGTCCCGGCGGCCGCCAGCAGCATGCCCGGATACGTCCGGAGCATGGTCCACGACTGGGCAAGGACGCCGGATCGTCCGGATTGGGCGTAGCCGAGCGTGATCAGGACGACATGCCCAAGCATGAGGTGAAACGAGCAGAACCCGACCCATCGATGCCGGCGCGCGAGCACGTCCTGCCCCCAGGCGGACTCGACCCACGGGATCCTGGCCATCAGCAGGACCTGCAGCAGCAGCAGAGCGGAGGCCGTCAACCCGGCGAGGCGGCCGACGGAGGTCGCCGGACCACCGCGCCCTGTCATCGCCTGGATACCACCACCACGCGTCCAGAGTGCAACGGAAACAACCACTATCAAAATGGCGATGGCACCGAACAGCTCGGCCTGGAACAACCGGACCCGCCGGACCCTGGCCGACCGTCCGGCCGAATGGGGCGCGCTCTGTGGTCGGCGGACCTGCAGGCCGCTGCCGCCGCTGGTCATCTGCCAGCCTTGGAATCCGGATGTCGGTCGGTGTGACTGCTGATGACTGTGTGACTACTGGGGCAGATGTGCACACTGAACATGCCGGTAGGGTGCCAGACAACTCTCAGAGAATTCTCGGCGGTTGACCCCGTGGTGAACGGCAGATCAATTCGGTAGGTCGGATTGTTTCCGAACGAATTCGATTGACGAGTTGCCGGTAATTCCGGGCATACTTCAGTGGTGATGCCGATCCAGGCGAATAATCTAAGGATCTTCTGAGAACCGTGGAACAGATACTCGACCGCGCAGGCATTACCGCAAGTCAATGGATTTTCAGAGAAAGTTCACAGATTCGAAATGCCGGCCAATGGCAATCGGCCGCCAGCAGAAGGAGCAGGTGAAGAATGTCACAGCATTCCAAAGGTCTGGAGTATCCGACGATGAGGCGGCGGGTGCGGGTGCTGACCGCGGGTGTCGCCGGTACCGCCGGAATCGCTTCCCTGGCGGCGACCATCGCTCTGGCGGCGCCCAACTCCGCAAGCGCTTCGACTCGTTCATCGCATACCGCGGCGACCACCGTGAAGCGGTCGATCGCCCCTGTACCCCGTGTGCTCCCGAAACCAGCTGGGCCGCAGCACAAGGCGACCGCCAGGCCCGGTAGCACCACGGCCGGGACGCCGACCGGCGTCACAAGGACGACCGCTGCGCCCGCCACCACGGCGTCGAGCACACGATCGGCCGCACCGACTACACCCGCGCCGGTCGCCCCACAGGTCATCGCCCCACAGGTCATCGCCCCGCCGGCTGCACCGCCGGTGCCGGCCGCCGGTGGCTCCAATACCGGCTCAGGTGGCTCCTGACCCGGGCCCCTCAGGGTTCGGGTTTTAGATGGCGACCCACCGCCGCCACACCCGGCGGGATCGTTCGGAATTCGCCGCATTCCAGGGCCGGCGCGAGGAGTTCAGATATCGGGCGTCTTCGTCGGCGGATCGACCAATCACTGCAAATTACCGGCAGTCCTGCCCGTCAATCACGGCCGGGCGCCGGCCCGCCCGTCCCGATGATCGGCCTGCCGGGTGGTCCAGGACGTGGCATGCGGAAGCAGGACGGTCGCCGTCCCGACACCGAGGACCAGGGCCAGTGCAATGACGGCGACCCGCAGACGCCGCCCGCGGGCGGCGCGGCCGCGTAGCGAGCCGCGGAGTTCGGTCCACGAAGTGATGACCGCTTCCCAAACGTGACCGAGAACGTGCACCGTCATCAGCGCGACCCAGACCGCAAAGCTCGCCTGATGGGCGGTGAGGAGCCAACGGGAAGTGTCGGCACCGACGAGGATCAGGGCGATGCCGGTTCCGAGCAGGGCCAAGCTGGACAGGATGACGAACGGGCCGATGATGCGGAGCACCGGGTGCGGCGGCCCCTTCTTCAGATAGGCGGGGGCGCCCCGGTAGTACCGCACGAAGCGGTACAGCGTGCTGCCCGACTTGAGCAGCACCGGTCCCAGCAGCAGCACGCCGACGTAGATGTGCAGGGTGATCATCTGGCGGACGCTCAGGATGGTGAAGCCCTCGACCGCCAGCAGAGCGAGCAGGATGACACCGGTTGCCGAGGTGAGCCGGCTGTTGCCCTCCACACCCGCCCCGGCCGCAGCCGACCCGGCATCATCGGACTGCGGAGTATTGGCCGGCGTCCCAATCCAGCCCAGAAGCTTGGTGTTGCTCGTCCAGTCCAGAAGTTTCACCGTCTCATCATCCCGAGCAAGTCTCAGAAATTGCTCAGGCCCGGAAAGTCCCCGTAGCGGCGAGCCGCGGTGAGCGGAAACACCCGGGTCCGGTGGTCAGCGTCGAAACGGGTCATGCAGGTGCAGCAGCACGTTACGGTCCAGATCGGTCCCGACAAGTGGGTGCGCGGTGAAATCGTCGGGCCGGAACTGCCAGTCGTTGGCGGCCAGTTGCCTGGACAATCCCGCCATCGCGGCGACCGACTCGACCCCACCGGACCACGGTAGTTCGCCGGTGTGATCGACCATGGTGACGGCGACCGTCAATATGCCGTCGGGGGAGCGCAGCAGTTCGATGATGCGGCCCTGCTGCGGGAAGTCGATCAGCGAGGGTGCGGTCACCTCCCACCAGGCGCCCCGGCTGCCGGTGTGTGACCGGACCGCAGTGATGTGCGTGTGGCCGTTGAGCCAGAGCACCACACACGGATGTCCGTCCAGGATCTGGTTCAGCTCGTCGGTCAGCACCCGCCGGGGAGCACCGGGAGCGCAGCGGTCGTTGACGAAGTCCGCGAGGGTGTGATGGGAGGCGAGCACGACGTATCGGCGCTCCCGATCGGCGTCGGTGAGTTCGGCTTCTAAAAAGGCCAACTGCGGTGCGTCCAGGCTGCCCTGCCATCCGCCGTGCTCGTTGACGGCGTCCAGAACGAGCACGGTCACCTGGCCGATGTCACGCCGGTAGTAGGCGCGGTCGGAGGTCGCGGTGCGGAATCCATGGCCGGCCGGCCGGGCGGTCGGGTGAAAATGGGCGCTGACAAAGTCCGCCCTGGTAATGGTCCTGCGCGCCGCATCCGGGGTGATCGCCCTGGTAGGCATTCCGGGCCACTGGTCCAACCCGGCTTGATCGGTGGAATCGACTGCGGCGCAGAACTTTGCGATGTGCTCGGACGACCAGTGTTGCGGCACATCGATCGCCTTTCGATCCGCCATCGACGCATCGGCGAACGGTCCGACCCCCGGGATGTTGCCCTGCACCAGCTGATCGTGATTGCCGTGCACCGCCAGCCACGGCATCACCAGCCCCGGCGATTCGAACGGCTGCCTGAGGGCATCGAGAAGTCCTGGCGCGTAGGGGAAGCCGAACAATCGCCGGGGTCGGTCCAGCTTGGGTGTTCCGTCCGGGAAGACTGCAGAGTCGGGGTGCCAGTAGGCCTCATGCCAGAAGTCGTGGTCGGCGACACCCTCGTAGCGATCGAGCCTGCCCGAGTCGGGGACGACCTGACCGCCGTCGAGAAGACCGATGTACCAACCCAGTTCGTTGCTCTGCGCACTGTCGACCACATCTCCGGTGGTGATCGCCCAATCGATCTCGGCGCCACCGACCGGTCCGGTGCCGACGCTGTTGATCGCCTTGACCATGGCGGCCGCGACCTGCAGGGTCAGGCAATCCTGCGCCCGGTAGCTGCCGATGATGCCCAGTACTTCCCGCAGCGGCGAGTCAGGATCGGACCACCGGTCAAGAAACTCTGCTCGCGCCGGTGATTGGCTGTCGCACAGGTGGATGTCCGACAGATGCGCGACGGCCAGGAGTGGCCGCGCCTCATCAGAGAGGGAACCGGCCCCGGCCGGGATCAGTTCGGAGCGGTGCCGATGAGGCTCGCCGGGCGCGGCGGCAAGCTCCCAGTAACCCAGGGCCGATCGGGGGCCGCCGCTGATCGCGGTGCGGTCGGTGATGGTCACGCCCGGAATTATCACCCGGTGCAGATGTCGGAGATGAGTCGCTCGACACCCGACCTCGACATCGCGATTCGGTCGATGACCGCTACGTGCACTATCCGGTCAGTCGTTCTCCGCCGCCGGCAGCGGCTGTCCGGTGACGTCCGGCCGCAGCGTCCGCCGGGAAATGTTCAGCCCGTCGATGTCGTCGAAGCGCCGGTTCCGTGGCCGGTCCCTGAGCAGCCGGGGGATGTCGCCGTTGCGGGGTCCCGACCAGTCCAGCGGCGGGGCCTCGATCTGCCTGGCGAGAGCGAAGGCATTGCCCTCCCAGTTGACTCGCCAGCCCTTGAAGTCCTTCCAGGCAGTCTCGGCATCCACCTCGGCATCGTAGGCAACACCGTCCAGCAAGGCCCAGGCCTCGGTGAACTCCTGGAAGCTCAGGCTGACCGGGTCGGTCGGCAACGGGTCATCGACCACGGCAAGATGCTGCACGGCATTGATGGACTTCAGTGCCGAGGTGCCCCCGGTGATCACCAGCCGGGCCGATGCCGAGGCGGCGGACGGGGTGCGCGCCAATTGCAGCGCTGCCGCGTCCATCACCGCCATCAGGCTGGTGAGCCAGCTCCGGCGCAGGTCGGGTGACCGGAAGTAGACCAGCGTCGGATAGGACGTATGGCTTTCCGCGATGTCTGCGACAAGTCGCTCCCAACTCGCGAACAACACACCGAGCTCGCTGACCACCCCGGCGAGCTGGTAACGCATCAGGATGACCGGACCCCACGCCGGATCCCCTCCGCGACCGGCCAGCAAGCTGACCTCGGTCTCCCGCCGGTTGAACGCGCCGTACAGGGTGGGCAGGTAGCCGATCAACAGGGCGATCAGCAGCGGCCCGGTGATCGCGGCCACGAACGAGACGATGGTGGATCCGGCGCCGTTCGGCGACGAGAAGCCAAGGGTGAACAGGCTGGATCCGGATTCGCGCAGCGCGGCGGAGATCGGCAGGCCGCCGATCCCGAAGAAGATCAGGCCGTAGCCGATCCCGAACAACGCCAGCCAGAACGGTACGAGCGAGATCATCACCAACGATCCCAACGGGGCAAGCAGAGCGTCCCGCCGCTCGTAGGACATCCGTTTGGCGATCGCGCTGACCGGCGCCCTGACGGCGGTAATCCAGGAGCGGTACAGCAGTACGCTCTTGGGCGGCCTGGCGACCACCAACGCCAGGATCGCCGCTCGCCACACGGCGATGACCAGGACAGACCCGGCAATGGTGGCGATGCTCTGCGCTACTGAGTTCACAGTGGAAAGGGTAGAAGGTCGGCGGCCGCTCGACGGGGACCTGTCGACTCGAACACGTGCCGGTCCCTTGGGGCGCTGTGCCTGCTGCGACATGGGTGAGAGCCGGCGTCGCCGGAATCGCCAGTCCGGAGCTGGCCTTCGACGGAATCAGTTGGCTGTCACGAATCGACCCGGTCGGCGCGACGCCCGCCTGGAACACCGCCAACCGACGGGGCTCGCTCCTCCCTCAGAAGTTCTGCGCCGCAGCAGATCTGCCTGCGAGCACGGAGACGGTACGGATCGGATCGGCGTCGTCGGTGTCCTGCAGCGACAGCATGGCCAAGGTCAGCTCCCGCTGCCCGGGCGACACCACCACGAGACCACCGGGAGCGATGAGTAGATCCCCTGGCGGGAGCGGGTGCAGGCAGACCAGATCGCCTGGCTTCACCTCGGCGAGCTCGTCGGCAACCCCGAAGACGGTGCCGGTCGAGACATCCCGGAGCGTGAGATGCGTTCCAAGGTCTACGCTTTCCACGCAACACAGTACTCGCCGGGTCTGGCGCCACAGCGCGAGCAGGTCCTGCTCGTCGGCGGGTAGCTGTAGTGCCCGGGATTCGATGAACTCCTGCAGCAGACCGCCTTCGAACAGTGCGACGTCGGTCATCGTGGGGTCCAGCACGGTCGCGAACAGCTGTTCCGGCCCATCTGCAGGGTCGACCGCGGCAGCGGCCAGCTCGATGACCAGCTCCCGGCCGGCCCCGTTCAGCGCCCACGCAGACACCTTGTGGTAGAGCCAGTCCCGTCGATCTGGCAGGTCGAAGTCGGACCTGCCGAGGTGACACCTCTTGTACTTCCGGCCGGACCCGCACCAGCAGGGGTCGTTCCGACCGAGATCTCCCCGTGACTCCCCGATGTAGCGGGAGACCAGGATCAGCTCCGGGTCGTCGGAGGGAACGCCGGCGCGCTGCAACAACGAGACCGCCCGGTTCGCGTCACCACGCAGGCTCACCAGGGTGGCAAGTTCGCGCATCGCCGGATAGAAGTCGGCGTCGTCGGCCAGGGCTTGGTTGTACCCGGCCTCCGCGCCGGTGAAGTCGGACAGCGCATCGGCGCAGCGCCCGGTCAGCCAGTGCCAGGCAGCTGCGGCGCGGCGGGGCACCTGCGGCCGCACCGTCAGCAGAATCAACTGCAGAACCGAGGCCAGGTGCCGGTCACCACCCAGGTTCTCGTCCGCGATCCCGACCGCCACCATCGGTTCGGCGAGTGTGGGCAGGACCATCAGGACCTCGTCGACGTCCATCTCGGGGAAGTCCTTCTCGTGCCGCCCGGCGTCGGTCCAGTCGTGGATGGCGTCGTGCACTTCGTCGATCTTGTCGGTGAAGGCCAGCACCGCTGCCGCCTCTTCATCGGACAGCTCGTAGGTCTCGGCGATCCGAGACAACTCTCCGGTCGCCGAGAACATCTCGGCTTCGGCATCGAAATCGAAACCTGCGGCAGCGACCTGCCCGTGATCGTGATCGAGTTCCAGGTCCTCGAGCAGAGTCGCGACCGGCCAGGACGGGCCGACGAAGAGCTGAGCGTTCCGCAGGCACCCCAGCTGCAGCAACTCCTCCAGCGCAACGGACCCGGTCGGATCGGGAAGGTCGACCTCGTCGTCCAGGAAGCTCTCCTGCCCCGGAAGATCCGACGGCAGGTCCCGTCGAACGTCGTTGTCGAACACCTTGTCCGTCTCGCGCAGGAAAGCCGAGGCCATCAGCGTGCGGGAGAGATCGTCCGGCTCGGGTGCCGGCCGCAACTGCAGGCCGTCATCAGCCACCGTGATCCCGATCAGCTCACCGACGGAGAATTCGCCCAGCGAGCCCGGCGCCAGCTGGAGTACGCCCTGGGGCAGCGGCAGGGTCTCGTCGAAGGCATCCTCACACGAAAGCCCGTTCACCCGGTCGTAGGGCGGGATGCCGATCATCGGCCAGATGGCGGCGAAGTCCGGCGTCATCGCCAGCACGTCACGCTCGATCTCCGGCTCGGTCAGCAGGTGGGTGAAGGTCCGGCCGTGCAGCAGAGTGTCGAGCCGGACCGTGGTCGGCGGGTCGGTGAGGCTGATCTCGACGGTCAGGGCCTGGGCAGGGGTCTGGGTCACGCACCTCATCCTGCCGTCCGGCAGAGGGCGGACGCACCAGCCGGGCGAGGGAACAATCCGACCACGCTATCAGTTGGAACGATCAGTAAAGTTGAGCGTGCCCCACTCAAGGCGTTTGACAGCCGCCCGAAGGCTAGGCATGCTGGGAAGAGATTGAGTCGAGGTGGCTCAACCACGATGAACAAACCAAAACGCGGTGCGTGCCAACCCGGTACGGACCGACCAGTACTCATAGCAGGAGGAACGCATGTCGCGTGCCGTCGGTATCGATCTCGGTACCACCAACTCGGTTGTCGCTGTCCTGGAGGGCGGCGAGCCCACCGTCATCGCCAACGCCGAAGGCGCCCGCACCACCCCGTCGATCGTTGCCTTCGCCAAGAACGGCGAGGTGCTCGTCGGCGAGGTTGCCAAGCGTCAGGGCGTGACCAACGTCGACCGGACCATTCGCTCGGTCAAGCGTCATATCGGTACCAAGTGGTCCGTCGACATCGACGGGAAGTCCTACACCCCGCAGGAGATCAGTGCCCGCGTGCTCGGCAAGCTCAAGCGTGACGCTGAGTCCTACCTTGGCGAACCGGTGGTGGACGCGGTCATCACCGTGCCTGCTTACTTCAACGACTCCCAGCGTCAGGCGACCAAGGAAGCCGGCGAGATCGCGGGCCTGAACGTGCTGCGCATCGTCAACGAGCCGACTGCTGCTGCCCTGGCCTACGGTCTGGACAAGGGCGACAAGGAGCAGACCATCCTGGTCTTCGATCTCGGCGGTGGCACCTTCGACGTGTCCCTGCTGGAAATCGGCGACGGGGTAGTCGAAGTCAAGGCAACAGCCGGCGACAACAAGTTGGGCGGCGACGACTGGGACGAGCGGGTCGTCAACTGGCTCGTCGACAGATTCAAGGCGGCCAACGGCATCGACCTGACCAAGGACAAGATGGCCATGCAGCGGATCCGGGAGAACGCCGAGAAGGCCAAGATCGAGCTGTCCTCGAGTCAGTCGACCTCGATCAACCTGCCGTACATCACCGTCGGTCCGGACAAGAACCCGCTGTTCATGGACGAGACACTGACCCGCTCGGAGTTCCAGCGGATCACCTCGGATCTGCTCGACCGCACCCGCACCCCGTTCCACCAGGTGATCAAGGATGCCGGCGTCAAGGTCGGCGACATCGACCACGTCGTCCTGGTCGGTGGTTCCACCCGGATGCCCGCGGTGACCGAACTGGTCAAGGAATTGACCGGTGGCAAGGAGCCCAACAAGGGCGTCAACCCTGACGAGGTCGTTGCGGTCGGCGCTGCTCTGCAGGCCGGTGTGCTGCGCGGCGAGGTCAAGGACGTGCTGTTGCTCGACGTCACCCCGCTGTCCCTGGGCATCGAGACCAAGGGCGGCATCATGACCAAGCTCATCGAGCGCAACACCACCATCCCGACCAAGCGGTCGGAAATCTTCACCACTGCCGAGGACAACCAGCCCTCCGTGCAGATCCAGGTCTTCCAGGGTGAGCGGGAGGTGGCCGCGTACAACAAGAAGCTGGCCATGTTCGAGCTCACCGGCCTGCCGCCGGCGCCGCGCAACGTGCCGCAGATCGAGGTGACCTTCGACATCGACGCGAACGGCATCGTGCACGTCACCGCCAAGGATCTGGGTACCGGCAAGGAGCAGTCGATCAAGCTGACCGGCGGTTCGGCGCTGTCCAAGGACGAGATCGATCGGATGATGAAGGACGCCGAGGCGCACGCCGAGGAGGACAAGGTCCGCCGCGAGGAGGCCGAGGTCCGCAACCAGGCCGAGGCGCTGGTCTTCCAGACCGAGAAGTTCATCAAGGACAACGGCGAGAAGCTCCCCGAGGAGCCGAAGGCCCGGGTCACCGATGCCATCGACAATGTGAACGAGGCGCTCAAGGGCTCCGACCTCGCGGCCCTGAAGACGGCGGTCGAGACGCTGGCGAACGAGTCCCAGCAGCTGGGTGCCGCGCTCTACTCGCAGACCCAGGCGGACGGTTCCGCCGGCGGGTCCGAGGGTGGATCGGCCGGTCCGCAGGAGGAAGAGATCGTCGACGCCGAGATCGTGGACGACGCCAAGCCGGACATGACCAAATGATCGCCTCCGACCAGTCCCCCGACAGCGGGGGAGGCGAAGAGAAAGTAGTGATCAACGACAGGCGCCGCATCGACCCGGAGACGGGTGAGCTGCGGGCCCCGGGCGGGTTCTTCTCGTCACCGTTCGGACGCAAGTCCGACCCGGCCGACCCGAATGATGCTGCCCAGCCGATCTCGGTGCAGACCGAGGCCGATGTGGCACTGCAGGCCGCCAGGCAGGAGGCGGCCGAACGGACCGCCGACCTGCAGCGGGTGACAGCGGAATATGCCAACTACCGCAAGCGGGTCGACCGCGACCGGGAGTTGGTCGTCAAGAACGCGAAGGCCGGCATCCTCACCGAGATGTTGACGGTGCTGGACGATATCGACCGGGCCGACCGGCACGGCGATCTCACCGGCGCTTTCAAGGCGGTGGCCGAGCGGCTGACCGGCGTGCTGACCAAGTCCGGGCTGACCCAGTTCGGCGCGGTCGGCGACGAGTTCAATCCGAGCCAGCACGAGGCGGTGCAGTTCGCCACTTCGCCCGACGTTGCGGTCCAGACCGTGACAACAGTGATGCGGCACGGCTACTCGCTCGGTGATCGGCTGGTCCGCCCAGCCGTTGTCGGGGTCACCGGTCCCGCGACCGAGGTCGAGGCCGAGGCCGACGACATTGTTGACGCCGAAATCGTCGAGACCGACGCTGAGCACTGATCTCGGCCCGGACTCGCCTGGTTGGCAGTTGAAGTAGCGGAAGAATCGAGAGAGGAGGTTCCTGGTGAGCGCCAAGGATTACTACGAGAAGGACTTCTACGCGGCATTGGGCGTCAGCAAGACGGCAACTGCGGCCGAGATCAAGAAGGCCTACCGGAAGCTTGCCAGGGACCTCCATCCGGACAAGAATCCGGGCAACCAGCAGTCCGAAGAGAAGTTCAAGACGGTCTCCGAGGCGTACGACGTGCTTTCCGACGACGCCAAGCGCAAGGAGTACGACGAGGCCCGGGAGTTGGTCAACAGCGGTGGCTTCCGCGGGTTCGGCGGTCAGCAGGCCGGCGGGGGCGCGGCCGGGTTCGACATCAACGACTTGCTGCGCAACGGCGCCGCCGGTGGTGCCGGCGGGCTCGGCGACATATTCGGCGGCCTGTTCAACCGGAGCGGCGGCAATACCAGGGCCACTCGCGCCAAACGCGGCAGCGATGTGGAGACCGAGGTGCGAATCTCGTTCACCGAGTCCGTCTCCGGGGTCACTGTGCCGCTCCGGCTCGCGGAGCGCAGTACCTGTCCGACCTGCCTGGGTACCGGGGCCAAACCCGGTACCTCGCCGCACACCTGCCCGGTGTGCAACGGAAGTGGCCTGACCACCCGCAATCAGGGTTCGTTCGCGTTCTCCGAGCCGTGCACCAACTGCCACGGCTCCGGCTCGATCATCGACGACCCGTGCCCGACCTGTCACGGTGAACGCACCGTGGTCAAGTCGCGCACGCTGTCGGCGCGGATCCCGGCAGGTGTGTCCGACGGTCAGCGAATTCGGCTGGCCGGCAAGGGCGATGCCGGGAGCGGCGGGGGACCGCACGGCGATCTGTTCGTGGTCGTGCACGTCAGCTCCCACGAGTTGTTCGGACGCAGCGGTGACAATCTGACCCTGACCGTTCCCGTCACCTTCCCGGAATTGGTACTGGGCGCCACTTTGACGGTGCCGACCCTGACCGGTTCTGTCCGTTTGCGTGTCGGGCCAGGTACCGGATCCGGCCGCAAGCTTCGCGTCAAGGGTGCCGGGGTGAAGCGCAAGGACAGCACCGGTGACCTCATTGTGACAGTTGAAGTAGCCGTGCCGCAACGACTCTCGGAGGAGGCGACAACCGCATTGGAGACCTATGCAGTTGCCCAGACCGACGATCCTCGGCCGGCGATCACCCGAGCGCTGAAGGCCACGCAGGGCACGCCATGAGCGCCGGATCGCGGCCGGACCCGACGGGCCGGCCCACTACTTCCGGTTCGCCGAGTTCACCGGGAACCGTGGCGGGCGCTGTGTTTCAGGCACTGGAGTCCACTGGCTTCGAGGTGGACGCCCCACTGTTCGTGATCTCGGTGGCGGCGCAGCTGGCCGGTATGCATGCCCAGACACTGCGGTCCTACGACCGGGAGGGTCTGGTGTCGCCCGGTCGTACGTCCGGCGGTGGTCGTCGATACTCGCGCCGCGACATCGAACTACTGCGCGAGGTACAGAAGCTCAGCCAGGACGAAGGTGTCAACCGGGCAGGCATCCGCCGGATCATCGAACTCGAAGCCCAGGTCGATGCGATGCGGGAGCGACTGACCGAGATGGCGGACGAGATCCGTTCACTGCAGGCGGATCTCAATCAATCACGGGCCGACGCGGCCAACGCTGCTGCCAACGCCATCGCCGGGCTCCGTCGGGATGTCGTGCCCTGGCGGAACACCGCCAGCACGATGGTCACCTGGCAGCCCCGCCGCCGCCGCGGCTGACCCGCGTGCTTCAGCGGGAGAACGCCGCTTCCAGCAACTCCCCGTCCTCCACTCGATCCCACGCATCCGAGAAGTCGTCGAGGGTGCCGTGTGCGGCCGCCTGCTCGAACGCGTGCAGCCGCCCGAAGACGAATCCGGAGACCCCGTCGGTGTCCGGCCGCAGTGCCAGATCGGCCAGCCAGGCAGCCGCGGCGAGTGCGTCCTGGTGCTCGCCGAGAACCTCCTGGATCTCCTCGATCGCCGCTGCGAACACAACCGTGTTCTCGCCCAGCGTCGCCGAAGCCGCCTCGGCCGCGTAGCGCAGGGCCTTTGCCGCTTTGCGGACGTCATGAAACGCGGTGTTGTCCGACGGGTCGGCCAGCGCCCGATCGACCAGCACACCCACATTCCGCCAGGCCGCGGCCAACTCGGTCGGCAGTTCTGACGCTGCCGACTTCGTGGCGCGCCGCGAGAACGGCGGCGTTGCGATGAAATCGTCCAGCTCGCGCAACATCGCCAGGTACGGCTCGGATCTGATCAGCTGAGCCACATCAGCCATCGCCACCGGCAACACGGCGGCGAATTCGGCGTCGATCCGGGCGGCCGCAACCGCCGCATACTCAGCCGGCTCTTCGATCAATTGAACTTCCAGCCGACGTCGCAGCACCTCCAGATCGCGGGCCATGCCGAGCACGGAACCCAGTTGCTGGAGCTCCCCGCGAAGGTGACGGGTGGCGCCGGCGGTGAACAGCGGCGCGTACACGCCCAGGACGGACCGCGTCCGCTGGGCGGCGGCCCTGGCATCGTGCAGCCCGAGCTCGGTGCCCGCCCGCAGCGCACGGTCGGCCGCGATCACGGTGTCCCGCAGCTTGCCCAGTGCGAGCACCACAGCCGCGCCGGCAGTCTTGCTCTTGCGAACCGGCGCCCGAACACCCTCGTCCAGCGCCCGCGCCAACTTCGATGCGCTCGACGCCGGCTTGGCCCCGGCGCTCTGCAGTAACGCCACCACCGCTTGAAGCTGATTCCGGTCGCCGGCCAGGATTTCCACCTCGAACTCACGCCAGCGGTTCGGCCTGGACTCGGTCAGCCCGTCGCCGCCGTCCACCTCCGACGCGCTGAGCAGCCTGGTCGCAGTGACGTGGTCGTCGGCAACTTCCACCATGGCGGTGCCGTCCGGGTCGAGCAGGCGACGGACCGTGCGCCGATTGCGGATACGGGCCACCGGGCGCAGCTCACGCCCCCTGGCCGCACCCAACACCTGATCGGCGAGCGAGGCCGGCACCTTCGCGGTCAGCGGGTCGTGGCTGCCGGGCTCGAGAGGAACACCGATCTCCGTCCGGGCTCCTGAGCTCGCGGGCAGCTTCAGGTGCCAGCCGGCGTCGTCGCCACCGGTCCGATGCCGCAGGGTCAACTTCGATCGCAGCAGGTCCAGTTGCGTGGTGTCGAAATAGACGGCGTCCAGGTCGTGCACGACCGGCGGGGCGGCAGCGACCAACCCGACGGCGGCCAGACTGCGCCGTCCGTCCAACTCGGGCAGGGCGGTCGTCTCCTCCACTTCGAGTTTCGTCTCGATCTCCATGTGGCGCGTCGGTGCGGCGCCGACCGACGCGGTCTGGCTCGCCGCCGCGGGTCCGGGTGCCGGTTCCGGCGGGGACGCCTGCCCACCCTTTTGCAACGACCCACCCTGCCCGGACTTCTTCTGCCGCGATGCCATATGTCGGTGTTACCGCACGCGGCGCCGTTGACCAAATATCCGGGTCCTGCGCCGTCGATCCGAAGAACATTCACCCACTCGCGCTCGAATCTCAAGGTTGAGCGGAATAGACTCAACTTAGCTGCGTTGTAATGCGTAGACGTGCGTGCGTCGGAGGTCTGCCGACCCGCCGCAAGACAAGTTCGGAATATGCGCCCGAGGAGCACGAATGAACACCGACATCCTGACCACCAAGAGCCGCGAGGTCCTGGCCGCCGCGATCGGTGCCGCCACCACGGCCGGCAATGCAACCGTCGAACCCGCTCATCTGCTGGCGGCCCTGCTGTCGACGGAGGGTTCGACTGCGCCCGGGCTGCTGCGTGCAGTGGGCGCGGACACGGCGATGCTGGCGACGCGGACCAACGACATTTTGACCCGCCTGCCGGCGGCACGGGGGGCGACGGTCGCTCAGCCGCAGCTCTCCCGGGCCGTCGCGAACATCGTCACCGCGGGTGAACACATCATGCGGGCCGGCGGCGACGAGTTCCTTTCGACCGAGCACCTGCTGGCCGCGCTGGCCAAGCCCGGCACCGACGTCGGTGATCTGCTGGTGACGGCGGGCGCGACGACAGATGCTGTGGTGGAAGCTTTCCCGGTGGTGCGCGGGGGCGATCGTAAAGTGACCTCCGCCGACCCGGAAGGGTCGTTCAAGGCACTGGAGAAGTATGGCGTCGACCTCACCGAGCGCGCACGGGAAGGCCTGATCGACCCTGTCATCGGCCGTGATGCGGAAATCCGACGGGTGGTCCAGGTGCTGTCCCGGCGTACCAAGAACAACCCGGTGCTGATCGGTGAGCCCGGAGTCGGCAAGACCGCGGTGGTGGAGGGTCTGGCCCAGCGGATGGTGGCGGGCGACGTACCGGAATCGCTGCGCAACAAACGGCTGATCTCGCTGGATCTCGGTGCGATGATTGCCGGCGCAAAGTACCGGGGCGAATTCGAGGAGCGGTTGAAGGCCGTCCTGGATGAGATCAAGGGATCCAATGGGCAGGTCGTCACCTTCATCGACGAGTTGCACACCGTGGTCGGCGCCGGTGCCACCGGTGAGGGCGCCATGGACGCCGGCAACATGCTCAAGCCCATGCTCGCCCGCGGTGAGCTGCGAATGGTCGGCGCCACCACCCTGGATGAGTACCGGACGCACATCGAGAAGGACCCGGCCCTGGAGCGCCGCTTCCAGCAGGTGCTGGTCGGCGAGCCCAGCGTCGAGGATACCGTCGGCATTCTGCGTGGTCTCAAGGAACGCTACGAAGCCCATCACGGGGTGCGGATCACCGATGCTGCCCTGGTGGCCGCTGCCACATTGTCGGACCGGTACATCACCGCGCGCTTCCTGCCGGACAAGGCGATCGACCTGATCGACGAGTCGGCGTCCCGACTGCGGATGGAGATCGACTCCAAGCCGGTCGAGATCGACGAACTGCAGCGGGCTGTCGATCGACTGACGATGGAAGAGCTGGCACTGGAGCGGGAATCGGATGCAGCATCGGGCGATCGGCTGATCCGGCTGCGCCGGGATCTGGCCGACCGGAACGAGCAGCTGGCAGCATTGACCGCCCGCTGGGAGGCCGAGAAGTCCGGTCTGAACAGGGTCGGTGAGCTGAAGAAGACGTTGGACGAGTTGCGCATGCTGGCCGAGCGGGCTCAGCGGGAAGGCGATCTGGCGAAGGCCTCCGAGCTGCTCTACGGGCGGATCCCGGCGCTGGAACGAGAGCTGGCCCAGGCTGCTGAGGAGTCTTCAGCCGACACGGCCTCGCTGCCGCCGATGGTCTCCGAAGAGGTCGGACCCGACGATATCGCCACCGTCGTCGCCGCCTGGACAGGCATTCCGGCCGGTCGACTGCTGGAGGGTGAGACGGCGAAACTGCTTCGGATGGAGGAGGAACTGACCCGCCGGGTGGTGGGCCAGGGTCCCGCCGTCCGTGCCGTCTCCGATGCGGTCCGCCGCGCGAGAGCCGGTATCTCCGACCCCGATCGGCCCACCGGATCGTTCCTGTTCCTCGGGCCGACCGGTGTGGGCAAGACCGAGCTGGCCAAGGCGCTCGCGGACTTCCTGTTCGACGACGCCAGGGCCATGGTCCGCATCGACATGAGTGAGTATTCCGAGAAGCACTCGGTAGCAAGGCTTGTCGGCGCCCCCCCCGGATACGTCGGATACGACCAGGGTGGTCAGCTCACCGAGGCCGTTCGGCGCCGTCCCTACACGGTGGTGCTGCTCGACGAGGTAGAGAAGGCGCACCCAGATGTCTTCGACATCCTGCTGCAGGTGCTGGACGACGGCCGGCTGACCGACGGCCAGGGTCGGACGGTCGATTTCCGCAACGTGGTGCTGATCCTGACCTCCAATCTCGGCAGCGTGCACATCGTCAATCCGGCGCTGGATGACAAGCAGCGCCATGACGCGGTGATGGCAACGGTCCGCAGCGCCTTCAAGCCGGAGTTCCTCAACCGGCTCGACGAGGTGGTCTTCTTCAACGCTTTGGGTATCGAACAGATCGGCTCGATCGTCGACATCCAGGTGCGGGCCCTGGCAGCCAGGCTGGCCTCCCGACGCCTGGTGCTGGACGTCACCACCGCCGCCAGGGAATGGCTGGCGATCGAGGGCTTCGACCCGCTCTACGGGGCGCGGCCACTCCGGCGGCTGATCCAGTCGGCCATCGGTGACCAGCTGGCCAGGGAGTTGTTGGGCGGCAAGATCCGCGACGGCGATACCGTCCTGGTCGATGCTGCGGCCGGTGAGTCCGGCCTGACCGTCGGCCCGGTGTACCAGGTCTGACCTGCCGACCGCATGGATCAACTTCGTTGATTTGTGACTCGTGGGACAGGGGTGAACAATTTCGCCCCTGCCTGCGAAGTTGATCCGCGCCAACCCGTGGCGCTGATTCCTCGGCTCCGTAAATGCCGGGTAACGACTGCCCCATCCATTCGGGGACTTGCGGCGAACCAGTGGGTACCCGGCGTTCCGATCGGGAGCAGGGACCGCGACCCCGACCGCGTGAGTCCCTCTCCGTCGGGGCGCCGGGCACCAGCACCTGGCCCGCAGTAGGTTGCAAGGACACCGGGATTCGTCCCGGTTCCGCCGAAGAAGGGTCCAGCCACAGACGTGAAGACAATAGAAGAAGGCGCCACTGCAGCAGATTTCGAGCTGCCCGACCAGACCGGGAGTCTCCGCCGACTCTCCGAACTGCTCAACTCCGGGCCGGTGGTGCTGTTCTTCTATCCGGCTGCGATGACCAGCGGCTGCACCGCCGAGAGCTGCCACTTCCGCGACCTGGCGGCCGAATTTGCCGCGGCGGGCGCGCAGCGGGTCGGGATCAGCGCCGACACGGTCGACAAGCAGGCGGAGTTCGACCGCGTCAACTCCCTTGGCTACCCGCTGTTGTCCGATCCTGACGGGGCGGTGGCCACCTCGTTCGGCGTCAAGCGTCGCCTCATCACCCCGGTCAAGCGGGTCACCCTGGTGATCGGGACCGATCGCACCGTCCTCAAGGTGATCAGCAGCGAGTTCTCGATGTCGACCCACGCGGACACGGCACTGCAGTATCTGCGTGCGCGAGCGGCGGCCTGAGGCAATGCCCACCGCCTTGGTCACCGGCGCCACCGCTGGCATCGGAGCTGCCTTCTGCCGTCACCTGGCCGCCTCCGGCCACCGGCTGGTGATCGTGGCGCGGGACGCCGAACGCCTGCAGCAGGCCCGCGCCACACTGCTGTCCTTCGGGGCCGCCGGCGTGGAGATCATCCCCGCCGACCTGACCGACCAGCAGCAGCGGGCGGCCGTCCAGGCCCGGCTGAGAGCCGGCGATGTCGACCTGCTGGTCAACAACGCCGGGATCGGTCTCGGCAAGGACTTTCTGCACGCGGATGAGGCGGAGCTGCTGCAGCAGCTCGAGATCAACGTCACCGCGCTGGTGCTGCTCACCCACGCCGCGCTGCCGGCCATGATCGCGCGCGGACACGGCGGGGTGATCAATGTGGCCTCTGTTGCCGGCCTGATCCCGGGCCGGGGAACCACCTACGCCGGCTCCAAGGCATACGTGATCAGCTTCAGCGAAGGGTTGGCGATGTCGCTGGCCGGTACCGGGGTGCGGGTGCAGGCGTTATGTCCCGGATTCGTCCGCACCGAGTTCCACCAGCGCGCCGCCATCGACATGTCCAAGGCCCCGTCGGCGGCCTATGTGGACATCGACGAGCTGGTGGTCACCTCGCTTGCGGACCTGCGGGCCAACAAGATCGTCTCGGTGCCGAGCCGGCTGTACAGCTCCATCGCCGTGCTGGTGCGGCTGCTGCCGCGCGGCCTGATCCGTGCGGTCGCCTCCAAGGTCAACAACAACCAGCGGACCTGACCCGGCCGGCGGGTTTCAGAGATCGAGTAGTTCCTGCAGGGCCGCGACGACCGTGTCCCGGTCCTCGATGTGGGGGGAATGGCCCACTCCCGGCACAACGATCTCGGTGTACTTGCCGCCGGCGTCGACGTAGCGGTCGAGCACCAACCGGGTCTGGCCGACCATCGGCTGCGGCGGCAGCACGTCGGGCCCGGGATAACCGGGGACGACGCCGAGGGCGCCCAGTTGTGCAAGGTCGAACATCGACGTGTCCGAGACGATCTGGTCCACCTCGCCACGGATCCACAGGATCGGCGGTTTGGGCTCGACATCGACAATGCCGGACAGATCCAGGAAGGTCGGCGACATGGTGTTGAGGACGCCGCGACGGCCGGGCGCGACCCCTGGCCAATTGTCCGACGGCACCGAATCACCCGGGTAGTTGTCGACGCCGACGCTGGTGGCCAGCATCGACCGCAGATAAAGCCCCTCGTTCTCCCTGTCCCAGCCGGGCGCCACGTAGAAGGTCCGCAGAATCGTCCGGGGTGAGGCGGGGCCGTCGCCCTCGTCGCCCTCGTCGAGGGCCTTGACGAACTCGGCATTGGCCGAGCCACCTCCGGAACCGGCCCCGTCAGGGGAAACCAGCGTGCCGCCGAGCCCGGTGGTGCCACCGAAACCGAAGGGCGACACCGGGTTGATCAGCGTCATGGATGTCACCCTGGCCGGGGCGTCCAGCAGCATCTGCATCACCACTCCGCCGCCCATCGACCAGCCCACCAGGTCGACCTCGACAAGGCCGAGGGCATCGATGGTGGCCCAGACGTCATCGGCAAAGTCCTTGAGACCCCTGCTCGCGTCGACCGGCAGCGAGTCCGTGCCGCCGAACCCGCGCAGATCGACCGCGATCGGCCGGACGTGCGCGGGCAGGTGGGACATGACCGGAAAGAAGAACGGAGAGGAGGAGACGTTGCCGTGGACGAAGATCACCGGCCGTCCATCCATCCGATCGACCACTTCACGGACGCAGACGGCCAGAGCGGGGGTGGCGATCATATTGACGGCGATGCTCGGGTACTCAGCCACTGACGGGTCCTCCAATTGGCGGTGCGAACTTCCTCGATCCAACCAGCAATACCGGAGGGCGGCGCCACCGGTCAGGTCCCTCGGTGGTCATCGCGCTGCGGCGCGGATGTGTCAGGCTGGGCGGGTGAGCACTCCATCAGCGTCCTCCGCCGTCGCGGCGGCCCCCGTTCCCGATGCCGCGGCCACCGCCAGACTGGCCCAACTGGTGGGCGAGCTGGCCGTGGTGCACGGGCGGGTCACCCTGTCATCGGGGCGCGAGGCCGAATACTACGTCGACCTGCGCCGCGCCACCCTGCAGCACGAGGCCGGACCGCTGATCGGCGCCCTGCTGCGTGAGCTGACCGCCGATTGGGACTTCGCCGCCGTCGGCGGGCTCACGCTGGGAGCCGACCCGGTGGCGACCGCGATGATGCACGCTCCCGGCCGTCCGATCGACGCCTTCGTCGTCCGCAAGGCCGCGAAGGCACACGGCATGCAACGGCAGATCGAGGGTCCGGACGTCGTCGGCAAGCGGGTGCTCGTGGTCGAGGACACCACCACCACCGGTGCCTCGCCACTGCAGGCGGTGCAGGCGCTGCGGGAGATCGGCGCCGACGTCGTCGGGGTGGCCACCATCGTCGACCGGGCCACCGGCGCCGCCGAAGTGTTGGCCGAGCATGGTCTGACGTATCGATACCTGCTCGGGCTGTCCGATCTGGGGCTGGGCTGAGCACCCACGACGAGGCCGGCCCGACCGAGTGGACGGCGGTTCCCGAGGTCGGTGTCGGCCCACATCCGCAGCCCTGGCCCGATGACCCCCGGTATGACCCGATGCTGCTGGCCGACGGCGACCGGCGCAATGTGGTCGACGCGTACCGGTACTGGCGCCGGGAGGCCATCGTCGCCGATCTGGACAGCCGTCGATTTCCGTTCGAGGTCGCCATCGAGAACTTCGGTCACGACCACAACATCGGGACCGTGGTGCGCACTGCCAACGCCTTCGCGGCGGCGAGCGTGCACATCGTAGGGCGGCGGCGGTGGAACCGCCGCGGGGCGATGGTCACCGACCGGTATCAGCACCTGCACCACCGGGCCGACATCGCCTCGCTGGCCGAGTACGCGATCGGAGCGGCTCTCACGGTCGTCGCGGTGGACAACGTCTACGGATCGGTGCCGATCGAGACCGCCGTGCTGCCGCGCGACTGCCTGCTGTTGTTCGGCTCCGAATCCGAAGGCCTGACGCCGGAGGCAAAAGCAATCGCCGCGATGACCGTGTCCATCGCCCAATTCGGATCCACCCGATCCATCAACGCCGGAGTCGCCGCCGGGATCGCGATGCACGCCTGGATCCGGCAGCACGCGGATCTTTCCGCTGCCTGGTAGTCGCCTGGCGGCCGGCGGAAGCGGCTTGATGGCCGACAGGCCGCACCAACTCACACCGGCAACAGGCGCCGGAACGGTAGATTCCCCGGGTGAACCTCGACCTGTCGACCATCAAGAACACCGCAATGTGGGTGCTCATCGCGATCGCCGTCGTCGGCGTGGTGCTGGCCATCATCATCAAGAAGATCGTCGGGAAGATCATCACCTTGGTGGTGGCTGCGCTCATCGTGTTCTTCGGCTGGCAGCAACGGGCGAAAGTCGTGGACTACTACAACGCTCAGCAGAGCGCCGTGTGCGACTCGCACCCGAAATTCTTCGGGATCGAAGTCACCATTCCCCGCTGCCCATAAGTCCGGGCAGGTGAATGTCGATACCGCCGTCAGCTGGCTGACCTGGTTGCTGGCCGGGCTCGGTGCGGCGGCGGTGGTGCTGTTGGTGGTGATCCGCGGCTGGGCCGGGCGCGCCGTCGTCCTTGGAATCGCTGCGTTGTTCCTGGTCGTGGTGTTCGCCGTCCGTCACCAGATCGCCGCCATCTCGACGGACGACCCGGAGCCGCTGTGCAACGGCGGCGTCAGCTGGTTCGGCGTCCAACTGAGCGGTCCGGACCTGCTGTGCGCGAAATACCGCTCACCCTGAGACCGACGGCAGATCGCCGCGCCGCCCGGGCCCGACCAACCTCAACTGGTTTCGGAGGCCCGCCGACGCTGACGGAGGTGCAGCAGCGCCGGGACGGCGGAGGCCAGGATCACCACGATGACCGCGCCGATCAGGATGATGTCGACATGGTCCGCGATGAACTTGATCTGGCCGAGGAAATAGCCGGCGATGGTGACCCCGGCCACCCAGATAACCCCGCCGATGGCCGAGTAGACGGTGTAGATGCGGGTGTTCATCTTCGACGCGCCCGCCATGACCGTGGCCACGGTACGGACCACCGGGACGAAGCGGGCAAGGATGACGGCCACCTTGCCGTACTTCTCGAAAAAGGCGGCAGACCTTTCCACGTATTCCTTCTTGAAGAACTTCGCATTCGGCCGATCGAAAACCAACGGCCCGGCCTTGTACCCGATCCCATATCCGACCATGTTCCCGATGAAGGCGGCCACCGCGAGGATGGCGATCACCAGGACGATGTTGACGTGCAGTTTGTGCGTCGCCACCAGCAGGCCGGAGATGAAAAGCAGGGTGTCACCCGGCAGGAAAAAGCCGATCAGGACTCCGCACTCGGCAAAGATGATCAGCGCAATGATCAGCAACGCCCACGAACCCATCGAGTCGACAAGGCTCGCGGCATCGAGCCAGGACGGAAGGATGCCGGCAATATTGGTGGGATTCACGCAGCTGACGATACCGGGGTCGAATCTGAATCTCAGGCTGTCCGCTGGTCGGAAGGGTGATCGACGCCGCACGTCGACGGCGCTCGACCACCAGCAGGCCGCGCCGGATCCGGTGCCGGGCAGGGACAACTGGATATTCGGGACTACCTTTCCCCCATGGGATCCCTAGAGATGGAAATCACTGCTCCGGTTGAGGCAGAGCATCCGGCGGCCGGTGTGGTGGTCGACGCTTTACTGGCTGCGCTCGGGCCGGCCGGGGTCATCGTCGATCCGGACGTCACCGCCTCCTACAGCCGCGACATGATGCCGTTGGCGCGCAGTGGTCGGCCGCTGGCAGTGGTGCTGCCCACCTGTACCGCCGAGGTGGTGGCGATCGTCCGAATCTGCGCTGAGGCGGGGGTGCCGATCGTGCCTCGCGGTGCCGGGTCCGGGCTGACCGGTGCAGCCAACGCGGTCGACGGCGGCGTGACAGTGGTGATGACGCGGATGAACGCGATCCTGGAGATCGACGAGGGGAACCGACTCGCCGTGGTCCAGCCCGGTGTGGTGAACCTGGACTTCCGGCGCGAGGTGGAATCCAGAGGGCTTTTCTACGCGCCCGACCCGTCCTCCTATGACTGGTGCACCATCGGCGGCAACCTGTCGACCAATGCCGGCGGTCTGTGCTGCGTGAAGTACGGCGTGACGACCGATGCGGTGCTGGGCCTGGAAGTGGTCCTCGCCTCGGGCGAGGTGCTGCGGACCGGTCGCCGCACCGTCAAGGGGGTCGCCGGCTACGACCTCACCAGGCTGTTCGTGGGATCCGAGGGCACGCTGTGCATCATCACCGAGGCGACGCTGGCGCTCCGGCCCAAGCCGGCCGCTCCCGTCACCATGGTCGCCGCCTTCTCCTGCGCCGAAGACGCCGGCGCCGCGGTCTCGGCCGCAATCCGCGCCGGATTGGTCCCCTCGTTGCTGGAAATCATGGACGCCACCTGCATCAATGCGGTTCAGGCCAAGACCGGGGTGCGGTTGCTCGGCGACGCCCAGACCCCGGCCGCCCTGTTGCTCGGGCAATCCGACTCCGGTCCTGGCCGCGGGCGCGCCGAAATGGACCATTTGGAAGAGATCTGCCTGGCCGCCCGCGCGACGTTCGCTTACGTGACCGAGGATCTGGCCGAGGGCCGCATGTTGTTGCAGGCACGGAGAGACGTCCTGTCCTCGCTCGAGGTGCTGGGGACGTGGCTGACCGACGACGTGAGCGTGCCGCGCACCGAGATCGCGGCGCTGATATCGGCGTGCGAGCGCATTTCCGCCGAAGTCGGCCTGACGATCGGGGTGGTCGGGCACGCGGGCGACGGCAACATGCACCCGACGATCGTCTACGACGCATCGGATCCGCAGCAGAGCGCGGACGCCCGTCGGGCCTTCGGCCAGATGCTGGACGCCGGGCGCGCGCTCGGCGGCACCGTGACCGGCGAGCACGGGGTCGGCCGGATCAAGCAGGACTTCCTCGCGGCCGAGATCGGCGAGATCGGCATCGACGTGCATCGGAAGATCAAGAACGCCCTTGATCCGCGGTGCCTGTTCAATCCCGGGTCGATGTTCTCCTCGAAAAGCCATTGATCTGCATATCTATGTTGGACAGATGCAGGCACTGCTCTTCGATGAACCCGGTCGATTCCTGGCCGCCCTCCGGCCGTTGATCGACCGGGAGACGGCACGTTGCACGATTTTGAACACCGTGCTGCACAACCACATCGCCGCTCCGTTTTCGGCCGACCCGCCGATCCTGGTCGCGGTAGCCGATCGGATGGGGGCGATCATGGCGGCCGCCCTGCAGACGCCGCCGTATCCGCTGTCCCTGGTCATCGATCCGGTAGTGACGTCGCAGATCGATGTGGCCACTGTCCTTGCCGAGTCGGTGCTGGCCGCAGATCCGATCGTGGAAGCCGTCTGCGGACCGATCGACGACGTCGAGCTGTTCAGCGGGATCTGGTCCGGCACGGCCCGCGCCCGAAGAGGTTCCACGAAAAAGCTGCTGCTGCACCAACTCGGGATCTTCCACGCACCGGTCGGCGTGCCAGGAGCAGCGCGAGAAGCCAGCGCCGGCAACGCAGCCGATGCCGAGCTGATCGCCGGCTGGTGGTTCGAGTTCGCGTTGGAGGCGCACACGTCGCCGAGTCCCTCGGCCCCCGATCTGGACGTGCTCGCGCGCCGGGAGGCTCGCCAAGCCCGCACCGTGCTCTGGTGCGTCGAGGGCCGTCCGGTGGCGGTCGCGGGGGCAGGCGCCGTCGTCGACGGAGTCGTGCGCATCGGGCCGGTCTACACCCCGCCTCCGCAGCGGGGACACCGCTACGGCTCGGCCGTCACAGCCGCCGCCGTCGAGTCCGCATATGGACGGGGTGCGCGAGCTGTCGATTTGTTCACCGACGCCGACTATCCGACGTCCAACAACATCTATCGCAGGCTGGGCTTCGAACGGGTGGAGGTTTTCGCCGAGGCAAGCTTCACGCGAGCAGGCTGATGACGCCCACCGTCATTCCGACCAGCAGGCCCAGAATGGTTGCGATCAAGACGATCTGCAGAATGCTCAGCGGGGAGCGAGTCGAGGCGCTGCTGTCGTCGGTGCGAGTCTGCCGGCCGCCGCCGGCCATCGCCCGCAACGCCTGCGCCAGGACGCGTTCCGGGTCGGGCCGATCGGTTGGTCCGGGAAGGGTCATCGGGCCCTCATGATGTCTCCGAGCTTGGCGACCGCCCGGCTGGCCGTCGATTTCACCGTGCCCTTCGACAGACCGGTGGCCTCGGCGATCTCGGCCTCGGACAGTCCGCCGTAGTAGCGCAGGACGAGAACCTCGCGCTGCCGCGGGGCGAGGTCCCCGAGCGCGGACACGACCGCCTGGTGCTCGGCGGTCAGCAGGGCCAGTGACTCCGCCGACCGCTCGGTCCCGGGATGGGGTGGCACGTAGGCGCGCGCGGTGCGGCGACGGCGCAGCATCGACCTCGAACCGTTCACCACCGCAGTGCGGAGATACCCGATGGCAGCAGCGTTGTCCCGCAACCCGGCCCAGTTGCGGAAGAGCCCGGCGAACGCTTCCTGCACGACGTCTTCGGCGCTGGCCTGATCGTCCACGAGCAGGATCGCAAGTCGCACCATCCCCATCCGATGGGAGCGGTAGATCTCGTCGATGGTGACGTCTGCGCGTGCTGCGGGCTTCGGTTGCCCAGTCGGAGACGTGCCTTCGGGGATCGTCGAGGTCGACGAGGTGCCGTCCAGGACCGGAGCCGGCCGACCGTAGTCGGGATTCAGCTGCGCCAGGGTGCCGAGCGTGCGCTCCACCGCCGTCTCGGCCGGGTGGTCCTCCGCCGTCATTCGCCCGTCGCTCCCTTCAGACCCCGCCGTTCGGCCGGATCTTTCTCCTCGATCCTGACACGAACGGACCACCGGCGCGGGTCCGCGCCCGTTTGCCGGTCCAGGAAGTGTCGCGTGAGCCGTTAGTGCAGGTCATCGCTGCCGATCCAGGCCCGATACCCAGCCAGCTCCGGCTCGATCCGGGTAATGGGAGCGCCCGGATCGTTACCGGCTGCCCACGGCGGTTACGTAATCGTTACGGCGGGATCACCACGCGGGCTTGCAAACAGCCGATGAAAGCGCTTTCATTGGGCCTGTTGTGAGCACCCTCACATCGACTTTCCCCCAAGAAACGGAGGCGGCCGAGTGTCTCGTACGTCGGCTAGTAAGGCGATGGCCACCATCGCAGGAATCGGCGCTCTGGCGTTGGTCATGAGCGCATGCAGTAGTAGCAGCTCGACTGCTGCGTCGAGTTCCAGTTCCAGCAGCAGTTCGTCTGCCGCCAGCTCGGCGCCCCCTGCGGCCAGTTCGTCGGCCGCCCCGGCCTCAGGCCCGTCCAGTTCGGGCGCGGCCACCTCTGGGAGTGCAGCCGTCCCGGGTGACGACGCCACCTACTGCGACACGATCAAGAAGGATTGGCCGGGCATCAGCGGCAAGACCGTCGTCGTCTATTCGGGCGTGACCGGGTCCGAGGGCACGGCGATGGGTAAGGCCTTCCAGGACTTCACCACCTGCAGCGGCGCGAAGGTGACGAACAACGCGGACAAGAACTTCGAGCAGCAGGTCGTGGTCCAGGCCAGGTCGGGCAACCCGCCGGACATCGGGCTGGTGCCGCAGCCCGGTGAGCTGGCCACCTTGGTCTCCACCGGAAAGGTGGTCAAGCCGCCGACACAGGTCACTGACAACATCACCAAGTACTGGAACCCCAGCGTCTCCCGTTACGGAATCGTCAACGGCACCATGTACGCCGCACCCTTTGACGCCAGCGTCAAGTCACTGGTCTGGTACTCGCCGAAGATGTTCGCGGCCAAGGGCTACACAGTCCCAACCACCTGGGATCAGATGGTTGCACTGTCCGACAAGATCGCCGCCGACCCCGATGGCGTGAAGCCGTGGTGTGCCGGCGTCGAGTCCGGTGCTGCCACCGGCTGGACCGCGACCGACTGGCTGGAAGAGGTCGTCCTGCGTCAGGCCGGCCCGGACGTGTACGACCAGTGGATCACCCACAAGGTCAAGTTCTCGGACCCGCCCATCGCCAAGGCTCTTGCCACGGTTGGCTCGATCTGGAAGAACCCGAAGTACGTGAACGCCGGTATCGGTGACGTCGCGTCCATCGCCAAGACCGCTTTCGGTGACGCCGGTCTGCCGATCCAGAGCGGCAAGTGCTACATGAGCCAGCAGGCTTCGTTCTACGAACTGAACTTCAAGAACAGCCCGAAGATCTCGGCGGACGGTGACATCTACGCCTTCTACGAGCCGACGATCAGCGACCAGTTCGGCAAGCCCGTCGAGGTTGCCGGCACCCTGGTGACCGCCTTCTCGACCCGCCCGGAAGTACAGGCATTCCAGTACTACCTGTCCACAGCGCATTTCGCCAACGACAGGGCAAAGCAGAGCCAGTGGCTGTCGGCGAACAAGGGCCTGACGCTGCAGAGCGTCACCGACCCGATCCAGCAGCTTTCGCTGCAGATCCTGCAGGACCCGAAGACGGTGGCCCGCTTCGACGCCTCCGACCAGATGCCGGCAGCTGTCGGCTCCGGCGCTGAGTGGTCGGGGCTGACCGCGTGGATCACCGGCCAGGACGACGCGACCACACTGTCCTCGATCGACGCCGCATGGCCGGCCAGCTGACGAATCGCAGCTGACACCACCTTGCCGAAATAGAGAAGGGCGGACCTCAGACTCCACGGGTTTGCGGTCCGCCCTTTCTCAGAAGTACCTCTATCGTTCATTCGATTCGTTGATTGGAGGGAACAATGACTGACCTGCAAGAACGTCCAATACCGGTGGTCCACCGCGAGCAGGGGAAGAAGCCAATCGGTTGGATCACGCCAGTCGTCTGGGCCGTGATCGTCGCCGCGATCGGCGGCATCATCTGGTCAGGACTCAGTTCGAACAACGGCAGCAAGATCCTCTTCGACAGTCAGAAGCAGCACAACTGGCTGGAAAACGCCGTCTTCAACCCGACCACCGTCAGCCAGAAGATCTTCGTGATGGTGTTCGCCATCGTGCTGTTTCTGGCAGTGATGGGCCTGATCCTCTGGCTCATCGACCGGGAGCGGGTGCCGAACGGCACGGTGGTCGCCGGCTTCCTCGGCCCGGTGATCATCGCCCTGACCGGCGGGCTGCTGTTCGCCGCGCTCAAGACGATCTTCGAGTCGTTCCGCAAGTTCGACCAGTTCGGCACTGATACCGGCTGGAGCGGGCTCAAGAACTACTCGCACTGGTTCAACTCGGCCAATCGGGACATGTTGATCAACACGGTCCTCTGGGTGTTCCTGGTGCCGATCCTGGCCACCGCGTTCGGCCTCGTCTACGCCACCTTGGTCGACAGGACCCGGTTCGAGGCCGCTGCCAAGGCGTTGATCTTCCTGCCCACCGCGATTTCCATGGTCGCTGCATCGGTCATCTGGAAGTACGTCTACTACTCGCCGGCCCAGCCCGGCCAGAGTCAGATCGGCTTGCTCAACGCGATCATCACCACGTTCGGGCTGAAGCCATCTGATTGGACCCTGCATTTCCCGACGGGCACCTTCGCGCTGATCGTGGTGATGATCTGGATCCAGGCAGGGTTCGCGATGACGGTGCTGTCGGCCGCGATCAAGGCGGTTCCCGACGACATCGTCGAGGCGGCCAAGATCGACGGCGCGACCGGGATGCGTCTGTTCCGCAGCATCACCATCCCGACCATCCGGCCGACCCTGGTGGTGGTGATCACGACGGTGGCCATCGCATCGCTGAAGACCTTCGACATCGTGAACGTGATGGGCGGCAACCTGCCGGCCAACCAGATCATCGCCAACCAGTTCTACAACCAGCTGTCGGTCCAGCAGAACGGCCTCGCCGGTGCGTTGGCTGTGCTGATCTTCATCATCGTGTCGCCGATCATCGTTTTCAACGTCATTCAGATGAAGAAGTCGGAGGCAATTCGATGACGACCACCACTCCGCCGATGCTGGTCACACCGGAGCCCGGGGTATCCGGCCGCAAACTCAAGGCGCAGATGCGGGCTGCCGACGCGAAGACCAAGCTGTCTTCGCCGTGGGCCTCCGGCGTCGCCATCGTCATCGCCGTGCTGTGGACCGTGCCGACGGTCGGTCTGCTGGTCAACTCCGTGCGTTTCGGCACGGGTCAGAACACCGGGCCGAGCACCAGCCCGTGGTGGCACTTCTTCTCGGACGGGGTGCACTTCAGTTTCACGAACTACTCGCACGCCTGGACGGGCAATAACGGCGCCACCCAGCCGATGTCGTCCTTCCTGTTGAACACCATTGCTATCACTCTGCCGGCCGTGTTCATCCCGATCACGTTGGCGCTGCTGGCGGCGTATGCGTTCGCCTGGATCGACTTCAAGGGCAAGAACTTCCTGTTCGTCGCCGTCTTCGCCATGCAGATCGTGCCGATCCAGGTTGCCCTGATCCCGCTGAACACCATTTACGTCAAATTCGGCCTGAACACCTCGTTCTGGTCGATCTGGCTGTCGCACACGATCTTCGGACTTCCACTGGCCATCTTCCTGCTGCACAACTTCATGAAGGAGATTCCGGCTTCGCTGGTGGAGGCGGCTCGGGTCGACGGCGCCGGACACGTGAAAATCTTCCTTCAGGTGCTGCTGCCGTTGCTCGTTCCGGCGATCGCATCGTTCGGTATTTTCCAGTTCCTGTGGGTTTGGAACGATCTGCTGGTCGCGTTGACGTTCTCCAGCAGCAACACCGCGCCGATCACCAAGGGCATCCAGGGTCTGACGACCGCGTTCGCGTCCGCGGCCGACATCCTCCCGGCCGCCTCGATCATCGCCATGCTGGTGCCGCTGGCCGTGTTCCTGTCCCTGCAGCGCTTCTTCGTGCGGGGCCTGCTCGCCGGCAGCGTCAAGGGCTGACGCAATGGCCGACAGCGGGCTGGCCCCGATGATCGGCATCGTCGAAGTCGCAGCACTGGCCGGTGTCTCACCGGCAACGGTGTCGCGGGCACTCCGGGGCCTTCCCGGGGTGTCCGCCACCACCAGAGAGAACGTCGAACAGGCTGCAGAAGCGTTGGGCTACGTGGCCTCCCCGTCCGCGGCCGCCCTGACGACGGGGCGGACCAGAGCCATCGGCGTTCTGGCCCCGTGGATTTCCCGATGGTTCTTCAGTGCTGTGATCGAAGGTGCGCAAGAAGTGGTCGGGCGGCAGGGCTACGACACCCTGCTCTATCCGCTGGGCGCCAACGCCGGTCCGGCCGCCAGGGGGATCGACATCAGGGCTCTGCACAAGCGGGTCGACGGGGTACTTGGCCTGAACGTCCCACTCGGCCTGGACCCGGCGTCGCTACGCGACCTGCGGATCCCACTGGTCACCGTCGGGTCAACCTTGCCCGGTGTTGCCGGTGTGCTCGTGGACGACGTCGAGGTCGGCTTCACGGCGACCTGCCACCTGCTCGAACTCGGCCATCGGCGGGTCGCCTTTCTCGGCAAGGACCCGGACGACATGTACGGCTTCACCGTCGCAGCCGACCGGGAGCGGGGCTATGAAAAAGCTCTGCGCAAGTACCGGGTCCCGGTCGATCCGTCCCTGATCGGGGTCACCGGATTCCCTGTCGAAGGGGGCTCGCGGGAACTGGACAGGCTCTGGCTGGAAGCCGGCAAGGACCTTGCGCGCATGCCGACCGCCGTCTTCGCGGTGTCCGACGAGGTGGCGATGGGTGTCATCTACGCAGCCCGGCATCAGGGCATACGAGTTCCCGAGGACCTCTCGGTGATCGGGGTGGACAACCACGACATGTCCTACCTGTTCGATCTCACCACCGTCGGGCAGCCGGTTCGGGAGCAGGGTCGGATCGCCGCCGGCATGCTCCTCGACCACGTCCGTATCACCTCGGCGCCGCAGGTGGTCCGACTGGATCCCGCTTTGATCATCCGCCGGACCACCTGTCCGCCTCGCCGGGAGGCCGGAGTCCGCTAGCCGGTTGTCGCCCCGCGTTTCCGGGTGGCTCAGCCGACAGCGCCGCGCCGCACCTGGATGACGGCGGAGTCGTCCGCTCTCCCGAGACCGGCGCGCTCGCCGGCGAGGAACAGCTGCTCGGCGGCCCTGGCCAAGGGTGCGTCGTAGCCGGTGGCATCGGCGGCCCCGGTGACCAGCCCCATGTCCTTGACGAAGATGCCGACGCTGCTCCTGACCTCGGCGCCGGGGTTGTCGAGCATGCGCGGGCCACGGTCGTCGAGCATGAATGAGGCGGCCGCGCCGTGCCGCAGTACCTCCCAGGTCGCAAGGGCATCCAGGCCGAGCGCCTCGGCGAAGGCGAGGGCTTCGGCCGCCACTGCGATGTGCACGCCGCACAACAGTTGGTTGACCAGCTTGACCTTCTGGCCATCGCCTGGGCTGGATCCAACGATCGGTGCGTGGCGGGCCAGCACCTCCAACAGCGGGGCCGTGATCGCCAGCGCTGTGTCCGAGCCGCCGACCATGATCAGCAGGTCGCCGTGCCCGGCGCGGGCGGCCCCGCCGGACACCGGGGCATCGACGATCTGGATGCCCGCCGGGGCCAGCCGCTCGGCCCATGCCTGAACGGCCGCCGGCCCCACGGTGGCCATTAACAGCACCACCGCCCCTGATGCGAGTGCCGCAGCGGCGTCGCCGTCACCGAACAGGACCGACTCGGCCTGGCCCTCGGTGGCCACCATCAGTACCAGCACGTCTGTGCCGGCAGCGACCTCGGCAACCGTGGCGGCCGCCCGAACACCCTCCTGCGCCAGGGATTTCGCTCGCTGCGGGTCGATGTCATAGGCGGTCACCTGGTACCCGGCCCTGGCCAGGCAGGCTGCCATCGGAGCGCCCATCGCTCCGAGCCCGATCCAACCGACGTTCGTCATCAGTTCTGTGTTCTCCCTTGGCACTCGTGTCCGGCGCGGTGTTTCAGGACACCTGCAGTCCGCCGTTGACGTCGTAGGTGGCTGCGGTGATGTAGCCGGCCTCCTGGCTCATCAGGAAGTTCAACACAGCCGCGACGTCGTGCACGGTGCCGACCCGACCCATTGGTATGTCCAGGCTCATCTGGGCCTTGCGCTCATCGGTCAGCGTGCCACCCATGATGTCGGTGTCGATCGGCCCTGGGGCAACGGAGTTCACGGTGATTTGATGGGGGCCCAGTTCTCTGGCCAGCGCCCGCGAGAAGCCGATGACCGCCGCCTTCGACGCGCTGTAGGGGACCTTCGAGTAGGTGCCACCGCCGCGCTGCGCCGAAATCGAGGAGACACTGACGATCCGACCCACCCCGGCGGCGATCATCCCGGGCACCACCCGCCTGGTCACCAGGAAAGTCCCGCGCATGTTGACCTCGAAGACGCGGTCCCACTCGGTGGCGGTCAGGTCCACGAAGTCGATCGGTGAGCTGATCCCGGCGACGTTCGCCAGCCCGATGATCGGCGACAGTGACGACTCGACCTCGGCAACGGCAGCATCGACCGATTCCGCGTCGGTGATGTCAACGCCGAGGCCGATCGCAGCGACCGGGTACTTGTCGGTGATGTCCTGCGCGGCCCGCTGCGCCCCGGCGCCGTCGACGTCCAGGATCGCCACCGACCACCCGTCCCGGGCCAGTCGGCCGGCGGTGGCGCGGCCGATTCCGCGGGGCGACGCTCCGCCGGTGATCACGGCCGTGCGATGGTGCGGGAAGTCGGGTTCGCTCATGTGGCGTTCATAGCACCTGGGCGGAGATGATCAGCCGACCAGGGCCGGCTCTCGGACGAGCGTGGCCCGGTGCCGATCGGTGACCAGTGCGAACACCACCATCAGGCAGCCGGTAAAGGCCAGCGCGGCACCGACCCACATGGTGCCGGTCAGGCCGAACCCGACCTTGATGACATACGCCCCGCCGGCCGCCCCGATCGCGTTGGCCACGTTGAACGCGCCCTGGTTGGCGGCGGAGACCAGACTGCCGCCGGTGCCGGCCGCTTCGATGATCTTGTTCTGCACGATCGGGCCGAGCGCAAACGCGACGGCACCGAACAGCACCAGGGTCACGGTGGCCGCGACGGCGTCGTGCGAGGTGACCGTGAACAGCGCCAGCAGCAGCGCGACGGTGAGCAGGCCGGCCGCGACAGCTCGCATGCCCCATCGATCACCCAGCCAGCCACCGGCCAGCGCTCCGGCCGTGGTGCCGAGGCCGAACAGCACCAGCACGACGGTCACGCCGGCTTCGCTGACCCCGGACAGCTCGGTCAGGATGGGGGAGATGTAGCTGTAGACCGCAAAGAGTGAGCCGAAGCCGATGGTGGTGATGCCCAGCCCGAACCAGACCTGCCGGCGCCGAAAGGCGCCGATCTCGGTGCGCAGGTCGATGCGGATGTCGTCATCCGGCAGCCAGGCCCGTAACGCGAACAGGGTCACCACGCCGATCAGCGCGATGCCACCGAAGATCGACCGCCAGCCGATGTGCTGGCCGAGGTAGGTGGCGGTCGGCACGCCGATCACATTCGAGAGGGTCAGCCCGAGGAACATCATCGAGATCGCCCTGGTGGCCCGTTCCGGGGTCACCGCACGGCGGGCGGCGATGGCGCCGACTCCGAAGAACGACCCGTGGGCAAGCGCCGTCAGCACCCTCGCCGCCATCAGCACGCCGAACGAGGGTGCGATGGCCGACAGCGAGTTGCCGGCGATGAAGACACCCATCAGGGCCATCAGCGTCTGCCGCGTGGTCAACCGACTGGACAGTGCGGTCAGGGTAGGTGCCCCGACCATCACGCCGATGGCATAGGCGGTGATCAGCATGCCCATCGCCGGGACGGACACGGCGAGGCCTGCGGCGATCTGCGGTAGTAGTCCGATGACGACGAATTCGGTGCTGCCGATGGCGAAAGCGCCGATGGCGAGCGCAACGATGGCGCGGGGCATTGCCGGTCTCCTGATGCTCGGTGATGAAGGTCGGCGCTGGATGATGAACGCCCTGCGCCAGGCCCGAACGGGGACCGCGGTGTCCGAACACCGATTGTGCGCCTGTCGAAGCATTCTTGTCGAATCGTTTCGACCGAAGGCTACGACGTCGACTTGTCGGATGCGCGATAATGATCGGCGACCTACACCCTGCGCATCGCGCCGAGGCCGCCGCGCACGCGGCCCGAAAGGATCACCATGCCCCTCGCAACTCCCGAGACCTACGCCGCAATGCTCGACCGGGCCAAGGACGGCGCCTTCGCCTACCCGGCCATCAACATCACCTCGTCTGAGACCATCAACGGCGCCATCAAGGGCTTCGCCGATGCCGGCAGCGACGGCATCATCCAGGTGTCCACCGGCGGTGGCGAGTTCGCCTCCGGCACCTCGGTGAAGGACATGGTCGTCGGCGCGGTCGGACTGGCCGAGTTCGCCGCCGTCGTGGCCGCGAAGTACGACGTGACCGTCGCTCTGCACACCGACCACTGCCCGAAGGACAAGCTCGACAAGTTCGTCAGGCCGCTGCTGGCTATCTCAGCTGAACGGGTGCGGGCGGGTGGCCTCCCGTTGTTCCAGTCGCACATGTGGGACGGGTCTGCCGTGCCGCTGGGCGAGAACCTGGAGATCGCCAAGGAGCTGCTCAAGCTCACCAGGGCGGCCAACGTCATCCTGGAGATCGAGGTAGGCGTCGTCGGCGGCGAGGAGGACGGTGTCGCGAACGAGATCAACGACAAGCTCTACACCTCGCCCGACGACTTCATCGCCACCGTCGAGGCGCTCGGCGTCCCGGAGGACAACAACTACATCGTGGCCGCGACCTTCGGCAACGTGCACGGCGTCTACAAGCCGGGCGGGGTCAAGCTCCGTCCGTCCGTGTTGAAGGAGGGCCAGGCCGCACTCGCTGCACACCTCGGCCTGGCCGCCGGCGCCAAGCCTCTCGCCCTGGTCTTCCACGGTGGATCCGGATCCTCCGCCGAGGAGATCGCCGAGGCCGTCACCTACGGGGTCGTCAAGATGAACATCGACACCGACACCCAGTACGCGTTCACCCGCCCGCTGGTCGGTCACTTCTTCACCCACTACGACGGCGTGCTCAAGATCGACGGAGAGGTGGGCAACAAGAAGGCCTACGATCCGCGCAGCTACCTCAAGCTGGGCGAGGCCGGACTGGCGGCCCGGGTCGTCGAGGCCTGCCAGCAGCTCGGCTCGGCCGGAACCTCCCTCGGGAAGTAGTCGGGGTGTTGGCACGGATCAACGGGCCGCCGTCTCGGGCAGCGGGTCTGCGGCGGCCCGCCCGATCCTGGTCTTGGTCTTGGCCGTGGCCATCACCGACCCGAGGATCACCAGCGGGAAACCGATGGCGATGCCGATGGTGAACTTCTCGTGCAGGATCAGCACGCCGAGGATGATCGCCACTGCCGGATTGATGTAGGTGATCACCGTGGCCCGGGCCGGCCCGGCCTCGGCGATCAGCGCGAAGAACACCAGGAACGCGACGGCTGTGCACAGCACCGCGAGCCCGACGACGGACCAGCCGGCGGCTGCCGATACATGGGAGGGCCGAAGCCAGGCAGCAAAGGGGCTGAAGATCACCGCCGCCGCGATCAGCGATCCGGTGATGACGCCGATCGGTGGCAGATCCGCCAGTTTCCGGTTGATGATGACCGGTCCGGACGCGTACCCGATGGCGGTGATCATCATGGCGCCGACCGAGAGCAGGTCGTTCAGTCGCACGTCCAGACCGACCAGGGCGATCACCCCTGCCAATCCGACCCCGAGGCCGGTCACCCGCCTCGCGTCGAACCGATCATGGCCGGTGCTGACCAGAATGACCGCCGCGATCAGTGGTACGACAGCGAGGAGCAGACCTGCGGTGGAACTGCTGAGCCGGGTCTCGGCATGGCCGATCAGCCACCACGGGCCAACCATCTCCGCCACCGTGAAGGCGAGCAACCACTTCCAGCGGGCCAGTACCGGGCGTAGCGCCTTCTGCCGGATCGCGATCGGGAGCAACAGCAGCGCACCGATGACGGTGCGGCCGAACGCGACCACCACAGGATCGATCTCGGTCACCGCCACCTTGATCATCAGGTAGGGCACACCCCAGATCAGACTCAGCGCGCCGAACAGGAACCATCCCCGCCGTGTCATCGGGCGTCCTACTTTCCTCGAGGAGCTGCCAACACCCTAACTTCCCGGTGGTCCTTCGGACAGTGAGTATCCCTACCGAGGATTGTCCGGTATAGATGTTGAATTGCAGTCGATCGTCTGGTCGACCGACCATCGACGGTGAACGGATCGTCGAATGACAGAGCTGTGATTCTGGCTTCCCTCGGCGTGTCGCGCATGGGTTGATTGAGACTGGACGAGAGCATTGGGTTTGCTGGGACTCTTGTGACTTATGTGACTGGTGATCTACGGTGAGTCGGGTACTCCGTTAGGGGTACCTGTCGGTGGTCGTGGCTCCCCGCTCCGCATACCCCGACGTCGGGAATGCGCGAACGTCTGGTCGAGCGGGGGCGTGGTCGACGGCGGTGTCGTGCAAGGGGAAGAGACACCGCCGCGATGCAAACGATGCGGGCAAGCGTGTTCGGCGTGCCCTGGCAACCCGGTGACGGGCTCGCTGTGTGGTGCTCGTTTCATCGCAGCACGATGCGTGACGCGGCCGGAAGGGACGCCCTGTGCGCAGAGCGCTGGCATTCGGCACCACCATCGCGGCGATTTTCGCCGGAATCACTGTTTTCGTCACCGGTTCTGCCTCAGCGGATCCATCCGCCGCTGCCTGGGCGTCACTGCGCCAGTGTGAGTCCAGCGGCACCTACGCCATCAACACCGGCAACGGGTATTACGGCGCCTATCAGTTCGACCTGTCCACGTGGCAGTCTGTCGGCGGCTCTGGCCTGCCGAACAGCGCGAGTGCCGCCGAGCAGGACTTCCGGGCGCTCTACCTGTACCGGATGCGGGGCTGGTCACCGTGGACCTGCGCGGCGCTGACCGGTTTGCAGGAGGACTCCAGCGCCCGTTCCGGAATTGTCCCGACGATGGCTGACAGTGCGTACATGGGTAACGGTGGTACTGGGACCGTCAACCCGGTGCCGGTCAGCAACTGTCACATCGGGGCATCCACCGCGCCGACGTGGGGTGGCATGACGTTCGTCCAGGGCAGCACCTACCGGGCCCTGGTCTGTTGGCAGAAGCAGTTGGCCAGCCGTGGCTACGGGTTCACCGGAACCGGCTATTTCGGGGCGAAGACTCTCGCCGCAGCCCATGACCTGCAGAGGAAGTACGGGATTCGGCAGAGCAACGTCATCGACGCTGCCACCTGGGCCGCCGCCTGGGGCAAGCCGGCAACGCCGAAGCCGACGCCGAAGCCCACGCCCAAGCCGACCCCGAAGCCGGCGCCTGCGCCCGCGTCGGATGTCTGGCCCGGACTGACGGCCGCTGCCTGCCATGTGGGTGCCAGGACAGCGCCGACCTGGCCTGGTGAGGAGTTCACCATGGGCTCGTTCGACCGGAACCTCGCGTGCTGGCAGATGCAGATGGGCCACCGTGGTTACAACCTCGTGGGCGTCGGTTACTACGGCGACCACACACTGGCCGCGGCCAAGGACATCCAACTCCGCAACAAGCTCACCGGCAGTGGTCTGATCGGGCCGAAGACCTGGAAGCTGGCCTGGGAAGGGAAGGTGAAAGCTTGACCTGTTCGGGATCAGCGCAGCGGAGCGTGCAGATCACTTTCCGTGATAGATCGAGTGCATTCAACAAATTCCTGAGATCGACGAAAGAATCTCCTTCGAATCGGTAACGTCCTTCAGTGCCAGGGCGACGAACCTGTTGTAAGCGCCCAAGGGCGCGGTAAACGCCCGCTCTCCATCCCATGCCCGGATGGGGAGCGGAGCCCGAGAGGCCCAAGTCATGCCGACTTGGGCCTCTCTGCTGAGCGAACCCGGTCGGTGTGAATCCCGAGCCTTGATAACTGTTGGTAGTCAGCGGGGTCGGGGACCTGCAGGCTTCAATCGGTGCCCCGGCGGACGCCCCGGCCCGTCGGCTGGCTCAAGCGAACAACGGTGGCAGAGCGAAGAACATGACCAGCGACCATGTCATATGGGTCAGGATCGGCGCCAGGATGCCGCCGGTTGCCCGTCGCTCCAGGCCGAGCATCAGACCGAGGGTGAGAGCGGCGAACACCAGCGTGAAGTTGCCGGTCGCGAGCGTGGCCAGGGTGTAGACGCCGGTGGAGATCAGCACCGGCCGCTTCCGACCGATGGCGGCGAACAGGGCGCCGCGAAAGAACACCTCCTCCGCAGCACCGTTCAGCAGCGCGATCAGCAGGACCACCGCGGTCGACCCGAATCGGGCGTGCGCCAGCACCGAACTCACCAGCCGGTGCACCGGGCCGATGTCCCGCACCAGCAGCGCGCCCAGCACGAAGACGGCGGCGGCGGCCAGACCCAGCAGTACCGGCACGAGGATCGGGCGGCGGATGCCCGTCGGCGAATCCTCCCAGCCCAGATGCAAGGGACCGGAGGCGAACCCGCCGGCCACCCAGAGCGCGGCCAGGCCGAACGTCAGCGGGTAGAACGCCGGACTGGCGGGCCGCACCGAGAGGGAGATCCCGAGCAGAGTGGCGCCCAGCACGACCACCACCGCGACGACGATCCGTCGCCGCCGGAATGCGCCGTCGGTCTGCTGGTGATCGCGGTCGACCTTGTCGATCAGGGACGGTCGGATCAGCCGGCCGACCTTACTGCCGGCCGGCCTCATTGCGGCCTCATTGCGGCCTCATTCGGCGCGGCTCTTGGCGAGCTCGGCGGCCTCGGCCTCTGCGGCGCGTTCGGACAGTGCGAGCCGGACCGCTTGGTCGTACCCCATTGGCTCACCCGGGACGACGTTGCGGATGGCGTTGCCGTCCCGGACGACCACCTCGTTGGTCATCGAGTCGATGAGGTTCCGGCTGGTCTCGAAGTCAACATCGGTGACCAACGTCAGCCAACCCGATGACAGTCTCGGGGTGAGCAACGGAATGATGAACAGCGGCAGCGCCCGCTTGTTCTGGATGACGGCCGCCCGCTTCAGCATGTCGACGTAGCGAAGCACCTCGGGCCCACCGATGTCATAGACCTGGCCTTCCGCCTGCGGCGCCTCCAGAACACCAGCCAGGTACCTGATCACGTCGGGCAGGGCGATCGGCTGGGTGCGGGTGTTCACCCACCGCGGCGCGACCATGATCGGCAGGTGTTTGACGAGCTGGCGGGTGATCTCCCAGGAGATACCGCCGTTGCCGATCACCACGGCCGCCCGCAACACCGTGACGGGGACGCCGGCGGCGCCGAGCAGTTGCTCCACCTCACGACGGGACTTCAGATGCGCCGAGAGCTTCTCGTCGTCGGCGCCCAGCCCACCCAGATAGATGATGCGTTTGACGCCGGCCGCCGCCGCCGCAGCACCGAACGCCTTGGCGGCGTCCGCGTCCTTTGCCACGAAGTCACCCGAATCCAGCGAGTGCACCAGGTAGTAGGCGGCATCGATGTCTGCCAGCACTGCCGAGAGGGTGTCCGGATCCGACACGTCGCCGAACACCGGGTCGCCGGCACCGGCGTACTTCTCCGGCGTCCGGGTCATCGCCCGGACGTGGTGACCGGCTTCGACCAGGGCCGGGCACAGTCGGGACCCGATGAATCCAGACGCGCCGGTGACCAGAACGCGCAGCGCCATGGTGGACCTTTCGGTTCGATGTGATGGGCAGATCGGTCCGGAGTTATCCACATGCCCTGATCTGTCCACATTTCCTTCATTGTGCTTTCCCGGTGCGGGGGGTCGGCGAAACGATGTCGTGTGTCACCGCAGTTCGGGCTCGGGACGCACTCGGGGAGCGCTCAGGAAAGGGGAGGGTCATGGACGGCATCGCGATCAACACCGAACGCATCACCACGGCCGGGACGGGAGTCTCGGACGTCGGCGGTCTGCTCACTACCGAGATCCGCAACATGGAGGAGCTGTTGGCCCAGATCAGGTCCGGTTGGCAATCGGACTCCGCGGCCCCGCAGTTCGCCGCAATCATGCACGGGTACCTGGACCAGGCGGTGCAGCTCAAGGACGTGCTGCTCAGCCATGGCGCAACGCTGCTGGCGACCGGCCACCGGTTCGCCGAGGCGGAGGCCAACCTGGCCGGGGCGATGGGAGGGGTCCGCTGATGGCGGCGATCAGAGCGAATTACGGGGTGATGTCCGCCGGGCAGGACGGGCTGGTCGCGACCTGGGGCCGGATCGAGGCCCACCTGAGCCGGCTCGACTCGACGGTGGCAGCCACCGCTGACATGGACGCGGAGGCGCTGTCGGCGTTCAAGGTCCTCAAGGCGAAATGGGATGTGGCGGCCGCCGATCGTCAGCTGGTGCTCAAGGGTCTGGCGGACACCGTCGGCAGCGCCATGACGTACTACCAGCAGGTCGATCGTGCGCTGGCGGCGCAATTCCAGGGCTGATCGGGCGATCGCGGTACTGCCTGGTCAATCGGACGGCTCCGCTACCGGCAGGATGAGGGCATGAATGGACCGAACCTTTTGGGACCCCCTCCGGTCCTGCTTCCCGTTGACCCGGCCGAGGCCGACCTGACCGCCGGGAAATCCGTGGAGTCGGTGGCCCGCAGCCACCCGACCTCCAGTCTGGTCTGGGCCGAGCTGGCCGAGGCGGCGCTGGATCGCGGCGACGACGTGGCCGGCTACGCCTTTGCCCGGGTCGGCTATCACCGAGGCCTCGACCGACTGCGCCGTAGCGGCTGGAAGGGTGCCGGCGCGGTGCCATGGTCGCACGAGCCGAACCGCGGATTCCTCAGGGCGTTGTCCGCGCTCGGCCAGGCGGCGGCGCTGTTCGAGGAGGAGGACGAGGTCAGCCGGATCACCGCCTTCCTGCTGGACGCCGACCCGCACATCCCGGCCGACATGTTGCCGTAGCGAACCCGGCTGCCGCCGGTCAGAGCACTCCGCGCACGAGGCGGAGCGGCTCGGTGTGCTTGTAGAAGGTCCAGCGGTCCATCAGTCGGTCGTAGGGCATGCCGTCGCGAAGCACGGTCGCCGGTACGGTGCCGATCTGAACGGCCCGGCCGCGGATGGTCAGCGAGCGGCGGCCAAATGCGATCAGGCGCCGCGGAACGACGGTGACCGACAGGCCCTTCTCGGTGTCGGGTTCGATCAGCAGTTGCGCGGCAGCGCCTGACAGCACTCTCTTCTCGTCGACATAGACCGTGCCCCGCACCGGCATCAGCACGCCGAGACCGACCAGGACGCCGCCGACGTCGTCGCGGACCACCGGCACCAGGTCCGGGTCGCCGCTCAGGGCGAGCTCGACGGCGGCCGCACCCAGCGGAAGCGACCAGAGGTCGGTGACGCTGGTGGGCTGATCGGTCGCAAAGCCGACGATGACTCTGCCGAGCAGCTCCCGGCGAAGCAATCGGAGTACCACGGCCGCGAGGTCGGAATCGTCGCCAAGGACCACCAGCCGCCCGGTCAGCAGCTGATCGATCTCCTTGCCGGGCCGGGGCCCGACGAACTCCACCGCCTGGCCACCGCACCGCGCAAGGGCGGCTCGCACCGTCCTGTCGCCCTCGGCGGCGGCCCGACTCGCTCGACAACAGACCACAAGGGTTCCGGACAACCACTAACCTTCCTCTGGCGGCTGCCGCATGTAGCCGCACACTGAGACTTCAGGGAGTGTGCCATGTCGGTGATGGTGCTGATCGGCGCCCAGTGGGGCGACGAGGGCAAGGGCAAGGCGACCGACCTGTACGGCGAGCGCGTCAATTGGGTCGTTCGTTACCAGGGTGGGAACAACGCCGGCCATACCGTGGTGCTGCCGGATGGGCAGAAGTTCGCTCTGCACCTCATCCCGTCCGGCATCCTGACCCCGGGTGTCAAGAACGTCATCGGCAACGGGGTGGTGATCGATCCGGGCGTCCTGCTCACCGAGCTCGGTGGCCTGGACGAGCGGGGGGTCGACACCAGTCGGCTTTTCATCTCCGCCGACGCTCACCTGATCATGCCGTACCACGTTGCCATCGACAAGGTCTCCGAGCGGTACCTCGGCAAGGCCAAGATCGGTACCACCGGCCGCGGTATCGGCCCGGCCTACCAGGACAAGGTGGCCCGGCTCGGGGTCAGGGTGCAGGACCTTCTTGACCCGTCGATCCTGGCGCAGAAGGTCGAGGCGGCACTGGACATCAAGAACCAGATCCTGGTGAAGGTCTACAACCGCAAAGCGCTGGACGCCGGCCGGATCGTGGAGACGGTGCTCGAGCAGGCGGAGGGCTTCCGGCACCGCATCGCCGACACCCGACTCGAGCTCGGCGAGGCCGTCCGACGCGGCGAGCACGTCCTGCTGGAGGGCTCGCAGGGCACGCTGCTGGACGTGGATCACGGCACCTATCCGTACGTCACCTCCTCCAATCCGACCGCGGGCGGCGCGGCAGTCGGATCCGGTCTCGGCCCGACGACGATCACGTCGGTGCTGGGCATCCTGAAGGCCTACACGACCAGAGTGGGCTCGGGACCGTTTCCGACTGAACTCGAGGACGAGTGGGGCGAGTACCTGCGCAAGACCGGCGGCGAGTTCGGGGTGACCACCGGACGCTCGCGCCGGTGCGGCTGGTTCGATGCCGTCATCGCGCGGTACGCCGCCCGCGTCAACGGCATCACCGACTTCTTCCTGACCAAGCTCGACGTGCTCTCGTCGCTCGAGTCGGTGCCGGTCTGCGTGGCGTACGACGTCGACGGCGAGCGGCACGAGGAGATGCCGATGACGCAGACCGGTTTCCACCATGCCAAGCCGATCTACGAGCAGTTGCCCGGTTGGTTCGAGGACATCTCGCACTGCCGGACCTTTGCCCAACTGCCGGCCAACGCCCAGACCTACGTCCGCCGGGTGGAGGAGTTGTCGCAGGCCAGGGTGTCGGCCATCGGTGTCGGCCCTGGCCGCGACCAGACGATCGTGCTGCACGACGTGCTCGGCAGCTGAGGATCCGACAGGACCACCGGACTTCGGGTCTCGAGCCGGGACAACTCGCTCGTCAGGTCCAGCTGACTCTGACCTTGTCGCGCCACAGGCCGAGTACCGGCGCCAGTCCGTGTTCGGCGATCTCGTCCCCGCGGTTCCACAACCCCAGGTAGAGCGCGCTGGCCGAACCGGTCAGCGTCGTGTCCGCCCCCCTGGCCAGTCCGGTGGTGGTGACCGGCGGGTCGGTACTGATCGCGATCGTCCAGCAGGCGGGCGAGTCGGTCGGGGCCACCGCGACGACGATCGGTTCGTCCGCTCGCAGGTTGGAGCTGCGGCGTGGCAGAAAGCCCATCAGCAATTCGTCGATGCCGTCGACAGCAAGGTAGGTGGCAATGTTTGCCGCCGCCGTGGTCGGCAGGGTGCCCAGCTGGGCGGACAGCGCGTCGACCCGATGGATCGTCGATTCGTGCGCCTGCCGCCTTGCCCAGAACTTGCGGGGTGACGGCGCGTCCCGCAGAAACACCAGAGCCGGCCCGTCGGGTGCGGTCTCCAGCGCCAGCAGGAGCTGCGCTGTGCTGTCTGCATACCAGGCGAGGAGCCCCTCCCGATCCGTCGGAGCCGTCATGGCCAGGTCGAGTTCAGCCACCGAAAGGTTGTCCTCGCGGGCTTGGCCGACGATCTCCGCCGCCCATCGGCAGACACCGCCGTGATGGGTCAGCAGGTCGGCGACGGTCCAGCCGGGGCAGGTCGGCACCGGATCGGCCATCGACGACGCGGTCGCGTCGGAGAGCAGCGCGGCCCGGTTCTGCTTGATCACTGCCAGGTGCCCCTGGTGGCTCATCGACGTGGGCATGTGACCCACTTTCGCACGCTCGCCGCCGAGCCCCGGCCCCGGCTACCGCGGGCCGGTCCACCAGCGTGCCGTCGCCTGACCACTGCAGGCCGGCCGCCCGCGAACTGCCAGGCGATACCCTCATGCCCGTGCGCATCCTCGTCGTCGGTTCCGGTGCCCGTGAGCACGCACTGTTGCGGGCGCTGCGTCGCGACCCCGAAGTCACCGACCTCTTCATCGCGCCCGGAAATGCCGGAACCGGTGCGCTCGCCGCCGCGCACGAGCTGGACGTCAGCGATCCGGAGGCGATCGCGGCCCTGGCCGCCGGGCTCGATGTCGATCTGGTCGTGGTGGGGCCGGAAGCACCGCTGGTGGGCGGAGCGGCCGACGCGATCGCCGGGCGTGGTATCGCGGTCTTCGGTCCGTCGGCGTCGGCCGCCAGGATCGAGGGATCGAAGGCGTTCGCCAAGGACGTGATGATCACGGCCGCAGTACCGACTGCCGACGCCGTTTCGGTGATCTCGGCGACCGGGATCGAGGCGGCCCTCGACCGCTGCGGATCGCCGTTCGTGGTCAAGGACGACGGGTTGGCGGCCGGGAAGGGCGTGGTGGTGACGCCGGACCGGGCAGTCGCCATCTCCCATGCACTGGCCGTCCTGGCGGGCGGGCATCCGGTGCTGGTCGAACAGTTTCTGGCCGGCCCAGAGGTATCCCTGTTCGCGCTGTGCGACGGCGTGCGGGCCGTGCCGCTGCTGCCGGCACAGGACTTCAAGCGGCTCGGTGACGGCGACGCCGGGCCCAACACCGGCGGCATGGGCGCGTACGCCCCGCTGGACTGGGCGCCGGCCGACCTGGTGCCGCGAGTGCAACGCGAAGTCCTCGACCCGGTGATGGCCGAGATGGCAGCCAGGGGTGCGCCCTTCTCCGGACTGCTGTACGCGGGATTGGTGCTGACGGCCGACGGTCCCAAGGTGATCGAGTTCAACTGCCGGTTCGGTGACCCGGAGACCCAGGCGGTGCTGGAACTCCTGGAATCCCCGCTGGGAGCGCTGCTGGCGGCGGCCGCGGCCGGCGATCTGACGACGGCACCCGCACCGGTCTTCGGCAACGGGTCGGCGGTCACCGTCGTCGTCGCCGCCGAGGGCTATCCCGGTGCGCCGCTGACCGGAGATCGGATCACCGGAGCGGAGCAGGACGGAATCCTGCATGCGGGCACCGCGTTCGACGACGACGGTCAGGTGATCTCTGCCGGCGGTCGGGTGCTGTCGGCGACCGGTGTCGGGCCTGATCTGGAGACGGCCCGCCGAGCGGCATATGCCCTGTTGGACGGCGTGCACCTGCGTGGTGGGCAGTACCGCTCCGACATCGCGGCGGCGGCGGCCGCCGGTCTCGTCCGGCTCCCGGGATGACGCCGGCCGCCCGGAGTAGTCGGCGGGCCTTGTTCGCCCCCGCCGAGCGCGCCGCCGTCGCACCGTTTCACGTGATGCGGGTGCTGGCCGCCGCGGCCCGGCGGGCCGAGACCGGAGCGGAGGTCTTCAACCTGACCGCCGGCCAGCCGTCGACCCCGGCGCCGGCTCCCGTGCTCGCTGCCGCCAGACAGGCCCTGGAGCACCAGGTACTCGGGTACACCGAAGCTCCAGGGATCGCCCCGCTGCGAGCCGCGATCGCCGGTCACTACGCGCGGCGGTACGGACTACAGGTCGACCCGTCCGAGGTGTTCGTCACCACCGGCTCCTCCGGCGGATTTCTGCTGGCCTTCCTGGCCGCGTTCGATGCCGGCGACCGGGTCGGGTTGGCCAGGCCCGGCTACCCCGCCTATCGGAACATCCTGCAGGCGTTGGGATGTGAGGTGATCGACCTTCCATGCGGGCCGGAAACCCGTTATCAGCCGACAGTGGAGATGATTGCCGAGCTCGACCTCGCCGGGCTGGTACTGGCCTCACCTGCCAACCCGACGGGCACCATGCTGGATGCGGCCGAGCTGGCCCAGTTCGCCACCTTCTGTGCGGCGCAAGGCATCCGACTGATCTCCGACGAGATCTACCACGGGATCAACTACACCGGTCAGCCGGCGTGCTCATGGTCCACCGACCGGTCCGGTTTCGTGATGAACTCGTTCTCGAAGTACTTCTCGATGACCGGTTGGCGGATCGGCTGGATGCTCACCCCGGAAGATCTCGCCGATCCTGTCGATGCGCTGGCCGGCAACATGGCGATCTGCCCACCGGCGCTGGCCCAGTATGCCGCGATCAGCGCGTTCGACGCCTACGACGAATGCGACGGCCACGTCGCCCGGTATGCCGTCAACCGCCGACTGCTGCTGGACGGCCTGCGGTCATTGGGTATCGACCGGCTCGCGCCCGCCGACGGGGCGTTCTACGTCTACGCCGATGTCTCCCATCTGACCGATGACTCACAACAGTTCTGCGCGCGACTACTCGACGAGGCCGGCGTCGCGGTGGCCCCAGGGATCGACTTCGATCAGATCCACGGGCAGCGGTCCCTGCGGATGTCGTTCGCCGGGTCCACTGCGACGATCACCGGCGGGCTCAACGCCCTCGGTGAGTTTCTGCGCCGCGGTTAACCGACAAGGATGGAATACCCGTTCGGTCCGGACACGATCGACACCTGTGCCAGGCTGTCGACCACGAGATCGGCGTCGAGTTCTTCCCGGGGGCTGGTGGTGGTGACAGCGAGTGTCGCGCATCCGGCCGCCCTGGCCGCCGCTATCCCGGCGGGGGCGTCCTCGATCACCAGGCAGCGAGCCGGGTCGATGCCGAGCCTGGCGGCACCGGTGAGGAACGGTTCGGGATGCGGTTTGCCGTTGGACACGTCGTCGAAGGTGACGATGACGGTCGGGGCGGTCAGACCAGCGGCGTTCAGCCTGGCCGCGGCCAGTGGCCTCGTTGCGGAGGTGACGATGGCGATCCGGTCGACGGGCAGCGCCAGCAGCAGTTCGGCCGCTCCCGGCAGGATGACGATGTCGTCGACGTCGGCCAGTTCGAGCGCGGCGATCCGGGCCAGTCCTTCATCCACCCGGTGCGGCGGCAACAAGGACCTGACCAGCTGTGACGCCGGTTGACCATGGCCGGCTTCCAGAGCCGACGCGGTCAGGCCGTACTCGACTCCCCACGTGTCCCACGACCTGATGACCGCGGGCGTCGAGTCGATCAGGGTGCCGTCCATGTCGAACAGCACGGCGTCGAAGGTGCGTCCGGCAATGGCCGGCTCCATCAGGCGGGCCATCGACAAGCCGGCGGCTCGGGCCGGCGAATGTTCATTCACCAGTCGATATTAGGCGCGAGGAATTGGTGCAGCCCGCAGTTGTGGGCAACCACATCGTCTGCCCCGGCCGACCGCGTCGGACCTCCGGTCCGGAGTCGCAGTCTGGCGGGCCGTCAGGGTTGACCCCGACGAAGATTCAGGGTCGATACCGGAGGTGCAACGCGGAAATATGGAGCAGTCTGGAATGAGTACGGACCAACGGGCCCGTCAACACGGAGTCAGTGAGTCGGAGAGTGTCATGGACAAGGTTTTGAAAGTCGTCGGCGCGATCGTCGTCCTGTGGATCGCGTTCAGCATCATCGGGGCGTTGATCGGCTTTGTCGCCCATGTCGTGCTGTGGGTCGCCCTGATCGCCGGCGGTGTCTTCGCTGTCAGCGCGATCGCCGGCCGCAACCGGAAGTCGATCAGCAACCGTCGCTGATCGACGCCTCAGACCGGCAGGCCCAGCGCACGCATTCCCAGTCGGGCCTGCTCGGCGCTGGCAAAAACGATCCCGGGGATGTCCAGGTCCATTGCCCCCTCGACGTTGACCTGCCGGTCGTCGAGAAACAGCACGTCCATCGGCGCTGCGTCCAGGCGGTCCAGCAGTGTGCGGTAGATCGCCGGCTCGGGCTTGAGCAGTCCGAGATCACCGGAGAACAGCAGATGCTCGAACACCGTCGCCGTGGGCGACGCCTCGATGAGACGGCCCATCGACGACGGTGCATTCGACAGCACGGCCAGCCGGATGCCCCCGACCCGGAGGTCGCCCGCCAGTTGGCGGGTCTCGGGATTGATCGAACTCCATCCAAGATCGTCGATGCGGACCAGTTCGGCGATCAGTTCGGCGTCGGGGGCCCGGCCACCTGATTCGGCGGCGATCACCGTCCAGAATTCCGTCGCGTCGGAGGTCCGGTCGTAGCCGGCGCGGTGCTGCCAGTAGGCGCCGGCGAACCGATCCTGGTCGACTGCCAGCAGACCGGCCAGTTGGGGCATCGCCTGGGTTCGCAACAGCAACACGTCACCGAGGTCGAAGACCACCCAATCGATCATGGGAGAATCCTCCCAGCGCACACCGAACAGCCCAAATCCGCCCGACGCCCGGGCAGATTTGGGCTTATTCGGCATGCGCCGGGCGGACCGGTATGCGCCGGCAGTTTGGTATTCGCCGAACCGGACGCGCGGGATCAGGTGATGACGATGCTGCGGGAGTCGTAGCCGCTGGCGCCGTTCGGCAGCACGTCGCGGACCTGCGAGGTCTGCACGGTTCCGGTGCCGTCGGTCGCCCTGGCCTGCACGGAGTGGGTACCCGAGGTGGCCTTCCAGGTGTACTTCCACTGGCGCCAGGTGTCGATCGAGGCGTCGCCGGCCAGCTCGGCGGTCTGCCAGGCGCCGCCGTCGATCTGCACCTCGACCTTGTTGATGCCGCGGTGCTGGGCCCAGGCCACCCCGGCGATCGTGACGTCACCGGCCGGGAACTGGGCGAACGCCTTGGGCACGTCGATGCGGGTGGCCGTCTTGATCGGTCCGTGATCTGCCCAGCCGCGTTGGGTCCAGTAGGCGCTCTCCTGCGCGAAGGTCGAGACCTTCATGTCGACCACCCACTTCGTCGCGGACACGTAGCCGTACAGGCCGGGGACGACCATCCGCACCGGGAATCCGTGATTGATCGGCAGCACCTCGCCGTTCATCGCCACCGCCAGCATCGCGCCCCGGCCGTCGGTCAGTGCGTCCAGTGGGGCGGTCAGGGTGAAGCCGTCATGGCTGCGGCAGAGCACGCAGTCGGCGGCCCCATTCGGCCCGGCTTCCTTGAGCAGGTCGTCGATGCGGGCACCGATCCATTTGGCGTTACCGGCGTAGTCGCCGCCGACGGGATTCGAGACGCAGGTCAGGGTGATGTCGCGCTCGATCTGCGGTCGCGCGATCAGGTCGGCGTAGTTGATGCTGATCTCCCTGTCGACCATGCCGTGGATCTTCAGCCCCCACTCCTCAGCGGTCACGTTCGGCGGTACGAAGGCGGTGTCGACCCGGTAGAAGCTGCTGTTGGGCGTCACGTACGGGGTCACACCGTTGATCCCGAAGTCGACCCCGGCCGGGACGGTCTGGGTGGACGACGGGACCGGAACGATGGCCTTCGCCCGGCTGGCGGTGACCTGCGCAGTGCTCGGGATCCAGCGCGAGATCGCCCCGGCAGCCACTGCGACCACGGCGCCGATCGCAGCCAGACGGAAGAACTGGCGGCGGTCCAGCCCAGGCCCGGCGACCTTGGCCGAGCCCGGCCTGCGGGCGGCCGAGGCCAGGGCCATCGGGTGCCGGTCGCCGGAGGTGCCGGGCTTGGAGTCGTACAAGTCCCCGGCGGCCGGATCTGTGGTGCCCTGGACTTCTCGGGCACGCAGCGGGCTGGGTTCGGCTGTCACCATCCCGACAGGTACCCCCGTCGCCAGAATCGTCGGGTCGACGGTCCGGCGGAACACGGTCACCAGCAGATAGACGCCGGCCGCGCCGCCGATGATGATCGGCAACGCGTCGAAGGCGATCGCACCCGTTGTCGTGTAGACGGCCGCGAGGGTGACCAGCACCAGAACCACCGTCAGTGCGGCGGCGATGCGTGGACTGCGACGCGCGATCAGTCCGATGACCAGCGCGACGAGGAACAGCGTGACGTACATACCGATCCGGAGGGCGTCCTTGTCGTGCTGCTTGAACGTCCGGATCGCGTACTCCTTCAGCCACTCGGGCGTCAGGTGGATGAAGGTGGTGCCCAGCGAAGTGATCGGCGATGACGCGGCGGACAGCCAGCCCAGCCAGACGCCGAGAGCGGAGATCAACTCGGCGAGACCGATCGCAAGGCCCATCGCGACAACGCCGACGGCAGCGGACTGCGCGATGCCCGGCTGCCAGGAGCGCGGCGAGGTGGGGCTGGCCGGGGCCTCGTTGGGCATCGGCCGGGATGTTGTGGTCATGCCATTCCTTCGGTGCGGAAGCCGACAGAGATGGGCCGGTGCCCTCGATCTTGGCTGCTGGAGCCGTGCGTCGGCCACCAATCCACGACAACGGTAAGACACCGGTAAGAGTTGCCTCTGGTGCGGAGTCGGGCCGGAAGTGGCCGCCTCAGCCATCCGGGGCGGGGTTGGCGCCGAATGACCGACACAGGCAAGACGGCGGCGCACCCAACCGCTCCCACGAACGGAGGAATGTGCACATGTCTGCCAATGACACGCAGGTACGGGCACTGTCGGCAGTGCCGTCACTGCCGCCCGGCATCGACGGGTCGAGCGAAGTCGTATCGCCGGAAGATCTGTTGCGACGCACGGCACTTGGTGACGAGCGCGCCTTCGAGTTGCTCTATGACGCGTTCGCCGCCCGGGTATTCGGATTGGCCCGCCGGATCATCAGAAATCCCAGCCAGGCCGAAGAGGTCGCCCAGGAGGTGTTCCTGGAGATCTGGCGCCGGGCCAGCCGGTTCGATCCGGCCAGAGGTTCGGCGACGTCGTGGGTGATGACGCTGACACATGCGCGGTCCGTCGACCGGGTCAGGTCTGCGCAGGCATCGGCAGACCGCGAACTCAAGGTCGCCTCCGCCTCGCACCAGGTGGAGATCGATTCGGTGGTCGACGCAGTCGAATCGGCATTCGAGCGAAAAGCAGTCCAGAAGTGTCTCGGGGCGCTCACCGAGTTGCAGCGCGAGTCCATCACACTGGCGTACTACAGCGGATACACCTACCGTGAGGTAGCAGAACTGCTGACCACGCCACTTCCGACCATCAAAACCCGGCTACGGGACGGCATGATTCGTCTGCGTGACTGCTTGGGAGTAGGGGCATGAACACCGATCAGCACCTGAACACCGGCGCGATGGCGCTGGGTGCGCTGCCGGACGACGAGGCGGCCTCCTTCGCCGAGCATCTTCAAGACTGCGTCTCCTGCTCGGACGAGCTGAGCGGGTTCCTGGAGACGGCTGCCACCCTCGGCGGTTCGGTGGCCCAGACCCCGCCGGCAAGCCTGCGCAGGTCGGTGATGGAAGCCATCTCACGGACGCCACAGCTCCCCCCACTGACCGGGCCGGTCACCGTGCTCGGCAGGCATCGTCAAGCGCCCGACCAGGCGCCCGCCGTGGGCGAGTCGCCCCGGGCCGCTGTCGGGGCCCAGGAGGTCACTCCCGACCACCCGGTCGAGCACCTGGCCACCGTCCTTCCGCTGCACCGTCCGTGGTATCGCCGCCCGCAGGCCCTGCTGGCCGCGGCCGTCGCCCTGCTGGTGATCGGCGGCGGCACCGGTGTAGTGCTGTCCAACCGCTCGTCGTCGCCGCCGTCCGCCAGCGCCTGCGTGGCCGCAGCGAATGACAAATCCGTGCTGAAGCCGACCGTCGGCACCGGCGGGGATGTCACCCTCGCGCCATCCTGTGACGCCGCGGTCGTGACAGTGCCTGCCATACCGGCGCCCCCGGCCGGCAGCGTGTACCAGCTGTGGGTGATCAAGGGCTCGAGCGCTTCCTCGGCCGGCGTGATCAAGCAGAACGCCGACGGTTCCATCTCCGCGATCCCCACCATCGTTCGCGCCGGCGACAGCGCAGTCGGTGTAACGGTCGAGCCGTCGCCGGGCTCGGTGAAGCCGACCACGAAGCCCTTCTGGGTGGTGCCGCTCGCCTCCTGACGGGCTGGCGCCGTCGAATTGTTGATCGTCGACGGTCCAGAGCTGGCGATGCTTAGTCCTCTGGTGGACACTGGGGTTGTTCGACCACCGGCAGGACTCGTCTCTCCGAGATGGCAGCGCTCATGGACAGCACTTCGGATGACGTCACCCGCGCACACCTGCGCGGGTTGACCCCATCGGGAGATCTGCTCGACCTGGCCCTGCAGATGCGGCAGATGGGGGTGGAGTCGCTGCTGATCGCCCGCCCTGACGGGCGGATCCGGCGGACCCTCACCGATCGCCAGATCGCCCATCTCGCCGCGACGCCCGGCAGCGGGGAGCTGATTCCGGAGCAACTACGGCGCCGGCCACTGCCGTGGCAGTCCACCGATCAGTTGCCGGCCGGACCACAGACGAGATCAGCCGGCCTATCGAGCGTGGGTGAAACCGTCACCGACGGTGACCCGGTAGCGGCGTCGACCGACCGTTGACGGTCTTCAGGCGGCCAGCTTCGGCACCTCGTCCGGGTGCGGCGCCGCCCCGCGTTGCCTCGGGCCGCTCTCCACGATCACCATGGCCATCAGCATCAGGCCGCCGCCGACGGCGATGCGCCAGGTCAGCGGCTCGTGAAGGAAGGTTATGGCGAAAAGGGCAGCCCAGCCGGGCTCGGTCGACATGATGATCGCCGCCCGCGAGGGAGCGAGGTACGCCTGCGCCCAGGACTGGACGATCATCGCCAGCGCACCCGAGATCAGGGCCATGTACAGCAGCGCCACCCAGTCGAAGGCGTTCCCGGGCAACGTCAGGCCACCCGGTTCGGCGATCACCGCGGCGATCAGGCTGACCAATCCGGTCGCCACGATCTGCACGACAGCCAGTCCCAGCGCCTGCCGGCCGGTCGACCACGATCCGAGTCCGACGATGTGCAGCGCGTAGATGGCCGCGGAGGCCAGCGTGATCGCCTCACCGAATCCGAGATGCATCCCCGAGAGAGCCAGAATCGCCAGCCCCACGGTCGCCACTACCGCCCCGATCCAGACCCGCGGCCCGATGGCGGTCTTCAGCAGCACCGCCGCGCAGATCGGGGTCAGCACCACGTACATGCCGGTGATGAATCCGCTGACGCTCGCCGAGGTGTGTGCAAGGCCGGTGGTCTGGACGATCTGTGCGACACCGTAGGTCACCCCCAGGACCGCGCCGCGGCGCAGACCCCGGACCGGGAGTTCCCGGACGGAGCGGTGGAACACCAGGAGCATCACCACCCCGGCGATACCGAACCGCACCGCCAGGAAGTTCAGCGGTGTCATTCGCTCCAGCAGACTCTTGGTCAGCGGAAAGCTGGAACCCCAGGCGGCAGCGACCGACAGCAACCCGACGAGCGCCAGCAGCGCATTCCGGCTGGAGCCTGCGGACGGGCTGGTGGTGGACACGACTTGCGATGTTCCCAGATCACCACGGCAGGTGCGCAACAATGCAAGATCAACCGAACAAACCACACCCGAAGTTGCGCCATGCGTGCAACCCGCACACGGACCGATCCGTCTGACTCGTAGGAGTGGAGGTTCCGCGTGGGACCCGAGGAGGATGCCGAATTCTCCCGGTACGTCACCGCGCGTCGTGATCATGTCCGGCGAACGGCGTACCTGTTGTGCGGGGATTGGCATCGAGCCGACGACCTCACCCAGATCGCATTCGTCAAGTTGTACGGCGCCTGGGGTCGGATCCGCGACCACACGGCGTTGGATGCCTACGTCCGGACCTGCGTGGTGCGGGCCGGTGTGGACGAATCCAGGCGTCCGTGGCGTCGGGAGCGAGCCGTCGAACTGCTGCCGGAGACGCCCGATTCGTTCGACCTCGCCAGCGTCATCGCCGACCGGGCGATGGTGGCGTCGGCACTGGAACAGGTGCCGTCGGGTCAGCGCGCCACCCTGGTGTTGCGGTTCTTCGAGGGCCTGGACGTAGCGGAGACGGCCGCTGCGCTCGGCTGCTCGGAAGGGAACGTGAAGTCGCAGACCGCCAGGGGACTGGCGGCGTTGAAGAAGGCGCTGCGCGAAGCCGGCGAATCGGGCCGGACGAGAGAAGGAGGTGACGGGCGATGACCGACGACCAGCCGACGACTGATGAGCACGCCGTCGCCGCCCTGTTCGCCGCCCTGGTCGAGGACTCGCCGCCGTCGCAGGTGTCCCCACTGGAAGTCATCAAGCAGGGAAAGGCGGAAACCCGCGCCGCCCTTGACCAACGGGTCGTCCGGCTGAGGTGGGGCCGGAACGCGCTGGTTGCCGCCGCGATCGTCGCTGTCATCGCTTTGATCGTTCCGCACCTGGGCAACTCCTCCAGCACCACCGCGTACTCCGCGAGTTCGGCAGCCAGTTCCGCAGCGAGTTCGGCTGCAGCCCCGGCCGCCGCCATCCCCCCCGAGGCGGCCGGCTCGGCTGGCAAATCCCTGGATTCGGCCGGTTCCGGCGGCTCGGGTTCGGCGGCCGCGGCGTCCTCGGCCGCCGCGTCGGGTGGATCGCCCGGCGCTGGTGCGGCTTCTGCCCCGGCGGCGAGCAGTTCGGCGGCAGGCGGTCCCCTCCCGGGGGGTTCGCCTGCGGCCGGCCCGTCGACCCGCGCGGTCATCCCGGACTCGACCGATCAGAACTTTGTCACGACGAGAGGTGGCTGCACGCTGCTGCCGGCGCCGGCACTGGGGGCCGCCAGGGCAGCGTTCCCGGGCGGCTACTTCGGCTCAGCCGTCCTGGCCGTCGATTGCACCGGCCGGTACGGTGCCACCCTGGTGGCCGGCGCCGGGCACACCGCCGACCTGACCATCGTCATCACAAGGGAGGCCGTCGGCGCCTGCCGGGCCGCCGGCCAGACCTGCTCGCCCGTCCCGGGCGCGAAGGACGCCTACCAGCAGCGGACCGCTGCGCACCCTGCAGTGGTCTGGGTGTACGGCGGGGGCTACCAGGTGGCACTGTCCGCATCGGCCGACGGTCTGCCGGCTGACCGGCTGATTGCCGCTGGGCGGGCTGTCCTCCAGGCGATCGGCTGACGCCCGCCCCGCCCGGCGATACCGGCGGGCTGGTCAGCCGGATCCGCGGCGCGGTCAGGTGGGCCTTGCTGGGACAATGAGGCACGTGACCTCTACAGCCGCCGATTTGATGGACAGCCCACCCGCCCAGCCCACGGTCAACGTGCTGGCCGGCCGGTACGCCTCGCCGGAGATGGTGGCGATCTGGTCACCGGAGAGCAAGATCGTGGCGGAGCGACGGCTCTGGCTGGCGGTGTTGCGCGCCCAGTCCGGCCTCGGGCTCGCGGTGGACGGGCAGGTCCTCGCCGACTACGAGTCGGTGATCGACCGGGTCGACCTGGCCTCGATCGCGGCTCGGGAGCGGGTCACCCGGCACGATGTGAAGGCGCGGATCGAGGAGTTCAACGCTCTCGCAGGTCACGAACAGATCCACAAGGGGATGACCAGCCGCGATCTGACCGAGAACGTCGAGCAGGCCCAGATCCTGCAATCGATGAGGCTGGTACGCGACCGGACCGTGGCGTTGTTGGACCACCTGGGCAGGCGGGCCGCCGAGTACGCCGAGCTGGTGATGGCCGGGCGGTCGCACAACGTGCCGGCGCAGGCGACCACACTCGGCAAGCGCTTCGCATCCGCCGCCGACGAGGTGCTGCTTGCCTACCAACGCATTTCCTCGCTGCTGGAGCGGTATCCGTTGCGTGGCATCAAGGGTCCGGTCGGGACCGGCCAGGACATGCTGGATCTGCTCGGTTCTGCGCAGGCGCTGAGAGCGCTGGAGTCGGAGGTGGTCGCCGCGGTCGCCGGTCCCGGCACCCCCGTGCTCACCTCCGTCGGTCAGGTCTACCCCCGGTCACTGGACTTCGAGGTGCTCTCGGCGCTCGTGCAGTTGGCCGCCGGCCCGGCGTCGCTGGCCACCACCATCCGGCTGATGGCCGGCGCCGAGCTGGCCACCGAGGGTTTCCAGCCTGGTCAGGTTGGGTCGTCGGCCATGCCGCACAAGATGAATGCCCGCTCCTGCGAACGGGTCTGCGGCCTGGCCGTGATCCTGCGCGGGTATTCGTCGATGACGGCCGAGTTGGCCGGGGCGCAGTGGAACGAGGGCGACGTGTTCTGCTCGGTGGTCCGCCGGGTCGCGCTGCCGGACGCCTTCTATGCCATCGACGGCCTGATGGAGACATTCCTGACGGTGCTCGAGGATTTCGGCGCCTATCCGGCGGTCATCGAGCGGGAACTGCACCGCTACCTGCCGTTCCTGGCCACGACCAAGGTGCTGATGGCCGCCGTCCGAGCGGGGGTGGGCCGAGAAGCGGCGCATGAGGCCATCAAGGAACATGCGGTGGCGGTTGCTCTGGCCATGCGCGAAAGCGGCCAGGCCGAGAATGATCTGACCGAACGGCTCGCCGCCGACCGTCGGCTGCCGATGACAAGGGCCCAACTGGACCTACTGATGTCCGACCCGCTCTCGTTCACCGGGGTGGCCGCAGGGCAGGTCACCGCCGTGCTCGCCGAGATCGCCGCAGTGACCGCCGAGCATCCGGAAGCCGCCAAGTACTCGCCGGGAGCGATCCTCTAGCATGAGTGAACAACTGTTGCGCACCAATCCCTTTGCCCAGCCATCGACGCTGCCGTTCGGGCTGCCGCTGTTCGCCGACATCAAGGCCGAGCACTTCGCGCCGGCGTTCGAATCCGGCATGGCCGAGCAGCTGGACGAGATCGCCGCGATCGTGGCGGACCCGGCGCCGGCCACCGTCGAGAACACCGTGGTCGCGCTGGAACGAACGGGGCAGCTGCTGTCCAGGACAGCGCAGGCGTTCTTCAACCTGGTGTCCTCCTGCGCGACCCCGGAGATCCGGCAGATCGAGAGCGAGTTCACGCCCAGGCTGGCGGCGCACAGCGACCAGATCCGGCTCAACACCGCCTTGTTCGCGCGGATCGACGCGGTGTACGAAAATTTGCGCGACCAGGACGCTGCTGATCGATTCACCGCGGAGGACCGTGCGCTGCTCACCCGCTACCACCTGGACTTCGTACTGGCCGGCGCCCACCTGGACGCTGCTGGGCACGGGCGGTTGCGGGAGCTCAACCAGCGCATCTCGCGGCTGTCGACCACCTTCCAGCAGAACCTGCACCAGGCAACCGAGGCGGCTGCGCTGGTGGTGTCCGACATCGCGGAACTCGACGGGCTCAGCGAGCCGGAGATCGCCGCGGCCGCCGGTGAAGCCCTGGCCCGCGGTCACGCCGGGGGTTACCTGATCCCGCTCATCCTGCCGACCGGTCAGCCGTTGATGTCCACCCTGCGGAACCGGCAGGTGCGCCGTCGACTGCACGAGGCGTCCATCAGCCGGGCGTCGAAGGGTGAGTACGACAACGGGCCGGTGGCCGCCGAGATCGCGATGCTGCGGGCCCAGCGGGCCCGGCTGCTCGGGTTCGCCAATCACGCCGACGCGATGGTCGTCGACCAGACAGCCGGCAGCAGCGCGGCAGTGGATGCGATGCTCGCCAGACTGGTCGGGCCGGCCAGGGCCGGGGCGGCCGCCGAGGCCGAGGTTCTGGTTGCACTGGCCGCCGCCGACGGGGTCGAGCTCGCGCCCTGGGACTGGGCCTACTACTCGGAACGGGAACGCGCCCGACGCTTTGCGGTCGACGCCGCAGCGCTGCGGCCGTACTTCGCATTGGAGAAGGTGCTGCACGACGGGGTCTTCTTCGCCGCGACCCAGGTCTACGGCGTCACCTTCGAGCTCCGCAGCGACCTGATCGGGTACCACCCCGATGTCCGGGTCTGGGAGGTCAGCGACGCCGACGGCAGCGCGATCGGGCTGTACCTGGGCGACTATTTCGCCAGGGAGGGGAAACGCGGCGGCGCCTGGATGAACTCGTTCGTCGACCAGTCCGACCTGCTGGATGAAAAGCCGGTGGTGGTCAACAATCTGAACGTCACCAAGCCCGGGGTCGGCAGCCCGGCGCTTTTGACCCTCGACGAGGTGGAGACGCTCTTCCACGAGTTCGGGCATGCCCTGCACGGCCTTTTCTCCGACGTGAGATACCCCCGGCTTTCCGGGACGAGTGTGCCGCGCGATTTCGTGGAGTTTCCCAGCCAGGTCAACGAGATGTGGCAGCGCTGGCCAGAGGTGCTGGCCAACTATGCGGTGCACATCGACACCGGCGAACATCTGCCCTCCGGCACCGTCGACGCGTTGACGGCAGCCGAACTGTGGGGCCAGGGCTTCGGCAACCTCGAATATCTGGCGGCGACCATGCTGGACCAGGCGTGGCACCGGATCTCGGCGGAGACCGAGATCACCGATGCCGCAACTTTCGAGTCAAGCGCGCTCCAAGATGCCGACCTGGCAATGGATCTCATTCCGCCGCGGTATCGGACCACCTATTTCCAGCACATCTTCGCCGGCGGATACTCGGCCGGATATTATTCCTACATCTGGTCCGAGGTACTGGATGCCGACACGGTCGAATGGTTCCGGGAGAACGGCGGAATGACCAGGGCCAACGGCGATATCTTCCGATCGCGACTGCTGTCCGTCGGGGGTTCGGTGGATTCGTTGGCGGCGTTCCGCGCGGTCCGCGGGCGTGATGCGGATCTGTCGGCGCTGCTGCGGCGCCGTGGTCTGAAAGGGCCGGCTGGGGGCTGAGCCCGACATCGATCGATGACCGATACGCTGCCCCGGTGGTGAAACTCAGGGATTACCAGCATGTGGCGTCGGGCAAGGTCCGTGACCTGTACCGGGTCGACGACGAACTGCTGCTGATGGTGGCCAGCGACCGGATCAGCGCGTACGACCAGATCCTGCCGACGCCGATTCCGGACAAGGGCCGCATGCTGACAGCGATGAGCCTGTTCTGGTTCGATCTGCTCGCCGATGTGGTGGCCAATCACGTTGTCGCCCATGAGGACCCGCGTATCCCGGCGGAGGTGCTCGGCCGGGCGCTGCTGGTGCGACGTCTGCAGATGGTGCCGATCGAGTGTGTCGCCCGCGGTTATCTGACCGGGTCGGGGCTGGTCGACTATCGAAACACCGGCTCGGTCTGCGGCGTCTCACTGCCGGCCGGTCTGGGCGAGGCCTCCGCACTGCCGGGCCCGATCTTCACCCCGGCGGCGAAAGCCGAACTGGGCGCCCACGACGAGAACATCAGCTTCGAGGCGGTCGAGCTGACCGCCGGCGCCGAGCTGGCCGCCCGGTTGCGGGACACCACCCTGGCGATCTACCGGGTGGCCGCCGACCACGCCGCCGGCCGGGGCATCATCCTGGCCGACACCAAGTTCGAGTTCGGCGTCGGCGGACCGGACAGTCCGCTGATCCTTGGCGACGAGGTGCTGACCCCGGATTCATCGCGTTTCTGGCCGGCCGAAGGTTACCGAGCCGGTCGGGTGCAGCCCTCCTACGACAAGCAGTACGTACGCGACTGGCTGACCTCGGCCGACTCCCACTGGGACCGGGCATCCGACCGACCACCTCCACCGCTGCCGGCGGCGATCGTCGCGGCCACCCGGGACCGCTATCTGCAGGCCTACGAGAAGGTGTCGGGTCGCTCGTTCGCCGACTGGATCGGTTGACCTCGGCGGGCCCGGTGGGCGCGCCCCGCCAGGCCTGCCAACAGCGCCACCGCGACCAGCAGCAGGGCAGCAACCTGTGCGGCGGGGGAGAAGCTGAGCTGCGCCTGCCGGCCAACCACGAACCCCGAGTCCAGGCTCCAGCAGATCCAGGCAGTTACCACCGCGCCGACCCAGCTGGTCACGAACGCCACCACCGCGGTCACCAGGCCGAGCGGGACGAGTGCCCAGAGCGGATCGTGGGTCGACCCGACCCCAACGGCGACGACGGTGGCCACGATCGCGCCGGCGAAACCGAGGCCGGAGGCGATGCCGGCCGGCATCGGGGCTGTGCGATCGAACCGCGCGTCGCTGGTGGTCATGCCTCCAGCTGACCTTGCGCGCCCTGGTTTCGAAAGGCCAACGCGCGAACCTTGACGTCGGGGTCGCCAATATTGACGTTCCATTGACCCACAGCGGCCGCGGATACCGGTCCGTCAGCCGCGGTGGAGCGCCTGTGCGAGAAACGACATCTGCTCCGGCGCGGCGCTGGTCATGTACCGGTCGGGGTGCCCGCGCGCGTCGCCCACTGGTCAGTGGTTGATGACCATCCAGGCGGCCAGGAAGCCGAGCGAATTCGTCGACCAGTGGACCAGCATGGTGGTCTTGATGCCCTTGCCCAGTCGCACCAGCGCGCACAGCAGGACACCGGCCGCGATCATCGAGATCACCGCCAGCAGGGTGGCCACCAGCTGGTCGCCGCCGAGCGCGGTCGCCACCGCCTTGTTGCCGTGGGCGATGCCCAGGGAGGGAAGAATGTGCCACAAGCCGAACAGCAGGGATGCGCCCAGCACGGGACCCCACCGCCAGCGCAGCGCGGGGGAGGCGCCCAGTAGTGCCGGCAGGACCCCGCGGAAGGCGACCTCCTCCAGAAACACGGTGCCAAGCGGGATGCGGACCAGGGTCTGGTACAGCATGATGCCGACCGACGGGCTCGATGCTCTCGAGTCCAGAAACGCCGACCGGGTGGCCGGGATGGCGATGCCAAGTCCGACGACCAACGCGACGCCGCTGACCAGCAGCAGACCGACGCCCACCGGTCGGCGCCAGTGCCGGATCTGCAGGCCGACGGCGTGGGGCCCCTCGCCGGCGCGGTGCGCGATCACCAGCAGGGTGATCCCGACGGCCAGATTCCAGGGCACGTAAGCCCACTCCGGGAGCAGTCGGTTCGACATCACATTGCTCAGAGCCAGCAGGGGGATGACGACGGCCAATGCGATCCAGCGGCGCGATCGAGGCGGCGGCGGTTCGACCTCCTCATCCATCTCGTCCCACGACACGGATCCCGAGGATGTGGTTGAGGCCATGCTCCTATGGTGGACTTCATCAGGACTGTGCGCCGTTGCAGCGAACGGATTGCCTGGAGCAGGTCCCTTGGCCGGCGAGCCGCAAGGGCCGGCGCACTGGCCGAGTGTTCCCCGGGGAGGTCGGATGACGGTATCGAAAACAGTTGCCGCGGCGCCGCGGCGGGACCCGTACGCCGACTTCCTCCGGTCGTTCTCGCTGATGGTGGTGATCCTGTGGCACTGGTGCTTCACCATCTTGATCTGGGGATCCAACGGGCCGATGGCGACGAGCCCGCTGGGATTCACGTCCGGCATCTGGATCTTCACCTGGCTGCTGCAGGTGCTGCCGGTGTTCTTCTACATCGGCGCCTATGTTCACCTGACGGCATGGGACCGGGCCGCAGCACGTGGTGACCGGATCTGGCGGTTCGCCCTCCGGCAGGCCAGATCCCTTGCGGTGCCCTCGCTGGCCCTGCTGGTGACCTGGATCATCCTGGGCATCATCGTCGGCACGGTGTTCAACCTGCACTGGATGGGCACTGCGGTGCTGATGGTGGTGTCGCCGCTGTGGTTCGTGGCCACCTACCTGCTGTTCGTCACCGTGATGCCGGTGACCGTCTGGCTGCATCGTCGTTACGACGCGTTGATCCTGGTGTGGTTGGCCGGTCTCGCCGTCGTCGTGGACATCCTGCGGTTCCGTTACGACGTTCCCTACGTTCAGTGGCTGAACATGGTCTTCGTCTGGGGGTTCGCCTTCCAGATGGGCTACTTCCACGGGCGCCTGTCCGGGATGGACGACAACGACAACCCGGTCCGGCCCGACGGCGGGCGGGACTGGGGCTTCCAATCGCCGCGATCACGCCAGCATGCCTGGATGCTCACCTTCGTCGGGCTGTTCCTGCTGGTCGGTCTGGTCGGCTCCGGGTTGTATCCGGGTTCGATGGTCGGCGTGCCAGGGCAGGGATCCAACATGGCGCCGCCCACCGTCTGCATCCTCGCGCTCACTCTCTTCCAGGTCGGCGTCGCCGAACTGATCAGGCCCTTCGTGGTGCGGCATCTGGCTGCGGGTGGCCCCTTCGCCCGGTCAACCGGCGTGCTGACCAGGTTCGCGCTGCCGTTGTTCCTGTTCCACACGACCGGTATGGCCCTGTCCAGGGCGGTGGAATGGTCGATCTTCGGGCTGCGGATCGAGGCCGTGGAGCCCACTTTGAACTGGTGGTTGCTGCGTCCGGTGTCGATCATCGGGCCGCTCCTGGCCACCCTGCCGGTGATCTACCTGTTCTCCCGCCGTTGGCGCCGCAGACCGGCCGGTGCCGGCCACGAGTCCAAGCCCCGGATGGCCGGCTGACCGGAGGGCCCGCCCGGCGTGCAGCGAGTGGGCGGGACGGGAACACTCCGGCAGATAAACTGGTGCCTGCTCCAAGACAATCTGAAGAAGGGACCACCGCCGTGGCGCGGGTTGCTGTCGACGTCGTGATCAAGTCCGAGATCCTCGATCCGCAGGGAAAGGCGATCCTCGCCGCGCTGAGCCGCACCGGTCATCCGGGTGTCAGTTCGGTCCGTCAGGGCAAGCACTTCGACCTCGAGGTGGACGACACCGTCTCGGACGGGGATCTGGAAGAAATAGCCGCGCAGCTGCTGGCGAATGCGGTCATCGAGACCTGGACCGTCACCAGGTTGCCCGCGGAGACCACCGGGGAAGGTCGGTGACGCCGCGGGTCGGGGTGATCACCTTTCCGGGCACCCTGGACGACGTCGACGCGGCCAGGGCCGTGCGGTACGCCGACGCCGTACCGGTGCCGCTGTGGCACGCCGATGCCGACCTCAAAGGTGTGGAAGCGGTGGTCGTGCCCGGCGGCTTCTCCTATGGCGACTATCTTCGCGCCGGCGCCATCGCCGCGCAGGCGCCGGTGATGCGGTCGGTGATCGAGGCGGCCCACGGCGGCCTGCCGGTGCTGGGCATCTGCAATGGCTTCCAGGTGCTCTGCGAGGCAGGTCTGCTGCCCGGTGCGCTGTTGCGCAATGCCGGACTCAAGTTCGTCTGCCGCGACCAGTGGCTCAAGGCCGAGAACACCAGCTCCGCCTGGACTTCCAGGTACGAACCGGGTGCCGAGATCCTGATTCCCCTGAAGAACGCCGAGGGGCGCTATGTCGCAGCCGATTCGGTTCTGGACGAGCTGGAGGGCGAAGGACGGGTGCTGTTCCGCTACATCGGCAGTGCCGGTGACGATGCCCCGCCGAATCCCAACGGTTCGCTGCACGACATCGCCGGGATCTGCTCCGCCGACGGTCGCATCGCCGGGCTGATGCCGCATCCGGAGCATGCTGTCGACCCGCTGACCGGGCCGACCGATGACGGTCTCGGATTCTTTCTCTCGATAGTGGACTTCCTGGAAGGGGCAAAGGTCCGATGAATACTCAGGTGTCGATCGTCGTGGATCCGGTGGAGCCCGATACCGTCGAGCGGGCAAGGGCCACCGCCGGCCAGGACCAGCCCTACCGCGAGCTCGGTCTGAAGGACGACGAATATCTGCGTATCAGGGAAATCCTCGGTCGCCGCCCGACGGCCGCCGAGTTGGCGATGTATTCGGTCATGTGGTCCGAGCACTGCTCCTACAAGTCGTCCAAGGTGCATCTGGCGTACTTCGGTGAGACCACCACGGACGAGATGCGATCGCACATGCTCGCGGGTATCGGCGAAAACGCCGGCGTGGTGGACATCGGCGACGGCTGGGCGGTGACCTTCAAGGTCGAGTCGCACAACCATCCGTCCTACGTCGAGCCGTACCAGGGCGCGGCGACCGGGGTCGGCGGAATCGTCCGTGACATCCTGGCCATGGGCGCCCGCCCGGTCGCGGTGATGGACCAGCTGCGCTTCGGCCCTGCCGATGCGCCCGATTCCCAGCGAGTCGTCCCCGGCATCGTGTCGGGCGTCGGCGGCTACGGAAACTCCCTGGGGCTGCCCAACATCGGTGGCGAGGTGGTGTTCGACGAGTCCTACGCCGGCAATCCGCTGGTCAATGCCGGCTGTATCGGTGTGCTGCGAGCGGCCGACATGTACACCGCCCACGCCTCCGGCGCCGGCAACAAAGTCATCCTGTACGGCTCCCGGACGGGTCTCGACGGGATCGGCGGGGTCAGTGTGCTCGCCTCCGACACCTTCGCCGGCGACGGGAACGCGGGCGCCGGAAGCAACGCCCGGCGCAAGTTGCCCAGCGTGCAGGTCGGCGATCCGTTCGCCGAGAAGGTACTGATCGAATGCACCCTCGAGGTATTCGCCAAGGATCTGGTGGTCGGTATCCAGGATCTGGGCGGTGCCGGATTGTCCTGTGCCACTTCCGAACTCGCCTCAGCAGGGGACGGCGGGATGCACATCGTGCTCGATCTGGTGCCGCTGCGGGCGGAAAACATGAGCCCCGCGGAGATCCTGTCGTCGGAGTCGCAGGAGCGGATGTGCGCGGTGGTGACGCCCGACAAGGTCGATGCGTTCCTGGAGGTCTGCGCCAAGTGGGAGGTCCAGGCCGACGTGATCGGCGAGGTCACCGATTCCGGCCGACTGGTGATCACCCATCATGGGCAGGTCGTCGTCGATGTCCCGCCGCGGACCGTCGCCCACGACGGCCCGGTCTATCACCGCCCCATCCAACGACCGACTGGCCAGGATGCCCTGCAGGCCAACACTTCTGACATCCTGCCTCGGCCGGCACCGGCCGAGCTGGGCGAGTTGGTCCTGAAGATGGTCGCCTCGCCCAACCTGTGCTCGCGGGCCTGGGTGACCGATCAGTACGACCGGTACGTCCGCGGCAACACCGTGCTCGCCCAGCCGGCCGACGCCGGTATCGTCCGGGTGTCCGAGGATTCCTTCCGCGGGCTGGCCATGTCGACGGACTGCAACGGCCGCTACACCATGCTCGACCCCTACACCGGGGCGCAGCTGGCGCTGGCCGAGGCCTATCGCAACGTCATCACCACCGGTGCCACCCCGACCGCCGTCACCGACTGTCTCAACTTCGGCTCGCCCGAGGACCCGGCGGTCATGTGGCAGCTGTCGGAAGCCATCCACGGCATCGCCGACGGCTGCGCGGTCCTGGGGATCCCGGTCACCGGCGGCAATGTCAGCCTGTACAACCAGACAGGTGCGACCGCGATCCTGCCGACGCCGGTGATCGGTGTGCTCGGGGTGATCGACGACGTGCGTCGCCGGATCGTTCCCGGGATCGGTCATGACGACGGTGAGACTCTGATCCTGCTTGGCGAAACCCGCGACGAGCTGGACGGTTCCGAGTGGGCGAACCTGATTCACGGCCACCTGGGCGGACTTCCGCCCAAGGTGGATCTGGAAGCCGAGCGACTGCTGGGCGAGATCCTGCTGGCCGGATCCCGCGACGGCATGGTCTCCGCTGCGCACGATCTTTCCGAGGGCGGCCTGGCGCAGGCTGCCGTCGAGATGTGCCTGACCGGTGAGACAGGTGCCCGGCTGGTGCTTCCGGCCGGAGCCGACCCGTTCGTCGCACTGTTCTCGGAGTCGTCGGCGCGGGTGCTGGTCGCGGTGCCACGCACCGAGGAACTGCGGTTCACCGAGATGTGCACCATGCGCCGGCAGCCGTGGGCCAGGGTCGGTGTGGTCGACGCTGACAACCCGGATGGCAAGTTCCTGGATATCCAGGACGTGGCCCGCATTTCGCTGGCGGACCTGCGTACGGCGTGGCAGGGCACGCTGCCGGCCATCTTCGGTCCGGCTATCCTGGGCTCGGCCGACCTGTGATCAGCGCCGCCGGCTGATGGTGCGGACCGAGGTCTGCACGTCGTCGGCGACCGGGGCGCGGGCCGCCGCGCGCGGCGGGGCCGACCGGATCGAGCTGTGCTCGGCCTTGGAACTCGGTGGCCTGACCCCGTCGGCCGGGCTGATCGGCGCGGTGGTCGACATCATCGCAACCCATGTGCTGATTCGGCCGCGGGCCGGCGACTTCCACTATGACAAGTACGAGATCCGGGTGATGGCGAAAGATATCGAGCACGCGATCGATGCAGGGGCGGTCTCGGTGGTGATCGGCGCGCTGACCGCCGACGGCCGGGTCGATATGGACGCGATGGTGCGACTGCTCGGGGCCGCCGGACAGGTCCCGGTGACCTTCCATCGGGCCTTCGACTCGGTGGTGGACCCACTGGCCGCTCTGGACGACCTGATGGAACTCGGCATCGACCGGTTGCTGACCTCCGGTGGGCAGCCGACGGCGGTGCAGGGCTCGTCGGCGATCGCCGAGTTCGTCCGGCGCTGCGGGGACGATCTGTGCGTGCTACCCGGCAGCGGGATCACCGCGGAAAACGCTGCCGCGCTGGTGCTGGCCACCGGCGCGAGCGAGATCCACTTCTCCGCGCGCAGTCCGGTGCCGACGACCGGTGTGCGCATCCAGGTCGGCCCGCTCGACGAAGGCGCGCGGTCCGAGACCGATGTGGATCGAGTCAGGGCGACGGTGGCAGCCGTGTCCTCGCTGCCGGATGGTCACTCCGAGATCGACTGATCCTGCGCGACGACGGTCGAATCGGCCAGCACCGACCGGACGCCGTCCGCGGCAAGCCGGTGCCAGACCCAGAACCGCCGCAGCATGGTGTGCCCGGCCCACGGCAGCAGGGTGCGGCGCAATCGTGCACCGGCGAGTTCGGCGCGGGACATCCAGGGTCTGGTGGTCGACTCCGGAATCACCCGGTCCCTCCCGCCCTGGATCACCGTGACCGGAACGCCGGCCAATTGCGCGGCGGGATCACCCGACGGCGTCCATGGCGCCAGCAGCACGAGGCCGGCGATGCCGTCGTCACCGCCGATCTGCGCCGCGGCGCGGCCGCCCATGGAGTGTCCGACCACCACGATCGGCACTGCGGGATGCGCGCGCCGCAGCTCCGCCAGCGCCCAGCGGGCGTCACGGATCGCATCGTTGCCGTCGCCGTTCCAGCCGCGGACGGAGAACCGCAGCAGATACACCGCGGAGTCGGGGAGTGTCCGGGCGATCGACCTGGCGACTGGCCACAGTCGCAGGACCGCCGGGTTGCGCCATCCGGTCCTGGCCGTCGAGTCGGCCCCACCCCCGTGCAGGACCAGCACGACGACGGCGGGCGATGGGGCAATGTTCGACGGGGCACTGGTCGACTTGGCTACTGACGGCGACAGCTGCGCGAGCGCGGCTCCGTCGGGGGAGTTCATCACTTCATTGATTCTCCGCCATCCGTCGTCGAGATGGGTGGCCGGTGTGATTGGCGCCTTGCATCCGGCCGCCTGCGGACCGGGACTTCAGCGACGCTGCCCGCAACGACCACCCTGGACCGCCACGCCATCGTCGCCCATGGTGAATGACGTGACGGAGAACCGATCAGACCTTGGTATTCCATGCCCGCAGACGTTGGCTGTGCCGGGAACAAGGTGCTCGTCGAAATTTCGTATCAGCAGTCAAGTTGGCGCATCAAGAGGACATCAATCGTTGCCCGGACGCCGACAAGGAGACCGACCGTGGACTTTTCCCCGCTGCGGACGCAGATCGCCCGACTGTCGCCACGGTCTGCCGACGATGTGCGGATCGCCGTTCTCGACGGACCGGTCGACACATCCCATCCCTGTTTCTCCGGTGCAGACCTACGCACCGTCGACAGCCTGGTACCGAATGTTCCCGGACCGGGGGCCATGTCGTTGCACGGCACTCACGTCGCCAGCTTGATCTTCGGGCAACCGGGATCAGCCGTACCCGGCATGTCACCGGAAAGTAGCGGGTTGATCGTGCCGGTGTTCCGCGATGATGCGCAACGGCTATCCCAACTCGACCTGGCCAGGGCTATCGAGATCGCGGTGCGCGAGGGTGCCGATGTCATCAACATCAGCGGTGGCGAACGGACGCCGACGGGTGAGCCGGATGAGATCCTCGCTCGGGCTTTGCAGCTGTGCGAGGACGAGGGCGTCGTCGTGGTGGCCGCGGTGGGTAACGACGGTGCCGATTGCGTCCAGGTCCCAGCTGCCGTCCCGACCGTATTGGCGGTGGGCGCCAGCACCAATGACGGAGAACCCCTGCGCACCAACAACTGGGGCGAGACCTATTGCGCGCACGGTGTTCTCGCCCCCGGTCAGGAGATTCCGGGGGCACGGGCCGGTGGCGGTGTCATCGCGCTCACCGGTAGTAGCTTCGCGGTCCCCGCCGTCAGCAGTGCGGTGGCCGCCTTGATTGCCGCAGCGCGGCGGCGTGGTGCGCCTGCGAAGCCTTCGACGATCAGGCAGGCCCTGTGTGGCGCCGCCACCGGCCGTGACCCGCCGGATCAGGGAAAGCGGTTCCTCGGCGGGTTCTTGGATGTGGACAGGTCAAACGAACTATTGACAGAAAGGGAAAAAACGATGGATACGAGAGATTTAGCACCGCCGGGAGCGGCAGCGGGCCACCCCGGCGTCGAAGCCCTCATCGGGATAGGAATGGAACCGGGGGTCTTGGCGGCGTGCGCCGAACCGGACGCACCGGTGCCGGTAAGTGCAGCGGCGGTACCGCCGATACCCCAGCACATCTACGCCATCTGCACCATCGGCTGGGACTTCGGCACCGAGGCCCGGCGGGACGGTTTTGTGCAGCAGATGGATCTGGCGAAAGGTCGTGACGGAAGCCTGCAGCCTGCTAATCCCTATGACCCACATCAGCTCTCGCAGTATCTCGCGGAGAATCCGTGGGCATCGGACAAGGTGATCTGGACCTGCAATCTTGAGGGCCGCACCCCGATCTATGCGCTCGAGGCCGAAATCCCCTACGGCATGGCGTGGGGAGGTCCGTCGCCGGCCGACAACGGGAAGTCCGGTCAGGGGCCTGGCTACCCGCCGGTGTCCATCGTCCACAGAACATTCCGTGAGGCGATCGTCGGACAGGCGCAAGCGCCCGGGAGCAGCAATCGCGTCACCCGGGTGTCCGTCCCGGGAACGGTGACGAACCGCACGGTCCGGCTTTTCTCCGGTCAGGTCGTGCCGGTGGTAGTGACCCACGCACAGGGCCTCTACACGTGGAACGAGTCGGTGCTGCTGGATACGCTCGTCGAACAGGTCAATGCCGACCGTGACCTCCGCAAGGTCGGCGCGGTGGATCCGGCACACCTGCGCCTGCTGGTCCGGGCGTTTTTGGACAAGGTCTATTTCCAGTTCCGCAATCTCGGGATGAGCGGGCCGGACCGGGCACTGAACTACGCCGCGACCAACGCATTCGAACTGACCGTCGCCCTGGTGAGCGGGTTCCTGTCCGCCCGGATGGTTCCGCGGCAGTCCGGCGAATCCGAGCCGCTGTACGCATTGGACGACATCACCGTCGCCAGGAGCCGATTCAGCCGGCCGGACGGTGAGTCCTACGACGTCACCCTGACGTTCATGGACCCGGAGAACGACCGTCGTTCCCGGGTCGCGTATCTGCTGACCGTGGATGTCAGCACCAGTCCGCCGGTCAGCCTTGCCCCGATCCGACAGTTCCTCATCCGTTAGGAGGTGAAATGGAAATGAGCACGTTTCGAGCACCCACACTGACCTTGCCGATCCTGGCGCGCGGCGTTCTGCGCGATGACGTCGTCGAACCCGCCGGCGAGTCCGACGGCACCGGCGTCGCAGCTGCCGGCGTCGACTGCCGCAAACTACGCGGGCCCGCCCGTGAAATCTGCTACAAGGCCGTCGCCAATCGGCCTGACCGCGGGGTCCCAGCGCGTCAGTAGCGTGGACCGACGAACTGTACCGCAATATTCTGCTACGTCGACAATGAAAGGTACTGCCATGCAATCCAAGTCAACCATTCCTCCCAGCGCCCTGCGCATGCCTCGGCAGACCGCGGGGATCGATCGCACTGGTGGCCGGACGTCCGCCATTTCCGCCGCCGGCGGTGTCGAAGCGGACGGACTCTTCACCTGGCTCTTCGGCGAAGATTCTGATATCGCCCATACCCTTGATTCTATCGGCAATATCGCACTGCCGTTTGTGCCGGGCGGCTCGTTACTCAAGGGCATTGGCGACCAGATCTTCTGATCCCAATTCTCGCCGCAAATTTCAGAAGGGATCGAAGGACAATGTCACTGAGATTGCCCGCGCTTGGCTCCGTCGATCGGTCCAGGCCCATCGAACCGTTCGTGTCCGACGATCCGGATGGGGGCGTCGTCAAAGTACAGGACGGCGCCTTTCCGGGAGATCCAGCACCCTGGCTCGGCCCGGCCCCCGGCGGGCGCTGCTACAGCCCCCGGCCGGCCGGACCCGGTCTGCGGTAAGGACCGTCTCCCGCTATCCGGCGCCGAAACACACGAACCTTGCCGCTTCGACGCGGGCGGCCAGGTTCGAGTTCCGGGTGTGGTCGTCCTGCGCCGCAGCAAGCGCCTCCGCGGGGCGATTTCCGGCAATGCGCCGACGGTGGTAGCGGACCATGAGCGCGCGGCTGGCCCCATCCAGCACCGGCGCGATGGTCGCGACCAGACTCACCGTGCCCATGGCGAGCAGTGCTGCAGCGAGACCGATCAATTCGTCGCCCGGATGTATTTCCGCCCTCCCGGAGTCGCACGCCGACATCACCACATCCCGGGGGGCTCGGCGAAGCCGCTGCAGGTCGTACACCGTCAACTGGCCGTCGGCGAGCCGCAGCGAAGAGAACTGCGGGTTGTCGGCCCGGAAGCGGCCGTGAGCGGCGAGGTGGCCGAGCCTGGCCCCGTCCAACGCGGTCAACACCGATTCGACCTGCGCGCGCTCAGCGGACAGGCAATCGGCGTCTGGATACAGCCCGGACAGCGCAGAAATCTCTGCGGCCGCGTGGGCCAGTCCCGGCCCTGCGACCAGCACTCTTCGCCCTCCGGTCATCGGCGGCGCGGTCGCAGCGCGCAGCCAGAGTGACGCCGTCGGTGTCACGGTCACCGGCCGTCCGCGGCAGCTGGGCAGCAGCGACCAGGGCACGGCATGCAACGGGCCGGTCGGCACGATCAGCAGCGCCCGGTCCTCCAGTTGATCATCGAACGGCCGGACGAGCTGCTGGTCGATCCTCTCCGTCAACGCGGAGAGGCGATCGAGCAGTGTCTGAGGTGGCTCGCCGTAGGACAACCGCCGGGTGAGGACCTCGATGACGTCGAGTGTCCGCTGCACCTCGGCGAGGGGCCCCAGACGGTGCAGTCGCATCCGCCCGGCAGCCAGCAGGACAACCCACAGCCGCCCGTCCACTGCCACGAACTGGGCCATCGCCGACTCGCCGAGGGCCCCCAGCACAGATGCCGCAGTCGCCGGTAGCGCCGATCTCGGGTCGGCGGTGCCGGTTGCGTGGCGGGAGCGGTCTCGCACCGACTGCTCGATTCTCGCCTGCGATCGCATCAACGGGCGGGGATCCGTCCCTCTGGCCACAGCCGTCTCGATGTCGATCATCACCTGCCGCAAAGCCGCCAGATCGATCGCCAACTCCTCGTCGTCGGGCGGTCGAACCGGTGGCTGTCGGAGCGCCCATCCCCGTTGCCGCTCCGCCCAGCGGAAGACGCGTTCCGGCCGCCGTGCCTCGATCGCCAACCGCACCCCGAGATCGGTGAGGTCGTGGGCGTGTCCGGCCGCGTAGGCCCGAAGTTCGGTGGCACCCAAACCCGCGTTGAAATCCTCGAGCACCCTGACGCCTGCGCGCAACGCGCAATCGGCGGCACGGCGGTCGCCGGACTCCAGGCGCAGCAGGGCTGTGGCGTGCCAGGCGCGGGCCCTGCTGTCCGCCGCCCCGCGATGCCTGGCGCCGGCGGCTGCTGTCAATTCCTCGATCGCAGCCCGACGCCGGCCGCGGACCAGCGCGAGCCGGGCGACCATCAGCCGCGCGTCGAACGTCAATCCGGCCCAACCCGTTTCGACCAGCGAGGCGACCGCGAGTTGGCCGGCCTGCAACGCAGCTCGGGAGTGATCGCCCGACGCCGACCGGGCGCGAACGGCCAGGTAGTTCCCGATCGCGACCCAACCGGGACGGCCCTGCCGGATCGCGGACTGTCGCGCCTGTCGGATGTGCCCGGCCGCAGCAGCCGGGTCGTCGTTCGCCAGCGCGACCTTCGCGGCGACCAGGCGCGCCTGCACGAGGTCGACGGCATTGCCGCGGTGGGTGAATTCCGCCACCGCCACCGAGGCCGCCGCTCCGGCCTCCGCAAGGAGCCGCACCGACAGGAGTGCTTCGGCCCGCTCGATCCATAGCAGCCCGGGGTCTGTACCAGCGACCCGGTAGCGTCGCGCGGACTCGTCGAAAGCCGCCAGTGCGGCCGGAATGTCGCCCCGGACAGTCGCAGCCAACCCGCGGTTCTGATACACCATCGCCGTCCGGCCGTGGTGACCGCCAGCACTGAACACTTCCTCAGCCCGAAGCAGATCGGCCTCTGCGCCCCGCCAATTCCCGATTCGTGAGAGCAGGATGCTCCGGTTGTTGCGAATCGTCGCTTCGATCAGCTCATCCCCGCCGACCCTCCGCAACAGCTGTAACGCTTCGGTGAATTCCTGCATGGCATCGGCCAACCGGCCGATCTCGGTGAAGATCACCGCACGTTGCATGCGGAGCCGAGCCGCCGCCGGCCCTTCCGCGTCGGGCAGTGCGCGTTCCAATTCCCGCAGAGCCGCCGCCGTCCGGCCGGTGAGCGTCAGCACATAGCCCAGCGCGCCCCGAGCCTCGGCCGCGTACGAGCGCAGGTCACGGAACCGCGCCAGCGAGATCGCCGTCCGCAGATGCGCTTCGGCGCCGGCCAGGTCGCCAGTGGCCAGGCACGCCAGCCCCAACGCCTGCTCGGCGACCGATGCGGCGGCAGGGCCGGCGTGCCCCGAGGCGCGCACCTCGCGCGCGATCCGCCGGGCAGTCGCGGGATCGGAGAATGCCAGGTCGGCCGCCTCGGTGGCCAGAGTCAGACAGTCGCGCTCATCGATCACGATGGCATTCCGCCTTTCCGCCGCCCCTTGTCCTGGTTCGCCTGCTCTGGGATGTTGACCGAGAGCATCGGGAGATAGTCAGGAAAGGTCGCCATGAACATGTTGACGCCGGCGCGGATCATCCGCGAGGCCGGGGCGCCCGAGCTGACCAAAGATCACCTTCCGCCGTATCTGGGCGAGATGTCAGACCTGTTCGTGGGGGTGATCGACACCGGCGTGGTTCTCCGTGGCGGCCGACCGCACCCTTTTCTCGATGGGCGGGTGAGGTTTGATCCCCACCGCGATGTCGACGAACCCGGAGACGACGCGATTGCGTGCACACCCGCGGACTCGGACGGGCACGGCACCTTCGTAGCCGGGGTCATCCTGGCCCAGGCGCCCTCGGTGAACCTGCAGATCAAAGGGGTACTCGACAGGTCACGCGGACAGGCTGAAGACACGGCCGTTGCCACCGCAATCGATGAGCTGGCACAACAGGGGATCACCCTGATGAACCTGTCGTTCTCCGGTGACAGCTGGGAGGAGCAAGCCCCGCAGGTCATCACCGATGCGCTACTGCGGCTCCCACCAGGGGTCGTCGTGGTCGCGGCCGGTGGAAATCGGCCCACCGCCGAGCCCGCCTACCCGGCGGCGATCCAACTGGGCGCGAACCAGGCGATGGTCATCGCCGTCGGAGCGGCCGACACGAGCAGGCAGCCTTCGACGGGTGGGCCACCGCCGGTCGCGGATTTCAGCTGCTTCGGTGATTGGGTCACCGCCTACGCAAACGGCCGGGGGGTGCTGGGGCCGAACAGGGACGGCTGGAGCAGGTGGAGCGGAACGTCTTTCGCCGCGGCCACCGTTACCGGCCGCATCGCGGCGGCCATGCTGACCGGTTCCGATGCGCGGACCGCCGCGCAAGCCCTGCTGGCCGGCGCGCCGCTTATCATCGCTCCGTCCACACGGGGACCTAAACCGTATGTGGGGGAAATCCAATCAGTCAGGGGATGAACCATGGCGTGACGATTCCGGCCTCCGCCGACCGCACCCGTAGCGGGCCCGCCGGAAGATCGGGGCACTGGAAGAAGCCGTCGCCGTCCACCACCGCCGGCCATTCGTCCTGCGATCCCTGCACCACAATGTCGCCACGGCTTCCGGACACCACACCGCGCAACAGAACTCGACCGTCTGCGCGCTGCACCTCGAGTTCCACCGACCAGGTGGGCGCCACGAACGACAGCACCCGCACCCCATCGTCGGCGGCGCGGAGGCCGCCCGCCTCGACCATGCGGGAGTCAAGGACCAGTTCGGCGAGTTCGGCATCCAGTCGACGCGTGGACAGGGCGGCATAGCCCGCCCGGGTCAGCAGATCCGGTATCGGGTCGACCTGTGACGCTATCCGCCTGAGGGAGACCAGCAGTAAGTCGTCTTCGTCCTCGCTCATGACGTGGTCTCCGTCCGCCTGCGCCCGAAAAGGTCGCCATCGGATGCCAGACTCCGCAGTCGGTCGAGGCAGCGTTGGCGCGTCGGACCGATGCTGCCCACCGGCATGTTCAGGGCTGCGGAAACTTCTGCGTAGTTCATCGGTGGGTCAGCCATCAGTACGCGCAACAAGCCTTTGCAGCGTTCCTGCAGCGCGTCGAATGCGCGCCACAGCGCGGTATCGCGCTCGTCAAGCAGGATGCCGTGGTCGAGGGCCGGGGCCGGGTCGAGGACGTGATCCAGGTCCTCGACATCGACGGGCCGCTCACGACCCGAACGTCGCAACAGCTGCAGGCATTCTCGCCGCACGGTCGTGGCCAGCCAGCTAGCAATGGCGTCCGCGTCGCGCACCGTCTCCAAACGTTCGACCAGCCGGAGCCACGTGGTCTGCACGGCATCCTGCGCATCCGAATCGCTCAGTCGGAATCCGCGCGCCACCGACCAGACCAGACCCTGGTACCGGTCGACAATGGTCTTCCACGCCATCTGATCACCGCGTCCCGCGGCGCCCAGCAACGCCCCGATGTCCACCCGCACCTCCGCTCGCCGGTGCTGAGCCTATCGAACCCGGCTGCCGGGCGAGAGGCCAGAGCCCATTCCAAGTCTTCCTCCGTCACGCCTTTGCCTGGCGACGATGACCTCAACGAGGAAGGGCCGCAGCATTCCTGATGTCACGGAGGGCATATCTGCGGCCTACTGCCATTGTGGAACAGGCGTCGAACCGTCCTGCCAGAAGGAGACCGGCACCGCGGTTCCGGATTCTGCCTGCTCGAGGTCGAGGAAGAACTGGTAGAGGTCGACGCCCTGGTAGCGGCCGTCCGGTGCCCCGCCGATGATCTCGACAAGTGCCAGATGCAGATGTGGCGGTATCCCGCCGAACGACAGCACCGAGCCCAACTGGTCGCCGCCGGTGACGGTGGACCCGACGGCAAGACCGTCCGGCGTGTTGGTGATATGCGTGTAAAAGGCGCCCATGCCGTCGTTCGGTGACCGCATGAAGATCTGCGCGCCATAGACCTTGCCGGAGTCTGATTCCGGATCATGTGGCTGGAACTTCGTGATGTGCGCATCGAAGGCCGCAAAGACGGGTGTTTCCACAATCGCCCCGATGTCCATGCCGTACCGGATATACCAGTTCATCCCCACGTGGCCTCCTTGATCGGGGCCACCGAGTCCGTCGGTGAATCCCGGCGGGTCGACCGGCGCTGAGATGTTGATATCGAAAGGCTCCATCGTGTTTCTCCATTTCGGGTGGGTGTATGGGGTCGTCGTCGAAATTCCAGTGGCGGTCCGGAGAACTGCCGATCGGCGGACCGGTGCGCCGAACTCGACTACGGAAGCGCGGTAGCGATCTCGTCCGGTAGATCGGTGGAGTCGTAGGCCAAAATGTCCCCGGCGATCGCACCTTCGATCTCGGTGATCTTGTTCTGCATGACGACCATCTGGTCGCTGTCCAGGTCCCCGACAATGGTCGATTCGGATACACCGGCGGCCGCGGACACCTCCAGTGCGTATCGGACGGGGTCGTTTCCGTCCGATGCGGGTGCGTAGCGCTTGAACGCATCTGTGATCGATAGAGCGACATAGCCGGGGCCGAGGAGTAACTGGCGGATCGCGTCGAACCCCGCCTCCCAGGTCGGAAAGATCAGGAAGTTGTGCCAGTTGAACTTGCCGGGATACTGACCGAAGTCGGGCCCGCCTGCCCGCCCGGTGATATTCCCGGGGTTGTTGTTCAGCCAGGAATAGGTTCCCCCGTGATTGCGCATGTGCGGCTGTCCGCGGGCGATCTCTTTGTCATAGATCACGAAATTGAATATCTCTTCACCGTGTCCGAGGTAGTCGGTCGGCCCGTGGAAACCTGGGAACCAGGATTCCTGCGGGATACCCAGTTCCTGCGAGACGAGGCCGTCCCAGTACCAGACGTGGTCCCCTGGTTCGAGTGTCATGCGTTGTGTCCCTTCTGGCAGCGCCGAGTGCCCTCTCCGAGGGATTCAACGGAGCACAGCTGTCTCGGTCATCGACCTGGACTGGATGCACGAGGTCGGCGGTCTGATACACCGCCGGTCGGCGCGTCGCCGATCGTGCTGGTCGCTGTCGGGAGGCGTGAGATTCGGCCGCCGGGTGAATGCCACCTCCACCCGGTGGTGATCCGTCTTGATCTGCGCCCGCACGATGGGGGATCAATCGGACACGCCCCAGACCGAAGCGATCTGGTTCGGATTACGCTGCGCGGTGATGGCCAGGCGAGCAGTGACCGGGGAGGAAGCGGCGCGCGCCCTCGTCGTGATCCGCGGGCTGCCGGCAGACCAGGACTGGACAACTCCGGCCGAACGGGCCCGGCTCAGGGAGTTGGTCCGCGCCACGCTGCTGTACTTCGGGCAGCGACATCCCGGCCGCTCGGTGGAGGTGCGGGTCCCGCCATATTCGGCCGTGCAGGCCATCGAGGGCATCCGGCACACCCGCGGGACGCCGCCCAATGTGATCGAAATGGACGGACCTACCTGGCTGGGACTCGCGACAGGCCTGCTCAGCTGGGCGGACGCGGTTGATGCCGGCCGGGTCAGAGCGAGCGGCACCAGGGCGGATCTCAGCGGTTACCTGCCCCTGGTCAGCGGGTAACGGGCCGGCGTCCTGGGGCGACCGGGTACGATGGGGTACCGCTGTTCCCCAAGCATTTAGCGCCTTCGACAGGAGCACGGTTACGTGGGTACCGGTCAGTTACCGACCACTTCCATCCATGGCACCACCAGCGGCTCCGCCCCTGGCGGGGGTGCGCTTCTCCCGCTCTCGGTGATCGATCCCGAGATGGACGCGGCCACCGACCAGGGTCCGCAGGAAGAGTGCGGCGTCTTCGGGGTGTGGGCGCCCGGCGAAGAAGTGGCCAAACTCACGTACTACGGGTTGTATGCACTGCAGCACCGTGGCCAGGAGGCGGCCGGCATCGCGGTCGCCGACGGCAGCGAGATAGTGGTCTTCAAAGATCTGGGCCTCGTCTCGCAGGTCTTCGACGAGCAGACTCTCTCGGCCCTGCGGGGCCACATCGCCGTCGGTCACTGCCGCTACTCCACCACCGGCTCGGGGAGCTGGGAGAACGCGCAACCTACCTTCGCCACCACCTCGGTGGGTTCGGGCATCGCACTGGGCCACAACGGCAATCTGGTGAACACCGCCGAACTGTCGCTCAAGGCCAACAAGTTGGTCGGCAAGGCGGGCAAATCCAGATCGACCACCGACTCGGACATCGTCACCCGGCTGCTCGCCGAGGCGGCCACCGACGTCGGTATCGAAGCTGCTGCACTGAAGCTGTTTCCGACGCTGCGCGGGGCCTTCAACTTCGTCTTCTGCGACGAGCACACCCTCTATGCGGCACGCGATGCGCACGGCGTGCATCCGCTGGTTCTCGGCCGGCTGGACCGCGGCTGGGTGGTCGCATCCGAGACCGCGGCGCTGGACATCGTCGGTGCCTCGTACGTCCGCGAGGTGGAACCGGGCGAGCTGCTGGCCATCGACGAGGACGGCATCCGCAGCGAGCGATTCGCCTCGGCCGAGCCCAAGGGCTGCGTGTTCGAGTACGTCTACCTGGCCCGGCCGGACACCACGATCTCGGGCCGCGGGGTCCACGCGACCCGGGTGGAGATCGGCCGCCGACTGGCTCAGGAGGCCCCGATCGAGGCCGATCTGGTCATCCCGACCCCGGAGTCGGGAACACCGGCGGCCATCGGATACGCCCAGGAGGCCGGTATCCCCTACGGGCAGGGCCTGGTCAAGAACGCGTACGTGGGCCGGACGTTCATCCAGCCGTCGCAGACCATCCGTCAGCTGGGCATCCGGCTCAAGTTGAACCCTCTGCGCGACGTCATCCGGGGCAAGCGGCTGATCGTCGTCGACGACTCGATCGTCCGGGGCAACACCCAGCGGGCGCTGGTGCGGATGCTCCGCGAAGCGGGCGCACTGGAAGTGCACGTGCGGATCGCCTCGCCGCCGGTTCGATGGCCCTGCTTCTACGGTCTGGACTTCGGCACAAGGGCCGAGCTGATCGCCAGCTCCAGCGACGTCGACGATGTCCGCCGTTCCATCGGCGCCGACACCCTCGGCTACATCTCCCTCGAGTCGCTGATCGCGGCGACCGAGCAACCACGCAACCGCCTCTGCTCAGCCTGCTTCACCGGCGAGTACCCGATCGCAATTCCCGACCAGGTGGGCAAACACGTCCTGGAGGGCATCGCCCGTGGAGTGACCGGCGATGCCACGCCGACCACCATCTCGGCCTACGGCGCGGAGGGCGCGCTCAGCCGACCCTGACACGGTTCGGCTCGACTCCGTCGGTCAATGGCGGACGGACCGGAACATCAGGTCGCCCCGCTCGGAAGAGTTGGTGCGCCAACGAAAAGGGAGATCCGAAGACTGTGAACAGCGACGCGGCCGGGAATCATCGCCACCCGATCGGTTCGGGGGCCACCTACGCCGGTTCCGGTGTGTCCATCGCCGCCGGGGAGGCGGCGGTGCAGAAGATGAAGCCGTACACGGACAAGACGCACCGGCCCGAGGTGATGGGCGGGATCGGTGGGTTCGCCTCCCTCTTCCGGCTGCCGGTCAACCGGTTCAAGGACCCCGTCCTCGCCTCGTCTTCCGACGGAGTGGGTACCAAGTCCGCCATCGCCCAGGCCCTTGACATCCACGACACCATCGGCATCGACCTGGTGGCCATGGTGGTCGACGACCTGGTGGCCTGCGGAGCGGAACCTCTGTTCCTGCAGGACTACATCGCCTGCGGGCAACTCGATCCCGATCGGATCGCCGCCATCGTGTCGGGAATCGCCGACGGCTGCGTGAAGGCGGGGTGCGCGCTGGTGGGCGGCGAGACCGCCGAGCATCCTGGGCTGATGGCGCCACAGGACTACGACCTGGCCGCCACCGCGGTCGGCGTCGTAGAGGCAGACGAGATCCTCGGTCCGGACCGGGTCCGGCCGGGCGACGTTGTCATCGGGATGGAATCCTCCGGGGTGCACTCCAACGGCTATTCGATGGTCAGGCATGTGCTGCTGGACATCGCGAGGCTTTCGCTGGAGGGGCATGTCGAGGAGTTCGGTCGGACGCTGGGCCAGGAACTGCTGGAACCGACCAGGATCTACGCCCTCGACTGCCTGCGGCTCGCCCGAGAGGCCGATGTGCACGCCTACGCGCACATCACCGGCGGCGGATTGGCCGGCAATGTCGGCCGGATCATCCCCTCCGGCCTGACCGCCGCGATGGACCGCAGGGCCTGGAACCCGCTCCCGGTTTTCGGCTACATCGCCGGTCACGGCCGCGTCCAGCGCGAGGAGATGGAGAGGGCCTTCAACATGGGCATCGGGATGGTCGCCGTCATCGGCCCAGACGACGTGGACCGGGCGATGGCCGTACTCACCGCCAGGCACGTGCCGTCGACGGTCATCGGAACCGTGGAACGAACCGGGCACGACCAGCCGCGTGCGACTCTGACCGGCGATCACCCGCGCTTCTGACTCGACTGCCTGCCCCCGAGCGCGTCCGGTGGCATGGATCAACTTGGCAGACCGGCTCGAAATGGTCGACTTCTGTCACTTGGGTCCCAAACTCGGCAAGTTGATCGATGCGGCGCCCGCGGCTGGGGCAGTGGCCACTCCATCGGTTACCTTCTGCGGATGGATGCTCGGTGGGCAAGGCCCTGGTTCGCGCTGACCGCTGCCTGCGTGCTGGCCGGGGTCGTGGTCCAGCTCCTGGTCTCCATCCACGACGAGTCGGTGTTCGGTGGCAGCGCGGCCGGCCGGGCGTTCAACATCTTCGCGTTCTTCACCGTCGAGTCGAACGTCATCGTCGGGGTGACCTGCCTGCTGCTGGCACTGCAGCCCGAACGCACCTCCACGGTGTTCTCGGTCTTCCGGCTGATCGGCGTCGTGGCGATCACGGTCACCGGCATCGTCTTCCACGTGGTGTTGAGCGGGCTGCTGGACCTGGACACCTGGGCGCAGGTCGCCAATCAGCTACTGCACACCGTGGTGCCGATCATGGCCGTCCTGGGATGGCTGCTCTTCGGCCCGCGGGGCCTGACCTCGAAGCTGATCGTCCGCTGGACGGTGGCGTTCCCGTTGCTGTACATGGTCTTCACCGCCGTCCGGGGGCCGCTGGCCTCGGACTGGTACCCGTACCCGTTCGCCAATGTGCACGATCTGGGCTATCTGCGGGTGGCCGTCAACGCCTTGTGGGTCACCCTGCTGTTCGTCGGGCTCGGGGCCGGCGCCAACGCACTCGACAAGGTACTGCTGCGCAGGAACGCCAGGTCAGCGGCGAGATGAGCCGTTGGCGTAGGTGGTCGCCGGTCCCTCGTCGTCATCGTCGTCGTCGATGATGTATTTCGCGTAGAGGGAGGACTCGTCTTCCTCGCTCTCGTCCTTGACAACAGGAGCCGGGCGATGCACCGGGATCCCGCGAAGTTCCTGGGTCAAAGCGTTCGGATCGAATGAGGATTCGTGATACTTCAAATCCCGAGCGACCTTCGTCTGCTTTGCCTTCTGACGGCCTCGCCCCATGAGCGGACCCCCTTGCACGTTAAAGCGGGGCGGCCTGTCGGCGGCCCCGGAATCTGTTGTCAGTCGTAGCCCAAGAGTACAGGTTCGACACGCCCACTCCCACCCGCCCTGGCCGCTGTTTCAGGTCAGCTGACGAGCAACCGGAGCGATTGGGCCGAGCGGGTGATCGCACGGGACGGTCAGAACACCCCGGGTGCCAGTTCGGCGGTGCCGACCTGCCGGTCACCGCCCAGCACCACGCCCGTCCCGAGCTCGTCCAGCAGCGCCGAATTCAACCCCAGCAGCCGCAGTCCCGCCACCAGCACCGGCATCCTGGCCCTGTCCCCGCCATCGGCGATCTTGACCGCGACGGTGCGGCCGTCGGGTAGCGCCGCGCAGTGCACGCCCTCAGCGCCGCCCTTGACCAGCAGGCCGTCGTGAGCCTGCATCAGCCTGGTGTCTTCCCGTCCGGTACCCCCGACCATCTCCGGGAACCGGCGCATCGCCTCGGAGACGGTGCGGTCGTCGCTGTCGGCGGGGGCGGCGTTGACGCTGCCGAACGCCTTGGCGAGCCCGGCCAGCGAGACGGCGAACAATGGCGCCCCGCAGCCGTCGATGCCCACCGCGGACGGCGTCTGGCCCGAGAGCCTGGTGACCTGATCCCGGACGGACAGCTGCAGCGGATGCGCCGGGTCAAGGTAGCTTTCGGTGTCCCAACCGTGCTCGACGCAGGCCGAGAGCATGCCGGCATGCTTGCCGGAGCAGTTCATGTAGACCCGGCGCGGCTTGGCGCCGGCGGCGATCAGTAGGTTGCGCGCTGCCTCGTCCAATGGCAGCGCGACCGGGCACCCCAGGTCCGGTTCACCCAGTGACACCCGTTCCAGCATGGCCAGCACCCGATCGACATGCATCGGTTCGCCGGAGTGGGAGGCGGCGGCGATGGCCAGGTCGGCGCCCCCCAGCCGAGCACCGGCGGCGAGCATCGCCACCGCCTGGAAGGGTTTGTTGGACGATCGCGGGAGCATGGGTGCGTTGACGTCGCCGCGCGCGTGCACGACCGCGCCGTGGCGGTCGGTGACGACCACCGAGCCGAAGTGACTGCTCTCGTGAAAGCCCGACCGAATCACCCGAACCAGCTCGACCGGGGCTGCCGTGGTGTTGCTCATCAGTGTCTTGATCCTTTGCAGGTGGTGGCTGACCCGGCTGTCCGTGCAGGCCGGGGGTGAGGGTTCAAGCAACGCCCAGGAGCGAGTGAGCAGCGCGCCGGTCCAGCGGCGGGCGCCCGGCGATACGTGCCAGTCCGCTGGCCCTGGCGACCAGCGCGGCGTGGTCTTTCCGGGCCGGCGCCGCCACCCACAGGTGACCGCCTGCGGCGAGTGCAGCCAGCAGGGCGGGCAGCGCCGCGGTGCCACGACCGCAGATGCCGACCCCGGACGGATGGGCGGCAACCAACTCGGCGATCTCGACCACCAGGCGCGGCAGGTCGTCGTTCTCCTCCACCACGGCGTCCAGGAAGCCGCTGGTGATCACGTCGATACCGCTGACCTGCGTGTCGCAGGTCAGCACCAGGCCGGTCTGCTCGCGGAGGGCCCTGACGGCATCCGGCAGATCCGGCTGGTCGGCGGGCAGGTGCAGGCGGGTCCCGCCCACCTGTTCGGCGTCGATGGCGGTGCGGAGCAGGTGGCCGATCGGGCCCGCCGCGGGTGCCAGGCTGATCAGTGTGCCGACCGGGCCGGCGTCAGGCATCCAGCACCATCCGCAGCACCCCGGGATCGATGTTGCCACCCGACACGATCGCCACCGCCTGCCCGGCGGGCAGTTCCGGACGGTGGTGCAGCCAGGCGGCGGCGGCGACCGCGCCGGACGGCTCGGCCACCAGCCTGGCTTCCAGCGCCAGCCGCCGGGTCGCGTCGATGATCTCGGATTCGGTGACCGTGATGATGTCGTACACCTGGGCGCGAATGTGCTCCCACGGCAGCTCGCCGACGCTGAACGTCCGCAGGCCGTCGGCGATCGTGCGGGCCGTGTCGGCCGGGGCCCAGGCGCGCCGCTCACCGGCCCGGAACGACTCGGCCGCGTCGCCGGCCAGCTCCGGTTCGACACCGATCACCCTGACCGCGGGAAGCAGGGCGGCCAGCGCGGCGGCCACCCCGGAGATCAGACCACCACCGGACACCGGCACCAGGACAGTGCACAGCGCACCGTCCCGGCCTGACCAGTCCTGCGCGATCTCCAGGCCGATCGTGCCCTGGCCGGCGATCACGTTGCGGTCGTCGAACGGGGCGATCATCGCTTTCCCGGTTTCGGCGGCCAATTCCGCCGGTCGGCTGAAGCGCTGCTCGACGGGCACCAATTCCACGGTCGCGCCCAGCGCTGCGGTGGCGTCGATCTTGCGGCGGGGGGCGTTGTCCGGAATGACGATGTGCGCGGGCACGCCGAAGACCCTGGCCGCGTAGGCGACCGCCTGCGCGTGGTTGCCGGACGAGTGGGCGATCACCCCGCGGGACCTCACCGCCGGGGACAGCCGCGACATGGCGGTCATCGCGCCGCGGATCTTGAACGCGCCGATGGGTTGCAGGCCTTCGGGTTTGAGCCACAGGCCCGGCCATGGCGAGGCCAATAGCGGGGTGCGGACGGCAACGCCCTCGATGCGGGTGGCGGCATCGCGGATCTCGTCGATGTCCACCAGGTCCAAACGCATCAACGACGACGGATGTCGGTGAAGGTGCGGCGATCCACCGCAGATTGCGGAGGCCCGGAAGGTAGGTCATCGACCAGGTCGTCGGGATCGATGGCTGCGTCGACGCCATCGGCGAACAGGGCGGTCCCGGCCGGCAGCGACCGCTTGACCATGGCCAGCGCGATCGGGCCGTCCTCATGGTGGTGGGCCACTGTGCCGACCCGTCCGACGACCTTGCCCTCCACCGTCGTCACCGCCGAACCCGTCGCCGGCAACCGGTCCGCGGAACCGTCGAGGTGCAGCAGCACGAGTTTGCGCGGCGGCCGGCCCAGGTTGTTGACCCTGGCGACCGTTTCCTGCCCCCGGTAGCACCCCTTGTTCAGGTGCACGGCGGTCGTCAGCCAGTCGACCTCGTTCGGGATGGTGCGATCGTCGGTGTCGACGCCGAGGCGCGGAGTACGGGTGGGGATGCGGAGAGCTTCGGCAGCCCAGCTCCCGGCGGGGCGGGCACCGGCCGCGCGCAGTGCCGCCGCGGCGTTGGCCAACCCCGGACGCGGCAGGAACAGCTCCACGGCATCACGGGTGTTCCGCGCGTACCCGCCGCCGTCCAGCGCGACAGCCGTCCCGGGCGCCGGCAGGGTGGGCAGCACCCCGGCGGCCGCCAGGACGTCGGCCGTGTTCGGCCCGACCAGCCGCAGTTCGGCCAACCCGGCGACGCTCACCTCGACCTTGGACCAGAAGATCATCATCTGCAGGTACTGCAGCAGCGCCGCGGCGGTCGCCGGTTCGGTATCCAGGTAGGTAACGCCACCGCCGTCCGGACCGTCGATCTCGGTGACACCCAGGTGATGCTCGACGTGGCCGTTGGGCGAGAGCACCAGGGCCGCAGTCGTCCGACCGGCGGGCAGCGCGGACAGCAACTGGCTCGTCAGGGTGTTGAGCCAGGTCAACCGGTCCGGTCCGGACACAGCGATCACGCCGCGGTGCGAGAGGTCGAACATCGCCGCGCTGCGCACCGACGCCCGTTGCTCGCCCACCGGGTCGCCGTAGTGCCAGGCGACCCCGATGTCGGGTCCGTCTGCCGCCACGGCGCCGGGAAATCCGAGCAGGGGCGATCGGTAACCGGGAGCCTGAGCTGCTGCTCCGGGTGCCGAGGGAGTCTCGAGGGATGCCACCTGACCATCGTAGGCGCGGTGGTTGCCCCGACATCCTCCCAGGATGCGGCCCAGGTCACACTGCCAGGATTGCGCTGCGCAGCGGCTGGGACGGCATGATCTGCAGACCATGGCAGGTGACGACGAAGTCTCCGTACCGGACGTGCTGGACGCACCGGACGTGCTGGACGCACCGGACGTGCTGAACGCACCGGACGTGCTGAACGCACCGGTAGTGCTGAACGCGCCGGTATTCAACGGGTCCGGCATCACTCCCTATGTGGAGCTCGACCGCAGCGAGTGGGCGTCGCTGGCCAAGGCGACCCCGTTGCCCCTGTCCCAGCAGGAACTGGTACGCGTCTCGGGTCTGGGCGATCCGATCGACCTGGCCGAGGTGGACACCATCTACCGGCCGCTGTCGCGCCTGCTCAACCTGTACGTGGCAGGCACCGGTGCGCTGCACAGGGTGACCTCGACGTTCCTCGGGGAACGGTCCTCGCGAACCCCGTTCGTCATCGGGGTGGCCGGATCGGTGGCCGTCGGCAAATAGACCACCGCGCGGGTGCTTCGCGAGATGCTGGCCCGCTGGCCGGACACGCCCAGGGTCGAACTGGTCACCACCGACGGTTTCCTCTATCCCAATGCGCTCCTGGAAGAGCGAAACCTGATGGCCCGTAAGGGGTTTCCTGAATCGTACGACCGCAGGGCGCTGATGCGCTTCGTTGCCGAGGTGAAGTCGGGTGCGGAGGAGGTCAGAGCGCCGAAATACGACCACCTGACCTACGACATCTTGACCGACGAGGAAGTCGTGGTCCGTCGCCCCGACGTACTGATCGTCGAGGGCCTCAATGTGCTGCAACCTGCCCGGCTCGACGACGAGGGCCGCAGTGCGCTGGCGGTCAGCGATTTCTTCGACTTCTCGATCTATGTCGACGCCGAGACCGCGGATATCAAGCGCTGGTACGTCGACCGGTTCCTGAGCCTGCGACAGACGGCGTTCGCCGATCCGGATTCCTTCTTCACCCGGTTCGCGGCGTTGACCGATGCCAGGGCCGTCGAGTTGGCCGGTGAGTTCTGGGACAGCATCAACGCGCCGAACCTGGTCGAGAACATCCTGCCGACCAGGGGCCGGGCGAATCTGGTGCTCACCAAGGGTCCTGACCACGCCGTGACAAGGGTGCGACTGCGCAAGCTCTGATCCGGCGAGACCATGGCGGGTCGGGGCCTGGCCCGGGTCCGATCGACTCGTTCACGCAGGATTCATCCGTTCTTCAGCCAGGCAGGCAGCCGCGGGCAAGGTTAGGACGGTTGAACTACCTGGCATGTCACTTTCGGGAAAGAACGCCCACTGACCGTCGACGAATACACCGAGTGGAATGCCCGAGAGTTGGGTCGGCAAGAACCTCTACAACCCGTACGTCTGGGATGTCTTTCTCAACCAGATCGAAAGCCAGGCTGCGTTCACCCCGTGGATGTTCGCCACCGGGAACCACGACATGGAGCCGCTGTACGGCAACACGGAGTTCCTGGGCGGCAGCCCGGTCCATGGTTATGGCGGGCATGCCAAGCGGTTGGACCTGCCCAGGTCCGGGCCGAAAGGCTGCCCATCGGTGTACAGCTTCATCTACGTCAACGTGGCGGTCATCTCGGTCGACGCGAACGACCTGTCCACCGAGATCCAGACCAACACCGGTTACTCCGACGGCGCTCAGCTGAAATGGCTGGAGTCCACCCTGAAGGAATGGCGGACCAATCCGCACGTCGCCGAGACCGTCGATTTCGTCGTCGCGTTCTTTCACCACTGCGCCTTCTCCACCACCAACAATCACGCCTCCGACGGCGGTGTCCGGGATGCGCTCGACCCGCTGTTCACCGGGTACCAGGTCGATCTCGTTGTCCAGGGTCACAACCACCTGATGGAACGCACCGACCCGATCAAGAACGGCAAGCCGACCCGGAAGGCACCGGACGGCTCGACGATCATGCCTGCGCACGACGGTGTCACCTACGTGACGGTCGGGTCCGGCGGCCGGCCGCGATACCCGTTCCGGCCGGCGCCGAGCCCCGCTGCCCCGCCACCGCCAGGGGTGGATCCGTTCGGGCCGCAACTGCTGCCGGAGGGTCAGCGTTACCGCGGGTATACCCCGCCCGGCGGCGCCAACACTGCTGAGAACAACACCGAGAACGTCGTCAACAGCTACGTGTGGTCAATGTCGGGGACGGCTGTCAACGCGTCGGGCTATCCCGCCGGCACGAAGGTGCCCGAACAGGTCGAGTGGTCGCAGGTCCGGTACGACGACTATGCCTTCATCGCAATCGATGTCGTGCCGGCCAAGCCCGGCGCACCGACCACTTTCACCATTCGGACGATCGCGGACGCGCTGCCGGGCAGCGGCCGGCCGTATTCCGAGATCGATCGGCTCACCCTCAGGAGGGTCGCCGGCCGGAGCGGTATCGGGTGCGGTCACCACCACCACGATCTGGTGCTGGGGAACGAGCGGCCGGCCCAGGCGCACTGAGGTCCGCCCCTGCGCGGCGGGGTCGGGCCGGCCCGGGAATCGGACCCCGGGTCCGGACCCGTTCTCGGGATAAGGTCTCGACATGGCGTCGACGGACAATTGGGACGAAGCGTGCGCACTCGCCTGCGATGCGGCCGCCGGCGATCGGGCCGCGCTGACCAGGATCATCGCGCTGACCCAGCGAGACGTCTGGCGTTACATCGCCTTCCACGCCGGTCACCGGGAGGCGGACGACCTCACCCAGGAAACCTTCCTCCGCGCGATCAGGACGTTGCCGAACTTCCAGGGCCGCTCCAGCCTCCGCACCTGGCTGCTGGTGATCGCCCGTCGGGTAGTCGTCGACCACCTGCGGTATCGGGGAACCCGACCGCAGTCGGTCCCGTCGGACGACTGGCAGGAACTGGCCGACTCCGCCCGGTCCGGGTCGAACTCGTTCACCGGCCTGGTCGAGCTGGACATGCTGCTCGCCGGCCTGTCCACCGAGCGCCGCGAGGCTCTCCTGCTGACCCAGGTCCTCGGGTTGAGTTACGCAGAGGCCGGCGAGATCTGTGCCTGCCCGGTCGGGACCATCCGGTCCCGGGTGGCCAGGGCCCGCGACGACCTGGTCCGGTCGTCCGCGGACGAGCCCGGCAACGGCCGGGTGGCTAGCCGCTGAGTCCGGCGCTACCTGACCACCGGCCGTCGACGTGACGCCAACCCCAATCCGACGCCGGCCGCACCGATCAGCACCCCTACAATCCCGATCACGATCGCCAAGGTCACCGAGCCCTTGCTGGCAGCATTCGACGCTGCTATTGCTGGCGCGGCGGTCACCGTCGCGGTGGTGGCTGCAGCCGCCGCGGGACCGGAGCCCGAGGCGGACGACCGGACTGCTGATGACGACGCTCCGGAGTCGAGGCCGGATAGCACCGCCGAGCTGGACCCGGCGGCTGCGGGGAGCAGGTTGAGTTCGGGCGCAGGGTGATCCGGTTCGGCGGTGCTGCCGGGGGCCGCCTCTTCGATCCAGGAGACCACCGTTTTGTCGCTGTAGGTCTGGATGGCCTTGAAGGTCAGCGTGCTCACCCCTTTGGGGAGCTGACCGGCGATGATGGTGAACTGCCCGAAGAAGCCAGGTGCGACACCACCACCGGCGTCGGCGGCCCAGTCTATTTCCGATACCGCCTCGGTGATGTCGCCGTCGTCGGTCTTGATCGGGGTGGCCAGTTTGGTATTGATGATCTTCGCTGTCCAACCGGCCACCGGGGCGACCAGCACGCCAGCAATCGGATGGTCGGTAGGCAGCTGCACCTTCACTCCGACCGTGTTGGCAGTGGCGCTCTCGTCGGGTATCCGAAAGGTGATCGCAGCGTCGCTGGCACCCTCGGTGACCCCTGGCGCGGACACCGTCACGTGCGCCGATGCGACTCCTGCGCTCAACAGGAGCAACGCAGCAGCCACCGAAACGACGGTCCAGCACTTGCCTGCGAACGATCTCATCTGCAAGGCCCTTTCTGATAGGCGGTCCTTTTCACTGCACGGAGGCGACCAGAACCAGTGGGCGGCGCCAGGTGTCGCCACGCGCAGCAGCCCGCGCCGTTGCGCCCTGCCCGGCCGCGGCCAGGATGACTGCGGTCAGATCCGGAGTGGCCATGACCGGGCGCACCCGAATGGCCCTGGTGAGTCGGCCGGCCTGGGTCTGCCACGCCCGGCAGGCCGCACAGGTGGTCAGGTGCACCTCGACCAGGTCGCCGTCGTCGTGTTCGGCCTCGCCGTCCACCCGGGCCGACAGTGCCTCCCGGCAACTTTCGCAATCCATGTTGAAGGTTGTCGTTCCGACCCCGGCAGAAGTTCCCGGCAATTCGTGCTTCCCGGTGCGGGACGATCCCACTGATGGTCGGTCGGGGAGGGTGCAGTCGCGGCTCACCCATCTGACTTGCAATTTATTAAGGATCGCCTAACCTAATCTGGTGACCTGGTCCGTGGCGCTTCCCAATCTGCTCGTCGGGCTCCGAGAGGGGCTCGAGGCGGGCCTGGTGGTGACCATCCTGATAGGAGCGGTACGCAGGCTTGCTCCCTGGCGGTCTGTCGTGGGTGTCTGGCTCGGTGTTGTCGCCGCCGTTGTGGTGAGCCTGTCCTTCGGTGCCGTGCTGACGTTCACCCAGGCAAAGTTGTCGCCGGTTGCCCAGGAGATCTTCGGCGGCGTCACCAGCCTGGTCACTGTCGTGCTGGTGACGTCGATGGTCTTCTGGATGCGCCGCGCCGCCCGCGGCCTTTCCGGCGACCTGCGGGAGCGGGTCGGCGGCGCGCTGGCCGCCGGTGGAGCGGCACTGGTCCTCACCGCCTTCGTCGCGGTCGCCCGCGAGGGCCTGGAGGCAGCGCTGTTCGTCTGGACCAACGCACAGGCGGCCGGCTCGTCCACCAGTCCGCTGCTGGGGGCGCTGATCGGGCTGCTGCTGGCATCGGGCCTGTGTCTCGGGCTCTACCGGCAGGTGCTGAAGGTCAACCTGTCCCGGCTGTTCACCGTGACCGGCGCGGTGCTGGTGGTGATCGTGGCGGGGGTGCTGGCCTATGGCATCACGGATCTGCAGGATGCCGGTGTGCTGCCGGGTCTGAACGTGGTCGCGTTCGACATCAGCGCGCAGGTTCCCACCGGAACCTGGTGGACCGAGACGATTCGCGGTGTCACGAACCTGAACAACCGGATGAGCCAGCTGTCCGTGGTCGCCTACCTCACCTACCTCGTCGTGGTGCTGACGCTGTTCCTGCGCCGGAAACCGTCGACGGCCCATGCCCCACTCGCCGATCCGGCCGCGGCCGTGGCGACCCGCCCGCGCCGCAGGCGCCTTGTCGTCGCCGGTGCCACGGTCCTGATCGTGCTGCCGGTCGCCGGCGCGGTGACCTGGGTTGCCATCGACCACCGGTCGGCCGCCACGCCGGTCGCCGGCGATGCCGTGACGGTGACCGACACCTCCTGCGCGGACGATTGGGTCGATCCGGCGACCGGAGCGACGGTGTACACGGTGAGCAACACGTCATCCCACGCCGTGGACGTCGAGATCGTGCTGACCGCCAGCAACGCGGTGGTGGCCGAGATCGAGGTGCTGGGGCCCGGTACCACCCGCAACCTGCCGGCGATGCTCGGCAGCGCTGCCTATCACTGGACCTGCGTCTACGCGGGGGCGGCCACCACGACGTCGCCCAGTCGCACCGCCGTCGGCCCCCCGGCCGCGGTGGCGGCCGCCATCGTGCCGGCCACTGAAGCCGAACTTGCGCCCGTCCTGGCGGAGTACCGCGCCTACGTGGACCGGCAGTTGGATCTGCTGAACCAGCAGGTGCAGGCCCTGAACAGGGCAGTCTCCGGAGGGGACAGGGCGGCCGCGAAGAACAGCTGGCGCAGCGCCTACCTGACGTACCACCGGATCGGCGCTGCCTATGACGCTTTCGGTGACGCCGGCGCGGCCGTCGACGGGCTGGCCACCGGCCTGCCGGCGGGCGTCCGTGATCCAGGGTTCGTCGGATTCCACCGCATCGAGATGGATCTGTGGGGCGGTCGGTCGCTCAGCGCCACCGTCGACGAGACCGGCGCCATGGTCGCCGCGGTGAAAGCGCTCTACGCACAGCTGCCGTCGTTCACCTTCGACCCGGGCGATGTCACCACCCGCGCCCACGAGATCGTGGAGGACACCATCCGGTTCGTGCTCACCAGTGAGAGCGACTACGGATCCGGGTCCGGGTACCCCACCGCGCAGGCCGATCTGGCGGGTGACCGGGTGCTGGTCGACCTTCTCGCACCGCTGCTGTCCGTTCGTGACAGGACCTTGGTGGCGGCCATTCATCAGGACATGGACGTCCTGCAACATGCCCTGGCGACCGCGGTCACGAGCGGCTCATCGGTGGCCGACGCGCCACCGGCGATCAGGCAGCTGGTGAATGCTGCGACCAGTCAGCTGGCCGAGACCCTCGCCCCCATTCCCGATCTGCTCGAGATCCGGGCCCAGTAGAGAGATTTCGTTGGTGATGAAGGTGGATCGTCGAAAATTCTTCAAAGGCCTCGGTGCCGGTGCTGTTGCTGCCGGTGCGGTCAGCACCGGGGTGGTGGCAGTCAGTGGTGTTGGCCATGCCGAAACGCCGTCCACCCAGACGGGGGTGCCGATCACCGCGACCGGCGATGCGCGACTGCCCGCCGTGCCGTTCCACGGCCTCCATCAGGCAGGCATAGTCACGCCGGCGCCGGCGGCGGCGATCTTCGCGGTCTTCGATTCCACTGCGGCCGGCCGTACCGGGTTGATCGAGCTGATGAAGGCCATCACCCGGATCGCCCGGTTGCTGACCGCCGGAGGTGCGCTGCCCGACGCCGGGTTCGGCGCCCCGCCGACCGACAACTCGGTGCTGGGCACCGAGGCGCCGGCCGACGGACTCACCATCACCATCGGTGTCGGGTCGACTCTGTTCGACGGGCGCTATGGGCTGGCTGCGTCCAAACCTTTGCACCTGACGCCGATGCGCACATTTCCCAACGACAATCTGGACCCCGCCCAGACCCACGGCGATCTGGTCCTGCAGATCAACGCTGGTCACCACGACACCGTTCTCCGCGCGCTCCGGCTGATCGCCAAGCAGACCAGGGGCAACATGCAGTTGCGGTACCGGATGGACGGTTTCACCTCCCCGCCGGCGCCTTCGGGTACCCCCCGCAACCTCTTGGGATTCAAGGACGGTATCGCCAACCCCGCCGTCGTCGCCGAGACGACCCTGGCGCAGGAGCTGTTGTGGGCCGGCGCCGACGAGCCGGCCTGGGCCGCCGGCGGCAGCTACCACGTGCTGCGGATCATCCGGATGTTCGTCGAGTTCTGGGACCGGGTGTCCCTGAACGAGCAGGAGAACATGATCGGCCGCCGCCGCGACAGCGGGGCCCCGCTGGACGGCAGTGCGGAGCAGGACATCCCGCAGTATGCAAGGGATCCGCACGGCAGCGTGATACCGGTGGACGCGCACATCCGGTTGGCCAACCCCCGGACGGCGGCGAGCGATCCCACCCGAATGCTGCGGCGGGGATACAACTACGACCGCGGCGATGACAGCAACGGAAACCTCGATATGGGCCTGATCTTCAACTGCTTCCAGCAGAATCCGGTCGCCCAGTTCGAGGCCACCCAGACCAGGCTGATCGACGAGCCACTGGTGGACTACATCTCGCCGACCGGCGGCGGTTACTTCTTCACGCTGCCGGGCGTCGCCGACGCCGACGACTGGTACGCCCGAGCACTGCTGGCATAGGCACCGCACAACGGCCGGGTGCACGCCCGGGCGGGCAGCGAACACCTACGCTGTTGTCCGTGACTCCACCCGTCCCCGCGCCCATGCTTGTCGGCCTGCTCGACGGACAGTTGGTGCCGTCGAGTCGGCCGCTGCTGCGGCCCGACGATGCGGGAGTGGTGCGTGGCGACGGCATCTTCGAAACCACTCTCGCCGTGGCCGGTGTACCGCGCGACCTGGACGAGCATCTGGCGCGGCTGGCGAAGTCCGCGGGCATGGTGGGCCTTGCACTGCCCGACGACACCGACTGGCGCCGGGGTGTCACGGCGGTGCTCGGGGGATGGGCAGGCGGTGACATGGTGCTGCGGCTGGTGGCGACCCGCGGTCCGGAACACGGATCTCCCACCTGCTACGTGACCGGGGCTGCGGTCCCGGATGTTGCTGTGCGGCAACGCAGTGCCGGTGTCCGCGTGCTGCTGCTGGACCGCGGGCTCAGCGGGCCGGCCGCTGCCGCGGCCCCCTGGTTGTTGGCCGGGGCGAAGACCCTGTCGTACGCGATCAACATGGCGGCGCTGCGACATGCCGCGGCGAATGACGCCGACGATGTCATCTTCGTCGGATCCGACGGAGCGATCCTCGAGGCGCCCACCGCCACCGTGGTGATCGCCCGCGACCGCACCCTGCTGACTCCGCCGCTGGAGGGGGTGCTGGACGGGATCACCGTGGTGCGGTTGATACGCGCTGCCAAGGAGGCCGGCTGGTCCACCGCCTACCACCGGTTGACGTCCGCGGATCTGCTTGCCGCTGACGGTGTGTGGCTGGCGTCAAGCGTGCGACTCCTGGCCCCGGTGATCAGTATCGACGGGCTGTCACGATCCGACGACGGACGGACGGCCGAGCTCTTCGAGCTGCTCGGCCATCCGTTGCCGCGGGGGGTCGGCGCGCTGTCCGTCAGCCCTTGACCGCGCCGGCGCCGGCGCCCTGGACGAACTGTCTCTGGAAGATGAAGAAGACGATCGCCACCGGAATCGTCATCAGCAGCGCCGCCGCCATTTTGACGGGGAACTGGTTTCCCGAGCCCAGCGCGCCGGACGACAGCGTAGCGACACCCTTGGTCAGGGTATAGAGCTTCGGGCTTTGCGACGACACGATGAAATGGGACAGTTCGTTCCACGATCCCTGAAAAGACAGGATCGACAACGTGATCACCGCGGGTCTTGCCATCGGCAGTACGACGGACCAGAAGGTCCGGAACACCGACGCACCGTCGATGCGGGCGGCCTCCTCGACCTCCGTCGGGATGTTGACGAAGAACTGCCTCATGATGAAGATGCCGGCCGCGTCGGCGAGTAGCGGGATGATCATGCCGAAGTAGGTGTCGTAGATCCCGAGTTGCACCAATACCAGGTACTTCGGGATCAGCAGGACGACTCCGGGCACCGCCATGATCGCGATGAAGGCGGATCCGATGGCGGCTCGGCCCCGGAAGTGCAGCCTGGCCAATGCGTATCCGGCAAGTGAATCGAAGAAGACTCGCCCGATCGTCACGCAGATCGTGACGACGACAGAGTTGGTGAACCACAGCGGGAAGTCGACCTGCGACAGTTTCCGGAAGGCATCCAGGGTCCACGTGGTGGGCAGCGGATTGAGAGAGTGCGCAGTGGCGTCCGGATCGGTTTTGAAGGAGGTGCCGATCTGAAGGATGAATGGGAAGAGATACACCATTGCGAAGAATATCAACACCAGGTAGAACAACCACACCTTTCCCAGGCCACCCCGGTCCGGCGGGGCGTCCGAGGCTCCGGCGAATTTCCGGCCGGTCAATGTCACACTCATTTCTTCTTCTCCCAGGACGAGATGCGGTGGCGGCGGGAAATGGTCTTGCGATCGCGCATGACAAAACGTTGCAGCAGCGAGAAAACGATGATGACGGCAAACAGGATGAAGGAGATGGCGGCGCCCTGCCCCCACTTATTTTCTTCGAAGGACGTCTTGTAGGACAGGTAGGCCGGGGTCAGCGTGGTGCCCTGCGGGGCACCCTGATTGATGATGAACACCTGGTCGAACATCTGCCAGGTGCCGATCAGTCCGAGGGTGATCACCAGGAAGAAGGTCGGCTTGAGCGTCGGCACCACGACCCGTCGGAAGGCCTGCCACGAGGAGGCCCCGTCCACCCTCGCCGCTTCGAGCATGTCCTCGGGGATGTCCTGCATCGCAGCGAGGAACATCAGCATGAAGGTGCCACCGGTGGTCCAGATCGCCAGGATGATGATCGAACTCATGGCGATCGACGGTCCCGCCAGCCAGTCCCACCAACTCAGGCTCAGGAATTTGTGCGCGATCAGCCACGCCGGTGGATTGTTCTGATCGACCCCGAGCCCGCCCATGATGAGATGCAGGACGCCCCGCGGGTCGGCGAACCAGTTCGGGCCGTTGATGCCGAACCAGGCCAGGATGGCGTTGATGGCTCCGCTGGCCTGGAACATGAACAGGAATACCAGAGCGATGGCGACCGAACTCGTCACCGACGGGAAATAGAAAGTGGTGCGGAAGAAGCTCTTTCCCTTCAGGCGCCGCCTGTTCAACGTCAGCGCCAGTACCAGGGCAAGGATCGTCTGGAGCGGCACCACCAGCACCACGTAGTAGAAGATGTTGCGGTACGCGGTACCCATGTTCTTCTGCGACAGGTTGGTCTTTCCGAGCAACGTGTCGTAGTTCTTGAAGCCGATGAAATTCGCGGTCAGTGGAGACCCCTTACCTGACCAGTCGGACACCGAGACCCATAGCGAGGCAAGGACCGGCAGGATCAGGAAGAGCAGGATGATGATCAGCGAGGGGGCCACGAACATCCACCCGGCCTTGGCCTGCCCCTTGGTCAGGGAGCCGTCCCGCTTGCGTTTCGGGGGCGGTTCGGCCAATGCCGCGGCCTGGCCGAGATTGGTTTCTAGCGAAGGTCCGACGACGGACATGACTTCTCCTGTGCCAGGTGTTCGAGCCAGCCCAGGGCTGGATTGACAATGGTGCGACGAGGTCGGTGTCAAATGGTGCAGGCCTGCCCGGCGGTGCAGAGCCGCCGGGCAGGTGGCGATTCAGATCAATTGCCGAGTGCGCTGGAGAGGTTGCTCTGCACCGAGTCAAGGATCGCCTTGGGGTCGCTGGTGGCCAGGCCCTGCAACTGCGAGTTGAAATCGTTCAGCACATCGGTGATGCCAGGCGTGTTGACCACGCCCTTGGCGTAGGCGACTCCGGTCACGAACGGGGCGTTGGCCGGGGTCTGGGCCAGGTAGGCCGATTCCGCGGACTTCACCGATGGGATGACACCGAACGACTTGGCGAACGACAATTGCTGCGCAGTGCTGGTCAGGTACGTCACGAGCGCCTTGGCCTGGTCGGGACTCTTGGTGGTGGCGGAGATTCCCCAGCAGTTCGTGAACGACAATGTCCCCTTCACACCGGTCGGGCCGGTGGGCAATTCGGCCACGGTGTATTTCTCCGTGGGGTAGTCCTTCGTCATCGACCCGAGCAACCAGTTGCCCTCGATGGTCATCGCGGCCTCACCCTTGCCGAAGGCCTCACCGGCCCAGCCCGCACCGAGATCCTTGGGCCACTTCAGCGAGCCGTCGGTGTAGAGCTTCTTGACGTACGTCAGCGCTGCGATGTTCTGCTCGCTGTTGACCGTGGCCTTACCCGCTGCGTCGACGAGGTAGGAACCGTTCTGCACCATGAACGTATCGAGTCGATCGCGCTCCGGGGACAGGGAGATTCCCGCCACCTTGCCGGCGGTGAGCTTTTTCGCGGCCGCCGCGAGCTGATCCCAATTCTTTGGAATGTCAGCATCGGTCAGGCCGGCCTTGGTCCACATGGCGGTGTTGATGAACAGTGCCAGGGTGGAGAAATCCTTGGGGGCGCAGTAGAACTTGCCGTCGTAGGTGAACGAGGTCTTCAACGATGGATAGAAATCTGCCGCGTTGGCGAGGGAATCCGCGTACGGCAGCAGGTTGCCGGCCTTGGCGTAGTTGCCCACCTGATCGGCGCCGACGTAGAAGACGTCGGGAGCCTTGCCGGAGGCGAAGCCCTGGGCCAGCTGTTGCACCAGATTCTGCGCCGCGGCCACCGTCGCCGTGGAGCCGGAGGCCTTACCCCAGGCGGCGGCAGCGGCCGTCACCGCGTCCGTCTCGGCAGCGCCGGACGAGCCGATCAGCACGCTCAACTTCGCGGCCGGGAGAGTGGGGGCGGAACTGCCACTGCCGACCGGAGCGCTGGCCGGGGCCGAGCTCGACCCGGCCGCCGAACCGGGAGCAGAACTGGCGGAGCCGGCCGAGATCGACGAGCCGGCCGGAGCCGCACTGCTGGTACTCGACGACGATGAGGCGGCGGTGCTGCTGCTGCTGCAGGCTGTGGTGACCATCAGCAACGACAGGCCGGCGGCTGCGAACGCGATACGTCCGATGTGCCTTGGTTTCATGGGTCTCTCTCCTTGACGTGGGGTGAATCGATGAGGTGGTACATCGGTGTTGTCCGTTGCCCCAGCTGGAGCAGCGGTTCAGTGGTGAACTGCGGTGGAGGACCCTCGAATCACGAGAGTTGGTAGCAGCAGGACGTGTTCGGGTGGATCTGCCGACGGCTTTTCGATCAGCGCGGCGATCAGCCGGGCGCTGTGCGATGCCACCTCGACCAGGGGCTGTGCCAGCGAGGACAGTCCGCCGACCTCGCTGATATCGGTGTCGTCGAAACCGATCACTGCGATCTGCTCGCCGACTTTCATTCCGCGCGCACTGATCTCGGCCATCGCGCCGAGCGCAAGCACGTCAGAGGCGCAGATGATGGCGGTCGGGTCGGTCCGATCGAGCAGTTCGGCCGCGGCCGCCCGCCCGTGGACAGCATCGTTGACGGCCCGTGACGGCAGCAGGACCGGCAAGCCGGCCGCCTTCACTTGGCCGGCCCAGCCGGCAAGCCGGTCGCCGCCGACCCCTGAGCTGTCCGGCCAACCCAGAAAGCCGATACGGCGATGACCTTGGGAGATCAGATGCTGGGTTGCCATCCTGGTACCGGAAGCACCATCGACGTCGACCCACGGATGGTGGCCGGAGTCGTCCCACGGGCGACCGAAAGTGACGCAGGGGACTCCGGCCTGCGACAGGTAGGAGGTTCGTTCGTCGCCGGGGTGGGTGCCGGTCAGCACGAACCCGTCGAGGTCCCAGCGGTCCAGCAGTTCCCCGTAGGCCCGGATCTCGGCGTCGTCGTCGGGCGCCGTGTAGAGCATGATGCGGTAGTCGAGGGCTCCGGCCGCGTCGGTGAGGGCATGCAGGAAGCGATCGAAGACCGCGTCGGTAAAGCGGTTCTGCACTCGAAGACCCAGCACGCGTGACCGCCGGGTGCGGAGCTGGGATGCGGCCCGGTGCGGCCGATAGCCGAGTTCCGCGATGGCTGCCGTCACCCTGCGGGCGGTCTCGTCCCGCACGATCCGCGGCGAGTTGATGACATTGGAGACGGTCTGCTTCGACACACCCGCGAGAGCCGCCACCGAGCCGAGAGTGGCCCGGGCGGAGGCATGGCGCCCCAGCACCGGCCCGCCGTCGTCGGTCATACCATCTCCTCGTCGAGAACTCGAACTCAAGGCCGCAACCTGATTGGATCGATCCAAAATTGCCCGCTGAATTGTTTGGATCGATCCAACGGTACCGCTAGTGTTGCGGGGGTCACACCGCGTGTCAAGTGTGTCTTAGAAATTTTCCGGCAGTCGCTATTCGCTTCCCCACGAAAGGCAGGACTGAGCCTCGTGTCCGCTGTCCCGTCCCTGGCCGCCGACCCGGTGGTCGAACCAACGCTGTTCCAGCCACTGCTGCACGACCTGATCACGTGTGTCAGCTCGCCGACGGTGGTGCTGTCCGGTACCGACGGGCAGATCCGGCCGACCGGCGCTCAAGGCGCATTCACCGCGGATATCCGGGTGCTGAGCCGAGTCGAGCTGCGGATCGAAGGACACCGGCTGGAACCCATCGGTAGTGCACTCGTCGGCGCCGACAGTGCGGAGTTCATGGCATTGCTGAGGCGGGAGGAGGCGCCGACGCCCGACCCGACGGTGTGGCTGCGCCGGCGCCGGACGGCTCGGGCCGACGGCATGCACGAGCGCCTCGAGTTGGTGAACGTCTCGGATGTCGAGGTCGCTGTCACCGTCGAGGTGTTGCTGGCCGCGGATCTGCTCGACATGGAGACCGTGAAGGCCGGCCGCAGCGGGGTGTGCGCTCGTCCGGCAGGGCTTCAAGGGGGACTGCGGTTCAGTTCGGCAGAGCTGTCGGCTGTCGTGATGGTCGGCGGGGCCGCCGTCGAGATGACCGAGCAGCATGCCGTTCTCCGCTGGCCGGTGGTCGCGGCCCCGCAGGCCGCTGCCATCGTGGAGTGGTCCCTGACGGTCCAGGATTCCGGTGCGGTGGTCAGGGCGGCCGACCCCGAGCGCGGCTTCCGGGCACCGCCGACAACGGCCGACGATCGTCGGCTGGTCCAGTTCGTCGCCCAGTCGGTGGCCGACCTGCGGGCGCTGCGGATGAGCACTCCGGCCAGCCCGGACGACGAGTTCGTGGCGGCCGGCAGTCCGTGGTATCTGACCTTGTTCGGCCGCGATTCGATCTGGGCGGCCCGCATGTTGCTGCCGCTGGGGACAGAGCTGGCCGCCGGGACCCTGCGCGCCCTGGCCGCCCGGCAGGGCCGAGTCGACAACCCGGTCACCGCGGAGGAGCCTGGCAAGATTCTGCACGAGATCCGCCGCCCGCTCGGCGATGTCGTCGATGCCTTTCTGCCGCCGGTCTACTACGGCACCGTCGACGCCACGCCGCTGTGGGTCTGCCTGCTGGCCGATGCGTGGCGGTGGGGAATGCCGCCGAAAGAGGTCGAGGAGCTACTGCCGGCGGCCGAACGGGCACTGGAATGGATGATCACCGACGGCGACAGCGATGGCGACGGCTTCCTGGAATACGTCGACAAGTCCGGGCGTGGGTTGGCCAACCAGGGCTGGAAGGACTCCGGTGACGCCATTCGCTTCGCCGACGGCCGCATCGCGGTCGGCCCGGTGGCGCTGGCCGAGGTGCAGTCCTACGCCTACGAGGCGGCCCTGGCCGGCGCCGACCTGTTCGATGCCTTCGGCCGACCGGGCGGGCAGCGCTGGCGCGACTATGCTGCGACCCTGAAACTCCTGTTCCGGGAAAGGTTCTGGGCTACCGATGAGCTCGGTCGGTTCCCGGTGCTGGCCCTGGACGGCGAGAAGCGTCAGGTTGACGCCCCGGCATCGAACATGGGGCACCTACTGGCCAGCGGCATCCTGTCCGGATCCGAAGTGGCGCTGGTGGCAGCCAGATTGGTCCACCCGAGCATGTCCAGCGGATTCGGTCTGCGCACCATGTCCAATGCCAGCGGCGGTTATTCGCCGCTGAGCTACCACTGCGGTTCGGTGTGGCCGCACGACACCGCGATCGCCATCCACGGCCTGCAACGGGCCGGACGCAGCCGCGAGGCGGCCGTTCTCGCCGAAGGTCTGCTGGCCGCCAGTGCCGCGTTCGGCGGTCGGGTGCCGGAACTGTACGGAGGCTTCTCGATGGACGATCTGCCTGCACCGATGCCGTATCCGGCGTCCTGCCGCCCGCAGGCCTGGTCGGCGGCTTCGGCGATCGTGCTGTTGCAGGCTTTTCTGGGGCTGACCGCCGACGTTCCCGCCGGAATGCTGAGCGTGGCACCGGCAGTCGGTGTCGGCGCGATCTCGACGACTGATCTGCGGTTGGCCGGGCAGGGTCTGGACATCGCTGTCTCGGCCGCCGGCCAGGTACTCACGGCACGCACCGGCGCGGCAGTGCGCATCGCTGTCACGACGGGTCCACAATGATTGTCAGTGCCGGAAACCCGAAGGGCCACTAGCTATCCCGGGCCGGGCATCGGCATTGAGCTGGTCGACCGCTGCCCTCAGATCGGTCAGGAAGGACGAGGCCAGGTCGAGCGAGAAACCAACACGGCAGACGATCCGGCACGCCGACAGGTCGTTCCGGTTTGCCGGAAAGGTGTAGGCGGGCACCTGCCACCCGCGTTCCCGCAGCGCCCGTGACAACGCGAACACGTCCCAGCCGGTGACCTTTCCGGTGGTGGTGAAGGCGAACACCGGGAGCTCGTCCCCCGCGGAGATCAACGCAAATTCCGGCATCTGCGCCAACGACCCGGCCAGGTGGACGGCCACCTCCCTGGCGGCCTGCTGCACCTGTCGATATCCGGAGAACCCCAGGCGGAAGAAGTTGTAGTACTGCGCGACAACCTCTGCGCCCGGCCGGGAGAAGTTCAGCGCGAAGGTCGGCATATCGCCGCCCAGGTAGTTGACGTTGAAGATCAGTTCCGCCGGCAGCGCGTCGGCGTCCCGCCAGAGGGCCCAGCCGACGCCCGGGTACACCAGGCCGTACTTGTGGCCCGAGGTGTTGATGGAGGCGACCCTCGGCAGCCGGAAGTCCCACACCAGTTCGGGATCGAGAAACGGGGCGATCATCCCACCGGACGCCCCATCCACGTGGATGGGGATGTCCGGACCTCCACGGGCGGCGAGATCGTCCAGGGCAGCGGCGATGTCGGCCACCGGCTCGTAGCTGCCGTCAAAGGTGGAACCGAGAATGGCGACGACGCCGATGGTGTTCTCGTCGCAGCTGCCGATCGCACTGTCGGCCGTCAGATGGAATCGATCACCCTCCATCGGCACCATTCGTGGTTCCACATCCCAATACCGGCAGAACTTCTCCCAGCAGACCTGTACGTTCGCACCCATCACCAGGTTCGGCCGCCTGGTCCGGTCGTCGACTCTGGCGGCCCATCTCCGCTGCAGCGCCAGCCCGGCCAGCATGCAGGCCTCGCTGGATCCGGTGGTCGAGCACCCGGTCACGGACGCGGCTGCCGGCGCATGCCACAGATCGGCCAGAATCGCGACGCAGCGGCGCTCGATCTCGGCCGTCTGGGGGTACTCGTCCTTGTCGATCATGTTCTTGTCGATGCTGTCCGCCATCAACTGCCGGGCCTGGGGCTCCATCCAGGTGGTGACGAAGGTGGCCAGATTCAGCCGGGCGCTGCCGTCCAGCAGGAGCTCGTCCGAGATCAGCTGGTAGGCGATGTCGGCCGGCACCGGATCAGCCGCCAATCGGTCTTTTGGCGTCGCCAGTCGCTCGCGCAGCGCTGGGTTGGCCTCGGTGACCACTGGACTCGACACGCCGGGCCCGGGTTGGCCGGCCTCCGGCGACGTGGGCGTGGAACCATGATGAAGGGCCATGTCGGTCACTATGCCCGGCGACGAGGGCACCGCCAAGATCGGCCGGTGCACCATCGGGGAGGCGAGGCGGAGATGTGCAGACTGTTCGGTTTGCACGCCGGCGCCAACTCGGTGCCGGCCACCTTCTGGCTGCTCGACGCACCGGACAGCCTGCGGGCGCAGAGCCACCGCAACCCCGACGGTGCGGGTATCGGGGTGTTCGGACCGGGCGGCCGTCCGTTGGTCACCAAACAGCCGATGGCCGCCTGGCAGGACGCCGAGTTTGCCAGCGCGGCGCAGGAGTTGCGCGGCACCACCTTCGTCGCGCATGTCCGGTATGCCACGACCGGTGCTCAGACGGTGGCCAACACCCACCCATTCCTGTTGCAGGGCAGAATGTTCGCCCACAACGGCGTGGTCGGCGGGCTGGCCTGGCTGGATCGCCGACTGACCGACCTCGGCGATCGCGCCCTGGTGGCGGGCGATACCGACAGCGAGCGCGTCTTCGCGCTGATCACTGGCGAGATCGGCCGGCGGGACGGCGATGTCGGTGCCGGAATCGTCGCTGCCATCGGCTGGATGGCCGAGCACCTTCCGATCTATTCGGTCAATTTCGTGTTGACCACCCCCACCGATTTGTGGGCCCTTCGCTATCCGTCGACCAATCCGCTGTACCTGCTGGACCGACCGGTGGGCGCTGGTGAACTGCAGGCGAGAACGGACCGGATTCACGCCTACTCCGGTGCGCTCGCCGATACCGGAGCGGTCATCATCGCCACCGAGAAGATGGACGACGATGCCGGTTGGCGGCTGCTCGAGCCGGGTGAGTTGTTGCGAGTCGATGCCGACCTGCGGGTCGACAGCCGGCAGCCGTTCGACCCCACGCCCGCGCATCTGCTGGAGCTGGCCGATCTCCGGCTGCCGGCGGCCGCCTCCCAGCACCAGGTCTTGAATCGCGATTGAGGTTTGCACCGTGCAGCGGGTCCCCGTGATGCCGGACCATCACAAGTGCGGTTCAATTCCTCCATGGACCCGCGCGCAGGCCAGCCTGCTCAGGCAAGCGATCTCATCGATGTCGATGCCCTTCTTGGTGCATACGAGGACATTCATCCCGACGTCTCCGATCCGACACAGATGGTGGTGTTCGGCACCTCGGGCCATCGGGGTTCGAGTTTGGACGGAGCCTTCAACCGGGACCACATCCTGGCCATCACCCAGGCCATCTGCGAATACCGGGCATCGGAGGGCACCGACGGGCCGCTGTATGTGGGAGCGGATACCCATGCGCTGTCCGGTCCGGCCACCTCGACAGCGCTCGAGGTGCTGGCCGCGAACGGCGTCACCGTGATGCTCGACGTGGCCGACGGCTACACCCCGACGCCCGCCGTGTCGCACGCCATCCTGAAAGCCAACCGGGGCCGCACCAGCAAATTGGCCGACGGGATCGTGGTGACACCGTCGCACAATCCGCCGCGGGACGGCGGCTTCAAGTACAACCCGCCCAACGGCGGGCCGGCCGATTCCGACGCCACCTCGGTCATCGCCGCCCGGGCCAACGAACTGCTGGCGGCCGGGCTCAGCGGCGTCAAGCGGATGCCCTACGCGGACGCCCGCCACGCCGATTCCACTGGGTTCTACGACTTCACCTCGGGTTATGTCGGTGACCTGGAGAACGTCATCGACATCGACGCCATCCGGAGCGCCGGTATCAAGATCGGGGCTGACCCGCTGGGCGGCGCTTCGGTGGCCTACTGGGCTGCGATCGCCGATCGGCTGCACTTGGACCTCACTGTGGTCAACGACAAGGTTGATCCGCAATGGGCCTTCATGACGCTCGACTGGGACGGCAAGATCCGGATGGACTGTTCATCGCCCTACGCGATGGCGTCGCTGGTGAAGCGGGCGGGAGAGTTCGACATCGCCACCGGTAACGACGCCGACGCCGATCGGCACGGCGTCGTGACGCCGGATGCCGGCCTGATGAACCCCAACCACTACCTGGCCGTCGCGATCGACTACCTGTACCGCAACCGGACCGAGTGGTCACCGGAGGCCGGAGTCGGCAAGACCCTGGTGTCGTCGTCGATGATCGACCGGGTGGTCGCCGACATGGGCCGGCGGTTGGTCGAGGTGCCGGTCGGGTTCAAATGGTTCGTGCCGGGGCTGATCGACGGCTCGATCGGTTTCGGCGGCGAGGAGTCCGCCGGTGCCTCGTTCCTGCGCAAGCGCGGCACGGTCTGGACCACCGACAAGGACGGCATCCTGCTGGCGCTGCTGGCGTCCGAGATCCAGGCGGTCACTGGGAAGTCCCCCTCGCAGCGGTACGCGGAGTTGACCCAGCAGTTCGGCAATCCTGCCTACGCCAGGGTCGATGCGCCGGCGACCAAGGCCCAGAAGGCGAAGCTCGGGAAGTTGTCGCCGGAGGATGTCAAGGCGGACACGTTGGCGGGGGAGAAGATCACCGGCCGGCTGGTCACGGCGCCGGGGAACGGCGCGGCGATCGGCGGCCTGAAGGTCACCACCGAGAACGCCTGGTTCGCCGCCCGCCCGTCCGGCACCGAAGATGTGTACAAGATCTATGCAGAGTCCTTCAAGGGTCCGGAGCACCTGGCCCAGGTGCAGGCCGAGGCCCGCGAGGTGGTGTCGGCCGCCCTCGGCGGCTAGCTGGGGGTCGCCGCCCGCCGCCCCGTGGTGGCGCTTATCAACTTCGCCGACGCTCCGCAACTCGTTGACTCTCGTCCCATCGGTCCCAAAATGGGCACGATGCGGAGCGCAGCGGAAGATGATGAGCGCACGGGGTCAGAGTTGCGCGGCCGCAACGTGACAGGCGGCGGAGTGTGCGGGGCCGAGTTCGCTCAAGGGCGTGACAGTGGCGCACACCTCGACGGCCAGCGGACAGCGCCGACGGAACCGGCAGCCGGGTTCGGGGTTGATCACCCTGGGCGGTTCGCCCTTGTCCGTCCCGGCGCCGACGGCAAGCGGAGCCCGCGGGTCGGGCACCGCGGACAGCAGCAGTTGGGTGTAGGGGTGCCGGGGAGCGGCGAGTACGGCTTCGGTCGGGCCGGACTCGACGATATGACCCGCGTACATCACCATCAGTCGGTCCGACACGTAACGGGCACTGGCGATGTCATGGGTGATGTAGAGAAACGACACCCCCTCCTGCTCGCGCAGATCGGCCATCACGTTGAGCAGGCCGATCCGGATCGAGACATCCAGCATCGACACGGGTTCGTCGGCAAGGATCAGGGTGGGTCGGTACGCCAGCGCCTGGGCAAATCCGATCCGCTGCCGCTGGCCACCGCTGAGCTCGTAGGGATATCGATCCAGGATCTGCGCCGCCGGCTTCAGCCCGACCGTCTCCACCACCCTGACCGCCTCCCGGCGGCGCTGCCCACGGTCCAGATCCGGTCGGTGTAGCGCGAGTCCGCGCATGATGCCGTGGGCGACAGGATAGGCGGGGTTGAGCGAGGAGAACGGATCCTGGAACACCATCGGGACGTCGCCCCGGTAGGTCTGGCTCTGTCGACGAGACCGCATGGATTGCAACGATTTTCCCTGGTACAGAATCTCACCGCTGGTCGGCTTGTACACCCGGGCGAGCAGTCGGGCGATGGTGCTCTTGCCGCTGCCGCTCTCTCCGACCAGGGCGACGATCTCGTTGGCGTCGATGGTGATGTCGACGTCGTCGACGGCGTGCAGTGTCCGGCGGGAAAAGTTGCCGCCGACCTTGAAATGCTTGGTCAACTTCCGCGTCTGAAGTAATGGAGTCATGCCTTCACCTGCGCGGGCCGGTGCAACAGGCATCTGCTGCCCACTGCGCCGACGGGGTAGAGGGCTGGTTCCTGGCTGGCACACTCATCCATCGCGACGGGGCAACGGGCATGAAACCGGCAGCCCTGCGGTGGCCGGCCCAGATCCGGAGGGCTACCGGGGATACCGGTCAGCCTGACGCGCTTGCCCCGGATCGACGGAAATGCATCGAGCAGACCGCGGCTGTAGGGGTGGGCCGGGCTGTCGAACACCGTCCTGGTCGGACCGATCTCGACCACCTGGCCGGCGTACATCACCAGTAGCTGATCGGAGAAGTGGCTGACCAGCGACATGTCGTGGGTGACGAAGACGACCGCAAAACCGAGTTGCTGCTGGAGTTCGCGGATCTGGATCATCAACGATCGTTGAGCCACCACGTCGAGCGCCGAGGTGGGCTCGTCCATGATCACCAGTTCGGGGGTGAACAGCAGGGCCATCGCAATCATCGCCCGCTGTCGCATGCCACCGCTGAGTTGGTGCGGGTAGCTCGCCAGGTGCACCGGGTCGATGCCGACAAGGGTCAGCACCTCGGCCGAGCGCTGCGCGATCTGACTTCTGGAGAAATTGCCGTGCGCCTGCAGGGCGTCACGGAACTGCGCCGCGATGCTGGTCACCGGGTTCAGCGCGTTCATCGCACTTTGCATGACGACCGAATAGTCGCGCCAGCGCAGCACATTGAGCTGCCGTGCCGTCATGGTGACCAGGTTGCGACCGTTGAAAAGGACGCTGCCTCCGGTGATCGACGCGGGCGGGCTCAGCAACTGGGCGATGGCGAAGAGCATCGTCGACTTGCCGCAACCCGATTCGCCGACGACGCCGACGAACTCGCCCTTGTGCACACTGAGATTCACTCCGTCGACGGCTCGGACGCCTGGCCCGTCAGCCGCGTACTCGACCGTCAGATCCCGGACGTCAAGTACCGGGATGCCGGGAGCCGGCCGTTGGGGGAAAAGGATTTCAGGTACTGGTGCGTTTGCCACGTCGCCTCCTCACCGGCCGCAGGGCCGGGTTGCTGATCTCGTCGAAGGCGTAGTTCATCAGCGCAAAGCTGGTGCCCAGCAGCGCGACACAGAGTCCGGGTGCGATTGACCACAGCGGCATCCCGGTCTGCAGGGCCTGTTGGTTCTGCGACCAGTACAGCATCGTGCCCCAGCTGATCGAGTTCGGATTGCCCAGGCCCAGAAACTGCAAGCCGGCAGCGGTCAGCACGGAGTACAGCGCCGCGCCGAGGAAGTTCGCGACGATCAGCGAGGTCATCGTCGGCAGCACCTCGGCCACGATGATGTAGGAACGACGCTCACCGCGCACCCGCGCCGACTCCAGGAAGTCGCGATTGCGCAGCGACAGTGTCTGTGCGCGCAGCTGATTCGCCCCGTACGACCAACCGGTGACGACCAGCACGATCAGTACAACCAGCAGCGTGCCCTTGCCGGCGTAGGTCGCCAGGATGATGATGAGCGGGAACGTGGGGATCACCAGAAAGATGTTGATCAGCATCGAGAGCACGTCATCGGCGATGCCGCCGAGGTAGGCCGCCGAGACCCCGACCACGACCGACAGCACGGTGGCGAAAAGGCCCGCCACGACAGCGATGATCAGTGATTCGCGGGTCCCGTAGAGCAGTTGCGCCCAGATGTCCTGACCGAGCGCGGTGGTTCCCAGCAGGTGCTCGCCCGACGGCGGAAGCGCAGGGATGAACTGCAGCGCGTTCGGGTCGCGGACCGAGGTGAACAGACCGGGCGCGATGGCCACGACGGTGAAAGCCAGGAAAATAAACAGGCCCGCCAACGCTTTTCGGCTGTGACGCACCGCTGCCAGCAGTCCGCCCCGCCGACGGGTTCCCTCGGCACCGTCAACGACGGCAACCGTGCCAAGCAGTGCGGTCATCTGCGGTCAGCCCTTCGTCCGTGCGCGCGGGTCCAGCCAGGCGATCGCGAAGTCGCAGAGGATGAGGGCGACCAGGACCGCCACCGTGAACAACATGAACAGCACCTGCATCAGCGGGTAATCGGTGTTCTGCACCGCGTTGTAGAGCAGATATCCCAGGCCAGGATAGTTGAAGACGTATTCAACCAGGATCGAACCCGAGATGACGAACCCAAGGGACATCGCGAACCCGGACAGGTTCGGCAGGAACGCATTTCGTCCGGCATAGCTGGTCATCACCCGCCAGTTCGACAGACCCTTCGCCCGACCCATCCGCACGTAGTCCTCGGCCAGGGTGGTGATCATGTTGTTCCGCATGGTCAGGATCCAGCCGCCCACCGAGGTGATCAGGATGGTGGCGGCCGGCAGTACTGCGTGCTGCAGCACGCTGCCGATGAAGGTGACCGAGAATGCCGGCTGCAGGCTGTTGTCGTAATTGAAGTCACTGGGAAGGAAGCCGTTCGTCCACACCGAGAACACCAGGATGAGCAGCAGGCCGACCCAGAAGTACGGCAGCGCAGAAGTGACCACGAAGATCGGCGGCAGGATCGAGTCGAGCGTCCCGCCGCGCCGCCAACCGGCGACGACACCGACCAGCGAACCGATGAGAAAGGCGATGACCGTGGTGATGCCGACCAGACCGACGGTCCACGGGAGGGCGTGGATCACGATCGTACTGACCGGCTCACCCAGGCTGCCGCCGATCGAGATTCCCCACTTGCCGGTCACCATGTTCTTGAGATAGTCCGCGTACTGCGCGAAGACGTTCTCGTTGGGTTTGAACCCGAAGGACGTCAGCATCTGCTCGAGGGCGGCAGGCGAAAGCTTGTCTCGGGTCCGGACGCGCAGCGCGTCCAGCGGGCTGCCCGGCATGAAACGGGGAATGAAGAAGTTCAGCGTCAGGGCGGCCCAGAGGGTGAGCAGGAAGAAACCGAGTCGCCGGATGACATATCTCATCTACGGTCTCCTCTCCCTCGCTCACCGTCGTTGGCCACTGAAGACTATTGGGACGACTTCGAATAGAGGTGCAGCAGGACCTGTCCGACATCGGGCACGTTGAAGGCCGCAGGTTGGGCGTACGGATTGTCCGGAGTCGGCCAGCCCTGGATGTCCTTGGTGTTGTACTGGAACCAGTCGACGCTCTCGGTCATCGGGATGACCGGAACGTCCTTCACCATCGCCGCCCCGAGTTGCTTGACGATGGCCACCTGCCCGGCGTCGTCAGCACTGGCGAATTCGTCGAACAGCTTGTCAACGGCTGCATTGTTGTAGCGCTCGAAATTGCTGGCAGCCGACTTGCCGATGGGCGCGGAATTCTTGGAGTACAGCATCTGACGCAGTTCGTAATAGGGCGTCGGGCCGGCGACATTGCCATAGTAGGCAAGATCATAGTCACCCGTGTACAGCTTCGCGTCGTAGGTCTGCTGGGCGAGATCATTGACCGTCAGATTGATCCCGACGGGGGCCAGCTGCTGTTTGATGACGGCGAGTGAGGCGTCCCAGTCGGTGTACCCGGTCACCGTGATGACAGAAAGGCTGAGCGGGTTGGCCGGCGAGTATCCGGCGGTCGCCAGCAGTGACGTCGCCTTCGCGGTATCGGGCTTGTCGAATCCGGCAGCGGTGACAGCGGCGGCGTCATAATACTTCTGGAAGGTCGGCAGCACGATGCCGCTCTGGTTGGCTGCTGGTTGCTGGCCGCCCTCACCGATGAGTGCCACCTGGTTGCGGTCGATCGCCATCGCGATCGCCTGCCGGACCGCGAGCTTGCTGGTTGCCGGATGGGACGGGTCCAGGTTCGGGTACAGGACGACGTTGCAGGTCGGCGGCGACCAGGTGTGGTTGTCCGATGACTTGGCCAGGTAGAACGTCTTGATGCTCGGAATGAACTGGCTGCCCCACTGTGCCTTGCCGTTGGCCAGATCGAGATTGGCCGGACCGTTGTCCAGGTAGGCGGGGTACTGCACCTTCTGGATGTAGGGCTTGCCCTTCTGCCAGTAGGTCGGGTTCGCGATGTACTGGATGTTGTTGGCCGAGCACGGGCTCACCGTGTAGGGCCCGGTGCCGACCGGATTCGGGTCGGCCCAGGTGTCGGGGTGTGCAGCGCCCGCCCCGCCCGCCCCGAAGATGTGCTCGGGAACGATGGCGACCTGGTTCGCGAAGTTGAAGAAATAGGTGTTGGCGGGTCCGGCGAAGGTCATGGTCACCCGACTGCCGGTGGCAACTACGCTTTGCATTCCGGCGCCCGTCCACAACGAGTACAGATCGGTGCCGGGGAATTTCTTGAGCAGGTTGAAGGTGAAAGCGACATCCTTGGCAGTGAAGGCTTGCCCGTCGCTCCACGACACTCCCTGGCGGATGTCGAACACGATCGACTTCTTGTCAGGACTCCATTTGTACGACGATGCCAACATGGGTGTCTCGGCCTGGTTGTTCAGCACATTCACGAAAACCAGCGGTTCGTAGACGAATCCGATGGATTCCTGGTAGACCGCGGGGTTGAACGGATTGAACTGGCAGGACCAGGTCTGGCCGCCGACGTTGGCGATGGTGACCTCGCCCCCCTTTTTGAAACCGGCTGGTGTGACCGCGCCGCTCTGCACGGCCGAACCCGCCGAGGCACCGGAACTGCCGGTCGGCGCCGCAGTCGGGGTGCCGCTGCCCAGCGCGACTGACGAGGTCGGGCCGGAGGTGGATGCCGCCGATGTCGTCGATGTGTTGGAGCACCCGACCGCAAGCAGGCCGACCGCAATGAGAACCGCAAAACCAAGACCGCGCTTCATCTTGATTGCCCTTTCCCTCTTACGAATGGTGTGCCCTGATCTCGGCGAAATCGGTGGCACCAGTGCAGTTCAGGCCCGGATCGGACCGGACGCGACGGTGCCGGCCCGACGACCGGACGCTGCCAGACCCAGCGACATGGCCCCCCGGAGTGGAGCGTCGAAGGGAAATCGGGCCAGCATCAGCTCCGGGGGTAGGGGACCGCGGCGTCCAGCGCCCGGCGGAGCCCGCCGTGCAGCTGGTCCCAGGCGGCCGCGATACCACCGCCGACGACAATGCGTGCCGGGTCGACGGCAATGGTCAGATTGACCAGGTGAAACGCCAGTTCGGCGACGAATTCGCTGACCAGGTGCGCCCACCGGGGCTGGTGTGCGGCGCCGGCAAAGATCTGCGCGGCGGTGACGGCGTTGGTGGCTCCGGCGCGCCGGGTCAGCCCCATCCCGCTGACTGCATCCTCGAGCAATTCCCGCTCGGTGCCCGGACGGCCCACGTCGGTGAGATATCTTAAATTGTAACCGATCTCACCTGCCGATCCATGCCGGCCGCTGACCACGGCACCGTTCACCACCACCGCTGCCGCCAGTCCGGTCCCCAGGTTGAGGTAGATGCCAGGATCGCAACCGGCCAGCGCACCGCTCTGGGTCTCGGCCTGGGCAGCGGCCTTGACGTCGGTGGCAACCCGGACCGGCACGTTCTCGAAGGCACGGCCCAGTTCGATTTCGAGGCGCAACTCGCCCCAACCGGGAATGGTCGGTGCCAGGGCCACCCCGCTCGGTCCGGGGATGCCGAAGGTACAGGCGCCGACGGCGACCAGCGCTGCGTCGCCCAGAGAGTCGAGAAGTGCCCTGGCAGTGCTGATCCCACGATCGAAGTTGGCCGTTGCACCATCCGCGGCGACCGTGGGCACACTGTGCTCGGCCAACCGTTTACCGGAGGTGTCGCACACTGCGGCGGCGATCTTGCTGCCGCCGAAATCAAGAGCCAGCACCACCTGCCTGCGCGTCGATCCCCGGGTGACCTGCACGAGGCCTCCTGCGCGGTAGTGTCCGGATGGTTGTTAGGAAAGTAACCTACCGACCAGATGCAGGCAAGGGTTTGTCGAAATGACGGTCGATTCCCGGCGGTCGGTTCACCTACGATCTGGATGAGTCACCTACGATCTCAACGAGGAGGCCGGCGCGTGAGACCAGCGACAACCGGGCAGATGCCGGCCCGCCCGCAATCCATCAGAGCGATGAACGAAAGTCTGTTGCTGGGTCAGATCCGCTCGCAGGGAACTGTTTCCAGGGCTGACCTGGCCAGAATGTGCCAGTTGTCCAAGCCCACCGTCTCGCTGGCGCTGACAAATCTCGAGCATGCCGGTCTGATCCGCTCCTCGGGTGTCCGTACCGGCCTGCCGGGTCCGGCGGCCGTCCTGTACGAGTTGCAGCCGGACGCCGGGTTCGTCCTGGCCCTGGACATCGGGCAGCAGTATCTGCGCGGTGCGATCGCCGACTTCGCCGGCGCCGTTCGGACCCGATCGTCCACTCGCGTGCACGTCACCAGCAGTCATGCGTTGTTGGGTGAGTTGATCGCGCTGGCAGACGGCCTCTGTGCGGAAGTGGGTGTCGCTCGCGGCCAGATCACCCAGACCGTGCTGGGTAGTCCTGGTGTGCATGATCCGGGGCGCGATGTGCTGGCCCTGGCCGGCAAGCTCACCGGCTGGGACGCCCCATTGTTGACCGAGTTCCGGCACTCCTTCGGCGTGTCGCTGATGATCGAGAATGACGTCGATGCGGCCGCACTTGCGGAGCAGGCGCACGGTCACGGGCAGGGCATCGACAGCTTCGGATTTGTGTCGGTCGGCACCGGGATCGGCATGGGATTGGTGCTGGGCGGCCGGCTGCATCGCGGAACACATGGTGCGGCAGGGGAAATCGGCTTCCTGCCGATGGATCACCCACAGGTCGCGAATGCGCGGGACGCGCGAAGGCGGGGCAGCCTGGAGGCGGCAGCGTCGGCGGCCGGAATCGTGCGCGCCGCCCGTCAGGCGGGGATGCGCGGGCCGATCTCGGCCCGCCGGGTCTTCGACGCTGCGGCGAAGGGCGACGCACGTGCAGCCGAGGTGGTGGCACAGGAGGCGGTGTTGGTGGCGAAGGCCATCTGTGCGGTCGTGACGGTCGTCGATCCCGGGTTGATCGTGCTCGGCGGCGGGGTCGGTCGGGCCGACGGTTTCGTCGACCTGGTTCGGGCCGAGTTGATCAAGATCGCGCCGGTCATGCCGCAATTGCGGGTCAGTGCACTCGGCGACGACGCCGTCGTCGACGGATGCCTGGCCGCCGGTGCAGACCGGGTCTGGCAGGGAGCGCTGACCGCTTTGACGGCGGGGTCCGCTCCGGTCGCGGTCACCCGCCGGGAAAGAAGGCAGGCAGAAATCGTCGGTTGACCTCGAGCAACTCGTCCAGTAGCGGAGCCGCGATCTCCCACTGCCGGACCAGCGGATGGGCCAGCAGGGCGCGACGGGCGACCGTGCGGTCGCCCGTGATCGCCGCTTCCACGGCCAGGATCTCGTAGGACGTGACGGACTGGACGAGGCCGAGCATGTCGGGCGGCAGAGCCGGCACCTCGACCGGGTGCACGCCGTCCCGGTCGACCAGGGCCGGCACCTCCACGACCGCATCGTCGGGTAGGCCGGCGATGACCCCGTTGTTCCGGATGTCGACATAGTGGTGCGCGCCGTCGCCGGTCAACAAGCTGGTGACCAGTGCGGCGGCCGCCTCGCTGTAGTAGGCGCCGCCGCGTTGCTCGAGCAGCGCCGGCTTGTGGTCGAGCGCCGGATCCCGGTACAGCTGCAAGAGTTCGGCCTCGATCGCCAGCACCTCCTCCGCCCGGTGGCCGCCGGCGGTGACCTGTGTCCGGAATTCTTCGTCGGTGCAGTAGAAGTAGTGCAGGTAGTAGGACGGTATCGACCGCGTGGTGGCCAGCAGCGCCGCCGGCATGCGCACTTCCGCGGCGAGCGAATCCAGCGAATCGCCCTCGAGCATCGCCGGCAGCCGTTCCTCGCCGTCCACCTGCACGGAGCGGATCCAGGACAGGTGGTTCAAACCGGCGTGCCCGAGACGGACCCGGTCCGGCTCGACCCCGAACCCGGTGGCGATGCGGCGCTGGAACCCGATCGCCACGTTGCACAGCCCGACGGCCCGGTGTCCGGCATGCTGCAGGGCCCTGGTGACGATACCGACGGGGTTGGTGAAGTCCAGGATCCAGGTGTCGGGTCCGGCCAACTCGCGGATACGGTCGGCAATGCCCAGCACCACCGGCACAGTGCGCAACGCCTTGGCGAATCCGCCGGGTCCGGTGGTCTCCTGACCGATCACGCCGTATTTGTTGGGGATCGTCTCGTCCGTCAGCCTGGCCGCCTGGCCGCCGATCCGCAGCTGGATCAGCACCGCGGCTGCGCCGGTCACGGCGGCATCGAGATCGGCGGACAGGATCAGCTTTCCGGTGAACCCGGTGCGGGCCAGGATCCGGCGGGCCAGGCCACCGACGATCGCCAATCGCTCGGCATCGGTGTCGTACAACACGAGTTCCCGCAGGCCGAGAACGCTTGCCCGGCGGGCGAAACCCTCGACCAGTTCCGGGGTATAGGTGCTGCCGCCGCCGATGACGGTGATCCTCATGGTTGCTCTCCTTCGTGCTGACGAATGTACTGCCCTGCTGGCTGAGCATCGAAGTGCTGCAGCAGTTCTCGATTGGTTCTGATCGCCCGGTCGAGGCTGCCATACCGCTCCGACACCACCCGTTCGTCGACCAAACGCAGCAGTCGCTCGTCGGTGGTAGGGAAATCGGCTCACGAAACCTGCTCCCGACGTAGCCTACTGTTGGTAGGCAAGTTTCCTTTCTATTGGCCCGGACGGGACGATGTGATGACCCTGGATGCGACCGTCCTGGCGTTGGACGGCGGCAATAGCAAGACCGACGCGGCGCTGGTCACGGTCGGCGGGACCGTGCTTGCCCGCGCCCGCGGCGGGGGTTTCCGGCCGCACCTGGGAAAGGCGGAGGCGTTGGCCGGGCTCGGCGCTCTGGCCAGATCGGTGCTGGACCAGGCAGGTCGCTCACGGGCCACTCTGCTATCGGCCTGCCTGGCCAACTCCGACCTGCCGCGCGAGGACCGGGAGTACGGCGCCTGGTTCGCCGAACGTGCGCTGGCCGACCGGGTCGAGGTGACCAATGACGTGTTCGCCCTGCTGCGCAGCGGTACTCGAGCGCGGGCGGCCGTGACCGTGGTCTGCGGTGCCGGGATGAACTGTGTCGGCGTGGCCCCCGACGGGTCGGTGGTCCGTTTCCTGGCGCTCGGGACCTTCACCGGTGACTGGGGGGGCGGCGGGACGCTGGCCACCCAGGCAATGTTCTGGGCGATGCGGGACGAGGACGGCCGCGGCAGTACCACCCTGCTGGCCAGCGCGGTACCCCAGCACTTCGGGCTGGCGACGACCCAGCAGGTCGCAGAGGCCCTGCATTCGGGCGAGATCGGGTGGGCCCGGCTGCACGAGTTGGTTCCGGTGCTGTTCCAGGTGGCATCCGCCGGCGATCCGGTCGCGTTGTCGGTGGTGCGTCGGCAGGCCGACGAGGTCATCGCGTTCGCGATGGCCGCGCTGCGTCGGCTGGACCTGCTTTCCACCGACACCGAGGTGGTGCTGGGCGGCGGCGTACTCGCCGCCAGGGAACCGGTGCTGCTCGACCCCATCATGGCGGCATTGGCTCAGCGGGCTCCGCAGGCCCGGGTGACCATTCCGGAGATTCGGCCGATCGTGGGCGCCGTGCTGCTGGGACTGGAGCACCTTGCCGACGATGCCGTGGTGCCGGCGGAGCTGGAGGAGTGCGTCCGTGCGGCCTTCGGGGATATGGCCACCGATGTGGTCGCGCAAACTACTTCGGAGTGACCGGCGGGACTCTGCCTCCCGGCGGCACGTTGGTCAGAGCGCACCTTGCTCCGCGGTACCGGCCGGGTGCGGGGTGTAGACCTTGACCAGAGTCCTGGCCGCCAGTTTCCCGTTCAGTCGAGGATTCAGCTCGGCCAGCGCAGCGCCGGCCGAATGGGCCTGCAATGCCTCGCCGCTGGACCACTTCTCGATCATCACCAGGGTGTCGGCGTCTTCGTGCAACGCGTAGAGCTCACAGCCGGTGTCCTCGGCGTGGACCCGGGCGATGGTCGCTTCGAACAGCGCAATCACCTCGTCGCGATGTTCGGGGAGAGGGTGGACGGTGGCGACAACGACGACAGTCATAACCCTGATGCTAGACCGGCCGTGCAGGGATGAAAGTCGACGAATCGGGTCTGGTGGTACAGCAAGGAACGACTTGGTCCACGCCTGCGAAGTTGGCAAACGCCGTCGGGGGCCAAGACCCAGACCAGGGGCGGGTCAGCCGGCGAGGCGGTCCAGGGCAGCGCTGGCGTGTGGGGCGAGCTCGACGTCGGTGTGGGCCCGCTCTTCGACGTAGGCCAGCCGCCCATCCGGGGTGATGCCGTAGAGCCGGGTGCTGCCGACCACTGGCGGCGCGGTCGGGGTACGCCAGGTGGCGTCGGTGGACATGGCCCAGGCGGTCAGCGAGCGCGGCTGACCGTAGAAGACCTCGATCCGCCCCTCGGCATGTGCCAGCAGCAACTCGATCGAGCCATCCGGCTGGGGTCGCCAGAAACCGACCTCCCTGGCCGCCGGTCGCCCGACGGTGCCGTCGGTGCCCAGCAGCCAGGTGACGGATTCGTACTTCAGGAACGGTCGCCCGTCGTGGGAGATGGTGATGCGCTGGCCGAACTGCGATTGCTGCACGCCGGGGTCGTTGCCGTAGACGCCTGTTCCCTGCCAGACGCCGACCAGCGGGAGTATCGACAGGCACGCTGGATCGAGCTCCGGACCGACCCGCACGTTGGCGGTATCGGCCGGGATCGGAACCGGTGGCACCGTCTCGACATTGAGCGTGCGGGTGCCCGCCGCCCGTTCTTCCGCAGCCAGCACAGCGGCATCCCCGCTGCCACGGACGACGCCGTCCGGTTCGGTCGGCGGGCGGGTCACCGGTCCTCGTGCAGCAGTCGGTAGACGACGAAGGAGGCGAACCAGATGATCAGCAGCGCCACCACAACGAGCAGCGACGTATAGACGGTCTCCACTCTCGCAGCCTATCTCCGAGGTTGATCAGGTACGAAGTACCGGTAGGGACTCAGCCGACCTGAACGTCCACCTGATGGATACCGATCCGCGACGTGACCGTCTCGGTGCCGTTGCCTGACCTGGACAGCGCCCGGACGGTCCAATCACCGGGAGCTGCGAAGAACCGGTAGTAGCCCTCGGCAGAGGTGACGACCTCGGCGGTGAACTCCGCGCCGCCGTCCAACAGGCGGACGAAGGCGCCCGCGACCGGCCCGTCGTCGGCGAAGACTGTGCCCTGGATGATCGAAGCGCTGGTGGTGTCGATGCCCGCAGGCAGGTCGACTGTCTGAGTGGGAGATCCGCACATGTTGAGTCGATGTCCTTTTCGGTGTCGGGTGAGTGCTGTCTGCTGTCGGTGGAGAAGTCAGGAGCCGATGGCGACCGGCACGCCGATGAGCGAGCCGTACTCGGTCCACGAGCCGTCGTAGTTCTTGACGTTCGTCTTGCCCAGCAACTCCGCCAGCACGAACCAGGTATGGCTCGAGCGCTCGCCGATCCGGCAGTAGGCGATGGTGTCTGTGGTGTCGTCGACGCCGGAGTAGAGCGCAGTCAATTCAGCGTCGGACCGGAACGTGCCGTCCTCGTTCGCGGCCTTCGACCACGGCACGTTGACCGCGGTCGGGATGTGACCGGCCCGCTGCGACTGTTCCTGCGGGAGGTGGGCCGGGGCCAACAACTTGCCGGAGAATTCATCGGGGGAGCGGACGTCGACCAGATTCTGGTTGCCGATGGCCGCGATGACCTCGTCCCGGAATGCGCGAATCGAAAGATCCTGATCCTTTGCCACATAGGAGGTCTCGACCCGGTCCGGAACATCGCTGGTCAGCGGGCGCCCGTCCAGCTCCCACTTCTTGCGGCCTCCGTCGATCAGCTTGACGGCGTCGTGGCCGTACAGCTTGAAGTACCAGTAGGCGTAGGCGGCGAACCAGTTGTTGTTTCCGCCGTAGAGGATCACCGTGTCCTCGTTGCTGATGCCCTTGCTGGACAACAGCTTCTCGAAACCGGCCTTGTCGACGAAATCGCGCCGAACCGGATCCTGCAGGTCGGTCTTCCAGTTGAGCCTGACGGCGCCGGCCAGGTGGCCGCCGTCGTATGCCGTGGTGTCCTCGTCGACTTCGACGAAGACAAGGCCCGCAGTCGACAGATTCTGCTCTGCCCATTCAGTGGTGACGAGGGACGCGTCGCGGCTCATGTGTGCTCCTTGATGCACTGGTGACGGAGGGATCCGCCGGAGTAGTCGGTAGGAAGGACGCTCGACCGCCACCGGCCGAGGCGCTGAAGGGGTGCGGCGAACAGCCGCGAGGCGCAGGTTGGAAGTCGCGCGACTACCGCTGCGAGCTGGGGCACCCGGTGACGCAACACAGCGCACTGCCGACCCGAACCAGGTCGACCGCGCGCCGGGAAGTCAGCAGGGGGCCCATGCGCAACACGGTAGCAGTCTTGTCGACGATCAGCGGGACATCGAGCCCGCGGGCTGGGTTGGGAGTCACAGCGGGTCAGGACACCGAGCCGACCGTCACATTGTTGGCCGTCGCAGTCAGGATCAGGCTCGATCCAGAGGCTGTCAGAGTGGCCGCCTGGACGATGAACGGCAGACCCTTCAGCGGAAGTGACAGCGACAAGCCGTCGGTCAGCTGCGCGACATCCGGCAGCGTCACCCCCGCCGCGTCCAGCCCGTTGGCCTTCAGGTGCAGGACGCCGGAGGCGTACGAAGCCACCAGGTCTGCCGTCACGGCAACCTGCTGTCCGCCAACGGAGATCGTGGCGGACGCCCGGATGGCGCCACCTGACCCGGCACTGAGGGTCACACCCTTCTGACCCATTGCCGCGGTGATCACCGAGTCCCCGATGACCCCGCGCAGGGTCGCCTGCGCTGCGGTCAGACTGCTGGTGTCCCCCTTCACGGCGTCCGAGAGCGGGAAGTCGACGTCGTACAGCTCAATCGTGGCGTCGATACCGGTGATCGGTCCGGCGGTGACATCCGACGAGGCGAGCGTGATGTTCTGGTAGTGCCCTGGCAGGGCCTGGGCGAGGAAGGAGAACCCGTGGATGACCACCGACGGTGCGGTCGTGCCCGACTTCGCGCCGATCGCGTCGCTCGCCTTCGACTCCGCGTAGGCGCGGCCGCCGATGTCGGCGCCGACCACCAGAAGTAGCAGCACGGCCAGCAGGATCAGAAGTTTCCGCACTCTGCCGATTGTCCACGCCTGACGTCACGCGGCGCGGCCGTTCCGGTCACTCCGTCGCCACTGCGGAGCAGTGAGCCAGTGCCCACCGGGCGACGCGCTCGATCAGATCCGGGGTCGAGCCCGACTCCGCATGCCCCATGCCTGGCTCGATCCAGAGCTCGGCGTGGTCTCGGCTGGCGGCCCGGAGCGCAAGCGCGTGTGCCGGGGAGAAATAGTGGTCGTCGGTACCGTGCACCAGCAGCAGGGGCGTCGGCGCGATCCGATCGATCAGCTCCAGGGGAGTCTCGGGGATGACCGTCCAACGTAAAGCCAGGCGGACGCCGAGAAACCGGCCGGCGATGGCGCCGACCGGGCTCTCCAGCAGCCAGTGCACCTTGCGCATCGGTAGCGTTTCGCGGATGTACCACCGGGACGGGCTGGACACCGACACCAGGGCCTCGATCTTCTCCCTGCCAAGGACTGCGTGCCGCAGTCCGATCGAGGCACCCATGGAGAAACCGGCGACGTGGATCGGCCGGTAGCCGGCCGCCCTGGCAAAGCCAACGGCAGCGTCGAGGTCGAGCACCTCATCCCGACCGACCGATGCCAGCCCGCCCGACCGGCCGTGGCCGCGAAAATCCACGGCGATCACGGCGCCGAATCGGGCGAAGCACCGGATCACCAGCATGGTGGACGGCTTGGCCGTCGAGTTCGTGAAGCCGTGGGCGACCACCACCGCCGGGCCGGCGAACGCCCCGGGAACGTGCACGCCGCGCAGAGCCACACCATCGACCGTGTGGATGGTGACCGGCACCATCCCGGGGACGGTCTCCGCCTGACTCAACTGGTGACCGGGGCGGCGTCCGGAAGGTTGTGCTCGGCCCAAGTGATCAGTTCCCTCATCGCCGGGAGCAGTGCCTGACCTGCCGTCGTGAGCTGGTAGACCACCGCGACGGGAGGCCCCTCGTGGACTGACCGCTGCACCAGGTCGGCCTTGCCGAGCTCGGTCAACCGTTCCGACAGCACCGAATCGCTGATCCCCGCCACCGCCCTTCGCAGTTCGGAGAAGCCGGCCGGGCCGGCGGTCAACGTCCCGAGAATGACTCCGTTCCAGCGCTTTCCGAGAAAACCAAAGGCACGCGTGAGGGCGGAGTCGCAGGCACGGGGCTCGTGGCATGCATCACGTTCTGCCGTCATGGGCACCATCGTACGCCGGTGCTAAGTTCGCAAGGGTAGCTTTACTTTTATTAGTAACCATGAGATTGGAAGTCACCATGACGCAAGTAGTTGCAAATCCGACGCGAGTGACTCTGTCGGGCCTTGACGATGCCGGCCGCTCCACCCTGTTCACCGATGCCCGCACGGCCAACACCTTCACTCCGGAGTCGGTTTCCGACGCCGAGCTGAGCAAGATCTGGGAACTGGCCAAGTGGGCACCGACGGCGGCCAACATGCAGCCGCTGCGGGTGCTCTACGTCCGTGGCGATGCAAAGGCCCGGCTGGCCAGGCACATGAACGAAGGCAACAAGGAGAAGACCCTGTCTGCGCCGGCGATTGCCGTGCTCGCCCTCGACACCCGCTTTCATGAGCACATCCCCACCGTCATGCCGTTCATGCCCGAACTCCAGGACGTGTTCGAGGCCAACGAGGGCGCTCGGAACGGGACGGCCGAGTTCAACTCCGCCCTGCAGGCCGGGTATTTCGTGCTGGCGGTCCGGGCCCTGGGACTGGCCGCCGGTCCGATGAAGGGGTTCGATCCCGCCGGTGTCGATGCCGAGTTCTTCCCCGACGGCCGTTGGCGCTCGATTCTCGTGATCAACATCGGGCACCCCGGTGAAGCGGCCTTCCGCGACCGGCTGCCGCGGCTGGGCGAGTCGGAGGTCGTCGCCTGGGCCTGAGCGCCCGGCTGGCGAGCGGCCACACATCCGGACGTTAAGATCATGGCGTTTGGTGATAGGTACACCGCTGCCGGCTGAAGGCGAGGAAGCGATCCATGGATCTGCTGTTGCTCACCGCTGATCCGCTACCGACCACGGTGCTCCCAGCGGTGGATCTGCTTCCGATCAAGGTCAGGGCAGCGGCGCCGGAGGCTGCGTCGCTGGTGACATCCGGCCCCTATGACCTTGTCCTGCTCGATGCCCGTCACGATCTCGCGGCCGCCAGAACGCTGTGCAGGCTGCTGGGATCGGACGGGCTCGCCGTCTCCATCCTGGCCATCGTCACCGAGGGCGGCATGGTCGCCATTGGGCCCGAATGGGGGGTTGCCGACGTGGTACTGGCCAGCGCCGGACCGGCCGAGGTGCATGCCAGGCTCCGATTGCTGGAGTCCAGGACGCACAATTCGGCAAACTCGGGCCTGATCAGTCTGGGTGAGTTGACCATCGAAGAAGACACCTACACCGCCCGGCTGCGCGGTCGTCCACTCGAGTTGACCTACAAGGAATTCGAGCTGCTGAAGTTCCTGGCGCAGCATCCTGGCCGGGTATTCACCCGGGAGCAATTGGTGACCGAGGTCTGGGGATATGACTTCTTCGGCGGCACCAGGACAGTCGATGTGCACGTTCGCCGGTTGCGCGCCAAACTCGGACCGGAGCACGAAGCCCTGATCGGCACGGTGCGCAACGTCGGTTACAAGATGGTCCCACCGGCCCGCTCGTCCGCCCGTGACGGATCGACCAGCGCCGCCGGTCTATGAGCCTCGCTCTGTCCGGCGTCGCCGAGCGTGACCCCGAACGGCATGGCCTGGGTCCGAGATGACCTGGTGCAGGGGCCTGGATCCCGGGACCGCGGCCGCCGCCGCCGAGCTGGCCGAGCGGACTCTGGCCGCTGACGGTGTCGCGCCCCTGTCCGGGCACCTTCTGGACGCGCTCTCCGACGGGCAGGACGACTACATCCTGGCGACCGTCGGCGCCCACCTCATCGGTATGGCCGCAGCTCACCAGGACGACCCGGTGGAACTGTTCGTCGACCCGGAGCATCGCCGGCAGGGCCTGGGGGCCGAACTCCTGACCACGGCGCTGGCCAGATCCGGCGCGGTGTGGGCGCACGGCGACCTTCCGGCAGCCAGGGGTCTGGCGGCTGCGTTCGGACTGCGCAGGGCCAGGGAGTTGCTCCAGATGCGGCGGACGCTCTCGGCGGAATGGGCAGGCGAGCAGTGGTCGGCCCGGCCGCTGCCGTCCGGCGTCCGGCTGCGCACCTTCGTGGCCGGCCAGGATGAACAGCAGTTCCTCGACGTGAACGGCAGAGCATTCGCCTGGCACCCGGAGCAGGGCCGGCTGGATCTCGCCGGACTGCGTGCCGAGATGGCGCAGCCCTGGTTCGACCCGGCCGGCTTCTTCCTCGCGGTGGATGCGGACGACACCGTGCTGGGTTTCCACTGGACGAAAGTGCACAACGGGCCGGAGCCGACCGGCGAGGTCTACGTGCTGGGCGTCGATCCGCAGGCCACGCTGAGCGGCGCGCCGGTCAGGGGTCTGGGTTCGCCGCTGACTGCGGCCGGACTGGTCCACCTGGCTGCCAAGGGCCTGCAGACGGTGCTGCTCTACGTCGAGGGCGACAACGAGCCGGCCCTGCGGCTGTATCGCCGGCTCGGGTTCCGCACCTGGTCCACCGATGTGGTGTACCGCCGCCCCACCGGGTGATTGCGGCTCAACGCTCCGGGGAAGCGAAAGCAACAGGGGTGGTGTCGCCGCCGACGTTTTCACCGGTGACCAGGAAGACGACCCGGCGGGCGACGGCGACCGCGTGGTCGGCGAACCTCTCGTAGAACCGGCCCAGCAGGGACAGGTCGACCGCGGGTTCGACGCCGTGCGACCAGTTCGGCGAAAGGAGCGCGGCAAACATCTCCTGGTGCAGGTCGTCCATCAGGTCGTCCTCGGACTCCATCACCCTGGCCAGTTCGACGTCGCGCTCCGCCAGTACCCGGCCGGCCTGGTCCGCCAGGTGGACGCCGACCCTGCCCATGCGCTCGAAGATCGGGCGGACCTCGACCGGGATCACCTGAGCGGGGTGGCGGCGACGAGCCGCCTTCGCCACGTGCATGGCAAGCGCACCCATCCGCTGCAGATCCGCGACGATCCACAGGGCGGAGACGACGGCCCGCAGATCCGATGCCACCGGCGCCTGCAATGCCAGGATCTCGAATGCCACTGTCTCTGCGCTGGAGCGCATTTCGTCAAGCTGAACGTCGGTTGCGATGACCTTTTCGGCCAGCGCGAGGTCGGCGGTCAGCAGCGCCGTGGTGGCATCACGCAGCGCGTCACTGGCCACCTGGCACATTCGGGCGCCGTGGTCGCCGAGGTCGTTCAATCTGATCTGGTAGGCCTGGCGCATGTTGACAGGATAGAGCGGCGCAGCAGGTCTGTGCCGGAACTGCGGTGTACGGGAGGTGAACGGGAGGTGTCGTTCGAGCCGGCGCGGTGAATCAGCGCCGACGGTAACCTTTTCCTCCATGGTCGGACTCCTGATGTACGCCGGGCCGATCGGGGCCGCCGACACCGGTTCGCTCATCGACATCAGCACACCCTGGAACCTGACGCGAACGTATGTCGTCAACGAGGTGCTGCTGAGCAACAACCTGGTCAACTCTGACGGCACGCTCACCCCGCTGATCTATTCGTTCATCGGAATTCTGCTGACGTTCCTGATCACCCGCGGTATCACCAGGTTCATCCGGCGCCGGTCCGGAGACGGCCAGGAGTCGTCCGGACCGGTCAGGGACATCGTCGTCAACGGTGTTCACATCCATCACCAGGTTTTCGGCATCATCCTCATGACGATGACTTCACTTGTGCTGGTGGGGTTCTCGCTCGGCGGCTCGGCGCTGGCGGTGATGGCCACTGTGCTCGGTATCGGGATAGGGCTCGCCTTCGACGAGTTCGCACTGTGGTTCTATCTGGACGATGTCTATTGGGGGGCGAAGGGTCAGCAGTCGGTCGATGCGGTGGCGATCGTGCTGGTACTGACCGGTGTGGTCGCGGTGACTGCGGGGACCGTCACCGACATCGTCGATGCCGAACCGTTGGTGCAGCTGCTCGGCTCGGAAGTGACGTGGCTGCTGGTCGCCGCCGTGGTGCTCACCTTCGTGCCCCCGATGGTGTGCCTGGTGAAGGGCAAACCCATCACCGGCGGCGTCGGTGTTCTGTATGTCCCGCTCGGGTTGGTGGGTGCGATTCGGCTGGCCAAACCCGGCTCGTGGTGGGCTCGGCACTTCTACGCACCGCAGTCAAAGCGGATGACCCGTTCCCGACGGCGTTTCGGTGAGCGCTACCGCAACCGGTGGGATCGAATCCGGCAGCTGGTGGGCGGCGCCCCAACGGCCAACTGAATCCAGGGTCCCGGTGGCACCGGGGTCAGGTGTCGAGGCTCAGGCGCAGGAGCCGGCGGCGGCATTCACCGACGACAGGTCCGTCGATCCCAGCGTGGCACTGCCCTTGGACGAAGGCGAGGTGGCGCCAGCCGAGGGACCGGTGCTGATGGCCGTCGACAGCGAGGCCGGGGCCTGCTGCCCCACCGTGACGGCGCTGACTCCGCCGGTGAACGTCGAGCCCAGCAGCAGCCGGACTGTCGAGCCGAGACCGGGGGTCACCACCAGTGTCGAACCGCGAACGGCGGCCGCCACGGTCAGCGCAGCGGCCCGGTTTGTCGGCGCGTACTCCACGGTGGTGCCGGTCTGGGTGCCCGTGTCCGGCTTGAAGAGCTGATTGTCGGACACCTTGAATCCGATCGCGTTCAGCTTCTCCTGGGCCGTGCCTGCGACATTGGGCTGACCGGTGACGTTGTAGATCTCCAGGGCGACCTGGGACGGCGCCACGGTGAGCTTCAGGCTGCCGGCCGCTGCTGTCGACGGACCAGGCGGTACCGGCGTGGTCGCCGCCCTGGTGGTGGCCGGTGTGGTCACCTCGCCCGGCAGCGGCAGATCGTTGATCAGGTCGTCGAAGACGATCGGAGCCTTGGCCCGGTCGACGTCCAGGGCGCCCGGGATGGTGGTGCTGTTGACGGTGGGCAACGTGTAGAAGGTGACGTGGGCCGGGTCCAGGGTGCCCAGCGAACCGGCAAGGGTCACCAGGTTTTCCAGAGTCACGTTGTCGGTGAAGGTGTTCCTCGTGAACGCCTGCAGGAAGTTGTCCAGCTTGGCCGGGTTGAGCAGCGTCCCGGCCTGGGTGACCTGCCGCAGGATGGCCGACAGGATCACCTGCTGACGGTGGATACGAGCCAGGTCGGAACCCGTCTCGCCGGCCACCTTCCGGGCCCTGACCAGGCCGAGCGCCACCTCCCCGTGCACCACCTGAACGCCAGGGGTACCCACGACGGTGCCGAGCTCCTGGTCGACCACCGGGGCGCAGACGTTGAGCGTGATACCGCCAAGGGCGTCCACCATCGCCTTGAAGCCGGCGAAGTCGATGCCGATCATTCTGGTGATGCCCAGACCGGTCAGGCTCTGTACCGCGGTGACGCTGCACTTCGGACCGCCGACGGAATACGAGCTGTTGATGTGGTACAGCTCGCCCGAGCTGATCGGTTGGTAGGTGGTCGAGTACTTGCCGGTGGACGCATTCCATTGCAGGCATTTCGGGGCCGGAATGATGGTGTCCCGTGGGATCGACAAGATGGTGACGTGCTGCCGGTCACCGGAGATGTGGGCGACCATCAGGGTGTCGGAGTTGGCGGTGCCGTCCGTCGACGGGTCGGATCCACCCAGGGCAGCGTTGCCGCCCGATCTGGTATCCGAGCCCAGCAGCAGGATGTTCTCCGGCGCATACGTGGTGGCCGCATTCGCCGACTCCGTCACCGTCACGCCCTGGGAATTGGTGATGATCCGTGGCGCGGTCCTGGCCGTGGAGATGTTCGGATCCGCGGCGTTCAGGGCGGCGACGGAATGATCCCGCAGACTCGCATCAGCACGATCCTTGATCTTCCACTCCACGCCGACACCGAGCAGGGTGATGACGGCGACGAACGCCGCGACCGACCGCCCGGCGTAGAGGAGCCGGCGGCGGGGCGGTTGCCCGGACCCGTGCGCCGGAGGCCACTCGGTATGTGGCGGTGGACCGCCGGGACCGTGGCCATAGGGGGCCATCCCGGTACCCGGGGCCAGCTGGCTCTGCCGCCGGAGTGCGGCCCGGATGGAATCGGCCTCGGCCATGTCGGCCGCGTTGCCGGTGAGTTTGGGAATGAAATCCGTCCGCGGGTCATCGCCGAGGTCCCGGATCGGTGCCCGATCGTTCGGGCCGATCCGGGGCGGCAGCAGCACCGTCTGATCTGCCTCCGCCGCGTCCGCAGCCGACCGCTCGGGAGCCAGGAAGACGGTCGGTTCGTCGGTGGGTTGGTCGGTCGATAGCGCGGCAATCAGATCGCTGGCACTGACCGAGCCGTCGGCCGATTGCCTGCGGCGCCGGCGACCTTCGGTAGGTGCCTCGTCGGGCCGCCCCAGCCGGGCGAGCAGGTCATCGACCCGAGTGGCGTCCAGTGGATCCTGGCTCCATCGCCGTTGACGTTCCCACGGGGCCGACACGGTATCGCCGGCCGCCGGGCCGCCGGGCCCGTTCGCAATGGATTCGCCGTCATCGTCACGATCTCGGCTGAGGTCGGGACTGTCGGGACCACCGCCACCGGCGGCGCCGTCGCGCGGCTCGTCGCTCACGCGACCTCCCTGTTCCTGTCCGACTTCGAGTAACGCCGGGTCTTCATCGACCGGTGGCGTCACGTGGTGACCGAGCGCCACTGACTGCCTAGACCTGCATAGTAGGGAAAGGCGCTATGACCCCACCGTTGCCCGTGGTCCTCGGCCCGCATGAGACCAGCACAACCAAGGCCAAGACGTTCGAGCCGGGGGTGGGTTGCTACTCGACCCGGAGGTGTTCGCCACCGGAAGCCGTCGCCCCGGTCAACCCAGACACAGGGCGGGCAGCCGCAGCTGCCCGGCATCAACGGCGACGTGCAGGTCCGTCAGGTCGGTCCCGGTGATCCGGCTGCCGACATAGATCCTGATCAGGGTGGGCAGGGCGTAGACGTCCCCGGGCAGCGACCCGCCGGTCGGCCGCCAGTCGGGAGATGGCGCCAACCTCGGGTAGATCGGCTCGAAGCTGATGGTGGTGGTCGCGGCCGGGCAGCTGTTCTGCACGGACCGCTGCCCGGGCGAGACGAGTCGACCAAGGACGGCCTGCTGAGCGGCGACCGGACCACCCGCGGTGGCATTGAAAACGTCGATCGTCCGCTGGACCGATTCCGCGACGGCGACTGCTGGGCCGCTCGCCGCGGCCGGCAGGCCCGCCGACGGCATGGCGCTGCCCACCGACGTCGAACAGCCGGCCGCTGTCAGCATCACCCAGCAGGCGGCGGCCGACAGTGTCGTCATTGCCCCAGGTCTCCTCACGGCACGACGACCCGCCCTGCTCAGCCGCCGCCGGCGTCGGATTCGGCCCCCGCAGGCACCGCCATCGCGTCCGGATCGTCGAGCCACCCGTAGGGCAGCACCACCCGGCCCTGCGGTGATCCCTGTCGCCCGCGCGGGCCCTCGGCGGCGCGGGGGAACGGTTGGTCGAGGTCGAGCCGACTGAGCAGTGAATCCAGCTGATCGAGGCCGGCGACCATCCCCAGCTCTCGCCGGATCTCCGACCCGGCTGCGAAACCCTTGAGGTACCAGGCGATGTGCTTACGCAGATCGCGAAGGCCCCGATCGGCGCCCATCTCGGAGCAGAGCAGTTCCGCGTGCCGCTGGAGGATGTGCGCGACGGCCCGCAAGTCGGGCGGGGTGGGCGCCGGCCGACCCTCGAAGGCGGCAGCCAACTCGGCGAACAGCCACGGCCGGCCCTGACAGCCGCGGCCGACCACCACCCCGTCGCAGCCGGTGGCAGCCATCATGTCCAGCGCGTCGGAGGCCCCGAAGATGTCGCCGTTGCCAAGGACCGGAATGTCGGTGACGATCTCCTTCAGCCGGGCGATCGCCGACCAATCGGCCTGTCCCGAGTAGTGCTGGATGGCGGTGCGGCCGTGCAGGGCCACCGCAGCGACCCCGCAGTCCTGGGCGATCCGGCCCGCGTCCTGGTAGGTGACGTGTTCGTCGTCGATGCCGATCCGCATCTTGACCGTCACCGGAATGCCGGCAGCGGACGCCTCCCGCACGGCCGTGCCGACGATGGCCTCGAACAGCTTTCGCTTGTACGGCAATGCCGACCCGCCGCCCTTGCGGGTGACCTTCGGTACCGGGCAGCCGAAGTTCAGGTCGATGTGGTCGGCGAGGTTCTCCTCGACGACCATCCGGACCGCCTGCCCGACGACGGCGGGGTCGACGCCGTACAGCTGCAGCGAGCGCGGCCGCTCTTCGGGGGAGAACCGGATCATCTCCATGGTCTTCCAGTCGCGGGCCACCAGCGCCCGGGTGGTCACCATCTCGCAGACGTAGAGGCCGGCGCCGAACTCGCGACACAGACCCCGGAACGAGGTGTTGGTGATGCCGGCCATCGGGGCCAGCACCACCGGTGGCCAGACCTGGAACGGACCGACGCGCAGCACGTCAGCCTTGGCCCCCGTGGGCGGCCGGAGTGGTTCGGCCGCCGGCGCCGGGGGCAGGGTGGGGGCGGTTGCGGTACTCACGGGTTCCATTGTCGCGTGTTTCCGTCCCGTGTTTCGCCGGACGCCCGACCGCTCGGCAGTCCGGTGGCCCGGGCCTTGCCCAGCAGCGGGCAGAGTGGCAGGGTGACCGCCCCGATTCTCGGCAAGCTGACTCTGACTGCTCCGACCGCGGAGCTGCTGGCCCCGGTGGTGTCGGCCGCCCTGCTCGGCTGGACCGGCCCGCCGGTGTTCACCGCACCCATCGACCCTGCCTTGTCGGACACGGCCGCCTTCTGCCAGTACTACGACGTGCCGATGGCGTCGGCGGCGAACTGTGTGGTGGTGACCGGACGGCGGGATGGTGAGCAGCGCTGGGCGGCCGCTGTCGTGCTGGCCACCACGAGGGCCGACGTGAACGGGGTGGTCAGGCGGCGGCTGGATGTCCGCAAGGTGTCGTTCGCGGCGATGGACGACGCGGTGAAGGTGACCGGGATGCAATACGGCGGCATCACCCCGATCGGTCTGCCGGCCGGCTGGGCGATTCTGATCGACCAGGCGGTGGCGCAGGCCGGCCCGGTGATCATCGGTTCCGGGATCCGCGGGTCGAAGATCGTCGTCGACGGGGCCGCGCTGGCCTCGCTGCCGGGGGCCGAGGTGATCGCGGGTCTCGCCCGCTGACCCCGCTGCGCGCTTATCAACTTCGCCTGCGCTCCGGACAGCGTTGAATCCATGCCCACCCGTCACAAAACCGCCACGTTGATGCGCGCCGCCGTTGTTGATGAGCGCCACCCCGGGGGCCGGTCGCCGGCTAGAGCCCGGCGACCTGGGGAAGTACCTGTTCACCCACCAGGGCGATCTGGTCGAGGTCGGCCAGGTCCAGTACCTGCAGGTAAACGCGCTGGGTGCCGGCCGCGGCGAACGTCCCCAGCTTGTCGACAACCTCGGCCGGCGACCCGCCGATCCCGCTGCCGGTGACCTGATCCACCGTTCGCCCGATCCGCGCCGCCCGCATGGCCAGTTCGTCGGTCGTCCGCCCGCAACACAGCACCTGAGCCGTGGAGTAGATCAACTCGTCGGGGTCACGGCCGATGGTGGTGCAGGCCGCCCGCACCCGGTCGTGGCCGGCCGTCGTTGCCGCCAGGTCCGAGAAGCCGACGTTGTAGTCGTCGGCGAATCTGGCCGCCAACGCCGGCGTGCGCCTGGGTCCGCTGCCGCCCAGGATCAACGGGATCTTCGGTTGCCCTGGCGCGGCTCGTTGGACAGGCTTGGGCAGCCCGGGGGCGTCCTCGAGCTGGAAGTGCTTGCCCCGATAGCTGAAGGTCTCGCCGATGCGGGTCGCCCACAATCCGGTGATGACCTCCAGTTGTTCGGTCAATCGATCGAACCGGTCACCGAACGACGCGCCGAAGGGCAGCCCATACGCACGGTGCTCCGCCTCGAACCAGCCGGCGCCGAGCCCCAGTTCCAGCCGGCCGTCGGAGATGTCATCGATGTTCGCGGCGGCGATGGCCAGCATCGACGGATGCCGGAAGGTGGCCGAGGCGACCAGCGTGCCGAACCGGATGTCGGGAACCTGGGCAGCCAGCGCCGCCAGGCTCACCATCGAATCCGACGGACCGGGGAGGCCGTCGCCCTCGCCCATCGCCAGCACGTGGTCGGAGCGGAAGAACGCGCTGAAGCCGGCCGCGCGGGTCGCCCAGGCCGCGGCCAGCAGAGTGGAGTGGGAAGCACCCAGCTGAGGTTCGGTGAAGATTCGGAGATCCATGAGCGGTGACTCTAGTGACTGTCTGTGACCGCGACAGCACCGGACTCGAATCTGCTGCCCCGGGTGCGGCCTTGGAACATCCCGATCGCCGCGCCTGAAGGCCGAGCCGCGTTGCGTGGTGTGCAACGAGTTGCGCAATCGAAACATTGGCGCCATTCCCACGGGGGGTTCCCCTTGCTACGTTCTGCAGCAGTTCACCGCCCCGATGCCATGTCAGCTTGTTCTGGTCACCTTCGGGCGTGACGCTCCGCAGGTTCCCAATGTCCCGAGGAGGATGAAGTGCGAGTAGTAACCACCCGTAGTGCTTTGAGCCGGACCGGTGTCATCGCAGGATTTGCGGTGCTTGCCCTGACGGCAAGCGCCTGTGGTTCAAGTAGCACCCCAGCATCGAGCTCCTCCAGCACCTCCAGCAGTTCGTCCAGCGCGGCGGCCCCGGCGTCGTCCGGCTCCGCGCCGGCGAGCAGCCCAGCTGCCTCCGGCGCCCCGGCGAGTTCCGCATCGTCCTCCAGCGCAGCCCCATCGGGCGGCTCGGCCTCCGGCGATCCGAAGACGGCCACATCGGCTGCCGACCTGGGCGGCATGGACGCACTGGTGACCGCGGCCAACAAGGAAGGGGCGCTCAACGTCATCGCGTTGCCGCCGGACTGGTCCGATTACAAGGACGTCATCGCGGGATTCCAGAAGAAATACCCAGGAATCAAATTGACGTCAGCGCAGCCAGACGTCAGCTCTGCCGTGGAGATTCAGACTGCCGATACCACGAAGGGCACCGACAAAGCTCCGGACGTCTTCGACCTAGGTGCAGCAGTCACATTGGCCAGTCTCGACCATTTCGCGCCATACAAGGTGGCGGCTTGGAACGACATTCCGGATGCCAACAAAGAGGCAACAGGGCTATGGGTCAACGACTACACGGGCGTCATGACGATCGGCTACAACGCCGACGTCCTGGGCAAGGACATGACATCAATCAATGATCTCAAGAATCCGAGTCTGAAGGGCGGGGTTGCCCTCGACGGAGATCCGACCGCCGCCAACGAGGGTCTGCTTGCGGTGGTCTTCGCCGGGTTGGCCAACGGTGGATCGCTGGACGATATCTCGAAGGGTGTCGATTTCTTCAAGTCGCTGAAGGCGGCCGGAACACTGTCAACTGCGAAGGCGTCACTCCAGTTGGTTTCGGGCGGCAAGATCAACGCCATCGTCGGTTGGTCGTTCAACCAGCTGCCGATCACGGCCGCCGGCGGCGCCAACGGCTTCACCTGGAAGACGTTCGTTCCGGCGGGCATCAATCTCGGTTCGTTCTACAACCAGACCATCAACAAGGATGCTCCGCACCCGGCCGCTGCCCGTTTGTGGGAAGAGTATCTGTACAGCGCGGAAGCTCAGAACTTCTGGCTAAAGGGTGGCGCACTGCCGATCCTGTACTCCGCAATGCAGAAGGCGGGCACGGTGGACGCGACTTCCGCAAAGAGCCTTCCGGTGGTCCAGGGAGACATCCAGCAGATGACGGCTGACCAGACCAAGAAAGCGGACGCCTACATCAAGGCGAATTGGGCCAAGGCGATCTCCTGACGCCCACGCGATTCCCGCAGACATCGCAGGTGCTTTCGTCTTGACGAGTCAGACATCGCTCGCGCAGCCGGCCCCCGCACCCAGCACGGGGGGCGGGGGTCGGCTGCAGCGCATGAAGTCCGGAGTGGGTACGGCACCATTCCTTGCGTACACCGCGCTCTTCTTGTTGGTACCGACTCTCATCGTGGTGATCGGAGCTTTTCAGGGAACCGGCGCGAGCTTTTCGCTGGGCAATTTCCGGGAGCTCCTCAGTTCGGGACCGATTCTGCAATCGCTGGGTCGGTCGCTGGTGCTGTCACTCGTCTCGGGTGCAATCGGAGCCGTGATCGGCGCCGTGGTCGCGTATTTCCTGTCCACTGCACCGCCCGGTGGGCTGCTCCGCAAGCTGGTGACGGCGGCATCGTCGGTGCTCGCGCAATTCTCCGGTGTCATGCTCGCTTTCGCCTTCATCTTTTCGTTCACCGGCCGGACCGGGCTCGTCAGCCGCACTCTGAACAGTTGGTTCGGCGTTCCATTGGCCGATGTGAACTATTTCTCGACCCTGACCGGCCTGATCATCGTCTACGCGTTCTTCCAGATCCCTTTGATGGTGATCATCTTCCTGCCGGCCGTGGACGGGATCCGGCCGCAATGGCGTGAAGCCACCGAATCGCTTGGCGGCTCCACCTGGGTGTTCTGGCGCCGGGTGGCGGGCCCGTTGCTGACGCCGTCATTCCTCGGCGCGCTCCTGCTGCTGTTCGCCAACGCCTTTTCGGCATTCGCGACAGCGGCTGCGTTGGTTGGGCTGGGTGCGCCACTGATCACCCTGCAGATCAGTCAGGCGCTGACCTCGGAAACGGGGCTAGGCGCTCCGAACCTGGCGAAAGCGGAGGCGCTCGTCATGGTCGTCATCGTGGCGATCGTGATGGCCGCCTACTACGCAATTCAAAAGCGCTCCTCGAAGTGGCTGGGATGAGCGCCGGCACCGGGCAGGCAGGACCTGCGGAGGCCAAGAACTTCGGTGGGCCGGGCGACACGCCGGTTGATGCCGATGCCTTGACCCAGGTGGCTATGGAGTATCCAATGGCTCCCGAGATCGCAGCCGGATCCGCCCCACGCAAACTACGTGCTGCGGCCCGTCGCAAGCAGGCGATCATTCGGCGAATCGTCATCACCCTGGTCGCGCTGTTCATGATCCTTCCGCTGGCCGGCCTCTTCGATTTCTCGACGCGACTCCTGAACGGCAAGCGGACATGGCGATCGTGGTCGACCGTTTTCCACTTCTCGCAGTTGACGGCGGCGGCCCCCGACCTGATCGCGGGGTTCAAGATCACCATGGCGCTATGCCTGGTGACCGCTGTGCTCACGGTCGCTCTCCTGGTGCCGACCATGACCTGGATCAGGCTGCGTGCCCCGCATATGTCCAAGCTCGTTGAGTTCATCTGCCTTCTGCCGCTGACCATCCCGGCCATCGTGCTGGTGGCGGGCCTCGGCCCGGTCTACCGTGGCATCGCCCACACGCTGGGGACCGGCAACATCTGGCTGTGCTTCATCTACGTGATTCTGGCCCTTCCGTACGCCTACCGGGCAATCGATACCGGACTTGCCGCAATCGATGTCAAAACACTGTCGGAAGCGGCGCGGAGCCTGGGATCCTCGTGGTCACGGGTGATGCTCAAGATCATTCTCCCGAATATCCGTGCCGCAGTGCTGGGCGCCAGTTTCCTCACGATCGCACTGGTGCTGGGTGAGTACACCGTCGCCTACCTGCTGAGCAAGAGCAACCTCTCGGTCGCCCTGTTCAATCTCGGCCTGAGTGCCAGCGGCGATCCCCGTCTCACCGCCGCGGTGTCGCTCATTCTGTTGATCTTCGGCTTCGTGGTGATGTTCGGCTTCAGCCTGATCGGGTCCGCCCGACGCGAAAAGAAGGTAAAGAAATGATCCAACCTGTGACATCGGCGGTGGGTGAGACGACAGGATCGCCTTCCGCGAAATCAGCCGGGCCGTCGTTGGTGGCTGTGGGCCAGGCGGGCGTCGCCGTCGAGCTTCGTGGATTGAGTCGTTCCTACGGTGACGTGCACGCGCTGGACGGCATGAGTCTGGACATGACTCCTGGCGAACTCGTCGTACTACTGGGCCCGTCGGGCTGCGGGAAGACGACCGCTCTCCGCGTGCTCGCCGGCCTGGAGGATGCGGACAGCGGACAGGTGGTCGTCGGCGGCAAAGACGTCTCATCGGTCCCGACCAGCAAGCGAGACATGGGTATGGTCTTTCAGGCCTATTCCCTGTTCCCGCATATGACCGCCCGTGACAACGTGGCATTCGGCCTCCAACTCCGTGGCCAGGATGGGCCCACTCGCCGCAAGCGGGCCGACGAATACCTGGAACTTGTCGGACTGAACAGCCAGGCCGACCGTTACGCGCATCAGATGTCCGGCGGTCAGCAGCAGCGTGTCGCCCTGGCTCGGGCGTTGGCAATTCAACCAAAGGTCCTGTTGCTGGACGAGCCGCTGTCGGCGCTGGATGCCAAGGTGCGGGTGCAGCTTCGCGACGAGATCCGCCGGATCCAGCTCGAGGTCGGCACCACCACCTTGTTCGTCACCCACGACCAGGAGGAGGCTCTCGCCGTCGCCGACCGGGTCGGGGTGATGCGAGCAGGCAAGATCGAGCAGATCGACAAGCCGGACATCATCTACTCGGCCCCGACCACGGCCTTCGTCGCCGGCTTCATCGGTCTGACGAACCGGGTCTCCGGCCACGCCTCCGATGGCATCGTTTCAGTGCTGGGTAGCAACGTGCCGCTGCTGCCCGGGTCGCCGACCTCGGGTGGGGTGACCGCACTGGTTCGCCCGGAGGCCATCCGCTTCACTCCCAGCACTATGGGCAGCGGACCTGGGACCGCGACCGTCGTGGCCACGAGTTTTCTGGGTGCGCACGGCCGGGTGCAGGCCCGATTGGCCGACGGAGCCATTCTGCTGGCCCAGATGTCGGTGGGGGAGACGGTCGCGCTGCATCCCGGTGACATCGTCGACGTCGCCATCGCGCCGAGCCGGGTGCTTGCCACGGCCTAACGGACCGACCGCCTGGCCGACCGACCCGGTGGGCAAGGATGGGGACATGACTACGACCCCAGCGCCGCACACAGACGCCCTGCTCGACTTGGCCACCAGGGTGGCCGGCGCGGCGGGTACCGAACTGATGAAGCGGTACGGCCGCATCGAAGGTCTGGACACCAAGTCATCGGCCACCGATCCGGTGTCCGACGCCGACCGGGCAGCCGAGGCGATGATCGTCGGAATGTTGCTGGCCGAGCGACCCGACGACGGCCTGATCGGCGAGGAGGGCGCTTCCCGGGCCTCCGGCTCCGGGATCACCTGGGTGATCGATCCATTGGACGGCACAGTCAACTATCTGTACGAGTTGGGAAACTTCTCGGTCAGCGTGGCCGCAGAGGATTCCGAGGGTGGGCTGGTGGGAGCCGTCTTCGAGCCGGTGACCGGCCGGATGTACACGGCGGTGCGGGGTCTGGGCGCCTTCGTGGAGGGTCGCCGGATGCGGGTCAACGAGCCGGTCCCGCTCGACCGTGCTTTGGTCGCAACAGGTTTCGGCTACAGCTCGCAGCGGCGGGCGGTCCAGGGTGGGATCATAGGCCGGCTGTTGCCGAAGATCAGGGATATTCGCCGGATCGGTTCGGCAGCGCTGGACCTGTGCAACGTCGCAGACGGACGGCTCGACGCGTTCTGGGAGGAGGGTGTGCAGCACTGGGATGTGGCCGCCGGGGGTCTGATTGCGCGGGAGGCGGGCGCCGTGATGACGACCAGCTCACTGACCGGGGCGCCAACCGGTTGGCTGGTGGCCGGGCCCAGCCTGCATGCTGCGCTGACCGAGGCCCTTGGCGAGCAGGACTGACTCCGACCCGCAGAGTCTAGGAGAAGGTGGCCAGTGAACAATCCTGCGGGCGGCCGTTCCGCATGCCGACCGCGATGGCGGCCGCCCGTTGGTCCGGAGTTCCGTGGGTGGCAATCTCCGGATTGCTGCTGATGTCGGTGATCAGCGCGTCGGCAACGCTGACGAACACGGCCCCGTCCATCTTGTTCTTGCCGCTCATGGCGTGCGCCCAGACTCCGGAGAGGCAGTCGGCCTGCTGCTCTATCCGCTGGGAAAGCGTGTCGGACGTGCCGGTCCTGTTGTAACCCGGCTGCTGCACCGCCGCCTGAACCACGTGACCGATTTCGTGCGAGACCACCGACGCCAGCGCGTACGGTACGTCCTTGGCGCCGAATTCGGTTGTCACCAGAGTGATCAGGCTCTGGTTGATGTAGACGGTGTCGTTGACCTGGCAGGTGAACGCGGGTGCGGCCGTGAGTCCGCCCCGGCAATCCGCCGGGACCTGACCCGCGGCGGGATTGACGATCACCGGCTGATCGATCACCTGGTTCAATTCGCCCGACCAGAAATCGGAAACCGAGCGGCGCAGACAGGTGACGATCCCGGCGGCGTCGGACGACTGGACGGCAGGGCAGACCGGAAAGGCGGTCGACTGAGCGGAGGTCTTGGTGGTCGGGCCGGCGTTGGTGCTCGGGGCAGCGGATGTCGTCGTCGTCGGCCGGGAAGTGGGCGGTGATGTGCTCGTGACCGTCACGGTCAGGACCGAGGTGCTGACCCGCGCGCTGCTGCTGGGCGCAGGCGCCGGCGTGGTTGCCGCCGGGTCGGTGCCGATGCCGGGAACCGACTGCACAGTGGACTGCACAACGGGGCTCGGCGCCGTGATGTCCGCCGCGGTGATCGCCGTTCCACCCTGCCGGGTCGAGCATCCGGCCAGCGTGATCGCCAACAGGGTCAGGGCTGCACGGCCGAACGCCTTGTTCATGAGTTCTACGGTACGGCGGAACCTCGGTGAGCCGCGATCACCTGCCCGAAGAAGTCGAAGGACGCCCGGCGGGTCCTTTCCAAAGAAACCGGATCAACCCTGACCAGCCCGAATTGCCGGGTGAAACCCTCCGATCCCTCCCAGGCGTCGGTGAGTCCCCGGTGGAAATAGCCGCTGACCTCGACGCCGGCCGCAGCGGCGTCATCAATGGCAATGAGATGATCCGCCAGATAGTCGATTCGAGCCAGGTCGGGAAGGTAGGAGACCGCATCGCCGGCGGGCTGATCGGGTGCAGGGACGTCGGTGAATGCGGCACCATTCTCGGTCACAACCAATGACGGAAGACGTGGGTATCGCCGCTGCAGATCCACCAGGACCGTCGTCAGGGATGCCGGGTGAATAGCCCAATCGAGATCCGTGACGGCGACGCCCGGGTTTTCCACAATTGCGAACGGAATGGTCGCATTATCGGGGGCGGCAGCGATGACAGTCGGATGAAAATAGCTCACGCCGTAGAAATCCAACGGGGCCGAAATGGCGGCGAGGTCGCCGGCGCGGATCACACCGGGTAGTCGGTCGAGCAGCGGTTGCAACAGTCGTGGGTACCGGCCCAGCAGAATCGGGTCGGCGAACTGCCCGTTGTGGTAGCTGTCGTAGAGCGCGGCCGCAGTCCGGTCGGGGGTCGAATCGGTCGCCGACGTCACGGTGGTGTGCTGGTTCGCAATCCCGATGTACGCGGAGCTGCTGCCGGACAGCGCCTCTCGAATCCGTGCGTGCCCGAGCAACAGATGGTGGGCAACGGTGAAAGCACCGGACAACAAGGTCAGGCCAGGTGCGTCGACACCCAAAGCGTGCCCATAAGCCATGTGCAGCAACGGATCGGCCATGGTGGTCCAGCGGCACACCCGATCGCCGATACGGTCGGCCACCAATCGTGCGAAATCACCTGCCGCGTCGGCGGTATCACGCTCCAGCCAGCCGCCCTGCAGCATCAGCTGCAGCGGTAGGTCCCAGTGGTAGACGGTGACCCACGGCTCCACCCCGGCGGCCAGAAGTTGATCGACCAGACGATCGTAGAAGTCGAGGCCCGCCGGGTTCGACGCTCCGCGACCCTCCGGCTGCACCCTGGACCAGGACACCGAGAATCGGTAGGCGTCGACACCGAGCTCGGCCAGCAGTCGGACGTCATCGGCATAGCGCTGATGATGGTCGACGGCGACGGCTCCGGTACTGCCGTCGGCAATCCGACCTGGCACCCCCGCCACCGCGTCCCAGATGGACAACCCGCGTCCCGCCGTTTCGGCAGAGCCCTCGATGCCGAATGCGGCTGACGAAACACCGAACTGGAAATCGGCTGGTAGGTGTGGGAGGGCGGGGACAGCGCGATCGAACGAGGTCGACAAGGTGGTCGGTCAATCCCTCGGGATGTGAAAGGCGACCAACCGGGCGTCGTCGATGCCCCACTGAGACCAGTCGCGGTCGGATTCCAACACCGCGATCCCAGCCGTGGGAAATCTCGACCGCAATGCATCCAGCGCTTCCGGTGCGCCGGTGCCGGCCAGCTCCATCGCCAGGCCAGGCACGCCCGGAGCGTGGCCCACGACCAGCAACGTGTGCACCGGGTCGGCCGTCTCCCTGATCTGGCCGAGGATGGCGTCCGGGATGGCGTCGTAGATGTCTGCCGCTACCCGGATCGGGGCGTCGATGCCGCTCGCGGACACGGTCTGCAAAGTCCGGGCGGCGCTGGAGCAGAGCACCTCGTCGACCACCGGCACCTGCGCCCGTAGCCACTGTCCTGCCAAGCCGGCCTCGCGCTGCCCGCGAGCGGCCAGCGGTCGGTCATGGTCGCTGACGCCGCCGGGGTAGGCCGATTTGGCATGCCTCATCAGAACCAGAGTGCGGACGGTCGGCATGGTCGCTCCTTCGTTGTCGCCGGCTCATCATCGCACTCCGAATGAACGCACTTTCAACCACCGCAATCCGCAACGGTCGTCGCGGTGGGCGCAACGTCAGCAGTCGGCGGGTAGCGCGATGGCGATTCCGGGGGTTGGCCCCGCAACTATCGAAATGCCCTCTGCTGCAACATGAATCGATCACCGATCGGGGGTCGGCCGGATCGCCGCTGCTGGGTGGTGCCCCAGACCCCTTGCGCAAAACGTATGGCTGGGGCGTATGGTTACCCAACAGCACTCAACAAGACGTGCCGCACCGCCGCATTACCTTCCGAACTGGTCCAGCAGAGGCGCCAGAAGATCCTTTTTTGTCAGGAGACTTCTGTGTCCGTATCTTTCGACTACCCACAAGACCACCATCAAGCCACGCGAAACAACCCGTCCGTGGTCGGCCATTCGGTCGAATCGACGCCATTCGACTGGACCGGCGGGCGCCGTGGCACCCGGACGAGAAGTCAGGTCTCCACTCAGCCCGGTTCCGTCACCCAGCTTCGACCTGCCCCGGTCGCGCCGGTACAGGACACGACGTCGGCCGCGGCCGACGCGGTAGACCTCGATGGTGAGGATAGCGCCTCGCTGCTGGCCGGGCAGGTCGAGCCGACCATCCCCCCGATGGACATCGCCGCTGGTCAGGCACCCTCGGTGCCGGCAGGTCAGGACCCGGATCGTTCGGCCAGGGTGGCCGCGCTGCTCGTCGAGATGGTCAACTGCGACAACCCGGTCGAGCGCAAGCGCCTGCAGGCGGCCGTGGTGGTGGAGCACCTGAGCGTGGCGAAGTCGATCGCCTCCCGTTACCGCGGGCGTGGCGTCGAACGCGGCGATCTGGAACAGCTGGCCTATCTGGGCCTGGTCAAGGCCGCATCGCGGTGGTTACCGGGGCTCAGCGACGATTTCCTCCAGTTTGCCGTCCCCACCATTTCCGGCGAAATAAAGCGGTATTTCCGTGACCATTCCTGGTTGGTCCGGCCGCCACGTCGCATTCAGGAACTCCGCGCCGCCATCTCGGTGGCCGAGCGTGACTTCCAGGATTCCGGTGAGCACCGTCCGTCCGACACTCTGGTCGGCAATCGACTCGGCGTGCGGGATACCGACATCAGGGAGGCCAGGGCCGCGGCCGGACTGTGCCGGCCGCCGTCGCTCGACTCCGATTCCGGAGCAGGGCTCTTCATCGCCCAGCAGTGGAGCGGTGACGACTGCATGAGCGTTGTCGACGACCGGATGTCGCTGGAGGTCGTGCTCCGCACCCTGACCGAGCGCGAGCGCAAGGTTGTCGCCATGCGCTTCAACGAGGGCCTGTCGCAGGCCCGCATCGGCGAACTGATCGGGGTCAGTCAGATGCAGGTGTCTCGCATCCTGCGGGACGTCGTCACCAAGCTGCGGGACCGCTGGGATCAGTAGTCCGTCCCGCGGGGTCGATCAGGCGGTGCCGTCGGTCTCGACGAGCTCCGCCACCGGCGGGTCGCCTGGCAGCTCGCCGGTCCGCAGCAGAATGACCGCGACCTCGTGCAACTTGGTGTTGTGGTTCTGGGAGTAGCGCTTCAACACCCCGAACGCCTGCTCGGCGGTGATGGTGAACCGCTCCATCAGGACGCCCTGCGCCTGCCCGATGACATGACGCGAATCCACCGCGTGCCAGAGGTTCTGCTCGGTCCGTGACCTGGCCAGGCCGACCGAGGCGTGGGCTGCCACCACCTGGGCGGCCTCGATGTCATCCTCGGTGTACTGGTAGGACGGCCGCGCGTACAGGTTGAGCGCACCGAGGGTCTGCCGGTCGGTGAACAGGTGCACGCTCAGGATGCTGTGCAGACCGAGCGCGGCGGCCTTCGGTCCCCAGTTGGGCCACCGCGGATCGGTGGCCGTCTCCGGGACGACGAACAGGCCGTTGACCTCCGCCGCGGTCAGGCAGGGACCCTCGGACAACTCGTACTGCAGCGCATCGGCCTGGTCGACCACCGGGTGGGAGCTGGCCACCGTCTCCAGCGAACCGTCGGCATGCACCAGGGTGACGCTCGCGTATTCGCAGTCGACGCTGTCCAGCGCCAACTGCACGATCTGACCGATGGCTTCGTCCGCCGACGGGTGGGAGGCGATCTTGCGAGCCCTCTCGGCGAACAGCAGAGCGGTCAAACGGGGCCTGCTTCTGTCGGTCATAGTGCCAGTGTCCTTCATGGAGCGCGGGACTCCATGATATCTGCACCCGGGCGGTCGACCGGCAACGTCCAGGCACCGGCGACTCCGCGGGGACGAGCGGGGGCTCCCCTGGCGGCGGCGCCGACAACGCCCATACTGGTCGTTGGTTGGGTGCGGCGTTGTGCGAGCAGAACGGCGGAGGATCGACGGTGGCAGCCTCGGCGGTTGGTGCGGGAACCCCACGTCGCCGGCCCGGCTCAGCCGTCCCTCTGGTGCTCCTGTTGTGCGCCGCCCTGACGCTGGTCGCCGGCTGCAGTTGGGCGTCCGGCCTGTTCGGTAGCACGCCGACCCAGACGACAACGGCCGTCTCGGTGTTCAAGGTCGAGATCGGTCAGTGTTTCAACCCGCCGACCGGAGCCAAGTCCGAGTTGATCGACCTGTCTGCGGTGGCCTGCACATCGCCGCACACCCAGGAGGCGTACGCCAGCCTGCCGTATCAGGCGCAGCCAGGCGGTGACAGCTCCGTCTACCCGGGCGACGCAGCGCTGGCGGCCTTCGCGAACGGCTCCTGTGCACAGGCCTTCGTCGGCTATGTCGGCGTCTCCTACCTCGATTCCTCGCTGTACTTCACCTACCTGCTGCCGTCGGCCCGGAGTTGGGAGCAGGGCAGCGATCGGGCCGTGTTGTGTTTCGTCACCACCACGGGCAAGCCGTTGGTGGCCAGCGTCAAGGGTGCCAAACTTTAACCGACAGGACGGTTCAGATGGGCAATCCGGTGGTGGTGTCCGGAGCGATGACCTCCTGCACCTTCGGCATGGCACCCGGCACCCTCACCGTGGCGGCGCCAAGACCCCTTGTTGAAGGCCGGCCGGCGGCGACCATCATGGACATCGCGCCGATGGTCAACATCGTCCCGTTCGGCATGTGCATGTCCCTGGCGAATCCAGCTGTTGCTGCCGCCACCGCGGCCGCGCTCGGCGTGCTGACCCCGATGCCCTGCGTTCCAACCATTGTCGCCCCATGGACGCCAATGGCACCCAAGATGCTGATCGGCGGCCTGCCCGCACTGGTGGCCGGATCGATCTGCAACTGCGCCTTCGGTGGGGTGGTCTCGCTCGGCTTTCCCGGCTCGATGAAGACGCTCGGAGCCTGACCGGGCAGGGTCGGCGGCGGCCCGGCTCGCATCGGTGGGCCGGATGTGCTTACCCGAGAGTAAAGATCAGGAGCCAGCCCTGGCGGACGGGTGTATTTCACTCCTTATTTGAGTTCAATTTGGCATTGGGGTGGTATCTATTCTGAATTCACGCCAGGAATGTCATAGTTCAGTGGAACCCCTCATGACGCTGCGAAGCCGGACCCGGCAGCGCCGTCCCGATCCGTCCCGTCTTCCCACCGCGGCGCTGGGCACACTGCCCGTACCGCCCCAACCCCTCGACAGGAGTGGGCATGCCTACCTATACCGCACCAGGTGTCTATGTCGAAGAAGTCGTTTCCTCCCAGAAGGTGCTGGCGGCGGCGCCGACGGCCATCGCCGCCTTCGTGGGATTCACCGAGAAAGCCCCGATCGACGACCCGAATGACCCGGAAGGGCTTGCCCCCCGGCTGATCACGAGTTGGATGCAGTTCGAAAAACTCTTCGGCAGCTTTACCCCCAACGCAATCCTTCCGCTCTCGGTCTACGGCTATTTCGCCAACGGGGGCTCGCTGGCCTACGTGGTGCGGGTGCCCAACACCGCACCGTCGGGACAGCCGTCACGCAAGGCGCTGCCGGCCGCCGACCGGGCCCTCGGGCTCCCGCTGGCCTTCGAAAGCCTCGAAGCGGACGCTGATCTCAGCTTGCAGGTGAGTACCGTCGACACGGACGTCGAGGGTCCGAGTCCGTTCAGCATCTCGGTGCTGTCCGACGGTGCGGTGGTCGAGTCGTTCGACAATCTCGTACTTGGCAAGGGCGATCGGAATGTGGCCACCGTGATCAATGCGACCTCCACCAGGGTCAAGGTGGAGGTATTACTGGACGCCAAGACTGATCTCTCGAGTCAGATCGAGGTGCTGAGGCCGGGTAACTACACCCTGGAAAAGGCAAGTCCGACACCGGTACCGGTCACCGGACGCAAGTTCGCCGGTTCGGAATCGGCGCGCGCTGGTATCAACGGCCTTTCGGTCGCCGAGGACGTGACCATCGTGGTGGTGCCCGACCTGATCACCGCGGCCACCAAGGACGACGGCAGTCTCGATCTCGGCCTGTGGAAGGCGGTCCAGACCACCCTGATCACCCACTGCGAACTCAACGGAAACCGGATGGCCATCCTGGACGCCCCACCCGGAATGAGTCCGCAGCAGATCAGGGACTGGCGCAACGGCGTGGCGATGTACGACTCCGCATACGCCGCCCTGTACTATCCCTGGATCAAAGTGGAGAACCCGATCGGCACCAACGGCGATGCCGAGGTGCTGATCCCACCGAGTGGCCACATCGCCGGGGTCTGGGCGCGGACCGACGATACCCGCGGGGTCTGGAAGGCGCCGGCCAACGACACCATTCGAGGGTGCCTCGATGTGGAGTACGGGGTCACCCAGAACGAGCAGGCGGTATTGAATCCTGTTGGTATCAACTGTATCCGGCCGTTCGGCACCCGAGGCATCCGGATCTGGGGTGCCCGCACCCTGTCCAGCGACTCCGACTGGCGCTACATCAACGTGCGGCGACTGTTCAACATGGTGGAGGCGACGATCGTCCAGGGCACCCAGTGGGCGGTCTTCGAGCCGAACGACGTGTCGCTGTGGGAAGGGATCAAGCGCACGCTCAACTCCTTCCTGCGCGGCTTGTGGAGCGCCGGCGCTCTCTTCGGTGCCTCGGTCGATCAGGCCTTCTACGTCAAGTGCGACGCAGAGACCAATCCCCCGGAGTCGGTCGACCAGGGGCTGTTGATCGTCGAGGTCGGGATCGCTCCGGTGAAGCCGGCCGAATTCGTCGTCTTCCGGATCGCCCAGCACAAGCAGACCGCGAGCTGACCGTCGCCGTCAGCGACCTGCCAGTCCGGACGACCGATCACGGCTGGCACCGAACCTGCAAGAGATCTAGCGTGACACCACAGGCCCCGAACTACGAGTCACTTCACCTGCCGCCGAGGAGCACCGAGCATGCCGAACGACCTGATCAACAACGATCCGCTGATTGCGCAGAACTTCTTCCTGGAAATCGACGGCAGCGTCGTCACGATTCTCCAATCCGTCGCTGGACTGGACGTGGAAATGGAGGTCGCCGTCAGTCAGCAGGTGGGCAAGGACGGCAAGAGTCAAATCATCAAGACGCTGGCCGGCCGCAACAAGGCCCCCGACCTCAGTCTGGTCCGGATGGCTCCGCCCGACGCCACCCAGGACAAGATGTGGGGGTGGTTCAACGACATCATGACAAAGGGAATTCTGCTCAGCGACCGGACGAATCAGCGGAAGAACGGTTCGGTGGTGATGTATGACTCCACCCACGCCGAGGTTGCCAGGTTCAACTTCACCAACGGTTGGCCCAGCAAGATCTCGACGGATCAGCTCTCGGTGGAGTCGAACGATCCGGTGAAGGAGACCATCACCCTGACCATTGAATCTCTCGCGCGGGTCAAGTGAATCTGAAGACCGAGTACGAGTTCACCCTGCCGCGCGGGTATGTCGATTCCAGCGGCGGGGTGCACCGCACCGGCGTCATGCGGCTGGCCACCGCCAGGGATGAATTGGAACCGCTGCGCGACCCCACGGTGCTCGGTCCGGACGACCCTCGGTTGACCGTGCTGATCCTGGCCAGGGTGGTGCAGTCGCTGGGTGACCTGGTGATGGTCACCCCGCACGAGATCGAGGGATTGTTCGCAGCTGATCTGGCGTTCCTGCAGGACTTCTACGGCGTGATCAATTTCGGCAATCAACAGGAGTACGAGGCGTTGCTGGCCGCCCAGGCTGCCGCCGGACCATTGACCGGGACCGAGGCGGCGCCGGTCCCGCCGGTCTCGCCGGCGCAGCCTGCCGGCAACGGTTCGGCTGATCTGTTCGGCCAGGCCAGGTCCGCGCCGCGGGCGCGGGTCGAGGAAATTCCGCGCAGTCAGGGCTGATCGGCTGTGCTTCGATACCCCGTTGACGCCCTCTGGCAGGAGATTGCCTATCTTGCCTACCACCTGCACTGGCCGATGGACGACCTGCTCGATCTGGAACACATGGACCGGGTTCGGATGGTCCGTGCGGTGGCCGGGTTGAACGAGCGGGCCTGGGAGGCGGTGCGTGAGTTCGCCTGATTCCGCCCGCTATCTGGGTATCGAGCCGCCATTGTCGTCGCGGTTCCTGTTCGAGGTGGACGGCATCCAGATCGGGTTGTTCGCGTCCGTCCGTGGGCTCGCTGTTTCGTCCCAGACCGAGGACGTCAGAGAAGGCGGGCAGAACGGATTCGTGCGTCATCTTCCCGGGCGGCTGGAATGGCCGAATATCGTGTTCAGCCGCGGTTTGACGGACTCCGATGCGTTGTTCGAATGGATGAACAAGACCGCCGGGGAGGGATTTGCCGCCAACAACAACAAGGTCACCAGGTCCACCGGCGCGATCACGGCGATCGCTTCCGACGGCGAGCGGCTCCGGAGTTGGTCGCTGGACGACGTCTTCCCGGTGCGCTGGAAGGGGCCGGACTTCGACGGCGCCAATGACACGCCGTTGAACGAGGAGTTGGAAGTGGCGCATCACGGATTCAAGGCCGCAAATGCGGGCGGGTGATGCCCGGCATGGCGCCTGAGGAACCGGCGGCCGGTGTCGGTGCGGTCCGGGGGCCGACCGCGTTGGGCCGGGCTGCGGCACTGCGCTGGGCGCGGCCCGGCCCGCCCTCTCGGGCCCGGCCGGCGCCGCTCGGCAGCGTCGCGGCCGCAGCGGCTCGCTTCTCTGCGGGAATCGCTCGCCCACGCCAGGTGCGACGGCAACTCGCCGGCCCTGGTGAGATCCGACCTTCCAGCATGCCGGAGTTGATCCGCCCGCCCCGCTGGTGGATCCCATCGGCAGCGACCCCCGCCGACGGCCGGCCCGCGCCTGGTTGGAGTAGTTCGGCCCGGCCGCAGGTGGTGCTGCCGCCGCGCGGTCTGCGCCGGGCAGCGCGGGAGGCACCGAACGAGAAGAACTACGCGCCCGGCAGCATGGCGGTCGCGATGGCGGGGAACGCCGTGCCGGTTCGCCGGCTCCCTGACGTGCGGGCGGCCGGGTCCATGAAGGGTGCTGACCACAAGCTGCTGCCGCCGAGGGCTTCTCCGGCGGTTGCGACCCGCCCCCCGTCGGCCGAGGGAGCCACTGGTCCACCGGGGGCGCCCAAGGGGGGCGGCGATGTCCGGCGTCCGGGCGCCGTCCCCCCGCCGGGTAACGGAGCCGGCGATTCCGGGCTGAGCGGACTTCTCGGCCGGGTGGTGCGGCGGCGGGCAGCGCAGGCGCCGGATCCGGTCGTGCCGCTCCGCAGAGCGGTCGGCAGCCGAGCGCCGGGTTCCGGATCGCCGCTGCCGGCAGCGCAGGTAGGTGCGGTCGAACGCAGATCGTCGAGCGCCGGCGGGTCTGCCGGTCCGAGTGTCCCTGGCCGGATGGCAGCCCAGCGGACAGCCTTGCGCCGGTCCTGGGCCGGCCCGGCGGCCGATGGGCAGCAACAGCCGTCGGCCGGCTCGCTGCGAGGATCGGGATCTGTCGACCGGCAAAGCGTTTCGGCCGCACCGCAGCCGTCAGGTCCGTCCCGCGTCGAGCAGCCCGGTACGGCGGCCGCGTCCCGGCCCCCGGGGAGGCATGCGGCCCCGGCCGATCCGCAGGAGCCCGGGGGCGTCGGTTCGGCCGGCAGTCGACGAGCGACCGAAGCATCAGCGGCGCAAGGCACCCCGACCTCGCCGGTCTCGCCGGGCGTCCAGCGGACTGTCGGATCGCCGCCTGTCGGACCCCAGGTCGTGGCTCGGCCGGAGCTGGTGTCGTCGCGAACTCAGCCGGTGCCGCGAGGGTCCGGACTCGACACGATGCCACCGAGTACCGCACTTCCTCCCGCTCCCGCAGACGACAACCCGGCAGCGGTCCGCAGATCACCCGATCCAATGCCCGCGATCGAAAGCCCCAGTGGGGCCGGCGGAGGACCGTCGGCATTTGCACCGCGCTCGCCGGCCTCGGCCGGTCCGATGTCTGCGGTGGGTGCGGCGTCGGACTTCGATCGTCCGGCGTGGGACTCGCCGGTAGCGGCCGATTCACCGGGTGCCGCTCGTTCGCCCTCTGCCAGACCGCCGTCCGACAGTCATCGGCCCCTGGCCAGAGCGCTGCACCGATCGATGAGCTCGCGGTGGGGCAGCGTCGTCGGCCTGCCCCGGGCGCTGGAGTTGCTACCCGCACCCGATGCGCCGGCCGAACTTCGCCGCAGCGCGGTCGCTGGCATCGACATCCGCGCTGCGACTTCGACCGCGGAGCCGGCCCGGCCGCCGGCGCTCCCGCCGGGCCGCCGCGTGGCGTCGGCGATCACTTCCGCAGCGATGGGAGACCTCACCCACCCCGCGGTGCCGGTCATTGCCGTGACTCGTCCGGGGACCGGGCCTGCGCCGACCACCCGGGCGCCCGGTACTTCCGCTGTGCCGGGCATTTCTGCCGAACCCGGTGCGCCCGCCGTACCTGCCCGCTTCCGCTCGCCGACGGCGTTTCGCAGGTCCGCGGTACCCGGCGAGTTCACCTCCGTGGCCGATTCCCCGTGCGGCCGGCTCCCGGCTCCCGGTCCCCGGTCCGCCGCCAACCCATCGGAGGCCACCGCTGCCGTCGCAGCGCCACTTGCCGGCGGGTTGGACCCGACTCGCTCCGGCGGTCCCGCGGATGTTGCCGCGGCGGTGCTGGCCTCGCAGAGCGGGCCGCACGCCGGAATCCGCCGGTCGGTGGTCAGCCGCTCGACGGTGCCGGTGCCGGCACGCCCGTCCGGATATCGCGGCCGGCGCGGGTTGGTCGTTCTCCGATCGGTGACCGGAACTCAGCCGGCCGCTGGTCACCGCGTCGTGCGAGAACCCAGCTGGCCGATGTCCTTCCTGCTCAGATCTCCGCTCCATGGTCCGCAGGGGCAGCGGACCAACCTCCTCCGATTTCCGCTCACTGCTCCGCGAGGGCAACGGACCGACCTGCTCGGATATCCGTCTCCTGAGGTGGTCGGCGGGCTCGCGCAGAACGCGGTCGGCCGAGAGGTGGCCATTGGGCGCACTGCGATGAACGCCCGGCCATCGGCAACCGGCCTGCCCCTGCTACTGCGGGCCGGTGGCCAGGCTCCCGTCCATCCGATCGGTGGCGATGTGCAGAGGACCCGATCAGCACCGGCTGCCCGGAGGTCCGGCCGCAGCGCGGCTGATCCGGTCGGCCGTGGCAGCAGCGGATCACCGATCGCGCCGGCGGGGATGCCGCGTTCCGGGGAACCTGCTTCACCGGATGGCGCGGCCGTCCAGCCGCCCCCGAGTCGGGCCGGCCACCCGATCGCCGCTGCTGGCCGGCGAACCCCCAACTGGTCCGCCGGCCGGGTCCCGACCGGGGTGGGCCAACGGCTCCGCGGTCAAGCGGGATCGGTTGCGCTGCAACGCCTTGCTGCTACCGGACCATTGACACGGGCCGCTGATCGCCAGAATCGCCCGGCGCCGGACCCGGCCCGGGCCACGCCCGGGGATGCCCACCGACCGACCGACGACCTACCCCGGCCAGGAATGCTGGCCGGCTTGACCGGCCTGGCCGTCCTGACGAGCGCGACCGTCCTGACGAGCGCGACCGGGCGCCCCGGCGCGATCGGACTTTCCCGCACGACCGGGACGGATCGGCTCACCACGGCCGGTGCCCGGTCGGCGGAAGCGTCCTTCTCGATCCGTCGGAGCGTCTCCGCTCCGGTCAGGGCGGACATTCCAGCCGACCGTCGAGCCGTCCGGCCGGCTGTGGTGGCGCTGCCGCGGGCGGCGGCAGCGATCGGTTCGGCCGCTCCGCACGCCCCCACCGCCATCTCGACCGCCACCCGAGCGGGGCTCGGCCCAGTGGTCGGGTTCTCGTCAGCGGCCGGCCCGGGCGGTTCCACCGACAAACCCGGGTTCGACTCGGCGATCCGCCGAACGCCCGCCCTGGCGGCGGATGGGCGAGAGGCGCCCAACCGGTTCGGGTTCGGTGTCTCCACCCCGATCCAGGTGCAGCCGGTTCCGCGGGCCGGCGCGCCGTTGGCCGTTCCGGTCGGGCAGCCGGCCGGACGAGCGGGACCCGAGTGGGCGGTGGCCGCGACCTGGGACGCGGCCGGCCGGCCCGGGCAGTCGGGCCGCTCCGACCCAGGGGAGACGACCGGCGCGACGGTTCGCCGGCGTTTCGCGTCCACCGAGCGGCGGCCCTTCCGCCGGCAGATGACCTCTGCGGACATCGAGCCCGCCACCCGGGCCCTGCTCGCCCGGCCGAGTGTGGCGCCGCCCAGAAGTGCGCCCCGCGCAGTGCCCGCAGCTGGAATCTCGGCGGCTGGAATACCAGGAGGATCCGTTGCAGCGCCGGGTGTATCGACCGCGCCGACGCTCGCCCCCGGCGGCCCGGCCCCAGGGGTGCCGGCGGTCGGGGGCGGCCGGACCACCGGGGGAGCCGGTGGTGCTGCGGTGATCGGCCCGGTCTGGCGGAGCAGCCTGCTCGACCTCCCGGCATCATTGTTCGAGCGGGCCAGGATGCAGTTGCCGGGAGCTGCGGGCAACCGGACGGAGCAGCGCAGCGCTCAACAGATCGGCAACCAACAGATCGGCACGCAACAGATCGGCACGCAGAGCATCAGAAGGAGCAACGACGTGACCTCTCCGGAAACGCGGCTGGTCGACACCGTCGACGGTGACGGGCAGCGCCCCGGATCGATCGCCGCGTCGCTGACTCCGCGCGAGTGGGACGAGCTCGTCGACATCATCGTCGAACGGCTCGAGGACCGGGTGTCGGACGAGCTGTCCCGTCGCGGCCGACGATTCAACCCGGGAGTGATGTGACCGTGCCCGAGCGTGACCGGAACTGCAGGAGGTTGTCATGGCGCTGACCGAGAAGGCGTTCCTGGAAATCGAGGGTAGCGCCGACACCATCCCCTGCATGTTCAACCCGGCCGAGCTGGCCGTCTCCCGGAGCAACAGCTGGTCAGGTAATTCCCTTGCCGGCCAGGGAGTTCCGCAGCTGCACTATCAGGGTGCGTCGTCCGGATCGATGTCGTTGGAGCTGACCTTCGACACCACCGACACCGGCCAGGCGGTCACCTCCCACACCGGCAAGGTGCTCGGCCTGATGGACGTGGACGAGTCGCTGCCCGGCACCGACCCGCAGACCAACAACGTCCGGCCTCCTTACGTCGTCTTCCACTGGGGCAGTCTGCACTCGTTCAAGGCAGTGGTGGCCAGCATCAATCTGCAGTTCACCTACTTCTCCTCGACTGGTGTGCCGCTGCGCGCGAAGGTCTCGCTGACGTTGACGCAGTTTCAGGAATCCGCTGCCTTCGGCCCGCAGAACCCAACCTCCGGAACGCCGAAACCTCATCGGGTACACCGGGTTCAGCCGGGCGAGACGCTCGATCGGATCTCGGCCAAGTACTACGGCGACTCCACCCGGTGGCGGCAGATAGCCACGGCCAACGGCATCGCCGATCCGCTGGCGCTGCGCAACGGCTCGCTGCTGTCGATCCCGCGGGTGTCGCAGTGAGGACTTCGATCCCTCGCCGGCGGGATCCGAGATGAGCGCGCCCAGCATGGGTGCGATCGCCCCGGACATCCTGCTCAACGGAACGGGCCTGCCGCAGGCCCAGCTGGAACAACTCACCGGCCTGCGGGTGAAGAGGAGTTTCGGGCTGCCGGCCAGGGCGACGCTGCGGTTCGACGATCTGGGCTACGCGATCGCCGCCGCCGACAGCTTCCGGATCGGTGCGGTGGTCGAGGTGAAGATGGCCCAGGGCGACAAGCTCTTCGCCGGCGAGGTCACCGGAGTTGATCTCCAACTCGACCGCGGCGTGCCGGATTTTGTGGTGGTCGTCGACGATTTCTCCTACAAGATGACCTTGGGCAATCAGGTGTCCAGCTACACCAGGATGAGCTATTCCGACATCGTGAAGAAGATCGCCGGCAATTACGGGCTGTCGGCCGAGGTCGATGCCACCGGTCAAATCTGTGACTACACATTGCAGGCCGATTCGGATTTCGGTTTCGTCAGCGAACTGGCCGACCGGGTCGGCTTCGACTGGTGGGTCGAGGACAAGACCTTGATGTTCAAGAAGCCGGCAGCGGCCGCCGGCGGCCCTGCTCTCGCGGTCGGCGAGGATCTCCGCCAATTCTCGGTCAGGGCCAGCGCGCTGCATCCGGGCCAGACCACCGTGACCGGCTGGGTTCCCAAGACGAAGCAGGCCGTTGCCGGTGTCAGCGCGCCGGTGAACCGTTCGCTGCTGCCCGACGCCAACCTGGTGGCCGGCTTTGCCACGGTGGCCGGTCTGGCCGGGCAGAGCAAATTGACCACTTCGGTGCCGAGCGCCCTTGCGCAGGACGAGGCCAAGGCCCTGGCCGACCGGGCGGTGACCCACTGGGCCACCGCGGCCGTCACCGCCAAGGGCACCACGCCGGCGAACTCGGCCGTGAAGCTCGGTGGCTCGGTGGCGGTGTCGGGCGCCGGCCCGGCCAGCGGTCGATATCTGGTCACCGAGGTGGAGCACAGCTATTCCGCGCGCGGTTTCGAAACCCGTTTCACCGCCGGTGATCGCCGACCGACAGGGCTGGTGGACACGTTGACCAACGGCAAGAAGAGCAGTTTCCGGCGGGACGGGCTGGTGATCGGCGTGGTCACCCAGGTGGGCAACTCGCAGGGATCGCCGGGTGATGTGAAGATCAAGTACCCGGGCCTGGACGAACAGCTGGAAAGCAACTGGGCGCGGATGCTGTCCGTCGGCGGCGGCAACAACAAGGGTGTGACCTTCATGCCGGAGGTGAACGACGAGGTGGTGGTCGGCTTCGAGAACGGTGATCCGCGGCGGCCGTTGATCATCGGGGCGCTGTTCAACGGCAAGGATGCCCAGCCGGGCTTCGTGATGTCCGGCGGGCAGGTCGGTTCCCGGCAGATCACCTCCCGGCTCGGCCACGTGGTGGAGTTCGGTGACGGGACGACGCCGGAGACGCAGTACATCTCGCTGGCTTTGGCCGGCGGGCAATCCTCGGTGAAGATGTCCAAGAAAGAGTTCGTGGCCACAGTCCCGCAGGGCACGCCGCTGAGTATCTCGGCCGGCTCGGCCACCTTCAAGATCGGCACCGACGGATCGATCACCATCCAGGGCAGCAAGATCACCCTGAAGGCCGATACCGATGTGGAGATCTCCGGCCTGAACGTGACGACCAAGGCATCGGTGAAGAACTCCGCGAGTGGAACGATGGTAGAGCTCAAGGCCAACGCCCAGTTGGACCTGTCGTCCACCGGACCTGCGATGCTCAAGGGCAACCCGGTGCTGGTGAACTGATGGTCCCTGGTGCTGGTGAAGTGATGTCACTGCGCAGTTCGAGGAGGTGCTGAGCCGGTGGAGGAGATTGTGCTGCCGTCCACGGGTGCCGCCGGTCCCGCGCACTACGACGCCTCGTTCGTCGGCCGCGGGTTCTACTGGCCGATGCAGGTCGATCACACCGGCTCGATCCGGCTGACCGATGGCCCCGCCGACCTCGACCGATCGATGGCGGTGGTGCTGGCCACTGCGCCCGGTGAGCGGGTGATGCGACCACAGTTCGGCTGCCGGATCTGGGAGCTGCTGTTCGAGCCGATCACCCCGAACCTGCTGGGGCTGATGGCGCAGGCGGTACGCGATGCGCTGGCCCAGTGGGAGCCGAGGGTCGTCATCGAGGACGTCAATCCGATACCGGACGGCAACGACGACGCCCTGGTCAATATCGAGGTCACCTATCGGGTCAAGGTGACCAACGACCGCCGCAACCTGGTCTTCCCGTTCTACGTCATTCCGCACGAGGAGACCTGATGGTGCTGCCGGCCCCCAATCTGGATGACCGAACCTTCCAGGACATCGTCGACGAGGCGAAGCGGCTGATACCGCGGTTCACGCCGGAGTGGACCAACCACAACGTCTCCGACCCCGGTGTTGCGCTGATCGAGCTTTTCGCGTGGATGAGCGAGATGGTGCTGTACCGGGTGAATCAGGTGCCCGATCGGCTCTATGTGCACTTCCTCAACCTGGTCGGCATCGAGCCCTTCCCTCCTTCGGTGGCCAAGGCGCGGGTGACGTTCTGGCTGTCGGCCGTCCAGGACATCCCGGTGACGGTCCCGGCGGGCCTGCAGGTCAGCACCACCGGAGATGGCGGCAGCAACGATGCGGCCGTCGTCTTCTCCACGGTCGAGGAACTGACCATCCGTCCGCCGGTGCTGGTGAACGCGCTGACCTCGGATGCCCGTGCGGAGCGGATGACGCCGGTGTTCGACGACCTGCGGTTCGCCGGGTCGTCGGTCGCCTGTTTCACCACCACCGACAGAAGCGGAAACCTGGCCCCGGGCAACGTGTTGTTGCTGGGATTCGCGGAATCACTTGCGGGCATGGCGATCCGGCTGTCGGTGCAGGCCCATGCTCAGGGCATCGGGGTGGATCCGCGGAATCCGCCGCTGGCCTGGGAGGTGTGGAACGGCGAGGCGTGGATCACCGTCGATGTCTTCTCCGACAGCACCGGGGGGTTGAACCGGGCCGGTGAGATCGTGCTGATGGTGCCACCCGAACATGACTTCCTGACCCTGGGCGACACTTCCGCGTACTGGCTCAGGGTGAAATTGCTGGCGCCGGTACCCGGCCAGCCGACCTACCAGGCCAGCCCGCGACTGGATGCCCTCGAGGTCGCCGCGCTGGGTGCCACCGTGGAGGCAGAGCATTCGTCCAAGGCCGCAGCCGAGGTGCTCGGTCGGTCGGATGGCAGTCCAGGACAGGAACTTCGGGTCACCTTCCCGCCGGTGCTGCCCAGGCGGGACGGCGAGACCGTCCGGATCACCGATCCTGGCGGCGCAGTGGAATGGACCGAGGTCGCGGATTTCTCGTCGTCCACCGCATCCGATCCCCATTTCGTCTGGGACTCCGCGTCGGGTGTGGTCAGGTTCGGCCCGCGGGTCCGCTACCCGGACGGCTCGGTCCGGCAGCACGGCCGGATTCCCCGCGACGGAGCCGAGATCGCTGTGACCGCATACCGTTACGGCGGCGGGGCGCAGGGCAACATCGGTGCCAGGACGCTGACGGTGTTGCGTTCCGCGGTTCCCTACATCGCCGGTTCGGTCAACCTGCGGCCCGCCGTCGGCGGGGTGGACGCCGAGACCGTCGCCGAGGCCAAGACCAGAGGTCCGCTGACCCTGCGTACCGGTCAGAGAGCGGTCACCGCAGGTGATTTCGAGCGATTGACGTTGGAATCGTCGATCGAGGTGGCCCGCGCCAGGTGCCTGCCGTCCGCTGATGGGCACGGTCCGGTGCGGATGTTGGTGGTGCCGCAGGTCAGGACGGACGTCAGGACCCACCAGTTGGACGACTTCGCCCTGACTGCGCCGCTGCTGCGCCGGATCACCGAACATCTCGACCTGCATCGCCTCGTCGGTACCGCCGTCGAGGTGGGAACGCCGTATTACCAGGGTGTCTCGGTCGCCGCGCTGGTACACGCACCGGCTGGGCGTCCGGTGGCGCTGGTGCGTCAGCGGGCCATCAACGAATTGACCAGATATGTGCACCCGCTGGCCGGTGGTGCCGACGGCAGTGGCTGGCTGTTCGACGCCGACCTGAACGCGGCTGCCATCGCCCAGTTGCTGGAGAGTGTCGAGGGTGTGGATCGGGTCGACGAGGTGCAGCTGTTCGAATTCGATCTGCGGTCCGGCCGGCGGATCGGGGCCGGCCGCGACGTGATCAGGCTGGACCGGCACTCGCTGCTCCTGTCCGGTGCGCACCGGGTGGTCGTCCGGTGAGGGCCGACGGTCGGGCGCCGTGACCGGACCCGCCGATGGAGGTCGCCCCTCGCCCGGGAACGCCGGTGATGGGACCGTTTCGGACCCGGACGGCGTGCAGGCGCCGGGCCGGCCTGCCGGGACCCTCTCCCCGCGCGCCGGGTCTGTTCCGAGTCTGACGAAGCCCTCGACTCCGGTCGATCTCGAGATCTCCCGCCCGGCCGCCAGGACGCGCCGGGATTCCCGGGTGGGCCCGCCGCCGCGGCACCCGCTCTGGTTGATCAACCAGCTGCCGGTCGGCATGCTGCAGAGCGATTTCTTCGTTCGATTCGTGTCGATCTTCCAGGAACTGGGCAGCAGCCTGATGGAAGACGCCGATGTGGTACAGCACATCCCGGACGCGACTGTTACGCCGATCCCGATGATCGGCCAGCTGGCCAGCTGGATCGGGGTCGACACGATCGACGGGTCGTTGGCCGAGCCGCTGCAGCGGGTGATCCTGGCCAGTTCCGCGAAGGCGCTCGCGCATCGCGGCACGCTGCGGGGATTGCGCGGGTATCTGCAGATGCTCTCCGGCGGTCCGGCGGAAGTCGTCGACGGCGGCGGCGTGTGGCCGGAGGGCGACGCACCCGCCGATGTCGCCTGGGTGCGGATGACGGTGCAGGGCACCGGGCATCTGTCGGAGAACGAGTTCGTGGCCATCGTCAGGGACGAGATTCCGGCGCATGTCCGCGCCGAGTTGTGGATCGATGGGCGGCGCATGCTGTCGACGACGGAGGAGAAATGGTGAAGCGGTCGAGTCGCTCGGATGCCCAGGAACCAGCCGCCGCCGACCGGGCGTACCTGGAACAGGTCCGGGGCAGTCACGCGGCGTTGCCGTCGGCGCCCGATCCGGGCGAGGTCCCGGCGCCGCCCGCGGAGGTGATGCCGCATGTGCCGACGGCGGCGCCGTCGCCGGCGCGCGGGGTCTCGCCGATTCTGGGAGAGCAGACCCAGACCAGCCTGCCGCCGGTCGGATCGTTCACCGTGCCGCCCGTCGGGCCGCCCAATCCGGCCTACCCCAGTGGTTCCACCCAGCCCTCAGAACCGGCGGCGCCCGGCCACCCGTCGTTGAGCCAGGGCGCACCGTCGTCCGGCGAGCGCCCACCGTCGTCCGGCGAGCGCCCACCGTCGTTCGTCGAACAGAGTCCGGTGGCGACCATGCAGGTGCCGCAACAGTATGCGTCGCCGGACGGGCACGGTTCCGACCTGCCACTGCTGCTCGGTCCGAACGGGGTGGCCTCGAGCGGTGATCTGGTGACCTGCCCGGAATGCGGGGAAATGGCGACCGTGGATGCGGCCAAGCGGCAATCCGAGGACTTCTGCAGGAATTGCGACTTTCCGCTTTTCTGGGCGCGCAGCACGGTCGTCCTGCCGTCCGGTGCGGCGACCGGGGCCTCCTTGCGCCGGTTGCCCGGTACGGTCGGGCGGGCCGCGACCGCGGCGCTGATGTGCCCGCACTGCGGCGAGCCGAATTCCCCGGCGGCGCAGACCTGTGTCCGGTGTCTGTTGTCGCTCCATCCCGTCGAGGCCCCCGCACCTGAGCCGGTCTACGTCGCGCCGCCGGAGCCCGAGCCGGAACCGGAGCCGGAGCCGGAGCCGAGCGGGTTTCCGATGTGGTGGATCCTGCTGGTGGTGGTATCGGTGATGATCATCGTGCTGCTGGTGGTCTGGGGATTGGCTGGCTGAGCCTGTCCGCCAATACCTTTCGATCCGTCACCGATCGAACATCCGGCTCACCCGGTCGATGCTCTCGCGCAGGTTCGCCTCGGTGGTACCTGCCATGGCCCCGGTGACGGTGAGCCAGCGAAGCGGAGCGTCCGGCCGCTCAGGACGTGCCGCATCGGGAGTGGCAGTGGCCAGTACGAATCGCAGGTCGGCATGCTCATGGGCGGCGCTGTCCCCCTTGGCCGGCACCGGAACGATCACGACGTGCACGAGAGCGGCGTCCGGCCAGGGGATCAGGTCGGTCAGCCCGGTCTCCTCCAGCGCCTCCCGCCGGGCGATCTGGACCGGATCGCTCTCCCCGGGGTCACCATGCCCACCGACCTGCAGCCACGCCTGCTGCCGGACGTGCCACCTGAGCAGGATTCGCCTGGTCTCCGGATGCACCACCAGCGCGGACGCGGTGACGTGCAACGGAATCAGTTGCGACCACGGGTCGTCGGTAGCCTCGGCCAGTTGGATGACCCTGGCCAGGTCCGCAGCTTCCGCGGGGTCACTCGGTCCGTATCCGCGGAGGAGGCGAAGCACTGGCGTGGATGGCATGTACTCGATCATAGGTAGCCGGCGTGCTGCCGCAGCGAGCCAGCTGTGGTCGGCCGTACTTTTGACACTTTGGCGCTCGCCGACCTGGAGTATCCATTGACGGCCGGCGTCGACGGTGCTGCGAAGGGCGCTGCATACTTCAAAATTGAGTACCTGCTTGGTTCAGCGAACGAGTCGACTGGGGGGACTGATGGTGCCGTGATCAAAATCGGAAGCATGCCGTTTGGTGGCCGGGTCTACGTTCGAATGATGAAATGACGCCCGCGAATGGTGGGAGGTCGTCCGACGATACGGAGCGACCCATCATGGATCGCGAGCTTGTCCTTGACTATGGGTATATAACCATCCTGCATCTGGGTAGCTCGGACGAGCGGTCGTTGATCCCGAAGGCCGGGGCAGGCGACTCACTCAAAGACCGTGTGCACGCGAGGAAAGGTACCGGTATCGCCATCCCTCTCCGATCCTATTTCAGGTCGATCCGCCTCGCTGTTTCAATCCGGCCGGAAGCCACAGTGCCGAGTTCGGAGGGTTTCCGCGAACGCGAGGCCTGGCTGGGACGTTTCACGTTTGTCCACGATGAGATCATGTTCGATACAGGGGTTCCTCACGAAAATCTTACGACCGTGAATCTGCCGGGCGGCCCTGGCAGATTTGAGGTATCGATCTCCTGGTCATACGATGCGACAGACGTCAGAGAAGGTGAGATCGCCGAGTTGCTTTCTATTTGCTTGCTGCGGTCATAATTGTCTTGCTGCGGTCATAATGTTTCGGTGGCGACGTGACGGTGATCCAAGCGGTGATGGTTCGGGGCGACCTGGCGATGTCGACGAGGGGACTGGGACCATCCGACCTCCATCGGCCCATAGTGGCGGGAGGGTCGCGTGGGTTCTAACTCGTCTGATGTGGGACGGGGTGCAACATCGGGGACGCAGGGTGCTACTCGGGTAGCATTGCGGTATGAAACTGAGTGTCAGTTTGCCCGACGACGATGTGGCGTTGCTGGACGAGCACGCTCGCAAGCTGCGGTTGGGGTCCCGTTCAGCCGCGTTGCGCCAGGCCATTCAGCTGTTGCGCCGGTCCGGGCTCGAGGACGACTACGCGGCGGCCTGGGAGGACTGGGATCGGTCGGGTGAGCGTGAGGTGTGGGAGGCAACGACTGGCGACGGGTTGTCCTGATGCGCCGTGGCGAAGTCCGGCTGGTTGATCTCGATCCTGTGCTAGGCAGTGAGGCCAACAGGCAACGGCTGGCTGTCGTGGTCAGCAACGACAGGGCCAATGCTGCCGCGCAGAGGCTGGGACGAGGCGTCGTCACCGTGGTGCCGCTGACCAGCAACACCGCACGCGTGTTCCCGTTTCAGGTGCTGGTACCCGCCGACGGCGCTGGTCTGCGCGTTGCATCCAAGGCTCAGGCCGAACAGGTCCGTTCTGTCGCCGTCGAGCGCCTTGGACCACCGCTTGGGCAGCTACCGGCGTCGCTCATGACCGAGATCGACGATGCCGTGCGCCTTCATCTCGATCTATAGCCATCGATGCTCGACTCCGGGCCAAATCGGCAGCGATCTGGTCAGCCTGGTGATCGGCGAGTCGGCAATGGTGAGCAGCAAGAAGCCTCGCCGGACAGTACGCATGAGCGCGGGGCCGGCGCGCAGACCCCGCCGGGTAGAGGGCGCTCGGAGGGGCGGAATGCGCGCGGCAGCCATACCGCACGGGGATGGAGCCGAGTCGGGGCACTGCTTGAACCCGCTGCTGTCCAACACCGTCATGTCAGGTGCCTGGGATCCGTCCGCCGGTTAGGGCACGACCGTCTGGGGGATCGTCACGGTGTTCACCCCGACGGCCATCGTGGTGGTGACGGTGCCCTGGTAGTGCACCGGATTCGCGGGATCGGTGGTGTCGATCCAGTCGGCCTTGAAGGCGTACGCCGTGCCGGCGGTCAGGTCCTTGAAGGTGGTGTGCCCGGTGCCGTCGGTCACCGGTGCCGTTCGATCAGCCGGGGTCACCGTCACCGTCGCTCCCGCCGTGACGACGTTCGAGCCGTGGGTCACCACTAGCGTCGCCATCGCCGCGGTGTAGGGCAGTGTCGCCGTCACCGTCAGCGAGTTCGCCGGTGTGAAGGCCTGTTTCGTCACCGCCGCGAACACCCCGCCGGGCGGCGTCGCCGTCAGGGTGTAGCCGCACGTCGGGCAGGCGCCGACCAGCACCGGTGCCGCCGTTGCCGGCCGGGCCGCAGTGACCCCCACTGCCGAACCGGAGTAGACCGTCGCGCCGTCCCGTTGGATCTGCACCGGCACGGTGATCGACGACGAGTCGACCCGTCCGGCGACCGCCGCCAGGGCAACCCTTGGCGTCACCGTGAAGGCGACCAGGGCCAGCCTGTTCGGTGCGCCGGCCGACATGGTGATCGAACTGCTGGGCACCGCGACCTGCAGACCGCTGGTGCCGGCGGAGACCGAAACACTCCAGCTCTGCTGGGGTTTGAGGCACAGAGTGGCGCTGTTCCCGGAATCCAACGTCTGGGTGGGCGAGGTGTTCCCGTCGGTCGCGGTCAGTACCAACCCTGTCGCGCCGGTCAGTCGACCGTCCACGGTCATGGTCGCAGCCAGCGGCGCCAGCGTGGGCACCAGGGCGACACCGGGCGCCGGACTGACCGTGGCACCCGACGTGCCGGGTGCGCTGACGGTGAACGACGTCGCGGTCGCGCTGAACATCGCCGGATCGACGGTCGGCACGAACGAGAACGAGCCCTGCGGCAAATAGACCTCGGCAACGGCGGTGCTGCTGGTGGCGCCCGCGACGACCGGAGCGGTCACCGTCGCGGTGGCGCCGGACCTGTTGATGCGCAAGGTCAACGAGGTCGGCGCCGTGACGCAGGAGTTGTTCAGGAAATTCACCGTCAGGGCCGCAAGGGCCTGTTTGATCGACAGTGCGTACGGCACTGCTGCGGGCGGCGATGCCGTGACCGGCGGCGGGGCCACGGTAATGGTGCCGGGCGAGACCACTCCGGGGAATGGCGCACTGTTCTGCCCGGAGATCGCGACAGCCCAGGTTCCGCTCCCCAACTGCGGCAGCGACACAGAATCTGCACCGGCCGCAATGGTGACCGTCTGCGCCACATCGTCCGGCAGACCGGCGGTGGTCGGATCGGTCGGCGTCAACACCACACTGGTGCCGCCGAGCGACACCACACTCCCGTCACCGGTCGACGGCTGCGCGCTGGACGAGAAGTTCAGCGTCACCGCGCGGGTTGCCCTGGTGGTCAGCTGTAGCAGGCCCAGGTCCGGCGGTGTCGTCGTCAGCGACGAATTCTCCACCACGGTGGACGGATAGGCGGCAAATGCATAGCCGGGATAGGAACCGACCAAGGTGTACTGGCCGTCCGGAATACCGCTGAAGTGGTAGGTGCCGGTGATGTCGGTGGTGGTGGTGAGTGGCTGACCATTCTGATCGGTGGCGATGACGGCGATGTTCTGCTGGGTGCGCAGGGTCGCGATGATGCCGGCGGGGTGGCTGCCATCGGCGAGCGACATCGTCCCGCTCTGCGCGCTGGACCTTTCGTCCAGACTGATCACCAACTGCTGCGGGCTCAGCCCGGCCACGATCTGCGCGAGCAGGGTGACCGTCCGGAAGGTCGACGTCGCCGAGGTGACCGACACCGTGTAGACCCCAGGACTGACCGATGCGAAATTGACGTACTTCGCGGTGCCGTTCACCACCGTTCCGGCATTGCCGGCCTGGGTGCAGGAGTACGTCGACCCGGTCAATTTGATGGTGCAGGCCAACGGTGTCGGTCCACCGGCCAGGGTGACCGTCACGGCCGGCAGGGCTTCGGCATTCGCAACGGTGAGATGGACCTGCAGCGCAACGGGATTCACATTCAACTCCAGCTGCAACACACCTGCCGAGATGGGTAGTGCCGACCCGCCGGTGTCGGCGGTCATCGCATAGCTGGTGGCGGCGATCAGCACGGTGCCGGTTCGGGTGGTGTAGCCGTTCTGGCCGGCCTGCACCTGCCATCTGCCATTGACCAGGCCCTGCGCGGCGTTGCTGCCGGTCAGTACCAGATCACCGGTCGCGGAGGTGATTCCGGAGAACACCGGCCCGGTCGGTGCGCCGCCGCCGGTCAATTGCTGGGCGGTGACCGGTACCGACGCCAACGCGACGCTGGAGGTGATCGTGCCGGTGCCGTCCCTGGTCACCCCGCTGGTGTGCAACGTGATGCTGCCCAACGGTTTCAGCGAGACGACGCAGCTGGTGGTGCCGCCCGGCCAGACCCGGAGTCCGCTGTGCGCGGTGCCCCCGCTGTCGGTGCACGTCACCGTGGAGCTGTTCTTGTCGAACGTGGCGTTCGCGTAACCGGCGGCGTGCACCACCACCGTGTAGTCACCCAGCGGCGAGAGTCCCGGGAAGGCAAGCACGTTCGAGCTCGGCGGTGCGGTCAGCGTGCTGGGCGCAGTGGTGGTCCCGGACAGATCGAAGGTGGGGCCGTTCACCGCGGCGTTCCCGGTCGCGGCGCTGTTCACGGTCAGCTGCAGACTGCTGGTCGAGGTGAGCACCAGGGCCAGTGCCGGGCACGAGGTGGCGGAGCACGTCCACACCACCGACTGCGGCACGTACGGCGGGAGCGATACCGAGACCTGATACGTGCCATAGGAAACCAGTCCGGCGGGGGCTCCGGCCTCCTGCCAGTTGATGGCGCCGTCGGTGGGGTCGGCCGTGGTTGCTGCGACGGTGGCGGTGACGGCATTGACCCGGGCCGGGGACACCACCGAGATCACGGCGCCGACCAGCGAATCACCGGCCGGGTCGGTGCTCACCGAGCCGCTGAAGGTGGGCTGCTGGGCGAGGGTGAGATCCGGACCGCAGGTGAGATCGCCGGCGGCGCAGGTGAACGGGGCGCTGGTGGTACTGCCGTACCCGGGCAGGCTGACCTGGATGGTGTAGGTTCCCGGCGCCGTGATCCCGCTGAACGGCAGTGCGCTGTCGGTCCAGCGGAAGTCCGCCTTCTTCGGGTCGGGGTCGGCCACCAGCGTGACGGCGAGCGTCGAGGTGTTGGGCGGCTGGGTCGCCAGGGTCACCGTGGCCCTGGTCCAGTCCACCGACGTCGCATTGGGTGCCAGCGCGCTGACCGAGACGGACCCGGTGCCGTGCGGATCCATCAGCAGCGCCACCGTGCCAAGACTGCAGGTGGAATCTGTTGCAGCGCAACTGAACTGCTTGACCACCGGGGCGTACCCGGCCTTGCCGAAGGTGAGACTGTAGGCGCCGGCCGTTACCACCCCGGCCGGCTGGGTCGGGTCTTTCCAGATGATCCTGCCGGTCGTCGGATCCACGGTCACGCTCACCGGGTTGCTCGGGTTGGGTTGCGAGTTCACCGACACGGTGACCCCGTCAGTGCCCTGCGCCGGGTTCGTGGTGATGGTCGGAGTGACGGTCACCGCGCCGTCGATCCCGGGTAGCCGGGACAGCACCACCGGTGGGGAAGGCTGGCAGCTGACCGCGCCGGCGGCGCAGGTGAACGGCTGGCTGGTGGCAGAACCGAAGCCCGGCAACGAGATCACCAGCACATAGGTACCCGGCACGGTGATCCCGGTGAACGGCAGGGACGAATCGGTCCAGGTGAGATCGGCGGTGCGGGCGCCGGTTCCGACCAACCCGACGGTGAGCGCCCCGCTGCCCGCCGGCTGGGTAGTCAGTCCGACGGTGGCCCTGGTCCAGTCCACCGCGCTGGTACCGGGCAGCAGACTGTCCACCGACACGGTGCCAGTGCCGTGCGGGAACTCCAGCAGGGTGACCGTTCCCGGCCCACAGGTGCCGCTGGAGCAGCTGAAGGTCGAGTTCACCGGCTGGAACCCGTTCTTGGCGAATCGCACCGTGTAGGTGCCGGCGGCGACGATGCCCGCCGGCTGCGTGTTGTCGTTCCAGCTCAGGGCACCGGTGGTGGTGTCGATCCCCACGGCGATGCTGCTGCCGGCGTTCGGCTGCGCGGTGACGGTCGCGGTCACCCCGGTCAGCCCGCCGGTGTTGTCCGGGCTGACGGTGGCCCGGGTGGCCACCGTTCCGGTGAACTCGGCCAGCCGGCCGAGAGCGGGAACGATGGGCCCGCAGGCGGTGTCGCCCGCTGCGCAGGTGAAGCTGTCGCTGGAGGACGCCCCGTAACCCGGCAGGCTGACGGTCAGTGCATAGGTGCCCGAGTGGGTGGTGCCGATCTGGGTGATCGGGTTGTAGGGAAGGGTGCTGTCGTGCCAGACGAAATCACCGGTGAGCGGATCATTCGGGTCCTGTTTCACGGTGATGCCCAGCGAGTCGCTGCCGGGGGCACGGTTGGTCAGGGTGACGGTGGCCCTGGTCCAGTCGACGCCGGCGGTGCCCGGCAGCAACGAGTCCACCGAGACCGTGCCGGCCCCGGCGGCGAACATGTCCAGGACCACCGGGCCGCCAAGGGTGCAGGTCACCGCGCCGGCGGCGCAGTTCAGGTTCACCGTGACCGGCTGGTAGCCGTTCTTGTTGAACACCAACGCATATTGACCCGGCGTGACGACGGTGTCCGGCTGGGTCGGGTCCCGCCAGGTCAACGCCCCGGTGGTCGGATCGACGCCGACCACCACCGGTTTCGTCGGATTCGGCTGCGCGGTGAACGAGACGCTGATCCCGGTCAGGTCCTGCGCCGGGATCGTGGTGATCGTCGGGTTGATCGCAACGCTGCCGGAGAATCGCGGCAGCGGAACCAGTGTCGCGTTCAGCGGGGTACAGCCGATGGTGTAGTCCGCCCCGCAGGTCCCGGTCACCGGGGCGGAGGTGTACCCGGGCAGCGTGACCACGAACTGGTACGGAGCACCCGCCGCGGTCGGCTGGGCCAGCCCGGCGGGCAGCAAGCCGTCGGTGTAGCTGACCGCTCCATTGTCATCGACCGTGACCGAAATCGATCCTGCCGCAGATGGTTTCGCCGTCACGGCGACGGTGGCCCGGCTCAGCGTGACGCCGGGCGGCAGGCCCGGCGCACTGATCGTCCCGGTGATGCTCGGCAACTCGTTCATCACCCAGGAGCCGGCCGGGACGTCCCTGGTGCCGAACCGGCAGGCCAGCCCGAGATCGCACCAGATGGTGGCGTATCCCGAGGCCATCCCGGTGATGTCCCCGCTGGGCGGGGCCGCAGTGGAGTAACCCAGCTCGGAGGCGGTGACCAGGTAGGTGCCAGGCACCGCCTTTCCCGTCCCCAGCTGTGAATCGGTCCAGGTCAACGCGCCGTTCGCCGAGGCGGTGACGGTGATGTTGCCGGCCCCCGCCGGCTTCCGGATCACCACGATGTCGGCCAGCGCCGGACTGCCGACGACGGCGCCCGGCGCCTGCAGGGTCAGGCTCAGCGCGGGAACCGGCGACGGTTGGGCGAGCAGGCTGATCGGCGGGATGACATTGACAGTGCCGGTGAAGTCGATCAGCACCCCGGTGGCGGAGTAGGTCTGGGTGGTCTGGCCCTGCTGCGCAACGCTGACGCCGATGGGCAGCGCGACCAGCGAGGTATTGCGGCCGGCATTCTGCATGGTGGTCACCGACGACGGGTTCACCTGCTCCGGGCAATCCGGCGAGACCAGCGGGTACCGGCCGGTCCAGCCGACCGGAACGATTGCATAGCAGCCGAAGTGGTCGGTGGTGATCGAGGCGCTGCCCGACACGGTGCTGGCGCCGGCGAACCCGACCACGCCGGAGACCTGGATCAAGGTGTCCGCCACATCGCGGTTCTGACCGTCCACCGACACCGTGACGTGGCCGACGACGGCACCGATCGGCGCGGCCAGCACCAGCAGCACGGCCACCGTCTGGTTCAGGCCGATGACGCCGGTGGCCGCGGCGGCCGTCCCGGGCAGGACGGTGCCGTCCAGACCGGTCGGGATGTCGCCGGTGGCCTCGGCGGTGTACGAGCCGTTCAGCCCGGTGACGGTCAGCACGCCGTCGACCGCGGTCGAGTCCCCGGCCAGTGGATTGCCCCGGCCGATGCCGCCGGCATCGACCACCCCGACGATGGCGCCCTTGGCGGGGGTGAGGGCCAGGTTCTTCAGATCGGGCTGCTGCACCGTGATGGTGACCCGGCCGAGGCGGTCCAGCACGGGGTCGTAGCGGTTGTCGCCGCCCAGTTCCAACTGCACCGCGAAGGGTGTGGTCGGCAGGTATTCCGGGTCGTTGGGCAGCACCACCACCTGGTACCCGCCGTGCACCAGCCCGCGGAGCTGGTAGCTGCCGTCGGTCCCGGTCAGCACGCACCTGGCCACCGCCGAACCGACCGCGGTGCAGGTGGTGCCGGCGGTGGTGCAGGCGGTCGGTACGGTCGCCCCGTCGGGGACCGACACCACGCAGCTCGGCCGGGCCGGCGCGCCCGCCCTGGCCGTGACGGTCCCGGTGATCAGGCCCAGCGGCGGCAGGCCGACCTGCGGTGCCTGCGTCACCTGGCCCTGCGCGACCTGCACGTTGACGGTGGTCGGCTCGTAACCGGGGGCCGTCAGGGTGACCGTGTACAGCCCGGCGACCAGTCCGGCGTGCGCCTTGTCGGTGACGCTGGGCAGCGTGTAGTCCTCGGCCGGCCCGGCGACCGAGGTGATCGTCTCGGTGTTGCCGGGGTGGCCGGTCACCGGTACCGGAGTCGACACGGTGACCCGGCACACCGGTGCCGGGCCGGGCGCGCGGTCGCAGGTCAGCGGACCCTGGGTGCGGGCGTCGACCGCCCGGCCGCGGATCCGCGCGGTGTCCGGCAGTTCGGTATCCGGTGCTCCCACCAGGTGCAGATCGACGATCGCGGTGCCGGCGGCGGCGACCACCACGGTGGCCGAGGACGACACCCGGCCGTACTGCGAACCCTGCAGTACATAGATCCCGGGGGGCACCCCGGTGAAACGGAAGGCGCCGGCCGGCACAGAGGTCGTCATCGTCTTGTACGACGCGCTGGAACCGGTCAGCGTCAGCCCGACACCGATCAGGCCACCCTCCGTGCCGTCGCCGACGACCGTTCCGGTGACGGTACCGTCCGCCCTGGTCAGCGACACATCGACGGTGGCAGCCGAGCTGCCGGCGGCGAGCGACACCTGCTCGGTCTGGGCCGCGTACCCGGCACCGGTGACCGTCACCGTGTAGTCGCCCGGCACCGGCAGGTCCGGCAGGGAATAGGTGCCGACCGGGCCGGATGTCACCGTTGTCGCGGTACGGGTCGCGGCCACCCCGTTGCTGGTGCCGGCAGCAGTGACCGTCACGCCGCCGAGGCCGCCGAGCCGGCCCAGGTCGTCGACCCCGTTGACGGTGCCGCTGATCGCGGCCACTCCGGCCTCGACGCCGAGGTCGGCCTTGCCGCTACCGCCCGCCGCCAGGGTGACCAGCCGCGAGGATGCGCCGTAACCCGTCGCCACCACGGTGATCAGGTAGGTGCCAGGGGTGGAGAGCCCCCTGACGGTCCACGAGCCGACAGCACCGGCCGCGGTGGCCTTGGACGCCGTGCTGGTCTGCAAGGCCACGGTTCCATCGGTGATCGTCACCGAGGCGGCGCCCACCGCGCCGGTGGGCGACGTCACGCTGCCCGACAGGGCACCGTCGCCGGGCACCAGCGCCACCTTGATCGGCGTGGCGGGGTCGAGGGTGGCGGCATTGACCATGTAGCGCTGGGTGGCGAAGCCCGGTTTGGCCAGCGTGAGCAGGTAGTAGCCGGGCGCGCTGATGCCCGGGAACGAGAATGTGCCGTCGGTGGCCGAGGTGGTGGTCCGGACCCCGGAATCGGTGGCCGTCGGGGCGACCCGCAGTGCGTCGGCCGGGATCTTGCCCAGCCCGGTGGACACCGATCGAAGGGCACTGGCGGTACTGGGATCGGTCACCCCGCCGGCCGGCTGGGCACCGGCCGCGGCGGCCTCGACCAGGCTGGTCGGTTCCAGCGAGACCTGCACCCCCTGCGGGGTGATGCCGGTGATCGTTCCGGAGAGCCGGCCGGCGCCGCCCGCGGCCCCCAAACCCGAACCGCCCGAGCCCGAACCGCCCGAACCCGGGCCGCCCGAACCGCCGGAACCAGAGCCGCCCGAACCGCCCGAACCGCCGGAACCGCCCGGCCCGGTGGTGGAGCCGCCCGCTGCGCCGCTGGTGGCGTTCGCCGCACCCGGCACCGGCTTTGCCGTGCTCGCGGTGTCCGCCGATCCGCCGGCCAGTCGGTCGGACAACTTCGGTATTCCGACGATGGCCGCCGCGGCCCACAGGGCGATCACCAGCACCCCGATGACCACTCCGGTGACCTTGCTGGCGACCAACGGCCTGGATCGCAGCGTGCCCTCGGCGAACTCGGGGGCACCCTGGCCGCGGGCCGCGACCGCGAAGGTGTGGGTGGTCGGCTGCCCGACCAACCGCGGGTGACGGACCCGCACCCGCCCCGGAACGGTGATGGTCCGGCCGGCCGGCACCATCACCACCGTCGACGACAGCGAGACGGTGGCGCCGCGGGCCGCTGTTCCCGACAGCGACAATTCCCGGTCGGTGTGACCGGGGTTGGTGATCTGCACCTTGATCCGCCGGGAGAACGCCGCGACCGGGGTCTGCGGTGACACCGTCATGGTGATCGGATCCCGGCCGTCGACCGCCAGGGTGGATTCGGCCATGCCCATCACCGGTGCGGCTCTGCCGGACAGCGCGGTGACCTCGACCGCGACCACGAACGGGTACCGCGCCCCCAGCGTGCCGCGTTCCGGGACCAGCGACAGGGTGATCCTGGTCGTCTCGCCGGGTTCGATCGGGCCCACCGGTAGCGGCGGGGGCACCCAGCGCCCGTCCAACCCCAGCACCGTGATGCTCAGCCGGGCCGGGCCGGACCCGCGATGCGTGACGAACACCTCGAAGGTTGCGGAATTACCTGCGCTGCAACGGATCAGCGGCGCCAGCCCGATCAGCGGGCCGGGCTCGCCGGCCGCCGGGCCGATCCGTCGGTTCGACGGCGGGATCGATGACGTCATGACCGCACCGGGCCCGCCGGGCGGGCCGTCACGGCGTCCCCGGCTTCGCGGGAGTCGTGCCGGTGACCGTGCTCGGCGCAGTGGTCGGGACAGCGGTGGTGAGCGCCGGTGCCAGACCGGCGGACGGGGCCCCCGACGAGGTCGGCGTGGTGGTGACCTGACCGATGAACAGGTTCAGCACCGCAGCCTGGCTGGCCGCTGCCACCAGGGTGGCCGAGCCGACCGGGCCGGAGGTGGTGTTCTGGACCTGCACCACATATGCCTGCGGCGCATCGATGTCCGGGAACGAGTAGGCGCCGGTGGCATCGGTGGTGGTGCTCCGGTAGATGGTGGCCGGATACCGGGCGGCCTGGTACAGGTCGACTTCGAGACCGGAGACCGACCCGCCACCGCGATCGATGACCCGCCCGCTGATGGATGCCGGCGGGATCATCACCGGGTCGTAGTCCAATACCTGACCTGCGGTCACGGTCACGATGACGGTGGTCGGGCTGGTGCCGGGCCGGTTCGCCGACAAGGTGTAGGTGCCCGGGTTGATGCCGGTGATCTCGTACCGCCCCAACGACGACGCCGGCAACGATGCACTGGTGACGGTGTAGGTGTCGGTGCCGGACGTCAGCGTGATCACCGCCTCGCCGACCTTCTGGGTAGTGCCGTTGGCTGCCCGCTGGGTCACCGTCCCGGTGATGACCGCCGACGCGGACCGCATCCCGACCGCGATCCCGCCGGCTGCGGTGCCGGCCCCGCCGGTCATCTTTCCGGTGGCGTCCAACGACACCGCCACGGTCTGCGACTGGAGGCCGATCCTGGAGAAGGTGACCGTGTAGGCGCCGGGGACCGGCAGCCCGGCGACGGTCCAGGCGCCGACATTGCCGGTGGACTGGGTGACGGTGGACACCGTGGTGGCACCGCTGGTGACGGTCACCGTCACTGCGGGAGCCGGTGCTCCGGCCGGGAGCAACGTGACCAGGCCGGTCAGTGAGCCGGAAGACGTGGCCATCGCCAGCTGCACACCGGTGAGCTTCTGACCGGTGGCCAGGGTCAGGGTCGAGCTCTGGGTGGTGAAGTTGTCCAGGGTGACCGTCACCGTGTAACTGGCCGGGGTGACCAGCCCCCGCAGCGTGAAGGTGCCGACGGCGCCCTGGGTCAGCGACACCGTCTTCACCACTGTCTTACCCGTGGTCGCGGTCACGATGGCGCCGGGCAGCGGACCCTGCGGACCGATGATGGTGCCGGAGATCAGCCCGTCACCGGTCCGCAGGCGCAGTTGCACGCCGGTTCGGTCCTCGCCGCCGGCCAGGTCGATTCGTTGGGAAGTCGTGGCGTACCCGGGTTTGGAGACCGTCAGGTCGTAGACCGCCGGAGACGGCAGGTTCTGGACGGAGAAGGCGCCGTCGGCTCCGATCGGCACCGTCTGCACCACTGCTCCGCCGTTGGCCGGATCGGCGGGGCCGGTGGTGGCCGCGGCGGTGCCGGTGGACCTGGCAGGGGGAGCGCTGCTCCTGCTCACCACCGACGGCACCGGGGCGGCCGTGGTCAGGGCGAGCCTGGTCGGTGTCGGGGGTGCTCCGCCCCGCGGCAGGTCGGCGGCCGGGACCGACACCGTCAGCACCGCGGCGGCGACGTCATCCCCGAGCACGTTGCCGGACACCGTGGCGGGCAGGCCGCCGAGGGTGGCGGCGAGATTGGTCAAGGTCTGCCCGGCCTGGAGCTGTACCGCCTGCGCGTCGGCGCCGGTGAGCGCGGCGGGATACCAGAGCTCGGCGAATCCGGCGCCCCGGAAGCGGAGTTTGTACGACCCGGCGGGCAACGCCGATACCGTCCAGACGCCCTTGTCGTTGGTCGCGGTACTGGTCAGCGGTGCGGTCAAGGTGTTGGCGTCGAACAGTTCCACCGCTACCCCGGCGGCGGCCGAACCGTCGGTGAGCAGTTTGACGGTGCCGCCCAGCGTCGAAGTGCCGGTGGTGGAATCGGACTGCCGGGCGGCCGCCACCGCGATGGCCAGATCGCGGTCCGTCGCAGAGACCCCGACCAGCCGGGACAGGGCGATGGTGATGACGACCGCGAATACCGTCACCGCGAGCAGCAGGCTGCCGAGGGAGAGCGCGACCCTGGCGATCCGCGCCTTCTGCAGCATCGACCCGGTGGCCAGTGGGTCGATCCTGGGCGGCGCCGCGGCGCCGGCGGCCGGAGCCGGCAGTCGGCCCACGGGTGGGGACGGAGTGTCGTCAGGTGCCAGACCGAGCCCGAACGTGCGCACCACCGGCGTACCGAACCAGCGCCGCCTGGCCTTGGCCTGCAGCTCGGTGATCGCATGTTCGCCGGGCGCCAGCGAGACCACCGCCGGCAGGAAGGTGAACTGGATCTTCGCCTCCGGGTCAAGGCCGACCGGACGCGCCACGACGGTGGTGTTGCCGGTGTTCTCCAGCACCAGGCCGAATCGGCCGGTCGCCCCGCAGATGACCGTCATCGGGCTCAGCGCCAGCTTCACGGCCTGCCGCGACGGCACCACGAGATCGATCTCCGACACCGAGATCGCCTGTGGTGGGGTGAGTTCGCGCACCTGAATGGCAATCCGTCGATCGCCGGCGCCGAGTCCGCGCGGGATCGTGACGGTGGCGTGCACCGTCTGCGAGGTGTCCGGGAAAAGAGACAGGTTCTCGGTCTCCAGGAGGACCCAGCTGGGGTCGGCGCCGAGTACCCGCAGGTGGTACCCGCCGATCAGATCGCCGGTGTTGGTGACGGTCACCGAGAGGACGAACGGAGCGTCCGGGGTGAGTTCGACCCGCTGCGGGGTGATGTTCACACGCACCGCGTCACCCGCCGTCGGACAGCGGGAAGTCCTGCGTGCTGACGCCACCGGCCGTCACGGTGACCAGCGCGGTGCGGCTGACCCCGGTCGGCGACGTCGCCGTGATCGTGTAGATGCCGGCCGGCAGTTGATCGATGACGTAGCCGCCGTTGGGTACGGAGCCGGACGCGGCCGTCGAGGTGACCGGCCAGGTGCGCTTGCCGTCGGTCGCGGTCACTCCCGCCCCCGGCAGCGGGGCCCCGCCCGGCCCGGTGACTTGCCCGCTGATCCGGCCGAGGGCGGCGCTCATCACGACCCGCAGCGGGGCCACCGGCGCGGTGCCGGTCAGGTCGACCGGCACCGTCGCCTCGGCATAGCCGGGCACGGTGAAGTCCAGCGTGTACTGGCCGGGGGAGGGCAACCCGTCGAGGCTGAAGCTGCCGATGGCGCCGTCGGTCAGGGTGGTGGTCGTCGGCGGATCCGCCGCTCCGCCGACGGTGACCACAGCACCGCCGATCCCGTTGCCGGCCGCGTCCACCAGTACCCCGCTGACCTTGCCGGTGCCCCGCGCGAGCACCACCTTCAGGTTGTTGTCGGCCTGCCCTGGACCGAGGTCGACCACCACGGTCGTCGCACCGAAACCGGGTCCGGACAGGGTGATCACGTACGTGGCCGGGGTCGGCAGCTGGCCGAGCACGAACTGGCCGACCTGCCCGGTGGTCGGCGTGCCGGTGGTGACGGCGGTGACGCCGACCGTGGTGCTGACGGTGATGCCGCCGAGCGGTGTGCTGCCGTCGGTGACCGTCCCCACGATCTGGCCGGGGCCGGCCGACAGCAGCACGGACGGCTCGAACCTCCTCGCCCCGCCGGTGACGTCCGTCTGCAGGGTGGTCGGCTGGTAGCCGGCCGCGGTGAAGACCAGCTGGTAGTGGGCGGGGGCCGGCAGGTTGCCGATCGTGTAGGCACCGGTGGCGGTGGTCCGGACCGACGCGATCACCTTGCCCTGCGACTTCCCGGCCAGCGGCCGGACGGTGACCACCGCGACGACCTTGTCGACGGTGTCGCCGGGGTCGATGGAGCCGGTGATGGTGGCCGGCCTGCCGATGATCACCGCGTCCACGTCGGCGGTGATCACGCCGCTGGCGACGGTCACCGGCGCGGCGGTCGCCTGCGCGGCCGCGGCCGGGTGGAAGACGGTGGTGAATCCCGCTGCGGAGAACCGCAACCGGTAGGTGCCCGGGAAAAGCCCGGCGACCTGGTAGGTGCCGTCCAACTGGGTGGCGGCCGAACTGACCACGACCGTGCTGCCGTCGGCCCTGGTCCGCAGCGCCTCGACCAGGATCCGGCCGACCGGGTCGCCGTCGGTCGCGGCCGTCACGGTGCCGGCCACCGTCCCGCCGAGACCGGCCGGCATGGCCCCGGTCTTGGGCAGTGCGCCGGCCGGCGGCTCGGCCACCGCGGACGGGCCGCTGGCCGGCGATGTTCCGGTGCGGCCCACGGTGGCCGACGACCCGCCGCTGCCGGCGGGTGCGACGCCGGCTGCGGGTGACACGGCTGCGTTCTGGCCGGTCGGCGGCGCGGTGGCGGTCGCGAAGAACGACGCGGGAGCCGACTTGGTCATCGGGTCTCCGGCGAACACCTTGTCCAGACCGAACAGGAACACCGCCGCCCAGAGCGCGATGATGGTCAGCAGGATCAGCGCCGTGAGCATGCCGCGGGTGAACCACGGGCGCTGCCGCAGGGTGATCGGAATCGTCTCGGTGAGGGGTTCGTCGGCCGGCTGCAGCTCGCCGGGCGGGCCGTCATCGGCCACCGGCAGCGGCGGTACCGGGGTCGGCCCGGTGGCCTGTGCTGCCGGCCGGGCCACTCCGGTCAGCGTCATCGGCCGGTCCAGATCCGAACCCAGCAGCATCCGTGGTCCGCGCACCGAGACGAGTACATCGGCGCCCTGCCCGGCCGGCACGGTGAGCCGACTCGGCAGCAGCGTGACGGAGATCGCCCGCTCCGGATCGCTCGCCGTCAGTGCGACGTCCATTGCCACGTTTCCGCGGTTCGCGACGGTGAGCACGAAGCGGGCTGACCGGTGCGCCCTGACCAGCTGCGGCCTGGCCGAAAGATCGAAGGCCGGCGCCTGCGGCACGACGAGATCGACGTCGACGTATCCGGGGGCCGTGCCCATCTGGCGCGAGTGCACCTGGACCGTCATCGGATGGCGACCCGCCGGGAAACTGGTCGGCAGCGCCAGTGTCAGGGTCAGCTGCCCGGCGGCGTCGGGGAACAGCGGCAGTACTGCGGGCCGGCTGCTGACATGCTGCTCGGGCAGGCCGAGGACCCGGGCGGTGACTCCATCGATGACCTCGCCGGTGTTGATGACATCGACGGTGATGTCCGCCCGTTGGCCAGGAGCCAGATCGAGCAGATCCGTGTCGGCGCTGACCCGCACTCCGTCAGTTCCTCCCGACGCGTGCCGCTGGCTGCGGGTCGGCTCCGGCCCGGTGCGGCGCCAGCAGGCGCTGCACCCGTTGCACACTGGTGGGCAGGTCCACGAACGGCAGGGCATCGCTCGCGGTGGTGACCACCAGCTCGAACGACGGCTTGATCGCGCCGCCGACAGTGGACCACACGTCCTTGGCGCGGTTGTTGTCGTGCGGCGCGACGGCCATCTGGACACCGGAGGTCATCTCGGTCGGCAGATGCTCCGGCGGCAACACCTGGGTGCACAGGAAAGCGGTCAGCACGTCACCCATCAGTTGGTGCTCGTCGCGAACCGACCCCGCCCAGGCCGAGACCAGGTAGTGCAGTTGCAGCATGGGCAGCGGGCCGCGTCGTTGGATCCGGCCGTCGACCTGCTGCTCGACCGCCGGTCGGGGCGGCTGCGGAGATCGGCCGACGCCGAACAGGAACAGGTTCACGGTGATCTGGTTCAGCTGCGCCGACCAGGTGCCCGACGGCGAGTCGAAGGAGACGTCACCCAACGCGACCGGTAATGGAAGCGCCTGTCGCACAAGCGCTTCCAGTCCCGAATCAATTGTCGGAATGATCATGCACGGACTCCACTCGGCCGCTGATGACGGGATCTGCCGCCGGATGCCGGCCGCCCGCAGCTCTGGTCGCCGGGCGCGGGCGAGGCACGAAAGGGGGGTGCCGACTGCTCCAGACTGTCGTGTCAGCGCGCCCGCGTCCAGCGGGGCGAATTGCCCTGTTTGGTGGGAGCGGAACTGTCTCGATGCTCCGGGGCGGGAGTGAGCCATCGGGGCCACTTGACCAATACTCCGAAGGAGTCATCACCGCTGGATTGCGCCGGAGCGGCACGCCGTGCTTACGGCTGCTTGGGGCATCACCGATCAATGAGTTCGCCCTCGGTGGGCAAAAGAGTGGAATCGACTTGGAACGGATCGGGTGTCCTGGCGGCGCTGCACGATCCCGCCGATCGGCGGGCGGCCGGCCCCGGCGGCCACGTCGATCGGCTGGGGGAGAATGCCCCGGTGACGACCATCGGCGCCCTGCTGGCCGGTGTGCGCGCGGCCGTCGAGCGGGCGGGCGCCCGCCGTGGGCTCTCGGAGTCGCCGCAGTGGCAGCAGGTTCTGCCGACTCCGATCACGGACCGCCCGCACGCCCAAGGTGGGCCGGCGACCGATGACGCCGCGGAATCGGGTGCGCTGGAGCGTATTGCGGTGGTGTTCGGCCTGACCGAACCGGAGGCGGACCTGCTGCTCGCCGCCGCGGCACCCGACCTGGACCCGGCGTTCGCGCTGGCTTACGGCCAGTTGCTCGGTGCCACCGGCCCGCGGCCCGCCTCGACGGCGCTGGTGCTGGAGCTCGCCGGGATCCCGCTGCTGTCCGGGCCCGGCCGTGGCCTGCTCGGACAGACCGCCCCGTTGCGCCGGTGGGGACTGTTGCAGGTGGGGTCAGGCCCCCTCGTCCTGACCCGCCCGGTGACGGCCGGCGAGGACGTGCTGGGTGCGCTGATCGGACACCCGGTGGCCCAACCGATCTCGCAGGCGATGCAGGTCGAACCCACCGATCCGGCCGGCCTGCCGGTCAGTGATCCGGCCGAGCAGCTCGCCGTCGCCCTGCGCGCCGGTATCGGTCTGTGCTGGGTCGAGGAGCCGGCCGGTGCGGCCGGGCTGGCCACCGCGGTGGCGGCCTTCGGCGAAGCCGACATCGCCTGCAGCGTCTTCGACCTGTCGCTGCGGCCCGATGGGGTCGGGCTGATCGAGGCGGTGGTGCAGGCCGTGCGCCGGGCCGGCCTGCTGGCCACCGGGGTGGTGTTGTCCGGCGCCGAGGTGCTGGTCGGTGACGATACGGCGACCGAGGCCGTCGGACTGCTCTGCGCGGCACCGGTGCCGGTGGTGATGGTCGGTGGCTGCCGGTGGAATCCGCGCTGGCATCCGGCCCTTCCGGTGGTGGTCCGTGCTACGCCGCTGGAACCGGCGCAGCGGATCTCGCTCTGGCGCCGGCACCTGGCCGAGCCACTGGTACCGGACTCGACCCTGGCGCCCTACCGATTGACGCCCGAGCAGATCGACGCCGCCGGCCGTCATGTGGCCGTGCAGGCCGCGCTGTCCGCCCGCTCGCCGGACGGCCGGCTGGTGGCCGAGACGGTGCGGTTGCTGGGCGGTGCCGGCAACTTCCGGCCCGGGTTCGGCGCGACTCGGACCAGTTTTGCGGACCTGCAGCTACCGGCCGACACGATGGCGTCGCTGCGCCGCCTCGGGGACTGGGTGCGGCTGCGGGACACGGTGATCTCCCGCGGCCAGGTGCACGGTGCCGGCGGCCGCGGCACGGGCATCGCGGCGCTGTTCACCGGCGGACCGGGGACCGGAAAGACGTTGGCCGCCAACGTCATCGCCGATACTGCAGGCCTGGACCTGATGCAGGTCGACCTGTCCGGGGTGATCGACAAGTACATCGGCGAGACCGAGAAGAACCTGGAGCGGGTGTTCGTCCAGGCTGAAAGCCTCAACGTCGTCCTCTTCTTCGACGAGGCAGACGCGCTCTTCGGAACCCGCAGCGAGGTGAAGGACGCCCGCGACCGCTATGCCAACCAGGAGGTGTCCTACCTGCTGCAGCGGATGGAGCACTTCAACGGGATCACCGTGTTGGCCACCAATCTGCGGGGGAATCTCGATGCCGCCTTTTCCAGGCGGATGCACTTCGTCATCCACTTCCCCGACCCCGACCAGCCGACCAGGCGGGAGCTGCTGATGGGACTGCTCGCCAGGGTCGGCGAGCTGGACACCGACGACCCCATCGACCTGGACCACCTGTCGGCCACCATCGAGTTGTCCGGCGGCGACCTGCGCAACATCGTGCTCTCGGCCGGATACGACGCGGCCATCGACGGTACCGGCGTCGGGTCGCGACACCTGCTGGCCGCGACCCGGCGCGAGTACGCCAAACTCGGCCGCCGCGCGCCGGCCGGGCTGGCCTGAGGCCTGCGCGCCGGTCGCCCGGGGTGCCGGCTCAGGGTCGTTCGCGCTCCGCCAGGAAGGCCTCGAACTGGGCGCCGAGTTCATCGGCGGTCGGCAGCGGCGCCGACTCGGCCAGCAGCCCGCGTCCGGTGGCCGACACGAAGGCGTCGTACTGCTGTTCCAATGCCTGCACCATCTCGGCGATCTCGGTGTTCTCCGACAGCTGGGTGGCCAGTTGCACCTGGACTGCCGCGGCCGCTGCGTCCAGCCCGGCCGTCGGCAGTACCAGCCCGGTGGCGTCGGAGGTCGCCTGGATCAGCGTGCGCGCGGTCTCCGGGTAGTCGGAGCGGGCGACGTAGTGCGGGACGTGCGCTGCGAAACCGATCGCGTCCCGGCCGGCCTGGCCGAACCGGTATTCCAGCAGACCGCTGGCGTGACCAGGCACCTGGATGGTGCCGATCCAGTCCTGCGGGGCATCGATCAGCTCCGGGCGGGTGGCGTGCGTCGACATGCCGGTCGGCCGGGTGTGCGGTACCCCCATCGGAATGGCCATCAATCCGACGGTGAGCCGGACGGCGAACCGGTCCACGATCTGGCCCACGGCCACGGCGAACCGTTCCCACTGCACATCAGGCTCCGGGCCGGTCAGCAGCAGGAAGGTGGTGCCGACCTCGTCCACCATCGCCCGGATGACCAACTGCGGCGCGTCATAGTCGATGAACGAATTCCGGGCGAAGGTCAGCGTCGGTCGCCGCGCCCGATAGTCGATCAGCTGATCCACGTCGAAGGTGGCGATGACGGTGCCCTCGAGCTTGTCCAGCAGCTGCGCGACCGCCAAGCTGACCCCTGATCCGGCATCGACGTAGCCGTCCAGCGCATGTACCAGCACCGGGCCGGCCAAATCCTCGATCTGCGGAACTTCGAGGTGCAACTCGTAGAGCTCACCCGGTTCGCCGGCCATCTTTGCTGCCCTCCTGAAAATCCTCGCCAGTCCCGTAGGGCTGGTGCCCGGTGCGGTCGGTCCTTGCGTCACCACTGGTGGGCGCACGTCCATTGTGCGTCGTCCGCGGCCTGTGGTGGTGACAACCGCGGTGCGCCGGCGGTGATTCCCGTACGCCAGGTTTGGCCCGGCTCAGTCGAAGACGATCGTTCGCAAGCCGTCCAGCAGCACGCGGTCCTGCAGGTGATAGGTCAGACCCCTGGCCAGCACGGCTTTTTCGATGTCGCGACCGCGCAGCGCCATGTCACCTGCCGAGTCGCTGTGGTCGACGCGGATGACGTCCTGATCGATGATCGGCCCGGCGTCCAGATCTGCGGTGACGTAGTGGCAGGTGGCCCCGACCATCTTCACCCCGCGGGTGTGTGCCTGGTGGTAGGGCCGGGCACCCTGGAACGAGGGCAGGAAGCCGTGGTGGATGTTGATCAGCCGGCCCTGCCACGCCGCGCAGAGCTCTGGCGGGACCACCTGCATGAACCGGGCCAGCACGATGGCGTCCGGCTCGCAGGCGTCGACCTCGCGGCGGATCCGCTCGAAGGCGGCGGCCTTGCCGGCCGCGTCGGTGGGGACGGGGACGTAGGTGAACGGCAGCCCGAACATGGTGGCGACCTGCTCAAGGTCCCGGTGGTTGCCGATGACGGCGGCGATGTCCGCGCCGAGGGTTCCGGAATGCCAGCGCGCCAGCAACTCGTACAGGCAGTGGCCCTCCTTGGACACCAGGATGACGACGCTCTTGCTGACCGAAGTGTCGGTGACCTGCCACTGATGGGCCGACAACAGCCCGGCCACCTCGGCGAAACGGCTCGTCAGCTCGTCGACGCCGAAATCGAGCGAGTCGGCTCTGATCACCTGGCGGGTGAAGAAGTGTCCGGAGTCGGGGTCGGAGTGATAAGCGGCTTCCACGATCCAGCCGCCGATGCCGGCCAGGAAGCTGGTGATGCGCGCGACGATCCCGGTGCCGTCAGGGCAGCTGAGACTGAGGATGTAACGGTGGTCGGGCCTGCTGTGCAACGCGGTCAATTCCCGGCAGCCGTTTCGATCAGGACGACAGCACCGTTGCGGTGTATTCGTTCTCGCGGGCCAGCAGGGAGTGCACCTGTTCGACCACCACTGCCTCGATCTTCGCGCCGAACAACGGGATCGGCACGCTGGCCTGGCCGTCCACCTTGAAGCTGGCGCCGGCACCGGACGGGACCAGGGCGATGCTGCCCTTCAGCGATGCGGGTGCGCCCTTGATGACGACCGACAACTCGGCCTGGTAACCGTCGCCCTCGGTGCGCCACCGCTCGGTCCGTTCGGTCACCGGGTCGCCGGGGATCATCGACGCCACCATCGACGGCAGCGCCGACGCGGGGATCGACTGCCGGATCACCACGATGGCCGTCTCGGCAGCGGTCTCCAGGCTGACGACCGACGGGTCGTTGCCGCCGGTGGCTTCCAGCCGTTCGTCGAGAAACTTCCGATCGGTGAGCAACGCGTAGACCGCTGCCGGGGGGGCCGCGAATTCGTAGGTGACGGACAGCGACGTGGCCAAGGTTCTCGCTCCTGGGTGTGGGTATTCGGTGTGACCCCAACACTAGGCCAGCCGCGCTGCCGCCTACGCGTCCACCGTGGGGACCTGTTCGACCTACGCTGAGCCGGTGCCAAACCCTGTCCGCCTGGCGGAGCTGACCACCCTGCGCCTCGGCGGCCCGGCACCCGACCTGGTGACCGTCACATCGGCGGAGCAACTGGCGCAGACCATGCGGGGATACGGTCGCGCCGACGTACTCGTGCTCGGCGGCGGCTCGAATCTGGTGGTCGCCGACAGAGGCGTCAGCGGCCCGGTGGTCCAAATCGCCATCCCCGGTATCCGGATCGGCGACGAGCGGCCCGACGGCAGCGTCGAGGTCACCATCGGCGCCGGAGAGAACTGGGACGGCGTGGTGGGGCACCTGGTCGCGGCCGGTCTGACCGGCCTGGCCGCGCTCTCCGGAATCCCCGGCAGCTCCGGGGCGACCCCGGTGCAGAACGTCGGCGCCTACGGCACGGAGATTGCCGACGTGCTGACCGGCGTGACCCTCTACGACCGGACGTCAGGGCGGCTGCACACCGCCAGGGCTGCTGAGCTCGCGATGGGCTATCGGACCTCGGCTCTGCGTGGCACCGAAAGGGCGGTGATCACCGACATCACCCTGCGGCTCGGCCGTCGACCGACCCCGATCAGGTACGCCGAGTTGGCCAGAACGCTCGGGGTCGAGGTGGGCCGGAGCGCGCCTGAACCACAGGTGCGGAACGCGGTGCTGACGCTGCGCCGCAGCAAGGGCATGGTGATCGAACCCGGTATCGACGACCCGGACACCCGCAGCGCCGGGTCGTTCTTCACCAACCCGATCCTGTCCGCCGAGGCGGCGGAGCGCGCCGACGCAGCCATTCGGGACAGGCTCGGTCACGGCATCACCTATCCGCGCTACCCAGCGGGCGACGCCCTGGTGAAACTGTCCGCTGCCTGGCTGATCGAGCGAGCCGGCTTCGGCAAGGGGTTCGACGGTCCGGGCGGGCGCGTCGGCCTGTCCAGCAAGCACACCCTGGCGCTGATCAACCGCTGCGGGACGACGGCTGACCTGCTGCACCTGGCCCGGCAGATCCGCGACGGCGTGCTGGCCGCCTTCGCCGTGGAGTTGCATCCTGAGCCCGTGCTGGTCGGGGTGACGCTCGACGACTGAGGCAGGTCGAGCTGGGCAGACCACCACCCGGGACAGACAGGGATTTCACCGCCTGCCCTTACGGTTGGGTGCGACCGTCGCGGGTGACGGTGGGTCGTGCGCGGAAAGTCGCCGGCCAGAGTGAACTGGAGAACAAGCGTGCGCATGCGGACTGTCCGGCGGCTGGGTCGTCGTGTGGTGGGGGCGGTGGCCCTGGTCGCGGTCGTCGGGCTCGTGTCGTCGGCTTGTTCCGCCGGGACCGAGGTCGTCATGGTCACCGTCACCCCCGGCCAATCCACTACCCCCTCTGCGGTGGTCGCACCCGACCTGACCAGCAGCGGAGCGCCGGCCACCAGCGCTTCGCCGTCGGTGCCGGCCAACACGGTCCGGATCACCGCCAAGCCGGCCTTCGGGTCGAAGAACGTACCGCCGAACAACCCGGTGAAGATCACCGTCTTCGCCGCCACCCTCTCGCAGCTGGCGATGACTGCCGACGACGGCACGGTGGTCACCGGTGCGATCTCCTCCGACAAGGGCTCCTGGACCACCACGCAGCGGCTCAACTACAACACCACCTATACGGTCGCCGGCCTCGCGCAGTCCTCGGACGGCAAGCAGACGAAGATCAGCGGCAAGATCTCGACGGTCAAACCGGCCACCACCCAGAGGGCCTCCATCCAGATTCCGGACGGGGGCACGGTCGGGGTGGGTGCGCCGATCATCGTCACCTTCTCGGGCGTCGTGAAGAACCGTGCGGCCGCCGAGGCAGCCCTCAAGGTGACCACCTCCGCCGGCGCCGGTCTGCAGGGCAACTGGGGATGGCTGCAGGACGAGGACATCCAGGGCAACGGCGTCGTGCAGTCGCAGGTGCACTGGCGGCCGACCGCCAGCCCGATCGGCGGCGCCACGCCCTACTGGCCGGCCTTCACCAAGGTGCACGTCGTCGCCGACCTCAAGGGCGTCGACTACGGCGGCGGGCAGTGGGGCCGGGAGGACTTCACCCGCGACTTCACCATCGGCCGCTCGCAGATCGTCATCGCCGACGCTTCGACCTTCCACCTCATCATCACGGTCGACGACAAGATCACCAAGAACTACGCGGTTTCCTACGGCAAGGAGTCGGTGCCGGGACGGGCCACGGTCAACGGGATCCACCTGGTGACCGAGAAGTTCCCGACCTTTTCGATGTGCAACCCGCAGTTCGACTACTGCAACGCCTTGGAGAAGTGGGCCGTCCGGATCAACAACAACGGCGAGTTCATCCACGAGAACCTCAAGGCCGCCGCGGCTTTTGGCAGAGCGAACGTGTCGCACGGGTGCATCAACATGGGTGAACCGGACGCCAAGGACTTCTACGACTCGTCGATCTACGGTGATCCGGTGCAGGTCACCAACACCGGCGGGCCGAACATGAGCGAGCAGGACTCCATCTACGACTGGATCTACTCGCCGGTCGAGTGGAAGGCGCTGTCCGCGCTGTAGCCGGCCCCCGCCGGGTGTCAGGAGTTCCGGGCTCGGCGATCGTCGGCGGCAAGGCACAATCGACCAGGTGACCATCCGCTTCCCGAACCGGCCGGCGGTGCGCCGGCTGGCGGCGATCTCGTTGCACACCTCGCCGCTCGCGCAGCCGGGCAGCGGCGACGCCGGCGGGATGAACGTCTTCGTCGCGCAGACTGCGCTGCGGCTTGCCCGCCGCGGTGTCGAGGTGGAGATCTTCACCAGGGCCACCTCGTCGGACGACCTACCGGTGCTCCAGATGGCGCCGGGCGTGCTGGTCAGACATATCGTGGCCGGCCCCTTCGAGGGGCTGGACAAGGACGAATTGCCCGGGCAGCTGTGCTCGTTCGCGGCCGGGGTGATGCGGGCCGAGGCCCGTCGGGAGCCCGGCTACTACGACCTGCTGCACTCCCACTACTGGCTGTCCGGTCAGGTCGGGTACCTGGCCAGAGACCGCTGGGGTGTGCCCCTGGTGCACTCGGCTCACACCCTGGCCAAGGTGAAGAACGCAGCCATGGCCGAATCCGACGCGCCGGAGCCCCGCGGCCGGATGATCGGTGAGGAGCAGGTGGTGGCCGAGGCCGATCGGCTGATCGCCAACACCGACACCGAGGCCGATCAGCTGGTGAGCCTCTACCGGGCGGCGCCGGAGAAGATCGATGTGGTGCCACCCGGCGTGGACACCGACGTTTTTCGGCCCGGCTCGAAGGCTGCGGCCCGTCTGCATCTGGATGTGCCGCAGGACGAACTGGTGCTGGCCTTTGCCGGCCGGCTCCAGCCGCTCAAGGGGCCGGACGTGCTGCTGCGGGCCGTCGCTGTGCTCCGCGCCCGGTTTCCGGGCCACAGGTTCCGGGTACTGGTCGTCGGCGGCGTCTCGGGCACCGGCCGGATCGCGCCGCATCGGCTGGCCCAACTCACCACCGAACTCGGATTGGACGGCGTCGTGCAGTTTCTGGAAGCGATCCCCCCCGCCGCGCTCTGCCGGGTGTTCCAGGCCGCCGATGTGGTCGCGGTACCCAGCTACAACGAATCGTTCGGGCTGGTGGCACTGGAGGCACAGGCCGCCGGAACGCCGGTGGTCGCCGCCGCGGTGGGCGGTCTGCGGGTAGCGGTGGACGACGGGGTGAGCGGACTGCTGGTGCAGGGCCACGATCCGGCGCGGTGGGCCGATCAGTTGGCGGCGGTACTGCTGGACCCGGGGCGGCGGGCGGCCCTGGCCGCGGCGGCGCCGGCGCACGCTGGGCGGTTCTCCTGGGACAGGACGGTCGACGGGTTGATGGAGAGCTACCAGCGGGCGTTGTTCGCGGCCACGCCGGTACGGGTGTGAGCTCCCCCACCCCGCAGGTGCGCCAGATCGCCGATGCCCTCACCGAACTGGGGGTGGACTTCAGCAGCGAACCTGACGGCGCGTTCCTGCTGACGCTGCCCGGCGAGCGGCGGCACCGGACCCTGATGTGGTTGCTGGTCGGTTCACACGAGCTGTCCGTCGAGTCGTTCGTCTGCCGGGCTCCCGACGAGAATCGCGAGGAGGTCTACCGGTTCCTGCTGCAGCGGAACTCCAAGCTGCGCACGGTGGCCTACGCGCTGGACCCGGTCGGCGACATCCACCTGGTGGGACGGATCGGCTTGGCGGCGCTTGGACCGGATCCGACGCAAGAGCTGAACACCGTGCTGGGTGTGGTGCTCAGCACCTCCGACGAGGACTTCAACCAGATCCTCGAGCGCGGTTTCACCGGCGCGATCCGCCGCGAGTGGGCCTGGCGCACCTCGCGCGGGCACTCGCTGCAGAACCTGCAGGCCTTTCGGCACCTGGTCGAACCAGGCTGAGCAGGACCGGCCGGTGCCCGCCGGCCAACCGTCCGCCCGGTGAGAATGACGAGGTGTCGCCCTTGTTGCTCGCCCACCTGGTGTTCGCCTCCGCGTATGCGGGCTTCCAGTGGACCGTGCGCCTACTGGTATATCCGCAGTTCGCGCTGGTCCAGGCAGTGGGCTTCCCAGCCTACGAGCGGTCCCATCAACGGCGCATCAGCCTCGTCGTCGGGCCACTGTTCGGCGCGATGGCGCTGACCACGGCTGGTCTGCTGTTCCTCAGTCCGGCTGGGGTGCCGTGGTGGGGCGCCGCCGGCGCCGCGGCGCTGTTGGCCTCCATCCTGGCGGTGACTGCCTTTCTGGCGGTGCCGCTGCATGGTCGCCTGGCGACCGGTTGGGATCCCGGAGCCTTCCGCTCGCTGTTGCGGGTCGACCTGGTTCGGGCGCTGATCGCCTCCGTCAACGTCCTGCTGGCCGCCTGGCTGGCCGGCTGAACCCGGTCGTCACCACCCCCAGGATCCGGGAATGCCCTTGAACGGACCGACCACGTCGTCGGTGATCCAGCCGGCGTAGAAACCCCCTTCCTGCGGCCGGACCCGCTCGCCGTCGACCTCGCAGGTCAGCACGTTGGGGTCGAATGCCAGGTGTCCGGTGATCTCCCCGAATGTCCGGGTCGGATGCTGGTAACTCCAGGCCGCGGCGAGCAGCACCCGGTCGGGGTCGGCGTCGTCCAGGTTCACATCCCAGTAGGTGGCCGCCCCCTTCCACTCGCAGTGGGTGGACGGGTGGGTGGACAGTGTCAGCCGCCGTTCCAGGACAGCTGCTCTGGGCAGGTACCAGGTCGGCGGGTGGCTGGTCTCCAGCACCCGCCAGGCTGCTCTGGTCTCCGCGACGACCAACTCCCCGGCCCGGACGACGACGAGTTTGCCGGACCGCTCCAGCCGCGGCGGCCGCGGATAGTCCCAGACCGACTCCTGGCCCGGTCCTGGTGTCTGTGGTCGGACGTTGGCCGGCAGTGGTGACCTCATGACCACCATGGTGCGCCCGTCCGCGGCAGTGCCACGGTCGCACAGTGTTGAACCTGTGGCCCAACCGTGACCTGGCTCTGTGCAGCGCATCGGCTGCACGCGCACGTCTTAGGGCTGAGCGTGGCGCTGCGCCGATCACACGACAGCGCGGTCATACCGCCGATCGTCACGCGAGCTTGCCGACAACTGGGGAGAAAGCCATGCGGTACAGGTCATTGCATTCGAAACTGCCGTTCCGGACAGAGCCTGCCGACACCGGGCCGGCCAACACCGGGCGAGCGATGCACCGCGGGCGCCGGATCGGGGCGGCCCTGGCCGCGGGTGCGCTGGTGCTGGCGTTGGCCGCCGGCTGCACCCAGGCGTCGGAATCCACCACCGCCTCATCAGCGTCTTCTTCCCAGGGGGCGCCGGCCGAACCGGCGGCACCCGGCCAGACTCCAGCAGCCGCAGGGACTTCGGCGGCGGCCGGCTCGTCCGGCGCCCCGGCCGGGGCCGGTTCGCTGGCGAGCGGCGCCCCCGACAAGGCGGCAGGCGGGAAGCTGCCTGACATCGGCGCCGGCGTCCAGGCCGCCGACCGCCAGGTGATCAGAACCGCCACCGTGACGCTGAAGATCGCCGTCAAGTCGACGAACACCACGGCCGAGGCCGACCAGGCCGCGGAACAGGCCGCCGTCAACAACGCCTTCGTCCGGGTGTCGGCGCTCGCCTCCGGGGCCGGCTACGTCTCGGCCGCCGACGGCCAGGGGACGACGATGTCGGTCACCCTGCGGGTGCCCGCCGCCGGATACACCGCCGCAATGACAGCCCTGCAATCCATTGCGCCGATCATCAGCCGGCAGGAGAGTACCCAGGACGTCACGTCCCAGCTGATTGACATCGGCAGCCGGATGGAGACGATGACCGCCAGCGTCAACCGGGTTCGGGCCCTGCTGTCCAAGGCCGACAAGATCGGCGATGTGATCTCGATCGAGTCCGAGCTCACGTCGCGCGAGGCAGATCTGGAGTCACTTCAGCGGCAGCAGGCGTCCCTGGCCGGCCAGACCGCGCTCTCCACCATCACCGTCGTGCTGCAGGGGGCGATCACCGGAATCAAGGACGTCATCGCCCCGGTCCCGCCGGCCGCCAGGTCCGGCTTCCTCGGCGGTCTGGCCAATGGCTGGGACGCGGTCCGCAAGATCGGTCACGCCGGACTCACCGTCGTCGGGACATTGATCCCATTCCTGCCGGCGGTCGCTGTGGTGATCATCGCCGTGATGATCTGGCGGCGGCGGGTCCGTCCGGTGGTCGGACCGACCCCGGCCATCACCCCCGGCGACCCGCACCCGGCCGACTGACCCGTGGTCGCCCGGGCAGCCCGCCCGGTTCCGACCCGGTTCGAGCGCTGCGGCAGACTCAGTGCCATGACTTCGACTCTGATCCTGCTGCGTCACGGCGAGAGCACCTGGAATGCGACGAACCAGTTCACCGGGTGGGTGGACGTTCCACTGTCCGAGAAGGGCACGGGTGAGGCCATCCGCGGCGGTGAGTTGCTGCGGAGCACCGGCCTGCTGCCCGACGTGCTGCACACCTCCCTGCTGCGCCGCGCCATCACGACGGCCAACCTCGCGCTGGATGCAGCCGATCGGCACTGGATCCCGGTCCGCCGCACCTGGCGGCTCAACGAGCGGCACTACGGGGATCTGCAGGGTAAGAACAAGAAAGAGACCCTGCAGACCTACGGCGAGGAGCAGTTCATGCTCTGGCGCCGCTCCTACGACGTGCCGCCCCCGCCGATCGGCGACGACAACCAGTACTCCCAGGCCGGCGACCCCCGGTACGCGAGCCTGGGTGCCGATGCCCCGAAGACCGAGTGTCTGGCCGACGTGGTGGTCCGTCTCGAGCCGTATCTACGTGGCCCGATCGCCGACGACCTGGCCGATGGCAAGGTGGTCCTGGTGACCGCGCACGGCAACTCGCTGCGGGCCGTGGTCAAACTTCTCGACGGGATCAGTGACAAGGACATCTCGGGGTTGAACATTCCGACCGGAGTCCCGCTGCGGTACGAACTGGACGCAGATCTGCGACCGCTGACCCCCGGCGGGGTCTACCTCGACCCCGAAGCCGCCGCCGCAGCGATCACCGCCGTCGCCAACCAGGGCCGCTGACCCCTCGTTCTCCGCGCGCCCGGGTTCGGCGCACACAGAACTGCCCGGCGCAGATCGCAGCGCGCATATTCGGGCTCCGCGGGTCGAATTCTGGCAGATCCGACTGCGCGATCCGTCGCGACCAGATGAATTTCCGGTGAACGGTGCGGGTGGAGCGGGCGTCGAATCGAACAACCCCTACCGCCGTAGGTGTCAGCGCGACAGGTCGAGGGTGCCGGAGCACCTACCATTCGAGATGTGTCGTGGATCGGGTATCTGGCTGCCGTTATCGGCGGCGGACTGATCGGATTGCTGATCAGCCCATTTCTGCGGCGCCGTCAGCCGGCCTATCTGCCGGTGCTGCCGGACCGGGCCTTGCTCGCCGAGGTCGCCTTCACGGCTTCGACCACCGCCTACGCCGTCCTCGACAGCGACGGGCATCTGCTGGTCTTCAATCCACGGGCCACCGAATTGGGTGTGGTCAGGGCCGGGTTGCTCGATCCCCGGATCGCCGACGCGGTCGGGCGGGCCAGGGTGGCCGGCGAGCCGATCGATGTGGAACTCGGGGCCACTGAGCCGACCGGCGGGCTGGTCGGACCCCGGCACAACCCGGCTTCGGTGCAGGCCGTGGTCAGGTCGACGGTCGAGGGTTACGTGGTGGTCTCGGCAGCCGATGAGACCGAAGCGCTGCGGCTGGAAGCAGTTCGCCGTGACTTTGTCGCCAACGTCTCCCATGAACTCAAGACGCCGGTCGCGGCGATCGGATTGCTGGCCGAAGCGGTGTTGGACGGCTTCGACGAACCCGAGCACGTCGAGAAGTACGCCGAGAAGCTGCTGCGGGAGTCGGTCCGGCTCGGTGCGCTGGTCAACGAGCTGATCACGCTGTCCCGGTTGCAGGGCGCCGACCCACTTCCCGACCTTGCTGTGCTGGAGGTGGACACCGTGGTTGTCGAGGCCCACTCCCGGTCCGCGATCGTGGCGGAGAGCGCCGGCATGACGATCACCCTGGATGCGCCGTCCGGTCTGCTGGTCAAGGGCGACCGGCAGATGCTGGTCACCGCACTGGTCAACCTGCTGGCCAACGCCGTGCACTACTCGCCGGCCGGTAACACCGTCTCGATCAGTCGCCGCGTGCGAGATGGATTTGTCGAGATCGCTGTGACCGATCGGGGAATCGGCATCGCGCCGGAGCACCAGAGCCGCGTCTTCGAGCGCTTCTTCCGGATCGATCCGGCCCGCTCGAGGGCCACCGGAGGCACCGGTCTGGGGCTTGCCATCGTCAAGCATGTGGCTGCCAATCACGGTGGCTCTGCAGTCCTGTGGTCCAAGCCCGGCACCGGATCCACTTTCACCATCCGGCTTCCGCAGTTCGTCCCGGAGATGCCGGGCGTCGACAGCACATCCGAATCCACAAAGGCCGAGATCCCGTCGGCCGATGACAATCTGCGCGGCGGCCTGCTGGCCGGGCAAAAAGGAGCACCGTGACCAGGGTTCTGATCGTCGAGGACGAGGAATCGATGGCCGATCCGCTGGCTTTCCTGCTGCGAAAGGAGGGATTCACCACGAGCATCGCCGCCACCGGGCCGGAGGCTCTGCTGGAATTCGACCGGTCCGGCGCCGACATCGTTCTGCTCGACCTGATGCTCCCCGGCATGAGTGGCACCGAGGTCTGCAAGGCGTTGCGCGCCAGGACAGCAGTTCCGGTGATCATGGTGACGGCCAGGGACTCCGAGATCGACAAGGTCGTCGGGCTCGAACTCGGCGCCGACGACTACATCACCAAGCCCTACTCGACCCGTGAGCTGATTGCGCGTATCAGGGCCGTGCTCAGGCGGGGCGCCGAGCCGGAGGACGGCGTCGAGTCGACCCTGACGGCCGGCCCGGTGCGGATGGATATCGAGCGGCATGTCGTCTCGGTGCACGGCGCCGAGGTCTCGCTGCCGCTGAAGGAATTCGACCTACTGGAGTACCTGATGCGCAATACCGGTCGGGTGCTCACCCGTGGTCAGTTGATCGACCGGGTCTGGGGCGCCGACTACGTCGGTGACACCAAGACCCTGGACGTGCACGTGAAGCGGCTTCGGTCGAAGATCGAGCCGGATCCGGCGGCGCCGCGTTACCTGATCACCGTCCGCGGTCTGGGTTACAAGCTCGAGACCTGAGTCCATGCGGACAGACTGACGATCGGACGTAGCCGGTCGGGCCCACGCTGACAGCGGCTGTCCCGACCAGGTTGTCGATATCGGGGCCGATCAGGACGCTGGTGTCCGCGACGATTCTCACCGGGACTCCCACGGGTCTCGCGGTTCACCGTCCACCACGGCGATGTCCCTGGCCTGCGGTCGCGGCTCCCTCAGCCCGAGGTCCATCGACCCTGCCGGCCCCCGCTGTAGCACCTGTATGCAACAGCGCAATGGGTGAGTCCGGCCGTCGACAGGGCGGCCGTGGGGCAGCCGGTAGCGTGACATGGTGAGTCAAAGCCCACGGCCGTCGATCCCGATCGGCCTGTCCACCGCGGCCGTCTTCCCGGAGCCGACAGCTGCTGCCTTTTCGATCGCCGCGGAGGCCGGATACGACGGCATCGAAGTAATGGTGCAGACGGACCTGACCAGTCAGACCCCTGATGCCCTGGCCCGGCTCATCGACCGGCATCAGCTGCCGGTCCTGTCGGTGCACTCACCGTGCCTGTTCATCACCGCTGCGGTGTGGTCCACCGACCCGTTGGTGAAGCTGGCCCGCTCCGTCGAGATGGCCGAGAAGATCGGTGCCGGCACCGTGGTCGTTCATCCACCCTTCCTCTGGCAACGCAATGCGGCGGCCAACTTCACCGAATCGGTGGCTGAACTGCAGCTGCGCACCGAGGTGGTTATCGCGGTGGAGAACATGTTCCCGGTCAGGGTCGCCGGTCGGCTGGTGAACAGCTACCGGCCGCACTGGGATCCGGTCTCGGCCGGCCACCAGCATTTCACCCTCGACCTCTCGCATACCGCCACCGCCGGATCCGACGCGCTGGACATGCTGCACCGCATGGGTTCTCGACTCTCACATCTGCACCTGACGGACGGGTCCGGCTCGTCCAAGGACGAGCACCTGGTTCCTGGTCGGGGTGGCCAGCCATGCGCGGAGGTGCTGGGGATCCTGGCCGGACAGGACCTGGAGGGGGAACCGTTCGCCGGTTCGGTGGTGGTGGAGATCACCACCAGAGCGGTCAAGGGCGAGCAGCGGCGCATCGATATCGGCCAGGCGCTCGACTTCGCCCGGCGGCATTTGTCGGCCACCGGATCGGTGGCGTGACCACCGACGTGACGAACTCGGGACCGTTGGTACTGCAGGGGTTTCCGCTGGGTACCCGCCTGGTCGTCAGATACCGGATCGACGGAACCGGACCCAACGGCCAGACGCTGACCGACGCGCTGGGACTTCTCGTCCGGCGGTCCGAAGTGGACTGCGAGATCCGCACCCGGAAGGGTGATGTCACCATCATGCTGACCACAGTCGTTGCGGTCAAGCAGGTACCACCGGCACCCCCGCGCCGCGACCGATCGACGCGTTGAGTTCAGCTCAGGACGATCGACCTCGTCAGGTTCCGCGGATGGTCAGGGTCGAGGCCCCGGTGCAACGCCAGGCCGATCGCGAGCCGTTGAATGTGAACCAGCGTTGCCAGCGGATCACCGGCACTGATCTGCACCGACGCACCGGTGGCGGTGATCTGGTCGGCCAGGCCGGCGGGTGGGGTCCCGATCGACCACACCAGGGTGTGCGGTTCGGCCAGGGAGATCGGGCCGTGCCGGTAGTCGTACGCAGGGTAGGACTCGGCCCAGGCAAGGGCTGCCTCGCGCATCTTGAGCGCCGCCTCGTTCGCGATCCCGACGGCCGGGCCGGTACCCAGAAAGGTGAACTGCACCTTGTCCTGCCAGCCCGGCGGCAGGTCGGCCGTCAGGGCCAGTTGCGCCTGCTCGATCGCCTCGGTGAGCTCTTCGCCGAGGCCGGCCCGCAGTAGGGCGAGCACGGTGGTGGCAAAGCGCGTCTGCACCACCGACTTCTCGTCGGCGAACGGGAGCACGATGACCCGGCCGGCCGCGGTGGCCCCCGGAGAGGCCGGATCTCCGACAATGGCCAGCGTGGGCTGGTCCGCGGGCAGCTGCGCCAGCAGTTGCAGGACCTCGGTGGTCGTCCCGGATCTGGTGATCGCCACGATCAGGTCGTACCGGCGTTCGGTCGGGAACTCCGATGCCGCAAAGGCGTCGGTGACCCCGTGACCGCCCGCCTCCCGCAGCACTGCGTAGGCCTGCGCGATGAACCAGCTGGTACCGCAGCCCACCACCGCGACCCGCATTCCGTCGGCGGGCAGCAACCCGGCCGACTGCCGCGCCACCCCGACTGCCTGACGCCACATCTCGGGCTGGCTGTCGATCTCGGCCAGCACGTACGCGCCCGGCTGGGTCCCGAATTGGATCGTCATACCCGGTTTTTTCCCTTTGCTGTATTTGTGTTTCATCTTGTGTTTTCTCAGCATTGACCAAATGGCGTTGCTGTCATTCCGCTACCCGCTGCGGAGCAGCGCTGCGGAGCAGTGTTCTATTTGACCGCGCCAGCGGTCAGTCCGCCGATCAGTCGCTTCTCGATGAAGGCGAAAAGAACGACCACCGGGACGATGGCAACGATGGACACCCCGAAGACGTACTGCCATTCAGCCGTGTAGAGGCCGAAGAACCGGGGGAGCGAAACCGTCAGCGGCTGCTTGCTGTTAGTGGTCATGATGACCGATGAGGCCGCGTACTCGTTCCAGGAGGAGACGAACACGAAAATGATAGCGGTGACGATGCCCGGCCATACCAACGGCAGCGATACCCGGAACAGCACCTGAAGTTTCGACGCACCGTCCAGCACGGCTGCTTCGTCGACCTCTTTCGGAACCGAGGCGAAGAAGGCCTGCATGATCCAGATTGCGAAGGCCAGGTTGAAGGCGCCGTTGACCAGGATCATCGCGATCCAGGTGTCATTGAGGCCCAGTTGCAGGAATTCCCGGAACAGGCCAACGGCCAGGACGGTCGGCTGCAGCATCTGGGTGATCAGCACCAGGAACATGAAGGCGAGCTTGCCGGGAAATTTGAACCGGGCCAGGTAGTACGCCGCCGGGGTGGCGGCGACCAACACCAGCAGGGTGGCGAAAACAGAGATGACGACAGTGGCCAGCAGCCCGGAGAACGGATCGACGTCGGAGGACCACATGGTGATGTAGTTCTTGAACAGCAGACTGCTGCCGAAATAGACGGGCGGAATCTTGGTGATCTCCGGCTGCGACTTGAGCGAGCCGAAGAACATGATCAGATAAGGCAGGACGAAGACGGCGACGATGACGATCGAGCCAATGATCATGCCGATGCGGTTCGGCGGCTTGTTCACACCGGTGCCGCGCACCTTCTTGGTGGCCGCCGACCGCACGCCGGCCGGGGGCGGCGCGACTGTGGTGGTCATCTCAACGCTCCTTGGTGGGTTTCACGACGATGAGGTAGATCGCGATGATCACCAGGCAGACCAGGAAGTTCACCACGGACAGGGCGGATGCGACGCCGGGGCCAAGGGTGGTCTTGTACTTGAAGATCAACGTGGTGGTGATGTCCGAGGCGTAACCGGGCAGCGAGCCGGTCAGCACCTGCAGGATCGGCAGTGAGTTGAAGACGTTGATGATGTTGATCAAGACGGCCACCGCCAGTGCCGGTCGCAGTATCGGCAGCACGATGCGGAAGTAGCGTGCCGTCGAGCCGGCACCGTCGACGTGGGCAGCCTCGATCACGTCACCCGGCACCGCCTGCAGGCCGGCCAGGATCGTGTAGGTGGTGAACGGCAGCGACACGAAGATCGCGACGATCATCGCCACGATGAACGCCGGCGCCTGCTGCTGGGTGAAGCCGTAGGGCTTGCTCAGGATGCCGATATCGACCAGGAATTTGTCGATGATGCCGTAGTCCGGGTTCAACCCGTATTTGAACACCGACGTGGTCATCACCACTGACGCAGCCCACGGCACGATGACGGCGAGCCGGACGAGTTTGCGCCCGCGGAAGGCCTTGTTCAGGAATTGGGCCAGCGCCAGGGACAGCACCACCGTGCACACCACGACCCCGATGACCCAGATGAAGGTATTGACGAAGATGTGGCCGATGTCGACACCGGGGAAGGTCAGGGCGAGCTTGAAGTTCGCCCAACCCGCCTTGCCGGCGTCGAAACCGACCTTGTTGACCTTCCGGAACGCCGTGTAGATCATGTAGCCGGCCGGGTACAGCACGACGGCGATGATCAGGATGAGCGATGGCCCCAGCCAGGGCAGGGCCGACAGCAGTTCACGAGCGCGACCGGGCGCCCGCGAGGCGTTCGGCACCGGCTTTGCTGCCGCGGCATCCGTCGGGGTCTGCGTCGTACTCATGACCGGCCTTTCGAACTGGGCGAGGCGGGAACACGGTGAGCGGACCTGGGAATGGTCCGTTTGGCGGGGCTCGGCCCCGACTGCTGCCGCGGACGCAGGATTGCTCCAGCGGCAGCAGTCGGGCGCGCGGCTCCGGGTGATAAGCCGGCGGCGTCGACCTGTGCCTGGATGGCGTCCAGGGTGGTCTTGCCATCCGATGTCGCGATCGAACCACCGTTGGCCTGCAGCGCATCCTGCAGGGCCGACCACTTCGGGTTGCCCTGCGGCAGGTAACGCACCGTCGGCAGCGCCTCGTAGAACGGCTTGTCTGCCGGTGTCGCAGCCTCCTGGAGCGTGATCGCTCCGGTGGTCACCGGCAGCAGACCCGTTGCCGCAGACCACTTGTTATAGACGTCAGGGGTGTAGAAGTAGTCCAGGAACGCCTTGGTCGCTGCCTTGCGGGTGGCATCTTTGTTGTTGAAAGCCAGGATGAAGTCGGTGACGCCAAGGGCGACCGGGGTGGCGCCGTCCTTGGACGGGACCGGCGCAAGGGCCCACTTGATGTTCGGGAACTTCTTCGTCATGTCGGCGACCAGACCTGGCTGGGTCACGTACATGCCGAGCTTGCCCTGGTTGAACAGGTCGGCGACGTCCTGCCGGTTCGACGAGCCGGGGTTGGGCTGGGTGGCCTTGGCGTCGATGAAGGTCTTCATCTCGTTGAAGGCCTCGATGTTCGCGTCGGAGTTCGCCTTGATGTTGCTGCCGGAGAGCCAGTCGCCCTTGTTGCCCCAGATCCAGAGGCTGGACTCGACCTGAGCCTCCTCCTTGCCCATCGGCATGCCATAGCCGGAGATGCCGTTGCCGAGGGCCGCGATCTTCTTGCTGTCGGCCAGCAGTTCGTCCCAGGTCTTGGGCGCGGCGGTGATGCCGGCCTGGGAGAACAGCGCCGTGTTGTAGAGCATGATGCGGGCCGAGGCGATGTCCGGTGCAGCCCATTGGGTCCCGTCGGAGCCCTTGCCGTTCGCGGCCAGGCTGGGCACGATCGTCGAGAAGGTCGACGGCGACATCACATCGGTGATCGGGTAGAGCAGACCGGCCTTCGCCGAGTCCGCGAAGTTGTTGTCGTTCAGGATGTCAGGCGTGTCGTTACCCTGGATGCGGGTCTGCACCACGTCGGTGAATCCGGTCCACGACGCGATCTGCAGTTTGACGGTGACGCCAGGGTAGAGCGCGTTGTAGCCCTTGATGATGGCTTCCCAGTCGGACTTGGACGAGTCGGTGTAGCTGGGCGCCAGAATGCTGATGGTGCTCTTGAGGCCGGCGTCTCCGGTGGCCGGACTGCCGCCTCCGCCCGACGACGGAGCGCCCGACGACGGAGCGGCCGAGGACGGAGCGGCCGACGACCCGGATGCGGCTGTGGCCGAACTCGGCGCCGAGGACACGGAACTCGACGACGTACTGGACGACGAGGCCGCTGGCGTGGAGCTGGAGCCACAGGCCACCAGCGCCAGGCCACCGACCAGAGTGACGGCCGCCAGCTTGATGGACTTCTTCACGAGCACCTCCATGCTCTTCGACGGTGAGCACTTGCGTGGTGCCCGGTCGAACTGCTAGTTCTGAATGGATGCAGAAGGATGATCGCAATGTGGTTGAAACACGCAATTTCAATCACGCACGTGCAGCATGTTGCATGGACGACGCTCCGTCAAGACCCTGGCGGCACCTGTGACCGAAGTGTTGTGAACGATTGCCGCGGCTGTCGTGAACGATTGCGGCGAGTGTTGTGAACGATTGTCGTGGACGCGAGGGGCCGGATGCGCCCCGTACCATGCTCAGGTGAGCTTGCATCTGTACGACACGGCGACCCGCGCTGTGCGGCTCTTCGAGCCACTACGGCCAGGTGTCGTGACGCTGTACAACTGCGGCGCGACGGTCCAGTGGTATCCCCACATCGGGCATCTCCGCGGTGCCGGCATCGTCTACGACGTGCTGCGACGCTGGCTGGTGCGCTCGGGCTACGAGGTGATTCACGTCCGGAACGTCACCGACATCGACGACAAGATCCTGCAGAAGGCCGCCGAGGCAGGCCGACCTTGGTGGGAATGGGCGACCACCCACGAACGCGCCTTCAGCGATGCCTACGACGCCCTTGGCTGCCTGCGGCCGTCCATCGAACCGCGCGCAACCGGTCACATTCCGCAGATCATCGCGATCATTGCCGAGCTGATCCGGGCCGGCAAGGCATATGCGGCCGCCGGTGACGTCTACTTCGCCGTGCGCTCGCAGGCCGACTACGGCTTCCTGAGCGGGCAGCGGCTGGACGAGATGGTGCAGGGTGAGACCGAGGCGGCGGGAAAGCGCGACAGTGCCGACTTCACCATGTGGAAGGCGGCCAAGCCGGGAGAGCCGTTCTGGGATTCGCCGTGGGGACCGGGGCGTCCGGGCTGGCACATCGAGTGCTCGGCGATGGCCAAGGCCTACCTCGGGGATGCCTTCGACATCCACGGCGGCGGACTGGACCTGATCTTCCCGCACCACGAGAACGAGGCCGCCCAGTCGCACGGCATCGGCGACGCCTTCGCGCAGTACTGGATGCACTCGCACTGGGTGACGATGTCCGGCGAGAAGATGTCCAAGTCGCTCGGCAATGTGTTGTCCGTACCGGCGATCACCGAGCACACCAGGCCGATCGCCCTTCGGTACTACCTGATCAGCGTGCACTACCGGTCGTCGATCGAGTACTCGCCCAAGGCCCTTGACGACGCCGCGAAGGCCTTCGCCACCATCGAGGGGTTTCTGCTGCGGGTGGCGGATCGGATCGGCGAGATCGGCGCCGGCGAATTGCCGGGTGCGTTCGTGGACGCGATGGACGACGATCTCGGCGTGCCGCGGGCACTTGCCGTCGTCCACGATCGCGTGAAGGTCGGCAACGCCGCACTGGCGGGCGGCGACCATGTGACGGCGGCGGCCGAGGCGGCAGTTGTCCGTTCGATGCTGGCCGTGCTGGGCGTCGACCCGTTCGCAGCGCCGTGGACCATCGGGGGCAATGACGATTCGCTGCGGGCCGCCACCGACAAATTGATCGCCCAATTGCTCGCCGACCGGGCGGCGGCCAGGGCGGCCAAGGATTTCGCCACCGCCGATTCGATCCGGAAAGCTCTGGGGCAGGCCGGATTCGCGATCGAGGACACCATCGACGGCCCCGTCTGGTCGGTCAATCCCGCTCAGTAGAGCATGCTTGGTTCCGGTGAAAAAGCAGCATCAGAAGTTCGATTACAAGAAAAGAGGTGACGCCGACATGGCCGGGAATTCCCAGCGCCGCGGGGCGGTACGCAAGACAGGTACGAAGAAGGGGGCCGTCGTCGGTTCGGGTGGCCAGTCCCGTCGCGCGATCAAGCCGAGGGGGGCGACGCCGCCGGCGTCCGAGCGCACCGGCCATCCAGCGGCCCGGAAGGCCGCCGCTGCCGCCCGGCGCGAGGCGACTCCGCAGGGCCGGGCGCAGCGCCGCGACCGCGGCGACCTGCCAGAGACGGTAGTCGGCCGCAACCCGGTCGTCGAGGCTCTCCGTGCCGGTGTTCCGGCCATGGCACTCTATGTGGCGCAGGGTATCTCGGTCGACGAACGAACTGCGGAAGCAGTTGCGCTGGTCGGCAACAAGGGCATCGCGCTGCTGGAGATCTCCCGTCAGGAGATGGACCGGCTGACCGGGAACGCCATCCACCAGGGTCTGGCGCTGCAGGTGCCGCCTTACGACTACGCGCACCCGGATGATTTGCTGGCCAGGGCGAAGGACTCCGGTCGCCCGCCGCTGATCGTCGCGGTCGACGGCGTCACCGATCCTCGCAACCTGGGCGCCATCGTCCGCTCAGCGGCAGCTTTCGGTGCGCACGGGGTGCTGATTCCCGAACGTCGGTCGGCCGGCATGACGGCATCGGCCTGGCGGACGTCCGCCGGTACCGCGGCCCGGATCCGGGTGGCCAGGTGCACCAACCTGGTCCGGGCGCTCAAAGAGTACGCGGCAGCCGGCCTGATGATCGCAGGTCTGGATGCCGACGGCACCGTCGACACCGACGACTTCGACCTTGCCACCGGCCCGCTGGTGCTGGTGATCGGCTCGGAGGGCCGCGGGCTGGCGCGGCTCACCCGGACCGTCTGCGATGTCACGGTGTCGATTCCGATGGCCCGCACCGTCGAGTCGCTGAACGCCTCCGTTGCCACCGGGGTGGTGCTGGCCGAGGTTGCCAGACGCCGCCGCGGACTCGAACCCGCGGCCGCCGCACGCCGGCCGGGCCGGGGCGAGGTCAATCGGTGAGTGCGTGGACGACCTTGTCCAGGGTGGCCCGGTCGGTGGACCGCAGCAGCACCGCGGCCGCGCCGCCTTCGGCGCGCAGGTGCCCCAGCAGCCCGCGAATGGCCGATTCCGGGGCGTCGGAGATGCCGGGCGGAATGTCGGTGCGCGCGTCGCGTTCCTGCAGGCTCTGGCCGGTCAGCTGGCTCAGAATGTCCGGAAGTGCATCGTTGGTCAGTAGGTAGTCGGCGACGATCGACTCGTGGTCGGTGCCGATCAGGTCGAGCAGCAACGCCACTGTGGTTCCGGTGCGATCCTTCCCGGCCGCGCAGTGCAGCAACACCGGGCCGCCGCCGGCCACCGCCGTCATCAACTCGGCCAGTCGGACGCCCGCCCGGTCCACGATCGCCCGGTAGAACTCGGCAAGGATGAAGTGCCCTTCCGGTATCGATTCGGACTGCAGTCTCGGTTGGCGCGGCGGCGCCTCCTCGTCGGCGGACGGCAGGATCTGATCCGCCACCGGCACCCGCACCACCCGCACTCCTTCGGCCTCCAAGCCGGCCCAGTCGGGTGGCACCTGCTCGTGCGGTTCTCGCAGGTCGATCACCGTCGATACGCCGGACCGGCGCAGCAGCGAGAGGTCCGATTCGTCCAGGTGGTACGGCTGCGCGGACCGGAACAATCGACCTGCCCGCAATGGGCCCCTCATCGACCCACCGGCCACATCCCGGAAGTTCAGCAGTGCCATGCGATTCGTCCCTACTTCCCCAGCGGTGCGTTGTGTCGGCTCAAAGTAGATCGCGACGGCCGGACGACGGGACGGGCGGGTCTGGCTGATCGACCCATTGGTAGCCTGCCGGCCGGACCACCCCCGCTCCGGCGGTGACAGTGGCCACCATCGCGGCCAGCGCGGCCGCCGACCCGGTCACGGCCAGGGTGAACACCGCTCGCTCGGCATAGCGGACCCGGACGACAGGCACACCCATCGCGCGCAATTCCGACTCGACCCGGCCGGCAGTTGCATGGTCGACAGACAGATCCGCGAGATCCAGGCGGCGGCGGCGCACCTTCGGCGCGGCGGCCACCAGCCGGGCGACAGTGCCGGAGTAGGCCCTGACCAGGCCGCCGGTGCCCAGCAGGGTGCCACCGAAGTAGCGGGTAACCACCGCCGCCACGTTCACCAGTCCGGCCGGACCGGTGAGCACCTGCAGCATCGGGTTCCCGGCGGTTCCGGTTGGCTCACCGTCATCGCCGGATCGGCCGACCGGTGCCGCGCTCTCGTCGTCCTCGTCCTGCCACACCATCGCCCAGCAGTGATGACGGGCGCCGGGATGAACGCGGCGCTGCTCCTGGACGAGGGCCCTGGCCTCCACCTCGCCGCTGACCCGGCGCAGCACGCCGACGAACCGTGACCGCTTCACGTCGATCTCGCACTGCTCGTCCCGACCACTGGCAATCGTCAGGAAGTCCACGTCGCCATCCTTCCGGTTCCGGCCGCGACCACCGCCGGGCGGCATTGCGACCCGGGGCACGGGGTTAGAATATGAGAACGATTATCAAATGCAATCAGCAGCGGGAGATGCGGGCATGACATCCACATTCACCAGTGTCGCCGTCGGGGCGGTCCTGGCGGCGACCACCGTGCTCACCGCCTGCGACTCATCCCCGTCGTCGACGGCCGCCACGCCCGGCACCGTGGCCGTGGTCGCGTCAACCGACGTCTGGGGCAGCATCGCTTCGGTCGTCGGCGGCGCCCACGTCCGGGTGACCTCCATCATCTCCGATCCGTCCGCCGATCCGCATTCCTTCGAGGCGGATGCGCGGAACCAGCTGGCCATTTCCAAGGCCGCAGTGATCATCGAGAACGGCGGCGGCTATGACGATTTCGTGGATCGGATGATCAGGTCGGCGGGTTCGACAGCGCCCGTGCTCAATGCCGTCGACATCTCCGGGTATGCGGCCTCGAGCGGGTCGGAGCTCAACGAGCACGTCTGGTACGACTTCGCGACCGTCGCCAAGGTTGCAGCACGGATCGAAACCGCCCTGGCTACGGCTGATCCCGCCGACGCAACTGCATTCGCGGCAAACGCCAAGACCTTTGCCGACGCGGTGGCCGGCCTGCAGCGCAGGCAGGCGGAAATCAAGGTCCGCAGCGCCGGGGTCGGGGTGGCCGTCACCGAGCCGGTACCGCTGTATCTCCTGACGGCGGCCGGCCTGGACAACAAGACCCCGGCCGCTTTCAGCCAGGCTGTGGAGAGCGACAGCGACGCCCCGCCGGCCGTCGTCGCCCAGACTCTCGCGTTGTTCAACGACAGGAAGGTGAAGGCATTGGTCTACAACGAGCAGACGAGCGGTCCGCAGACCACGCTGGTGCTCGCAGCCGCCAAGGCCAACGGCATCGCCGCCGTCCCGGTCACCGAGACGCTGCCCGGCGGGACCGACTATCTCGCCTGGATGAGCGCGAACCTGGATGCGATCGGCAAGGCGGTGGCGTGATCATCGAGCCGGTCGCCGTGTTCCGTTTGCCCCTGCTGCGGCAGCGAGGCAGATCGACGCCCACGGCGCCGTTGGACATGATGAACTGGTGACCGCTACCCCGCCCATCGACGCTGGTCGGGAGCAGCGGCCCCCCACCGGCACCGGCCTCCCTTCGGCCGGTCCGGTCGCCGAACTCCGCGGAGCCACCCTGCAGTACGGGTCCCGGACGTTGTGGTCTGATCTGAATCTGCGGATCGAAGCAGGCGAGTTCATCGCGGTGCTCGGATCGAACGGCTCCGGGAAGACCAGCCTGCTCAGGGTGCTGCTCGGCGAGCAGGACCTGACCGAAGGCAGCGCGCAGATCGCCGGTGAGCCGGTCCGCCGCGGCAGCGAGATGGTCGGGTACATCCCGCAGCGGGTGGGCATCGACACCGGCGCCATGGTCAAGGCCAGGGACGTGGTGCGGATGGGTCTGGACGGTCACCGCTGGGGTCTGCCGATCCTGTTCGGACGGCGGCGGCGGGAGCTCCGCCGGATCGTCGACGACATGCTCGCCGCGGTCGGTGCCACCTCGTTCGCCGACGCCCCGGTATCGCTGCTGTCCGGCGGTGAACTGCAGCGGATCAGGGTCGCCGAGGCGATGGGCTGCGATCCGGCCCTGCTGATCTGCGACGAGCCGCTGGCCGCACTCGACCTCCGGCACCAGGAGGAGGTAGCGGCGCTGATCGACCAGCGCAGGCGAGAGCAGAACACCGCCGTCATCTTCGTGACCCACGAGATCAACCCGGTGCTGCAGTACGTCGATCGGGTGCTGTATCTGGCGGGTGGCCGGTTCCGCCTTGGCCCGCCCGACGAGGTGATGACCTCTGCATCGCTGTCGGCGCTGTACGGCGCTCCGGTCGATGTCATCTCCGCACACGGCCGGCTGGTGGTAGTGGCGGCGAACGACATGACTGCCGGGCTGCACCAGTCTCTGGACGATCACCCGCACGACGGCCATGGCCAACTGCACGGAACTCACGACCACGGAACCCATGATCCGGCGGACCGCTCCGGTTGGCGCAAATGAGCAGCCTGTGGGAACGGATGTTCAGCTTCCAGGATTACGGCGCACTGCTCGCGCTGGTGCACAACTCGATCATCGCCGGCGCGCTGCTCGGGTTGGTCGGGGGCCTCGTCGGTGTTTTCGTCATGTTGCGCGACTTGTCTTTTGCGGTGCATGGAATCAGCGAGCTCTCGTTCGCCGGAGCATCAGCGGCGCTGCTGTTCGGTGTCAACGTGGTGGCCGGCTCGGTGGCCGGATCGCTGATCGCGGCCTTCATCTTCGGGTTGCTCGGTGTGCGGGCCCGGGAACGTTCCTCGGTCATCGCCGTGTTGATGCCGTTCGGACTCGGGCTGGGCGTGCTGTTCGTGTCGCTCTACAAGGGCCGCTCCGCCAATAAGTTGGGCCCCCTCCTCGGGCAGATCGTCGCCGTCGACAATCCGCAACTGGTCTGGCTGTCGGTGATCTCGGTGGTGGTGCTCGGCGCTCTGGCGATCATCTGGCGGCCGTTGATGTTTGCCAGCATCGATCCGGAGATCGCCTCTGCCAGAGGCGTTCCGGTACGAGCGCTGTCGCCCGTCTTCATGATCGTGCTCGGCCTGGCGGTCGCGATGTCAGTGCAGATCGTCGGTGCCCTGCTGGTGCTGGCGCTGCTGGTGACGCCGGCCGCGGCCGCGATGCGGGTGACCGCCTCCAGTCTCTGGGTGCCGGTGCTGTCGACGCTGTTCGGCATCACCGCCGTGGTTGGCGGCATCCTCCTCGCTGTGGGCGGCACTCTGCCGATTTCTCCGTACGTCACGACCATCTCGTTTGCCATCTACTGCGTGTGCAGGGTGATCGGCGCGCAGAGGTCCAGGCGTGGTTGGTCGCGTCGTCCAGCGATGGTCGACGCCTGACCGGAGCAGGCAGAACCCCGGTCCCAGCAGGGGGACCGGGGTCCTGCCTTGCCCGACGAACGAGCGGTAGGGATCCCTCGACAGGCACCTCCCTCCCAGTCAGGCGTCGATGAGCTGGCGGTTGTGCTGGCCTGGTTGTTCGATCTGGATCTTGCGGGGCTTGGCCTTCTCGGCGACGGGGATCCGCAAGGTCAGCACTCCGCCGTCGTAGGCAGCCTGGACCCTTTCGGTGTCGAGGGTATCTCCAAGGATCAACTGCCGGCTGAACACCCCCCGCGGGCGTTCGGCCGCAAGAAACTCTCGATCTCCTTGCAGCGCCTTGCGTTCCGCCCTGACGGTCAACACATTTCGTTCGACGTCGAGATCGATCGAGTCCGGCTCGACGCCGGGCAGATCGAATTCGACGATGAACTCGTGGCCCTCTCGCCATGCGTCCATCGGCATGGCCGACGGCCGGGTTACGGTGCCGGGTGTTCCGAAGACCTGCTGGGTGAGCCGGTCGAGCTCCCGGAACGGATCAGTGCGCATCAGCATTGGTTCCACCTCCACAGACAGTCAATTGGTCGATGCCCTATCCGGTCACCACCCCACCTGATGTGTGATAGCGGTGATAGGTTTTTTATACCAATCGATGCGATCGCCCGCAAGTGAGCGAATGATGTGAGGTGGATCACCCAATGCAAGATCGGCCCGACGACCCATCCCTTGGCGTCTACGGGATCTCGGTGGCGGCCGAGCTGACCGGGTTGGGCGTGCAGAACATCCGGCAGTACGAAAAGCGGGGGTTGCTGCTCCCTGACCGCACCGAAGGTGGCACGCGCCGCTACTCCCGCGACGATGTGGAGAGGCTCCGGCGAATCGGCGAACTGCTCGCGGCGGGTCTCAACCTCGCCGGCATCGTCCTCGTGCTCAGGTTGGAAGGTGAGAACGCCGACCTCCGCACCGGACTCCGCGGATCGATCGATACGGCCGGGAACTAAGGCATAGTGCTCGGCAGACCGGGAAGGGGGCTGCCGTGGCCGTCGTAGAGATCAAGGGTGCCCACAAGACCTATCGACGATGGCGGAAGCCGCCTGAGCATGCCGTGCGGGGATTGAACCTGACGGTTGAACCCGGCGGCGTCTTCGGATTCCTCGGCCCCAACGGGTCCGGCAAGACGACCACCATCCGGCTGTTGCTCGGTCTGGTACGGCCGGATTCAGGTGTCCTGCAGCTATTGGGACGCACGGTGCCAGACGAGCTGCCGCTCGTGATCGGCCGGGTGGGCGCGCTGGTCGAGACACCATTGTTCTTTCCCAACTTCTCGGGGCGTCTGAATCTCTCGCTGTTGGCGCAGGCGTCGGACATCCCGAAGACCCGCGTCGAGGAGATGCTCGAACTGGTGGATCTGTCGGGTCGGGCCGACGATCGGGTCAAGGGCTACTCGCTGGGGATGAAGCAGCGGCTGGGCATCGCCGCCGCCCTGCTGAAGAATCCGGAGCTGCTGATCCTGGACGAACCGGGAAATGGCCTGGATGCCGCCGGAATCCGTGAGGTGCGGGAGTTGATCAAACGACTCGGTACCACCGGGGTGACGGTGCTGCTGTCCTCCCATCAACTCGCCGAGGTGCAGCAGGTGTGCGACCGGGTGGCGATCATGTCGCACGGCCAGGTCATCGCTTCGGGTTCGGTCGCCGAGTTGCTGGCGTCGCAGACCACCGGTGATGTTCGGGTACGGCTGGACGACCCGGTCGGTGGCCGAGAGGTGTTGCAGCGCGCCGGTTTTATCGTCACGCCAATGGCGGATGCCTGGCGGGTGGGTGGTGTCGAAGATCCAGCGCTGATCACCAAGGTGCTCAGTGACGCCGGGCTCTACCTCACCGAACTGAGCCCGATCGCCGCTGATCTGGAAAGTGTGTTCCTGGATCTCACTGCCGAGGATCCCCTCGCAGGCACCCCGATGATCCGACAGGTGATCTCGTGAACACGGTTCTCACGGCGTCCGGTGGCCGGACGTCGGCGCCGACCTTCGGCCGGCTGCTGACCACCGAACTGCACCGCTTGGCCGCGCGCCGGTTCACCAGGGTGCTGCTCGGTCTCTGCCTGGTCGGCTATCTGGTTGCGGCCGCGTTCATGTGGCAGTCGCATGCCAGAGAGACACCGGCGGACATCGTCCAGGCGACCGCCCAGCGGGATCAGGCGCTGGTGGACTTCAAGAGGCAGATCACGGATTGCCTGGGCCAACCGGGCAACACCGAGCAGCAGTGCGGGACCATACCGACTGCCGATGAGTTCCCGATCGACCAATTTCTGGCCGACAACCCGTTCCGCCCCAGCGACGTGCCGGCCTACGCTCTGGCCGTTGCGGTGGCCGTGGCGATGGCCGGGTTCGTCCTCGGGGCCACCTTCATCGGTGCGGAGTGGTCCAGTAAGAACGTGATCGCCTGGCTGTTCTTCGAGCCTCGCCGGATGCGCCTGATGTGGGCGAAACTGTTGGCACTGACCGGTGTGGTGCTGATCCTGTCGGTCATCGCGCAGGCGACGTGGGCGGTGACGGCCCGGCTGCTGATCAACTTCCGCGGCCTTCCGGTGTCCAGCCTCGGTGCCGGCGCGGCTGGATTCTGGTCGGACGTGCTACGCGTGCAGGTCCGGGCGGCCTTGCTGGTGATACCGATCGTGTTGCTCGGCTTCGGGCTGGCCAATCTCCTTCGGAACACCGCAGCCGCTCTGGGTATCGCCTTCGTCTACCTCGCCGTGGTGGAGACAGTGATCCGCGGCATCAGTCCGTCGCTGCAGCCGTACCTGTTCACCAACGGAGTGGCAGCCTGGGTCAGCACAGGAGGCATCACGGTGTTCGGCAGGCCGGTGTACGACCAGCAGCAGGGGTTCGTCACCCCCGAGCAGATACACATCTCGAATCTGCAGGGCGGGATCATCATGCTCGTGTACGCCGCGGTGGTGCTGGCGGTGTCCGTGGCGCTGTTCCGGCGTCGTGACATCACCTGAGCGCGACAGCGTCTCTCTGCGAGGACGGCGGATGGTCAGCGCACTGCGGGGCGGCCCGGACGAACCGGACCGCCCCGCAGCAAAACGGCTGGCAATTGCTTCTCGAAGACCTACTTGTTGAAGACGACCGAGTCTGCCGGGACGGCAGCCGAGGTCGCCAGGCGCAGCCCGGTGGACTTGTCGAACACGTGGATGTGCTGCGCATCGGTCACCGAGGCCCGGATGACCGCGCCGACGGTCGGGTGCGTGCGGGCCTCCGCCCGGATGATGAACCGGTCGCCGTGCTCGTCCGCACCGTGTACGAACGACTCCGCGCCCAGCTCCTCGACCACCGACACGGTGATGGCCAGACCGTGGTCGGACAGCGTCAGGTTCTCCGGCCGAACACCGAGCACCACATTCGACATCCCCTTCGAGCTGGCCTCGGCCAGCTGCTCCCGGGTCAGCGGGACGATCACGTCGCCGAACTTGACACCTTCCGGGGTCAGCGTGGAATCGATCAGGTTCATCGCCGGGGAGCCGATGAAGCCGGCAACGAAAACGTTCTTCGGGCGGTCGTACAGCTCCCGCGGGGTGTCGCACTGCTGCAGCACGCCGCCGGGCGCGAGCACGGCGACCCGGTGACCCATCGTCATGGCCTCGACCTGGTCGTGGGTGACGTACACGGTGGTGGTGCCGAGGCGGGCCTGCAGGCCGGCGATGTTCGCGCGGGTCTCCACCCGGAGCTTGGCATCGAGGTTCGACAACGGCTCGTCCATCAGGAAGACGGACGGCTCGCGGACGATGGCCCGGCCCATGGCGACGCGCTGGCGCTGGCCACCCGAGAGGGCCTTCGGCTTGCGGTCGAGATACTTCTCCAGGTCGAGCAGGCCGGCGGCCTCCCGGACCTTTGACGCGATCTCGGTCTTGTTGACACCGCGGAGTTTGAGCGCGAAGCCCATGTTCTCGGCAACCGTCATGTGCGGGTACAGCGCGTACGACTGGAAGACCATCGCGATATCGCGGTTCTTCGGCGGCACGTTCGTGACGTCGCGCCCACCGATCAGGATGCGGCCCTCGTTGATGTCCTCGAGGCCCGCGAGCATCCGCAGCGCGGTGGACTTGCCGGACCCGGACGGCCCGACGAGTACCAGGAACTCGCCGTCTTCGATGTTCAGGTTCAGCTTGTCAACGGCGCGCACCGGCGGGTTGCCGGGGTAGATCCGGGAAGCTTCGTCGTACTGGACGTCTGCCATGAATGTTTCCTTCTTCCGATCGGCCCGACGCTCGCGGGCGGTCCGTGGTGGTGCTGCTGGCGTGTGACCCGAGCCCGACCTCGCGGGCGTGGCGGTCGATGTCACGCTAGCGGCTCGATCGCCCGGAGACCAGAGGGCTTCGGTAAGCGCTTTCCAAGTTCGGCCAATATTCACTCCTTCGGCCTAGGACAGTGAGATGAGTCATATTGCGCTCGCCAGGGCCGTCATCGGCGTGTCCCAGCGGCGGGGCTGTACGGGCCAACCCGGTAGGGCAGCTAACGTGCGGTGCATGGAACGCACGTCGAGGTCACGGCCTCCGGCCACGCTGGCCTCGCTGGCGGCTGAGCTCGGGATCTCCCGGACGACGGTGTCCAACGCCTACAACCGGCCCGACCAACTGTCCCCGCAGTTGCGTGCCAGGGTGATGGATGCAGCCAGGCGGCTCGGCTACCCCGGGCCCGATCCGGTCGCCAGGTCATTGCGTACCCGTAAGGCCGGAGCGATCGGATTGCTGCTCACCGAGCAGCTGTCCTATGCCTTCCGGGATCCGGCGGCCGTCGCTTTTCTGGAAGGGCTCACGCTCGAATGCGACCATGCCAGGGTGGGTTTGCTGCTGGTACCGGCCAGTCCGGATTCGGATGACACGCTCGCGGTGTCCAGCGCGGCCGTCGACGGATTCATCGCGTACTCGATGCCGGACGACGATCCGCACCTGGCAGCGGTGCTGGCCCGGCCGGTGCCGGCCGTCATCTGCGATCAGCCGGCCGTGAGCGGCGTCGACCTGGTGGGCATCGATGACCGCGCCGCGGCGCGCGGGATGGCCGATCATCTGGTGGCACTGGGGCATCGCCGGGTGGCCGTGGTGTGCATGCGACTTGGAAGGGCCAATCGGGACGGGGAGGTCGACCTGGCCCGGCAACAGGCTGCCCACTACCACGTGCAGCGGAACCGGCTGGCCGGCCTGCGTGACGGCTTCACCGCGGCGGGTGTGGCGTGGGACCGGGTGCCGGTCGTGGAGCGATTCGAGCATTCGGTGGCATCGGGCGCCTCGGGTGCGGCTCAGGTGCTGGCCCTGGATCCGGGCATCACGGCGCTGATCGCCACCTCGGATGTGCTGGCCCTTGGGGCCATCGAAGAGCTGGGCCGGCGGCGCCAGCGAGTGCCGGAGGACGTCTCGGTGGTGGGCTTCGACGGCATCAAGGCCGCAGCAGAGGCGGGCCTGACCACAGTGGTCCAGCCAGTGGGGGAAAAGGGCAGGCAGGCCGGCCGGCTGCTGCTGGACCCGGCTCGCAGCACGCGTGGCCGCCGGGTGGTGCTGCCGACCACCTTCGTGTCGGGGACCACCTCAGGGCCGCCCCCGCTCTGACTGCGAGGGCCGCTGGGGCCGGGAACGTGAGGCACAGCGAAACTGGCAGATCGCGGCGGGGTCAGGTGCCGGAAGCCGCTCCGGAGATCAAGGTGCGGGCGCGTCGCCTGGCGGCGTCCAGAACGTGCAACAGGTCGGCCACCCGGGCGGGATCGGCGATCCGGACGTCGGCGGCGGTGGCCCCCCCGCCCACCTTCACGCCGACATCCGGTGGTCCCAAAGACAGGAACGCGTTCTCGTCAGTGACGTCGTCCCCGATGAACATCGTTGCAGTGCAATGATGCTCGCGTGCGAGGGTCTGCAACGCCCGCCCCTTGTCGGTTGCCACAACGGTCAGTTCCAGCACCATCTTCCCGCGCAGCAGATGGACGCCAGGCCAGGTCGCCGGATCTTCTTCGATGGCCTTGGTGACTGCCCGCGCGTCGTCCGGGTGGGCGCCGCGGAGGTGGACGGCGATACCTGTGGGTTTGGGTTCGAGGTTCACCCCACGGTACTGACTGGTGATGCCCTGCAAGGCCCGCCGCAATTTCGTCAGCCTGGCCGTCGATGCCGGGGAAAGCTCGCTGCGGCCGGTGTGTTCGGGATTCTGGGCTCCGTCTGCGTTCACGCCCGACACCTCGGCGCCGTGACTGCCGACCAACTGCAGAGAGTCCGTCTCGCCCAGCAACATCCGCAGGTCCGCCAGCGACCGTCCGGAGATCACCGCGACCACAGTGCCGGGGATGGTCGCCAGCGATCGGAGGGCTTCCACCGCCTCGGGCAGGGCCCTGGCCATCGCCGGGTCGTCGACGATGGGTGCCAGGGTGCCGTCGAAGTCGGTTCCGACCAGCAGTCGCTCGGTCTGGGCTATCTCGCTCAGAGCTTCCAGAACCTCGGTGGGCAAACGGTTTCGCGCATCGGCGACGTGATCGCGGGTGCCCTCCAGGGCCGACAGGAAGGCGGCTGCCCACCGGTCGACGTCGTGGGTCAGCACCTGCCGCCGCAGTGAGCGCATCTGCCGGCGGGCGGCCACCGACGACATCGTGAGCGCAGCCCGCAGCCCATCCTTGACGCCATCGGTGTCATAGGGATTCACCTGCAGTGCGGCGCGCAGTTCCCTTGCAGCGCCGGTGAATTCGCTGAGCAGCAGCACGCCGCCCCCATCCACCCGGCAGGCCACGTACTCTTTTGCGACGAGGTTCATCCCGTCGCGCAGCGGCGTCACCGTCATCACGTCGGCGGCCACGTAGAAGGCGGCCAGTTCATCCCGGGGGAACGACTGGTGCAGGTAGTGCACCGCGGGGCGACCGATCCGGCCGTAGTCGCCGTTCAACGAGCCGACCTGGCGCTCGATGCCCTCGCGCATCTTGATGTAGGAGTCGAGCCGTTCCCGGCTCGGCGTGGCGATCTGGATCATCACCGCGTCGTCGACCGACGGGTCCTTGGCTGCCAGCAACTCGCGGAACGCGGTCAGCCGGACGTCGATGCCCTTGGTGTAGTCGAGCCGGTCGACCCCAAGGATGATCTTGCTCGGATTACCAAGGTCCGTGCGCAGTTTCCGGGCGGCGGCATGCACCTCAGGGGTGGCGGCAAGGGCCGACTGCGCTGCCGAATCGATGGAGATCGGAAAGGCGCCGACCTTGATGGTCCGGCCGTCGTGGTTGAGCAGGCCGCCGGTGGTCGGTATGTCCAGCAGTGACTTGGCCAGCCGAACGAAGTTGCGGGTACCCCCGGGCAGTTGGAAGCCGATCAGGTCGGCGCCGAGGAGCCCGGTGAGGATCTGCCTTCGCCACGGAAGGCGGTTGAACAATTCCGCGGGCGGAAAGGGGATGTGCAGGAAGAAACCGATCCGCACGTCCGGCCGGAGCCGGCGCAACATCTGCGGCACCAGCTGAAGTTGATAGTCATGGATCCATACGGTCGCGTTCGGCGCCGCCACCTTCGCCGCTCGCCGGGCGAACCGGTCGTTGACTGTCCGGTAGGCCTCCCACCAGGGTCGATGGAATTGCGAGGGCGCCACGGCGTCGTGGTAGAGCGGCCACAGGGTGGCATTGGAAAAGCCTTCGTAGTAGTCGTCGACCTCCGCCGCGGACAACGCAATCGGCTGCAGGGTCAGACCGTCTGCGGTGGTGGGTTCCAGTTCGACGTCCGGACTGCCGGGCCAGCCGATCCACGCGCCTTCCCGGCGGGACAGGATGGGAGCAAGGGCCGTCACCAGTCCGCCAGGCGCCTGCCGGGCCTTGGTGCTGCCGTCCGGCTGCAGTTCCAGGTCGAACGGCAGCCGATTGGCCAACACCACCATGGACGCCTGCCCGGTGGCCGGCGGTGCGGTCGACGCGTCCGGCTGCGTCAGCCCCGTCCCGGGTCGCGCGGATGACTTCGAATCGGTCAGGCTCACCAGCCCCACCTTACGGGCGGCATTCTCACCGGTCGGCGCAATGTAGCCGACCCGACAGGCTCAGTGCCCGAACGGATCCTCGTCCCGACCCGGTAACCAGGACAGGCCGGGCACGCCCCAGCCGTTGGCCTTGACCATCTTCTTGGCGGCTCTGGCGTGCCGGCCGACGAGCCGGTCGAGATACAGGTGACCGTCGAGGTGGTCGGTCTCGTGCTGAAGACATCGCGCGAAAAAGCCGGTGCCCTCGACCTCGACCGGCCCGCCCTTGATGTCGAATCCGGTCACTCTGGCCCAGTTCGCCCGGCCGGTCGGGAAGTTTTCGCCGGGCACGGACAAGCAACCCTCGTAGTCGTCGTCGGGGTCTGGCATCGTCTCCGGGATTCCGGAGGTCTCGATCCTCGGATTGACGACGTGGCCACGGTGCCGGACGCCCTCGTCGTCGGGGCAGTCGTAGATGAACACCCGCCGGTTGTCACCGATCTGGTTGGCGGCGAGCCCAGCGCCGTTCGCGGCGGTGTTCGTCTCGAACAGGTCGTCGACGAATGACGCCAGTTCGTCGTCGAAGGTGGTCACCGCAACGGTGGGCCGATGCAGCACGGGTTCACCGACGATCACGATGGGGTGGATGGTCACTGCGCAATATTAAGGGCGCCGGTCAGTGGATCCGGCCGCGCACCCGGGTGTGCGCCAGCCAGGCGACTGGTCCGGGAGGAGCGAGATGTGCGCGGGACATCCTCGAATTCGTTACGCATTGTGTGGCGCAATGTATGGATCTGTCACTAGTCCGGATGGGCGCAGGACCGAGGCAATCGCTGCAGAATTGCGTGTCGTCTTACTGTCGGTAGCGAACGAGGAAAGTCCACTGCTCCGAAAGGGTGGTGGTGGCTCTGCTGGTGTGCTTAGATCAGGTGTCGCTGCGCACGAGCGATCACCGGCGATCAGCGATCAGCATCGGAGACAGTTCATGAGCCAGGCGGTTGACTCTTGGTCCAAGGAGATGTTCGCAGCGGCCGTCTGCCGTCTTCTTCGTGACTCGAGGCGCCGGCAGAAGCTCACCCAGGCACAGGTTGCCGCCCGCACCGGGGGGTTGATCTCCAAGGCGGCACTGGCCAACTACGAGACTGGACACCGGTCGCTCCGGGTGGATGTGCTCTGGGTCATCGCGAAGGCGCTCGGCGAGAACATCGGCAACCTGGTAGCCAGCGCGGAGCGCGGGATCGGCCACCGTCAGGACAGCGACGGAAGCAGCCCGATCACCATCGACATCGAGGAGATCAGGGACAACGGGGACACCCGCCTGGCCTCCGTTCGGCGCTGGCTGGAGCTGCAGCAGGCCGCGAGACAGACCTCCACCGGCCTGATCACCCTCGATCCGGGAGCGATCACCGCCCTGTCCGCGTTGATGGGTGTGAGTTCGACCGAGTGCAGGGCGATCCTGATGACCGTTGCCGGCCGGCCGGAGCAGAACGGCCATGCCGCAAAAGTCGGGTCAAGCCGAGTCTGATCCGCCGCGTCCGTGGCCCGCCGTCGGGCAGACTAAACTTCTTGCGGTCCGGCTCTTCCTCGATCCGCCGGTCCATGCCGCCGTGGCGCAATTGGTAGCGCACCGCACTTGTAATGCGGGGGTTGTCGGTTCAAGTCCGACCGGCGGCCCCACCGCCGAACCGTCTGGCACAGTGGTCGAGTGCATGCTGTCCAGCCGATCGCGGTGGGGATCCTGGGTCCGCTCCAGGTCCGGGTCGGACCTGACCGCCCGACCATCGCCGGTGCCCGCCTTCGTCGGCTGCTGTTGCGCCTGACGGTGGATGCCGGATCGGTCGTCTCGTCCGGCGAACTGCTCGACGCTGTCTGGACGGGCGATGAGACGAGGCCGGACGGCGCCACCAACGCGCTGCAGTCGCTGGTCTCGCGGCTGCGACGGGTGCTGGGCTCCACCGTCGTCCAGCAACTGCGCGGCGGTTACCGGCTGGCGGTGGACAAGACCGACGTTGACGCCTACCGCTTCGCCTCGCTGGCGGCCCGCGGTCGGCGGGAGTTGCGTGCTGGTGATGCGGAGACCGCGCTCGCCACCCTCGATGACGCGCTGTCGCTCTGGCAGGGCAACCCGCTCTCCGACGCCGACGGAGCGCCGTATGCGGAGTCGGTCGTGGCCAGGCTCGGCGAACAACGCATCCAGGCGACCGGGGATCTTTTCGACGCTCACATCGCCCTCGGGCGAGCGGCGGACGTTGTCGCGCAGATCGAGGAGGTCGCCGCCGCGGACCTCCTGCAGGAGGCCTTCACCGGTCAGCTGATGACGGCTCTTGCCGCGGCAGGCCGTACCTCAGAGGCGCTGGTCGCCTACGAGCGTTTGCGGCAGCGGCTTGCGGAGGAGCTCGGCGTCGACCCCGATCCTCGACTTCAGGCCCAGCATCTGGCGCTGCTGCGTGGCGAGGACGTCGTGCCGTCCGTCCGTCCGTCTCCGGCATCGCCGAAGCAGAAGCGGACCAACATCCGAGCCTCATTGACCAGCTTCATCGGCCGGGATGCGGAATTGCGGCGGATCTGCGAACTGCTCGAGGTAGGTCGCCTCACCACCATCATCGGACCGGGCGGCGCCGGCAAGACTCGGCTGTCGGCCCAGGTCGCGGCCTTGTGGGACAAGCGTGCTGCGGACGGGGTCTGGATGGTCGAACTGGCCTCCGTCACCGAGGCGGTGAACATCGGGCCCGCCATGCTCCTGGCCCTGGGTCTTCGAGATGCCAAGGTGCTGGACCGGCAGAACGACCGCGCGGCTCGTGATTCCATCGACCGGCTGTTCGAGTCGTTGGAGGACTCTGAAACATTGTTGGTCGTCGACAACTGTGAGCATCTGATCGCGCCGGTGGCGGAACTGATCGACGCGATCCTGTCCCGATGTCCCGGCGTCCGGGTGTTGGCGACCAGTCGGGAACCCCTGGGCATCGTCGGTGAATCGCTCTGCGTCATCCCGCCGCTCGGGCTGCCGCCGGTTGCGGCGACAGCGTCGGAAGCGGCCGGTTATCCGGCGGTCCAATTGCTCTGCGAGCGGGCCGCCGCCGTCAGCGCGGATTTCCGCGTCGACAAGACCAACGTGCGGGACGTCATCGAAATCGTCCGCAGGCTGGACGGACTGCCGCTCGCCATCGAACTGGCGGCCGCCCGGCTGCGGGTTCTGCCGGTGGCCGAGATCGCTTCCCGGCTCAGTGACAGGTTCCGGTTGCTCAGCGGCGGAAATCGGACCGCGATGCCGCGCCACCGGACGCTGCGGGCGGTGGTGGAATGGAGCTGGGATTTGCTCAGCCCGGCGGAACGCCTGCTGGCGGAACGCCTTTCGGTCTTCCCTGCCGGTTCGACCGAAGATGCGGCCACCGTCATCTGTGCGGGCGGCCCGCTTTCGGCCGATTCAGTTCCCGATCTGCTGCTGTCACTGGTCGACAAGTCCCTACTTCAGGTGGTCGGCGAGCATGGCCTTCGCTACCGGATGCTGGAGACCATCCGGGAATACGGCATCGAGCGGTTGGCCGAACGCGGCGAGGCCGGCTCCGCACGTGCTGCCCACGCTCGCTATTTCGCTGCACTGGCCGAGCGGTTGGAACCCGTTCTGCGCGGCCGGGATCAGCTCGCGGCCATCGGAATCCTGAATGCGGAGCAGGACAATATCGTTGCCGCGCTTCGCTTCCTGGGCGATGCGGGTGACGTGGATCGTGCCATCGGCATGGCGCTCGCGCTGGTCTGGCATTGGACAATGACGGCCAGTCATACCGAGATCGTGACCTGGATGGACTTTCTGCTGCAGCTTCCGGCCGCAGCCGCACATCGATGGATCGTCTACGTGCGGACGGCCCGGGCAATCTCGATGTTGTCGACCGGACAGGCAGACTTCTCCGACAACCCGTTGGGCATCCGGACCGAATTCGCCGAGATCGCCGACGAACTGGACGGGGCACCGCCCCCACCGAGCGCGCCGATCATCATCATGGCGCCAGTACTGTCGTTCTTCAGCGATGACGACAAGCGGGCGCTCAGGTTGTCCGAGGATCTGCTTGCTTCCGATGATCTATGGATACGGGCTGCTGTGCGCACCATGCGGGCGAGCTTTGCCGAGAACTCCGGCGACCTGGAGTCGATGCGGACCGACGTGGCGGCAGCGCTCGGCGATTTCGAAACCATCGGAGATCGCTGGGGCTTGTCGACCGCGCTCAACTCCCGTGCCTGGATACGCACCCTGGACGGCGATTCCTATGGCGCTATCGCCGACTACGAACGGGCTGTCGGTTACCTGAACGAGATCGGCGGGCAGGAGGACGACCTGCTGGTGCACCTTCGTCTCTGCGGCCTTCGAATACGGATCGGCGACCTGGGAGGCGCGAAGAAGAGTCTCGATGCAGCCCGCGGAATCGGCGCAACCGGACCGCACGCCGCAGCGCGGCAAATGTTCGCCGATGGGGCTCAGGCGTATCTGTTGCTGCTGGAGGGCGACACGGTCGGAGCGCTCGAAATCACCGCTCGCCTGCGGAGAGGGATCGGCAGCAGGGGCGAATCGCCCTGGATGCGTGGGCATGTCGCGGCGATGGTCTTCTCGGCGACGGCGGGGATCTCGCTGCGGCTGGGGCGCCTGGAGGAAGCCGCAGACGATGTGGACTTCGCATATCCACTGGCGCGGGACACGAAGGATATGCCGATCGTGGCGGTCCTCGGAGTCTGGGTGGCCGGGTTGGCTGCTGCCCGGGGGCAGTTGTCCCGGGCTGCCTTCATGCTCGGCGCCTGCGCGCGTCTGCGCGGCGGCGATGACTTCAACGATCCCTCGGTCGCCTGGGTGATGGAAAAGCTCGACGCAGCAGGTGATCCCGGACTCACCGCGGAGTACGAAGACGGAAAGTCGCAGTCGGTCGACGCCAGCATCGCGGCACTCGATCCTTCGATGCCGGGCTAGATCTGCTCAGGCGCGTCGCCGGTAACCGCGCAGCGCCAATGGCACGAACACGGCGAGCAGCACGCCCATCCAGCCGAACGTCCACAGCAGGTCCTTGGTGACAGGGCCGCCGACCATCAGTCCGCGCACCGCAGAGACCAGGTGCGAGATCGGGTTGACCTTGACGAATGCCTGCAGCCAGCCCGGCATGGTGGAGGTTTGCACGAAGGTGTTGGAGCCGAACGACAGCGGCAGCACCAGCAGGAACATGATGCCCTGCACCGCACCTGGCGTGCGCGCCGTCATTCCGACGAACACGGAGATCCAGCAGAAGCACAGCGCGAATGCGATGGAAAGCGCGACTGCGGCGACTGCGGCGACCGGGTTGGTCTCGATCCGGAAACCCATCAGGTACCCGAATCCGAGGGTGATGATGCACAGAATCAGGTAACGGGCGAAGTCGGCGACGACAGCGCCAACCAGCGGCGCAGATCGGGCGATCGGCAACGATCGGAATCGGTCGAATACGCCCTTTTCGATGTCGGCGTTGAGGTTCTGGCCGAGCGCGACCCCCGCCATCGCGATCGACTGACCGAGCAGTCCGGGCAGCAGGAATTGCAGATAACTGCCCGTCGACCCGTGGGCGATCGCGCCACCGAAAATGTAGGTGAACAGGGCCAGGAAGATGACCGGCTGAATGGTGACATCGATCAGCGCCTCCGGGGTACGCCAGGTCTTGATCAGGCTGCGTTTCGCCAATGCGAACACATGCCGGGCGAAATTGCTCCCTGCCGGGGAATCGGCGCTGGAAGGTGCTGCCTTGTAGGTAGTTTCAAGAACGGATGTTGTCATGCCGCAGTCTCCTCTTCGGATGCGGAGCGACCGGTCAGGGTCATGAAGACCTCGTCCAGGCTCGGAAGGTGCAGGGAAAGTTCGATAACGGAAATCCCGGATGCCGTCAGTTCGGAGACGACCGCGGGCAGGGATTCCTCGCCGGGAACCGGGACGCTCAGCTTGTTCCGACCGGAGACCACCGGGGCGGCGCCGCCGATCCTGGCCAGGATGCTGTTGACCTCGTCGAGCCGACTCACATCCACCGGTTGCACTTCGATGCGCTGGCCACCGATGACACGCTTGAGCCCGTCCGGTGTGTCGTGCGCGATGACCTTACCGTGGTCGATGACGCTGATCTCGTCGGCGAGGGCGTCTGCCTCCTCCAGGTACTGGGTGGTCAGCAGCACGGTCGACCCATCGGTGACCAGGTGCCGCACCACTTCCCACATGTCCTCGCGTTTGGCCGGGTCGAGACCGGTGGTCGGCTCGTCCAGGAAGATGACGCTCGGCCTGCCGACCAGACTGGCGGCCAGGTCGAGGCGACGGCGCATGCCGCCCGAGAAAGTCTTCGCCCGACGTCCGGCCGCCTCCGACAGGTCGAACCATGCGAGGAGTTCCGCGGCTCGTGACCTGGCATCGCGGGTGCTCAGGTTGAGTAGCTGACCGATCAACACCAGGTTCTGGGTGCCGGTGAGATCCTCGTCGACCGAGGCATATTGCCCGGTCAGGCCGATCGTCTGGCGCACTTTGTGCGCGTCCTTGACGATGTCGTAGCCGGCGATCGTCGCGTGTCCGGAATCGGCGCGTAGCAGGGTGGCGAGGATCCGGACCGCGGTGGTCTTGCCTGCGCCGTTGGGGCCGAGCACACCGAGCACGGTTCCGGCCTTTGCGGCCAGGTCCACTCCGGCAAGGGCCTGGGTGGCACCGAATCGCTTGGTGAGGCCGTCGGCTTCGATGACATTGATGTTCGACATGTTCTTCCCCGGGATTGCTCGGCGTGGCCCCGCTGGTCGCGGCGTCTGCAGCGATCGTGCGCCCGGCCGCTGTCGCCGCCCGCACAGCAGGCTGACATCGACCACCCGCCCGTGTCAGCTTTCGGAAGGACCACCGCGGCCCTCCTCATGGCGGGAGCCGGGCGCCCGAATCAGCCCGGTTCTGGCCGAGTCGGTACGCGCCGACGCCCGAATCTTTCACGGGCTTGCCATCGAAGGTCGGTTGGAGCATCGTTGATCCGGTCGGTAACGGGCATGACCCCACTGATACGGGCATAGGTAGTGCCGGAGGTGATTACCGATCAACGAGAGCGAAGGCGTCCGGTATGCCGTCGAACGTCGTGAGCAGATCGTGGCTGTTGCCCGTCGGGACGGTCGGGTGGCGGTGAGCGAGCTTTCCGACCGCCTGCACGTCGCACCCGAGACGGTCCGGCGTGATCTGGCAGATCTGGAGAAGCAGGGACTCGTGCACCGGGTCCACGGCGGCGCACTCCCTGCCGACCGGATCGGTTTCGAGGGGACGGTGCGTAGCAGGGCCGAACAGAACCAGCCGCAGAAGGTCCGCATCGCGGTACGGGCGCAGGCCGAGATGCGCGGTGCCGAGGTGATCTTCCTCGACGAGGGATCCACCGCGGTCATGGTGGCCAGAGCGCTGGATCCCGAGCGACCGCTCACGGTCGTCACCGGGTCGATTCCGGTGGTCACCGCGTTGGAGGGCCACCCGAGAGTCTCGGTGATCCTGCTCGGCGGCCCAGTCCGGGCCGGATCGCTGGCCGCGGCCGGGTCCTGGCCGGCCCGGATGCTCGCCGAGTTGGTGGTGGACGTGGCATTCCTGGGGACGAACGGGATCACTGCGCAGCGCGGTCTGACCTGCCCTGACCTGGCCGTCGCCACCGTGAAACGGGCAGCCGTGGCGACCGCACGGCGTCGCGTGCTGCTCGCCGACGCGACCAAGTTCGGGCGTGACTCGTTTGCCGTCTTTGCCAAGGTCACCGAGATGGATCTGATCATCACCGAATCGGTCGTCAACAAGTCAGTGCTGGAATCCATTCGCCGGCAGGGAGTTCAGGTGGTCTCTACATGATCGTCACAGTCACTCCGGCGCCCGCACTTGATCGGACCTACACCGCTTCCGAGTTCATCGAAGGCCGGGTCAACCGGGCCGTCACGAGCGTCGTCGAGGCCAGCGGCAAGGGCGTCAACGTCTCACGCGCCCTGGCGGCCGCGGGTAACCCGACGGTGGCGGTGCTGCCACTCGGCGGGCCGGAGGGCCGGCAACTCGCGGAACTGCTTGCGCAGGAGGGCATGCCGTTCCTGGCCGTGCAGACCGAGGTGTCCACCAGGACGAACACCACGCTGGCCGTGGTCGGCCACCCCACCACGAAGATGAATGCGCCGTCCGCCGCGCTGCCCGATCAGGTCTGGGTCGATCTGAAGGCCATGGTCGGGGACCTGCTGATGCAGTATCCCGGCGCGTGGGTGTTGTGCTCGGGCTCGGTGCCGGCCGGTGCCGACCGGCTCCCGGCCGGGCTGGTCGAGCTGGCCCGCTCGCACGGGGCCCGCAGCGCAATCGATTCCAGTGGCGGGGCATTGGTCGCCGCGGTGGCGGCGCGGCCCGATCTGCTCGCCCCGAACCACCTCGAGCTCGCTGAGTTGGTCGGTATCGACCCGCGGACCCTTGATCCGGACGGTAACGACACAGCCTTCAGCGAAACGCATCTGGTGGAATTGGCGGCGTCGTGGGCCGGACAGCTCGCCGCCGGCACCGGTGGCGCCGTGCTGGCAACGCTGGGCGCCAGTGGCGCCGTCTACGTCGACCACACCGGGAGCTGGCACGCGATCGCGCCGCCCATCGTCCCGTTGAACACGGTCGGCGCGGGGGATGCCCTGCTCGCCGGGTTTCTGTCCGTCGCCGATGCCGACGGCGGGAATCTCACGACGGCGCTGGCCACCGCGGTGGCCTGGGGCACGTCCGCCTGCGCCATGACGAGTACCTCGGGTGACGTCGCCGCCGGCGCAGACGTCGCCGCTGTCGCCGTCCGTCGATTGTCCTGAGAACGCCCAGCTGAGAAGGATCACCACATGCCAGAGCTTGCAACACCTCTCGACCTCCTCGTGGTCGGTGACGGTTTCATCACCGCGGACGACTACCGCGCCGCGCTCTCGAATCTTCCACAAGGGTCGACCGACCTGCTACGCCTTCGATCCGTCGTACTGACCGGCACCAAGTCAGAACATCATGCGGCGCAGGCGATCATGGAGGTCGACGGCCCCAACGAGGTGCCGCCGTCGCCGGAGTTGCTGGCGGCCGTTCCCGGAGCCGTCGTGCTGGGCCTGCACTTTGCGCCGGTCGGCGCCGACGTCATCGCGGCCGGTTCGGATCTCAAGCTCATCTCGGTGGCCAGAGCCGGGCTGGAGAACATCGATATCGCAGCTGCCACGGCCAGGGGGATCGGTGTGGTGCCGGCCATGGGGCGCAACGCCGGCGCCGTCGCCGAGTTGCAGATCGGGATGATCCTGGCCGAGACCCGCAACATCGCCAGGGCCGACGCGTCCATCAAGAGCGGTGGCTGGCGAAAGGAGTTTCCCGGTGCGCGGATGGAGATCGCCCACTCCACCGTCGGCATGGTCGGTTTCGGGCACGTCGGAAAGATCTTTTCGCAGCGCATTTCCGGGTTCGGGCCGACGCTGCTGGCCTACGACCCATATGCCAGCCCGGCCTCGCTCGCCGAATCCGGTGTCACCCCGGTCTCCAGCCTGATCGAGCTGTTCGCCCGGTCCGACTTCATCCTGGTGCAGGCCCGACTGTCGCCGGAGACCACCCGGTTCATCGGCCGGGAACAGTTCGCGGCCATGAAACCCTCGGCCTATTTCCTGAACATCGCCAGGTCGCGGTTGGTCGACTACGACGCGCTCTACGAGGTGCTCGAGCAGGGACGTATCTCCGGTGCGGCCCTCGATGTCTTCGACGACGAACCGCTACCCACCGAGTCCAGGTGGCGCAAGTTGGACAATGTCACCATGACAACCCATTTCGGCGGTGACACCACCGGCACCAACATCACCTCGGCGCGGATGGTGGTCGCCGCAGCGGCCGAATTCGCCACCACCGGCAAGGTCCTGCGGGCCGTCAACGCCACAGAACTGGGTTGGGTGTGACGGGCAGGTACCTACTCGGGGTCGATGCCGGGCACACCGTCATCAAGGCCGCGGTCTTCGACGACGCCGGGACCGAGATCGGCCGCGGCGCCAGACCGACGGCCACCTTCAGCCGGCACCCGCGTTGGCAGGAACGGGAGATGGATGTCGTCTGGGCTTCGGCCGCCGGCGCCATCTCGGACGCCATCGTCGATGCGGGCATCGACGGCTCCCAGGTGCGGTGCGTCGGGATCGGCGCGCACGGGGACGGTCTCTACCTGGTGGATGCCCAGCTGCGCCCGGTGCGGGCCGCCATTCTCGCCACCGACACCAGGGCGGCCGCCTACTGCGAACGATGGAACACCGGGGAGATCGCCGATCGCCTGATGGCGATCACCGGACAGGTGCCGGCCCCCTACACACCGCCGGCCACGCTGTCGTGGTTGCGGGACAACGAGCCGGAGTCCTTCGGGCGGGCAGCGCACATGTTGTTCTGCAAGGACTGGTTGCGGTTGCAGTTGACCGGGCAGGTGGCCACCGACCCGACGGAGGCCGCTGCCGGTCTGTCGGACGTCCGAGCCAGGGCCTGGTCACCGGAGGCGATCGAACTGTGCGGACTGACCGAGGCAGCCCACCTGCTCCCGCCGATTCTGCCCAGCGCAGCGATCGCCGGTCGCGTCACTGATATCGCCTCCACTGCCACCGGCCTGCCGGTCGGCACACCGGTGGTCACCGGCAGTCACGATGTGCACGCTGCTGCGCTCGGCATCGGTGCGCTGAGTCCGGGCAGCGTCAGCGCCATCATGGGCACGTTCAACATCAATCAGATGGTGTCGCTTCAGGCACCTCCGTCACCGCTGTGGCAGGCACGGGGATCTCTCACCGACGACCGTTTCCTGTTGATGTCGACCTCGCCGGCCGGGTCCACCGCGGTCGACTGGGTCAGGCAGCTGACCGTACAGGCCGATAATGATGTAGCGCAGGCGGTCTCGTCGGCTTTGGCGCTCCGGGACGGGGTGATGATGAAGGACGACGACCCGCTGTTCCTGCCGTTCGTCTACGGGACCATGCTGACACCAGCCATCCGGGGTGCGTTCGCCGGTCTCGGCAGCTGGCACGGGCCGACGGATCTGCTGCGAGCCGGTCTCGAGGGCGTGGTCTTCACCCACCGCTTTCACCTGGACGCGCTGCGGCAGGCCGGTTCGATCGAGTCGAGGCCGGTCCGGTTGGCCGGCGGCGGAAGCCGGAGCCGTGAGTGGACCCAGTTGTTCTCCGATGCCACCGGTCTCTCGGTCGAGGTGACCGACGCCATCGAGTCGGGGGCTCGCGGTGCGGCCATGCTGGCCGGGGTCGGTGTTGGGGTATTCACCGATGTCGACCAGGCGGCCGAGGCGTGTGTCACGGTGGTTCGCACCCAGCACCCGCGACTCGAGCGGAAACCGTTACTGGATACTCGGTATCATCGCTGGAACGCTACGGTCGCGGCACTGCAGACGGTCCCGGTGTGACTCCCCGCCCCGGCCCCCGCCGCGGCCTCACGGCGCATTCAAAACTGCCTGGCGCATGTGGAACTGCTCCAAAATTGCCTGTCCCGCCGATGATTTGGACGTTTCGGTATGCGCAGTGCAGTTTGGTATGCGCACAAAGATCGGCGCACCTGTTCGGGGCGCTACGGTCTTAGACCCACCCGTTCACCCGGAGGAGACGCAGTGACCTTGTCAGACCCACGTCCGCTACTGGCGGCGGCACGGGCCGGCCGTTTCGCGGTCGGTGCCTTCAACGTGATCCAGATCGAGCATGCCGAGGCCATCGTCGCCGGTGCCGAGTCCGTGGGATTGCCGGTGATACTGCAGATCTCGGAGAACACCGCGGCATTCCACCGCGGTCTGGACGGGATCGGCGCGGCGGCGCTGGCGATTGCCGCGGCGGCAACGGTTCCCGTCGTCGTACACCTGGATCACGCCGAGGACGAGCGGCTCATCGACCGTGCCGTGGCGCTCGGCTTCACCTCGGTGATGTTCGACGGTGCGACGCTGGCCTACCAGGAAAACCAGGTCCGCACTGCGCAGGTCGTCGCTCGCTGCCATACCGCCGGGGTGGCAGTGGAGGCCGAACTCGGCGAGGTCGGCGGCAAGGACGGCGCGCACGCGCCCGGCGTGCGGACGGACCCGGCCGAGGCCGCGGCGTTCGTCGCGGCGACCGGGGTGGACAGCCTGGCAGTTGCCGTGGGGACCTCGCATGCGATGGCCGACCGGTCGGCGGTCGTCGATCTGGAGTTGATCGAGGCGTTGCGGCAGGCGGTTGCAGTGCCGCTGGTCTTGCACGGGTCGTCAGGAGTCGACGACCCTGGCCTGGTCACCGCGGTCGGGGCCGGGATGACGAAGGTCAACATCGCGACCAGATTGAACCAGGTGATGACGGCGGCCGTTCGTCAGGTGCTGGCGGCTGATCCGGCGGTTACCGACCCGCGCAGGTACCTCGGCCCCGGGCGCGAGGCGATCGCCGCCGAGGTGGCCCTGCTGTTGCGGTTGCTGCACGGGTGATTCCCGGTCCGGCTCGGGGTGGCAGGATCGATGTGGGCCGGCAGTGCCGCCGATCCACAGTGCGGCCGATCCATCAGGAAAGGGAACCATGTCCAGCATCACCGCTGACCGTGTCACCGAGGTCATTTCCGCAGTACCGACCGGATTGTTCATCGGCGGCCGGTGGACGGCCGGTGACGGCGGCGTGCCCGTCGAGGATCCCTCGAACGGTGAGATCCTGACGGAGGTCGCCGATGCCACCCCGGCTCAGGGCATGCTGGCCCTTGACGCCGCTGTGGCAGCGCAGACGGACTGGGCCGCCACCGATCCGCGGTTCCGGGGCGAAATCCTGCGCAGAGCGTTCGAGTTGCTGATCCAGCGATCCGATGAGTTCGCCCTCCTGATGACCTTGGAGATGGGCAAACCGCTGGCCGAGGCCCGCGGCGAGGTGACCTACGGTGCCGAGTTCTTCCGGTGGTTCTCCGAGGAGGCTGTCCGGGTCGCCGGTCGCTATGCCACGGCTCCGTCGGGCGGCACCAGGTTGTTGACGATGAAGCAGCCGGTTGGGCCGGTCTATGCGATCACCCCGTGGAACTTCCCCCTTGCCATGGGCACCCGCAAGATCGGGCCGGCGCTGGCCGCCGGCTGCACCGTGGTGATCAAACCGGCCGCGCAGACCCCGCTCACCACGCTGGCACTGGCAAAGCTGCTCACCGAGGCCGGGGTTCCGGACGGAGTGGTCAATGTGGTGACGACGTCGAGGTCGGGTGCACTGTCCGAACCCATCATCCGGGATCCGCGCCTGCGGAAGCTGACCTTCACCGGCTCGACCCCGGTCGGCCGTCGATTGATCGAGCAATCCGCCCAGCAGGTGCTCAAGGTCAGCATGGAACTCGGCGGTAACGCACCGTTCGTCGTCTTCGCCGACGCCAATCTCGATCGGGCCGTTGACGGCGCGATGCTCGCCAAGATGCGCAACATCGGGGAGGCCTGCACCGCGGCCAACCGCTTCATCGTGCACGAGTCGGTGGCGGAGGAGTTCGCCAGGCGGTTGGCCCAGCGGATGGGCGCCATGGTCGTCGGGCGGGGTATCGATGACGGAGTTCAGGTCGGCCCGCTGGTCGATGCTGCTGCAGTGCAGAAGGTCTCGGAGTTGGTGGCTGATGCCATCGACCACGGGGCCAAGGTGCTGACCGGAGCCAAGACGGTGGGGGACCGCGGGTACTTCTACGCCCCGACCGTGCTGGCCGACGTGCCACGCACGGCGGACATGTTCTCCCAGGAGATCTTCGGCCCGGTCGCCCCGATCACCACGTTCGGCACCGACGACGAGGGCATCGAACTGGCCAACGACACCGAGTACGGATTGGTCGCCTACGCTTTCACCGAGAATCTGACCAGGGCGTTGACGGTTGCCGAGCGACTGGAGACCGGCATGGTCGGCATCAACCAGGGCATCGTGTCCAACCCGGCCGCGCCGTTCGGCGGCGTCAAGGCCTCCGGGATCGGCCGCGAGGGAGGCCACGAGGGCATCGAGGAGTACCTGGAGACCAAGTACGTCGGGATCGCTCTCTGAGCGCAAGGTGTCAGCGCAGGCCCTGTCCGCCTCAGGCGGGGAGTCAGGGAGTCGGTCCGGAATCGACCTCGTATCAGGCGGTCGGCAGCGACCTCTTGAGAGATGACGCCGTGAAATGCGAGCGGCCATCATCGGATACGGCGGCAGGCATGCCGCTTGTTGCGCGCGGGCCCGCCGGCCCGACGCAGCGCCCCTGACCCGGCGCCGGGTCAGCGCACCCGGATGCCTCCGGGCGGGGCGACGCCGGTCCGATGAGGTCGCGACTGGACACGGCGGCGTTCAGGTACTAACCGCCGTATTTCATGGCAGCTGCCTCCCAGGCCGCCTCGGCCACCGGATCGGTGTCGCCCCCGTCGGGGTGGTCGGCATCCCAGTCGTCCTCGTCGTCCGGGTCCATCATGCCGTTACCCATCAGGTCCGGATCGAGCATTGCCTGCTCGTCCGGCCGGAATCGCAGCACGTTGTCCACGTAGGACTGGACCGCGGCGTCCATCGAGACCTCCTGTCCCGCCGCTTCCGACAGGAACCAGCGATGCTCGAGCACCTCGTGAAAGATCTCGGCCGGTTCCAGCTTGGCGGCAAGCTCCGGCGGCACCGCCTCGATGACCGGCTCGAAGATGTCGCTCACCCAGTGCCTGGCCACGGTGTCCTCGTCGACTTCCGTCTCCGGCATGACGGCCTGCGAACGATAGGTGTCCAGATCGTTGAGCACCCGCCTGGCCTGGTTCTCCTGCATGTCCAACCCGGTCAGGTTGAACAACCGTCGACGGTGGTGGCCGGCTTCGACGACCTGGGTCTGCACGAGGACGTGGGGGTCACCGTCCTTCTCGTTGACCTGGATCTGCGCGACGTCGTAGCCCAGGTCGTTCAGGCGGCGGAGCCGCTGCTCGATCCGCCACCACTCGTCGTCGCCCATCGTCTGCGGTTGGGTCAGCTCTGCCCACAGAAGTTCGTACCTCTCGATCACCGACACCGCTGTCGCCACCGGATCGACCTGTTCGGACAGCAGCCCTGACATCTGCAGATCCAGCAGCTCGCCGGCCAGATTGGTCTCGGCGATGTCCAGGTCCTGCTGTCGCTGGCCGTTGGACAGCTGGGGACGCATCTCCCCGGTTTCGGCATCGACCAGATAGGCCGCCAGCGCGCCGGCATCCCGACGGAACAGGGTGTTGGAGAGCGAGCAGTCCTTCCAGGCGAATCCGACCAGATGAAGTCGGACCAACAACTCGGCCAGCGCATCGAGCAATTTCGGTTCCAGGTCCGCGTCCAGCCGCCGGGAGAACAGCGCACGGTAGGGCAGCGAGAATCGAAGGTGCTTGGTCACCAATGCTGCATCGAGCGGTTCGCCGTCGGGTGTGGTCCGGTTGGCCACCACACCGACGGCCTGGACCACCGGTATCCCCGACTTCGACAGGTCCCGCAGGAGCTGGTACTCGTGCTCCGCCAGACCCTGGCTGATCTCCTTGACGGCGTAGACGATCCCACCGATTCGGACGAACCGAACGACGTGCCGGGAGATGCCGCGAGGCAGGCTGACCAGCTTCTCCTTCGGCCATTCCTCCAGCGCGGTCGACCACGGGAGGGTCAGAAGATCGGTCGGGTCGGGTCCGGTCGCGAATTGCATACGCACCCGGCAAGCCTGGCACAGCAGTGGCCGACCCGCGCCGCGGCGGGCCGCGACTCACTGTCGGTGATCAGGAACTCGGTGGCCGGAGCATCGTCGGACTGATGGCCGCCACGGTCGCTGCGCCGCAGGCGGCCATCACCTGGCGGAGCTCGGCGTCAAGAGTGGCCAGCACGTTGACGACCCCTGCCGTGCCGGCGGCGGCCAGCCCCCACAGCACCGGCCGGCCGATCCCCACGGCGGTGGCGCCCAACCCGATAGCGCGGAAAACATCTACCCCGGAACGGATTCCACCGTCCACCATCACCGGCACCCGGCCGTCGACCGCCGCCGCGATCTCTGCCAGCACCACCGCTGTCGGCACCACGCCGGCGACCTGCCGTCGACCGTGGTTCGACACCACGATCCCGGCAGCCCCGGCCTCGATTGCGATGATCGCGTCCGCCGGGTGCAGCACCCCCTTCACATGCACCGGCAATCCTGTCGCCGCGGCGATCCGCCCGATGTCACCGGGAACCAGGCCCGGCTCGATCAGCTGGGACATCTGGCGCCAGGTCAACCCCGGGTAGTTCGCGGGCTGCGCCGGTAACGGCCGCACCGGCTTGCGGAACGGTGCCTCCGCCATTGCTCCCATGTTGTCCGCGGTCAGCACGATCGCCGCGGGTCTGGCTGCCGCGATCCGCTGCAGGTAGTCGTCGGTCAGCCGGCGATCCCGCATCACATAGACCTGCGCCCACCACGGGCCGGCCGCGGCTGCCCCGAATTCCCCCACCTCGATCGACGCGGTACTGGAGTAGACCATCAGCGCGCCCACCTCGGCCGCGGCCGTAGCGGTGGCGACCTCGGCCGCCGGGTGGGCCAGCCCGTGTGAAGCGGTGGCGGCGACCATCACCGGTGTCGACAGCCCGAGCCCGAGGTTCGGGGTGGTATTCACCGAGGTCAGGCCCTGCAAGATGCGCGGCACCAGATCGATCCGCCGCCAGGCATCCTGGTCCGGTTCGGTGCCCGGCCGACCGTCTGCCACACCCTGGACGTAATCCCACGCCAGCGGATCCAGCCGGTCGCGCGCGGCTGTCTTGAGGTCATCGAAGTCCATCGGACGATAGTGACACTGGATCAACTTCGTGATGTTCCAGTTCAGCAAGCCGGCTGCCACCACACCCGGAAACGGGCCCGACGTGGCGGCGGTGTCCTCGATGCTGGGGGTGGCGGCGGTGTGTTCGGCAGCGACGGCCGGCCCGGACTACAGCAACGGGCTGATCAGGATCCTGGTGTCCGCTCACCCGGGGCGGAGCCAGGTCAGTGACGACGCTCAGCCGGCAGCCTTGGCGAGGGCCTGGAAAAGACGCATGTCGGTGCCTGTCTCGGGATGCCATTGCACGGCAACCACGAACCTTTCGGGGTCCGGTTCCACGCCGATCTCCATCGCTTCGGTGATCCCGTCGGAGGCGGTCGCGGTGATCGCAAACCCGGGCGCATCCGCGACCGACTGATGGTGATGACAGGGCACCGTGAGCTGCGGGCCCAGGATCTCGGCCAGCCGGGTACCGGGCATGGTGGTCACCGGAACCGGGCCGTAGAGAGCGGGGCCGGGAGAGTGGCTGTCGTTGCCGACCAGGTCAGGGACGTGCTGGTGCAGTCGTCCGCCGGCCCGGGCAGCCATCACCTGCATTCCCCGGCAAATGCCCAGCACCGGCAGGCCCAGGTCGTCGGCGGCGTCCAGCAGTGCATATTCGGAGACGTCCCGATCGTCTCGCCACGCCGATGTCCGCTGGTGGGGGTGTTCGCCGTAGCGGGCCGGATTCACATCGGCGCCGCCGGCGATCACCAGACCGTCCAGCCGGCCGACCAGCCGGCCCGCGTCGTCACCGGGCCCGAGCGGCGGCAGCAGCACCGGGATGCCGCCGCCGGCCCGCACCGCGTCGACGTACCGCGCCGGCAACAGCACAGCCGGAACGTGCTGCCACTGGCCCCAGCTGGCCGGCTCGCGGTAGGTGCTGATGCCAATGACGGGGCTCATGCCTTCATCATGCCGACCGTGTCGCGATCCGCTGGGATTTGTGTCCGGTTCGCCCAGATTCTCGCGACACGGTCCGGGCGGGTCAGCGCAGCCGGCGCCGCAGATCGGCCAGCAGAGCGTCGCGCCCGCCGAACAGGGTCGATGCCGTGGCGAAGAGCACCGTCCAGCCGGTCCGGCCGAGCGCGTTCAGCCTGGCCCGGTCGGCGAACAGTTGGGCCCCGGTGTGGAACTCGACGCCGTCGTACTCGCAGGCGACCTTGAACTCCGGCCAGGCCAGATCGAGTCGAAACCGTTGACCGTCGCCCGCGTTGACCCAGAACTGAGGTACCGGCGCAGGCAGGCCGGCATCCAGCACGATCCACCGCAACCACGACTCCGGCGGTGACTCCGCCCGGTGATCGGCCCAGTCGACGAGCCGCCGCACCCGGCGGATGTTGTTGATCCCGGAGAGCTCTGCCACTGAGGCCAGGTCGTTCCGCGCGGTCGATTCACTGCGGAGGGCTGCGTCAAGGACCGCCAGGGTCCGGAGTCCGTCCGGCTCCCGCGCGCCGACCGAGACGGCGGTCTCGGCGGGCCCCACGGTCAGCCGCCCCTGGACCCGGACCAACGGCGTCAGGATCCGATCACGATGCAGTGCGAGCGGTGATCGCCGGCTTGTGCACGCTCCTGGCGCCAGCACGTGTATTCGATCGTCGCGCGAGAGGTTGAACCCGTGCAACGCGGCGGCGGTGTGGTGGCAGGCCACCGCTTCGATGCCGAGCGTGAGATCCGCCGCGGCCAGCAGGGACCGGGTGCGGTCAACAGTCAATTCGGGAACCGCGTAGGTGCCGTGCCAGAGCCGGGTCAGTGTTCCGCAGGCCACAGCGCGGGCCAGTCGGTCCGCGGTCAAAGCGGTCAGGGCCTGCCCGACAGACACCACACCGGCCTGGTACCGGGCGAGGGCGACCAACTCGGCGGGCAGCGACCAAGGCACCTGCCGACAATGACGCCCGGCGACCCGCGGCAACCGGCGTGTGGATAACTCCTCCGCACCGCGTCGCGAAAATCCGGACAATCTACCCTGGATTGCCGGCGAATCGCGACACGGTGCGGAATCAGTCGAGCGGGGTCACGTAGGCGCCGGAGATGCCGCCGTCGACCAGGAACTGCGATGCGGTGATGAAGCTCGATTCGTCGGAGGCCAGGAAGAGCACGGCGTTGGCGATCTCGTCTGGTTCGCCGAAGCGGCCCATCGGGATGTGCACCAGCCGGCGGGCCGCCCGCTCCGGGTCCTTGGCGAACAGCTCCTGCAGCAGCGGGGTGTTCACCGGACCGGGGCAGAGCGCGTTGACCCTGATGCCCTTGCGCGCGAACTGGACGCCGAGCTCGCGGCTCATCGACAGCACGCCGCCTTTGGAAGCGGTGTAGGAGATCTGCGAGGTGGCCGCACCGAGCACCGCAACGAAGGAGGCGGTGTTGATGATCGAGCCCCTGCCCTGCTCGATCATGTACGGCAGAGCCGCCTTGCAGCAGAGGTACACGCTGGTCAGATTGACCTCCTGGACCTTGCGCCACGCGGCAAGGTCGGTGGTCAGGATCGAGTCGTCCTCCGGTGGCGAGATGCCGGCGTTGTTGAATGCGACATCGACGCTGCCGTAGGTGTTCTTGGCCAGCGCGAACAGTGCGTCGACCTGGTCGGGATCGGTGACGTCGGTGCGCAGGTAGCTGCCGGAAAGTTCCTGCGCGATGCCCGGCCCGCGGATGTCGTCGATGTCGCCGATGACCACCTTCGCGCCCTCGGCGACGAACTTCCTGGCGGTGGCCAGGCCGAGCCCGGAGCAGCCTCCGGTGATGACGGCTACTTTTCCGATCAGACGTCCAGACATGTTGCGCTTGTTGCCTTTCGTTGGGGGTGATGCAGGTTCTCGCCGGCTCAGGTGGCGATGAAGACGTTCTTGACCTCGGAGAACGCGGCGGGTGCGTCCGGACCGAGCTCGCGGCCGAGGCCGGACTGCTTGAAGCCGCCGAACGGGGTCCAGTAGCGAACCGACGAGTGCGAGTTCACCGACAGGTTGCCGGCCTCGACGCCGCGGGCGACCCGGAGCGCCCGACCGACGTCGGAGGTGAAGATCGAGCCGGACAGCCCGAAGTCGCTGTCGTTGGCCATCTCGATGGCCTCCTGCTCGTCGGCGAAGGGCAGCACTGCGACCACCGGCCCGAACACCTCCTCCCGCCAGATCCGGTCCGCCGGGGACGCCGGCAGCACCACCGTCGGCGGATACCAGAAGCCGCCATCGACGCCAACGCCCCGCGGAACCGAGCCGGTGAACGCGACCTGGGTGCCATCGACATACGCCGACACCGATGCCAGTTGCCCGGCGGTGATCAACGGGCCCATTTCGGCCTCCGGGTCTGAGGGCTGTCGCACCCGGAAATCCGTCACCGCCGGCTCCAGCAGGGCCAGAAAGGCGTCGTACACGCTGCGCTGCACCAGGATGCGCGATCGCGCACAACAGTCCTGGCCGGCGTTGTCGAAAACCGAACCGGGGGCGGAGGCAGCTGCGGCAGCCAGGTCGGCGTCGGCGAAGATGATGTTCGCGCTCTTGCCGCCGAGCTCGAGGGTCACCGGCTTCACCTGATCCGCCGCCCCTGCCATCACGCCTTTGCCGACCGCGGTCGAACCGGTGAAACACACCTTGCGAACCAGTGGGTGGGTGACGAAGCGCTCGCCGACCACGGAGCCCCGGCCGGGAACGACAGTGAACACCCCGTCCGGTATCCCGGCCTCCAACGCGAGCTCGGCGAGCCGAATCGCGGTCAGCGGGGTGACCTCGGCCGGCTTGAGCACCACGGTGTTGCCGGCCGCCAACGCCGGACCGAAGCCCCAGCCGGCGATCGGCATCGGGAAGTTCCACGGCACGATGATGCCGACCACCCCCAGTGGCTCGTGGAAGGTGATATCGACCCCACCCGCCACCGGGATCTGTCGGCCGAACATCCGCTCCGGTGCCGCCGAGTAGTAGTTGAGCACGTCCCTGACGTTGCCGGCCTCCCAGGTCGCGTTGCCGATGGTGTGACCGGAGTTGCGCACCTCCAGTTCGGCCAGCTCGTCGAGGTGCTCGTCCACGACCGCGGCAAAGCGGCGCAGCAGCCGCGCCCGGTCGCCAGGTGACACGGCCCGCCAGGCGGGGAAGGCGGCGTTCGCGGCCTCGATCGCCTTGTCGGTCTCGGCCAGGGAGGCCCTGGGCAGGCTGACCAGATCGAGACCCGTCGCCGGATCCACCAGAGTCGTGATTCCGCCGGCGCCGCTCAGAATGCCCTTGTACTGCATCGACCCTGAGTGCTGGACGACTGCGATGTGCTCCGACAAATCCTTCAGAACCTCTCGAATCCGCGGCGCAGTTCCCAGTCGGTGATGGCCGATTCGAAGGCAGCCAGCTCGGTGTCCGCGGCGTGGACGTAGTGCTCCACCACCTCATCACCGAAGGCGGCGCGCGCAATGGACGAACCGGCGAACAGGTCACGGGCGGCCCGCAGGTTGGTCGGAACCGTGGGCTTCCCGGAGGTATAGGCGTTGCCGACCAGCGCGTCCTCCAGTGGCAGCTCGTTCTCCACTCCGTACAGTCCGCCGGCCATCATCGCTGCGACGGCCATGTAGGGGTTCACATCGCCTCCTGGCAGCCGGTTCTCCAGTCGGGCCGACTGGCCGTTGCCGACCAGCCGGATCGAGCAGGTCCGGTTGTCCAAGCCCCAGGCCACTGTGGTCGGCGCAAATGATCCTTCGGCGAAACGCTTGTAGGAGTTGATGTTCGGTGCGTACAGCAGGGTGAATTCGCGCATCGTGGCCAGGATGCCGGCGATGAAGTGGTCGTACAGCGGGGTCCGCGCGTTCGTTGCCTTGTCCCAGAACACCAGTCCACCGTCGAGGCCGCGCAGCGACAGGTGGATGTGGCACGAGTTGCCCTCGCGCTCGTTGAACTTGGCCATGAAGGTCAAGGCGCGCCCGTGCTGCTCGGCAATCTCCTTCGCGGTGTTCTTGTAGACCGAGTGGTTGTCGGCCGAGGTCAGCACTTCCTCGAACCGGAAGGCGATCTCGTGCTGGCCCAGGTTGCACTCGCCCTTTGCCGACTCGACCGTCAACCCGGCGGCGTACATGGTGTTGCGGATGTCCCGCAGCAGAGGTTCGACCCGGGTGGTGCCCAGAATCGAGTAGTCGACGTTGTACTGGTTCGCCGGCGTCAGGCTCTTGTAGCCGAGATCCCAGGCCTCCTCATAGGTGTCGTTGAACACGATGAACTCCAGTTCGGTCCCGGCGTACGCGGTGAAGCCGGCCGCCGCGGCGCGGGCCTGTTGCGCCTTCAGGATGGAGCGAGGCGACTGCTTGACGAGTTCACCGTCGAGCCAGGTCAGGTCGGCTTGGATCATCACCGAACCCGGCAGGTGCGGCAGTAGCCGGATGGTGTCCAGGTCTAGCGCGAAAACCATGTCTCCGTAGCCCTTTTCCCAGGAGGACATCTCGTATCCGGGAACGGTGTTCATGTCGACGTCCACCGACAGCAGGTAGTTGCAGCCCTCGGTACCGTGGGCCAGCACCTCGTCGACGAAGTAGGGCGCGTGCAACCGCTTGCCCTGCAATCGACCCTGCATATCGGTGAACGCCACCACCACCGTGTCCACCTCGCTGCTGGAGATCAGCTCTTGGAGCGCCTGAACGCTCAGCAGGCGAGGATTGCGTGGGTGGTCAGTCATGCGGGATGCCTTCCTTCGACACGACGAACGGATCAGTCAGACGCGGCGTGGTCGCCATCGTCACCGTAGTGCCCAGCCGGGTCAGTACAGGACGGGGTACTCGGGGCTCCCGTCCGTCTGGACCTGCTTGATCGGTCCGGTGAACCACTTCTTCACCGACAGGTGCCAGTAGATCCACAACGCCAGCAGCGCCCCCCCGACCAGCAGGGGCGTGTAGTTGACGAACTTCCAGGCGAACGAGCCGCCCCAAGGGACACCCCCGATTGCTGTCGGAAACATCGCTACGACGGACGTGACGACGATCTCCACGAGGGCCACCGGGGCCATCCACTTGTAATGCCGTCCGATGTTCCACTTGCCGACCTTGAACGCGGCGCCGGCCCGCCAGCGGAAGAAGATGGGCACGGCGAAAGCCAGATACAACCCGACCACGCCGATTGACACCACCGCGAAGAATGCGATTGGGACGGGCGCCTGGATGTCCGTCGGTGGGTTGGTGCTCGTGTCGACGAGCGGAATGGTCACTTTGATGAGGGCCGGGAGGGTGATGATGATCGCAACTACTGCCGAGAGCACGACTCCGTTGGCCGGCACGCGCTTGGCGTTGAGCTTCGACCAGAGTTGCCAGCCGGGTACGGCCCGGTCGCGGCTGAACGCGAACAGCATCCTGGATGAGCTGGTCATGCAGGCGACTCCACAGAAGAACTGGCCGGCCGTCGATATGAACAGGACAGCGGCAGCCCAGTTGGAAGACATCGCATCGGTGAAGATCGTGGAGACGCCACCGCCCAGTCCACTCACGTGATTGGCATCCTTGACTGCGAACAGGAAGGCAAGCAGCAGAATCCATCCACCGATCGCAGAGTAGAAGATTGACCGCCAGATCCCTTTTGCCGCAGCACTTGCTGCACCGTTGGTCTCCTCGGACAAGTGAGCCGAGGCGTCATAGCCGGTAATCGTGTACTGCGTGAGGATGGCCGAGATCGGTAGGACGAAGAAGAGCCAGCCGGCGCCATGGGTCACCCCGTTGAACAGGCCACTATTGTTGATCGTCTTGGCGAAGACCTCCGAGAAGCTGGCGTGGTGGCTGGGGACGACGATCAGGATCAACACGACTGCCGAGGCGCCCGCGACGTGCCACCACACCGAGATGTTGTTCAGCACCGCAAGGAGGTGTGACGAGAAGATGTTGATGAGGGCTGCGATGGCGAGGATCACGACGAAGATGATGAACACCCTGGTCAGGCTGTAGCCGTCGGCCCAACTCTTGCTCCAGGTATCCAACGTGAGGTCGAAAAAGGTTGCGCAACCGTAGGCGACTGACGCCACGATGGCCAGCAGCCCGATGAGGTTCAGCCAGCCCGTGTAGTAACCGGCCTTCGGGCCACCGAGTTTGCTTGCCCACCAGTAGATCCCGCCGGATGTCGGGTAGGCCGAGACCAGCTCGGACAGGCACACCCCGATGATCAGGATGAACGCTGCGACGATGGGCCAGCCCCAGGCGATCGCGGCCGGTCCACCGTTGTTCCAGCCGAGACCGAACGAGGTGAAGCAACCGGCCAGGATGGAGATGATGGAGAAGGAGATGGCGAAATTGGAAAAGCCGGACCAGGAGCGGTGCAGCTCCTGGGTGTATCCGAGTTCCGCGAGTTGTCGTTCGTCGTCACTCAGTTCGGGTGTCGCGCTCACAGCGTTTCTCCTTGTTCGGTGGGGGACGTGCGGGACTGACGGGCAGCTGCAGCGGTCAGTAGATCAGTGAACTGAGATGATTCGAAGGTGGCGACAGCTCGGTCGTACTTGTCCATCGCCCACTCCCAGAAGTCGAAATCCAACTCGCTGACCGCGTGTTGAATGACGCCCCAGAGGGTCCAGCCGTATTGCGAGACCAGCCCCTGCAGTCGCACTCTGGCGATCATCGCCGGTCGGTGGTCCCCGGCGGAAGGGTGGTCCTGGTAGTAGGAGTCGACCAGCAGGTCGAGCACGTCGGTGGACAGGTGGGATTCACTCCAGATATTGCCCAATTCGAAAGACGGGTCATTGTTACCGGAGTATTCGTAGTCAATCAGCCACAACGGGTCACCGCCGTCGATGAAGTTGGCCGCCAACAGATCGTTGTGGCAGGGCACAACCTTCGGGGCGTCCATTGCCAGCACCCTACGGAGCTGCTCCCACTGCGACGTGAATTCGACATAGCGATCAGGTAACCGAAAACCTCGTGCCACCGCCGTGGCCAGGTACCGGCGCTGAACATCGAACATGTTGAAGTCGGAGACGAATGGCGGACCGGCGTGCAGGGTTCGGCAGGCTCTGGCGACCGCTTCGATCGTCGGCGCGCGCTGCAGGTCCGCGGCCTGCAGAGTCCGGCCGGGCAGCCATTGGATCAGCAGCACTCCGGCCGCCGGAACGTAGTCGAGCACTGCGGGCGCGATACCCGCCGAGGCAGCGATCACAGCGTTCCGGTATTCGGCATCGCGGTCGATCGCCAGCACATCGGCCGACGGTCGGGATACCCGAGCCACATAGGTCCCTGTGGATGTGGTGACCTTGTAGTTGGTGTTGGTCAGGCCGCCGGGGAGCGGCTCGACGATGCGGCGCCCGTCCGCCAGCGCCGGCACCATGTCGAGTCGACGGGCGAGCGGAAGGGCGAACGTGCCGGCCGACGGACCTGCCATTCTCGACTCCTCCCGATCTCAGCGCTGTTGCCAGGAACGACGGCCCAAGGGATGGACGGCCCTGCGGATGGGGCCGTCCGGGGAAGACGACACTGGGGATGGCGCGATGGTAGGGCAGAGGAGCCCACACGGTCTAGACCGTAGGCCACTTGACAGCGGTCCCGGGGGTGCGATGAGGCGGCTAACGGTCTAGACCGAATGATTCGGCCGCACTAGGGTCTCCGGTGACGTCCGAGAAAATGAGGGAAAGGCCGCCCACCCGTGACTGACGTGCCCCGCGGTGCAGCGCTGCCGGACGGAGCACTGTCACCGTCCGGCAACCGGCTGCCGAGCCGCGCCCCGATCGTCATCATCGGCGGTGGGGTGGGCGGCGCCAGCATTGCCTACCATCTGGCCAAGCTGGGCGAAACCGGGGTGATCCTGCTGGACCGGGCCGAGCTGACCAGCGGCTCCACCTTCCACTCGGCCGGGTTGGTCGGGCAGCTTCGGTCGGACCCGACGCTGACCAGGATGAACATGTACTCGGTCGAGTTGTATCGGGAGCTGCAGCGAACCGACTCGCCGCCCGGCTGGGTGGAAAGTGGTTCCATCAGGCTGGCGTCCAGTCCGGAGCGTCTGCAGGAACTGCGGCGACAATTAGCCTGGGCAAAGGTGTTCGGACTCCCCATGGAGGAGATCTCGGCGACCACAGCTGCGCAGATGTTCCCGTTGATGAGTACCGACGGTGTGCTGGGTGGTGTCTATCTGCCGTCGGACGGCCAGGTCGACCCGTCGCAGCTCTGCTACTCGTTGGCGGCCGGTGCCCGGGCCGCCGGCGTGACGATCGCTCAACGCACCCGGGTGCTGGGAATCGACGTCGAGCACGGTCGCGTCCGGCGGGTCCGCACCGACCGTGGAGATATCGAGACCGAGACGGTGGTGAACTGCGGTGGAATCTACGCCGCCGAGATCGCCCGACTCGTCGGCATCCGGGTACCGATTGTGCCGATGTCCCACCAGTACGTGGTGACCGAGCCGATTCCCGCGATGTCGACACCGTCCGGATCCGGCAGCGATGTCCTACCCAGCCTGCGAGATCCCGATCTGCTCGTCTACTACCGGCAGGAGGGGCCCGGACTGCTGATGGGTGGATACGAGCGGAACGCACTGCCCTTCACCGCCGATCCGACCCACTATGACGACGTGCCGGCCGACTTCAACGCCAAACTGCTCCCCGAGGACTGGGAGCGATTCGCGGAGATCGCGCAGAATTCGGCTGTCAGGGTGCCTGCCATGGCCGAGGCGCGGATCCGCAGGCTGATCAACGGGCCCGAAGCCTTCACCCCGGACAACGAATTCTGCCTGGGCCAGACCGAGGTGGACGGGTTCTTCGTCTCCGCCGGATTCTGCGCGCACGGTATCGCGGGCGCCGGTGGGGTCGGCCGGCTGATGGCGGAGTGGATCGTCTCGGGGGAGCCGAGCATGGATGTCTCCCACATGGACGTCAACCGTTTCGGGCGTCAGTACGGTTCGCCGTCGTTCACCCTCAAGCGGGTGCTGGAGAACTACCAGACCTACTACGACATCAGGTATCCGGGCCACGAACGGACGGCAGGGCGGCCACTGCGCAGGTCGCCGGCCTACGGATGGCACCAACGCCGCGACGCCGCCTTCGGCGAGAAGAGCGGCTGGGAGCGGGTGAACTTCTACCGGAGCAACGAGATCGACGGTGGCACCGACCGTCGGCCGACCGGCTGGGCCGGGCAGAACTTCTCCACCGCGGTGGAAGTGGAGCACCTGGCCGCCAGGGAATCGGTGGCATTGTTCGACGAGTCCTCCTTCGCCAAGCTGCATGTCACCGGGAACGACGCGGCGGCGTTCCTGGAGTGGGTCTGCGACAACCGAGTCGCCCGCGACATCGGCAGGGTCACCTATACCCAGCTGCTGAACCACCAGGGTGGTATCGAGGCCGACGTCACCGTGACCAGGCTCGACACGCAGTCGTTCTGGGTCGTCACCGGGACGGCGTTCGGATCGAGGGACGGCGCCTGGCTGCGCCGGCAGGCCAGAGCAGGTGATTTCGATGTCGCAATCGAGGACATCACCGGTCAATACTGCTGTTTCGCCGTCTGGGGCCCGAGGTCGCGGGAGCTCCTGTCCAGATTGACGCCGACCGACCTGGGTCACTCCGCGTTCGCCTTCATGACATCGCAGCAGCTGCCGATCGGCGATGTCCCGGTGCGTGCGCAGCGGGTGACGTTCGTCGGGGAGCTCGGCTGGGAGCTGTACGCACCGGCGGAATACGGTGCGGCGCTGTGGGAGCTGCTGTGGGAGTCCGGCGTCGAGTCCGGCGCGGTGGCCGCAGGATACCGGGCGATCGAGAGCCTGCGGCTGGAGAAGGCCTATCGGGTCTGGGGTTCGGACGTCACCGGCGAAACCGATCCGCTGAGCGCAGGACTGGAATTCTGTGTGGCGTGGGACAAGCCGGGTGGCTTCCTGGGCCGCCGGGCGCTGGCCGATATCCGGGATGCCGGGTTGCGAAGAAAGCTCTGCTGTCTGACCCTTGATGATCCGAAGACGGTGGTCCTGGGTGGCGAGCCGGTCCGGATCGGCGGTGAACTGGTCGGCCGGGTCACCTCCGGCGGATTCGGCTACACCGTCGGCAGGTCCATTGCCTTCGCCTACCTACCAATCACCGTCACCGAACGCGGCACCGCAGTGGACATCGATGTGTTCGGTGAATGGGCGCCGGGGCGGGTTGCGGCTGACCAGCTGTACGACCCGGCCGGCAGCAAGATCCGCGGCTGACCGCCCCACCCCCGTCGCGCATACAAGACCGCCCTGCCGCGCGTACAACACCGGGCGGTCACCCGCCGGGGTCGGCAGTCCAGTTGCTGCGCACCGAGATCCGGATCCGGTCCGGACGGAACAGGTCGGTCGCGTACTCGACGGCCAGGCCGGCCGCGGTGTGTGCGGTCCGCTCGATCCGCATGACCGCGACGCCGGGCTGGACACCCAGGTGCGCGGCCTCGACGTCGGTCACGCAGGCCGGCTCCAGATACTCCTGCGCCGTGTGGGGTCGCTGACGATACCGATTGGCCAACAGTCGGTAGAGCGACCCGGTCAGCCGACAGTCGAGGAGGTCGCTGAACACCTCGGCCGGGAACCAGGAATGTTCCAGTGCCAGCGGTACTTTGCCGGCCAAGCGGATGCGGACGATCTCATGGACGTGCGTATTGCGTTTGATGCTCAGCGCTTTCGCCACTTGGCTCGGGGCGGCAACTGTCCTGGCCACCACCACCTTCGCCCTGGCCTTGATGTCGGCCCGGCGCAGCTGCTCGGTGAAGCCTGTCAGCCCGGTCAGATCACAGTCGATGGCCGGCTCGGCGACGAAGGTGCCACCCGACCGTCCGGGTGTTCGTTCCAGCAATCCCCGGCCGGCCAGAACTGACAGCGCCTGCCGGAGCGTCATCCGACTGACTCCGAAGAATCTCGCGAGTTCCGGCTCGGGTGGCAACTTGTCACCGGGCCGCAGTTGCGTTGCACCCATCGCATCGACGAACCAACGTTCGATCTGCTGGTGCGCGGCCAGGCCCGGTTGCCGGTCGAGCGGAGCCTCGCCGTCGAATCCAAGCATCTGCATCGGTGAGTACGTCATTCGCGAAGCACCCTCCTCGGCCCGGACCACGCCCGACCGCTGCCGTAGATCAAACCCCATCGACCTCGGGAGAACGAACCCAGCCTCGAATGAACGCGAGGCGGACGATCCGGCGACACCAGCAGCGTGTAGACATTCTGGCATCGAGGCATCCGGTGACCGGGCGTGTCGGCAGCACCCGCCGCGGCGGCAATCGAAGGAGGTCCGTCATGTCGGAGGAGCTGTTCTACCGCTCGGCGACCGACCTGGCCAGGATGCTCAGGGCCAAGCAGGTGTCGGCCACCGAGGTCGTCCAAGCCCACCTCGACCGCATCCGGCAGGTGAACGCCGGCGTCAACGCGATCGTCACGCTGACCGCCGATCAGGCCCTCGAGCACGCCCGACGGGCGGATCAGCGCGCAGCGGCCGGCGTGTTCGAAGGTCCGCTCCATGGACTCCCGGTGGCGCACAAAGACAATCACCTGACCACCGGAATCAGGACCACGTTCGGCTCGCGGTCGAGGGCGACCTTCGTCCCCGACGAGGACGACCTGGTGATCGAGCGAATGAAGGCGGCGGGTGTGATCACCCTCGGCAAGACGAACATTCCGGAGTTCGCCGCCGGTGGGCACACCTTCAACGAGGTCTTCGGCGTCACCCGCAACCCCTACGACCTGAGCGTCACCGCGGGTGGGTCCTCCGGTGGTGCCGCCGCGGCGCTGGCCGCCGGCATGCATCCGTTGGCGGATGGCAACGACATGGGTGGGTCGCTTCGACTCCCTGCCGGTTTCTGCAATGTGATCGGCCTACGCACGTCGGCCGGACGCATTCCGGTCTACCCGGCCACCGACGGATTCGTCGGTCTCTCCGTTCAGGGACCGATGGCCAGGACGGTCGACGACGTCGCGCTGCTGCTGTCGGTGATGGCCGGACCTGACCGCCGCAGCCCGTTGTCGCTCGAGGAACCGGGCAGTCATTTCGCCACCGTGCCGGAGGGCGGCCTGGCCGGGCGGCGAGTGGCGTTCTCCACCGATCTGGGCGGCGCGATCACGGTGACCGACGAGATGGCCGCGATGGTCGGCGCCGCTGCCGCGCTCTGCGAGACCGCCGGCGCCCAGGTGGAGGAGGCCAGCCCGGACTTCACCGGTGCCGACGAGTGCTTCCGAACTCTGCGGGCCTGGCACTTCGAGGCCACGTTGGCGGAGCACCTGGATGCGAACGTCGATTCGATCCGGCCCAGCCTGTACACGAACATGCTGCAGGGCAGGGTATTGACCGGTCCGCAGGTCGGCAGGGCCGCGGTGCTGCGGACCGTCCTGTTCCACCGCATGCGCACCTTCCTGGACAGTTTCGACCTGCTGATCCTGCCGGTGTCACCGGTGCCCGCATTCGATGCCGATCTGCAGTACCCGGCCACCGTCGCCGGTGTCGAGCAGGCGGACTATCTCGACTGGATGCGGGCGGTTTGTCACGTCACGGTGACCGGACATCCGGCCATCGCGATGCCGGCGGGCTTCACTGCGGCCGGCACGCCCGTCGGCATCCAGCTGGTCGGCGCGCATCGGGGGGAGCGCGAGCTGCTGGGCATGGCCAGGGGGTTCGAGCAGATCACCGGCTATGCCGCTACGCGCCCGACCTTCGTCTCCTGACAGTGCGCTGTTCATTACACCGGGTAGTAACGCGACTCCGAGCTGTGAGACCAGACACCTCTGGTCAACGGTCGACCGGAGATGCCGTCCTATGGAGTGAGAACCCAACCGCAACAGCTACCCGATGCATCACGATGAATGAGTCAACTCCCATGCCCGATCAGACCGGCCAACCCCGAAACGAAGACGAGCACAACTCGGCGAACAGGCGATACGCCGACAAGTTCAGCAACCGGATCCGCGATTCCAAGGCTGCCCCCCGGTTGCCGGGCCCCGGCAACCATGTCCAGGGGTCATCTGCGACAGCCAGGAAACCGCGGATCGAATTGAGCCTCACGCAGATCCTGGGCAGCACGGGCGCGGCCGTCACTGCCGCGTTCCTTGGATCGCGCCTCGGCGTGGCCGGCACCTTGATCGGAGCGGCGCTGGCGTCGGTCATCTCGGTGGTCGGCGGGGCGATCTACACAAGCTCGATCAAGGCCACCCGCCGTCGGGTTTCCGAGGTGATCGTGGCCGTGCGCAGCCAGGACGACGACATCCACGGCGAGAATCAGGGCGCGAAGCACGACTCCGGTGGCCAGCCGGAACTGATGGCTGCCCTCCGGCTGCTGCCGGTTGGTCCGGGGGTTGCCGATGCGGTGTCGGCGGCCACATCCGCAGCGGCCGCGCCCGGCCGGCCGGCACGGCTGATGTGGCCGAGGCACCTGACCTGGCGGAGTGGCCCGACGCGGGTCAAACGCCTGACGTTGGGCACGGCGCTCATCGGCGGTCTGCTCACCGCCACCGTGTTCGCTGGCGCGCTGGTCATCGTTACCGGTTACGAGACGGTCAGCGGAACCGCGATCTCCGGCGGTCAGTCGGGTGGACTGACGATTCTGGGCGGTGGGCGCGCCTCACCCGGCACCCCCACCAAGATCCCGACCACCACCGCGACGACCACACCCACATCGCGCTCCACGACCACCGGAACCGCCGCTACCGGTACGACCACATCGGCCACCACTTCCACCGCGACCACCTCGTCGACGGTGACCACCACCGCGACGACAACCGGCACGCCGACCACATCGTCGACGACCGGGACCACCGCCCCGGTAGGGCCGCCGACGACGGCCACGAGCAGCGGTACCGGGACGCCGACCGCGGCTTCCACCACTGCGACATCCGGGAGTGCGGCCGGTGCCGCTCAACCGAATGTGCAGACCAGTAGGACGCCCTAGCGGTCGGATCCCAGCGATGTTGCCCGGCCCGGCGAAATCCGTGGGCAATCGCATTCCTCCCGCTCACCGGGTGAAAGGGATCACCTGTGAATACCACGGCATTCCGCGGCAATGTACCTGGCAGCTAGCGGGATCTCGCGGTTGGTAGATTCGAATTCGTCGCACAGTCGGTGGCATTGATCTCGAAACCTTGACAGCCAGAATCTGCCCGATAAATGCTGTCGAGATGCGCGTCGCCCTGGTGGTTCCGGAATACCTGCCACATCCTGGGGGCATCCAGCGGCATGTCCAGGAACTGGCATCAGGGCTCGTCCGTCGGGGGATCGAGGTCGAAGTCCTCACCGCAGAGCGGGACAACGAGCTGCCGACCATCTCCACTGAGGGGTCGGTCACCGTCCGACGCTTCCGGATCCCCGTCGCGACCCCGCGGTACACCGTTTCCCCTGGGCTGCTGCGTTATTTGATGCGGTCTGCGACCAACTACGACGTGGTTCATGCGCACAACTACCACGAGCTCATCCCGGTGATGGCGGCCCTCGCACGTCCGTCGGAGCTGATCCTCACGCCGCACTACCATGCGCCGACCGATACTCGTCTTGACCGCGCCCTTCGAATCCCGCAGCGATTGCTGATGGAGCGGGCGCTGGGACGGGTGCGTCAGCTCATCTGCGTCACCAGAGCCGAGGCCGACGCACTGACCCTCGAGGTCCCCAGGGTCGCGGGGCGGATCACCATCATTCCCAACGGCGTTGACACCGCCCGGATCACCCGGGCCGAGCCGATGCACATCGAAGGGCCGTACGTCCTGGCACTCGGACGCCTGGAGGCATACAAGAGGTTCGATCTCACAATCCGGGCGGCCGCCGGCCTCCCGGAGGGCGTCCAGCTCATCGTCGCCGGGGACGGGCCGGATCGGGCCAGACTGGAGGAACTGGGACGGGAACTCGGAGTCAGCGTCCGCTTCCTGGGCCGGATCAGCGACGACGATCTGCACAGCTGGATCCGCGGTGCTGCGCTCGTCGTGACCATGTCGGAGCGGGAAGCCTTCGGGCTGGTCATCCTGGAGGCGTTCGCCGCCGGGGTCGGCGTGGTCGCCAGCGATATTCCAGCCCATCGAGAGACAGCCGCCTATGGACCGCAGGGTGCGGCCAGCTTGGTACCGCCCGGCGCCGAGCCGGAGACATTGGCCGCCGCGATCGGTCTGATGCTCGCCACCCAGCGTCCTGCCGGCATGGGCGACGCCGTCCCCACCTGGGACGACATGGCCGCCCGGACGTTGGCGGTCTATGAAGAGATGTCCGCCCGGCTGGACAGGTCCTGATCCGGCGCTGATCAGCCAAGGGCCGACATCGGGCTTATTCGGCGACCTGTCGACGTTCGGCATTTCCGTCGGCGGTGCCGACGGCAATGCCGGTACTGCCGATAGGGCGGGCCGGAACCCCTCCGACGACAGCCCACTGGGCCACGCTTCTGGTCACAACGGCTCCGGCACCGCAGGTCGCGTGATCCGCCACGCTGACACCGGCCAGCACCGTCACTTTTGATGCCAGCCACACATCGTTGCCGATCGAAATCGGATTACTCGAGAAAACCCACTTCGACAGGGGCGTCTGCGCGTCGTGGACATGGTTGTGGTCACGTATGCCGACATACTCCGCGATTTGACAGCCATCGCCGACCACCACCGACTGGCGGGCCGCCATCATGGTCCCGACTCCGACGAACGACGACCCGATCTCCAGATACCCGCCCGCAGAGACCTCCAGCCCGACCCGCCGCTTCAGGTGGGCGTTCCTCAGTACCAGCCGGCCGCCGGGCTCGACGGCGATGGTGCAGCCCGGTCCGATCAACGTTGCGAAGTCGACCGAGATTCTTCTCCCATAGCGAAGTCGCAGCAGGGCGATTCGGGCGTGGGACATGATCCGGGAGCACGCCATCGAGAACGTCGGGCGGGCAGGCTCGTCCATTGCTTCCTTTCGTGCAACATCTGAAATATCCAGTGGTGTCTCAATTTTGATTGAAGTTTGCCAGGACGCGGCCTCGGACCACCTGCATCAGGATGCCCTCCGCGGTGGCGACCCAGACAAAGCTTAGGCTGGCCCGATGGATCGGCGGTGGGCTGGCGTGGTGATCGTCATCGTGACCGTGCTCAGTGCTGTGGTCGCACCATCGATTGCCGGGCGCCGTATTGCAGGCGCCCCACTGGTCGCGCCCGTTCCCGGACCTCCCGACGTCGGCGACTGCCTGACGGTGCCACCCGGCGGTGGCGGGTTCGAAAGGGTGCGTCCGAGCTATGAACCGCAGGCATTGGCCCCGTGCCAGGCGGCCCGCTTCGGTGAGGTGGTCGCAGTGATCAGGGACGGCCGCTCCCATCAGCCTGCCGTCCCCACGATCCAGGCTCCGGCCGACGGATCCACGCTGACCGACGATCCCAATCAGCTCGCCTGCTCCGATGCCGCCTCCCGGTATGTCGGCCTTGGTGTGGCCGCTGATCACTCGCCGCTGGTCTCGGCCTACTGGTCGCCCCTGGCCTTCCTGGGCACAACGCCGTCCGGCCCGACCGCCCGTCAGAAGTCGGCCGGACAGACATGGGTGGCCTGCGTCCTCATGGTGTACGACGACGCTCAGAGCGGTCTCGCCGTGGCGTACCCGGGGACGCTGAAGGACACGTACAAGCTGGGCACCGAGCCGGCCAGTTTCGCGCTGTGCCTGGATTCGCCGGCCCTGGACAGCACGGTCGCCGTCCGGTGCGGTGAGCCGCACGCCGTGGAGGCGTTCGGCCGCACCGGGACAGCCACGGTCGGACTGACCCAGTCGTCCCTTGACGCCACGTGTCGGGCCCTGGTCGGGAAGTTGACCGGGATGGTGTTCCCGCTGGCCGGCGGCCAGCTCCGGGCGATGGCGCCGGCCGTCCACGGTTTCGCCACCCAGGAGGCAGGCCTGGGAAAGCCGGACGACCAGAGCGGCTTCGCCGCCTGCCTGGTGGTGGCAACGGGCAAACGTCAGCTCGGCGGGACCTTGTTGGCGCTGGGCGCCAAGCCTGTTCCGTGGGTCCCCTGACCGTCGCGCTGGTCATGAGCTGCGGGCCGCCCCTCCGGACACGCCGGATGCGCTGGACCGGGCGGCGCCGGACGTGCCACCATGGGTCACGAATGACATCTGTGTGATTCCGGCCGACGGCCCGGGAACTAGTGGAGGACCGAATGGACAGCGCTGCTGTACGACCCGATGGGAGCGACGTCACTTCGGGTGGCGGCCTGACGGGCGACGGCATCGAACCCGGCGCCGCGGGTGGGCTGTCCAGACGCGACCGCGACATCCTCGCCTTCGAGCGTCAGTGGTGGCAGTACGCCGGCCTCAAGGAGCAGGCGATCAAGGAGATGTTCGACCTCTCGCCGACCCGCTACTACCAGGTACTGAACAACGTGATCGACAATCCGGCAGCGCTGGCCGAGGACCCACTGCTGGTGCGTAGGCTTCGAAGGCTCCGGTCGACCCGCCAGAAGACCCGCTCTGCTCGCCGTCTCGGCTTCGACGCCTGACCGCCCGGCTCGCTATGGGAGCCGACGGCGACCCTGCACCCGACCGCGCACCTGGTTCAGTGCTCCCCGGCGTTTCGCCGGTGGGAGCGGGGTGCCATCGGGCGCGCGACCGGCGACCCGGCGGCGGCGGGGCATCCGCACCGAGAGCCTGACCCGGCGGGTCGACGCACGCGAGATGCGCTGCTGGCGAGCGTCCATCCACAGTTCGGGATGTCGCTTCAGATATTGGAATTTCCAGCCGGCATAGGGCAGGTGCAGCAAATAGGCACCCAGCCCGATCACCAGGATGACCTGCGGCTCGTAGAACTCCAGCGCGACCGCCAGCACCAGCAGCGCAAGCAGCGGCACGATCAGGCCGGGTGGCACCCGCACCGACTTCAGCGCGATCGAGGGCAGCCGGGACACCGCCAGGGCTGCGATCAGCGTCAACCACGCTGCGACCAGCCATTGATTGGTCCAGAAGCCATCGCGGTAGCGGACATAGAGCAGCAGCGGGACGGTGCACAGCAGGCCGCCGGCGGGAGCTGGGACGCCGGTGAAGAACCCGATGGAGTAGGGCTTGGGGTCTTCGTCTTCGAGCAGCGAATTGAATCGGGCCAGTCGCAGGGCCATGCAGACCGCGAACAGCAGGCAGAAGGCCCATCCGTAACCGATGCTCTTGCCTTCCTGGAACTTCCAGATGTAGACGACCAGAGCCGGTGCCACCCCGAACGACACCAGGTCCGACAGCGAGTCCAGTTCGGCGCCGATCCGGCTGGTCGAATTGAGCAGCCGGGCGGCCGGACCGTCGAGCGAGTCCAGGATGGCGGCGATCCCGATCGCGGCGACGGCCGGGAACCACTGGTGACCCAATGCGAACGACACACTGGTCAGACCTGAGCACAGGGCCATGACGGTGATCGCATTGGGCAGGAACCTGACGCCGGGGACGGTGGCCATCAGGGACCGCCTGTGGGCAGATGCGCCAGCACCGTCTCACCGCCGATCGTCCGCTGACCCAGCAGGACCGCCAGTGTCGAACCGGCCGGCAGGTAGGTGTCCACTCTGGATCCGAATCGGATCAGTCCGTAGGTCGCTCCGGGGAGTACGGGAGCACCTGCCCCGAGGTCACAGACGATGCGCCGGGCGATCAGGCCGGCGATCTGCGTGACGATCACCTGCTCACCGTGCGTGGAGGAGATCACCAGGGAGTTCCGCTCGTTGACCTCCGATGCCTTGTCCAGGTCGGCGGACAGGAACTTACCCGCGCGGTAGGCGGCCTGGGTGATGACTCCGCCGACCGGGATCCGTTGGACGTGCACGTCGAAAACCGAGAGGAAGATCGACACCCTGGTCAGCGACCCATCACCCAGACCGAGCTCGGCCGGTGGCGGGGCCTGTTCGATCAGCGAGACCAGCCCGTCGGCCGGTGCCACCACCAGCGCATTGTCGGTGGGTGTGACCCGGTGCGGTGCCCGGAAGAACAGCGCCGAGGCGGTCGTTCCGGCCAGCCCGACGCGGCCGACCAGTGAGCCGAACCGGCGCAGCCCCACGGCCCGCAGCACGAATCGCAGTCCGAGCGACCCGGTCAGGGCGCCGAGCACGATCGGCCTTCCACCCCGGTGTATCGGCGGCACCGAACTCCTGATCAGCTGGGCCAGGTGCGAACCGATGCGGGCCTCGCCGGACGACGGTGAGCCGGACGCCATGGGTTGAGTCAGCCTGCCTTCTTGCGCAAATTCGCGGTTGATCAATTCCAGCACACGCTATCGGAGTTACCCGACGAACCGGCCCCCGTGTCGGCTGGCGGATGAGGGGCGGGACAAGGCCGGTCCTCGAGTGGAGGTCGCTGCTGCGGGGGGGCAACGGACGGATCACCGACGGCGGCGATTCGAGCCTAGGCCGTCCCGGGCACTAGCGTTGCTCTCATGACGCAGGCGCAGGATGTCGGGCTCCAGCCGGGACCAGGCATCGTCGTCCCGATCGGTGGTGCCGAGGACAAGATCGGGCGGATGACCATCCTCCGCGAGGTGATGCGGCTGGCCGGCGGCCCGGCAGCCCGAATCGTCGTCATCTCGACCGCCTCATCGCTCGGCGACGAGATCACCCACGCCTATCTCCAGCTGTTCGCCAGCCTCGGCGCCGACGATGTGGTGGGAATCCGGCCGGAGAGCAGGGCCCAGGCGCAGGATGCCGGATTGACGGCCGCGGTCGGCCGGGCCACCGCGGTCTTCATGACCGGCGGGAACCAGACCAAGCTGGCGACGGTGGTCGTCGGCACTGCGCTGGGCGACGCCATCAGAGCCGCCCACCTCCGCGGCGCCGTGATTGCCGGCACCTCGGCCGGCGCCAGTATCTGTTCCGAGCACATGGTGTCCTTCGGTAGCGGGGGGTCGACACCGAAATTCCGGATCGGACAGGTCTCGCAGGGGCTCGGCCTGCTGTCCGGGGTGATCGTCGACCAGCACTTCACCCAGCGCAACCGCTTCGGTCGGCTGCTCGCGCTGGTCGCGGCAAACCCCGGCCAGCTGGGTATGGGAATCGATGAGGACACCGCGGCCATCGTGACGGCCGCCGGGCTGCTCGAGGTCAAGGGCCGAGGGGTGGTGACCATCGTCGACGGTGCCGACGTGATCACCACGGCGTACACGGCCACCGGCACCCAGCCGCTGATGATGTCGGGGTTGAAGCTGCACACGCTGCCCCGCGGTGCTGTGTTCCACCTCGGCACCCGGACACTCGTGTCCGCTCCGGGCCTTTCCGCCGAGGTAGGACCGCCGGCGATCGCCACGCCGGCCGACGTGCCCAGCGACAGCAGGCCGCGGACCCGCCGGATCGCCGCCGAGGGCGCCCATGAAACCACCACAGAGCTACGGCGCCGGCCTGCGTCATCCTGATCTGGCCGACGCGGTCTTCTGCCGGCCGGCCGGGTAGGCAATGATCAAGGGGCGCTTGTCGCGTACAGCGCGGTCACCACCGATTGCACCGTTCCGTCGCACTGCGAAAGGCTCACCATGACCCAGGCCACGGCGTCACAGCAGCGCGCCGTCACCGTCAAGGAACTTCGCGTCTACCGGGGACCGAACTACTACTCCTACGAACCGTCCATTCATATGGTGGTGGATATCGGTGCGCTCGAGGATTCCCCGACCGACCTGCTGCCGGGTTTCACCGAGCAGCTGATGGCATTGCTGCCGGGGTTGAAGGACCACCAGTGCTCGCGCGGACGTGACGGCGGGTTCGTCGAGCGCCTGGTGGAGGGCACCTGGACCGGCCACGTCACCGAGCATGTGGCCCTGGAGCTGCAGCGCACCGCCGGCCACGAGATGACCCGCGGAAAGACCAGATCCACCGGCGAGCGCGGCGTCTACAACGTCATCTACGGGTACCTGGACGAGACCGTCGCGACCCTCGCCGGCCGGCTGGCGGTACGGCTGGTCAACCAGTTGGTCGCCGTCGTCGATGCCGAGGAGCAGACGCCGGGACGTAGTGAGGTCGACCCGACGTTCGACTTCGACGCCGAGCATGATGCCTTCCTGCGGACCAGCCAGCGGGTCGCCTTCGGCCCGTCCACCCAGGCCATTCTCGAGGAAGCGATCTCCCGCGACATCCCTTGGCAGCGGCTGAATTCCGGGTCTCTTGTGCAACTGGGCCACGGCAAGCTGCAGCAGCGGATCCGGGCCACCATGACCTCGTTGACCGGATCCCTTGCGGTGGACATCGCCTCGGACAAGGAATTGACCAATCGGCTGCTGGCTGCTGCCGGGCTACCGGTGCCCACCTCGGAGGTCGTCCGCGACCCCGACGACGCGGTGCGGATGGCCCGCCGGATCGGGTATCCGGTCGTGCTCAAACCCCTCGACGGCAACCACGGACGCGGTGTGGCCATCAATCTCAATTCCGAGGACGACGTCCGCGGCGCCTTCACCGAGGCCTACGAGCAGTCCCGGCGGGGATATGTCCTGGTGGAGTCGTTCATCACCGGTAAGGACTATCGGGTGCTGGTGGTGGGCGGCAACATGGTGGCGATCGCGGAGCGGGTGCCGGCGCACGTGATCGGCGATGGCACAAGGACCATCGCGCAACTGGTCGAACTGACCAACAGCGATCCCCGGCGGGGCATCGGGCACGAGAAGGTACTCACCCGAATCGAAGTCAACGACGCCGCAGTGGAACTCGTTCGGGCGCAGGGCTTCGAAATGGACGGCGTGCCGCTGCACGGCGAGATGGTGAAGCTCGCACTCACCGGAAACATGTCCACCGGTGGCATCTCGATCGATCGAACCTTCGAGGCGCATCCGGACAACGTCGACATCGCCGAGGAGGCGGCCCGGGTCGTCGGCCTTGACATCGCCGGAATCGACTTCCTGTGCCCGGACATCACCCAGCCGGTCCGCGAAACCGGCGGCGCCATCTGCGAGGTCAACGCTGCGCCGGGTTTCCGGATGCACACCCACCCGACCATCGGCGAGCCGCAATACGTGGCAAAGCCGGTGGTGGACCTGCTGTTTCCGCCGGGTACGGCATCACGGATCCCGATTGTCGCGGTCACCGGAACCAACGGCAAGACCACCACCAGTCGGATGATCGGCCACATCTTCAAGGGTATCGGGCGCAAGGTCGGGATGACCTCCACCGACGGCGTGGTGATCGACGACCGGTTGGTGATCCGGTCCGATGCGTCCGGACCACGGTCGGCGCGGATGGTGCTGCAGAATCCCCGGGTCGATTTCGCTGTCTTCGAGGTGGCCAGGGGCGGCATCCTGCGAGAAGGTCTCGGGTACACCCGCAATGACGTTGCGGTCGTGCTGAATGTGGCGCCCGACCACCTGGGCCTGCGTGGGATCAACTCGGTCGAGCAATTGGCGAAGGTGAAGCAGGTCATCGTGGAGGCGGTGCCGAAGAACGGCGCTGCGGTGCTCAATGCCGACGACGAGTTGGTGGCCGCAATGCGCCGCGCCTGCAGCGGGGAGATCGTCTGGTTCTCGATCAAACCCAACAACCGAATGATCGCCGACCATTGCCGGCGCGGTGGCAAGGCCATCATTCTGGAGAAGGGGGAACTCGGCGATCAGATCGTGCTGGTCCACGGCCGGCGCCGGATGCCATTGGCCTACACACATCTGCTGCCGGTCACTTTCGGCGGCAAAGCCATGTTCAACGTCCAGAATGCGATGGCAGCGGCTGCCGCGGCGTACTGTTCCGGCGCACATCTGCATGACATTCGGGCCGGGCTGCGGTCTTTCACCTCGTCCTTCTACCAGGCGCCGGGCCGGATGAACCTGACGGAGGTCCGCGGGGTCAAGGTGATCGTCGACTACTGCCACAATGCCCCCGCGATGATCGCGCTCGGGGATTTCGTCGACCGGTTCTTCGAGGACAGCAGCGGCGGGGCGCTGTCGAACTGGGAACGTCCGCAACGCATCGGCGTTGTCGCCACCGCGGGGGACAGGCGCGACCAGGACATGGTGGAACTCGGTTACCAGGCCGGCAAGCACTTCGATCGGATCATCGTGCGGGAGGACGAACGGCTCCGCGGCCGCAAGCCAGGAGAGACGGCGGGGCTGATCGTCGACGGCGTGCACAAGGCGCAGGCGGAGGGGGCCAGAGTCAAAGAGGTCGAGGTCGTGCTGGATGAGATCGACGCCACCACTGCCAGTCTCGAGAATGCTAATGCCGGGGACCTGGTCGTTCTGTGCGTCGACAGAGCACGCGCAGTCTGGGACCAGCTGCAGAGCATCGGCAATATCGCGCAGGCCGGCGCCGGCGAGGAGTTCAAGGACGACTGAGTCATCGCGCTCGAACCACTGCTCACCACGCGCCGACGCTGGTAGATGAGGAACGGACATGATCGAGACCGCCGACACCGACGTCAAGGTGCTACCCGACGAGGCGTCGATCGCCGAGGTGCTGACCTATTTCGACAGCTACCTCGCGTTCGCCCAGAAATTCCACCGGATTCCTGGGGTGCAGGCAGCAGTCCACGTCGGCGGCCTCGTCCGGCTGTCCACTGCTCACGGACTGGCCGACGTCGAGCACGACATCGCCCTGCTGCCGAGCCATCTCTTCCGCATCGCCTCGCATTCCAAGACTTTCACCGCCACGGTGGTGCTGCAGCTGGTGCAGGCGGGAGAACTTCGGCTGGACGACCGGGCCGAACGATGGGTGGCGTACCTCGCCGGGAGCGCCGTCGGTGCGGTCACCGTCCGGGAGTTGCTGTCGCATGCTTCGGGACTGTTCCGCGACAGCCACGATGGCGACTTCTGGCAGCTGCGTGGACCGTTTCCGGATCGGGCGCAGCTCCGCAACATCCTGTTGGACCCGGACGCTGCCGTGCTCGGTGCGAACGAGAGGTTCAAGTACTCCAACATCGGCTATTCGCTGTTGGGGCTGATCATCGAGGAAGTGACCGGCGTTTCGTTCGCGCAGCGGGTCCGGTCCGGCGTGATCGATCGGCTCGGACTGTCCGACATCGGGCCGGAACTGGATGCGGCCAGGGCCGGTGACCTGGCCACCGGCTACAGCTCGCTCTCCTACGCCGACAAACGCGTGCCGATCGAGCACGTCGACACCAGGGCGATGGCCGCGGCCACCGGGTTCTATTCGACCGCGTCGGACCTGGTCGAATACCTCGCGGGTCACTTCTACGGGGACGACCGACTGCTCACCGATGCCTCCAAACGGCAGATGCAGCATCCGTGGTGGAGCGTCGGGGAAGTAGATCGGCACTACGGGCTGGGCCTGTCAGTCGTCAAGGTCGGCGAGCGGGTGTTGATCGGGCATGGCGGCGGGTACCCCGGTCACATCACCAATTCGGTCGCCGACACCAGGGCACGGCTGGCCGTCTCGGTCCTCACCAACTGCATCGACGGCCCGGCCGAATCACTGGCTCATGCCTGCGTCAAGCTCATCGACCTGGCCGGCAGCAGACCCCGTCCGTCGGCGGACCTGAATCCGGCCCGGTTCGCCGGGCGGTTCGCCTCGCTCTGGAGCGTGCAGGACGTCGCGGTGCTGGGTGGCCGGCTCTACCGCATGCAGACGACGGAAGCTGACCCAGCAGTACAGGCTGCCGAACTGGTGATCGTCGACGAAAACACGCTGCGGGTGGCCGGTGGGTCCGGGTACGGCTCCTTCGGCGAGCTGCTGCGGTACTCGTTCGCCACCGACGGCACAGTGGAGTCAGTGCGCGGCGAGAGTGGGACAACACTGACGCCCCTCGAGCACTTCTCGCTGCCCGACCGGGTGGTGCTGCGTGGCTGAGCCAGCTGGAGCCGTCGATCCCGGTCAACGGCGCCCGGAGATGTTCCGGTGGATGACCAGGTTGATGACCAGCAGCAATGCCAATGCGCCGAGTACGGCGATGCCGAAGCTGTCCCAGTGCCAGCCGAAGTCCCACTTCCGGCCGGTGGCCAGCTGATAGATGAACCCGCCGAGCAGGGCGCCAAGGATGCCGGTGACCATATTGGTGAGGCACCCCCGCCTTTTGTCCCGCAGGACCAGCGACGCCACCCAGCCGGCCAGCGCACCGAAGACGACCCAGCCGATCCAGGTCACGTCTGGGTCTCCGCACCGTCGGTGGCTCGCGCGGCGGCCAGTTCCTTCAGGGTCCGCACGGCTGTCGACGGGGCCGCCCCGCCCGCGACAGCCAATCCCACGAGATAGCAGGTCAACGGACCGGCGATGCGGGCGACACCATGGGCCACGTCCCTGGTCAACTCGAGCAGTTCATCCCGCAGGTCTGCGGGAATCGAGGCGGACGGCAGCGACAGCGCGTCGGCGGCGTCGGCGATCCAGTCATCAAGGGTGCTCATCGTCCTGACGCTAGCGGACCGGGGCGTCCGGTGGGATCCAGCCCCGCGGCCCGGGCACCTGATCTCAGCCGAGCAACCACACCTCGACCTGCTCACCGGCTTCGAGCCGGGTGACCTCCGCGGCGACGACGATCATCGCGTCAGCGCCGGCCAGCCAGGACAGCAGATGTGAGCCGGGACCGCCCCACGGCGCGACCGTGCCGGCGGCCGCATCCAGGACTCCCCGTCGGAACTGGCGCTTACCGTCCGGCGAATCCAGCGGCGCCGAGAGCGGCAGATGCACCGCCGGCCGAGTGAGCTGACGGTAACCCATGGCCGCCCGAATCGCCGGTCGCAGGAACACCTCGAACGAGACGTAGGCGCTCACCGGATTGCCGGGCAGGGTGACCATCGGTATCCCTTCGAAACGCCCTGCGCCCTGCGGCATTCCGGGCTGCATCGCCACTTTGGCGAACTCCACACCGCGGCCGGTCAGCGCATCCTTGACCACCTCGTAGGCGCCGGCGGAGACCCCCCCGGAGGTCACGATCAGATCGATCCCGTCGGTAGCCGCGTGCAGCGCCGTCCGGAAGGCCTCGACATCATCGATCACGAAGTGCAGCACGGTGGCGTGGGCTCCGGCGGCGGTGATGGCGGCAGCGAGCATGTAGGAGTTCGACTCGTAGATCTGCCCAGGGCCAAGGGGCTGCCCGGGAGTGACCAATTCGGTGCCGGTCGACAGCACCAGCACCTCAAGGCGGCGACGGACCGCCAGCGATGCATGTCCAAGTGCTGCGGCCACGCCGATCTGCGGGCCGGCGATCACCGTGCCGGCCCGCAGGACGACGGAACCGGCGGTGACGTCTTCACCCGCGCTGCGCAGGTGGACACCCCGCGGCGGGGCGTCATCGATCCGGACGTTCCCGGTTCCGCCGTCGGTCAGCTCCACCTGCACGATGGTGTCGGCGCCGGCGGGGATGGGCGCACCGGTCATGATTCGCGCCGCGGTGCCGGCAGCCAGCGGAGCAGTGTCCTGTCGCCCGGCCGGGATGTCCTGCGAAACGGGCAGCACGATCGGGAAAGCAGTCAGGTCGACAGCCCGCACCGCGTAGCCGTCCATGGCCGAGTTGGCGAACGGAGGTAGGTCGATGGACGCGATCAGATCCTGGGCAAGGACCAGACCGGCGGCGTCGGTCAGTCCTTTCTGCACGACCGGGCTGGGGGTCAGCAGATCGGAGACGATATGGGCGTGTTCCTCGACTGAGCGCATGGGGCTCATCCTCCCCCGGGGTTCGGCTCTACCGATGCCGGGCCAGATTCCGGCGGGGTATCGGCTGGGGGTGACTCGGTCAACCGGGTGAAAAAGGGGCCTTCGCCGACGGTCCCGGTGACTGACAAGGGATGGCGGCCAAGGTTGCACGGCACTGATGGATGACGGCGGCCGAAAGCGTCCAGCCCAACTACCCAGAGTGAGTAATCGACTACCTGTGGTAGTCTTAGCAGGTCAGGTCCCCGCCACAGCGCGGCCGCGCTGAGCCTCGGGATATCGGCTCGTCACATCACCAGCGATCAGCGTCCTGATGACTGGTGCCGGGGGAACGCGTTCCCATGCATCGACAGCGGCAAGCTCGACCCGGCCGGCCGCCCTCGGTTCGTTGCGCAGGCATGCCCGGCTGCCGACTGTTTCGCACTGCTGGACAAAGATCCCGGGAGATATCGTGAGTTTTCTGTCAACCCGCCGGTGGCGCGTCCTGCCACTGGCCGTCGTCGTGACCACACTGACCTTGCTCATCGTCCCGGCGGTGCCGGCGGTGCCGGCGGTTCCGGCGGTGCCGGCGGCCGCAGCGGCCGCGGCGGTCGTCTACGGCGTCGAGGACTGGAATGTGACTGCCTCCGGACGGATGGTGACTGCCGCGGCCACCATCTCCGCTACGGCAACGGTCACCGCCACCATGACCGGCATCTGCGCGCGCACCGTTCAGAATTGGGAAATAGACTTCCCGGCCCAAACGAATGTGGTGCTGACCACCGCAGGTACATCCATTGCCACCAGCCAGATCCTCGCTCCCGGCACCTACAGCATGTGGGCGTGCGCCAGGGTCGATGGGCACTGGAACAACATCGGGGCCAGGGAGATGGTGGTGGTCGGGGGCGATCCACTGCCTCCGGCGCCGGGTTCATCGCTCAGCTGGTCCGCCCGCATCTGGAACATGTCCTCGGACGGACAGACGCTCACGGCGTCGGAGACGATAGCCACCTCGAGCACGGTCATCGCCTCCTACGTCGGGGTCTGCGCCCGGAACAGCAACAACGGACTCGTGGACTTCCCCTCTGCCACCAACGTGACGCTCACTCCGGCCGGTACCTCGGTCAGCGTGAAGAGGGTGCTGGCGCCTGGCACATACACGGCGTGGTCGTGCATCAAGATCGGCCCGTATTGGCACAACGTCGGGCCGGTCTATGCCCTCGTTGTCGCCGATCCGTTGGTCACCCCGCCACCTCCGCCGGTCCCGGTCCCCGACCCCGGCCCGACCTACCCCAGTGGTGAACCCATGCCGACCGGAGACCTGACGGGCTGGACGCAGGTCTTCACCGACGACTTCACCAACAATGTGGCAATGGGCCAATTCCCCGGGCCGTATGCCGCGAAATGGATGAGCTACAACGGATTCCCCGACTCGTCCGGGCGCGGGGTCTACAACCAGAACATCATCTCGGCCCACGATGGCGAGCTGGACCTCTACCTGCACAGCGAGAACGGCGTGCCGCAGGGTGCGGGGCCGGTCCCGCTGGTCAACGGGGCCTGGGGAGGGCAGATCTACGGCCGCTTCACCATGCGCTTCCGATCCGACTGGCTCCCCGGCTACGGGTCAGGCTGGCTGCTCTGGAACGACAGCGGCAACTGGAACGACGGAGAGGTCGACTTCCCGGAAGGTCCGCTCTACGGAACCATCGGGGCCTTCAACCATTGCGTCGGCAACGCAGCTGTCAACTGCCTCGCCGTCAACACCGGGGTCACCTTCGTCAACTGGCACACATCCACCATCGAGTGGAGCCCGGCGGGGGTCTTCTTCTATCTGGACGGGGACCTGGTCGGTTCGGACACCTCCAGCATTCCCAGCAAGTCCCTGCACTGGGTACTGCAGACCGGGACGAACGGCTCGCTGCCCAGCCCGACGACCGCCGGACATGTGCTCATCGACTGGGTCGCCGCCTACACCTACGTTCCGGGGACGTCCTACGTTCCGGGGAGTCAGCAGGCCGGCACGCGCTAGGCCCTGTCGCCGTCCCGGCCAAGGCCGGCAGTGGGACCGTCAGGCCAGGGCGTAGATGGTGGCCCAGTCGACCATCACGTGCCCAGCCGTGGTCGCTGCCGGCTTTCCGCCGTTGGTTGCCGTCATCAACACCCAGTGCATCAGCGTCTGCGGGACCCCGTTGGCGGTGGTGATCAGGTTGATGCCGTCCAGGTAGAAGGCCACGCTGGTCGGCCGCCACTCGATGGTGGCAGTGTGCCAGCCGGAAGCGAACCTGGTGGAGGAGAACAGGTATGAGCAGTTGTCAGCGGCGTGCCCCAGGCAGTGGGTGAAGCCGCCGATGGTGTTGTCCAGGCTGCCCTCGGGAAAGTCGATCTCGCCCTCGTTCCAGTTGTTGCTGTCGGGCCACAGGATCCACCCTGCGCCCCACTTGGCCAGCGAGTCCGATTTGAAGCGGAGGCTGTAGCGGCCGTAGAGCTGACCCTTCCAGACCCCGTCGACCAGCGGGACCGGAGCTGCGCCGAGAGCCTGGCCGTTCTCCGAGTGCAGGTACATGTCCATCATGCCGTCGTGCACGGAGAGGGTCTTCGACTCGAACACCCCGTTGCCGGAGCTGTCCGGAGTGCCGTCGACGTAGGTGCCCCACCGGGTTGCGTAGGGCCCGGGAAACGCGCCGGCCGCAACATTGGTGCTGAAATCATCTTTGAAGATCTGGTGCCAGCCGGTTAGGTCGCCGACCGGCATCGGCTCACCGCTGAGGGTGTTGGAGATGGTGAACGTCAGCTTCGCGCTGATGTTGCTCCACTTGCCACTGACGAGTGCGCACGCCCAGAACGTGTAGACCCCCGGGCTGAGGGTGCGCTGTTTGAAGATCGTCGTCCCGGTGGGCAGCAGATCGATCCCGGCCGCGTAGGGAAAATCGACGATCCCGCCGCCCGAGTTCCTGGCACAGATGCCCGCCAAGGCCGCTGTCACCTTCGTTGTGGCTTTGATCTTCACCTGCGCCGACACCGTTCTCCCGTTGACCGAAGCAGTCACCCCGGTGCTGGAGTAGGGACTGGCCACAGCCAGCGCAGGAGACACCACCAGGACGGACAGGGAGACAATGCCGGCGAGCAGGATCGCGAGTCGAGCTTTGATTCGATGCGACGTTTTGATTTGCATCAGAGCATCTTTCTGTTGATCCTGCAGGAACCCGGGTGTGATGAATGCCGATCAGGTCGGTGACCTGAGTGTTGTGTCGACGCGCGTCCGGAGAGGTGCAGGTTGCACTCGGAGCGGTGAACGGTGTGAGTGCTGCGACCAACGTGCGTCAGACAAGCTGCGTCAGGAATGGCGTTCCACGTCGAAAGTCAACCCCGGGCGACTGCGGTGCATCAGCGGGTGAGGCTCGGCCGGCCGCTGGAGACCACAGAACTTTCGCGAGGGGACTGTAACACCATTCCAGGTGTCGCAGTGGGTGGCCGGGGCAGAATTGCGGCGACCGTCACCGCGGCGAGATCGGCCACCGTTGAGCGGGCAATCCGCGGACTTCAGCGATTGTTTACCGGCAATACACATCGGTGGTGTTGCGGCTGCCGGTGCACCACCGTCCGGCCGCTCAGCCTTGACCTACGGAAGAGATATCGCTCACTCTCGGTAGAAGTGACGCCGACAGATCTCACCTTCGGTCATCTGAGCTGCGGGCCTTCCGTGACGACATCTCGCGGAAGGCATGCAGTCCGGCCCGGTCGGCCGCTGGAGCGGGACCGAACGGCAGTGCGCCAAACCGCCGACGCATCGCTCTACCCTGCCGACAACGGCTGAAACCTGCCTTTCCATTGATCACACCCGGCATTGTTACCGGCGAATAAAATCCTGGTGAATATCATCGACATCACCAGGACGTCTTGGCCGGGTGACGATACGACTGACGTGAATGCATCACCGATGGCCGAATGCACCGTCTTATCGATTCACTCGAATGGACTAGCAATCTTCGCCCGAGCCGGGCTGAAGCGAACGCTCACCCGCAGCGAAGGCGCGCTCTGAAGACTGGTCACTCGGTCGTGGCCAGCCCGGATCGATCGTGTGAAGATGCTCACCGGCGCTATAACTCTGTGTGGCACTTGGGGTATGGTTCTGTCGTCGACGAGGGAGTTGGCAAGCCCTAGCCAAAGTAATCCCGCGAACGATTCTGGGATCTTGGGATCGCCTGTTCTCGAGGTGCCAGGATATTCCGGAGAAAGTATGGTGCCCGAATGACCCCGTACCGATCAAACCGTCGACCAACCGTTTCCGTGGTGGTTCCCGCCCGAAATGAAGAGAAGAACATCGCACACGTCCTCGACGCGATGCCGGACGGAATAGACGAGATCATTCTCGTCGACGGCAATTCCCGGGACGACACGATCGGGGCGGCCCGCAACGCCTGCCCGGACATCGTGGTCATCCAGCAGAGCCGGAAGGGTAAGGGCAATGCTCTTGCCGCCGGATTCGCCGCGGCTACCAGCGACTACATCGTGATGATCGATGCCGACGGCTCGATGGACCCGGCAGAGATCCCCAGCTTCGTGAAGGCCTTGGACGACGGCGCCCACTACGCGAAGGGCACCCGGTTCGCCCTCGGCGGCGGGAGTGACGACATCAGCCCACTCCGCCACGTCGGCAACAAGTTCCTGAACGGGACAACCAACCTGCTTTTCCGCACCGGATATTCCGACCTGTGCTACGGCTACAACGCCTTCCGCCGTGAATGCCTGCTGGCGTTCGCCCTGCCGAACCCGCATGACGTCTCGGTGGACAAGCACTGGGGTGACGGCTTCGAGATCGAGACGATGATCAACGTCCGAGTCGCCAAGGCCAAGAAGCTGATCCAGGAAGTGCCGAGCTTCGAGCACCCGCGCCGTTTCGGGGAGAGCAACCTGCGGACTTTCCGCGACGGCACCAGAGTCCTGATGACCATTCTCCGCGAGCGCACCACCCGACTTCGTCCGATGCCGGCCCATGCGGTGTCCGGGGTCGTCGACTTCGGTGCCAGGAGCCATCAGCACAATGGTTTCGACACGCTGGGCGCCCAATCGGAGGCGGTGTGAGCTTGCCGGCCAGCGTCGCCGTCATAATCTGCGCCTACACTGAGAAGCGTTGGGAGGATGTACTTTCCGCTTATCGCTCGTTGACGGAGCAGTCGGTCCTGGCAGACGAGATCGTGATCGTGATCGATCACAACGAGGCTCTTCTTCATCGGTTGACCGTGGCGTTGCCGAACGCACGAGTGGTACCCAATGTTAACGCCCAAGGTCTGTCCGGCGCGCGGAACGCCGGTATCGAGGCCACCACCGCCGACCTCGTCCTGTTCCTGGATGACGATGCCACGCCCGATCCGGAGTGGATCAGGCACATGACCTCGCCGTTTCACGACGAGCAGGTCGTGGGTGTCGGTGGCTGGGCGGTGCTGGCGTGGGATGCGCCAGGCCGTCCGTCGTGGTTTCCGGAGGCCTTCCTCTGGGTGGTGGGCTGCAGTTACGAGGGGCAGTCACGACAGGTCGGGACGATCCGCAACCCGCTGGGTTGTGCCATGGCGTTCCGACGGATCGCACTGGCCGGAACGGCCGGCTTCTCCGATGGCATCGGTCGGGTGGGCACTCACCCGCTCGGCTGCGAGGAGACCGAGTTGTCGATCAGGATCGGCCGGTCGAATCCGGGCAGCCGGATAGTCGGCCAGCCGCACGCCGTAGTCGCCCACCGGGTGACCGACAGCCGGATGACCCTGAAGTATTTCTTCAGTCGTTGCTATTGGGAAGGTGTGTCGAAGGCGGTAGTTGCCGCGCATGTGGGAGCCGGCGCCGCGCTGGCGTCGGAACGGACGTACACGACCCGGATCCTGCCGCGCGCGTTCTTCCGCGGCGTCGGTCAGGCCCTGCGCGGGGAGCTTTCGGGGCTCGCGCGTTCGATGGCTATCGCTGCCGGCCTGGTCGTGACCTCCGCCGGATACCTGCGCGGGCGTCGTAGCGTACGCAAGGCGACGGTCACCGGACCCGCGACCGCTGTCGGCACCCAACTGGTCGGACACCGGCCTGATTCGGATCACCTCGTGGCCGAGACAGATGCCGCCATCACGGCCGGCTCGTCGGTGTGGTGCACCGAGTTCGACCTGTCATCACCCGACACCTTCGTACCGGCGCCGGTATCCGGGCACTACGCCCGAGCCCGTGTCCTGGTTCGGCTCCGCGGTGAACCAATCCAGTTCGTGGAGCTGCCGATGGTCGGCGCCGGCATCGACGCGGCCGAAATCGTGGCTGCCCTGTCCGATCGCTCGGCACTCAAACTCTCCGCAGCTCCGGCATTGGTCTGCGCACCGCAGGCCGAGCGGAATCCGAAGGTCAGCGTCGTCGTGTGTACCCGCGATCGCGGGCCGGAACTGCGGAACTGCCTGCAGCGTCTGCAGGATGTCCGCTACGACAATCTCGAGATCATCATCGTCGACAACGCTCCGAGCGATGCACGTGGTCGGGAGGCGTTCGACGCCCAGGTGGGATCGGATGCTCGTTTCCGCTACGTCATGGAGCCCAGCCCCGGCCTGTCTTTCGCGCGCAACCGAGGGTTGGCCGAAGCGGCCGGAGAGATCCTGGCCTACACCGATGACGATGTGGCGGTCGATGCCAACTGGGTGACCGGTCTGGTAGGCGGTTTTCAGCGCCGCCCGGAGGTCGCGTGTGTCACCGGACTGGTGTGCACCGCAACCCTGGAGACCCCGGCCGAGCACTATTTCGACCAGCGCGTGTCGTGGGCGGACAGCTGCGAGCCGCGCATGTTCGACCTGACCTCGCACGCCGACGACCCGCTGTACCCCTACGCCGCCGGACTGTTCGGTACGGGTGCGTCGATGGCCTTCTCCACGGCGTTGCTGCGCGAACTCGGCGGCTTCGACGAGGCGTTGGGCGCCGGCACCAGGGCCAAGGGCGGCGAAGACCTGGACATGTTCGTCCGGGTGTTGCTGGAAGGGCGGGCTATCGCCTACGAGCCGTCGGCCATCGTCTGGCATCACCACCGACCGGATCTGCCGGGCCTTCGCCGCCAGATCTTCGGCTACGGAACAGGTCTGTCGGCTTTCATCACCAAGCACCTGTTGGACGCCACGACCAGGCCGGATCTGTTGCGGCGGATTCCGTCCGGCATTGCCAAGGCGGTCGTCGTACCGCGCGGACACCAGAGCACCGGGCCGAGGGACGCCGGCGGCAGCGTGGGTTCCAAACGTGCACTGATCGCCAGAGAATTCGCCGGAATGGCCATGGGTCCGGCGCTGTACGCCCTGGCCAGGCGCAGCAATCGCGCGAACGTGCACGACCGCGCGCCGTCTGCGTCATGAGGATTCTGGTCAATCCCGTCCTGACGCCCGCCGGCGGTGTCGAGCCCAACACGCTGCAGTTCACCATGGCGGCCGACCGCGGTCGGACAATGCCGACCCTGAACAAGAAGACGTCTCGATCGAGGGTGCACCCCGCCCGCCCGATCGGACCCGGAGCCCTGGAGGCACATATCACGTCGGCATCGAACACCGCAGGCGGGTCGGCATGAGCGCCGGTAGCATCGAACGGTTGACCGATGCCGGAGGAGCCCACACCGCCTTGACCACGAAGACTCGATACCGCAGCCTGGACGCCCTTCGGGCGGCGGGCTCGTCTCCGGTGATGTCCTCGGTCGGCCGGCTGGTCGCGGCCGGCTATCTGGTGGCTCTGCTGGTCATCTCGCTGATCGGACAGATCCTCTCGCTGTCCGACCTCAGGGCCGTCGGCGTCTCCCTCTTCCTGCTGACCGGATGGGGTATCGCACCCTGCCTTCTGGTCGGCACGATGTCCATCTCGTCGTTCGTGCTGTACTCGGGTGCGATCAGCGTGAGCGCAACCACGCTCGGCGGTTACCTGATGGCCAGGTTCGGCATGTGGCACCCCACCATCGCGCTGCTGTTCGCCGCCGGAATCGCCCTTGTCATCTTGGTTTTCGCATTGCCGGCAGATATCAACGCGGTGCGCCTGCGGGCTCCCGGGCACCGGCGCGTCGAACTGCGCTGGTCGGGACTGAGCCTCGTCGGCGGCGTCCTGATCGCTGCTGATGCCGCTGCCCACCGAGGGGCGCCGGCGATCGACGGACTGCTTGCCCGGGTGGACCCGATCTGGTACGTCGGCGTGCTCATCGTTCTCGCCGCGGTGATCCTGGCGTGGGTGAACGGTTCGAGCCCAGCCGTCCCGCTGTTGGTGCTGGCCGTTGCCGTGGTCGCCTCCCAGGCCATCGCCTACGGAGCGCCCGCTGTCATGTCGGCGGCGAAACACGTGGGCGTGCTGGAGTACATCAACAGTAACGGCCTCGGCGTGCACAGCCAGGACATCTACCAGGCCTGGCCTGGTCTTTTCGCCGCGGGCGCGTGGGTAACCGGAGCTGCCGGCATCGGCGATCCGATGACGTTGGCGACCTGGTTCCCGGTGGTGTTGTCCCTCTGCACCGCACTGGCAATCCGGCACCTGGCCGGCCGGTTCCTCAGATCAGCGGGACAGGCCTGGACAGCGGCGGCGATCGCCACCCTGGGCGGCAGCGTCAACATCATCTACTTCGCCCCGCAGTCCGTCGGATTCGCCCTGTGCCTGATCATCAGCGCATTGTTGATCGGATCGAGGCCCGACCAGACGATCGCCCAGATGTGGCTGCGCTACGGATTTGTCGCGGTGCTGGTCTGCGCAGTGACCATCACCCACCAGATCTCGCCCTACCTGATGGTGGCGCAGTTCGTGGTGCTGGTGCTGTTCCGCCTGGTTCGCCCGTGGTGGATCCCGATTGCCTTGCTGGTACCGCCGATCGCCTGGGCACTGCTGCACAAGTCTTCGCTCGGCGGTTTCATCTCGGTCGACGCGATCGGCCGTTTCTTCACCAACCTGGCTCCGCCGGTGCACGGGGGCGCGAACCTTCCGACACCGTGGGTGGCTCGGCTGGTCTTCGACATCCCGGCTGCCGTACTGGTGGTCATCGGGGTGCTCGCGGTGGTCGCGGTAGTACGTCAACGTGACCGTGTCCGAGTCGGCCTGCTGGTCACGGCGGCCAGTTCGGCGTCCCTGTTCGCGGTCACCAACTACGGTTCCGAGGGGGTCTTCCGGGTCGTCCTGTTCGCCCTTCCCTGGTTGGCGATCCTCGCCGTGATGGCTTTCGACGGCGTTGCGCTCGATCGGACCGCTGTCCGGGTTACTGCCGGGGTGGCATTGGCCGCCCTGTTCATGGTAAATGCGTTCGGCCAGACGGGCTTGGACTGGGCCCGCGTGGTTCGGCCCGACACCACAGCGGCGATCAGGCAGTTCGAGACAACTGCGGCAAATGGTGCCGTGCTGCTGGTCGTCGGAACCGGCAATGCCATTCCGGGCCGGGTGACCGCCAGATACAACGACGTGCAGTACGCGTCCCGGGAGACACTGAACAACTACCCCGTCGTCACCAGCGCCTACGACCCCGCAGCGGACCTCGCCCAACTGACCGCGGCAGTGGAGAAAGCAGCGCTGAACCCGAACCCCAGCAAGCAGTACTACGCGCTGGTGTCGGATTCCACCGGTGCCTGGCAGGACCGTTACGGCATGCAGACGTTCGCCGATTACCAACGGCTCGAGCAGGCAGTCGCCTCGTCGCGGTCCTGGACGTTGGTGTTCAGCGGACCCACCACAAAGCTCTACAAGATGACGGCGGTCGGCTCTTGACCGAGATCTCGCCGGTGCCGGTCCAGTCCGGACTTGCCGACAAGCTGGCCTGCGTGGTGCTGGCGCACAACGATCCCGCTCAGGTGCGCCGGTTGATCGATGCCCTCGATCCGTTCCCGGTCTTCCTGCACTGCGATCGCCGTACCAAGGACGACGTTTTCGCAGCGATGACCGACAAGCTGCCGGATCGGTGCGTCGTGCTGCCCCGACTGCCGACCCCGTGGGCAGGTTGGAACGCCGCTGCCGCCGAGATCTCCGGGTACCGCGCTGCCCTGGCCCAGACCGGCGCCACCCACCTGGCGATGATGAGCGGGAGCGACTACCCGCTCGCGTCGACCAGTCGCATCGCCGACTATCTGGACAGCCGAAAGGGTCGCTCGATCGCGCTCTTCGAACGACTGCCACGGCCGGCCTGGGGGCGCGACGGCGGTATGTCGCGACTTCGCTACGTGCACCGCCCGATCCGTCGCTTTCCATTGCGGGTACCGATACCTCGACGGATACCGGCCGACATCGTGCCGGCCGGCGGTTCGGTGCTCAAGGTGCTGTCCCGCCACCATGCCCAGCAGCTGGTTGACGCCTTCGACGCCCGTCCTGATCTGGTGGCATTCTGGCGGCACACCCTTTGCGCCGACGAGACGTTCGTGGCGTCGATCCTGAACACACCGGCGTTCGTGCCCGACTGGGCGGCGGCGCACATTGACGCCGACCTCTGGTACATCGAATGGCTCGGTCAGGGGAGGAAGAGTCCGGAATGGATGACTACAGCCCATTTGGCCGTACTTCGGGAGCGGAGTCTTGGCGCAGCGGGGGAGCCGGCGCTGTTCGCCCGGAAGTTTTCGAGCACGATGAGCGCCGAGGTGCTGGACGCCATCGACGCGACTCTGCGGCGGAGCGGAGCGATATCAGCGTAGAAGTTTCTCCGGCAACCGGGACGGCGCCGACCGACGTGAGGGATGCGGCCGACTCGCCGCCGCCCCCGACGACGGGAATCGCCGACCCTGCAGGTATGGGCCGGCTGTTCGGCCGGGACATGATCTACGTGGTGATCTGGTCGCTGCAGCTGGTCACAGCGGTGGTTGTGTCGCCGGTTCTTGCCTACATCCTCGGCCCGTCCGAGTTCGGCAGCATGGCCACCGGCATCGCCCTTTATCAGGTACTGATCGTGCTGGCCGTCTTCGGGTTCGATCGCGCCGTCACCCTGCAATTGGCCGAAGACCCCAGCGGGCACGGAGCTCGCTCGCTACTGGCCGTCGGGATGGTGATTTCCGGCTCTCTCACGCTGATCGCCGGTCTGACCTCGTCGATCTGGGGGCCGTTCGCCGGGTTGGGCAACGAACGATCGCTGGTCATCGCCATCGTCCTGTGGACCGGGCCCGGTGCCGTGGTGCAGATGGCCCTGGCTCTGCTGATGGCCCAGGATCGACTGAAGGCCTTCGCTGCGGTGAGCTGCCTGTCCGCGCTCGGCGGGCCGGTGTTCGGCATCGCCCTTGTCTTCGGCGTCGCCCGGAACGCCAGTACCTACGCCTGGGGTGGGGTGATCAGTCAGTGGGCGGGCATGGGCATTGCATTGTTCCTCTGCCGACCGATCGTCGCCGGTCTGCTCGACCGGCCGCTGATCCGGAGCGCATTCCGGCTGGGCGTCCCGATCATGCTCAGCGGCGTCTCGATCTTCGTGTTGACCGCCAGTGACCGGGTCATCATCAACCGGCTGCTCGGGTCTGCTGAGGTGGGTCGCTACCAGATCGCATACACGGTCGGGTACGTCGTCGTCCTCGGGTTGGTATCTGTCAGCCAGGCCTGGACTCCGCGGCTGGCCGCGGTCCGCGATCAGGTCGCCCGCCGGGAGCTGAGCGGACGGTCCCGCGATGAGCTCTACCGGCTGTGCATACCAGTGATTCTGGGCATCACCCTCGCGGCCCCGATCCTGCTGCGCATAGTCGCGCCGGCCAGCTTCGGTCCGACGTCACTGCTGATCGTGTCGGTGCTGGTGGCGGCGGCGGCGTTCCCAGTGGCGGCGGCGGGAGCCACCACTCGCGAACTCCTGATCCTTCGGCGGTCTCGCCCGCTCGCCGTTGCCGCGTTCGTGGCGGGGGCGTTGAACGTCGGGCTGAACCTGCTGCTGGTTCCGCTCCTGGGCATCGCCGGCGCAGCCGCGTCCACCCTGGTGGCCTTCACGGCGCAGGCCGTGCTCCAGCGCCGGGCGCTCCGGGCCGGGCGGGAATGGCCACGGACGCCGCTCTCCCTGCTGGTGCTGATCGGGGTCGCCCTCGGGGTCAGCGCCGGGTCCGCGTTGATTCCGCAGACTCCCACCTGGAATCTGATTCGGTTGGCGCTCGCCGTTGGCTGCCTACCCTGGTTCATCCTGCGCCTGCGGAGCTCACAGAAAACTGACGCCGTCCCGGCCTAGCTGCCGTGGTTCGCGTATGCCAATCGGGTGATCCGATGTCTGGCCCCGTTGGCCAGCTGGCTGCTCGTCACGCATCCATGCGGCTGAATTGGCCGGCCGTTGCACTCGAACGACCTTCCGAACCGGCGATTACCCATTCGTAGCGAGGCCAAGGGCAATTGGCGGCATGAAAAAACCAGCGGGCGCCTGGCGATGATCGTCGCAATCACCGACAGGCGCCCGCTGGTCAGCACCGCTGCGTAGGAAATGAGTCAGGGTGTCAATTCACCCCGTGCCATCAGCCGGTGTAGCGGTAAACCGCCACCCAGTCGATGAGTACGTGGCCGGCAGTACTTGCTGCCGGGAGAGCGCCGGACGTGGCGGTCTGCATAACCCAGTGCAATGCCTTTTGCGGAATGTTCCTGGTGTCTGTCCCCAGGTTCACGCCGTCGATAATGAAGGAAACCCCGGTTGGCTTCCAATCGATCGTGGCCGTATGCCAACTTGTCCATCCGGCGGTCGACGTCACGATCATGCTGTTGACGGCCCCGTTACCGATATTGTGGTTGTAACCCTGAATGGCATGACTGAGGCCACCTTCGGGAAAATCCACCTCACCGTCGTTCCAGTTGCCACTGTCCGGCCAGAGCAGCCAGCCCGATCCGAAACCCGGTAGTGGGTCGCCCTTGAAACGAACGCTGAAGCGTCCATAGATCTGCCCACCCCACTTGCCGCCGTCGACCAGCGGGACCGGAGCGGCGCCGAGGGGCCGGCCGTTCTCGCTGTGCAGATACATGTCGAGCACGCCGTCGTGCACCGACAGGATTTTCTGCGCATACAGGCCTCGCCCGGACGAGTCGGGGAAACCGTTGTAGCTGGCCCACTTCGGGGCGTACGGACCAGGGAACCCGCCCATCGCCACGTTGGTCTTGAAGTCCTCGGTGAAGGTCTGCTGCCAGCCGGGAAGATTGCCGACCGGCATGGCCTGCCCACTGGGCGAAGCGGGGGCCACGGCCGGTGCGGCGGACGGCACGGTGAACGATTTCTTGGATCCGATGTCGTGCCAGGCTCCACTGACCTTCGCACACGCCCAGTAGGTATAGGTACCCGGACTCAGCGTCCTGGACCTGGTGAGGGTGATGCCCGAAGTGCTGATCGAAGCTGCGGACATCGGAAAGTCGACAACGCCACCGGTTGAATTACGGGCACAGATTCCGGCGACCGAAGCGGACACGGCGACCGAGGCTTTCACGGTGGTCGACGCGGTCACCGTCCTTCCGCTGACGGTGGCCGAGAGTGCCGTGGTGGAGTAGGTGATTGTGGCCGCGAGGGCCGGAGAAGTGCCCACCAGAAGGGCGATGCCAATTGAGGTCGCGGTTATTGCGACCCGAAACCGGCGTGGTCGTCTGTGGCGGCGGCCCATGAATGTAACCCTTTCGTCGGACTGAGATACTGGCGGTGGGGGAATAACGTCCAGCACGCTCGGATATAAACGCAGAATGGATGTTCCATCGCCCCTGCGGAGCAGTGACAATCACATTCTTGCTATCCTTGGGCGCCAGATCACGAAACGATATCAGGCCGGTTGCTGTTCGACACTTGACGAACTGACCGGCCCGGCAGTGGCCACTGCTGGGGTATTCGCAGCGGGCGATATTGGGCGGGGGCGATGGTGTCGGCACCCGACTGCTGTCCGATTCACACGCTAGTGTCCAGCGGTATTCACGAACGCTGATCTGACACTGCACCATTCAGGTGATCTTTGTTGATCCATGTAACAATTGAAATCTCAACCTGTACGGGGTGCACCGACCCTGTCCGCGATCTGCTCGGCGGACGCCTCGACGCCGCCCCGGCGGAGGATCTCGGCGGCCATCTCGGGTCGCTGCTCCAGTGCGCAGACGGCGATGGCGGAACCGGGTGGCAGACCGGAGTCGAGCAGATACGTCAAGGCCGAGAGCTCGTCGGGCGTCTCCACCACGTCCAACACGCCGGCCTCCGCGGCGCCGGAACGCCAGAGTTCTTCCATCTCTCCCGGTTCGCGGCCGCGGAGGTACTTCCGTCGACCGGCGATGACCATCAGATCTGACGCCGCCGCCGCCATCTCGCCCATGGCGTGGATGGCCTCGTCGGTGCGGTCGCCGGCAGTGCCGACGATGACCGCGAGTTCGCCGGCCGGCCGCCGCAGCGCTGCCGTGACCTCCAGCAGTGATTCAAGGGATGCTTCGTTGTGCGCCAGATCCAGTACGGCGGCGGTCGTCCCGAGCAGATACACGTTCAACCGACCGGCGTTGTGCGCTGCGTCGGAGGCGAACGTGCGCAGCCCTGTGCGGACGGCTTCCAGTGACGCCCCGACGCCGAGGGCTGCGGCAGTGGCGGCCAGCACATTCGACACGTTGACCCGGGATGCGCCGGCCAGCGTCAGTGGCACCTCCTGCACCGCAATCACTCTCGTCGGATCCAGACCACGGCCGAGCACGACGATGTCGCCGTCGATGACCGTGATGGCCTTCCCGCCGGCTTCGAGAGCTTCGTCCAGGTATGGATTGTCGGGATCGGGTGAGTAGAACCACGGCCTGGCCCTTGACACCGAGCGCATCTGCCGAACAAGTGGGTCGTCGGCATTGAGTACCGTCCAACCACCTGGCTTGGTGATCTTGACGACGACCGACTTCACCTCGGCCAGTTCTTCGACGGTGTGCACCCCGAGCAACCCGAGGTGGTCCGCGCTGATGTTGGTCACCACCGATACGTCGTTCGCGGCAGTCCCGACCCCCCGTAGCAGGATGCCGCCGCGGGCGGTTTCGGTGACGGCGATGGTGACCCGGGGATCGGACAGCACCCGCGCCGCACCACCCGGACCCGACCAGTCGCCGCTGTCCACCTCGACGTTGTCGATCACGATCCCGTCGGTCGACGACCAACCAGGGACGCGGCCGTCCGCCTGCAGCAGGTGAGAGATCAGCCGCGTCGTGGTCGTCTTGCCGTTGGTCCCGGTCACCGCGATCACCGGGACCGTCGCACGGATCGGACGTACCACCTCTCCCGGTTCGACGTCGGCCAGCGCGACGGCAAGGTCCGCGATGGCCACTCCCGGTTCGATGCCGCCTCTGGTGATGCGATCGAAGGCGACAGCGACCTCCGCACCGAAGCGCTCGGCCAGGCCCCGCCGGCGGAAGGGAAAGGCGACCACCACGCTGTGTCCGTCACCGGCGCGGGCCACCGCCGGCACCCTGATGCCGATCGCACTCCCGCCCCGGCGGACGACCGCGGCCGCCAATTCAGCAGCGGCAGCGGTTCTGGCCGGTGAGTCGGCCCTCCCGACCGTCGGACTGGTGTGTGCCGGACTGTTGTGGGTGGGATTGGCGGGGGAAGAGCTGTGTTTGACGGAGCCTCGAACCCGGAGTGCCCGCTGCCAGCTGACCACGGTCCCCGGGTCGGCTTCCAGCACCGCGGAGGCATCCAGCGTCAGCTTCACAGCCGGCCGCGAGAAGTACAGATTCGGCCCGGTCAGCACCCGCAGTTCGATCGGGACCTCGGAGTCGCCGTCATTCATGGTCGCTGCCCCCGAAAGGCTCCGGCACGGCGCTGGCAATCATTCGCGACACCCTACGACCTTCCCCACCCAGGGCGCAGCGCGCCCGGCCCCCGGTCAGGGGGACACGCCCTACCCTTGGGACTGTGTCGGTCGACCTCACCGGGCAGCGCCTGGGCCACTACCTGGTGCACGAGGTGATCGGCCGGGGCGGCATGAGTGTGGTCTACCGCGCCGTCGATCAACGGCTGCAGCGCTCTTTGGCCCTGAAGGTGATGAGCGAGAATCTGTCAGCTGATCCGGAATTCCGGGCCCGGTTCGCCGAGGAAGCCCGCGCAGCATCGGCCATCGATCATGTGAACCTGGTGCCGTTGTACGACTTCGGCGAGGCGGACGGCCGGCTGTTCATCGCGATGCGACTGGTCGACGGTACGGATCTTGCGCGGGAGCTCGCGGCGGGACCGATGCCGGCCGGCCGGGCGTTCGATCTGCTCGGCCAGGTCGGCGCTGCCCTGGACACCATGCACGAGCGCGGTCTGGTGCATCTGGACGTCAAGCCGGCCAATGTGCTGATCACCAGAAATGAATCCGTGGGTCACGAGCATGTCTACCTGGCCGATTTCGGCCTGGCCAGGCGCGGCGCGGCCGGACACCGGACGTCCTCCGGAGATTTTCTCGGCTCGCCCACCTATGCCTCACCCGAGCACCTCCGCGGTCTTGAGATAGTTCCCCGTTCTGACGAATACTCTCTGACCTGCATATTGTTCACCGCGCTTGGCGGCAGGGCACCGTTCATCGGCGATGTCCGGGCCGTCATCTCGGGTCACCTTTCGGGGGTGGTTCCCTCGTTGTCGGCCATCTCCGGGCTGCCCTCGGACATCGATCTGGTGATCGCCCGCGGCCTGGCGACGGACCCGGCTCTGCGATATGAGAGCAGCGCTGATCTGCTGCGCGCCGCCCACCGGGCCGTCGGCCCGCTCGAGGACGTCCCGCCGTCACGGGCAGCAAGGGCCGGCCCGGATCCAACTGCCCCGCCTACGGCGGACCTCGAGCAGGGCGGCCGGGTCCGGCCCGGTCAGCTCGGGCTGGAGATCGGGCACCGGCCGGCCGGCCACCGGGCCGAACCGGCAAGCCCGACCTGGCCGTGGTTCGCCGCCGCCGGTCTGCTGGTGGTCCTCGCCCTGGTGGTCTACCTGCTGGTGAGCCGGTAACCGGAGCCGACCTGCCGGACTTGCTTGCACTCGACACCCGAGAGTGCCAGTATGAAATTGGCACTCGGGGCTACTGAGTGCCAGGTCGAACCGATGAGTACCTCACCGATCGAAAGCCTCCGATGGCCGGGGATCGTCAGGTGCGTCCGTCGCGGGCATCGTCTAGACCAGACACACGCCAATTGCTTACCGACCTCGCCGTGCGACCGCAAGGTGCTCGATGAGGGTCGGCCGATCTGGAGGATCTACACCTCATGTCCAAGCTGATCGCTTTCAACGAGGAAGCGCGTCGCGGACTCGAGCGGGGAATGAACATCCTCGCCGACGCCGTGAAGGTGACCTTGGGGCCGCGCGGCCGCAACGTCGTCCTGGAAAAGAAGTGGGGCGCGCCCACCATCACCAACGATGGTGTCTCGATCGCCAAGGAAATCGAGCTCGAGGACCCGTACGAGAAGATCGGTGCCGAGCTCGTCAAGGAAGTTGCCAAGAAGACCGACGATGTCGCCGGTGACGGCACCACGACGGCCACGGTCCTGGCCCAGGCGCTGGTCCGCGAAGGACTGCGCAACGTCGCGGCCGGCGCGAACCCGCTGGCCCTCAAGCGTGGCATCGAAAAGGCAGTAGAGGCGATCTCCGCCCAGCTGCTGGCCGACGCCACCGAGGTCGAGACCAAGGAGCAGATCGCGGCAACCGCTTCGATCTCCGCCGCTGACCCGTCGATCGGCGAGCTCATCGCCGAGGCAATGGACAAGGTCGGCAAGGAAGGCGTCATCACCGTCGAGGAGTCGAACACCTTCGGCCTCGAGCTGGAACTGACCGAGGGCATGCGGTTCGACAAGGGCTACGTGTCCTTGTACTTCGCCACCGACGCCGAGCGCCAGGAAGCCGTCCTGGAGGATCCCTACATCCTGCTGTACGGCTCGAAGATCTCCGCGGTCAAGGACCTGCTGCCGATCCTCGAGAAGATCATGCAGTCCGGCAAGCCGCTGCTGATCATCGCCGAGGACGTCGACGGCGAAGCGCTGGCGACTCTGGTCGTCAACAAGATCCGTGGCACCTTCAAGTCCGTTGCCGTCAAGGCTCCTGGCTTCGGTGACCGCCGCAAGGCCATGCTGCAGGACATCGCGATCCTGACCGGTGGCCAGGTCATCTCCGAGGACGTCGGGCTCAAGCTCGACTCTGTCGATGTCGCCCTGTTGGGCACCGCCCGCAAGGTCGTCGTCACCAAGGACGAGACCACCATCGTCGATGGCGGCGGCGACGCCGAGCAGATCGCCGGTCGCGTTTCCCAGATCCGTGCCGAGATCGAGAAGTCGGACTCGGACTACGACCGGGAGAAGCTGCAGGAGCGCCTTGCCAAGCTGGCCGGCGGCGTTGCGGTCATCAAGGCCGGAGCTGCCACCGAGGTCGAGCTCAAGGAGCGCAAGCACCGCATCGAAGATGCCGTGCGCAACGCCAAGGCCGCTGTCGAAGAGGGCATCGTTGCGGGCGGCGGTGTCGGCCTGCTGCAGGCCGCCAACAAGGCGCTGGCAACCCTCGAACTGACCGGTGACGAGGCCACCGGCGCGAACATCGTTCGCGTCGCAGTCGAAGCTCCGCTGAAGCAGATCGCCATCAATGCCGGCCTCGAAGGCGGCGTCGTTGCGGAGAAGGTCCGGAACCTGCCTGCAGGTCACGGTCTGGATGCCGCAACCGGCGAATACAAGGATCTCGTCGCCGCTGGGATCATCGATCCCGCCAAGGTGACCCGCTCCGCGCTGCAGAATGCCGCGTCCATCGCGGCGCTGTTCCTGACCACCGAAGCAGTGGTCGTGGACAAGCCCGAGAAGTCGTCCGCTCCGGCCATGCCGGGTGGCGGCGGGGACATGGACTTCTGAGTCCCTGCTTCACCTGCACCATCTCGCGAGGGCGGTCCCACTTCGGTGGGGCCGCCCTCGTGGCATTCGGGCCCGCGCGGCCGAGCAGTACCTGCCAGGAACCACGAAACCGTTGCAACGTCTTGCTGCCGTGGGCGGCTCGAGCGTGCACGCCTTAGCGCTGTAGGCGTGTGGGATCAGCCGGTGGCGTACCTGGCGGGCGAGACGCCGAAGGCAGCGGTGAAGTCGCGAGTCAGGTGGGCCTGATCGCTGAATCCCAGGTCCGTTGCGACATCCGCCCAGCTGACGTGACCGCCGTGCGATGCGGCCTCGGCCGCCTCCAGAAGCCGGTAGCGTCGGATGACCTTCTTCGGCGATATCCCCACATTCTGGGCGAAGAGTCTTTGCAGAGAACGCATTTTGATGCCGGAGCGCTCCGCCAGATGTTCCACCCTGCACAATTCGCGGTGCGCAGCGACCAGGGCCACGCACCCAACGGCATCGGCGGTCTCGGCGGGGACTTCGGCGGGCGCCAGCCGGATGAGAAACGATTCGAGCGCACCCGCCCTCGCAATCTCGACGGCTGCGGGGTCACCCGACATGGTCCGGATCGACCCGACCAGCTCTGATCCCTGCTCCGGCCATCGATCCGAGATCGGCACCGCACGATCCACCGATTCGCGCAGCGGCCCGGGCATGAACGGGCGGGCGCCGCCGGGTTTGAACATGGCCGCGACTGCCCAGCCGTGACCGGTGAGTCGCTGCCGCCCGAGACGGGTCGGTACTCCGTACACGGCTGCCCGCTCCGGCTCGATCACCACGTTGACCGTCGGGTGGGCGAGGATCGGCTGATCGAAGACCTCGCCGTCCTCCAGATCCCAGCTCACGCACCACAACCGATCGACATAGGGCGCCAGTGCGTCAGACGGGGAATAGCGGTTCAGCCGGAAGTGCTCGAGGCCGACCCGAGGGTGGACGATGCCCCTGGTGTCGGTCATGGAGCCAACGTAGTCGTCGCCGACCACCTGTCGTCTTCCTTCAAGCGCGCCCACCGCAGGTGAACTAGCTTCAGACGTATGACTGATACCTCGACCCTGGAAAGTGTCCTGTCCAAGACGGCGGCGGTTCTGGAAGGCGTGAAGCCTGAACAGCGGTCGCTGCCGAGCCCGTGCCCCGACTACACGGTCGACCAGCTCGTCCACCACATCGTCAGCTGGGTCACGATTTTCGCCAACGCAGGTGTCGGGGACCCGCAGCCGAAAGATCCGGAGACCATGGTCGTCGCCGACGCAGGCGCGCAATTCCGGGCGGCAGCGGCCAGGGCCGTCGCGGGCTATGCACAACTGGCCGACGATGCCCCGGTCACGCTGAGTTCGGGGTCGATGCCGGCGGCCGCGAGCGTGGCCATGATGACCGGTGAATACCTCGCCCACGGCTGGGATCTGGCGATGGCGACCGGTCAGCCCGTGCGGTACACCGACGCCGAGGCCGAGGCGGCCAGAACGGGCCTGGCGCCGCTGCTCTCCCCCGAGTACCGCGGCGCGGGCATGCCGTTCGGCGAAATAGTCGCCGTGCCGGACGACGCGTCGGAGCTGGATCGCTTCCTGGGCTTCGCCGGCCGAACGCCGAGGTGAGGCGCGCCGTCGCCGGGGTCGAATGAGAACCTGACCGACACCTGCCGGAAACCTCTGCTGCATAGGCTCGTCCCGGTGACCGATATCGCTGCACGCCCGGTGGCTGCACCGCTGACCAGCGCGGAAGCCACCGGACACGTGATCGTCTGCGGGCTGCGCGGGATCGGCATGCGGATCGTCGAGCAGCTGTACCGCTCGGGCGAACAGGTCACCGTGCTGTCCGAGTTCGCCGACCGGGCGCACCTGGAGGCGGTGACCGCCTGGGGAGTGCAGACCGTGCTGTCTCAGGGTAGCTCCGCCGCCACTTTGACAGCCGCTGGCATCCAGACGGCAAGGGCCGTCGTCTGCGTGGTCCAGAATGAGATCGCCAACCTCGAGATCGCTCTGGTGGCGAGGGAACTCAGGGCCGATGTGCGGGTCGTCTCGCAACTGGGCAACCAGGCGATCGGCCGGGCCGTCGCCGGTGGGAACGGGCCGGGTGCGGTGCTGGACGTCGCGGAACTCGCAGCCCCCGGCATCGTCGAGGCCTGCCTGGGTCGGCGCGTCCACGAGATCTCCATCGGTGACGAGACGTTCCTGGTGGCCCGACTGCCGATCGAACGCCCGTCCTCTCTGCGCAGGCTCTACGGCGACCTGGTGCCGATCGCCGTCCTGCAGTCCGGTGCGGCCGGTGCCGGGCCCACCGTGGTCGACTGCCCTGGCCGGGACTTCGTGGTGGCGCCGGGGGACACGGCGGCGATGCTGGGAACGGCAGGGGATTTCGCGGGTCAGGACATCGATCTCACACAGGAGGCGGCGGGTCCGTCGACTCCGTCGCCGCGGCTGATCGAGCGACTGGTCGCCGCTGCCTCCGGCGTGCTCGCGGACTTCGATCCCGGCCTGTACAAGGCGGTGGCCGTGTTGGTCAGCCTCGTGGTTACCTCGAGTGTGATCCTGTGGCGGGGGTACCAGTCGCCCGGCATGTCCCTGCTGGACTCGTTGTACTTCAGTACGGAGACCGTTGCCACCGTCGGCTATGGCGACTTCAGCTTTGTGGATCAGGCGGCGTGGCTGCGGATCTGGGCGATTTTTCTGATGTGCGCTGGTATTACCTGCACTGCGGTGCTGATGGCATTCCTGACCGACATGTTGGTCAGTCGCCGCCTCAACGACGCCATCGGCCGGCGCCGGGCCAGAGGGCTGGCCGGGCATGTGGTGGTGATCGGGCTGGGGTCCTTCGGCGTACGGGTCGCCGCGGCGCTGGTCGCGGCCGGCAAGCAGGTGGTGGTCATCGAACGTGACTCGGGCAACCGCTTCCTGAACGAGGCCCGCGATCTAGGGGTACCGGTGATCTTCGGCGATGCCACGCTCCGATCCACACTCGATGCCGCCCGGGTGGGCCAGTCGTCAGCCGTCGCGGTGATGACCAGCAACGACATGGCCAACATCGAGACGGCCATCGCAGTCCGTGATCTGTTCGGCGCAGTGTGGGAGAAGTCCGGTGCGGTGCCGGTGGTCACCCGGGTATTCGACCGGTCACTCGGGCGGATGATCGCTCGTCGGTTCGGCTTCGAGAACGTCCAGTCGACGGAGGAGCTGACCGCGCCGTGGTTCGTCGGCGCGGCGCTGGGCCTGCGGGTGCTCGGTTCGTTCTCCGTCGGCCAGCAGACCTTCATGGTCGGGAACCTGACAGTCGAACCGGGCAGCGGGCTGGCCGGTCTGGCGATGAACGAGCTGTCGGCCAATACCAGGGTGATTGCCCTGACAAGGGCCGAGACCGGCGTGATGGAGCATCCGCTGCGCCGCGGAACTCGTTTCCTGGCAGGTGATCTCGCCTACCTGGTCGGTCCGTACGAGGAGCTCCTCGGGGTGCTGCGACGAGCCAGGCTGCAGTAGCCGGGCGGCGCCACCATCCCGTCAGTGGGTCAGCCGGACCCAGAGGAACCCGGCGTAGCCGATCACCACTAAGACAGCGGCCCAGAGCAGGGGCGCCCACTGCACCGGGAGATGTGTCAATGCACTGACCGCGAATCCGCCGGCGATGACCAGTACCCCCACCACGATGGTGACGATCAGGCCGAATCGTCTCTTGTCCCGCGCCGACCGTGAACCGCCCGGACCGAAATCGTCGACTTGGGACAGGTGCGGGTGACTTCTCATACTCCAGAATGCGCCTCGCCCTGACCGGCGGCCCGGATGGTTTGGAACAATCGCCCGGTGATGGACCGTCGCGAGCGCAGCATCGCACTCCTGGTTGCCGGGACGTTCTTCATGGAGAACCTGGACGGCACCATCGTGGCCACGGCCGCGCCCAGCATGGCCCGTTCTCTCGGTGTCACATCTGCGGGCATCGGCGTCACCATCACGGCCTATCTGCTGACTGTCGCCGTGTTGATTCCGCTCAGCGGCTGGGTGACTCTCCGCTTCGGCGTCAGGAAGGTCTTCCTGTCGGCCATCGGGGTGTTCACGGTTGCGTCGGTGCTGTGCGCGGCCAGTACCAACGTGGTCGAGCTGACCGCGTCCCGGGTGCTGCAGGGCGTCGGTGGCGCCATGATGGTGCCGGTCGGGCGGCTTGCCGTGCTGCGCGGCACTGCGAAGAAGGACCTGATCAGAGCCGTTGCAGTACTGACGTGGCCGGCCTTGGCGGCCCCGGTGGTTGCGCCGCTGGTCGGTGGTGCACTGACCACCTACCTCAGCTGGCACTGGATCTTTCTGGTGAACGTGCCATTGGGCTTCGTCGCGTTCGCGGTCGCGCTGCGACTGATCCCGAAGGCCGCGGAGCAGCGCCCACCCGGCCTGGACTGGGCCGGCTTGGGATGGACCTGTCTGGCCGTTGCCTCGCTGGTCGTGCTGGCAGATCTGTTGGCCGGCGCCACCATCGACTGGGTACCGATCGCGGTGGTCGCGGCCGTCGCGGTGACCGCTGCGGTGGCGGCCGTCCTACATCTGCACCGGGCCCGGCATCCCCTGCTGCAGCTGCAGATCCTGCGAGTGCACACCTTCCTTGTCTCGCACCGCGGGGGCGCGGTCTTCCGGGTCACGGTCAATGCCGTCCCGTTCCTGTTGCCACTGATGTTCCAGGACGGCTTTGGATGGACGCCGGTCAAGGCGGGTGGCGTGGTGATCTTCGTGTTCATCGGCAACCTGGCCGTCAAACCCGCGACGACTCCCCTGTTGATGAGGCTCGGATTCCGCAGGGTGATGGTCGGCGCCGCGACCTGCGCCGCACTGAGCATGGTGCTCAGCGGCCTGCTGTCACCCTCGACGCCGCTGCCGGTGATCTGCCTGCTGATGGTCTTCGGCGGGATGGCCAGGTCGGTGGGATTCACGGCCTACAACACGCTGGCCTTCGCTGATGTGACGACGGTTGATCTGCCGGCCGCAAACACCCTTTCCTCGACGGTGCAGCAGGTGGCGATTGGGTTCGGCGTCGCAATCGGGGCTGTGGCGCTGCGCGCGGGATCGTCCGTCGGGGGGTGGACCCAGCTGGATCCACCTGTGGGGCCCTACCGGTTCGCCTTCTTCGTGATCGCGGTGCTCACGCTGATCCCGGTGGTCGAATCGCTGCGCGCCGACCGCACCTCCGGCGACGCGCTGCGGGTAGGACGTTGACCAGTGGCCGGGCTCGCCAGTGGCCAGGCGGTGCGGCGCGGGTCAGCGGGACGGGACGTAGTCCGCGATGCCGGGAGCGGCCTGCAGCCAGATCAGCGGGCGGAGCCCGGCCGGTGCCTTCGCGTCGGCCATCGCCACCGAGGACACCCTGGTGGCAGGCAGCGCGGAGCCGACCACCAACCCCGGATCCGAGGCCCCGAACAGCGAATCGACCGAAGCCGGGCCGACGGTCGCCATCGCCGCCCGGACACCGGCATGGGTCAGTGTCCGATCGAGGCAGGCCCGCGCCAGCAGTCGGCCCCAGGTGGCCGCAACGCCATAGCCGGACATCAGCTCGGGTCCGGGGTCGGCACGGCCGGACGTGATGAATGCCTTCGCGACAGCGGCCGCTCCTGGGTTGTCGGAGCCGTAGGCGGGTGCTGCCAGGCTCACCAACAGCCGGCCGGCCGGGTCCGGTATCTGCAGCGGGTCGTAGCCGTCGAGGTTGGTCACCACGGAGACCTCATGTGCAGTCGCCGCCAGGGTGGCCTTCACCTCGGCGGGGCCGGCCATCACCAGCACCGCGGAGACGCCCGTCCACGATGCCTGCTCGCTGCCACCGACTGTGCGGGACACGACGGTGACGTCGTTGGCGTCCGCCCACCACCTGGCCCCGGCGAGGGCGTTGACCGAGTCGGCCGACGAGTCGGTCAACGTACCCAGCCTGCCGCCCTTGGCCAGCTTCCCGGTCGAGCGCAGATAGGACAGCGTGTTGATGGCCTTGATGTCCTCGGTTGCCCCGACCACCACCGGACCGGTCGTGGTCAGCAGGCTCGAGCTGCCGGTCAGGGTCAGGGTGGGCAGTTGGTCGGCGCTGACCAGTGCGCTCAGCGTGGCGGAGTCGGACTGCGACGGCTCGATGATCAGACCGAGGGTCGATCCGGCAATCCGGGCATAACCGGCGGCGAGCGTCTCGCCGGCGTCGTTCGCTTCGGTGCTGACGGTGCGGCCGCAGAGGCCGCCGGAGGTGTTGACGACCCGCTGCCACAGGGCGACTCCGGTGTTGAATCCGCGGTCGACCGGATGATCGACCAGCAACCCGAGCGTGATGGTGGTGTCGTTCACGCCCACTCCGGTGAGCAGACCGTCGGGAGTGACCGCGGTCGGCGTCACGCTGGTGGAAGTCGACGACGTGAGCACGCCGCCCAGCCTGGGCGTGGTCAGAGTGACCGTGCCGGAGGAACCCAAGTTGGTGCCGGCGGTGCACCCGGCCAGCAGCACCGCACATCCTGCGCCTGCGGTGAGCAGGGTCAGCAGCAGAGATCGGCGATGCACCCCGGCCACGCTACCGTCGCCCGCCGCTGCCCTGCACCCTGCGCGAGGCCAGCAGACCGGCCAGCCGGTCGGCGATCTGCCGCTCGTCGCCGCGGACCAGTCGCCAATCACGCACCACCAATTCACCCGCGACAACGACATGACGCGGACGACGTCCGGGTGCAGCCCACAGGAGGCCGCCAACGGGATCGGCAACACCGGCGTCGGCGACCCCGGCGGTATCCCACAGGCAGAAGTCGGCTGCGGCCCCGGGCCGCAGTTGGCCGAGTTCCGGACGGCCGAGCTCGGCGGCCGATCCACTGGTCGCGGCCGCGAGCACCTCGACGGCCGGCACCGGCCGGCCGATCAGCGGCGCGACCTGCAGGGCCAGCCGGGCGTCGGCCCTGTGGCAGGGCGACTTCAATGGGCCGAGCCATCGCACCGACTACACCAGAGCGTCTTCCGGATGGACGAAAGTGGAACTGCCGGGATGACAAGAACTCGTCAGCCCGCCAGCGCCCGCCCGATCTGCGCGAGTGCTCCGGCGAAATGTACCTCGCTGCCATGAGCCGGCCCGCCGGAAAGATTGACGCCGCTGACCCCGGGAACGGTCAGCATCTGTTCCGACAGCTGCACCGCCGATCTGATGCCCGCCGCGTAGGGGTCGTCAGATGCGAGAATCCGGTCGAGATAACCGGCCGGCAGCACCAGACTGGTGAACGTCTTGAGCAACGCCGCGCTCCCGGAGTCGACGACGACCGGGACGCAGGCGACGAAAGCGCGCGGCCGGGCGGCGACATCGATGGAGTCGATGAAGTCGGCGACCGCCTCCGCCGGTCCGCAATGATTGATGAAGCAGACATCTGCTCCGGCCCTGACCTTTTCGGCCAATCGGGCCGGCCGCAGCGCTGTCGGCGGCGCCGCAGGTGACTCGGCGACCGACACGAGATGCCCGTGGCTGCGGGCGAGCGCTGCCAACCGGGTCGAATCGAGATCGAAAACCGGTGCGGCATCGGGGCGATGGCCGATCAGCGGGTGGTCCCCGGTGACGCAGTGCACGCCGGCGACCGAACTTGCCGCCAGCGCTGCGATCTCGCCCTGAAGGGCTACCCGGTTACGATCCCGGCAGTTGACGCCGGACCAGACGGGCAACCCCATCTGCGAAATCAGGTGAGCGCGGTAGGCCGGCGGAAACTGCACCCTCGCCGCCGCCGAATCGCCGACCAGCACCGCGTCAACCAGACCCAGCAGGGTACTGGCGCAGCCGGCCAGAGAATCGATATCCATTGCTCTGGCAGGGAAATCGGCAACGATGACATTTCCTCGGGCCAGTCGGGTTGCCATCGTGCTGGCCCCGACCGTCAGATCGGGCCAAGCGCTGCGCGCCGTGACAATTGGCCCCGGGTCCCAGCGTGGAAGGTCATGACCCAGAAAAACGCACTGGTGACCGGCGACCTCGCAGCTACCGTCGAATTCCACCCCGCCGCACGGTCCGTAGACCATGTTCTTGGGGCAGCGGGTGACCTCACGAGAAGGCTCGAGCGCACGACCGGTCATCCTGTCCTCTCCACCGGCGGTTCCGGCCCGGCCACCCGGCACGTCACTCGCCGCCCGGCACCGCCGGCCCGAGCAGATCGTCTGCGTCCATGATCCGATAGGCGTAACCCTGCTCGGCCAGGAATCGCTGCCGGTGAGCCGCGTAGTCGGTGTCCAGCGTGTCACGAGACACCACGGAGTAGAAGTGCGCCTGCCGTCCATCACCTTTCGGGCGGAGCAGGCGACCGAGGCGCTGCGCTTCCTCCTGACGGGAGCCGAAGGTGCCGGACACCTGCACGGCGATCGTGGCCTCCGGCAGGTCGATGGAGAAATTCGCCACCTTGGACACCACCAGAGTGGTGACCTCACCGGACCGGAACGCGTCGAACAACCGCTCCCGCTCCGCGTTCTTGGTGGAACCCTGGATGATCGGTGCGTCCAACGCGGCGCCCAGTTCCTCGAGCTGGTCGAGGTACGCGCCGATGACCAGCGTTGGCTCACCCCGGTGCTTGTCCAGAATTGCCTGTACCACCGGCATTTTCGTCCGGGCCGTTGCGGCGATTTTGTATCGCTCATCCGGCTCGGCAACCGCGTAGGCGAGGCGCTCGGCGTCGGTCAGGGTGACCCGCACCTCGATGCACTCCGCCGGCGCGATCCAGCCCTGTGACTCGATGTCCTTCCAGGGAGCATCGAACCGCTTCGGCCCGATCAGCGAGAAGACGTCGCCCTCCCGACCGTCCTCCCGTACCAGGGTCGCAGTCAGACCCAGTCGGCGGCGCGACTGCAGGTCAGCCGTCATCCGGAAAACCGGCGCCGGCAGCAGGTGCACCTCGTCATAGATCACCAGGCCCCAGTCCCGGGAGTCGAACAGATCCAGGTGGCGGTACACGCCACCGGATTTGCGGGTCATCACCTGATAAGTAGCGATGGTGACCGGCCGGATCTCCTTGCGTTCTCCGGAATATTCGCCGATCTCCTCTTCCGTCAAAGTGGTGCGGGCCAGCAGTTCTCGCCGCCACTGGCGACCGGACACGGTGTTGGTGACCAGGATCAGTGTGGTGGCACCGGCCTTGGCCATCGCGGCCGCCCCGACCAGGGTCTTGCCGGCGCCGCAGGGCAGCACCACCACACCGGAGCCGCCCGCCCAGAATCCCTCGACAGCATCGGACTGGTAGCCGCGCAGCGTCCAGTTGGCATTGTCCAGTTCGATGGGGTGGGCCTCGCCGTTGACATAGCCTGCCTCATCCTCGGCGGGCCAGCCGACCTTCAGCAGCACCTGCTTGAGTCGTCCGCGTTCGGACGGGTGCACCAGCACGGTGTCGTCGTCGATACGGGCACCCAGCATCGGCGACACCTTCTTGTTGCGGAGGATCTCCGCCAGCACCGCCCTGTCCCGACTGACCATGATCAGGCCGTGGGTGGGGTGGGTCTGCAGGACCAACCGGCCGTACCGTGCCATCGTGTCGACCACATCCACCAGAAGTGCCTGCGGGACCGGAAAACGCGACCAGCGCACCAGAGCATCGACCACCTGCTCGGCATCGTGGCCGGCGGCGCGCGCGTTCCACAGCGCGAGTGGGGTGATGCGGTAGGTGTGGATGTGCTCGGGGGAGCGCTCCAGTTCGGCGAACGGAGCGATATTGGCCCTGGCGGCAGGCGCATCGGGGTGCCCGATCTCCAGCAGCAATGTCTTGTCGGACTGGACGATCAGGGGTCCGTCGGTCACGTGGGTCCTTGGTGTCGATGTGCGCCCGCTGGTGTGGTGCACGGGTCGGGTGCGCGTGGGGGCTGGTTGGGTGCAACCTGTCCAGTGTGCGCCAACTGCCCGCCGGCCCGTCGCGGGTGGGCTGGGCGCGGGTACCGTGACCTTGCTCGCAGTTCCCGGCGGGCGAGGAGGCCAGTCCACTGGAGAATCCCGTCGCGAACCCCTTCCTGTCAGGTCTCGTCGACAGGCTGCGCGCTGCCGGCTGCGTCTTCGCCGAGGACGAAGCCCGTTTGCTCCTCTCGCAGGCGCGATCGCCGGAGCATCTCCTGGCGATGGTGGACCGCCGCGTCGCCGGTCGGCCTCTCGAGCACATCATCGGGTGGGCGGAGTTCTACGGGCTGCGGATCGCTGTCACCGACGGCGTGTTCGTTCCCCGCCGCCGCACAGAGTTCCTGGTCAGCCAGGCCGTTGCACTCGCCGGCCGACCCGCGAAACCATCCTTGCTCGCCGGATCGGTCAAGGTGGTCGTGGACCTGTGCTGCGGATCCGGAGCCGTCGGCGCGGCCATTGCCGCCGAATTGCGGCTGATCGACCTGCACGCCGTCGACATCGACCCGGCTGCGGTGCGATGTGCCCTGCGCAACATCGCCCCGGCCGGTGGCCAGGTCTACGAAGGTGACCTGTACACGCCGTTGCCGGACTCACTGCGGGGCCACGTCGACATCCTGGTGGCGAACGCGCCGTATGTACCCACCGCTGCCATCGGGTTCATGCCGCCGGAGGCGCGCATCCACGAGCCGCTGGTAGCGCTGGACGGCGGAAGTGACGGGCTCGAGATACAGCGTGCGGTGATCGCGTCAGCGCCGCAGTGGCTGGCCCGCGGTGGTCACCTGCTGGTCGAGACCAGCGTGGACCAAGGACCGCGGACGGCGCAGATCGTTGCCGGCAGTGGCCTTCTCGCACGGCTTGCCCACGACGACGAACTGGACGGCACCGTGGTGATCGGATCGTTCAGCTGACTGCGGGAAGGCATCGAGCCACCTGACTACGACGAATCAATCACAGAAGTTCATGATTTCCGGTGATCAAGCGGTAGAATCAGTCAAGCACAGGGTTTTGTGGCGCCGGGGGTGGGACGGCGCCCGAATTCTAGTGTCCGGAGTTCCCTGTGACTGCCCCGCCCCTGACGGCCGCCACCATCCCGAGGTCCCCGTCGACGACGGGCGTGGTCGCGCAATACCGTCTTCTCCCGCGCCTGGCCGGCCGGACCTTCCTCCCGCTGGCGTTCCTGGCCAGGCTGCCCATCTCGATGACCCAGATCGGCACGGTCGTGCTGGTCTCGTCCAGCCTCCACTCCATCGCAGCCGGCGGGGTCGCCGCTGGGTTCCTGGCGGCCGGTTCCGCCGTTGGTGGCCCGGTCGTCGGCCAACTTGCCGACCGGCTCGGTCAGCGCTGGGTGATGCTGACGGCCTCCCTGCTCAACGCCGCTGCCACCCTCGGCCTCGTCGCGCTGGTGCTCGGCCACGCGCCGCTCGGCTGGATCTACGCAGTGGCGCTGCTGTCCGGCGGATCAACACCGCAGATCGGGCCGATGGTGAGGGCCCGCTGGGTCAGGATGACCGACGGCGGACCGAGACTCGGCTACGCCATGTCCTACGAGGGCGCAGCCGACGAAACCGCCTACGTACTCGGGCCGGCCGCGGTCAGCCTGATGACCGCCGTTGCGTCGCCGGCCCTGGCGATGGTGACCGCAGCGCTGCTGGTCGGTGTCTTCGGGTCCGCCGTCGCGTTGCACCCGACCGCGGCGATGCCGGCCCACCGCTCTGCTGGTGGTCCCGGTCGAATCTGGACCAATCCCAGGGTGATCGCGTTGATCTTCGGCAGCATGGCCATCGGCTGCTTCTTCGGCGGCATGCAGACCGGCGTGACAGGAATCGCGACCGCCGCCGGTGCGGCGGGCGCGGCGGGCGGCATCTACGCGATCATGGGTGTCGGCAGTGCGATCGTGGGTCTGTCCAGCGCTGCCATCCCGGCCCGGTTCCCGCTGCAGACACGGCTGGTCGCCTTCGCCGGAACGATCGCGCTCGTGTCACTCCCGCTGCTTCTTGTCACCGGGATTCCGGCGATGATCACCGTGATGGTGCCGCTGGGCTGCGCGGTCGGCCCCTACCTGATCACCCTGTTCTCGCTGGCCGAGCGCGAAGTGAGCCCGCACCGGGCCGCCGCGGTGATGACGCTGCTGTCCAGTGGTCTGGTGGTCGGCTACGCCATCGGCTCCAGCATCGGAGGGAGCTTGGCCGACCGTTCGCCCTCTGCCGCGTTCGCCGTCTCTGCGGTGGCGATGGTGGTCGGCACGGCGATCGCGATGGTGCTCCCGAGGGTTGCCGCCCGATAGCACCCTGGCCTCTGCTTTACCCTCGGGCCCTTTACCCCCGGGTTGCCGTGGCAGCGAACGGCGACGTGCCGAGTTCGAGCAGCAAACCCCTCACATTGGGGGTTCTGAGGCGGAACGGCCCTGGCTAACTTCAAGTTGTCCGTTTCATCGGATATCGGTCGGCCTTGATCGGTGGGCGCAGCCAAGCGCAGGCTGCCTCATCTCGTCGCGTCCGGCGAAGTGCCACACACCACCCACTGCAACGGGTTTCGCCGGTTCGGCGATCCAGCCTCTGATCGACCCGCTCTCCTTGCGAGGAGCGGGCCGGTAGTGACCTTTGCGTGCGCGGCTGCTGCCGGCGGCAGATGCGCGCGGATCGACTGTGCAGCCCACCACCCAAGGCTCGTCCATGGAGGATTCCGTGCGTAGGACAAAGAAGTTCATAGCGGGCTTAGCCGCTTTCATGTTGGTATCAAGTCTGGCAACCGGTTTGGCTCCTGGCGCGCTCGGTGTCCCGGCGCCGGTAGGCCAGGGATTCACGGTGACAAGTGGTGACCTGTCCTTCATCCTCAAACAGATCAAGATCGCCGAGCGGCACTCGCGGGCACTGCAAGGCACCGAGCCGACCATTCCGGCCAATCCGAACCCGCTGACCGATCCGGACTACTGCCAGGCACTGCTGGCCCCAGGCGCCGATCGGGTCCCCGATTACCTCACGTCCTATGGCCTCCGGACCGTCGACGGTTCCTGCAACAACCTCAAGGCCGGTTTCACCAATGCCAAGCTCGCCGCGGCGGACCAGCCGTTCCCGCGGCTGGCCACCCCGGTGTTCAAAGATGCCGAGCCGATCACCCCGAGCTTCCCGGTGGGAGCGCCCGGACCCACGTCCTACAAGCAGAAGTCAGGATCCGTCGTCGACTCGCAGCCCCGCGTGGTCAGCAACCTGATCGTCGACCAGACCTCCACGAACCCGGCCGCCATCGCAGCGGCCGGTCATCCGGTCCGGACCCAGGGCAACCCAGGACTTGTTCCCTGCACCACCGACCCGGCGCCGGATGGCAGCACCCCGGGCGTCCCGACGGACTGCATCCCATCGCACCAGACCCTGTTCATCCCGAACGTCACCACCGACGTCGGGCTCTCCCCGCCCTACAACTCGCTGTTCACCTTCTTCGGCCAGTTCTTCGACCACGGTGTCGACCAGACGGTCAAGAGCGGCGGCACCGTCTTCGTCCCGCTGCGCGCTGACGACCCGCTGATCGCCGGGCCGGACCACACCCTGGGCACCGACTGCGGCTTGGCTACCGCCACGGCGGCCTGCGCCGACAACCTGCCGGCCTCCCAGCGCTTCATGGTGCTCACCCGGGCGCAGAACCAGCCGGGGCCGGACGGTCTCCTGGGCACTGCCGACGACATCCAGGACGCGAACAACACCGACACGCCGTGGGTGGACCAGAGCCAGACCTACAGCTCGCACGCCTCGCACCAGGTGTTCCTGCGCGAATACGCCAACAACGCGCTGGGCAACCCGGTCTCGACCGGCAAACTGCTGGGCGGCCTGCCGTTCGGCCAGACGTATCTCAACTCGCCCGCCGGCGAGACCGGGATCGGAACCTGGGCGGCTGTCAAGCTCCAGGCGTCCACCCTCCTGGGTATCCAGCTGGTCGACACGGATGTCACCAACATCCCGATGTTGGCCACCGATCCGTATGGCAAGTTCATCCCGGGCCCGGACCGCGGCCTGCCCCAGTTCGTCACGACCACCGGCATGGTCGAGGCAGACCGGACGGCCAATGGCGGCCTCGGCATGTTGGTCCCGGCCAACACGCGTCACTTCGACACGCCGTTCTTGACCGACATCGCGCACAACGCCGACCCGAGCCCGCAGGACACCGACAACAACCCGAGCACCCCGCCGGTTCTGCCGGTGCCGGATGCTGACAACACCCCGTCCGCCGACTTCGCTCACCAGCAGGGTGGTACCTACGACGACGAGATGCTGAACGCGCACTTCGTCTGCGGTGACGGCCGCTGCAACGAGAACATCGCGTTGAGCACGATCCACCAGGTGTTCCACTCCGAGCACGACCGGCTCATCGACTACATCAAGGGTGTGCTGGCCGCTGACGGTGACCCGACAACCGGTACTGCAACAGGTCAGGCCGCGTTGGCCGACTGGAAGCCGGGCACGGCTGCCGTGACCACTGACGGCTGGAACGGTGAGCGGCTGTTCCAGGCTGCCCGCTTCGTCAACGAGATGGAATACCAGCACACGGTATTCGAAGAATTCGCCCGCAAGGTGCAGCCGGCAGTCCGGCCGTTCCATGTGTACTCACCGGACATCAACCCGGCGGTCAAGGCCGAATTCGCCCACGCCGTCTACCGTTTCGGTCACTCGATGCTGGACGACACGGTTGCTCGCACCAACGTCTCGGTGGACAGCGCCGGCAACGAGGTCAAATCCGACAACTCGCTATCGTTGCTGGATGCGTTCCTGAATCCGCCGTCCTTCTTCAACGGCGGTACCGCGGGCACGTTGACCGCCGAGCAGGCGGCCGGCTCCATCGTCATGGGCTCATCGGACCAGGTCGGCAACGAACTCGACGAATTCGTCACCGAAACCCTCCGGAACAACCTGCTGGGACTTCCGCTGGACCTGCCGACGCTGAACATGGCCCGGGCCCGTGAGGCCGGCGTCCCGCCGCTGAACGAGGTGCGCAGGCAGATCAACGCGCAGACCAACGACGGTCAGCTCACTCCTTACACCAGCTGGTCGGACTTCGGACAGCACCTCAAGCACCCGGAATCGCTGATCAACTTCGTGGCGGCCTATGGCACGCACCCCAGCATCCGCGACTCCGGACCTGACGGAGTTCTCGGCACTGCCGATGACGTGACGACGACCGCGGCAAAGCGTGCCGCTGCCAAGCTCATCGTGGATCCGGCGAATTCGACCGATCCGGCGATCCCGGCCGATGCCGCGGACTTCATGTTCTCCAACGGCGCCTGGGCCAGCTCGGCCGCCGGTGTCACCACCACCGGCCTTGATGACGTCGACCTGTGGGTCGGTGGCCTCGCCGAGGTCACGAACCTGTTCGGTGGCCTGCTGGGCAGCACCTTCAACTACGTGTTCCAGAACCAGCTGGAGAACCTGCAGGAGGGCGACCGTCTCTACTACCTGGCGCGGACGCCTGGCATGAACCTGCGGACCCAGCTCGAGGGCAACTCGTTCTCCGAGCTGATCCAGCGAAACACCGAGGGCACGAACTCGCTCAAGGCGGACGCTTTCGCCACCGCCGACTGCAAATTCCAGCTCGCCAACCTGAACGGGACCCCGGCCGGCTTCACCGCCAGTGGCTCCACGGTTGCCGACGATCCGACTACCACGGATTGTGACGAGTCCAAGCTGCTGCTGCGCAAGCCGGACGGCACCATCCAGTACCGGGCGATCAACAGCGTCGACCCTCCCGGCATCAACGGGCAGTCCGTCTACAACGGCACGTCCGGCGTTGATCGCGTCAACGGCGGCAACGACAACGACACCTTCTGGGGTGGCCCGGGCAATGACGTCATCGAGGGCAACGGCGGCGACGACATCGCCCTCGGCGGTGACGGCAACGACATCATCACCGACCTGGCCGGCGCCGACATTCCCAAGGGTGGCCCCGGCAACGACGCCATCGACGCCGGTATCGGGGACGACATCGTTCTCGGCGGCGACGGCCAGGACTTCCTGAACGCCGGTGCCAACGACAACGAGACCTTCGCCGGTCCTGGCAACGACTTCATCATCGCCGGGCAAGGCGCGGACGCGGTGTTCGGCGACGGCGGTGATGACTGGATCGAGGGTGGTACCGGGCAGGATCTGCTGCAGGGCGACCACGGTGCGCCGTTCTTCGACGACCCGGCCGAAACCGCTCCTGGCAACGACATCTTCATCGGTCAGCCGGGTGAGAACGACTACGACGCCGAGGGTGGCGACGACCTGATGGCGCAGAACGCGGCTATCGACCGCAACGCCGGTGCTGCCGGCTTCGACTTCGCCTTCCACCAGTACGACACGACGGCGGCGAACGACGACATGATGATCAACAACAACCTGGGCGGCCTGCCCATCCAGGTGATCGTCAACCGCGATCGCTGGCAGGAGACCGAGGCCGACTCGGGCTCGAACTTCAACGACGTCATCAAGGGAACCGACGGCGTGCTGGCGACGCCCCGGCTCATCAGCGGTGGCGGGTTCTCCGGCTGCGACGCACTCGATCAGGCCGGGGTCGCCCGGATCCCGGGCCTCGCCGCCCTGCTTCCGCCGGTCGCCGACTGGCTCGGAACCGCCGTCGAGACGGCCGGCCTCTCGGCCGCCGGTCGATGCCCGCTCGTCGGCCCGGTCTGGGGCGAGGGCGACATCCTCCTCGGTGGCCAGGGCAGTGACACGTTCACCGGCCGTACCGGCGATGAGATCATCGACGGTGATCAGGAGCTCCGCGTCGCGATCAGCGTGCGGGATTCCAACGGCACCGAGCTCGGCACCACCGATCTCATGGAGGGCAAAGCCCTGACCGGCAACTTCGGAACGGGTACCACCGGGATGACATTGCAGCAGGCGGTCTTCGCCGGCCTCGTCGATCCGGGCAACCTGGTCGCGACCCGGCAGATCGTGAACCAGGAGACCCACCTGGCTGACTGCGCGGCGGCAACTCCGCTGAACTGCGATAGGTCGGTCTACGTCGGGCCTCTCGCGAACTACACGATCACCGGCAACGCGAACGGTTCCGTCACCGTCGTCGATACCACCACGGTGACCCCCGCAGTTGCCGGGGTCGTCGTGAAGGGGGACGGCACCGACACGCTGTTCAACATCGAGCAGTTGCAGTTCTCCGACGGCATCGTGGCGCTTGTTGTGCCGAGCGTCCCGACGATCCAGTCCGCCACCACCAGCAGCGGCTCGGCCACGGTGAACTTCACGGTGCCGGCGACCACGTTGCCGGCCGGTGTCACGGCTCTGGATCTGACGGGCTTCACCATCACCGCCAAGCCCGTCAACCCGGCCTTCCCGACGATCACCAGTGTCCTGACTGATGGGACCCTGTTCAGTGGAGTGGTGAACGGCCTGACCGACGGTCAGCAGTACAACATCACGGTGGCGGCCAGCAATGCCGCCGGGACGAGCGACCCCTCGGCTCCGTTCGGCCCGGTGACGCCAGTCGCTCCGGTGATCAAGACGGCTCCGGGTGCGCCGACGATCGGTGCGGTCGTCAGCGGCAACGCTTCGGTGCTCGTCAGCTGGCTGCCGCCGGCCAGTGACGGCGGCTCGCCGATCACCGGCTTCCGGGTGCAGCCGTTCATCGGTGGAGTCGCCTCCGGTGCAGCGCAAACCGCAGTGGGAGCAACGACGACCAGCCTCAACGTCACGGGGCTGACCAACGGCGTGAGCTACACGTTCCAGGTGTCGGCGGTCAACGCCATCGGCACCAGCAGCCCGTCGGCGGCCTCCGATGCCGTCACGCCGGCCACCACCCCTGGTGCACCGACGATCGGGACTGCGACGAGGGGCAATGCGTCGGCGACCGTCCGCTGGACGGCCCCGGCCAGCAACGGCGGTTCGGCGATCACCGGCTACTCGGTGCAGTCGTTCGTCGCCGGACTTCCGGACGGAGCGCCGCGAGCCGCAGTGGCCGGAGCGACCAGCCTGGTCGTCACCGGGCTGACCAACGGCACGGCGTACACCTTCCAGGTGTCGGCGGTCAACGCCATCGGCACCGGCAGCCCGTCTGCCTCGTCGAATGCGGTGACACCGGCCACCACACCGGGTGCGCCGACCATCGGGACTGCGACCGGGGGCAACGCCTCGGCGACCGTCACCTGGACGGCACCGGGTAACACCGGTGGGTCGCCGATCACCGGCTACTCGATCCGGGTGGTCAACGCGGCCGGCGCCCAGGTCGGTGCTCTGCGACCTGCGGGCGCTGCGGCCACCAGCCTGGTGGTCACCGGCCTGGTGAACGGCACGGCGGTTCGGTTCACGGTGTCGGCAATCAACGCCGTCGGCACCGGCCCGGCCTCTGCGCTGTCGAACGCGGTCACGCCGGCCGTTCCGACAGTGCCTGGCACACCGACCATCGGGACGCCGATCAGAGGTAACGCCTCGGCGACCGTCGCCTGGGGTGTCCCGGCCAACGGTGGCTCGCCGATCACCCGTTACGACGTGCGAGTGGTCACCAGTGCCGCTCCCACTGTCCAGGTCGGTTTGCTGCGAACGGCTGTGGCGGGTGCCACCACGTTGGTGGTCACCGGGCTGACCAACGGCACGTCCTACCGATTTGCGGTCAGGGCTGTCAACGCAGTCGGAACGGGTGCGTTCTCGGTCCTGTCGACGGCGGTCACGCCGGCCACCGTGCCGGGTGCACCGACACCGGGGTTGGCTCTTTCCGGCATCGCCGGCGGTGCCATCAACGCCACCGCAACATGGCTGGCTCCCGGCAACAACGGTGGTTCGGCGATCACCGGCTACCGGGTCAACGCGCTCCGGGTGAACGCGGCCGGAACAGTGCTGGCGACGACGGTCTCCGCGCTTCAGCCGGCGACCAGTCGGACCCTGGTGATGGCACTGCCGGTGGCAGGTACCTACCGGTTCACCATCCAGGCCGTCAACGCGGTCGGTACCAGTGCGCAGTCCGGTCGATCGAACTCGGTGCTGGGACGGTAGTTCCGATCAGCTAGACAGATCAATCCGGCCGGGTGGGGTGGCGACAGCCATCCCGCCCGGCCGGATTGTCAAGGGTCCGTCAGCCGGGCGAATCGAATTCTGAAGATGGACGAGAAGATCAGGAGACTGGACAGTGATCGTCGTGCGTAGCTGCCTTTCCCGACTGACCGCCCTGGTGCTGGCCGCAGGGCTGGCCGTGACCGGTTGCCAGGCAGCGGGTTCGGCTCCTGAGAGCGCAGCAGTGTTGGTGCAGAAGGGTTCGCCGGCGACTGCCCCGACGACGCCGGGCACGGTCGCCACCGCGAGCAGCGCCGGTCAACGCAACATCCCCGCCTCCGCGTTCGCCAACCTCAAGCCCTTCACCGGTCCCGCGGTCGCCCAATATGGGCAGGACACCCTGGGTAGCGCCTACCGGCAGATGGTCAACTTCGCTTTCACCACCGGTTGGGACCCGGCGCTGATCGCGAAGAACGCCGCCCAGCTCTCTCGGGCGGACCTGGCGCCTGCGCTGGCCGTCATGACGCCGACCTGTCGGAAACAGTTCCTGGACCGGTTCGGCAAGGCAGTGTCCGGGGACAAGACCGCCGCCCGCGGCCTGGAGGAGGCGATCTTCTTCGGGGTGACCGGGCCAAATGGCCTGAAACCGGTACAGCGCGGCACGGTGGTGGCCGACCGGCGATTCACCGAGGCGGCGGTCGCCGTGGACAGATCACCCGGAAAGAGACTGTCCATGTCGTTCGCGGCCAGGGCGAACATCCTGATGCGCGACAACTCCGGCCGCCACATGATGCTGCGTACCAGTCGGGTGCTGCACTATCTGCTGGTGCCGAACACGGCGACCGACCACGCGAGCAGACCGTTCCTGATCGACTCCTGGTCCATCAAGATGACCGTGAACCCGCCGGAGGCCGCGCCGTAGCGCCGCGGGATCGGCGACCCGTCAGGTCACCGGCAGGGTGGCACTCACCGTGGTGCCGCCACCTTTGGCCGTCGCGAAGGTCAGACTGCCACCCAGGTCATTGACGCGATCCTGCAACAGACGAAGGCCGAGATGACCCTCCGCCCGGCGATCGAGCCTGGCGAGGTCGATGCCCACGCCGTTGTCGATGATGTCGAGCCGCACCCGGCGGCTCTTGTCGACGGTCGCACCGTCCATCTTCAGAACGATATCCACCTGGGTTGCCTGCGCATGCTCGATCACATTCGCGAGCGCCTCACGGGCCACCCGGTAGAGGGCGGTCACGGTGTCACCGCCCAACTCCGGCACTGGTTCGACCGAAACATCCACGGAGATATCCCGATCCCGCAACGGCACAGCCAGATCGCGGAGAGTGTCCGGCAACTGGCTGGCACGTAGATCGGGCGGATAGAGGTCGACCATCATCCGGCGCAGCGATTCGGTGGCCCGGTGCACGGTCTGCTGGACCCCGTCCATCAAGTGGTCGTACTGATCAGGCACCGTAGGTGCAATTGCCCCGAGGGCGTAGCCGATGCCCGCCAGGTCCTGGATCGGACCGTCGTGCAGATCCGCTGCGATGCGCACCCTTTCCTTCTCCGATACCGCCAGGTTGCGCTCCAGCAGCACAGCACGCTCCGTCTCCTGCCGCCGGATCCGCCTGGACAGCGACGCCGCGATCGGGACCTGGATGACCTGCAACAGAAGAAGCGGGACCAGTACGAGCGGCAGCAATTGGGCAGTGAGTGCGTTGGCGGTCTCATTGACCCGGGAGTAGTCGTAGTAGGCCTCGAACGCCAGGGCTGGTCTCGTCCCAGGCGGAAACGGAACGTACACCTCGACGAATCCTTGGTTCGTCGGTGTCAGGCCGGGGTGGTCCAGTTCGGGGTGATCCTCGAAATCGGAGCTGATCTGCTGGTGGTCGATGGCTGCGGTCACCTCCGCCGGCACTGACACCGAGCGGCCGATGTCAGAGGCGATGGTGGACCAGAGGATCCGGCCGCTCGGATCCCAGGCCATTGCGTCCACCAGATAACCGTCGCGGGTTCGATCCCGAATGGTCCGATCCAGTTCGGCGCGTTCGGCCGAACCCGAAGTCAGCCCGGCAGGCAGCAGCGGGCCGACGACAAACTCGGCGATTCGGTTTGTCTGCCGTTCGGCGTCCCTGAACGCCTGCTTTTGAGCGACGGACCGACAGGCCAGAACTCCCCCGACGGAGAGCACGATGAGAGTCACTGCCGCGACGCCATAGAAAATGGTCAATTGCCGCCGAACGGTGATCCCCGGCTTTGCGTGACCCGGTGCATCGGACCCGCTTCGCCGCAACGTTAGCGGGAAGGTAATCGGACGCTTGATCAACACTTTAAGGTCGGACCATTGAAATCATTGACCACCAGGAACACCGATGATCCCCAGATTCTGCGCTTTGATCACTGCTTCCAATTGGGTACTCACGCCCAGCTTGCTGTGCAGCGACTTCATATAACCGCGGCAGGTGTGCAGGCTGACCCCCAGCACGCGCGCGATGCCCTCGGCCTGCATGCCCTTTCCCAGGTAGCTCAGCACCTCCAACTCGCGGTCGGTGAGCGGCGAGCATCCTGCCCGGTCCACCATCCGGTTCGGCGACGGCGCTGAATTGAAAGTTGACGGCGCCACCAGCATCTGACCTGCCCGCACCCGGCTGAGCACGTCGATCATCTCGGCAAGGGAGCCGTCCTTAGGGATGAAGGCGGACGCACCGGCCTGAGCCGCCCTGGAGATCCACTCGGGTTCGGTGTGTGCGGTGACGACGGCGATCACCGAGTCCGGCGAGACCTCCCGGATGCGACGGGTCGCGAACAGGCCATCCTGCCGGGGCATCTGAATGTCCACCACGACCACCCGGGGGGTCAACTCCGCCGCACAGCTGATTCCTTTGGCGGCACTGGTGGCGATTCCCACGCAATTCATGCCAGGCACGGTGTTCAATGCCGCTGACAGTAGCTCCGCGAACGAACGGTGATCATCAATGATCAAAATGGTGAGGTCGGAGGGCACGGTCGACTGCGGCATCAGCTCCTGTGTGGCACTTGCGGACACCAGGACCCTCGATTCTCGAGTGGGGACTGCGACTTCGTCAAAGCATGAGCCAAATGGGTTTGGAGCCTGTCCTGAATGTCCGGAGTATCTGGCTTCCGGGGTTCGGATCGTAACCTATAGGTGTCCGAGGTGTCCAATTTGTCACGTTCTGTAGCGGGATGATCCCCTACCGTTGGGGGTGGCAGAACCTCCGTTGATGAGTCACTCTGAATAGACAATGGTCAGAGCCGGGCCGAACGGGTAGGAGGACGTCTGGTGATCCGCGTTCTTCTGGTCGACGACCATGCTTTCGTACGATCGGCGGTCTCGCAGCTGCTGAGTCAGACGCCGGGGATCGAGGTCGTCGGAGAGTGTCAAGACGGCGCCGAGGTCCCTCGGGTGGCCGGGTCGACCAATCCCGACGTGGTGCTGATGGATGTGCAAATGCCCGAGGTCGGTGGGGTCGACGCAACCAGGACGCTCCTGGCCGACCTCCCGCAGGTCCGGGTGCTGATGCTGGCCGGGGCAGCGACCGCCGACGTCGTTTCCGAGGCCGCCCGAGCAGGTGCTGTCGGCTTCTTTCTCAAAGGTGGCGACCCGCAGTTGTTGGTGAGCGGGATCCGGACCGTCGCGGCCGGCGGCACGCTGTGGAACGGCGACGCCGCAAACCTTCTTTCGACAGTGAATTTCGGCTCGGCGGATGTTGCGCCGAGTGGTTTTGCCCCCAGTGGTCTTGAGCCCACACGGTTTCCGGAGCAAGGGTTTCCAGAACAAGGGTTTCCAGACCGAGGGTTTTGAGAACTGGCGCGATCCCGGGGCTACGGCCTGACGATCGGCCCCCCATTTTTGGGGGGGCCGGAACCCCTCGCGATGGGGTGCCGGGCCACTGCTCGGCCGCGCATTGTTGTCCATGCGGCGGCCCTGACAACGAGGCAATGTGACTCCGGTCAGCGCGTCGGGAGCGTCGCGCTGTCAGCGGCCGCCGCCACGACAGCTCCTCTTCCTCAATCCCTTTGGATGGCCGCAATGAAGATGTCACGACGTGATGCGCTGAAACTGGGCGGCCTCGCCGCAGTGGGGGGCGCCGGCCTGGCGATCCCGCTCGGTCACTCGGTCAGTGGCGCGTCCGCCAGCCTGCTGCCGTCCAAGAACCTGCCGAAGCCCTATGCGACCACCTTCGGCCGGTTGCCCGTCCTGCCCTCCATCGGGTCCAGACCCGACGGCAACGGCGGCTTCGTGCCTATCTACGACATCGCCGCGAAACCCGGTGTCGTCAACCTGGTCCCGGGATTTCCTGCCACCCCGCTGCTGGGCTACGAGGGCCTGATTCCGGCTCGCCGCATCGACGCCGAGGTGGGCACGCCGATCGAGATGCGGATGCACAACAAGCTGCCGGTGGGCCACCCCACGTTCGGCACCCCGACGAATCTTTCCATGCATCTGCACGGCTCTGCTTCGCTGCCCCAGTACGACGGCTACGCCAACGATCTCACCGCACCCGGTCAGGTGAAGACCTATCAGTACCCGAATATCCAGGCCGCTCGAACCCTGTGGTATCACGACCACGGCCACCACTACACAGCGCAGAATGTCTATTCCGGGCTGGCATCGCAGTATCACCTGCACGATGCGATGGAACGGGCCACCCTGCCACAGGGCGAGTTCGACGTCGGCCTGACGATCTCCGACATCATGTTCCAGGCCAATGCCGCCGAGCTCTACGACGACCGGACCCGCTCCGGCCTGTGGGGTGACGTGATCCTGGTGAACGGCAAGGTGTGGCCGGTGATGAAGGTGAAGAAGCGGATCTACCGGTTCCGGGTGCTCAACGCCTCGCCGTCCAGGTCCTACCGGCCGACCCTGTCACCGGCCACGCCGGTCTATGTGGTGGCCACCGACGGCGGCCTGGTGCCCAAGACACAGCAGATCGCCTCCTGGCGGCACGGCACCGCCGAGCGTTACGAGATTCTCATCGACTTCTCCAAGTTCGCCACCGGGCAGCGGGTCGAGTTGAAGAACCTGAGCAACCCGAACAACCGGGACTTCGCCAATACCGACAAGATCATGGCGTTCGACGTCACCGCCGACGCCTTCGACCGCAACGATCCGACCGCCTTCGCCATTCCGGACGCGCCGAATCCCAGCTGCGAGGCGATGCTGTTGCAGGAGGCGCCGGGAATGAAGGTACGCAGCATCACCGTCGAGCACAACGACTCGACCAATGTGTGGAACCTCAACGGGAAGACCTGGGACGACGTCGAAGCATCCGGGTTCAAGAGCGTGCTGGCCAATCCGGCCCTGGGCGATACCGAGATCTGGGAGATCGAGAACAAGTCAGGCGGCTGGTTCCACCCGGTGCACATTCACCTCATCGACTTCAAGATTCTCAGTCGAAACGGCAAGGCGCCGTTCGCCTGGGAACTCGGCGCCAAGGATGTCGTCTACATCGGTGAGGCCGAGAAGGTCAGACTGATCATGAAGTTCGGCAGCACAACACCGGGCAGTCCGTTCGGCGTCCAGACCGGAAAGTACATGGTGCACTGCCACAATCTCGTTCACGAAGACCACGACATGATGAACCAGTTCAGCGTCGGCCTGCCGGACGGCGCAGTGGACGTCAACGATCCGGTGGCGGCCGCCCCACCGGTTGCCGACACCACGCCCTGATCGCTCGTCATGCGCTGGAAGGTCGCGACGGCCACGCTTCTCGTCGTCGTCGCGACCGGAATCGTGGTGCGGACCCAGTTCATCGACACGGTCACGGTCTCGTCGGACAGCATGGCGCCGACCGTGTGCACCGGCGACACCTTGGTGCTGGCCAGGCTCGACGGTGACGACTCGGCGAAGGTCGGCGACATCATCACCTTTCCGAGTCCCGAGGACGGCCGGCAGGCAATCAAGCGGGTGGTCGCCGTCGCCGGCCAGCGGGTGGCCATCGCCGATGCCGACCTGCTCGTCGACGGCAAGAAGGTCGACGAGCCTTATGTGGACCACCGCAGCATCGACGGCGTCTATTTCGGCACCGTCACCGTGCCGCCGGGATCGGTGTTCGTGATGGGCGACCACCGGGAGAACTCGATCGATTCACGCGAGTACGGAAGTATCCGGACCTCGGTGATCAACGGTCGGCTGTTGTTCAAGGTGTGGTCGAACTGCGGCAACCAATAGGACGACTAGTAGGAGGATGAGGCCGACATGGTCGACATGAGGCAGGTCGTTCACCGCGACCGGCTGCCCGGCCGGGCGCCCGCGGTGCGGACGTACCGCGGGCCCGGGTCACTTGCGGTCGTCATCGCGGTGCTGTTGGCGGGGGCCGGCGCCGTTGTCTGGGCCAGATGGTGGACCGGAACAGGTTACCAGTCGGCGCTTTTCGGCTTGCCGGACACCGGGCAGCTGACGGCGATCGGTCTGCCGCTGGCGCAGTTCGTGCACGAGCTGGCCGGGATCGCCGTGGTCGGCCTGCTTTTCCTGTGTTGTCTGATGGCGCGCTCCGACAACTCCTCCGCTCGGCAACGACTGTTGACTCTTGCCTCCCGCTGGGGGTGGGTCTGGGCGGGTAGCACTGTCGTCTGGATCGTCTTCACCATGTCGGAGCTGATCGGCACCCCGGTCGCCACGCTGCCGGCCCACGGGGAATCGGTGTGGATCGTGCTGGGCACCAGCCGGCTGTCGTCGGAGATCGCCACCGCGTGGGTGGCACTGGCGATGGCGCTGTTCGGCCCGCGCCTGACCGGGGGGTGGCCCTGCTGGCTCGGGCTGCTGCTGACCACCGCGGCGATGCTGCCGGCGGCCCTGACCGGGCATGCCAGCCACCATGCCTCGCCGCTGCTGGCATCTGTCACTCTCGCCATCCACGTTGCGGCGTCATCGATCTGGGTCGGTGGGCTGCTGGCGCTGACCGTTCATCTGCGGCTGTTCCCCGAGCAGCTCAGGGCGTCGGTGGCGCGGTTCAGCGCCGCCGCCCTCATCTGCGTGATCGCAATCGGCGCGTCCGGCGTGGTGGAGAGTGCGGTGACGCTGAACGGATGGGCCACCCTGTGGGGCACGAACAGGGGCCAGTTGATCCTGGCGAAGGCCGCCGCCCTGATCGTGCTGGCGGCGATCGGGTTCCTGCATCGCCGCCGGACGGTGGGCGCAGCTGCTCGGGGGCAGCTGCTGCCGTTGCTGCGGCTGGCGTCCTGGGAACTGGCGCTGATGGGCGGCACCGTGGGAATCGCCGTGGTGTTGTCCACCACCGCCTGATACCGGCCTCAGTTGGTGTGTCGCTCCAGGAATGTCAGCACCTCGGTCTCGTCCACCCCTGGAAACACCCCGGGTGGCATGGCGGCCAGCAGGTGGGAATGCACCCGGGCGCTGGGCCAGACCTGGTCGGCCCAGCGGTCGGCCAATTCGGCGGGGGGCAGTGAGCAGCAGCTCGGGTCTGGGCAGCGGGATCGCGATCTCTCCCTGGTCTCCCGACCGCGCATCCACTTGGCGTTGGCGTACGGCATCCCGACACTGACCGAGAAGTCCCCACCGGTGGTGCGATCGACCACCGCTGTGCACCAGTAGGTGCCGGACCCGGTGTCGGTGTACTGGCGGTAGGCCGCTGACACGTCTGCCCGGTCGAAGACGACTCGCGCGGTCCAGTACTTGCAGACCCGCTGCCCTTCGATGGCGCCGACGGAGTCGGTCGGGAAGTGCACACCGTCGTTCTCGTAGGCCTTGTAGATGATGCCGGACGAGGAGATCCGCATGAAGTGCACCGGCAGGTCGAAGTGTTCGGTCGCCAGGTTGGTGAAGCGGTGGGCCGCGGTTTCGTATGACACCGCGTAGGCGTCCCGGAGGTCCTCGATGGCGATGTCCTTGGCTGCCTTGGCCATCGTCAGCATCGGCACCGCCGTCCGCTGTGGGATCAGCAGGGCGGCGGCGAAGTAGTTGATCTCCACCCGCTGGCTGAGGAATTCCCCGTAGTCGGCCGGCACCCGGTGTCCGAGTACCACGTGCCCAAGGGCCTGCAGGGCGAGCGTCCTGGAGTCGTGCTGTCCCAGTTGCGGATGAGGCAGGTACACCCGGCGGTGCGACAGGTCGGTGACAGTGCGGGTGGAGAACGGCAGATCGCCGGTATGCACCAGTTCGAAGCCGAGATGGCCGGCGATCTTGTCGACACCGGCGCGGGTGATCGGACCGGAGGCGTAGCGGGTCGCCGTCAGCAGGTCATCGGCGATCGTCTCGATCTCGCCGAAGTAGTTGTTCTGCTGCCGCATCCGGTCCCGAAGATCGGCATTCGCCCGCCTGGCCTGCTCCGGGGTGGCGGCCCGTTCGGCCTGCACGACGGCCAACGCCCGGTGCATGCCGACGAGTGCCTCCAGTGCCTCCGTCTGCAGACGTGGCCCGGGGCGGACCGCAGGGACACCCAGTGCTTTGAAGGAGTCCGCCCGCTGCGCCCGTTCCAGCTCGATCTCCAGTGCTGCCCGGCGGCTCGGCGGCTTTGCTGCCAGCAGGTCGGCCAGATCGGTGCCCAGCGCCCCGGCCAACGAGGTGAGCACCGACAGCTTCGGCTCTCGCTTGCCGTTCTCGATCAGCGAGATGGCGGAGGCGGACAGCCCGGCCTTGACGGCGACCTCGTCCAGGGTCAGGCCCCTGCCGCGCCGCATGTGACGAAGTCGGCGACCGATGGTCAGCAGGTCGGTATCGTCGTCCGGGTTTGGCATCTCTGCACGATATCGCAAGAAACGCACTTCTTGACATCACATTGGCCTTGAAGCCTGGCATTCCTTGACGTCATGGTGGGGTCTGTCCACCGAACGAAAGGCATTCCGATGACCGCAAGTCCCCTCACAGACACCACCGACTCCACCACACCCGTTGCGGCACAGGCAGTCGGCTCGTCAGCCGCCGCCCTCCGCAAGGATGCGGTAGCGCTGCTGGAGCACGAGTGGGCCACCGCGGACCGTTGGGCCGGTATTGACCGGACCTACACCGCGGCCGACGTGGTCAACCTGCGGGGCAGTGTCGTGGAGGAGCACACCCTGGCTCGTCTCGGCGCTGAAAAACTGTGGGACATGCTGCAGAAGACGACCTTCACCAGGGCGCTGGGCGCCCTGACCGGCAACCAGGCCGTGCAGATGGTCCGCGGCGGGTTGAAGTCGATCTACCTGTCCGGGTGGCAGGTTGCGGCCGACGCCAACCTGGCCGGCCAGACCTACCCGGATCAGAGCCTCTACCCGGCGAACTCGGTGCCCGCCGTGGTGCGCCGCATCAACAACGCGCTGATGCGCGCCGATCAGATCGACCACTCCAGCGGCAAGGCCGATATCGACTACCTGGTGCCGATCGTGGCCGATGCCGAGGCCGGCTTCGGCGGACCCCTCAACGCGTTCGAGCTGATGAAGTCGATGATCGCCGCCGGCGCGGCCGGCGTGCACTGGGAGGATCAGCTGGCTTCGGAGAAGAAGTGCGGCCACCTCGGCGGCAAGGTGCTGATCCCGACGGCCCAGCACATCCGGACGCTGAACGCGGCCCGGCTGGCGGCCGATCTGTACGGCATTCCGACGCTGGTCGTCGCCCGCACCGATGCTCTGGCCGCCGATCTGCTGACCAGCGACGTCGATCCGATCGACGCGCCGTTCACGACCGGCGAGCGCACCAGCGAGGGTTTCTTCCGGGTGCGGAACGGCATCGAGCCGGTGCTGGCCAGGGCCAAGGCGTATGCGCCGTACTGCGACCTGATCTGGGTGGAGACCGGCACCCCGGATCTCGGCCTGGCCAGGGAGTTCGCCACCGAACTGCACCGGGAATTCCCGGGCAAGAAGTTGGCCTACAACTGCTCGCCGTCGTTCAACTGGAAGGCCGCGCTGTCCGATACCGAGATCGCCGCGTTCCAGGACGAGCTCGGCGACCTGGGCTACGCATTCCAGTTCATCACGCTGGCCGGCTTCCATGCGCTGAACCACTCGATGTTCCACCTGGCCAGCGGCTATGCGAAGTCGGGCATGTCGGCGTACGTCGAGCTGCAGGAGGCCGAGTTCGCGGCCGAGAGCGACGGCTACACGGCCATCAAGCACCAGGCCGAGGTGGGCACCGGTTACTTCGACAAGGTGTCGACGGCGATCAACCCGGCCAGCGGAACGCTCGCACTGGCCGGCTCCACCGAAGCCCAGCAATTCCACTGACCTTCTCGCTCGTCCCCGCTTTCAGTGCTGAAAGGACCTTGACATGACACACACCATCGCCCGGACCCCCACGGTCCGCGGCCCGCAGATCCACCGCGGCGAAGAAATACTGACCTCCGACGCCCTCGCCTTCGTCGCCGCGTTGGACGGCGCTTTCGCCGGCCGCCGCGCCGAACTGCTGGCCGACCGGCGGTCCAGGGCCAAGCGCATCTCGGCCGGTGAGACCCCGGGCTTCTTGGGCACCTCTCGGGCCGTCCGGTCGGACAACAGCTGGCGGGTCGCCCCGCCGGCCCCCGGTCTGCTCGATCGCCGGGTGGAGATCACCGGGCCGGCCACCAGGAAGATGACGGTCAACGCGCTGAACTCCGGCGCCAGCGTGTGGATGGCCGATTTCGAGGATGCGACCGCCCCCACCTGGGAGAACATCATCACCGGACAGCTGAACCTGTTCGACGCACTGCGCGGCAATCTCGCCTTCGAAGAAGACGGCAAGGCCTACCGGGTCGGCGAACAGCGGCCGACGGTGATGATGCGGCCCCGCGGCTGGCACCTCTGCGAAAAGCACCTGACCATCGACGGGCGTCCGCTGCCGGCATCATTGGTCGACTTCGGTCTGTACTTCTGGCACAACGCCGCTCAATTGATCGCCGGCGGTGCTGGACCTTACTTCTACCTGCCGAAACTGGAGTCCCAGCTGGAAGCGCGGCTGTGGAACGACGTCTTCGTGCTGGCCCAGGACCTGCTCGGCATCCCGCAGGGCACCATCAGGGCGACCGTGCTGATCGAGACGTTGCCGGCCGCGTTCGAGATGGAGGAGATCCTGTACGAATTGCGGGAGCACTCCGCCGGCCTGAACGCCGGCCGGTGGGACTACATCTTCAGCTACATCAGGACTTTCTCCCATCGCGGCCCCGATTTCGTGCTGCCGGACCGCTCGCAGATCACCATGACCACCCCGTTCATGCGGGCGTACACCGAACTGCTGGTGGCCACCTGTCACCGGCGCGGTGCACATGCGATCGGCGGCATGGCGGCCTTCGTGCCGAACCGGCAGGACGAGAAGGCGACCGAGATGGCGCTGGCCAAGGTCCGCTCCGACAAGCAGCGGGAGGCCGGTGACGGCTTCGACGGGTCCTGGGTTGCCCATCCGGGACTGGTCCCGGTGGCCAGGGCGGCGTTCGACGCGGTGCTGGGTGACCGGCCGCACCAGCTGTCCCGGCAGCGCCCGGAGGTCAGGGTGCAGGCGGCCGATCTGCTCGACGTCGGCACCGCCCGCGGTCAGGTCACCATGGACGGGTTGCTGACGAACATCTCGGTGGCCCTGCAGTACCTGAGCGCATGGGTCGGCGGGTCGGGTGCCGTCACCATCCACAATCAGATGGAAGACGCTGCGACAGTGGAGATCTCCCGGGCGCAGGTCTGGCAGTGGATCCGCAACTCGGTGACGCTGGCCGATGGCCCGACCGTCACTGCGGAACTCGTCCGGCAGTTGCTGGGCGAGGAGATGGCGCGGCTGAACCAGGCGGCTGACCCGCAGACGCACGAACGACTGGAGGCGGCGCGGGACATCTTCGAGTACGCCGCACTCGGCGACATGATGCCGGGCTTCTTCACCCAGTACGCCTACGTGAAGTACCTGCTGGAAGGTGGCCTGCGGATGTCGGGGCCGCTCAGCCACGACGATCTGCGGATGTCGGAGCGGGTCGCGCGGTAGTTGCGCCGTGCTGAGCTGAGCCGTTGGCTGCCGGCCGGAGCGCATGCTCCGGCCGGCAGTCCGCCCTGCGCTACCTTGATCGACGTCCGGCAGAGGCTACGCCGGCCGTGGGTGGATCCGGTCGGTGGATACATTGATCGGCGGACGGGGTCCCTGGCGGTCTTCCGGGCGCCCCCTCTCGTGCAAAGCTTTCGAGTATGACGACCGGCGCAGCGAGCACGGTGCAGGTGCTGACCCCGCCGGCCGAGACCGACCCCGGATCTCTGTTCGACCGCTTCAGCCAGTGGGCGATCGACATCGGCATCGTCCTCTACCCGCACCAGGAGGAAGCGCTGCTCGAGATCGTCTCCGACGCCAACGTGATCGTGGCGACCCCGACCGGGTCGGGCAAGAGCCTGATTGCCACCGCAGCACTGTTCGCGGGGCTCTCGACCGGCCGGCGTTGCTACTACACCGCGCCGATCAAGGCCCTTGTCTCGGAGAAGTTCTTCGACCTGACCGACATCTTCGGCCCGGCGAACGTCGGGATGATCACCGGGGATTCCTCGGTCAATTCGTCCGCGCCGATCATCTGCTGCACGGCCGAGATCCTGGCGTCGGTGGCGCTGCGCGGGGGAGCGGAGGCCGATCCCGGGATCGTGGTGATGGACGAGTTCCACTACTACGGCGACCGCCAGCGTGGCTGGGCCTGGCAGGTACCGCTGCTGGAACTCCCCGCTGCCCAGTTCATCCTGATGTCGGCCACCCTAGGCGACGTCCGGTTCTTCGCCCGTGACCTGACCGAGCGCACCGGCCGGCCGACCACCCTGATCGACGGCGTGGAACGTCCTGTGCCGCTCCACTTCTCCTACGTCACCGTGCCACTGCAGGAGACCTTGGAGGATCTCCTCGCCACCGCGCGTGGGCCGGTGTACATCGTCCACTTCACCCAGCAGGCGGCGCTGGAACGCGCTCAGGCGCTGACCAGCATCACCGTCGCCACCCGCGGCGAACGGGACCAGATCGCCGAGCTGATCGGTGATTTCCGGTTCTCGCCCGGGTTCGGCCGCACCCTGGCCCGGTTGGTGCGACACGGCATCGGCGTCCATCACGCCGGGATGCTGCCAAAATATCGTCGTCTGGTCGAGAAGCTCGCCCAGTCAGGCCTTCTGAAGGTCATCTGCGGCACCGACACCCTCGGGGTCGGTATCAACGTCCCGATCCGCACGGTGTTGTTCACCGGCCTGGCCAAGTACGACGGTCACCGCACCAGATTGCTGTCGGCCCGCGAGTTCCACCAGATCGCCGGGCGGGCCGGGCGGGCCGGATTCGACGTGGCCGGCGACGTGGTGGTGCTGGCGCCAGAACACGTCATCGACAACCAGCGGGCCCTGTCTAAAGCCGGAGACGATGCTGCGAAGAAGCGCAAGGTGGTGCGGCGCAAGGCTCCTGATGGCTTCGTCAGCTGGACCGAGGCCACCTTCGACCGGCTGGTGTCGGCCGATCCGGAGCCGCTGAGTTCGCACTTCCGGGTCAATCACGCCATGTTGCTGGGGGTGCTGTCCCGGCCGGGCGATGCCTTCGCCGGGATGCGCCGACTGATCGAGACCAGCCATGACCCGCGACCTCGTCAACTCCAGCATTCGTTGCGCGCGTTGGCGATCGGCAAGGCACTGCTGGCTGCCGGCATCGTCATCAAGCTGGACCAGCCGGACGAGCAGGGCCGCCGCTATCACATGACCGCCGACCTGCAGCTGGATTTCGCCCTCGACCAGCCGTTGTCCCCGCTGGCGCTGGCGGCGCTCGATCTGCTGGACCGGCAGTCGCCGGAGTATGCGCTGGACGTGGTGTCGCTGATCGAGGCGACTCTGGAGGGACCGGGGCCGGTGCTGTCGGCGCAGCGGTTCAAGGCCCGCGGCGAGGCGGTCGCCGCGATGAAATCCGACGGTATCGAATACGAGGAGCGGATGGCGCTGCTCGAGGAGGTCGACTATCCCAAGCCGCTGGCCGACCTGGTCGAGGTGGCCTTCGAGTCCTATCGGGCCGGTCATCCGTGGGTGACCGAATACCAGCCGGAACCGAAGTCGGTGGTCAGGGACCTATACGAGCGGGCGATGAACTTCTCCGAGTACGTGGCGTTCTACCAGCTGCAACGGTCCGAGGGGGTGGTGCTGCGCTACCTGGCCGACGCCTACCGGGCGATGCGGCGCACCGTCCCGCAGGACGCCAGGACGCAGGACCTGTCAGACCTGATCTCCTGGCTCGGCGAACTTGTCCGCGGTGTCGACTCCAGCCTGCTCGACGAGTGGGAGGCGTTGGCCCATCCGGACGCCGACGAGATCGGTGGTGAGCTCGGCGTGCGGCCGCCGACCGCGGCCCGCGGGGTCAGTGCCAACATCAGGGCCTTCACGATCATGGTGCGCAACGCCCTGTTCCGCCGGGTGGAGCTGCTCTCCCTCGGCCGGTACGACACCCTGGGCGAGATGGACGGCGACGGGGGCTGGGATGCCCAGCGCTGGCGGGAGGCATTCGAGCCGTACTGGGCAGAGTACGAGGACCTGGCCGTCGGGGCGACCGCCCGATCGGCGGCCCTCATCTCGATCGCTCACCTGCCTGGTGAGTGGACGGTGCGGCAGACCTTTGACGATCCGGACGGCGACCGCGACTGGGGGATCAGTGCGACTGTCGGGCTGGAGGCGTCCGACCTGGCCGGCGAGCCGGTGCTCAGGATCGACGACGTCGGTCCGCTGACCGGTTGAGTACGGGGCGTGGGACGCTGGCCGGATGACCGTTCCGCAGGAGCCGCCGCGCTGGCGGGCGCTGGAGATCGGGCCTGGCGGGCTGGCTGCGGACCGGGTCAGAGCCACCGGACCCGGTGCCCCCATGGAACACGCCGCTGCGCAGCGTGCCGCGGTGGCGGAGTTGCCGGCTCTCTGGCAGACCTGGGCTGCGCAGTCGGCGCCGACGGCGCCGGCACCGCACCGTGGGCTCGCCCGGCCGGTGGCGACGAGGATCGGCGTCGGCCTGGTGGCGCTGCTGTTGGTGGTCGGGCTCGCCCTGTGGGCGAAGACCAGTCATCCGCGCGGCAACGCCACTGCTGCGCAGATCCCGGTCGGCGACTGTCTGTCCTCGGTGGGCCAACGGATCTCCGGCCGGGTCAGTTGCCAGAGCGCGGACGCCGATTTCGCCGTCGTCGGCAACTATCCGGACACCTCCGACGCGTCGGCCTGCAGCGCATCGCCGTCGGACGTGGCGGTGGTGGCGGGCGGGCCGAGGGTGTTGTGCCTGGATTATGTCGCCGTGGTCGGTGACTGTCTGTTCGCCGGGGCCACGGCGACGCAGGTGGGCAAGATCGACTGCAGCAGCACGCTTCCCGGCGTGTACCGGGTCAAGGCGGTGCTGCAGAACAGCATCAACCCGGCCGACTGTCCCGACGCGACCACCCAGACCCTGGTGCACCGCCACAACTCCCAGGTCATCTGCCTCGGCCGGGTGTGACCACCGGGCAGATTCATCCGCACCGGGAACCTGGGGATCAGAGCGAGTAGGCCTTGCTGAGGGCGGAGAGCGTCTGCCACTTGGACCACGGGATGGACCAGTCGTAGATGTCGCCGTCGGACTGTGACATCGGGATCGACGAGTTGGTGATCTCCACCGGGTCGCCGTACATGGTCTGGTCGTAGAACAGCTGGGCGTTCGTCATCGTCAGGTTCATACAGCCGTGGGTGACGTTCTCGTATCCCTGCACATCGGCCGTCCCGTCGTTCGCGTGGATGAACGTCCCGTTGTTGGAGATCCGCACCGCGTAATAGGCCTTGAAGTTGACGTAGTGGTAGGCGGGGTTGGACATCAGGTGCAGGTATTCCTTGCTCATCACGATGTAGGTACCGCCGCGGGTGACCCGGCCAGGGTCGCTTTCCAGACCGTAGGACGTCGGGAAGTCGAAGAGCAGTTTCCCGTCGCGGTAGACCTCCAGGCGATGGCTGTTGATGTCGCCCTTGGTGATCTCGGACCGGCCGATGGTGAACTTCGACGAAAGATCCGATTGCCCCCACAGGTTGGCGCCGAAACTGACCCCGTACAGGTTGGCGGTCACCGAGACCTTTGTGCCGGGCACCCAGTACGCCTTCGGGCGCCAGTCCAGGCCCCAGCCGTCGTCGTGCTGGATCCAGGCGAACGAACCTTCCGTCTTCGGCACGCTGGTGACGGTGATCGCCTTCTCGATGTTCTGCCGTCCGGTGGTGTCGGTGATGTCGGTGCCCAGGCTGATCAGGATCGGCGCTGCGATGCCGACGGTGTCGCCATCCCCGGGCGAGATGCTCGCATTGATGACGCCGTCCGGGCTGACGGTGCTGTAGCTACCGGTGATCGCAACAGCTTTCCCATCGGCGCCGATCGCCTTGCCGCCCAGTGTGTAGGTGGCGGAATACCCGAGCGGTTCACCGAGCGTCCAGCTGGTCTTCTTGGCGTTCAGTGCGCCCTTGACCGGGGTCCCGTCGGCCTTGGTCAGCACGAGGCCGGCCAGGGTGCCGTTCGCGGCCGTGATGGTGATGGCACCCGTCGGTGACAGACCGGTGCTGCCGAGCTTGGGATTCGCCGAGTAGCCGGCGGCCGGAATCACGATCTTGGGCGGTGTCGAAGTGGTGGACGTGGTGCTGTCCAGAGCCGTAGTCGTGGCTGGCGGCGGGGTGGCGGGCGGCGGTGTGGTCACCGGCGGCACCGTGACGACCGGGACCGTCGATGCCGCAATCGAGGTGGTGTCGACGACCGCGACAGCGCCCACCTGGGCGGAGGTGGAGGCCTTGCCGGTGCAGGCGGTCAGGAGCGCCGCGGCCAACACAGCCGCTACGGCCAACTTGATCGGTTTTCCACGCATGTTCAACAAACCATCCTCCCGGGTCCCTTGCAGGGTAGACGGCTGGTGTCACGCTCAGGTTGCCTTTGCTCAAATGTTGCACTGTTGCGTGTCGTCGCAGGTGGCGGGTTCGGCATTGGCACGGTCACCGGCTCTGCCGGCAGACCGGGATGCCGGCTACCCAGGGGGTAGCGCCCGCCCCGGAGACTCGGTCGACGGCGCCGGTTGCACGCCGGTGATCCGGTGCAGGGCGAAGGTCCGCATGGTCTCCCGCAGCCGGTCGAAGGCGGCCACCGCCCCGCCGGACACGGCGACCGGCTCGATGAGCCGGCGAGTGGTTCCGCCCTCGGAATCGACGTAGCCGATCCATACCGCCTCGCGATGATCAGCCGCATGCCGGAGCAGGCCCAGCGCCTCCACCGGCGATTGCACAGTCTGGGTGCCCAGATAGGACTCGGCGCTGCGCATCCGACCGATCAGGGCGATCAGCTGATCGTCGGAGGGCACCGGCGGTTCCCGACGACGGGCCGGGGTGAGCGCGGCCCCTCCGACACGCTGCGGGGCCGCCCGCAGATCAACCACGGCGCCGGACGCGTCCTCGGCGGCGGGTACGAGACCGGCAGATCGCAGCGGGGCCAGCAGATCCTCCAACCGGCTGGTGGAGATCGCCACCGTGGGAGCCAACCTGCGCACCAGCATTCCCGACGCACCGGCCTGGGCGATGGCCTGGTCGATCAGTGACGGGTCCTCGCTGCGCAGGTACGAGGCAGCGGCGCCGACCCGCAACACACCGTGGCGGCGGGCGACGTCGTCGATGAGATAGGTCAGTGCCTGCGGAACGCCGGTGATCGAGTGCTTCTGGAACAGCTCGTGCAGTTCCGCGGTGGACGCCCCGCCGTCGAAGGCCCGCCGGAGGCTGTCCGGGGTGACCCGGTAGACGGTGGCGCTGCCCGCCGACTCGACCTCGGCCGCTGCCACCAGCCTGGCGGCCAGTTCCGGCTGCAGCCGGCCGGGCGCGACGACCGTGAGATCTGCCTGCACCATGACCGTGTCGACCGGCTCCGGCAGCGCCTCGCGGAGCGCTGCCGCGGCCGCCAGCGGGTCGGCGACCAGCAGCTGTCGGCCGGCCGTCGACAGGGTCTGGAATGCGACGACGCCCAGCGCGGTCGCCTCGGCGACGACGTTGGCAGCCAAGGGATCCCGGCGTTCAGGCGTCCGCAGCGGCGCGGCCCAGGCGAGCCGGGCGGACAATCCCTGCGCATCCAGTCCGATTCCGGGCGGCAACTCGGCGAGGGCGCCGAGAACGAAACGCCGATCAGCCGGACCGCGCACCCAGGAAAGCTCGGCCGAAAGGGCGGCGAGCACCTTGCCGGCCGCATCGCGCTGCCCGGTACGGCTCGGATCGCGGCGCAGCTCCAGCCAGGTTCCGGCAAGCTGCGCCCAGGCCTCGTCGTCATCCTGGTCGGCGAAATCGTCGGCGGCGCTGGTCGGCGTCCAGCTGTTCGGCGCATTCCTGGACCGCGGTTCGCTGGTGGCGATGAGGCCGGCCGCGGCCAGCAACTCGACGTGCAGGGCGGTCAGCGTCTGGTCCAGATCCAGGTCCTTGGCCAACCGCCGCATCTCCCGGACACCCATGCCACCGGACTTGAGCACGGGTGCCGGCACCTGACCCAGCACGTCCAACATCCGGTTGGCGGTGGCCACGGCGGCGAGCGCCTGGCCGGCGGCCGTTCCGTCGACAGTGCTGCGGCCCTTCTCGACCAGGGCGACGGGCGGGCTCTGCACGTGGACAGGGCCGAGAGGTTCGTCACCACGAAGAGCCAGCCCGACCTCGCGGGGGAGCACCACTGTCCCGGCATCCAGCCGCAGGAGTAATCCGCAATCCACCAAGCTGCGGACCACCGCGGCCATCGGCCCGGTGGTGCCGACCGAGCCGCGCGGCCGACCCTGGGCCAGTCGGGCCAGCAGACCGCGACCCTCCTCCGAGGTCGCGGCCAGCGCCTCGGTGAGCCGGTCGCCGGACAGCGGGCCGCTCGGGCCGAAGCCGGCGGGAAACTCGCCCATTGCGGGCGGAACGGCCGCCGATGGCCGCACTGCGTCACCCCCGCGGACCAGCGCCAGTGTCTCCAACTCGCCGAAAACCCGTTTGACCTGCGCAATCGGTGCCGCCTTGCCGAGAAAGGCACTGACCTCGGCCGGGCTCACCTGGTGTCTGTCCAGGCTGTGCAGCACCACCGACTCCAGCACCTGCACGGCGAATCGGTTGAGCGACTCCAACGCCCGCCACACCGATGGCGGGCTATCCAGCCGCCGGGCCAGTACCGACAGATCGGTGGGCGCCGGCACGGTCAGGTCGGGTCGGGCGCGCAAGAGGGCGACCAGGGCTGCGTCGTCTCGGCTGCGCAGCCATTCCAGGGTGGATGGCATCACCTCCAACGGTACTGGCCGCCGGCCGAAGCATCCGCCCTAGCCCGTGTTGGCGCTTATCAACGACGGCGGCGCTCCGCATCGGGTCGACTCGCGCCCCGTTGGTCCCAGAACCACGACGATGGGGAGCGCGGGCCAAGGTTGGCCGATGCCGGACGATGCGGGACAATGAGGCGAGATGGCGTTGCTGCCCTGCCGGCACAGTGCCCGGCAATGCAGTGGATCAGCCACGAATCGAGGAGGACCGATGGCGGACAAGCGGAACAATGGTGTCGACCCGACCTGGCCGGTGATCGAGGAGGGCGGACATGCGGTGAGTGAGTTCAACTCGGATCGCCAGGGCGCGCTTTCACCTTTCGGTGAGTTGGAATTCCCGCTGCCTGGTGACCAGATTCTCTACATTCACCCCACCACGGTCATCAACCGCTGATTCCCGCCCCGGTCAGGGTCGCCGGGCTGCTGTTGGCGGCCGGCTCCGGTCGCCGGTTCGGCGGACCCAAAGCGTTGGTCGATACCGGTTCTGGCCCTTGGGTTCTGACGACGCTGGCCGCGATGGCAGGTTGTGACGAGCTCGTCGTGGTGACCGGCGCGCAGGCGGACGTGGTCGCCGCCCTGCTCCCCGCCGGTGTCCCGACGGTGATCAACCATGGCCACGAGGCCGGCATGGCCTCGAGTCTCGTCGTCGGCCTGGAGATGCTCTCGCAGACCTCTGTCGACGCCGCCCTTGTCATGCTGGTGGACCTTCCCGGGGTGGGTAGAACCGTGGTGGACCGGGTGGTCAGGTTCGCCAGATCGGCCGCCCTGCCGACCACGATGCTTGCCAGGGCGGCCTATAGCGGCCGGTCCGGCCACCCGGTGTTGCTCGGCCGGGACCACTTCGCGCCGGTGATCGCCGGCGCAATCGGCGATGCCGGGGCGCGGATCTATCTCGCCGGGCAGCACGTCGAGTTGATCGAATGCGGCGACATCGGCGGAGGGGATGACGTCGACACTGCGGCACAGATCTGACCTCTGCCACCGTTGAACCTCGGCTCGTCCTGAACTGCCGCCCGTGCTGAACCGCTGCTCGTCGAATGGGTGCGGCCAACCGGGCTACCCTCAGAATGCTCGGTGGGTGAGCCGCGGGGCTGTTCAGTGCCCCGTGCGCTGAGGCCGCACTGCCGGCCGCGAGACGTGAAGTCGCGAGAACTGAAGTGAGGAAGGTTTTGACACCATGGCAATCCCAGGCCCCGGTTACTCGATCACCATGCGGGTTGCGGCGCCGCCGTCGGCGTCGGCCGCCGGGGATCTGACCAGCGCGGTCGGCCGGGCCGGCGGAGTGATCACCGGCTTCGACGTGGTGGAGTCGACCGCCGAGCAGATGGTGGTGGACCTTTCCGCCAACGCGCTGTCCGCCGATCACGCCGACGAGATGACCGACGCCGTGAACGCGTTGCCGGGAGTGTCGGTCCGGAAGGTGTCCGACCGGACGTTCCTGGTACATCTCGGCGGCAAGATCGAGGTGACGTCCAAGGTCCCGCTCCGCAATCGGGACGACCTGTCGCGGGCCTACACCCCGGGGGTCGCCCGGGTGTGCATGGCGATCGCCAAGAATCCGGAAGACGCCCGCCGGCTGACCATCAAGCGCAATACGGTCGCCGTCGTCACCGACGGGACTGCGGTGCTCGGCCTCGGCAACATCGGCCCGGCGGCTGCGCTGCCGGTGATGGAGGGAAAGGCCGCCCTGTTCAAGAAGTTCGCCGGTGTCGACGCCTGGCCGGTGTGCATCGACTCCACCGACACCGAGGAGATCATCAGGACGGTGCAGCTGATCGCCCCGGTGTACGGCGGCATCAACCTGGAGGACATCGCCGCCCCCCGCTGCTTCGAGATCGAACGCCGGCTGCGTGAGCTGCTGGACATCCCGGTGTTCCACGACGACCAGCACGGCACCGCGATCGTCGTGGTGGCCGCACTGCGCAACGCGCTGCGGGTGGTCAAGAAGGACATCCGTGACTGCAAGATCGTCATCTCCGGCGTCGGGGCGGCCGGCAATGCCATCATCCGGCTGCTGCTGCACCAGGTTCCGGCCGACATCGTCGCCGTCGACATCAAGGGCATCGTCTACTCCGGGCGCGAGGGGATGGACCCGAACCTGGCCGAGGTGGCCTCGAAGACGAACAAATCGGTGATCACCGGCTCGATCCACGACGCGATCGACGGCGCCGACGTCTTCATCGGTGTGTCGGCCCCCAACATAATGACCGGCGCCGACATCGCCAGGATGAACACCGACGCCATCGTGTTCGCACTGGCCAACCCGGACCCGGAGATCGATCCGCTGGAGGCCCAGCAGCACGCCGCCGTGGTAGCCACCGGACGGTCCGACTTCCCCAACCAGATCAACAACGTGCTGGCCTTCCCCGGGGTGTTCCGGGGGTTGCTCGACGCCCAGGCCCGGATCATCACCGATGAGATGCTCATGGCGGCGGCCCTGGCCATCGCCGATGTGGTGGCCCCCGACCAGCTCAATGCCTCCTACATAGTGCCGAGCGTCTTCGACGAGAAGGTCGCCAAGGCGGTGGCCCGGGCGGTGGTCGCGGTTGCCAGGGACGGCGAGCGGATGGCCGGGGGCGCGAAGGAGTCGGCCGCGACGGCGGGCGCATGAACGGCCCCTCGTTCTCGCACACCGACGACAAGGGTGCTGCCCGGATGGTCGATGTGGCGGGCAAGGAAGCCACGGCGCGGTCGGCGGTCGCCACCGGCTGGGTGCGTACCACGGCCGAGGTGATCGGACTGCTTCGGCGGGACGGCCTGCCCAAGGGCGATGCGCTGGCCAGCGCGCGCATCGCCGGAATCATGGCGGCCAAGAAGACTCCGGAGCTGATTCCGCTCTGTCATCCCATTGCGCTGTCCGGTGTGGTGATCGACCTGGAGCTGACCGACACCGCGGTGTTCATCACCGCGACCGTGCGCACCACCGACCGCACCGGCGTGGAGATGGAAGCGCTCACGGCCGTTGCCGTGGCCGGCCTGACCCTGCACGACATGATCAAAGCGGTAGACCCGGCGGCGGTGCTGGATGCCGTCAAGGTGCAGCGCAAAGACGGCGGGAAAACCGGCATATGGCTTCGGCCGGAAGAAGTGAGCTCATGAAAAGATCCGCAGTCGTCATCATCGCCTCCACCAGGGCGGCCGCCGGCGTCTATCAGGACCGGACCGGTCCGGTCATCGCGCAATGGCTGGCGGACAAGGGCTTTGCCGTGGAGGGCCCGATCGTGGTGGCCGATGGGCCGCAGGTCGAGGCCGAGCTGCGCAAGGCTGTCGGCGCCGACCTCGTCCTCACCTCCGGTGGCACCGGACTGTCGCCGAGCGACCGCACTCCGCAGGCGACCGCAGCGGTGATCGATTACGAGGTGCCGGGGCTGGCCGACGCGATCCGGCGCGCCGGCGGGGACGCCGTACCCACCGCGATGCTGTCCCGCGGAATCGTCGGCGTCGCCACCCGCACGCTCATCGTCAACCTGCCTGGCTCGACCGGCGGTGTGAAGGACGGACTTGGCGTGCTCTACCGGGTGATGGCCCATGCGCTGGAACAGATTTCGGGCGGGGACCACCGGCCGGGCGGCGGCGTCTGATGGCCGGCACGGTCGCGCTCGCCGGGGTGAGCCTGGACGTCCTCGACCTGCTCGAGCACTACGCCGCCGTCCAGGATGCGACAGCGGGCGCGACCGTCGGCTTCGCCGGGGTCGTCCGCGATCACGACGACGGCCGATCGGTCGCCGAACTCGAATATCAGGTGCACCCCACGGCGGCGGATGTCGTCCGAGAGATCGCTACCAATATCGCCGCCCGGGACGGCATCATCGCTGTCGCGGTCACCCATCGATACGGTCTGCTGGGAATCGGCGATGTGGCGCTGGCGGCAGCGGTGTCAGCCGCGCATCGTCGAGAGGCCTTCGACGCCTGCTCGGATCTGGTGGACGAGGTCAAGAAGCGGCTACCGGTGTGGAAACGCCAGGTCTTCGCCGACGGTGCCGACGAGTGGGTCGGGTCAGCCTGACCCTCCATCGGGCGCACCAGTAGATGCACGCAGGGCCGTGACCATCGATGGTCACGGCCCTGCGCGATGCGCTCGGCAATGCACTGCTCAGAGGCTGGGGCCGGGGAGCTTGGGCAGGCTCCAACCGGGCTGCTTCTGGGCCCACAGCCAGACGAAGTAGGTCTGCGCAGCCGACACGACCAGGCAGACCCAGGCGCCGATGCCGGGGCCGTAGGAATAGCCAGTCCCGCTGTCGCCGGATGCGAAGTTCTCGATCAGCGCGATCAGGGTGATCAGGAAACCGGCGGCAGCGCCGAACATCAGGTACTGGGGTTTGACCTGACTGATGGCCTGGGACATGGTTGCGCGCAGCGCCACAACGACGGAGACAGCCACCCCGAGCACAGTGGCGAGCCACCAGTACTCGTGCCAGGCGCCCACGCTCGAACTGATACTGAATCCGCCGCCGGAGAACGTCACGGAGTACCACCCGAAGAAGCTGAAGATCAGCAATACCAGGCCGGAGCCGATGATGATCCAGTCGCTGGTGCCGACCTTGGAAGCGTCGAACGACGGCGCGCCACTGCCGCCCGGTGGCGGATATCCCGGCGCTCCGGGCGGACCGTAGCCCTGCGGCGGCGGCGGCTGGTAACCCGGTGCAGGCGGCGGATAGCCACCGGCGGCGGGATACCCACCTGGAGCAGCGGGCGGGGGACCGTATCCGGGGGCCGGGGGCTGATAGCCGCCGGGGGCCGGACCGGGCGGCGGCATGTTCGCCGGCGGTGGGGTGTAGTTGGGTGCGGGCGGCGGATAGCCGCCGGCCGGTGGGCCGGGCTGCGACGGGGGTGGGTATCCACCGGGCGTCGATTGGTCCGGAGGCGGGTACCCTCCGGCGGGGGGCTGGGACACAGGAACCTCCAGTTGGGACGCGAATACCGGGCTCGCCGGCGATGACGGGCAGGAGCCTGTCGAGCGAAGGCTAGCGTTACCTGGCTCGATACCGGAAGTGGACACGCACGTGATCACGCCCAGCTTGCCGGCCTCCGCTGCCTGTTCCCAGGTGTAACGGTTCGGCCAGTCTGATACGTCAGTCCTCCGAATTGCTGATAAGTCACCCGAATGGGTCGTCAGCCCCCGGCAAAGGGTGGCAAGACGTCCAAAATCTGACCATTGGTGATGGGTGTTTCCAGCCCGTGGACGGCGGTTTCACCCAAAAGGTACGAGCATCTGCGCAATACCTCTTCGAGTCGTCGACCGTGGACATCGACGACAGCCCGCAATACATCACCCACTGTGGCCGGCTCGCCAACGGCCACCTTCTCCTCGGTGGCGCCGGCCGCAGATCTTGCCGCGGCGAAGAATCGGACGGTGACGGTGGTCAGTTCCGCGTCACTGCTCTGCAGGGGCAACGGAACCTGAACATGGTCAGCCACCGATCGCGCTCATCGGCCGATCCGGCTGCAGGAACGACGGGTCGTTGATGCCATGACCCGGCAGTTTGTGCCACATGGCCAGCCGCCAGGCCTCGGCAATCTCCTCGTCGCTGGCGCTGCGCCGGAGCAAGCCGCGCAGGTCGGTCTCGGTCTGTGCGAACAGGCAGGTGCGGATCTGACCGTCCGCGGTCAACCTGGTGCGGTCGCAGTCGCCGCAGAACGGCCGGGTCACCGACGCGATGATGCCGACGGTAGCCGGTCCGCCGTCGACGTCGAACAGTTCGGCAGGGGCGCCGGCCCGTGCGGCGCGGTGTGGCGTGAGGGCGAACCTGGATGACAGTGCGGCCTGGATCTCATCCGCTGTCACCATGGAGGCGCGGTTCCACTCGTGCCCGGCGTCCAGCGGCATCTGCTCGATGAACCTCAGGTGATAGCCGTGTTGTACGGCGAAGTCCAGCAGGTCGCCTGCCTCGTGGTCGTTGATGCCGCGCAGCAGCACGGCGTTGATCTTGACCGGGGTGAGTCCGGCGGCCACTGCACCGTCGAGAGCGGCGATGACATCGCTGAGCCGGTCGCGGCGGGTGATCGCCGCGAAGGTCTCGCGGCGCAGTGAGTCCAGGGAGATGTTGATCCGGTCCAGGCCGGCGGCGGCGAAAGCGGCCGCCCGCCGCGCAAACCCGATACCGTTCGTGGTCAGCGACATCTCCGGCCGCGGATCCAGCTGCCCGACAGCCTGGACCAACCCGAGAATTCCTTTGCGCAGCAGGGGTTCACCACCGGTGAAGCGGATCTCGGTGACACCGAGGTGCTGAACGGCGATGCCGATCAGTCGGACCAGTTCGGAGTCGGTGAGCAGTTCCTCGCCCGGTAGCCAGTCCAGACCTTCTGCCGGCATGCAGTAGGTGCACCGCAGATTGCACTTGTCGGTGAGCGACACCCGAAGGTCGATGGCCCGGCGTCCGTGGGTGTCGACGAGTCCGGGGTCGGGGCCGCGGTCCGGCACGGTGGTCGAGGAGGCGGCACGAGCGCGTCCACCGGGCAGCCCGAACAGCGGGATGCCCAGGGCTGTGGTCGTCATGCCGACCACAATAACCGGACGCACCAGCGGGCCCCGCCCCTGAGATGGTTCATAGTGGTCCGATGACCGTATTTCCAGATCCACGGCGGTCGGTATTCCCCGATCCGGACAGCGTATTGGCTGCTCTGGAAAAGACCGGGTACCTACCGGACGCCGGCATCGCCACGGCAGCGTTCCTGGCCGACGCCCTGCGGCGGCCCCTGCTGCTCGAGGGCGAGGCCGGCGTCGGCAAGACCGCGTTGGCCGCCGCGTTGGCCCAGGCGCGGGGTACCGAGCTGATCCGGCTGCAGTGCTACGAGGGCATCGATGCCGCACAAGCGTTGTACGACTGGGACTTTCCTCGTCAGGTGCTGCACCTTCGAGCCGCCGAGGTCGGCGCATCCGTCGGCACCGAGTTCGACCTGCAGAAGGTGGAGAACGAGCTCTACAGCGAGCGGTTCCTGGTGGCGCGGCCCATTCTGCATGCCCTGCGCACCCCTGGCTCGGTATTGCTGATCGATGAGATCGATCGCGCCGATGACGAATTCGAAGCGTTCCTGCTGGAAGCCCTTTCCGATTTTGCGGTGACTATTCCCGAATTGGGCCGCATTCGCGCTACCGATCCGCCGCTGGTCATCCTCACCTCCAATCGGACCCGTGAGGTGCACGACGCTCTGAAGCGGCGCTGCCTCTATCACTGGGTGGAGCATCCGTCGCTGGAGCGGGAGGTGGCGATCCTGCGTCGCCGGCTGCCCGAGGTGACCCAGAGCCTGGCCGCGCAGGTGGCGGCAGCCGTCGCGAGGCTGCGGGAAGCCGACCTTCTCAAGCCCCCCGGCGTCGCCGAATCGATCGACTGGGCGATGGCCCTGCAGGCGCTGGGCTGTCGGCAACTCGACCCGCAGTCGGCTGCGTTGACCCTCGGCGCCGTGCTCAAATACCGGGAGGACACCGACCGGGTCCTGGCCGCCGGGCTGTCCGCGCTGCTGGCTTCCTGACGGCGCCTGACCGACCATCTGATGGCAGACAACGGCCCTGGGTCGATGACGTCCGCGCCGGCCGGGCGCGACGGCACTGTGCTGCTCACCGCTTTCACCTGGGCGCTGGGCGCGGCGGGCCTGTCAGTCGGACCGGAGCGGGCGGCGACCTTTCTGTCCGCCGTCGCGGCCCTGCAGGTCGCCGACCCACGTGATGTGTACTGGGCCGGCCGGCTGACGCTGACCGCCGGACCCGAGGACATCGAGATCTACGACATGGTCTTCGACGCCTACTTCACCAACCGAACGGCCCCCGTCGGACCTCGCCGACCGCGGCAGCTCAGCACCGCTGAGATGGCGTCGATGCAGCCCGAAGAGGGTGTCGGCAGCGATCAGCGAGAGGACGGTCCGCCGCCGGTGCTGGCCAAGGCGGCGGCGACCGAGGTGTTGCGGCACCGCGACTTCAGCGGGTTGTCGGCAGCGGACCGGCAGGAACTGAGCGCGATGCTGGCGCTGCTGACCCCTGGCCTGCCGCAACGGCTGTCCCGACGCCGCCAGCCGGCTCGCCGCGGGCCGGTCGACGTACGACGAACTGTCAGGTCGATGCTGACCACCGGCGGCGAGCCGGGCAGGCTGCAGCGCCGGCGGAACGGGAAGCGGCCGCGCCGGGTGGTGCTGCTGATCGACGTGTCGGGCTCGATGGCCCCGTACGCGGACGCATTGCTGCGATTTGCGCATGTCATCGTGCGCCGACAACCGGCAGCGGCCGAGGTCTTCACCATCGGCACCCGGTTGTCCCGGATCACCAGGGCCCTGCGGCTCGCCGATCCGGACGCCGCTCTGCGAGCCGCGTCCGACGTCATCCCGGACTTCTCCGGCGGGACCAGGCTCGGCGAGGTGCTGCAGGCGTTCACCGACCGGTGGGGTCAGCGGGGCACTGCCAGGGGTGCGGTGGTGGTGCTGTTCTCCGACGGTTGGGAGCGCGGCTCGACGGAGCTTCTCGGGCGGGAGGTCCAGCGCCTCCAACGGTTGTCCAGGCAATTGGTCTGGGTCAACCCGCACAAGGGCAAGGATGGGTATCTCCCGGTGCAGACTGGGATCGTGGCGGTGTTGCCGCACCTGGACGCGTTCGTGGCCGGTCATTCGCTGGCCACCCTGGAACAACTGTTGGAGGTCATCCGCGATGCGTGAGGTCATTGTCGATCTGCGACGTTGGTGGGAGGCGGGCGACCGCGTCGGCGTCGGAACCGTGGTCGGCACCTACCGGTCGGCGCCGCGCCCGGCCGGCGCCTCGATGCTGGTCGGCCCCGACGGTACCGCCGTCGGGTCGGTGTCGGGCGGCTGCGTGGAGGGTGCTGTCTACGAATTGGCGACCGCCGTTCGGGACGGCTCCGAGCCGGTGTTGCAACGCTACGGAGTATCCGACGACGACGCCTTCGCCGTCGGCCTGACCTGCGGCGGGATCATCGACATCTTCACCGAGGAGATTTCTCGTGAGGCCTTTCCCGAATTCGGCGCGTTGGCCGAGGCGATCGAGGCCGACGCGCCGGTGGCGTTGGCCACGGTGATCGAGGGCACGCCCGAGCAGCTCGGTCGGCACCTGGTGATCTGGCCTGATCGTCGGGCGGGCGACCTGGGGTCGGCCAGGGTTGACGACGCGGTGACCGACGACGCCCGTGGGCTGCTCGCCTCCGGCCGTACCGCCATCCTCACCTACGGTCCGAACGGCGAACGGCTGGACGCCGGACTGCGGATCTTCGTCGCCAGTTTCGCTCCGGCCCCGCGGATGTTGGTCTTCGGTGCCATCGACTTTGCCGCTGCGGTGGCCAAGGTCGGCAGCTTCCTGGGCTACCGGGTCACCGTCTGCGATGCCCGTCCGGTCTTCGCTACCGTCAAGCGATTCCCGGATGCCGACGAAGTGGTGGTCGACTGGCCTCATCGCTATCTGCAGTCGCAGGCGGGCAGCCTGGACCCGCGCACCGTCATCTGCGTACTGACCCACGACCCGAAGTTCGACATCCCAGTGCTGGCAACGGCTCTGGCGCTCCCAGTGGCCTACATCGGGGCGATGGGGTCGCGTCAGACCCACCAGGACCGGCTGGACAAGCTCGCCGAAGCGGGTGTGCCGGCCGAGCAGATCGCCCGGTTGTCCTCGCCGATCGGCCTGGACCTTGGGGCCAGAACTCCTGAGGAGACAGCGGTGTCGATCGCCGCCGAGATCATCGCCAGGCGTTGGGACGGCGGTGGTCGACCGCTCTCGGGGCTCGACGGCGCGATTCACCGGGAGCCGATCGCGCAGGTGGTCAACGGCTGACGGCGGCCTCCGGTGGAGCGGACCGAGCCGGCTCCCGGCCGGTTGTCGGTGCCATGCCGGACACTGGGCGCCATGGGGAAGAACAATCAGCAGCGGAGGGCGGCCAGGCGCCGAGCGCGCGCGGCCGGACATCCAGCGGCGGGGCCGGCCCCATCGCGCCCGGAGCAGCGCAGTCCGGAGGATGAGGCCACCGCGCTGATCATCGCTGCGGCCCGGGTCACCCGGGACCCGGTAGCCTTCGACGACGCGGTCGGGGACCTGGTGGTGTTCGGCGGCACCGTCGGGACGCGGGACGCGATGCTGGCTTCCCGGGTGGCCACCAAGCTGCTGTTCCAGCAGATTGCGCTCGCCTACGAACATGGATGGCAGCCCGCCGATCTCGCCCATGTCGTCCGCCGTGAACTGGGGGCCAGGCCGGCCAGGATCTCCGGCCTGATCATCGTCCAACAGGGGCTCATCGACCGGGCCCCGGCCAGGGCGTCGCCGGACTGGGTCGGCCAGCTGGAGGCCATTGCCGACACCCCGCTGCCGGAGACAGCTCGACCCGGGGCGGACTGGGATGTGTTGACCTCCCTCGGTGGGCGGAGCGCGGCGTGGGACGGTTGGCACGACGTACTGGGCCTGCTCGGTCACTGGCTGGATATCCACCCGATGCCGCGGCTGGTGCCACCGCCGTCAAGCTGGGGAGCTGGTCACAAGCGGCCGGCCGGTCCGCGCCCGGAATCGGGTCACGACCCGAAGAAGCTGACCATCATCCGTGCACTGCTGGCGAAGGCGGAGGCGACCGAATTCGCCGAGGAGGCCGACGCCTTCACCAGCAAGGCGCAGGATCTGATGACCAGGTACGCCATCGACGAGGCGCTGCTGGCAGATTCCGCCGACAACATCGAGATCCGTTCCCGCCGGATACATATCGACAATCCGTATGCGGTCACCAAGGTGCAGCTGCTGGCCACCGTCGGCAAGGTCAACAGGGTCAGGGCGATCTGGGACGATGCGCACGGCATCGCGACCGTCGTCGGCCTGCCGGTGGACCTGGATCTGGCCGAAATGCTGTTCACTTCGCTGCTGGTGCAGGCCACCAGGGCGATGACCGAGGCCGGGTCCACCTCCCAGGGCGGCCATCGGCTCGACCGGTCGCCATCGTTCCGCCGGGCTTTCCTGCTCGCCTACGCGAATCGGATCGGTGAGCGACTGAGCTACGCCGGAGTGCATGCGCAACAGGAGGAGTCAGCGCACCGCGGGAGCAGTTTGCTACCGGTGCTGGCCAGGCAGTCGGCGGCAGTGGACACCGAGTTCGCGCGGCTCTTCCCGCACACCACGCAGGCCAGCGCCAAACGGGTGGACGCCAGAGGATGGCACGCCGGGCGCGCGGCCGCTGATCGTGCCGAACTGGCGAAAGGGCAGGTCGACCGGAGCGGCTGACGGCGACGACTTACACAACTCGTACGAAGGGAGTTTGAATGAGAGAGGACAACCCAATGTTTCCGCAGTTGCGGTCGTACAGACGCTATTAATCCGCTAATGCGGGGCGCTGGATCATCCGGTTGCGGGTAAGCGATCTTGCGGGCATCGTCGTGACCGCGGTCTCTACTCTGCCCTCGGCTGACGCTTGGCGGACCGGGTTGAAAGTGACCGCACGGCGTGGAATAGCTTGCCCTGATTACTCCAATGAACCCGAGATTGCCCCCAATGAAGAGGGAGTGCCCATGACGGCCCTATCGGTCAAGGTGGACGGAGTCAAGTACTCCGATGATGTCGAGCCCCGGATGCTGCTGGTCCAGTACCTGCGCGAGAAACTCGGAAAGGTGGGGACCGTCGTCGGTTGCGATACCAGTAACTGTGGCGCCTGCACGGTGCATCTCGACGGCCTGAGCGTGAAGTCCTGCTCGGTACTCGCCGTCCAGGCCGACGGTGGCCAGGTGACCACCGTCGAGGGATTGGCCAAGGGCAGCGAACTGCACCCGGTGCAGCGGGCGTTCCATGAATGCCATGCCCTGCAGTGCGGTTACTGCACCCCGGGAATGATCATGCAGTCCATCTCTCTGCTGGGTGAGAATGCCGACCCGACCGAGCAGGAGATCCGGGAAGGCCTGGAGGGCAACCTCTGTCGCTGCACCGGCTACCAGAACATCGTCGCAGCGGTCAAGGCGGCGGCGGTAGAGATGTCAGCGTCCGCGACAGCTCCCGACAGGTCGCTGGCCACTGCCGGCGCAGCCCCGGCCGACGAGACAGGATCGCTGCGATGACCGCAACCCTGGACACCCCGGCCGACGCCCCGGCAACGGAGGTCGGCAGGGATCGCCGCCGCAAGGAGGACGCGCATCTGATCACCGGGCGCACCCGTTGGACCGACAACATCGTGCTCAACGGCATGCTGCACCTGGCAATGGTTCGCTCGCCCTATGCGCACGCCAAGATCACCTCGATCTCCGTGGCCGGCGCGCTCGATGCGCCAGGTGTGGTGGGCGCCTGGACCGGTGCCGACTTCACCGAACAGGGTGGATTGCCCTGCGCCTGGCCGATCACCGCTGACATGAAGTCCCCGGTGCGGCTGCCGGTGGCGGTCGGAGCGGTGAAGCACGCGGGGGAGGTCATCGCGGTGATCGCCGCCAGGACGAAGGCGGAGGCGGTCGACGCCGTCGAGGCGGTCGAGGTCGAATACGAACCGCTCGATGTGGTGCTGGACATGGAGGCCGCGCTCGCCGACGGCGCCACCCTGGTGCATCCGGACCTGGGTACCAACCAGAACGCCGTGTGGGTCTTCGATTCCGGCACGGCGGGCACCGGCGGCAGCGTGGTGGACGCGCTCACCGCGGCGCAGAGCGACCCGGACCAGGTGGTGGTGGAGCGGGTCTTCCGGCAGCAGCGGCTGATCCCGGCGTTCATGGAGCCGCGGTCGACGGTCGTCGATCCGACCTCCGAACAGATCACCATGTGGTCGGCGACGCAGATCCCGCACGTGCTCCGGGTCCTCATCGCCCTGTCGCAGGGCATCCCCGAGCACAAACTGCGGGTGATCGCACCCGACGTCGGTGGCGGTTTCGGCGGGAAGCTGCAGACCACCCCCGAAGAGGTGATCACCCTGATGGTGGCCAGGCGGCTGAACAAACCGGTGAAGTACACCGAGACGCGCTCCGAGTCGCTGATGTCAGCGCACCACGGGCGAGATCAACTGCAACGGCTGCGCATCTCCGCCCGCCGGGACGGCACCATCACCGGATTCGACGTCGACCTGTTGGCCGACATGGGCGCATACCTGGGTACCGTCGGCCCCGGCGTGCCGATCCTCGGGGCCTTCATGTTCAACGCCATCTACAAGATCCCGGCCTATCGTTTCACCTGCACGAACGTCTTCACCAACAAGACGATCACCGACGCCTACCGCGGCGCCGGTCGGCCGGAGGCCACCTTCGGTGTCGAGCGGATGATGGACGAACTGGCCGTCGAACTCGGCATGGAGCCGATGGAGCTGCGGAAGAAGAACTGGATCACCCACGAGGAGTTCCCGTTCACCACCGTCTGCGGGCTGACCTACGACTCCGGCAACTACGAGGCAGCCACCGCCCAGGCGATGGAATTGTTCCACTACGACGAACTGCGTGCGGAGCAGCAGCGGCGCCGGGACTCCGGCGACCCGGTCCAGCTGGGCATCGGCATCTCGACCTTCACCGAGATGTGCGGCCTGGCGCCGTCCCGGGTGCTCGGTTCGCTGTCGTACGCGGCCGGCGGGTGGGAGTCCGCATCCATCCGGATGCTACCGACCGGCGGAGTCGAGGTGATCACCGGCTCCACCGCCCACGGCCAGGGCCACGAGACAGCGTGGTCGCAGATCGTCGCCGATCAGTTGGGGGTGCCGTTCGAAAGCGTCGAAGTCATCCACGGCGACACCCAGTCCTCGCCGCGAGGCATGGACACCTACGGCTCCCGCTCGCTGGTGGTCGGCGGCGTCGCCGTCATCAATGCCGCTAAGAAGGTGGTGGCCAAGGCGAAAATTATTGCCGCGCACCTGATGGAAGCAGCCGAGGACGACATCGAATTTGCCAATGGCAAGTTCTCGGTGAAGGGCACCGACACCTCGATGGCGATCGGCGAGATCGCCTGGGCGGCCTTCGCGGCACACAATCTGCCGGACGGCGTGGAGGCGAATCTGGATTCGGAGGCCACCTTCGACCCGGACAACTTCTCGTTCCCGCACGGGACCCATCTGTGCGCGACCGAAGTCGATACCGAGACCGGAAAGGTCACCATCCGTTCCTATGTGTGCGTCGACGACATCGGGGTGGTGGTCAATCCGCTGATCGCCGACGGGCAGATCCACGGCGGCCTGGCGCAGGGCATAGCCCAGGCCTTGTACGAGGAGGCGCAGTACTCCGAGGATGGCCAGCTCACCTCGGGCACCTTCGTCGACTACCTGCTGCCCAGCGCCGCCGACCTGCCGTCGTTCACCACCGGCCGCACCGTCACGCCGTCCACCACCAACCCGTTGGGCGCCAAGGGTGTCGGCGAGGCCGGCACGATTGCCTCTACCCCTGCAGTGGTCAACGCGGTGATCGACGCGGTCCGGCACCTCGGGGTCAAGGACGTGGAGATGCCCTGCTCGCCGCAGCGCGTCTGGCGGGCCATCCAGGACGCGCAATCCGGCGGTGCCGGATCGTCAGGCGGTGACCCGACGCCGACCACCAACGGCCACGTCGAGGGCGTGCTGTCCACCGGCGTCCCCACCGGAGGTGCCCAGTGATCCCGTCATCGTTCGACTACACGGCGCCCGAGTCGATCGATGCCGTGCTCGCGGCACTGGCCGACGCCGGTGACGAGGCGAAGATCCTGGCCGGCGGGCAGTCCTTGGTCCCGGTGCTGCGGCTCCGGCTGGCCGCGCCCGGCATGATCGTCGACCTCCGCAAGATCGCCGAACTGACCGGTGTCCGGCAGGACGGCGACAGTGTGGTGATCGGCGCGATGACCACGCACCACGATGTCGTCACCGATCCGTTGGTGAACGAGCATCTGTCGTTGCTGGCAAAAACCGCCGCGACAGTGGCGGATCCGCAGGTGCGGCACCGCGGCACGCTCGGTGGGGCCTTGGTGCACGCCGACCCGGCTGGCGACCTCGGCGCGGTGGCGGTGGCGCTGGACGCTGTCTTCGAGATTGCCGGCCCGGACGGACGCAGATCCGTTCCCGCCGCCGACTTCTTCCAGGACTACTTCACCACCGCCGTCGCCGAGAACGAGCTGCTGGTGTCGATCAGGTTCCCCTCTTACGCCGGTTGGGGGGCCCACTACGAGAAGTTCACCAGGGTCGCGCAGTCCTGGTCGATCGTCTCGGTTGCGGCGGCGATGCAGGTCGCCGGCGGAGTCGTGCGCCAGGCGCGGGTCGGTCTGACCAACATGGGACCGGTGCCGATCCGGGCGGCGGCAGTGGAAGCCGCGCTGGTCGGCGGGCCGGCGACGGCGGCGGCGATCAAGGCCGCTGCGGCCAATGCCGCGGACGGCACGTCGCCGGTCGACGACACGTCGGCCGGCGCCGACTACCGGGAGCACCTGGCCCGCGTCCTGACCCAACGGGCGCTGCTGGCGGCCGTCGGCTGAGGAGTCCCGCCACTGCCTGGATCAACTTCGCCGGCGTGGACGAAATCGTTCACCCGGTCCCACTGGCGCCAAAACCGCCAGGTTGATCCATGCAGTGCGGTGGGTGATCCGCTTACGCTGAGAGCGTGTCCGGCCGAAGCGACATGTCCGACCCGCTCCGGCGGGCCTGCGTCGCGGATCTGCACCGGCTGGCGAGCGGCATGCCGCACGTCCGGGTCACTCTGGGGACCGGCGGCAACCCGGTCTATTCGGTGGGTGGCAGATCGTTCGTGTTCTTTCGCAATCCACGCCCCGACGCCGTCGACCCGCAGACCGGCCAGCGCTACCGCGACGTGATCGTGTTGTGGGTGCCGTCCGAAGCCGACAAGCAGGCGTTGATCCAGAACGAGTCGCTGCCGTTCTTCACCACCAGGCACTTCGACGGTCACCCGTCGGTGCTGATCCGGGCCGGCCGGCTCGACGAAGTCACAGCGGGCGAGTTGGCCGAGGTCGTCCAGGACGCCTGGCTGTCCCGCGCTTCCCCGCGGCGCGCGACCCTATGGCTGGGCGAGCAGGCCGACCGCATGGATCACCTTCGCCACTCTGGTACGACAGGGACGGGAGTCGCCAACTTCGTCCCGGCCTGCGGAGTTTGCCGTGCACGGGTCAGGCGAGCGCGGGAATGACCTGCGTCTCGAACAGTTCGGCTCCCGAGGTGTCGTAGGCCAACTCCGCAAAATTCACGATGGCGTAGGTCATCCCGAGGTTCTTCATGCTGGTGAGGTTCTCGATGATCTGCTCGGGGGTGCCGACACATGCCCCTGTGGTGTTCTGCTTGACCGCGGCCGCGGCCCTTTCGGCGCCGAGTTGCCTGGTGTAGTGATCCAGGATCCAGGCCGTGCGGTCGGCGACCTCGGCCCTGGTCGCACCGATCACCACGTTGTAGTTGGCCGACCTGGTGATCGAGGAAAAGTCGGTGCCGACGTCGGCGCAGTGACTCTCCAGGATGGCGGACTTTGCCGCGAAGCCGTCCTTCGTGCCGTCGAAGTTGGTGTACTGCGCATACTTCGCGGCGATCTTCAACGTCACCTTCTCGCCGCCGCCGGCGATCCAGGTCGGGATCCCGCCGGGCTGCAACGGCAACGGTCGGACGATGGCGCCGTCGACGGTGAAGTACTTTCCGGCAAAGGTGGCCGTTCCGGTGCTCCACGCCTGCTGCATGATCTGCACGCCTTCGTCCAAGGCCCGCAGGCGATCACCGGCGGCCGGAAAGCCGTAGCCGTAAGCTCGCCATTCGTGTTCGTACCAGCCGGCGCCGATGCCCATCTCGGTACGCCCGCCGGAGATGATGTCGACGGTGGCGGCCACCTTGGCCAGATAGGCAGGGTTGCGGTACGCCATACAGGTACACATCTGGCCCAGCCGGACTCGTGAGGTGGACGCAGCGAAAGCTGCCATCAGAGTCCATGCCTCATGGGTGGCCTGATCCGTCGGCACCGGGACGGTGTGGAAGTGGTCGTAGACCCAGATGGACTCCCACGGCCCGGCGTCCGCGCGCTTCGCGAGCCGGGACATAGTGGCCCACTGGTCTTCCGGCGCGATACCGACGAGGTCAAGTCGCCAGCCCTGCGGAATGAAGGTGCCGAATCGCATCGCGTGTTCCATGGAGGTCATGGTCGATAATTTACTCAGCGGTAGTATTCACATATGAAGTGGGTCTCCGGCCGGCCACTCACTTCGTCAGTGGTGACGTCGTGGCACACGTCAGAGGGGACGGCGTTCGACCCCCGTTCTGCCAGGGGTCGAACGCCGCCGCACGGCTGGGGTCTGACACCTTCAGACGAGGCCGAAAGCCGCAGCCTCGTCGTCGGTCATCAACCTCGACCTGATCATGAACCGCACGCCCTCCGGCGCCTCCACCGAGAACCCGCTGCCACGTCCGGGCACCACGTCGACGGTGAGATAGGTGTGCTTCCAGTACTGGTACTGGGCGGTGGACATCCAGAACGGCACCGGCCGGTCCAATCCGGCGACCTCCAGATCGCCGAGGCGGATGTCCGCGTCGCCCGTGAGGAAGTCCCCGTCCGGATAGCACATCGGCGAGGACCCGTCGCAGCATCCACCGGACTGATGAAACATCAGGGGGCCGTGACGGTCTGTCATCTTGCGCAGCAGAGTGGCCGCGTCCTGGGTGAGGCCGACGCGGGTCTGTTGCATCTCGTTGGCGGACAACGCGTCTAGAAGAAACCGAGAGCATCGGGCGAGTAGGACACCAGAAGGTTCTTGGTCTGCTGGTAATGATCCAGCATCATCCGGTGGTTCTCCCGGCCGATCCCGGAGGCCTTGTAGCCGCCGAACGCCGCGCCGGCAGGGTAGGCGTGATAGCAGTTGGTCCAGACCCGGCCGGCCTGGATGCCGCGGCCGGCCCGGTAGGCCCGGGCGCCGTCCCGGCTCCACACTCCGGCACCGAGTCCGTAGAGGGTGTCGTTGGCGATCTTCACCGCGTCGGCTTCGTCGTCGAACGAGGTGACCGAGACGACCGGGCCGAAGATCTCCTCCTGGAACACCCGCATCGAGTTGTTGCCCTCGAAGATGGTCGGCTGCACGTAGTAGCCGCCGGCAAGCTCGCCACCCAGTTCGGCACGGGCGCCGCCGGTCAGCACCTTGGCGCCTTCCTGCCGCCCGATGTCCAGGTAGGACAGGATCTTCTCCAACTGGTCGTTGGAGGCCTGTGCGCCGATCATCGTCGCGGTGTCCAGCGGGTTGCCCTGGACGATCTTCTCGACCCGGGCGACCGCATCGGACATGAACTGCTCGTAGATGGACGACTGCACCAGGGCACGGGACGGGCAGGTGCAGACCTCGCCCTGGTTGAGAGCGAACAGCGCGAAGCCCTCCTGCGCTTTGTTGTAGAACGCGTCCTGCTCGTCGGCGACGTCGGCGAAGAAGACGTTAGGGCTCTTGCCGCCCAGTTCCAGGGTGACCGGGATGATGTTCTGGCTGGCGTACTGCATGATCAGCCGGCCGGTGGTGGTCTCGCCGGTGAACGCGATCTTGGCGATCCGGCTCGAGGAGGCGAGGGGTTTGCCCGCTTCCACGCCGAATCCGTTGACGATGTTCAGCACGCCGGCCGGCAACAGGTCGCCGACCAGTTCGATGAACTTGAGAATGGACCACGGCGTCTGCTCGGCCGGCTTGAGAACAACGCAGTTGCCGGCGGCGAGAGCAGGCGCCAGCTTCCAGACGGCCATCAGGATCGGGAAGTTCCAGGGAATGATCTGGCCGACCACGCCCAGCGGCTCGTGGAAATGGTAGGCGACGGTGTCCCCGTCGATCTGCGACAGGCTGCCCTCCTGCGCCCGGATGCAGCCCGCGAAGTACCGGAAATGGTCGATGGCGAGCGGGATGTCGGCGGCCAGGCACTCGCGCACCGGCTTTCCGTTCTCCCACGACTCGGCGACGGCGAGCATCTCCAGGTGCGCCTCCATCCGGTCGGCGATCTTGTTGAGGATCATCGCCCGTTCGGTGTAGGACGTACGACCCCAGGCCGGGGCCGCGCCATGCGCTGCGTCCAGGGCCAGTTCGATGTCCTCACTGGTGCCGCGGGCGACCTCGGTGAACGCCTTCCCGTTGACCGGGGAGATGTTCTCGAAATAGTCACCCTTGACCGGGGCGACCCAGTCGCCGCCGATGTAGTTGCCGTAGCGGCTCGCAACGTCGACGGTACTGCCGGGCTGGCCTGGGGCGGTGAATACGGGCATCGCGTGACCTCCTTGTCCTCCGCCCGGGATCGAGACCGATGCGTCGGGCGGACGCGGATATCGCCCGGTGTACCGGGCATCTCGGGAACGGTAGGGCTCACCACGCTGCAAGAACGTTGCACGCTCGCCGAGCTGGTCTCAACTGAGGCGGGACGAGCCCACACCCAACTTCGCGTCGATGCGGTGAGTCTCGGACAACGCCAGGGCTCGCAGTGGCGAGGTCGGCGGCAGCAGCTCGGCCTGGCGGCGCCACATCGGTAGGTCGTCGGCACCCCAGCGCGTCCGGGTCCAGGAGGCCATCAGATCCGGGACACCGGAAGTCAACAGCGACGAGCGGAGCCGACGGTGCAGCGATTCGCGGATCTCCACCACCCCGGGCGCATCGGAGTAGGGCAGCAGTGGGCCGCGGTAGGTCGCGCACGCCTCCTGTATCCGGCCGGCCGACAGGTGGTCGTTCACCACCTGCCAGTCGCCGGTCGCCGGGACGGTCAGCCGATACGGCCGGGATGAAAGCATCTGGTATCCCAGAAGGGTTCGGAGCCGCGTCATCTCGGCTCTGATGGTGGACGAGTGCACGTCGTCGGGATAGACCTGCACAGCCAGTTGCTCACCGGTCAGGCCGGCGCCGGCATCCATCAACAGCACCATGATCTCGCTGTGTCGCGGGCTGAGCCGGACCTGCCGGCCGCCGACGGTCGCCGTGCAATCAGGACGGCCGAGGCCCTCGACCGACAGGTACGCCGAACCCGGACGCTGGTCGTGCCCGACCCCGGACCTCGACGACGTCATGGCCTCGACGACGCCTATCCGGGCCAGTTCGATCTCGGCCATCCGGGCCGCCGCCCGCACCATGCCCAGGGTCTGCGGTGAGGCGACGTCGTCGCCGCCGGTGATGTCCAGAATCCCGAGAATCGTCTGCGTGCTCGGGTCGTGGATCGGCGCTGCAGCGCAACTCCATTGCTGCACCTGGTGATTGAAGTGCTCGGCGGACCGGATGATCACCGGTGTGTCCAGGCGCAGAGCAGTGCCGGGTGCGTTCGTCCCGACTCTGGTCTCGTCCCACGATGTCCCCTCGGCGAAGTTGATGGCCTCGGCCCGGCGGAGGACGTCCGGCTGGCCGCATACCCAGAGCAGCTGGCCGCGCTCGTCGCCCAGCGCCATCACACACTCGCAGTCCTCGGCGATCCTGCCGAGAATGTCGTACAGCAGCGGGAACACCCGGGACAGCCGATGATCGCCGCGGTAGTCGACCAGCTCCGATCGTTCCAGGGTGACCGGCGCCGGGGAGCGATCGGCGCTGATGCCGGCGGCGATCGACCGGCGCCAGGACGCCGCCACCAGCGAGCGGACGCCCGGGTCGAGCGCCCCGGTCTCCAGAAACGCGGAATGGGCGCGCAGAAGATCGGGCTGGCCAGGACCGTTCCACGACACCTGACCAGTAAACCCTCTGGATGCGTCGGCGGCCACCGGTAGTCCGCAGTCGCGGATCGAAAAGGGATCGGTATCCGCGCTTGCGGTTGTAAGGTAGCCGCCATGACGCAATTCCGTATCAGTGAGGCGGCCGGTCTGCTCGGGGTCAGCGACGATTCCGTCCGCCGCTGGGTCGAGGCCGGGTCGTTGACCGCCTCCCGGGACGCGGCCGGTCGATCGGTCATCGACGGGGCCGAGCTGGCCGCCTTCGCGCAGAGCCACGCCCACGCGGTGGCCGACCCTTCGGGAGTCGGGCGGTCCGCTCGCAACCAGTTCGTCGGACTGGTCACCTCGGTGATCTCCGACAAGGTGATGGCCCAGGTGGAGATCCAGTGCGGCCCACATCGTGTCGTCTCGCTGATGAGCAGCGAGGCGGTGCGGGAGCTGGACCTGAAGGTCGGTTCGCTGGCTGTCGCGGTGGTCAAGGCCACCACCGTGATCGTCGAAACCCCGAAAGGACGATCGTGAGAATCGCCCCGTTCCTGTCCGCACTGGCTGTTGGAGTGCTGGTGCTCGGCGCATGCTCCTCTTCGTCGACGGCATCGTCGTCGACGGGTTCGTCGGTTGCGGCCGCGGCGCTGACCGGCACGCTGAAGGTGGACGCCGCTGCCTCGTTGAAGAAGGTGTTCGACAAGCTGGCCGCGGAATTCGAGAAGGAGAATGCGGGTGTCCAGGTCTCGGTTTCCTACGACGGTTCCGCTGTGCTGGCCACTCAACTCATCGGTGGAGCTCCGGTCGACGTGTTCGCCTCGGCCGACGACAAGAACATGGCCAAGGTGACCGCAGCGAAGCTGATCACCGGCAAACCCACCGAGTTCGCCACCAACACCCTGCAGATCGCGGTCGCCGCCGGTAACCCGAGGAAGATCACCAGCCTGAAGGACCTGACCGCACAGGGTGTGACCGTCGACCTGTGCGCGGTCGCCCAGCCGTGCGGAACCGCCGCGCAGACCGCTCTCAAGGCGGCCGGGGTGACCATCACGCCGATCAGCATGGAGCAGAGCGTGACCGCGGTACTGACCAAGGTCGAGTCCGGTGACGCCGATGCCGGGCTCGTCTACCGGACCGATGTGCTCGGTGCCGGTGGCAAGGTGACCGGGGTGGATTTTGCGGAATCGGCGAAGGCCGTCAACCACTACCCGATCGCTGCGCTGGACGGCGCCTCCAACCCGGCGGCGGCCAAGGCGTTCATCGCCCTGGTCGCCGGCGCGACGGGTCGGCAGGTGCTGGCCGCCGCCGGCTTCGGCGCACCGGGCGCGTAGATCCCGGTGCCCGCTGCGAGAATGGCCGGGTGACCGGTTCCGGGCGTTCGGTGCCCCGGCCGTTGTTCGTCCCCGCGATACTCGGCGTGCTGTTTCTGCTGCTCCCGCTGATCGCATTGTTCGCGAGGGCGAACTGGTCACGACTGCCGGCGGCGATCTCCTCCGAGCAGTCCGTGCAGGCATTGACGTTGTCGCTGCGGTGCGGCGCCGGCGCAACGGTGATATGCCTGGTGCTCGGCGTTCCGATGGCGTTGGTGATGGCCAGGTTCGACGGGCGTGCCGTGGTGCTGCTGCGGGGACTTGCCACGCTGCCGCTGGTGCTGCCGCCGATGGTCGGCGGGATCGCCTTGCTGTACCTGCTCGGCCGGAACGGCCTCATCGGTCGCCAGGCGAGCACGGTGTTTGGTCAGATCCCGTTCACCACGACCGCAGTGGTGATCGCCGAATCCTTTGTCTCCCTGCCATTTCTGGTGCTGTCGCTGGAGGGTGCGCTGCGCACGGCTGGGACCGGGTACGAGGTGGTCGCCGCCACTCTCGGAGCCGGCCGCTGGACGGTCTTCCGCAGGGTGACGCTGCCGCTGGTCGGGCCCGGGCTGGTGTCGGCCACGGTGCTGTGCTTCGCCAGGGCTCTTGGCGAGTTCGGCGCGACCGCCCTGTTCGCCGGGAACACCCAGGGCGTCACCCAGACGATGCCACTGGCCATCTACGAAGCCTTCAACGGCGCCGGGGTCGACCAGGACTCGGCGGTTGCGATGTCCCTGCTGCTGGTGGTGGTCTCCGCGGTGATCCTGGTGCTGATCAGGCCGTGGAGGTCGGTGGTCCGGATATGACCGGCGACCTGTCGGTCAACGTGTCGCTGACCAGGGGAGAGTTCACGGTCAGCGCGGCCTTCGACGTGCCGGCGGGCGAGACGGTGGCGGTCCTGGGGCCGAACGGGGCCGGCAAGTCCACCTTGCTGGCGATGCTGGCGGGATTGACGGCGCCCGATGTGGGCATCATCCGGCTCGGCGGCCGGGCGCTGACCGTGGTCGAGAAATCGCAGCGGGTGCTGATCGCCCCCGAACACCGGCGAGTGGGTCTGATGGGGCAGGATCCGCTGCTGTTCCCGCATCTGTCGGCGCTGGAAAACGTCGCCTTCGGCCCGCGTTCCACCGGCCGCGGCAGGGCCGTGGCCAGAGCTGCTGCCGGTGCCTGGCTGGATCGAATGGGGCTCTCGCAGCTGGCTTCTCGCCGCCCGTCCCAGCTGTCCGGCGGGCAGCGGCAACGGGTGGCACTGGCCAGGGCATTGGCCGCCGAGCCCGATCTCTTGCTGCTGGACGAACCCCTTGGCGCCCTGGACGCGCAGACAGTGCCGGAGATCCGGCAGCTGCTCCGCACCCACCTGGCCGAGGCGGGGACCACCAGCCTGCTGGTGACCCATGATGTGCTCGACGCCGCGGTACTGGCCGATCGGGTCATCGTGCTGGAGCGGGGTCAGGTGGTCGACGACGACCGGACCGCCGCGGTGCTGACCGCCCCGAGGTCGTCGTTCGGTGCCACCCTGGCCGGTCTGAACCTGATCACCGGCACGGTGGCTGCGGCGTCACCGGCATCGGGGGGCGCGGCCATCACCACCGGCGAGGGTCGGTTGTTGACCGGAATTGCGGCTGACGACCTGGCCGCCGGCGACGTTGCAGCGGCGGTCTTCCGGCCTTCTGCGGTGTCGGTGTTCAGCACGGCGCCCGGTGGCAGCCCGCGCAACCACTGGGCCGCCCGAATCGCCTCGCTGGAGCCGGGCACCGCTGCGGTCCGGGTGCGCACGGCCGGTGATCCCGAAGTCGCGGCGGACGTGACACCCGCGGCCGTCGCCGAGTTGCACCTGGCCCCTGGCGCCGAGGTCTATCTGTCGATCAAGGCCACCGAGGTGCTGATCCATCGGCGGTGATCTCAGTCGCACAGTGTCGCGAAAATCCAGACAATCCACCCAGGATTGCCCGCGAATCGCGACAAGGTGCCGAACGATCCTGGGCGGGTCCTCTCGATGACGCGAGACGGGGGCGGGTCGGGTAGGGGAAGATGGTCGGCGTGAGCGTAACGACCGAACCGTCCGACCGCACCGAGATCCCCCGACCGCAGGCCGCGGACTGGTCGTACATGATGGACATGGACGGCGTCCTGGTGCACGAGGACCAGATGATCCCCGGCGCCGACGAGTTCATCTCCGAGCTCAACAACCGCGGCACCAACTACGTCGTCGTCACCAACAATCCGATCTACACCCGCCGTGATCTGCGGGCCAGGCTGCTGACCACCGGTCTGGACATCGCCGAGGGCCGCATCTGGACCTCGGCGCTGGCGACCGCGAAGTTCCTGCACAGCCAGCGTCCGGGTGGCACCGCCTACGTGATCGGCGAGGTCGGCCTGACCACCGCGATGCACGAGTCCGGCTACGTGCTCACCGACCGCAATCCCGACTACGTCGTGCTGGGGGAAACCCGTACCTACTCCTTCGAGACGATCACCACCGCGATCCGGCTGATCGCCAAGGGCGCCCGGTTCGTGTCCACCAACCCGGACGCGACCGGACCCAGCCGTCAGGGCCTGCTACCCGCCGCCGGCGCGGTAGCGGCGCTGATCGAGAAGGCGACCGGGAAGCATCCGTACTTCATCGGCAAACCGAATCCCTTGATGATGCGGTCAGCGCTGCGGGCTATCGGAGCCCATTCCGAGTCGACCCTGATGATCGGTGATCGGATGGACACCGACGTCATTGCCGGCCTGGAAGCCGGACTGGCGACAATACTGGTGCTCACCGGGATTTCGACCAGAGCGACGATCGAGGAGTTTCCGTTCCGGCCTTCGCTGATCGTCGACAGTGTGGCGGACCTGGTCGGGCACACTGCTGATCCGTTCGGTGCCGGTTGACCTTGGGCAGGTCGGAGTCGTCGCCCCGGCCCACCGTGGCTGGCGAAGTCCGACGTCCGGGGTGAGGATGGAGCCGATCGGCCGCTGTGCGGCTCTGTATCGCTCTTGAAGGGGTTGACTCTTGAACGCACCGGCACCGCTGCCGTCCTACGCGAGTTCCACTGCCGACAAACCGATGCTGGGCGACACCATCGGTGCGAACCTGGCCAGGACGGTGCGCGCGTTCGGCGATCGGCCGGCGGTGGTGGATGTGGCGGCCGGCAGGTCTTACACCTACCGCGAATTCGGTGAGCTGACGGACGCGCTGGCGCTGGCTCTCCTGGCAGACGGGGTCAAGGTCGGTGATCGGGTGGGCATCTGGGCGCCGAACTGCGTCGAGTGGATGATCACCCAGTACGCCACCGCCAAGATCGGCGCGATTCTGGTGACCATCAATCCCGCCTACCGCACCCATGAACTGGATTTCGTCCTTCGTCAGGCCGGCATTTCGGTCCTGATATCTGCCAGGGAATTCAAGACGAGCAATTATGCGGCGATGATCACGAAAGTCAGGGACCAGTGCACCGCGCTGCGTCGGATCGTCTACATCGGCGGCGATTTCGACGCGATGTTGGAATCAGGTGCCACCGCGGACCGAGCCGAACTCGACCGCATCGAACTGAGCGCCGACCAGCCCATCAATATCCAGTACACCTCCGGCACAACGGGTTTCCCCAAGGGCGCCACACTGTCTCATCACAACATCCTGAACAACGGGTATTTCGTCGGTGAGGGTTGCCACTACGACGAACACGACGTGATCTGCGTGCCCGTTCCGCTGTACCACTGTTTCGGGATGGTGATGGGCAATCTGGCTTCCACCACGCACGGCGCCTGCGTCGTCTATCCGTCGCCCGGATTCGACGCGGCCTCCACACTGGCCGCTGTGCATGAATACCGTTGCACGTCGTTGTACGGCGTGCCGACGATGTTCATCGCGGAATTGGCTCTGCCGGATTTGGATGCCTACGACCTTTCCAGTCTGCGTACCGGAATCATGGCGGGATCACCCTGCCCGGTGGAAGTCATGAAGAAGGTCATCTCCGAATTCGGGATGACGCAGGTGACCATTTGTTACGGGATGACCGAGACTTCGCCGGTGTCGACGCAGACCGACGTGCACGACGGGGTCGATGAGCGGACGTCGACCGTCGGGCGCACCCACCCGCATCTGGAGTCCAAGGTCATCGATCCGATCTCCGGCCTGACACTGCCGCGCGGAGAGCCGGGCGAGCTGTGCACCCGAGGCTATTCGGTGATGCTCGGTTACTGGGAGCAGCCGGACAGGACAGCGGAAGTGATCGATGCGGCCCGGTGGATGCACACCGGCGATCTGGCGGTGATGAACGACGCCGGATATCTGAACATCACCGGCCGGATCAAGGATCTGGTCATCCGCGGCGGGGAGAACGTCTACCCCCGGGAGGTGGAGGAATTCCTCTACACGCACCCGGACATCATCGACGCGCAGGTCATCGGAGTTCCCGACGATCGGTACGGCGAGGAGCTCATGGCCTGGGTGCGGATGCGGGAAGGCGCCGAACCGCTCTCTGCGCAACACCTCCGGGAGTTCTGCGAGGGCAGGCTGGCGCACTTCAAGATCCCCCGCTACGTCCACATCGTGGACGACTTCCCGATGACCGTGACGGGCAAGGTACGGAAGGTGCAGATGCGGGAAGAGGCGATCGGCCTGCTCGGACTGCAGGTAGCGGCTGCCACCGCCACGGCGTGAACAGCACGTTTCAGATGCGCGCGGTCCGGGCCACCCGGCGCCGGGAGTCCGATGCCGATCGGCGGCCTCGCAGGTAGCGCCGTCGCCGACGCAGCCGGCGCCGCAGGGCCGGGATGGACAGCAGGAAACCCACCAGTGCGCCGGCGGTGTTCGCTGCGACGTCCAGCAGCGAGGCCACTCGATGCGGCAGCAGAAGCAGTTGGATCAGCTCTATCAACCCGGAGGCCACCGCCGCATAGGCCACAATCAGGTAGTTGTGCCTGCGCAGCGCCAGCGACCCTAGTAGGCCGAGGGGCGCGAACATGGCGACGTTGGCGAGGTTCTGGACGAGATCGAAGTTGATCCAGGACGGCAGGCCGCCGGCGTGCGCCTGCTCGAGGTAGTCGCGCAGGGCGCTCTGCCCGCCCGGGTCCGGCGGTCCCGGCCAGAAGACGATGACAGCGACAACGCCGGCGATCAGCCAGAGCAGCACTGCGGCCATCCGACGCACTGGCCGGTCCACCCGGGCGGCATCGAGCCCCCGCGGACGCGGTCGGTCAGGGCCGTCGAACGAGGTCGCCATGTCCTTGGTCAAAGTCATCGAGTTCCATCGTAGAGGTGCACTCCCAGTCCCTTTTGGGCCCGTTCGCCCACCATCCGTGGCTAAAATCACACCTTCCGTAACGTTGCGATCACCTTCGGGCCTCAGGGCGGACCAGCGCCCGGTGGCAGCAGCCGCCACGCTTAGTCTGGGAACGTGAGCTTCACGGTTGGTTTCGACCTCGACATGACCCTTATCGATCCACGCCAGGGCATGATCGTGCTCTTCGACGTGCTTGCGAAAGAGTTCGGTGTCCCCTTGGACGGTGCCGGTTTCGTCAGTCGCCTCGGGCCGCCGCTGAGCCACGAACTTGCCAGGTACGAAATCGACGACGACCGGGTGCAGGAGATCATTGCCCGATATCGGGCCCTCTATCCGGGGATCGTCATCCCCAGGACGGTGGCCATGCCCGGTGCGGTCGAGGCGCTCGACTCGGTGGCTGCCAGGGGTGGGACGGCGGTGGTGGTCACCGCCAAGTACGGACCCACCGCCCAGGCCCACCTTGACGCCCTCGGCGTCCAGGTGAAGGCCGTCGTCGGCGATCTGTGGAGCACCGGCAAGGCGGTCGCTCTGCAGGAGTTCGGCGCTGAGGTCTTCGTCGGCGATCACCTGGGCGACATCACCGGAGCCCGTGCGGCCGATGCCCTCTCCGTCGGGGTTGCGACCGGTCCGATCAGCGCCGCAGATCTGGCCGCCGCCGGTGCCGACGTGGTGCTCGATGACCTGACCCAGTTTCCCGACTGGCTGGATTCGTACCTGCTGGCCACCGTCCACTGACCTGGGTGCTACCGACCCTTCGCGGCCGCCCGGCTTGCGGCGAGCGCCGGGGACGATTCCCTGTTCTCCCGCACGACGCCGATCAGGCCGAGCCCCAGGCCCACCGGTGCCAGCATTGCGGTCAGGTTCACCCACAGCGGCAGATTGCGCGAACCGGCGGCGAACATCGCCATGTCCGCGAAGATGGCAATCAGACCGATGGCGAAGACGATCATGCCGATCTTCGCCAGCGGTGCGGCCTTCCGACGATTCTTCGCGCGGCGCGCAGTGCGGGCGGTGCCGACGGCGGGCGCCTCGCGACTACCTGCCGGGCCGTCTGATGCGGGGGAGGCGGACGGACCTGGGGTGCTCACATCGCTCACGATAGTCCGGTGGTGACGCTCCGCTGGCGCCGACGACGGCCGGGAGTGCTCCGCATCACCAGTACTGTTGGGGGTTGTGCCCGCACAGTGGTTGCGGGTCAACGAACGCAGTGGTCGTCTGCTGCATTTCAGTGGAGAGATGGTGAGTCGGGTGCCGGCCGGCAAGGTGAAGTGGTACGACGCGGAGAAGGGTTTCGGATTCATCGCCCAGGAGGGCGGTGAGGACGTGCACGTCCGTTCGTCAGCGTTGCCCGCGGGTGTCGCGGGCCTGAAACCGGGTCAGAAGGTGGAATTCGGAGTCGCCGATGGAAAGCGGGGGCCGCAGGCGCTGCAGGTGGTCATCCTGGAGACGCCGCCGTCGGTGGTGGCGGCCACCCGTCGCCCGGCCGAGGAGTTGCACGGCCTGGTCGACGACATGATCAAGATGCTGGAGTCCAAGGCGCTGCCGGACCTGCGTCGCGGTCGCTACCCGGAGCGGGCGATGGGCGGCCGGATGGCGACAGTCCTCCGCGCGGTGGCCTCCGAGCTGGAGTCCTGACCCGCAGTCCGCAACCAGTGACGGCGAAGGCCGCGATCACCGTCCGGGATCGCGGCCTTTTCCCGTTGTGGTCCCTCCAGCTCTGCGCCGCACTGATCCCGGCGAGCGTTCAGGAGCCGGCCGGCACCTTCGAGTTGACGATCAGGACCCAGGTCCGGGAGGCCGTGATCGCCGCCGCGCCGCCGGCGTCCTGAGTCGGCACCAGGCCGGCCTGCACCTCCACCCTGCTCAGCTGCGCTCCGGCGCCCAGGGAGGGCAGCGTGAACGACAGCCGGGAGTCGGTGAAGATCTCGGTGCGGCCGCTCTGGCTCTTGCCTGCGCCGTCCCGATATTGGAAGACGACCACCCACGGCGTGTCGCCGATCTCGCTCGGCACGTTGATCTGGAGCGGCTGGCCGGCCGTCATCGTCAGGTTCGCGTCCTTGCTGTTGTCCGGTTCCGGCGGGCAGGACACCGTGAGCGCAGCGGTGTCGACGGTGCACCAGAAGTCGGCCTGCGCCACCGCGGACGTCCGGTTGCCGTAGAAGGTGACCACCGGACGCGGCGCGGTGCAACCGCTGACCAGCACCGACACCGCTGCAACCCCGGCCAGCAGGGCCGGGCGAAAAGCTCTGCCCATCAGTCCTTGCCGGCCTTCCGGATTCGGCGGCTGACCGGCGCGGGCAGGGCCCCCGGCCCGGGGCCGGCGGCGGCCGGCCGAGTCAGCCGGTCGGTGTGCTGCAACCGACGGCTCCGTCGTCGGCCGGAGACCTTCGGCACCATGGTGCGGCCGGACCGGACCAGCACACTCTGCACGAGTCCCAGGGCCAGCAGCATTGCGATGGTGCCGAAGCCGATGGCGTACACGTTGGCGTGGCCGAAGGTCCAGACGCCGCCCAGCAGAAGACCGACGACGCCGCCGAAGACCCAGCCCAGCTGCAGGACGGACTCGCTCTTACCGAACCCCGATGCTCGACTCTCTTCGGGCAGATGGTGCTGGATGACCGAGTCGAGGCTCACCTTGGCAAGGGACGACGCCGTCGAACCGACGAAACCCACGATCGCCGCGGTGGCCAGACCGGGAACCAGCACCGCCACCACCGTGGAAACAAGCACACTGATCAGTGAAATGAGAGACATGGTCTCCGGTGCGGACAGCGTCAGCCGGGCCCCCATGGTGTTGCCGACGAACCCACCGATGCCAGCCGCCCCGCCGATCACGCCGAGCAGCAACAGCTGGGTGAACGCGCTGTGCTGGGGCTGCGGGTACTGACTTTTCACCACGAACGCGATGAACAGCGCCAGGAAGCCGGTCTCCACCCTGATCATGCTGTTGGCCCACAGCGTGGCTGTGACGATCTGCGGGAAACCTCGCCTGGTATCGGCCCGTTTGACCGGCACCTCGCCCTCGGTCGATTCCACCCACGCCGGGATGCGCAGGCACAGCACCCCACCTGCGACCGCACAGGACGCGGTGAAGAACAGTGCGGCCGGGGAGCCGGCGACCTTGTACAGGCCACCCGCGACCACCCCCGCCACCCCACCGGCGATCATTCCGAAGGTGGTCAACCGGGAATTGGTCTTGACCAGGGTGATCTGCGCCGGCAGCACCCTGGGCGTCAGCGCTGCCTTCAGCACACCGAAGGCCTTGGACATCACCAGGTTCCCCAGCGCACAGGGATAGATCACCCACGGATTGAACGGGCTGAAATTGAAGGCCATCATGATCGCCAACAACGCCCGTCCGAAGCTGGACACCGCCAGGGCCAGCCGGCGCCCGCGCTGCAGACGGTCGAGCATCGGCCCGATGACGGGCGCGATGACCGCGAACGGTGCGACGGTGATGACCAGGTACAGCAGCACCCGTCCCGTCGATTCTGCGGTGGCCGCGGCAAAGAACAGGGTGCCCGCCAACGCGACGGCAAGGGCAGCGTCGACGGCGTAGTTGGCCATCACCGCGTAGGTCAGGCTGGTCAGGCCGGACTTGTCGGCACCGTCCGCGGTGGTGGCCCGATGAAACATCTGCACGCCGCGATGGGTCAGTTCACGGCTGCGCAGCGCCGCCACCCTGGTGACCGTGAGTTTTCGGGGCGTACGCATGCCGGCCGGCCCCGATGGCGGGATGGGCGGGGCGGGTGCGTCGACCAGCGGTTCCTGATACGGCGGCAGATGGCTGCCGCGCGGCGGCTGGCGGCGCCCCTGCGCAGGTGGCGCCCCGGCGGCGCCGCGCGACTGGACCTGGCCGGCCGGCGGTTCCGGTCGGCGGGCCGGTCGGCCCGCTCGGTCGTCGTCCGGCCGGTGCGATCGGTACGGACCCTGCGGCGCCCAACTCGGACCGATCGGCTGCTGGTACTCCACTCCCGCGCGCGACGGGTCGCGGTTGTCGTACCGGGGATTTTGCGGATACCGCGGCGGTGGCGCCGACGGGCGTGGCAGTGCGGTGGTCGGCTGCCAGGACCGGTCGACCGTTGGCTCCGACGAACCAGTCGGCGGTCGGTACGGTCGCGGCTGCGCCGGTCGGGGCAGCGCGGTGGTGGGCTGATCCTCCGCGTTGTCGTCGTGTGCTGCGGGCACGCCAGTCCCAGGGCCGAACCGCCGGTCGTCGCCGGCGGCGCCGGAATCCGAACCGGGCTCGATCACCCCATCATCCTGCCCCACCACTGCCCCTGTCCGTACTGCCTTGCCGAACACGGCCGGTGAGTTGTCGGGACGCAATGCGGCAAGATGGGGTGGTGAGCTCCAACCCAGCACCAACTTCGCTGACCGATGAGGCTGGAGCGACTGAGGTGACACTCGACCCGGTCGCGCTAGAGGTCGCCAGAGCCGCCGCCGTCGCCGACGCCGGAACCGCCGAGGTGGTCGGCGAATTCCGGTCCGCGTTCGCCGAGGACGACATCGCCGTCACCGCCGGCTTCTCCGCGGCCCTGCCCGGATACCTGGGATGGCAGTGGTCGGTCACCCTGGCTCTGCTGTCCCCGGAACACCCGACAGTCAGCGAGGTCGTTCTGCTGCCAGGGCCCGGTGCCCTGCTGGCCCCGGCCTGGATTCCCTGGGACGAACGAATCCGGCCGGGCGATGTCGGCGTCGGCGACCTGTTGCCGCCGGCCGTCGACGACCCCAGGCTGGTGCCTGCCTACCTTCAGTCCGACGATCCGGCCGTTGAAGCAGTGGCTGGCGAGCTCGGTGTCGGGCGGGTCAGGGTGCTCAGTCGGGAGGGCCGGATCGAATTCGCCGAACGCCTGCACGAGGGCAGTTTCGGCCCGTCGGACGAGATGGCGATCGCTGCTCCCGGCCGGTGTTTCAGCTGTGCCTTCTATCTGCCGCTGGCCGGGTCTCTCGGGCAGCTGACCGGAGCGTGCGGCAATGAGTTCGCCCCCGCCGATGGGCGGGTGGTCGACGCCGAATATGGCTGCGGCGCGCATTCGGAAACTGTGATCGAGATGCCGGCCAGGTCGGCCACCACCGACACCGTGATCGACGAGCTATCGCTCGAGGTGCACCGTCGAGCAGTTCGGGTCCCGTCGCAGGACTGGAACGAGATGCCGGCGAACGACGTCGCCGAGTCGATGCCGGAAGGTGAAGAGGCTCTGCTCGACGGAGACGAGGCGGTGCTGGACGATGCGCTGGATGCTGAGCCGGTCGACCCTGACCTCATCGGTGCCGAGCTCAACGAGGAAGATCTGGCCGCGGCACTGCTCCTGGATGCGCCGGTGCCGGGATCCGGTCCGCCCGTCGACCCGCAGGATTGAGCGCCGCGGTGACCGGCCCGGCCGCCGACGGCACGTCGATCAAACCGGGACGACGTTCCTCTTGACGATCGACCCCTTCTCCACGGCCGGGCTGCGGCGGGCGGTGCTGGATGCCTGGGCCGCCTCGCCGGCCAGATTCCGCGAGGACGCCAACGCCGAGGAGGCGCTGGCGACCGGTGGCTATGCCGGGCGCCTGCTGATCGAACTGGCCGCCAACGCGGTCGACGCCGCCCGGGAGGTCGGTCTGCCCGGCCGGGTGCGCTTCACCTTCGACGACTCCGGTGAGGTACCGGAGCTTCGGGCCGCCAATGTCGGGGCCGTGCTGACCGCCGCCGGCGTCTCCGGGCTGGCTTCGCTCCGGGCTTCCGCGAAGCGTGGTCGGGCCGCCACCGTGGGGCATTTCGGGGTCGGCTTCACCGCCGTGATGGCCGTCACCGATGTCCCCGCGGTCCTCTCCCGCAGCGGCGGGGTGCGTTTCTCGCGGTCGGGCACGGCGGAGGCGATCGCTGCCCTGTCCGTGGCGGAATTGAACCGTGAGGTCACCGCGCGCCGTGGTCAGGTTCCAGCCCTTCGCCTGCCGTGGCCCGTGGAACATTCGGTGCTGCAGGCGGATCCGATCCCGGACGGTTTCGACACGCAGGTCAGACTGCCGCTTCGGGAGGGAATCGAGCCGGTACTCGCCGAGTTGCTGGCAGGCGTCGGTGACGACCTGCTGTGGGCGCTTCCCGGGTTGATGACCATGGAGATCGAGCTGCCGGACCGCCGCCCGCGGGTCATCTCCCGACAGGACCTGGACGACGGGATCACCCTCATCCACTGCGGCGGGGCGGTGACCCGTTACCGGACGGCATCCCGACGGGGCACCATTCCCGCAGAGTTGCTCGCGAACCGGCCGATCGAAGAGCGGGACCGGGACGAATGGCAGCTGACCTGGGTGCTGCCCGCACCGGAGGAGCAGCCGTCGGCGACGCTCGGGTTCGAGACGGATGCGCCCGCCGACCCGGTGTTTCTCGGCGCACCGACACCCACCGACGAGCCCCTGTCGCTGCCGGCACGGCTGGTCGGCACCTTCCCGGTGGACGACACGCGTCGTCGCCTCGCCGCTGGTCCGCTCACCGAGTATCTGCTCGGGCAGGCCGCCGACGGGTACGCGGACCTCTTTACCTCGGTGCCGTCCGGGGATCGGTTGGCACTCGTCCCGGCAGCTGGTTTCCCGCTCGGCCCGGTGGATGCCGTGCTGCGAGAAGGTGTCGTTCGGAGGTTGGCCAGATCCCCGGTGTTGGTCACCGCATTGGGCGAGCCGACCTACCCGGCGGCCGCCTGCGTGATCAATGGGGTGTCCGACGCCGCCGCAGTGCTGCTCGGCCGGGCCATCCCCGGCCTGTTGCCGCCACCGCGATCGCCTGCCGACTCCGAAGCGATGCGCACGCTCGGGGTGGCCACCGTGCCGCTCGCGGAGGCGACGACGGCGCTGGCCGGCATCGACGGTCCGCCGGCCTTCTGGCGGGAGGTCTATCAGGCGGTGTCAGATCAACAGGCCGAGGATCTGGCCGATCTGCCGATCCCGCTGGCCGGCGGCGGTCGCCGGATCGGTCCAGCCGGGTGTCTGCTGCCGGGCGTTGACGCCGTTGACGTCGAAGTCCTGAACCGGGCCGCTCGGCTCGCGCCCGATCTACGCATCGTCCATCCGGAAGCGGTCCATCCGCTACTGGCCCGGCTCGGCGGTGTGCCGGCGGATGCCGCCGCACTGCTGGGCGATCCGGCCCTGATCCTCCTTTACCACGACTTCCGGGAGGATTTGGAGGACTCCGATCCCGACTTCGACGACCTTCGCGATTTGGCCCGGCTGGCTCTCGACCTGGTGTCAGGGGCTGGTGGTGTGGTGAGTGGCCTGTTGGCCGACGTGGTGCTGACCGACGCGGACGGCCAGGCGTGGCCGGCCAGCGAACTGCTGGCACCAGGAGCGCCGCTGGCGTCCGTGCTGGCGGCCGACGCCGACCTGCCGTTGATCGGCGGCGAGTGGGCCGGGTACTCCGAACGCGCGCTGGCCGGCATCGGCGTCCGCACCGGGCTGAAGGTCGTGCAGGTCGACCATGCCGACGCGGACCTCCCCGATCTGCAGGACTGGTGGTCGGAGGTGGTGGGCGACGACCTCCCACCGGAGGAGTTCCTGGCGATCGCCGACCTGGACCTGATCGATGACCAGAAGTGGCCACAACTGCTGCAGATGATCGCCGCCGACCAGGAGGCATTGCGCACGTTGACCTCCGGTCCCGATCCGTCCTACACCCGTTGGTGGCTGCGGCATTTTGCTCTCGTCGACGATCAGCCGGTTCATCACTGGCGGTTGCCGGCGGCGGTTGATCTGGCTGGTCTCTACGACGAACTCCCGGTTCCTCTTGACCCGACCGTGGCGACGGCGGTAGGCGTGCTCGGCGCGGGCACCGACGCCGTCCAATCCGATCCGGCAGAACTGGTGAACCGGCTCGCCGACCCGGATCGATCCGTCGCAGCGGGTTTGGTCCCCGGGCTCACCCGGCTCGCCGCCCAGGCGCTGGAAGCCGACCCGGAGATGGACCTGCCCCGTTCCATCCGGACGCTCTCCGGCGCGGTGATCGACGCAGACCACGCCATGGTGCTCGACCTTCCGTGGCTCGCCCAGGTCGTCGATGCCGGCTCTTTGGTGGCCGGCGGTGCCGACCCACGCCGGATCGCCGGCCTGTTCGACCTCGATATCGCCTCTACTGCAACGGAGTTCGCTGTTGTCGGGGCCCGAGCCGGTGAGCTGTCGCCGGACCAGGTCGTGGCAGCCGAGCGGGCCTGCCTGAGTGTCGGGTCCGTCTACGCCACCCTGTTTCCGGCCGGGTCCCTCCGGACGGCGCCGGGTTTGTCGGTTCGGGCCGGGACCGGTGCCTCGGTGCGCGTTGCGTGGTGGGCGGCGTCGGACTCGCCAGCCTCTGGAGTCGGGGCGCTGGTGACCGACGGGTCGGCGGAGGGGATCGGCCGGGCGATCGCCTGGAAGTCCGGTCGCTGGGCGGACCGGGAAATGGCGGCGGCGGCGGCGCGGGGTGACCTGGTGGTGTTCGCCGAAAACGGTCTCGGCTGAGGGCGGCGGATGCCGATTGTTGTCCGGGTAGATGATTTTGCCTTCGAAATGGCCGCCGGCAGGGCCCGACATCGTGCGCTGACGGACCAAATGACTTCATCCGGGCTGATAGTAGGGTGTGCCCTATGCCTGACGTAGCTCCGCTTGCGAACGAACTGCGGTTGGCCATCCACCGGCTGACCAGGCGGTTACGTCAGCAGCACCCCACCCACGATCTGACCCTCACACAGATCTCCGCACTGGCCATCATCTGGCGTGAGGGCCCCATCACCGCTGGTGAGCTCGCCGTCCGCGAGCAGGTCCGGCCGCCGTCCATCACCCGGGTCGTCGACGGTCTGGAATCGGCAGGTGTGGTCATCCGGAAGGACAACCCCGCCGATGGCCGGCAGGTACTGGTGGAGATCACCGACGAGGGCGTACGGCGGATGGAGAGCTACGTCGAGGCCCGTGAGGCGTGGCTGGCGCGGCAATTGGCCGAGCTGTCCACCAAGGATCGGGAAACCCTGCATCGCGCCGCGGTGATTCTGAACGACCTCGCCGGACGCTGATCGCTGGTCGTCCGCGTGCGCGGGCACAATCGTCGGCGTGCCCGAGCCCATCCGTATCACCGACGCCGATGATCCGCTTCTTGACGACTTTCGCGACCTGACCACCGCAGACCGGCGGCCGGACCGGCCCGGCGGGCGCGGACTGGTTGTGGCAGAGGGCACCGTGGTCGTCCGGCGACTGCTCGCGTCCGCCTATCCGGTGCGCGCGCTGCTCGGAGTCCAGCGACGGTACGACCAGCTCAGGGCCGAACTCGACAGGGCCGAACTCGGCGGGCTCGACGTCCCGTTCTTCGTCGTGGAAGCCGACCTGATGGCGAAGGTAGTCGGCTTCCACCTCAACCGCGGCGTGCTGGCCACAGCGGATCGGATCGAGTTCCCGCCGGTGCCGGATCTGCTCGGCTCCGTCGGCTCGGTGGTGGTGCTGGAAGGCGTCGGTGACCACGAGAATCTCGGCGCGATCTTCCGCAATGCCGCAGCGCTGGGTGTCGGCGCAGTCCTGCTCGGCGAGGGTTGCTCGGACCCGCTGTATCGGCGGAGTGTGCGCGTCTCGATGGGCACCGTGCTGCTGGTGCCATTCGCCCGTCTTCCGGGAGCCTGGCCCGCCGCGGCGGAGTTGCTCCGCGGCAAGGGATTCACCATCGCGGCGCTGACTCCGCAGGCCGATGCGACCGTGCTGCGCAATGCCGGTTTGGGCGGTCGCCGGGTGGCGCTGCTGCTGGGGTCCGAGGGCCCGGGACTGACCGATGCCGCCCTTCGTGCCGCCGATCTTCGGGTGCGAATTCCAATGGCGCCGGGCGTCGACTCGCTCAACGTGGCGACTGCCGGCGCTATCGCCTTCGCCGAGATCTCGGTCGGTCGATGACCCGGGAGATCCCCGAGGTTGGGTATGTGCGGCACACTGACCACATGCACGACAGGCACATGCACGACGTCGCCGCCCTGCTTCCTCCGGTCGGTCGTGGCGCGGAGGGTCGATGACCGACGATTCGACCGGCGGCGCAGGTACTGCCCCAGACGTGAGCGTGGTGTCCTCGCCGGCCGGTGCGGGCCGCCGAAACAGCGACGCCGCCCTCGACCTGGGTGACCCATGGCATCTGGAGTCGGACGGCGAACTCCCGGAGCCCGAACCGAGGGACTGGGCCTGGGTCGAGGAGTGGCGGGCCGACGCCGAGCCGGTGCCGTGGGGACCCGGCGTTGCCGTCGCCGGGTTCGTCCTGGTCCTGGTGGCCAGTGCCGTCTACGTTCTCTCGGCCGGACTCGCCGATCATGTGATCCTGGACATCGGGGTCAACATCCTGGTGGCTGCCGGCCTCGGACCTGCCTTGTGGTTGTCGCGCGGGCTGCCGGTGTTGCGGTGGATCGCGGCGGGGGCTGTGGTCGGGGTCCTCGCTGCCTGGCTGTCGGTGCTGATCTTCCTGACCTAGCGGTCCCGTCGATGTCAGGTGCCACTGCGGTTCATCGGTCGGCTTCGAGAACACCGACGAGGGCCGTGGGATGTCGATCCCGTCGACGGTGCCCCTCTAGGGGCAGCGTCGACGGTTGGTGCTGACCGTCAGTGCGTCCAGGCGGTCGCAACGAACGCGGTCGGGTAGAGCCGGAGTCGATCAGACCAGCGAGTCCTGCCACGCCGAGTGCAGGCCGGCGAACCGGCCACCGCCCCTGATCAGGTCTGCCGGGCTCCCGTCCTCCAGGATCCGGCCGTGGTCCATCACCAGAACCCGGTCGGCGATGGCCACTGTCGACAGCCGATGCGCGATGATCACCGCGGTCCGGTTGTGCAGCACCGTGCGCAGCGCGGCCTGCACCGCGCGCTCGGACGGGATGTCCAGCGAAGCGGTCGCCTCGTCGAGGATAAGCACGGCCGGGTCGGCCAGGAACGCTCTGGCGAACCCGACCAGTTGGCGCTGCCCGGCGGACAGCCGCCCGCCCCGCTTGCGAACATCGGTGTCGAAGCCCTCCGGCAGCGCCCTGATGAACTCACCGGCGCCGATGTCGTCGGCTGCGGCCTCGATTTCCGCCCGTGTCGCCAACGGGTTGCCCAACGCGATGTTGTCGGCGACAGAACCGGAGAACAGGAATGACTCCTGGGTGACCATGATGACGCCGCGGCGCAGATCGGCGGTTGACAGACTCGAGATGTCGATCCCGTCGAGCAGCACGCGGCCGGCCGTCGGGTCGTAGAACCGGGCGAGCAGCTTGGCCAGCGTGGACTTGCCCGCACCGGTCGCACCGACGACAGCCAGCGTCTGCCCGGCCGGCAGTTCCAGATCGAAGACCGGGAGGACCTCGACCGCCGGGTGGTAGGCGAACTGCACACCCTGGAAAGTCACCCGGCCGGACACCTCCGGCAGCGGGACCGGATGCAGCGGTTCCGCGACGGCCGGTACCTCCTCCAGCAGCCCGGACAGCTTTTCCAACGCAGCAGCGGCCGACTGGTAGGAGTTGTAGAACATCGCCAACTCGTCCAACGGGTCGTACATCCGCCGGACGTACAACAGGAAGGCGGCCAGCACCCCGATCTGCACCTGGGAGTCGATCACCTGCACGGCGCCCACGATCATCACCGCGGCCAGGGTCAAGTTGCCGACCAATCTGACGGCCGGCGTGTATTTGGCCATTGCGATCAGGCCATCGCCGTTCGCCTCAGCGTTCTCGGCGTTGAACTTGGCGAAGATGGCCTCGTTGCGTGCCTCGCGCCGGAAGGTCAGCACGGCCCGTAGACCGTTCATGGTCTCGGTGAACTGGACGATGAGCGAGGCGATCGCCGTCCTCGTCCGCCGGTAGATCACCCGTGAGGTGCCCTGGAACCACCGCGTCAACAACATGATCGGCAGGAAGGCGACCAGCGTGATCAGGCCGAGCGGCAGATCCAGGAACAGCAGCGCGATGCTGATCACCCCGACCGAGAGCAGCCCGGAAACCAGACCCTCCAAGCCCTGTTCGGTCAGTTCGGACAGGGTGTCCAGATCGCTGGTCATCCGGGCGATCACCCGACCCGAGGTGTACTTCTCGTGGAACGACAGGCTCAGTTTCTGGGAATGGTCGAAGACCCTGCCGCGCAGATCGAGCATCACCGCCTGGGCCATGCGCGCCGACAGCCGGATGAAGACCGCCTTGGCGGCGGCGTTGACCACGCCGGCCCCGAGGTAGGCGACGGCGGTGAAGGTGAGCGGGCCACCGTCACCCCTGGCCAGCGCTGGTACCGCAGTGTCGATACCGTAGGCGACGATCAACGGTCCGACCAGGAATGCCAGCTCACTGATGACGACGATCACGCCTGCCAGCAGAGCGAGCCGACGGTAGGGACGGATCAGGGAGCCCAGCAGCCGGCGGGACCTGGCCTGCAGTTTGATGCCAACCCCGACGGAGATGTCTGCGGTGTCTTCGGTCGCGACGCCACGCCAGGCGTCGTCTGCCCCCGGATCAGGAGAGGCGGTTGGGCCGGTCATGCCGACAGCTCGCTGTGCAGTCGTCGTACGCCCGCGGCTTGGTCGTCACGGCTGGCCAGCAGGTCCCGGTAGGCAGGAACCCCGGCCATCAACTCGGAATGCGTCCCGGTCGCGGTGATCCGGCCGTGCTCCAGCAGTGCCACCCGGTCGGCCAGCAAGACTGTGGAGGCACGATGGGCCACCAACAGTGCGGTGGTGCTGCTCAGCGCGGAACGGAGAGCCTGCTCGACGAGTGCCTCGGTGTGGATGTCCAGAGCGGACAGCGGATCGTCCATCACCAGCACAGCCGGATGTCCCACGACCGCCCTGGCCAGGGCCAGCCGCTGCCGTTGACCGCCGGACAGGGAAAGGCCCTGCTCACCGATACGGGTGTCGAGCCCCCATGGCAGGTCGTCCACGAAGTCCGCCTGGGCCACCGCGAGAGCGGCGCGAACCTCGTCGTCGGATCCGTCAGGTCGACCCAGCAGTACGTTCTCCCGCACGGAGGCGGAGAACAGCGTCGGCTCCTCGAACGCGACGGACACGTTCGAGCGGAGCTCGTCCAGCGCGAGGTCCCGGATGTCGACACCGTCCAGCGTGATCGCACCGCCGGTCACGTCGTACAAACGGTTGATCAGCGAGGTCAGCGTGGTCTTGCCGGAGCCGGTGGCACCCACCAGAGCGACGGTCTCGCCCGGCCGCAACTCCAGGTCGATCCCGCGGAGCAGTTCGGCCGGGCGGCCGTCCCGAGGCTGGGCGTCGGAGAATTTGAAATGCACATCGGACAGCACCAGTCGACCCCTGGTGGGTGACGCCGGTACCGGCGTGGCCGGGGACACCACGGTCAGCGGCGAATCCATCACCTCGAAGTACCGTTCGGACGCTGCTGCGGTGTCGTTCGCCATCGCCAGCAGGAACCCGATCGAGTCGATCGGCCAACGCAGACCCATTGCGGTACCGAAGAAGGCGACCAGCACGCCCGCCGACAACGTGCCGGCGGCCACGTCCCGGATGCCGAGCACCAGGGCGATGCCGAGGGCGATCTCCGGAAGGGCGACGATCACTGCCCACAACACCGAGATGACCCTCGCTTTGGACAGCTCGGTGTCCCTGAGTTCGCCGGCCTGCTTGCGGAAGGCAGCGCCGAGGTGGGCGCTGCGGCCGAAGGCCTTGAGGATCCGGACGCCGAGCACCGACTCCTCGACGACGGTCGCCAGATCACCGACCTGGTCCTGCGATCTCCTCGCCAGAATCTGGTAGCGCGACTCGTACTGGAAGCACAGCAACACCAGCGGAATGGCCAGCGCAGCCACCACGAGTCCCAGCTTGACGGACAGGAACAGCAGAATGCCGACTCCCACGATGAAAGTGGCGAGGTTGACCACCAGGAAGACGATCCCGAAAGCCAGGAAACGGCGGATGGTGGTGAGGTCGGACACGGCGCGCGACATCAGCTGGCCGGCCGGCCACCGGTCGTGGAAGGACACCGGCAGCTGCTGGAGGCGCTCGTACAGCGCCGCCCGCATGGCGGCCTCGACCCGCATGGTCGGTCTGGTGGCGAGCATCCGTCTGGCCCAGAACAACGAGGCCTCGGCCACCCCCAGAACGACCAGGACCAGGGCGGGCGCCCACAACTCGGGCAGCCGATGACGGGCGATGGGACCGTCGATGATCCAGGCGATAACCAGGGGAAAGGTCAGACCGCACAGGGTCGCGGCGATGGCCGCGACGGCGGACAGGCCCAGCGACGGCAGGGCCGGTCTGACGTACGGCAGCAGCCGCCGCAATGAAGCGACGGTCGGTGTACGGGTGGTTTTCGGAGCGGGTGGGGTATTCGACATGGCCCGCCAAGGCTACGTCGGGGCACCGACACACCTCCAACGGTTTAACCGCGGCGGGTGTGCTCGCAGGTCAGCAGGCGTTCAGCGCAGCCCGGATTGCGTGCCCCACAGCGGTGATGCCGTTGTCGTCGTACAGGATGCTGTAATGGTTGACCCCCGGCACGAACCTGACCTCCGTCGAGTCCGGCAGTCCGGCAGCGGTGATGGCCGCAGCATTGAGCATGCCCGGCGTTTGGTCGAGCATGCCCCGTTCTGCCCACAGCAGCACCGACGGCACCGGTGATGCTCCGGCGGCGGCGTGGGTCTCCCGGTCGAACAGCACATCGCCGCCGTCCGCCTTGATCACCTCGACCGCACACGACGAGCGGAATCCGCCGTCGTCCGCCGGAACGAGATCGTGGAGTAGGTACTGCTCGGCCTCGGCAGCGTGTTTCCCGGAAAGGATTGGTCCCATGGCCGGATGTGGGCGCCAGAAGTCCAGGTACGCGGACGCGGACGGGAAGGTCATCGACAGCCGCGCCATCGCGGGTCCGAGCGTCGCGGTCAGCGCGGCGTCGATGCCCAGCCGCTCCAGTTCGGGCGAGGCGAAGCCGATGCCGCCGTCGATCAGCACCACCCGGCCGAACCGTTCCGGGTGCTTGGCGGCAGCCAGCACCGCTACGTAGGCCCCCATGGAGTGACCAACCAGGACGGCCCGATCGAGTTGGTAGGCGTCGAGGACGGCGACCAGATCGTCAACGTGAGCGCCCAGTCCCGCCGGGCTGACGGTGCCCGAGGATTCGGCTCGTCCACGCAGGTCAGGGGCGATGAGCCGGGCCTGGCCGGCCAATTCGTCGGCGAGCGGCAACCAGGTCAGCGCGTTCGCGGTGATGCCGTGCAGGCAGACAACGGGAACGCCGGCGGCACCGAGTTCGTGCACGGCGATCCGGCCACCGTCGACATCGACCCAGCGGCTTGCCGGAGCTTGGCTCATCGGAGCACCGATCAGCGGCCGGTCGATTTGGTACCCAGCAGGACGTCCTCCCAGGACGGCATGGCAGGCCGCTGACCACGCCGAGCCTTGCCGGCCGACGAAGCCGCCACGGCGGTGGCGGGAGCTGGGTCGGCAGTCGTTCCCGTCTCGGCGGCCGGGGTCGACGGCCGAGGCCTGGTCTGTCCGCCGGGCAGCGCGGGCATCGGTGAATCGGTACCGGTCCTGGCAACCGCATCGTGGGTGACCATCGGGTTCACCCCGGCGCGCTCATCGGTGACGGTGTCCTCGACCATGCGGGCGGCAGCGCCGGCCGACGCGGTGGCGCCGGCGAGCACCTGCGGCTGCATCGGCGCCCCGAACCTGGAGCTTCGCGACCCGGGGCGATCTCCGCTCGTGGTGCTCGGCCGGGTCGCCGGCGGTGTCAGCTTCCCGCCCGCCGGATGGGCAGAACGGGACGCGGACTCGGCCGACCTCTCGGTGGGCAGGGTCGGATCCGGCAGGGTGGGCGCCACAGCGGTTTGGCGGACCGGCCGAAGCGGCCGAAGGATGCGCAGAGCCGGGTCGACGATCTCGGCGGCTGCCTCGTCGCGGGCGCTGAGGGTGCCTCCGTCCCGGCCGGGATGGAACAGCCACTGGGCCCGGTTCTCCGATCGCCCGGCACTCCAGGTCAGCGACAGCACCCACCCGTCGTCGTCCTTGAATGCGTCCCAGCGCACGTCGCTGTCGTGACCCCGGGCCGCCAGAGTGGCGGCGACCGTGTCGGCCACCGAGACACTGGCAGTGATGCCGTCGATGGCCGGCCGCGCCTTCAGCGCCTTCTCGACGATGCTGGCGCGTTCCAACAAGACCGGGTAGGCGAAACGCTCGACTCTGGCGGCGGTGGTGCAGGCCAGAGCGGCGACCTGCTCAACGGTGGCGCCGGCCCGGATCCTCGCCTGGATCTCCCGTGGCCGCAGCTGCGATTCCATTTCGATCTCCAACTGGCCCAACCGGCTCAGATCACCGCGGGCACCGGCACGCAGCCGGTCGTCACACGGCACCGAGAACTGCTCGCCGGTGGCCGGGTCCTCGCAGATCAGATTCTTGACCGGCTCCTCGTCCGAGGCATCGGCAAGACCCAGAACCCGCAACGCGCGCATGGCGTTCTCCTCCCGCACCAACGGAAAAGTTCCGTTGGCTTTCCAGGTGCGAATTTATCCCGCGCGTCCGGGTGGCACCGCCAGGCGCGCCGAATGAGGCCGGCGCAGTGGCGCGCCACAGGAAACGATGTGACCAGTGTTACCCGTGTGACACAAGCGATTGCACTGACCGTCAGAGCCGGCCGACGATGTAGTCGACGCAGGCGGTCAACGCGGACACATCATCCGGTTCGATGGCGGGGAACATGCCCACCCGCAACTGGTTACGGCCGAGCTTCCGGTACGGCTCGGTGTCGACGATGCCGTTGGCCCGCAACGTCTTGGCAACGACAGCGGCATCCACCCCGGCGTCGAAGTCGATGGTGCCGACGACCTGCGACCGCAGTTCCGGACGGACGACGAAAGGTGTTGCAAAGGAGGACTTCTCGGCCCATTCGTAGAGCCCGGACGATGATTCCGCGGTGCGCCCGGTGGCCCAGTCCAGACCACCCTGACCGTTGATCCAGTCGATCTGGTCGGCCAGCAGGAACAGGGTCGCCACGGCGGGGGTATTGAGGGTCTGGTCCTTGGTGCTGTTGTCCAGCGCGGTGGCGATCGACAGAAACTCGGGGATCCAGCGGTCGGTCGAGGCGATTGCGGCGATCCGGTCGAGCGCTGCGGGCGAGGCGAGAGCGATCCACAGGCCGCCGTCGGAGGCGAACACCTTCTGCGGGGAGAAGTAGTAGACGTCGGCCTCGGTGATGTCGACCGGCAGCCCGCCGGCCCCGGACGTCGCGTCGATCAGCACGAGCTGGTCGTCGGTGGCGCCGGCCGGGCGCTTCACCGGCACGGCGACGCCGGTGGAGGTCTCGTTGTGGGCCCATGCGTAGACGTCGACGTCGGCTTCTGCTCTCGCCTGCGGAGCGTCGCCGACCTCGGCAGTGATCACCGTCGGGTCGCGCAGGAAGGGCGCCGCCTTCGTCACTCCGGCGAACTTGGCGGAGAACTCACCGAAGGTCAGGTGTTGCGAGCGACTGCGCACCAGTCCGAGCGCCGCCGCATCCCAGAACGCAGTGGTGCCGCCGTTGCCGAGGATGACCTGGTATCCGTCCGGCAACGAGAACAGTTCGGTCAGGCCGGCACGAACCCGGTGCACCAGTGACTTGACCGCGGGCTGCCGGTGCGAGGTGCCCATCACGCTCGTCCCCGACGCGGCCAGGGCGGCCAGCGCCTCGGGTCGGACCTTGGACGGACCGCAGCCGAATCGACCATCGACGGGCTTGAGATGATCGGGCAGGACCAGCGTGGTCGGATCGGCCATGAGCGGCGGCTCTCCTCGTTACGAGCGGGCGGGAAACTTCGGACTTGGGGCGGGGCTGGAATTCGCCCGGCGGCGCGGAGACCGGCTGCGCCGGGTGTCGTCATTCTTTCACTGGCTGTGGCGCCCCCGGGACGCGCATGATGATCCCGACAGTTGTGCCCTGCCTCGATCCGATCGCCCGACATTGTGGGAGACGTCCATGTCCGACTGGAACGACCAGATCATCCAGGAGTTCCGCGCCAACGCCGGTCAGGTCGGCGGCCAGTTCGCCGGGGCCCCGCTGCTGCTGCTGCACTCCACCGGCGCGAAGTCCGGTCAGGAACGGGTCAACCCGATGATGTACCTGGCCGACGGCGACCGGTATCTGGTCTTCGCCTCCAAGGCCGGCGCGTCCACGAACCCCGACTGGTATCACAACCTCAAGGCCAACCCGCGGACGACGATCGAGATCGGGACGGAGACCCTCGAGGTCGTTGCCGTGGATCTGGTCGGCGCCGAACGGACCCAGTTGTACGACAAGCAGGCGGCGCTGTACTCGGGATTCGCCACCTACCAGGAGAACACCGACCGGGTGATCCCGGTCGTCGCTCTGACCCCGGTGAAGTAGCCCCGCCCCGGCCGGGGTCAGACGGCGAGGGCGAGTGCGGAAGCTCCGGCGACGTCCTCCGGCCGACGGGTCCCATGACCGGTGTAGACGGCGGACGGACGGACCAGGCGTCCGAGACGCTTCTGCTCGAGGATGTGGGCACTCCAACCAGCGGTCCTCGCGCAGGTGAACATGGCCGGCATCATCGCGGCCGGCACCCCGGCGAAGTCCAGAATGACCGCTGCCCAGAACTCGACATTGGTTTCGATCGCCCGGTCGGGACGACGTTCCCGCAGTTCCGCCAGGGCGGCCTGCTCCAGCGCCGCCGCGGCCTCGTAGCGCGGTGCGTTCAGCTCGCGACAGGTGCGGCGCAGGACTCTGGCGCGCGGGTCTTCCGCCCGGTACACCCGATGCCCGAACCCCATCAGTCGATCGTTTCCGTCCAGGATGCTCCTCACCAGGGCGGTCGGGTCCCCGGTCTCCTCGGTGGTCTTGATCATCGGCAGCACTCTGGCCGGGGCTCCGCCGTGCAGCGGGCCGGACATCGACCCGACCGCGCCGGTGAAGCAGGCGGGGACGTCGGCGCCGGTGGAGGCCACGACCCGGGCGGTGAACGTGGAGGCGTTCATCCCGTGCTCGGCGGCCGATACCCAGTACGCATCGATCGCGCGAACCTGCTCCGGCGACGGCTCGCCGAGCCACATGGTCAGGAACCTCTCGACCACCGTCGGTGCGGAGTCCAGCAAAGACTGAGGTACTTCCGGCAGGTTCCCGCGTGCCGACCTGGCCGCGTAGGCCAAAGTGGCGGCGGTGGTCTGTGCCAACTGATCCCGCGCCTGCTCGTCGGAGATGTCCAGCAGCGGACCGAACCCACGGGCCGGGGCAAGCAGCGGCAGTGACGCCTGGACGTCGACCCGCACGTCGCCGGAGAAGAACGCCGGCGGCGAGATGTCAACCGGCAGGCGGGCTCCGAAGGAGTCGTCCACCAGCAGCGACCAGACGTCCTCGAATCCGACACGGCCGACGAGGTCGTCGATGTTGACGCCGCGATAGCGGAGCGACCCGCCGTCCTTATCGGGCTCGGCGATGGCAGTGTGGAAAGCCACCACGCCTTCCAGGCCTGGCACGAAAACGTCGGCCTTGGCCGTCGGCAGGCTCGCTGTCGCGGGCCGGTTACTCGCCGGGGCAGGCAGGGTGGTCGTCGGTTGGGGCAATGTAGCCAATTCGGGCACCTCCACGTTGAGGGATCTGCTCGTTCATCGAGCGGGATCTGGCAAACGAATGTGACTGCGCGGGTGCTCGGCTCCGACGGGAACGGCGGTTCACCGAGTCTGCCGTCACTGTCCCTCACCCTGCTGTGTAGTCGCCATGTTTGCGCTCGTGCTCTTGGTCACGTCCGAGCGCTTTGCCGGGTGAAAACGGAAAGTAACCGTTAGCTAAAGTAAAATCTGGTCCGATTCAGCCGGCCACCAGCACACCGGACAGGATGGCGACGTGACACTGGACGACCTCGCGACGATGCGGGAGAACTACACGATGTCCGGGCTCGACGAGTCCGATCTGGCCGATGAATGGCTGACCCAGTTCGAGCGCTGGCTCGACCAGGCGATCCGGGCCGGAGTGACGGAGCCGAACGCGATGGTGCTGGCCACCTCCGGCCCGGACGGGATGCCATCGTCCCGGACCGTGCTGGCCAAGGGCGTCGACGCCGCCGGTCTGGTGTTCTACACCAACTACACCTCGGCCAAGAGCCACGATCTCGAAGAGAATCCCTGGGCTGCAGTAACTTTCCCCTGGTATCAGCTGCAACGTCAGGTCCAGTTCCGCGGACCGGTACACCGGGTCGACGCTGCCACCTCGCTCGCGTACTGGCGAAGCCGGCCGCGTAGCTCGCAGATCGGGGCCTGGTCGAGCCCCCAGTCGAGGGTCGTCAGCGGCCGGGCCGAACTGGACCGGCTGCAGCAGCACATAGCGGACCAGTTCGGGGTCGGCGAGATCCCGCTGCCTCCGCACTGGGGCGGCTGGCGGATCGAACCGCTGACCGTCGAGTTCTGGCAGGGCCGGTCCGGGCGCATGCACGACCGCCTCCGGTACCGCCTGGTCAGCGAACACTCCGTGCACGATCGATGGGTCCTCGAGCGGCTGGCTCCGTGACAGCGGAACCGCCTCTTGACCGGACTGCCGAGCAGGCCGCCGCTGGCAAGGCGGCGGCGATGGCGGCCCGACGCGGCGGCAAACTCGGCCGCATCGTGCCGGACTCGCGACCGCTGCGGATCCCCGCCTTCCGTCGGATGTTCGTGTCACAGATCGCCACCGTGGTGGGCTCGCAGCTGACCGCGGTGGCGGTTCAGCAGCAGATCTTCGACGTGACCGGCAGTTCTGCGCTGATCGGCGTCGCCTCGCTGGTCGCGCTGGTCCCGCTGGTGGTGTTCGGCTTGCTCGGCGGCGCGGTGGCGGACAGTTTCGACCGCCGGAAGCTGCTGATGATCACCTCCGTCGGGATCGCCGTCAGCAGTCTGGCGCTGTGGTTGACCGCACTGTCCGGCAGCCGGCAGGTCTGGGTGGTGATGGCGTTGCTGGCCGTTCAACAGGGTTTTTTCGCGGTCAATCAACCGACCAGGAGCGCGGTGCTGCCACGGATCGTCCCGCCGGAGTTGGTGCCTTCGGCGAACGCACTGAACATCACGGTGTTCTCCACCGGCGTGATCGTCGGGCCGCTCCTGGTGGGCGTCCTGATTCCGCTGACCGGGCTGCCCTGGCTCTACTTCCTGGACGCGATGACCCTGACCGGCGTGCTGTACGCGGTGATCCGGCTGCCGCCGATCCCGCCGGCCGGGGCCGGGCGGGGCCGGGCGAAGGTCATCGACGGGCTGACCTATCTCAAGGCCAGACCGCTGCTGCTGATGACCTTCGTCGTCGACATCATCGCGATGGTCTGCGGGATGCCGAGGGCCCTGTTCCCCGCGATGGCACAGCACACCTTCGGCGGGCCGCCCGGCGGCGGTGTCGCGCTCGGTCTGCTCAACGCCGGTCTCGCCGTCGGTTCGCTGCTCGGTGGGCTGACCGGTGGCTGGATCACCAGGGTGCACCGGCAGGGCATCGCCATCCTGCTGGCGATCATCCTCTGGGGCCTGTCGATGGTGGCCTTCGGCACCACGTCGCTGTTGTGGCTGGCAGTGCTGTATCTGGCCATCGGTGGTTTCTCCGATCTGGTCAGCGCGGTCTACCGATCCACGTTGCTGCAGGTGGCGGCGACCGACGAGATGCGAGGCCGGATGCAGGGCGTGTTCACCGTCGTGGTGGCAGGTGGCCCTCGGCTGGCCGACCTGGTGCACGGCGTGGTGGCCGACGCGACCTCCACCGCGTTCGCCGTCATCGGTGGCGGAGTGCTGTGCGTGGTGCTCACCGTGGTCGCCGGTTGGTTCGGCCGGTCGCTCCGCGACTACGACTCCAGAAACCCGTCCTACGACGAGCCCGGCCGGGTGGTCGGTCAGTCCACCTGAGCCGATCGCGGTCGGCTGGCTCAGCGGAGCGGCGACCGCCCGGACGGGCGGAAACGCGGTGTTCGTTCCCGGCGTCAGGCAGAATCAGCGCTGGGAGCCGGCGCGTTCTGCCGTATGACAGGGGGGTCAATGAGTCAGGGACAGGATTTCACCAACGGTGGGGGCCAGTTTCCTGACGGCCGATTCGACCACCCGACGGGACCAGTCGGTCCCGCCCCCAGGTCGAACCCAGCCGCTCAGCCTGCCTGGGATCCGGTGACAGGGCTGCCGCTGTGGCCCGGACCGCCCGCCTACTCGGCGGTCGATCCGTTCGCGCCGCAACCGCCGGGGTATCCCGGCTACCCGGCGGCCCCCGGGTACCAGGGGTACCCGGCCGCGGCGGGGTACCGGCTGGTCCCGATGTACCAGATGCCGCCGAACCAGCGGCCGAAGCCGGGCGGGGCGGTCGCCGCAGCAGTGCTGGCCTTCGTCGAGTCCGGATTCGCGCTGCTGGGCGGCGTCGTCCTGGTGGCGGGCGGCACTGCCCGCTCTGCCGGGGACTATTCCTTCGGCACCGACTTCGGCGGAGAACTGACACTGATGGGATGCATCGCCGTGCTGGCGGCCGCTCTGTTGATCGCCGGCGGCACCACCGTGCTGAACAGGAAGCCGGCGCTGTTGACGATCGGCTGCGCGATGTCCATCGCGATATCGATCTATTTCCTCATCCGGTTGTCGGACGTCGCCTACGGGGGGGCCACCTGGTTGCCCATCGGGTACGCCGTGTTGCCGATCATCGCCATCGCCCTGACCATGAGCCCCGATGTGCGGACCTGGGTGCGCACCAGGAACACGGACGCACAGTAGGGCGCGGCCATCGAGTTCACCCCGATGGTGCGAGGATTCACGGGTCAGTCAGGTCACCAGGAGGGTCTTTCGATGTCTTACCCGCTACCGCACCCGCCGCAGGACTGGGCACCGTACCCGAGACTCGACGACGCCGTCCGTGCCTACGTCCGGGATGCCGATGCCGCGCTGGAAGCCCTCTACGGGGTCGTCGAACCGAGCGCTGTCAAGGCCTTCACCTGCGAGCGGGTGCCGTCACCGCAGACCACCGGTGAATCCCTGTGGCAGGAGGTTGCCGTCACCGACGGGCACCGGCTGATCCTGTGGCACGGCGACGACGAGACGGACGAGGACCGGCCGGATGCGTTGATGTTCTCGTCGTCGGTACGCACCATCCCGCTGCGGGCAATCGTCGATCAAGGCCTGCGAAACCGGTTCAGAGCCGAGCCAGACGGCTCGAGGACGATGCATGCCGTGATGCTGTACCTGTCGACGCAGACCCCGGAACGTTCGATGACCGAGCTGACGGAGGCGAACGAAACCCGCACCGTCCAGTACGTCGAGACCTACCGGTTCTCCAAGTCCGTGACCGACGGCGGGCTGGCCCAGATGCAGCGTCTGCTCCAGTTCGGCCGTGCCGTCTCCCGCTTCACGGCCTCGGCCAAGTGAGCCCCGACGTCACCGGGCCGGTGATTCGGCCGGTCTCCGGAACCCAGTACGAGATTCGTCGCGGGACCTCCGTCGTGCGGATCGGGCAGGTGGCGGCCGTGCTGCGGGAGTTCTCCGTCGACGGGGTGCACTTCACCGAAACCTGGCCCGACGACCTGGTCGCCCCGATGGGCTGCGGGCTGGTACTGGCGCCCTGGCCCAACCGGGTTGCCGGCGGCCGATGGACCCACCAGGGCAAGACCCAGCAATTGGACATCACCGAACCCTCCCGCGGTAACGCGATCCACGGGCTGTTGCGGAACACGGCCTACACGCTCATCGACCAGGGCCTGGCCAAGGTCACTCTCGGCGCGTCCATCTACCCGCAACACGGCTATCCGTTCACCTTGGACGTTGCCGTCACCTATGCGCTCACCGACGACGGATTGGAGGTCACCTACCGGCTGAGGAACGCCGGCGCGGTGGCGGCCCCGTTCGGGATCGGTGCGCACCCATACCTCCGGGTGGGCGACCACCCGGCGGCCGATCTGTCGGTCACCGTTGCCGCCGACACGTACGCGGTCGTGGACGATCTGATGATCCCGGTGTCCCGCGCAGCGGTCGGCGGCACCCAGGTCGACCTGCGCAGCGGGGTGCGGGTGGGGGACATCAAGGCGGATGCGGCCCTGACGGATCTGGCAACGATGGAAGGACGAGTCGAACACCGGCTGTCCGCGCCGGACGGCACCGCTGTCGTGCTGTGGGCCGACGAGGTGTTCGGCTGGGTGCAGGTGTACGCACCCCCCAACTTCCCGGGACCCGGTCTGCCTGATCAGCGGGTGGCGATCGCGGTGGAGCCGATGACCTGCGCGGTCAACGCCCTGAACTCGGGCGACGGGCTGCTCTGGCTGGCACCGGGCAGCTCCTGGTCGGCCTCCTGGGGCCTGCGGCCGGAAGGCTTCTGACGTTCTGTTCGTAGTATTGGCGTCTTGCGAGAGAGGACTTGTTGATGACCGAGCACGACATTCTGGGCCAGGTACGTTCCCTGGTCGACCAGGAGCACCAGCTGCGCGCGAAACGGCTGTCCGGCGAAATCGACACGCAGCAGGAGCAGACCCAGCTGCAGGCGCTGGAGGAGGCGCTCGACCAGTGCTGGGATCTGCTCCGCCAGCGCCGGGCGAAGTCCGAGTTCGGTGAGAACCCGGACACCGCGGCGGCCCGCCCGGTCAAGACCGTCGAGAATTACCTGCAGTAGCGGTTCGGCCTTGGCAACGGGTCAGCGCCGGCGCTCCTGCCATCGCCGAAGTGTCTCGAAGCGTTCGGTGGCGTGGTCGACGATGGGTGCGGTGTACCCGTCGGGGATCCCGTTCGTCAGCTCTGCCGGCCGGTGCACGGCCCTGCCGGCCACCCCGCGCAACTCGGGAACGTATCTGCGCACATAGTCCCCGTCCGGATCGAACTTCTCGCCCTGCCCGGTCGGGTTGAACACCCGGTAGTAGGGCGAGGCCTGGGCGCCGGCCCCGGCCACCCACTGCCAGCCGTGGGTGTTGGACGCGATGTCGCCGTCCACCAGGTGGTCCATGAAATGTGCCGCGCCCAGTTGCCACGGCAGATGCAGGTCCTTGATCAGGAACGAAGCGACGCCCATCCGGACCCGGTTGTGGATCCAGCCCTCGGCCAGCAACTGGCGCATGCCGGCGTCGATGTAGGGGAAACCGGTGCGGCCGGTCTTCCAGGCTCGCAGCCGTTCGTCGGCCTGCTGCCCGCTGTCCCAGTCGAGGGCGTCGATGATCGGATCTGCGGATCGGGTCAGCGTTTCCGGGCGGTGGAACAGGATGTCCGCGTAGAAGTCCCGAAATGCCAGCTCGCGCTGGTAGGAGGCGGCCCCGGGCGACCGCGGAGCGCCGAGGTCGGCCAAAAGGGTGCGCGGGTGTATGCAGCCCCATTTCAGGTAGGCCGACATGTGGCTCGTCCCGGGCCGGTCGGGCCGGTTGCGCTGGTCGTCGTAGTCGGCGACGGCCCGGTCCCGGAATTCGCGCCAGGTGTCGGTGGCGGCCTGCTCACCCGGTTCCGGCAGCACCATGTCGGCCGGCAGTGCGGCCGAAATCTGCGAGATATCGATGTCGAGGTCCACCGAGCCATCGACCCCGGTCGGGTCCAGCCAGCTCACCGTCGCGGCCGACCCGGCGGGTTTTCGCCAGCCGTGAGCCGTCCACCCCCGGTAGAAGGGGGTGAAGACGGCGTACGGCTTGCCGTCCGGTTTGTTCACCCGGCCCGGAGCGATCGCGTACGACGAACCGGTGGCGACGAGTGGCACATCCGACTGGTGCAATGCCTGCTCGACCCGCGCATCGCGGGCCCGGCCATACGGGCCGTAGTCGGCCGAGAGGTGCACCGAGTCGGCGCCGATCTGCTTCGCCAACCGCGGGATAACGGTCTCCGGCCGACCGTGGACGATCAGCAGCCGACCATTGATCGAACTCGACAGGGCCCGAAGGGAGCCGGCCAGGAAGTGCCGGCGCGGTGATCCGGCGGCCTGCAGCAGCTGATCGTCTGCGACGAACACGCCGAGTACATCTCGGCTGCTCCCGTTCGGCGCGGTCGCGGCCGCCAGTAGCGCGGGGTGATCGCTGGTGCGCAGATCACGGCGGAACCACAGCAGCGAAGTCGTCACGACGGCGCAGTGCCCGCCGGGCCGGGCCTGCACACCTGCACCTGCAGCAGGTCAGCAACGGATCTGGTCAGCGGGCGTCGCCCGGGACGTAATCCCTTGCGGTGTATCCGGTGTAGACCTGCCGCGGGCGGCCGATCTTGGTGGCCGGATCGGCGATCATCTCGCGCCACTGGGCGATCCATCCCGGCAGCCGGCCGATGGCGAACAGCACCGTGAACATCTTGGTCGGGAAACCCATCGCCTTGTAGATCAGGCCGGTGTAGAAGTCGACGTTCGGATACAGCTTCCGTTCGATGAAGTAGTCGTCGTGCAGGGCGACGTCCTCGAGCTGCTGGGCCAGGTCGAGCAGCTCGTCGTTGGCGCCGAGGGATTCCAGGATGCCGTGCGCGGTCTGCTTGACGATCGCCGCACGCGGATCGTAGTTCTTGTAGACGCGGTGGCCGAAGCCCATCAGCTTCACGCCGGGCTCCTTGGCCTTGACCCGTTTGACGAAGGTGTCGATGTCCCCGCCGTCGTCGCGAATGGATCCCAGCATCTGCAGGACTGCCTCGTTCGCGCCACCGTGCAGGGGGCCGAACAATGCGTTGATGCCGGCGGCCACCGAAACGAACAGGTTGGCGTTGGCCGAGCCGACCAGTCGGACGGTCGAGGTGGAGCAGTTCTGCTCATGGTCTGCGTGCAGGATGAACAGCTGGTCAAGGGCCTTGGCCAATTTAGGGTCGACCTCGTAGGGCTCGGCGGGGAAGCCGAAGGACATACGCAGGAAGTTCTCCACGAGTCCGAGCGAGTTGTCCGGGTAGAGCAGCGGTTGGCCCACCGTCTTCTTGTAGGCGTAGGCCGCGATGGTGGGGAGCTTGGCCAGTAGCCTGACCGTCGAAAGCTCGACCTGTTCGGGGTTGAACGGGTCGAGGGAGTCCTGGTAGAAGGTGGACAGCGCGCTGACCGCGCTGGACAGCACCGGCATCGGGTGGGCGTCCCGCGGGAAACCGTCGAAGAACCGCTTCAGATCCTCGTGCAAGAGGGTGTGCCGGTTGATCCGGGAGCTGAATTCGGCCAGCTGGGTGGCACTGGGCAACTCGCCGTAGATGAGCAGGTAGCTGGTCTCGATGAAGGTCGACGATTCCGCCAGTTGCTCGATCGGGTAACCGCGGTAACGCAGGATGCCCGCGTCGCCGTCGATATAGGTGATCGCCGACGTGGTGGACCCGGTGTTGGTGAACCCGGGGTCCAGCGTGACGATCCCGGTGGTGCCCAGCAGTTTGCCGATTTCGACACCGGACGGGCCCTCGGTGGCCGGGACGACCTTGAGGTCGAGGGTGGTTCCGTTGTAGGTCAGGGTGCCGGAGGTGGGCTCCGGTGCTGTCGCCTGCGGTACTGATTGCTTCGGGGCTTCGTCGACCTCTGACATGTACGTCTCCGCTTCTTCACCATGATGACCGCCGCGATTCCCCGGACCCTTGACGAACCAGTCGCCCTGCTGCGGTTCTCAAGCGGACGGAGTCCAACTCCTGTATGGCCGAATCTACTTCGGTTGCGGTCGTTCCGGTGAACTGGGTGCGGGGACCCGTGACTTGCGTATGGTCGCGTGTGACGTTGGTCCCAATGAAGGAGCGGTAGAACCAGATGAGCCTGAGCCTGGCCAGCATTCTCGCCGAATCCGCGCAGCGGCATCCGGACCGCGAGGCGGTAGTCATGGGCGATCAGCGCATCACCTACTCGGCGCTGTGGGAACAGACCCGCCGTTACGCGTCGGTGTTGGCGGCTGCCGGGGTGGGGTCAGGTGACAAGGTGGCACTCCTGATGCCCAATGTGCCCGACTTCCCCCGGGTCTACTACGCTGCCCTGTCGCTGGGTGCCGTGGTGGTGCCGGTGCACGCGCTGCTGGTCGCCAGGGAGATCACCTACGTGCTGCAGGACTCCGGTGCGAAGCTGCTGGTGGCGGCCGCTCCACTGTTGGCGGAGGGCGCGCCGGCAGCCGCTGCCGCCGGCATCCCGCTCTTCGCGGTGATGGGTGGCGACGGTTTCGACCGGCTGGACCTGCTGGCTGCGGACGCCGAACCGGTGGCGAGCTACCTGGAGCGGGAGGCGCAGGACGACGCCGTCATCCTGTACACCTCCGGCACCACCGGCTCACCCAAGGGCGCGGTGCTGACGCAGCTGAACATGACGATGAACGCGATCGTCTCGGCCACGTCGGTGATGTCGCTGACCCCTTCGGACGTCATCCTCGGCTGCCTGCCGCTGTTCCACTCCTTCGGGCAGACCTGCGCGATGAACGCCGGCTTCTTTTCCGGGTCCACCCTGGTGATGTTGCCCAGATTCGACGGGGCCGCGGCCCTTGACCTGATTGTCGGCGAGAAGGTCAACGTGTTCATGGGGGTGCCCACCATGTACATCGGGCTGCTGGCCGCCGCCCGTACCGACGAGCGACGGCCGCAACTGCGGATCGCAGCATCCGGCGGTTCGAGCCTGCCGGTGGCCGTCATCGACAGGTTCGCCGAGGTGTTCAAGGCCGACATCTACGAGGGTTACGGACTGTCGGAGACCTCCCCGGTGGCCACCTTCAACCAGCCGGTGTTCGGGCGCAAGCCCGGCACCGTCGGCCGGGCGATCTGGGGTGTCGATGCCGAAATCGCCGCCCCCGAGGTGGAGGGCCGGATCCAGCTGATGGGGGTGGGCGAGATGGGCGAGGTGGTCATCCGGGGACACAACGTCTTCGCCGGTTACCTGGGCAATCCGGAGGCGACGGCCGCGGTGCTGATCGACGGTTGGTTCCGCACCGGTGACCTGGGCGTCAAGGACACGGATGGTTTTCTGTCCATCGTGGACCGGAAGAAGGACATGATCCTGCGGGGCGGGTACAACGTGTATCCCCGCGAGGTCGAGGAAGTGCTGGCCGGGCATCCAGGAGTGGCGCAGGTCGCCGTCGTCGGGTACCCGAGTGAGGTACACGGAGAGGAGATCTGCGCAGTGGTGATCCGCTCACCCGAGGGCGCCGGGTTGGACGAGCAGTCACTGATCGCCTGGTCGCAGCAGCGTCTGGGTCGCTACAAGTACCCGCGTCGGGTGGAATTCGTCGAGTCGATGCCGATGGGGCCGAGCGGCAAGATACTCAAGCGCGAGATCGTTGCCGGCCTGTAGCCCCGCGTGGATCAACTTCGCCCGCGTGGCTGCAATTGACGACTCTGCCCACTGGCCGCAAACGCGCGACTTTCCTCGCCCCGCGGTCCGAGGTGGTCCGGCTCGCAGGAAAACCGTCCGCCCGTCACAGCACTGGCACAGCACCTGCCCGCAGGCTGAAGGTCCAGGCCGACGATCCGGAAGGACAGCATGATTCCCGTACCGGGCACGAATCCAGCGCAGGGCACGAGTCCGGCCAAGCGGGCGACCCGCCCGGAAGACCGCGACCGGATTCGGCGCCGCGTGCGGGCGATCACCACCGGGGCGGTGGCCGGGGCTGCAGTCGGTGCGATCGCTCTGACGGTGGCCATCGCCGGCAACGCCGATGCCGGCGCCTCGTCTGGTGCCAATGCACCCGACGACAACTCTGGTCAGATCACGGTGCCGCCGGACTCCGGTTCGGGAGTAGGAAATTCGGATGACTCCACCGGCTCCGGCGGCCAACTCGTGCCGGCCCAGCAGCCACCCCAGTTCGGTGGCAGCGGTCGATCGAATGCCGGTTCCGGCGGCTCCTGAGGTTGCGGTGGGATCTTGAGCTTTGCGCGCCGCTCGGGAAGCGGCACGACCAACGGAACTACACCTCGTGCCGATCCGCGTTGGCGTGAATGGCGTCGCGCAACCATCGCGCCAAGCCGGGCGCGACGTCCTCGTAGGTCTTGGTGAATCGTGGATCCGCTAGGTACATGTCGCCCAGACCCCGGTGCATGGGGTATGGGCAGTCGTAGAACACCTCGATGGCGCGGTGGTGTTCCTCCGCCAGGTCCATCGCCACCACGCTGCCCGGCCCGTTGCCCGAGGTCATCGACTCGGCCAATCTGCGATTCAGGGCGTCACCATCGGCCTTGATCCGAATCCAGTCCTGCTTCCCGAACTTGGACGTGCGGGATTGAGACTCCTTCCAGGCATCGGTCTGGCCCCAGCGCTGTTCTGCCTCGGCCTCGTAGTCATCGCTGTAGTTCGGCCCGAAGATCTCGAACTTCTCCTCTGGCGTCAATTGAATTCCCATAGTGTGTGCCTCCATTTCCTTTTCGACGGCTTTCACCATCTCGGTGAGCCTGGCGATCCGCTTTTCCAGCAGTTCGTGCTGGTTTCGCAGATGACCTGCGGTATCGGCGCCAGGGTCATTCAAAATGGTGGTGATGTCCTCGAGGGAGAACCCGAGTTCCCGGTAGAACAGGATGTGTTGGAGCCGATCGAGGTCTGCGTCGGAGTAGAGGCGGTAGCCCGCTCCGCTCCGATCGTTCGGCTCCAGCAGTCCGATCTGGCCGTAGTGGTGCAACGTCCGGACCGTCACGCCGGCCAGCTCGGCTACCTGTCCGACCGAGTAACTCATGAGCTCTCCCTGCGAGTCGCACGCTCCCGCGTGCTCGCCGTCTCGTTGGTGCCGCGGCCGATCGGCTCGGGCAATGACCACGATGCAGCCTGACGCTACGTCAGGGTCAAGGTGGTTTCGGAAGGAAATGCTCACCCGGTCGGGGACGGCCGGACGGCGGGCGATGTGGCCATTCCTCCCTGCGTCATGCTGCACCACCCAGACCGACCAGCCGTCCGGCACCGGGGACCGCACACACCGTCGGCATCGCCGACCTGCGCCGGCGAACAGTTCGGCGAAGGCTTCCTGGACGATCTCGGCCGGCCGGCTGGCGATCATCGATCATCAACGCCGCCATCCGCACCTCCGCATAGTGCCTGCTGTGCAAAGACTCCGGAGTTGCCACCTGGTGGCAGTCCAGTTGCCGGTCCAATGTGGCCCACGTCCTGTCGCGAGTTGCTGCGGGCCAAGAGACTCCGATCCATGCCGACGGGCCGCCGAAGCCGGCAGGCCCGGACCATGACGGTCCGGGCCTACGTCCTCGGGAGTGGATCTGGGCGCGCTTGTTTGATCAGCCGATGGCCTTGGTCAAGTCGTAGACGGTGACCCCGCCGACCGTGGTGGCCGTGTAGTGGGACGTCACCCAGTTGGTGATGGCAGTGCTGCCTGAGGTGCCGCCGCCCTGACCACCGCCACCCATTCCGCCACCGGAGATGAAGTAGTGGATGTCACCTGCCGCCACGTAGGCCTCGAACTGCGCCAGCGTCGGCGACGGGTCGGAGCCGGTGAAGCCGCCGATCGCCATCACCGCTTTGTCGGTCGCGAGTATGTAGGTACCCGCCGACTGGGAACCGATGGTGGCGGCGGCCCAGCGGGAATTGGTGGCATCGAGCAAGGCCACCAGCGCGCTGTTGGACGTTGTGCCGCCGCCGCCGGAGCCGTCCGCGTTCGCAGGTGCACCCGCCACCCCGGTGGTCCCGGTCGCTGCGGTCCCGGCCGGCGCCGTGCCGGTGGGAATTGAGCCGGTGGGAATTGAGCCGGTGGGAATTGAGCCGGTGGGTACTGTGCCGGTGGGCGGGCCACCGAACCCGGATGGGAGTTCGCCGCCGAATCCGCCTGACCCGCGAGTTCCGCCACCGAATCCACCGATGCTGCTCGAGACAGGTCCCGCCATTGGCGTCGACCCGGTGTGTGCCGTGGCGATGGTGTCGATGGTGAACCCGGCCGTCCCGCCCAGGGCGGCGACCGAGCCGACCAGTAGGCCGACGACCGCGTAACGCTTCAACCGCCCTGCCGAGATCGCCAGGACCGCTGCACCGAGGATGCCCCCGACCAGGACGATCCAGCGCAGCCAGGGCAGCCAGCTGCCGGCGTCACGGTTCAGCAGGAAGAACGACCAGGCCGCGGTGATCATGATCATCAGCGACAGCGATCCGCGAGCCAGGTGAGAACTTCTTCCTCGCCATAGTTCTCGTCCGGTGATGGCCACCAGACCGGCGATTCCGGGGGCGAGGGCTATCGCGTAGTACGGGTGCACCGTGCCCTGCATGTAGGACAGCACCACCATGGTGACGATGGTCCAGCCGCCCCATAGCAGCAGCCCTACCCGGGTCTTGTCGGTGCGGGGGGCGTGGCGGGTGAAGAACAAACCGGCCACCAAGGCGACCAGCGCGGCCGGGATCAGCCAGGAGATCTGCGAACCGAACGACGTGCCGAACATCCTGGTGAGGCCACTTGCCCCGCCGAATGAGGTGCCGCCGCCGCCGCCACCGCCACCGTTACCCGAGCCGCCGAACAGCCGGCTCAGGCCGTTGTAGCCGATTGCCAACTCCCACAACGAGTTGTCCGTGGACCCACCGATGTACGGACGGGACGCGGCCGGCCACAGGGCCACCAGCGCAACGAACCATCCCGCGGAGACGATCACGGCGCCCAGAGCTGCCAGCAGGTGCCAGATCCGGGTGATCAACCTGTTCGGCGAGGCGACCAGGTAGACCAGCGCGAAGGCTGGAAGTACAAGTAGTCCCTGCATCATCTTGGTCAGAAAGGCGAAGCCGATCGCGGTGCCGGCCAACAGCAACCACCGCAGAGCGTGGGATTTCTTTCCCGCGTCGACTTTCTCGATCGAACGGATTACGAAGTAGGCCCCGGCGGTCATCAGCAGGACCAGCATGGCGTCCGGGTTGTTGAAACGGAACATCAGTGCGGCAACGGGTGTCAGTGCCAGGAGGGCACCGGCAGCGAGTCCGGCCACCTGTCCGGAGGTACGCCTGACGCTCGCGTAGAGCAGGGCGACGGTACCGACGCCCATCAGGGCCTGCGGGAAGAGCATCGAGAATGACGAGAACCCGAAGATCCTGGCGGACAACACCATTGCCCACAGCGACGCGGGCGGCTTGTCGACCGTGATGGAGTTGGCGGAGTCCAGCGAACCGAACAGCCAGGCTTTCCAGCTCTCGGTACCAGATTTCACCGCGGCCGCGTAGAAGTCGTTGGCGTAACCGGAGGCCGACAGATCCCACAGGTAGGTGGCAGCTGTCACGACCAGAAGAGTCAAGAGCAGGGGGCGGGCCCAGGGCGGGTCATCGGTCCCACCCCGCACCAATCGGGCAACGCGGTTCCGGTGTTGCGGTGGGCCCGCAGGGTTGGCCGACTTGACGGCCCCATTCTCGGCGGGGACTGGTGCCGTCTGCGACGGCAGAGCCACCGTCGTCAATGCGGAACTGATGGTCATGATCGGATTCCTTAAGGACGGCGCGGTAAATGGAGAATAATATTGGAAGCTATTGACCGGTCCGATACTGTTCTCGGAGCGCCAGGCACGGAGATCCAGAGCCTAATTGCTGTCCAGGCGATCTCGCTTCGAGATACTCGTTTCTGGAGGTCATGAGAAGATTCTTGCGGACCCGACTGTGCGCCCTCGTTGGCAATTCTTTGGACGTGCTGTGTCTTGGTTTTGCGAGAGTGACCTGCGCGGCTGCCGGCATTTGGCCGGGCTCGGGTCGTAGATCGTCACCCACCCGACGGAGATGCCCGGGTAGTGCGCGGCACCCAGCTGGCGTCTGGACAGCTGCCGCCGTCGTGACGCCGGTCAGGCGGTCGGGGCGGGTTTGATGACGTAGCCGAATCCGCGGACGGTGTGGATCATCGGAGTGCGCCCTGCGTCGATCTTCTTCCGGAGGTAGGAGATGTACAACTCGACGATATTGGCCTGCCCACCGAAGTCGTAGTTCCAGACCCGGTCCAGGATCTGCGCCTTGCTCAGCACTCGCCTCGAGTTGCGCATCAGGAACCGCAGCAATTCGAATTCGGTAGCGGTCAAATTGATCGGGTCACTGCCACGGAACACCTCCCTGGTTTCCTCATCGAGCGTCAGGTCGCCGACGCTCATCGCGGGGGAGTTGGTGGTGACCGACAACTTGGAGCGAAGCAGCAACGACCGCAACCGAAGTACCAACTCTTCGATCGAGAAGGGCTTGGTGACGTAGTCGTCGCCGCCCGCCGTCAGGCCGGCGATGCGGTCTTCGACCGAGTCGCGTGCGGTGAGGAACAACACCGGAACGTGATCAAGTTCCGCTCGGATACGGCGCAGCACCTCCATACCGTCCATGTCCGGAAGCATCACATCCAGGATCACCAGATCCGGCCGGAACTCCCGAGCTGCGGTGATGGCCGACTGGCCGTCGCTCGCCAGGCGGATGTCCCAACCCTCGTAGCGCAGTGCCAGGCCGACCAGCTCGGACAGGGTCTGCTCGTCATCGACCACGAGGGCCTTGATGGCCCGGTTGCCAGGTCCGCGCAGAGCTTCTCGGCTGCTGTCGGTGAGGTGATTCGGCGGTGCGGCCGGAACGAACGCGGGGAAGGGGGCACTGATGGTCATGCGACAAGTGTCTGCCGTGCAGTGATGCTGACGCTGAGGGTCGGCTATGGCTTTGCTGTGAGCGCCAGTGCTTCAGGGTACCTTGGGGCTGGACGCTGCGGACAGCAGCACGGTGGCGTCGTCCACCGCCAGCAGCGAGTGACGGGCCGATGGAATCAACAGCAGGTCGCCCTCGCGGCCCTCCCAGTTGACCGAGCCGGCTGTCAACCGGACCCGGCCCGACAGCACCAGAATGGTTGCATCGCCTGGGTTGTCGTGCTCGGACAGCGAGCTTCCGGCAGTCAGTGCGATGACCGTCTGCCGCAACACGTGCTCGTGACCGCCATAGACCGTCCGGGCGCTGCGGCCACTTGACGCAGCGGCGGCCGCCGTCAGTTGTTGCCTGGACAATGCCTGCAAGGAGAGCTTCTGCATAGCCAAGTGTGCAGCCAGTCGACGGGTCCCCGCTTGTTGAACCCGTGGACCGACGCTCGGCGCAGGCGTGTCAGGTGCCGCCGCCGGTTTTGCGCAGGTCGTAGACGGTCGTGGTGCCGACCGTGGTCGCGGTGAAGTTCTGCTCGACCCAGCTGCTGATCTCCGATGAGGTTCCCCCTTGTCCGAGGCCGCGGCCGAAGCCGCCGCCACGTCCGGCACCGATGAAATACGAGACCTGACCATCCGCGACGTACTGCTGGAACTGTGCCAGCGTCGGCGACGGGTCGCTTCCAGTGAACCCGCCGATCGCCATCACGGCCTTGTCGCTGGACAGAATGTAGCCGTCCGCCGCTTGCGCACCGGTGGTGGCAGCGGCCCACCGCGTCGTCGTGGAATTCAGCAGAGCCAGGACGTCGGTGTCGGCCGGGGTTGCGCCGCCGAATCCGCCTGGCCCGCCCGCCCCGCGAGGGAACTGGCCACCGGAGGGCAGTTCGATTCCGGGGGGAAGCTGGAAACCGCCTGGCAACCGCGCACCGCCGCTTCCGCCCAATCCACCACCGGACGCGGGGCCGGCGGTGGGCGTGGCACCGGTGTGATCCGTGCTCACCGTCTGAACCGCCCACCCGGTCATCCCGCCGAGTGCGGTGACGGAGCCGACCACCAGTCCGACGATGGCCATCCGGCGTAACCGCGCCGCCGATATCGTCAGGATCGCGGCACCCACCAGTCCGCCGATCAGCGTCACGTCCCGCAGCCAGGGGTGCCAGCTGGGGGCGTCCTGCTGCATCAGGTGGAACGACCACAGGGCGGTCACCGCGATCATCGCCGCCAGCAGACCACGAGCCGGCCAATTCGCTCTGCCATGCCACAGTTCTCGACCGCCGATCGCCACCAGACCGGCGATGCCGGGGGCCAGTGCGACCGCGTAGTACGGGTGCACGATGCCTTGCATGAACGAGAACACCAGTCCGGAGACAACGAGCCAGCCACCCCAGAGCAACAATGCCGCTCTGGTCCGGTCGGTTCGAGCGGCCCGGAACGAGAACACAAGACCGGCGGCCAGCGCGATCAGAGCGGCCGGGATCAACCAGGAGATCTGCGACCCGAAGGAGGTGCTGAACATCCGGGCGAATCCGGTGCTGCCGCCGAATGCGCTCCCACCAAACCCGGCGCCGCCCGGCGCTCCGCCGCCCGGCGCTCCGCCGCCCGGCAATCCGCCGCCCGGCAATCCGCCGCCGCCGGCGGCGGTCGGGCTGCCGCGGCCGAAGATCCGGCCCAGGCCGTTGTAGCCGATGGCCAACTCCCACAACGAGTTGTCGGTCGAGCCGCCGATGTAGGGACGCGACGCTGCCGGCCATACCGCGACCAGCACTACGAACCAACCGGCGGAAACGATGACAGCCCCCAGCGCCGCCAGCAGATGCCAGATCCTGGTCCATAACCGGCTCGGCGCGGCCCAGAGGTAGGCAAGGGCGAATCCCGGAAGTACCAGCATGCTTTGCAGCATCTTCGTCAGGAAGGCGAAGCCGATGGCGATGCCGGCCAGCAACAACCAGTTCACCGCCCGCGATCTCCGGCGGCGCACGGCCGGTCCGCCGGCAGCCGGCGCCTCGATGGCGCGGATCACACAGTAGGCGGCCGCGGTCATCAGCAGCACCAGCAAGGCATCCGGATTGTTGAACCGGAACATCAGTGCTGCAACGGGAGTCAGTGCCACCAGTAGACCGGCCACCAACCCGGCTGCTGGTCCTGACCAGCGTTTGACGCAGGCATGCATCAGGGCGACTGTGGCGACACCCATCAGGGCCTCGGGGATGAGCATCGAAGCCGACGAGAACCCGAAGATCCGGCCGGACAAACCCATGATCCACATCGCGGCCGGCGGTTTGTCGACCGTGATGGCGTTGCCCGAATCCAGCGATGCGAAGAGCCATGCCTTCCAGCTTGCGGTGCCGGATTTCACCGCCGCGGCGTAGAAGTCGTTGGCGTAGGCGGAGCCGGTGATGTTGAGCAGATAGAACGTGGTGGTTCCGACCAGCAGCAACCACAGCAACGGGCGGGCCCAGGCCGGATCGCTTCCGGGGCCGAGGAGAATTCGGCGCGGCCCGGTCCGCAAGTCGGTCAGAGCGGCCGTGGTCGTCGAGTCATTGTCTGGCAACTCAGTGCCCGATAGCCCGGGCCCCGATGCCTCGGACAGATCCAGTTGCCGCATTTCGGGTGGCTGTGTCGAAGTCATGTGGTCCTTGCTCCGGTGAGTAGTGGTGGTCACCGCCCGGAAACCGTTGTGATCCGGCGGAAAACCCAGCCGCGCAGCAGCAGGAATCGCAGCACGGTGGCCAACAGGTTCGCCCCGACCAGGACGGTCAGTTCCAGCAGTCGGCCGGCGGTGGGTGCACTGACCTGCAGCAGCGCCAGCGACCCGCTGGTAATCGCCAGCCCGAGAACGAAGATTCCGAAGCCCTGCAATTGATGTCGCGCTGCGCCGGCCCTTTCCCGGACGCCGAAGGTGAACCGCCGATTGGCCGAGGTGTTGGCGATGGCGGTGATCGCCAGCGCCAGGAAATTCGCGGCCTGAGCGCCCATCAGCGGATGGAAAGCGAAGAACAGCAAAAGATAGGCCAGCGTCGAGAGGACACCGATGGCAGCAAATCTGATGACCTGCTTCGTCATACCCGCCGGCACTCCCGGTGTCCTCGGTTCGGTGGTGTTGCGCCCGAGCTGCGTCCGCACCTGGGCCAATGGCAGTGATCCCGAGGCCAGTGCCCGGCCCACCCGCCAGACACCCTTCAGGTCGGCGACGGCGGTTGCGACGATGTCGACGCTGGAGTTCGGATCGTCGACCCAATCGACCGGAACCTCGTGGATGCGCAGGCCCGTTCGCTCCGCCAGTACCAGCAACTCCGTGTCGAAGAACCATCCGTCGTCCTTGATCAGGGGCAGTAGCTGCCGGGCGACGTCGGATCTGATGGCCTTGAAACCGCACTGCGCATCGGAGAAGTGGGTGGCGAGTGTCCGCCGGAGTATCTGGTTGTACGAGCGGGAGATGAACTCGCGCTTCGGGCCACGGACCACCCTGGCACCCCGGTGCAGCCTGGTACCGATAGCCAGGTCCGAGTGCCCGGTGAGCACGGGCGCGATGAGTGGCAGCAGGGCCGCCAGGTCGGTCGACAGGTCGACGTCCATGTATACGAGCACCATCGCCTGCGATTGGGCCCACGCGGCCTTCAATGCCCGGCCTCGACCCTTTTCCGGCAGATGCAGCACGCCGACCTGTTGATAGCGGGCCGCGAGCTCGTCGGCGATCTCGGGGGTTCGGTCCGTCGATGCATTGTCTGCAATGGTGATGCGAAAACTGTAGGGCAGTGAGGTCGAGAGGTAGGCGTGCAGGCGGCGGACTGCCTCGGCCAGATCTGTCTGCTCGTTGTACACCGGCAGCACCACGTCGATAGAACCGGTGACGCGGGACTCGTACACGCCGGGCCGAGTCTCCGAGCCGCCGACACCCGCGTCGACGGCGGAGGCCAGATCGGATGCGGCGATCTCTGTGTTCATGAGACCACCGTCGCCCATCCAACTGTGGTTACCCCTCTGTCGCCCTGTGCCCCTGCTGTGACACGGCCTGAGGTGGTGTGATCTCCCCCTGCCGACCCGGCCCTGGCATCACTGAGACGTTCGATGCAACCTGGGTCAGCGCTTGGACAGGGAGGGCGCTCCGGTCGAGGCCGGAAGCGGATCCGGAGTGGCGGAAGCAGATCGCCCGGTGGCGGAACCAGATTGCCCTGTGGCGGAGGGAGATTCAACGTGATCGGGTAGCCAAACCCGGGCACAGGTGCGGCCGGGACGACTCTGGACGGTCACGGTTCCGCCGTGCGCTGAGATGACGGCGGCGACAATCGCCAGGCCGAGGCCCGTCGAGCCGGCAGCGCGGGACCGGGACGAATCACCTCGGACGAATCTCCCGAAGATTTCCGGTTGTAACTCCTCGGGGATGCCGGGGCCGTTGTCGGTGACCGTCAACACCGTGCCCCCCGGCTCGCGCCGGACGCTGGTGACGACCGTCGTGCCCGGCGGCGTGTGCGTGCGAGCGTTGGTCAGCAGATTCGCGAGCACCTGATGCAGGCGCGCGCCGTCGCCGACCACTGTCACCGGCTCGTCCGGCAGGTCGAGCTGCCACCGGTGGTCGGTGCCGGCCACCCTGGCGTCGGAGACCCGATCGACGGCGAGCACGGTCAGATCGACCTCCTCCGTGGCCAGCGGGCGACCGGAGTCCAGGCGCGCCAACAGCAGGAGGTCGTCGACCAGGGTGGTCATCCGGGCCGACTCGGACTCCACCCGGCGCAGCGCATGGGCAACTGCTCCAGGTTCGTGTTCTTCCCGGCGGGCCAACTCGGCATACCCGCGAATGGCGGCCAGCGGGGTGCGCAGCTCGTGGGAGGCGTCGGCGACGAATTGCCGGACGCGCGTCTCCGAAGCCTGACGCGCGGTCAGCGCGCCGGAGACATGGCCGAGCATCTGGTTGATAGCCGCACCGACGGAGCCGATCTCGGTTCGCGGGTCGGTGTCCTTCGCGGGCACCCGGATCGCCAGGTCCACTTCGCCCTTGTCCAGCGGCAGGGTGGCGACCAGGCGGGCAGTCGCGGCCACCCGCTCCAGCGGGCGAACCGATCGGCGGACGATGACGAAGACGATCAGACCGCCGAGGATGATCGCGCCGCCGGCAACGAGCGCCATCACCTCGGCAAGTCGGCGCTGGGTGTTGGAAACCTCCTCTAGGGGGAGAGCGGTGATCAGGACCTCACCGGTGGTGGGGCCGGCGATGGCGCCCACCCGGTAGTCCCCGTATCCGGGCACCGTGACGGTGACTGGTTTCTGGCCCGGACGCACACTGCTGAGCGCCGAGACCTCGGCTGCGGTCAGGATCTTCGAGGTGATGCCCTTGGTGACAACGGCTCTGCTCACCGCTCCGTTGGCCTCACAGACGAAAATGCCCTCCTGGAAGGACCGATATCCGGAACCGGCGATGCGGCAGGGAATCCCGCCGGCGTCGGCGCCCGTGCCCGGAGGAATCCCGGTGGGGACGCCGGTCGGCAGTGAACCGTTGGATGGGGCGCCCTCGCCCTGTCGGTCGGGGTTGAACGGGCCACCACGTTGCTGGGTGACGCCCAGTCGGGTGTCCAGTTGCGCGACCAGATAGCTGCTCAGGTAGATCTCGGTCACCACCCCGATGATGACACTGAGCATGACGATCAGGCCGACGATCCCGGCGATCAGTTTGGTGCGCAGCGTCACCGCCCTGCCGAGCCGCTGTTGGGGTGCGCCGGTCGATGCCGGCGGATGCGAACCCACGCCGGTCAGCCGACCGGCTTGAGAACGTATCCAAAACCGCGCATGGTGTGGATCATCGGCTCGCGACCGGAGTCGATCTTCTTACGGAGATAGGAAATGTAGAGCTCGACGATGTTGGCCTGGCCGCCGAAATCGTAGTTCCACACTCGGTCGAGGATCTGCGCCTTGGACAGCACCCTTTTCGAGTTCCGCATCAAAAAGCGCAGCAGTTCGAATTCCGTCGCCGTCAGGGAAATCAGGTACCCGGCGCGATGCACCTCCCGCGAATCCTCGTCGAGAGTGAGCTCCCCGACCGACAGCAGCGAGGAATCGGAGGTCAGCGCGGTGTGCGACCGACGCAGCAGGGCGCGTAGGCGCAGCACGAGTTCTTCGATCGAGAAGGGCTTGGTCACATAGTCGTCGCCACCGGCGGTCAGGCCCGCGATGCGGTCCTCGACAGCGTCCCGAGCCGTCAGGAACAGCACCGGCGTTCGGTCCGAGTCGGTCCGCAGCCTGCGCAGAACTTCCAAACCGTCCATGTCGGGCAGCATGACGTCCAGGACCACCAGGTCAGGCCGCATCTCCCTGGCAGCGGTGATCGCGGAGGCTCCGTCGCCGGCTGTTCTGACTTCCCAACCCTCGTATCGGAGGGCCAGGCCGAGTAACTCTGACAAGGTCTGCTCGTCGTCGACCACCAGCACCTTGATCGGACGGCCCTCCGGTCCCCGCAGCGCTTCCCGCCCGTGATCGCTGCGGGGCGTGAAAGTTGCAAAGGGAGAACTCGTCATCAGGCAATCCTGTGCGATAGCGTTGTGGCTCGGCTAGGTGCCACCTGTGAGGATACTGTGCTTTCCCTATCGGCGTCGTGAACCGACCTACCGGTTGGCGGCAGATGCACAGTCAGCGAACATCCAGCCCGGTTGGTCGGACGGCCCAGTGGGTCTCGCCTCATCTGAAATGGCGGTGGTCTGCGATATCGCGGGAACCGGCGCCGGGCCACTGAACGGGTCGTTCGCCAGTACCGGGTAGTTTTGCGGCAAGCCGTCACCGAGCGCACTGCTTGCGGACCTGATCCTGGGGTCGCCCGGTCTGGGGAGCCGGCGAGGGACAGGAGGAGCAGATGATGCGCAGGACGACCGGCAGTGCCCGTGAACGGCGGGGTCGACCGTGTGCGGGCTGAGCGGGGAGATCCGATTCGACGGGCGCCCCGCCGACGTCGATGCCGTCGTGCGGATGTCCTGCGTGCTCGAGCCGCGGGGCCCCAACGGGCAGGGCGTGTGGCAGTACGGGCGGGTTGCCTTTGCACACCGCCGGCTGGCGATCATCGACCTGTCCGACGCGGGCGGCCAGCCGATGGTCGATTCCGGCCTCGGTCTGACCATCGTTTTCAACGGATGCATCTACAACTACCGGCAACTGCGCGCGGAACTGATCGGCTACGGCTACCGGTTCTTCTCGACGTCCGACACCGAGGTGGTACTGAAGGCCTACCACCGTTGGGGCACGGACTGTGTCGACCACTTCCTCGGCATGTTCGCCTTCGCCATCGTCGAGCGCGACTCCGGGCGGGTAATCCTTGTCCGGGACCGGCTCGGGATCAAGCCGCTCTATCTGTCGCAGAGCGGCAGTCGCCTACGGTTCGCCTCGTCCCTGCCGGCGCTGCTCGCCGGCGGCGACGTGGACACCACCATCGATCCCGTTGCGCTGCAGCACTACATGACCTTCCATGCGGTGGTGCCGCCGCCGCTGACCATCCTCAACGGAATCCGGAAACTGCCGCCGGCCACCGTCCGGGTGATCGAGAGCGACGGCCGCAGTCGCGACATCACCTATTGGAACCCGGTTCACGCCAGGGCAGCGAAATACGCGGACCTCTCTGACGGGGACTGGGAAGACCTGGTGCTGGCCGGACTGCGGGCAGCGGTCCAACGCCGCATGGTTGCCGACGTCCCCGTCGGCGTGCTGTTGTCGGGCGGCATCGACTCGAGCGTCATCGTCGCGTTGCTGGCCGATGAGGGTCAGGCAGGATTGCAGACCTTCAGCATCGGCTTCGAGGCGGTCGGTGACAAGGAAGGCGACGAGTTCGAGTTCTCCGACATCATCGCGAACGAATTCCAGACCGACCACCATCAGCTGATGGTTCCGTCCGCTGAGGTGCTGGGCGGGCTGGGCGGGGCGATCGAGGCGATGAGCGAGCCGATGGTCAGCCACGACTGCATCGCCTTCTACTTGCTGTCGCAACAGGTCTCGCAGCACGTCAAGGTCGTGCAGTCGGGACAGGGCGCCGACGAGATCCTGGCCGGATACGACTGGTATCCGCCACTTGCCGGGGTGCCGGACGATGACGTCGACTCGGCGCTCGCCGTGTACTCCGCCCGGTTCTTCGACCGGCCACACCGCGAGTTGGCCGATATCCTGCAGCCACGGTGGCTGACCGACACCGACCACAGCCGCATGATGGCCCTGGAACATTTCAGCCGACCGGGGGCCGACACTGCGCTCGACCGGGCGCTGAGGCTGGATTCCCTGGTGATGCTGGTGGACGATCCGGTCAAACGGGTGGACAACATGACCATGGCCTGGGGGCTGGAGGCCAGAACCCCGTTCCTGGACCACGAATTCGTCGAATTGGCCGCGGCTGTCCCGCCGGCGCTCAAACTCGCCAACGGCGGCAAGGGTGTACTCAAGCAGGCGTCGCGGAAAGTCCTGCCGGCGGCCGTCATCGATCGGAAGAAAGGGCACTTCCCGGTGCCGGCCATCATCAATCTCCAGGGCCCTTACCTCGACCGGGTCCGTGATGCCCTGCTGGCTCCAGAAGCCAGGGAGCGCGAGCTCTTTCGTGGTGACTATGTCCAGAAGCTACTGGCCGAACCGAATCGCCTGCGGACGAACCTCGGCTCCAATCAGCTGTGGCAGATCGGGCTGCTGGAGATGTGGTTGCAGCAGCATGGAATTCGCTGAGGAAACCGCGGTGGCCCGGTCACGTCCGCCCCGTCCGAGGTATTTCGACCCGGGTATCCGTCGCCCACCGGCGTCCTTCGTCGAGTCCGTCGTCGCCATCGCCACCGTTCCCGGGGCCTGGTGCCCGTCGCTGGCGCCGTCCGGTGAGCTGGTCGCCTACATCACCGATCGCTCGGGTACCCCCCGGGTAGAGGTCGGGTTCACCGGACCGGCCGTGACCGATCGCGGACAGGCGCCTGCGGTCGTGTCGGGACCGGACCAGGAAGCGATCTCGGTTGCCTGGTCACCGGACGGAAACTGGCTGACCTACCTGGTTTCTCCCGGTGGCTCGATCAGGGCGGAGCTTCATGCGGTGCGGCCGGATGGTAGTGATCGCCGTCTGCTGGCCGGCGGTGGCGAGTTCGAGACGGTGTTCGCCGGACTCTGGGCGCCGGCCACCGACCGGTATGTGTTCTCGCTGGCAGATGGGCGGTCCCCGAACGCGGCCGTCTGGATGGTGGACGTCGTGACCGGAGCTCTGGAGCCGGTGCAGTCCTCGGTCGGTATCGGATTCTGCACCGTGACGTCGATCAGCCCGGACGGGAGCCGGCTGGTGGTGCGCTGCGGGCCGCGGAACCGTCGTCGGCTGCTGATGCTGCACGCTGTCGGCACTGACCCGCCGATTCCACTGCTGCAGCAACACTTTCCGGACGGAGACGACACTGGGGAGGATGGCCGGTTCGCCCCCGACAACCGCAGCGTGTACCTGCGCACCGGCGCCGGCCGCGACCGGACAGCACTGTGCAGGGTCGCGCTCGACGAGGGCGGTCGACCCGGAGCGATGACGGTGATGGCCGAACGGGCCGACGCCGACCTGGAGTTCTATGCGATCAGGGCCGACGGACACAGTGCCGTGCTGGTCTGGAATGTCCAGGGCGAGAGCACCGCCGTGATCGCGGATTTCCACGACGGATGGTCGGTGCCGATTTCGCTGCCGGAGCCGGTGATGCCGGGCTGGTCACTGGGCCGCGACGGAACCTCGATGATCGCCGAGGTGACCGGGCCGATCGCGCCCCGCACCCTGGTCCACCTGGCGCTGCCGACCGGGGCCGGCAGTCCGCCCGCGATCCGCCGCCTCGACTGCATGCCCGGCGACATGCTGCCGGACACGGTCGTCGTACCGACACTGCAGCGATACCACTCCAAGGACGGTCTGGAACTGTACGGTCTGCTGTACCGGCCCCGCTCGGCGCACGGCCCGGGACCGGCAGTGATCTCCTTCCACGGCGGGCCGGAAAGCCAAGAACGGCCGACTTTCTCGCTGCTCACCCAGTCCCTCGTCGCAGCCGGCATCACGGTCTTCGCCCCGAACGTCCGCGGATCCAGCGGGTACGGCAATGCCTTTCTGGCGGCCGACGACCGAGCTGCCAGGGCGGACTCGTTCCAGGACGTCCCCGCGACCGTCGACTTCCTCCTCGAGAACGGCTGGGCCAGAGCCGGTTCCATCGGGGTGCAGGGTTGGTCCTACGGCGGCTATCTGGCACTGACCGCACTGGCCCGCTGGCCGGACATGTTCGCTGCCGGGACCACCCATGCCGGCATGTCCGACCTGCTCTCCTTCTTTGCAGAGACCGAGAGCTGGATGGCCGCGGCGTCGGTCACCGAATACGGGGATCCGCTGACTCAGGCCGACCTCCTCCGGGCACTCTCACCGCTCACCCACCTGTCGGCGGTGAGGTCGCCGACACTGCTGGTCCACGGCGCCAGGGACACGAATGTGCCGGTGGGCGAGTCCATCCGCGCCCATGCCGCCTTGAAGGCGGCGGGCGTCCCGACCGAGTTGGTGCTGCTGCCCGGCGAAGGACACACCATCGTCGGAGCGCCGCACCGCGCAGAACTGGCGCTGGCGATCTGTAGCTGGTTCGTCCGCTGGCTGGTGCCGGAATGACCCTGGGCGACGCTGATGCCGTCAGCCGGAGAGGCTGACGGACTCCCGGCCGGTGGCCGTGAGGTAGGTAGCCGTTCGCAGCGTCGACGGACTGTCCGGCTTCACTCCGGCCACCGTCCCGGCTGAACCGGTGGGTTCAGCCGCCGCCAGCGGCTCCCGGGCCAGCAGGCCCTTGGCCAGGGCCCCCAGCGTGGCGACCGCCGCCACGTTCAGGGCTGCCACCCAGCCGAACGTCATCGGGTTCACGGCGGCGGCGCCCATCGACCCCAGCAGCGAGGACAGGAAGGTCTTGACCAGCCTGACCATCAGGTCGGGCCAGAACCCGAGCGTCAGGACGCCCGGCGCGCCAATGCTTGTCAGGTAGAGCACCGCGGTGGTCAGCATGGAGACGATGGCGGCTCCGGCCGCTGTCCAGAGCGCCAGTTCCCACGGCAGGCCGACGACCGCTGTGACACTTCCGGCGGTGAGCAGGATCGAGACGAACTGCTGGCCGGCCGACCATCCGGCTCGCTCGACGAAGTCCCAGATGATCGATGTGCGGCGCGCGGCGGGCACAGAGGGCACCGAGGGCACAGTGGGCACAGTGGGCATGGCGGCCAGCCTTCCTCTTGCGGATCTTCTCCAGATCGCAGAACAAAGGACACCTGCACGGGCCAATGTGATACATCCGGACCACGCGCTGCGTTGGGCCGGTCATCGGGCGGCAGCCGTGGTCACTCCGGATTCCACATCCGGTGGGCTGGAACGGGTTGGTCGCGCGCGATGCAGATATCCGGACATCAGGTGACCCAACGGATCGGCGGCCCGGCGTTGCGCGGCTGCCCGGGCCGGACCGAACAGAGTCTGCTGCAGTCGTCGGGCGGCGTCCAGATGATCCGCGGTCCAGATGATCCGCACCGCAGTCGCACTGGCGTTGCCGTTGCTGTCGCGTAGATCGTGGCGGACCGCATCGACCAGGCGCTGGTCGGCAGAGCTTTCGCGCAGGAGGGGATCGGGGACATGTCCACCCTTGACGAGGCTCTCACTCAGGTCGGCGTACCACCCGGTCACCCTGGCACTGGCCTGTATCAACTCGGTGCGGGCCGCGGAACGGTCGCCCGCGGCCTGATGATCCTCCTGCTGCCAGAGGTCGAGTACGGCGTCGGCCGCCAGTCGGAGAGCGGCAATGCCGGTGACCAACGTGGTCACCTCCGCCAGCGGAATGGGTTTGCTGCCGTGCTCGGCCAGGTAGTTGCGGAAGGTGTCGTCCAGGCGCCGGGAGGCAGCGGCGGCCGCAACGGCGACGTCCGTGGGCGGGGTGACCGGTGTGCCGCCCGAGCCGCAGCGGAATGTCCCGAACTCAACTGCTTCGGCCAGATAGCGGGCGCTGTCGGCGTAGGCCTCGGCCAGCGCACGACCGAGGGCGGCACCGGCGCCTCGCGGCCAGAACAGTGCGCCGACCACCAGGCTCACCGCACATCCCAGCGCGATGTCCTCCACCCTGAGCAGCCCGACCCGCCAGCCGGCCGGCTGGATGATGTTGAACAGGATCACGATGACCACGGTGAATGCCGCCTGGCCGATTGCGAAGGTGGCAACTGCCGGCGCCAGCCCGGCCAGCAGGATGGCGATCGGCAGCAGGATCCACAGGGCGGTGGTGTCCGTTCCGATGACCGCCAACAGCGCGGCCCCGATGACGAATCCGGCCACCGTGCCCAACAGACCCCGCAGCGCGTTCTGGCCGGTGTTCAACGCATTGGACCGCAGCACCGACAGCGTGGCCAGCACCACCCAGAACGAGTGCTGCACCCCGGTCAGGTCGGCGACCAGGACCGCGACGCCAAGACCAATTGCGCCCCGCACGCTGTTGTGCAACCAGACGGAGTGACGCTCTGCGTGTGCCGCGGCTCGCTCCCCGGCTGCGGACAACGTGCCGATCACGCCGATCGGCTGGTGTCCCAGCAGGCGATCCCACCAGCTGCGGCGGTCCGCGGCGTCCGCCAGATCGATGTTGCGCTCCACTGCAGAGACCGCGAAACTGAGCTCCTGGGCCCGGAAGGTCGGATCCAGCGAGCTGACGAATTCATCGACCTGGTGTTTCCCATCGGTATCGGTGGCGACCCGGGCGATCGGTAGGTCCACTGTCGCGTCGCGTTCCATCCGGTCCCGCGCGTCGGTCAGGCGGTCCAGCGCGGCGTGCAGTTCTGTCGGGCCACCGCTGCGCTCGAGTAGATCCGCGCCGCGCTCCAGCGTCTGCGCCGCCGCTGCTTTCACTGCACAGGCGGCCCGGTTCACTGTCATACCGTCGGGCGGCAAGGCGGAATGCCGCAGAATGGCGTCGAGCCAGTTCAACTCGTCCACCAGGCGCACGATGGTCCTGGTCGAGGTGCTCAGACCTGTCGGGCGATAGGGCGTGGCCAGGAAGGTTCGGTGCAGGGCGCCGACTGCCTGGCCAGCGGCGTCGATCGCGACCTGATGGGCCTGTCGGTCGTTGCCGGTCCGTCCACCCAGCATGTAGTCGACGTCCGAGCTCATCCGGGCGGCCAGGGCCCGGCAGGCGGCGATGGCCGGAGCCCGCAGCGGATCGCGGGCCGGTGCCGGCCAGAGCAGCGCTACTGCGACGAAGGCGGCGACGGAGGCCAACCCCCACCCGGCCAACCGTGCCGGAATTGCCGACACCGGCCCGGCGAGCGAGACCGGGAGAATGAACGCAAGGAGCAGCGAGGTGGTCGCGGCCGCCAGCACCGACGAGACCACGCCCACGAACAGCACCCCGAACCCGACGACGGCCATGGCCGCGCCGGCCAGCCACGCATTGCGCGAGGCCAACGTGCCGACACAGACAAAAACTGCGCCGACGACCGCCAGCGCGGCCTGCGCCTGCAGTCGATCGCGCATAGGTCCGTTGAAGTCCACCAGCAGCAGCATGGCGAACGAGCCGAACGCGGCGAAGGTCGCCACTCCGGCATCCCCGATCACCCTGTCGCCCAACGCGAACATCGCCGGCATGACGATTGCCGCTCGGGCCGCGCGCCGCAGGGCGGAGAGATCTCGGTCGCGGTCGGCCAGCCAACGCAGAGGGTGCACGGCTTCCTCGTTTCTCGACCCGATGCTGCGCGGAAACTACCAGCCGTTGGCCGCGCGGTTCGGCTCAGGCGGTGAACACCTTTCCACCGGACTCGGTGACCGCGACCACCGCAAGTGGCGTACTTGCCGGCCCGACGAGTACCGCGCCGGTCGTGACATTGAACTGTGACCCGTGCAGCGGGCAGACGCCGGCACCGTCGATGATGGCGCCCTGGTGGGTGCAGACAGCGCTGTGCGCCACGACCCTGCCGTCCAGCTTCGCGAGCACGACCCGGCCGCTCGGATCGTCCACCACAAGTCCGGCGGAGGCCGGGACGTCAGCCACCGACGCGATCGCCGTTGATCCGGCAGATCCGCTCGTCGGCGCCGCGGGTGCGGTGGTGCTGCTGGAACCGCATGCCGCGCAGGCCAGCAGTGCGGCTCCGGAACCGGCGAGAACCCTCCGGCGAGGCCAGACCCGGCCGGATGAGGTGGGATCCAGGGCAGCGGTGGTGCCGATGTCGGCGGGCTTGACGGTCGTTGGCATGGGTGTCCTGTCGTCAGTGTCGTCAGTGTTGTCAGTGTCGGCGAAGGTCAGCGGGTCAGACGGTCCAATTCGTCGAGTTGGTCCGCGGTCAGCTCGATAGACCCGGCCGCCAGATTCTCGCGCAGGTGCACGAGGCTGGAGGTTCCCGGTATGCACAGGATCGCCGGCGAGCGCTGCAGGAGCCACGCCAGCGCAAGTTGCATTGTGGTGGCGCCGGTCTCGCCGGCCAGCACTTCGAACTGGTCGGCCGCCAGCGGGGTGAAGCCGCCCAGCGGGAAGAACGGCACGAACGCGATTCCCTCCGCCGCGCACAGGTCGATCAGCTCCTCGTCGTCGCGCTGCACGATGCTGTAGGCGTTCTGCACACAGGCGATCGGGGCGATGCTCAGCGCCTCGATCACCTGGTCCCGCCCGACGTTGCTGACTCCGAGATGGCGGATCAGACCCTGCTGCTGCAGCCAGGCAAGGGTTTCGAACTGCTCGGCCAGCGAGCCCTCCCGCATCACCCCGCCCGTCGCGTCCGACATCCGCAGGTTGACGGCGTGGATCTGTTCAATGCCCAGGTTCTTGAGGTTGTCCTGCACCGCCTCGGTGATCTGCTGTGCCGACAGTGCCGGCAGCCAACCGCCACGTGAGCTGCGGCGGGCGCCGACCTTGGTGACCAGGACCAGATCGTCTGGATAGGGGTGCAGTGCCTCCCTGATCAGTTCGTTGACAAGGTGCGGGCCGTAGAAATCGCTGGTGTCGATGTGGTTCACGCCCAGTTCGATGGCCTCGCGCAGCACCGCGATGGCCTCGCCGCGGTCTGCGGGAGGTCCCATGATGTCCGGCCCGGACAGTCGCATCGCCCCGTATCCGAGACGGTTGACCGTCAGATCGCCACCAAAATCGAAGGTGCCGGCTGCGGCCGCCGGCAAAGAACCTGGCATCGTGCACTCCTACGGGTGTCGGGACCGGAAGGACCGGGACCCTGTCGATAATGCCCGCTCGGCCCAGGGGCAAACCAGATCGCACTCGAGGGACGTCACATGAGAGCACGCACACTGTTGCTGACCGCGGTGTCGGTCGTCGCGACGGCAGTAACCGGAGGGCTGGCGACCGATCCCGATTCGGCCTATTACCGGGGGCTGGACAAGCCGTCCTGGCAGCCGGCGCCGCCCGTCTACGGGATCGTCTGGACCCCGCTGTACGCCGATCTCGCAGTGACCACCGCGCAGGCCGTCGATACCCTCGACCGTCAGGGCCGTTCAGCCGAGAAAGCCTCGCTGCTAGGGGCTTTCGGAGTCAATCTCGTGCTGAACGCGTCCTGGAACTGGTTGTTCTTCAGGATCCACCGGCCGTGGTTGGCGGCGGCCGAGTGTGCCGCGCTGACGGTCAGCTCGGCGGATCTTGTGCGGCGGGTGACTGCGGCCGACCGGCGCGCGGGACGCGCCCTGCTGCCCTATCCGGCGTGGTGTGCGTTCGCGACGGCACTGACGGTGGCGATCGCCAGGCGCAATCCAGCGGGGCGCTGATCGGCGGCAGGTGAGGGCATACCCCTAGACGAGGGCGACGATCATCTTGCCTATGTTCGCTCCGGCGAGCAGGTCGAAAAACGCGGTCGGCGTGTTCTCCACTCCGCGGACGATGGTCTCTTCGTAAACCAGCTGGCCGGCGGCCAGCCAACCGCCGATGTCGGCCGCGGCCGTCGCTGCCAGATCCCGGTGATGGTTCACCAGGAAGCCGGTGAGGCTCACGCCCTTGCCGATGATCAGCGCCAGGTTCCGTGGTGCGGCCGGCGGCTCCAGGCTGTTGTAGGACGAGATAGCCCCGCAGATGGCGGCCCGTCCGAACAGATTGAAGGAGAAGATCGCCGCCTCCAGGTGCTCGCCGCCGACGTTGTCGAAGTAGACGTCGATGCCGTCCGGTGCGGCCTCCCGGAGCTGCCGGGTGATCGATCCATCGTGGTAGTCGAAAGCGGCGTCATAGCCGTAGGTCCTGGTGAGCAGCTCGACTTTGTGTCGGCTGCCCGCTGAGCCGATCACCCGCGACGCGCCCTTGAGCTTGGCGATCTGCCCGACGAGCGATCCCACGGCACCGGCAGCACCGGACACGAACACCACGTCACCCGCCTTCATCCTGGCGACTTCGAGCAGGCCGGCGTACGCCGTCAGACCGATCATTCCCAGCACCCCGAGATATGCGCGGGGCGACACACCGGGGGCGGGGTCCACCCGGCGGAAACGGTGAGCCGGACCCTGGGCCAACTCTCGCCATCCGTATTCGTGCAGGACCAGATCGCCCACCCGGAGCGTGTCCGACCTGGACTCCAGCACCTCGCCGAGCGCGCCGCCAGTCAGCACCTGGCCGATCTGGAACGGCGGGATGTAAGAGCGGACGTCATTCATCCGGCCACGCATGTAGGGATCGACGGACAGGAAGAGGTTGCGGACCAGCACTTCTCCGTCCGCCAGTTCGGGGAGTGACACCGTCTCCATCCGGAAGTCGGCTGCGTCCGGCGCCCCGCTGGGACGCTTGGCCAGGTGCCATTCGCGGCCGGTGATCTTCGTGGTCATGGTGACTGTCCTTGTCGGCTCGAATCATCTGGTGGCGGCGCCGGCGGCCCGCCCCAGGCCGCACCCTACGCCGGCGACCCTTGTCGGTCACCACGCCCGCGACGTCTTATGCAGCTTGACGACCAGGTCCCCGCTCGCCGTGCGGATCCGCCCGCCGCGGCCCATCATGGTCGGAAACCCCGGTGCCGCCGGTGCGGCCTCGTTGACCGCGGATGGCTTCGAGCAGGTACAGATCAAAGGAGATCGCGTGAGCAGTTACGACTACGTCATCGTCGGGGCAGGTTCGGCCGGGTGCGTGCTGGCCGCCAGGTTGTCGGAGGATCCCGACGTGTCGGTCGCCCTGATCGAGGCGGGCGGCCCCGATACCGCCCAGGAGATTCACATTCCGGTGGCCTTTGGGCAGTTGTTCAAGAGTGAGTACGACTGGGACCTGGACACCGAACCCGAGCCAGAACTGTTCGGCCGGCGGGCATACCTTCCCCGCGGCAAGATGCTGGGCGGATGCAGTTCGATGAACGCGATGATCTACATCCGCGGCCATCGCGCCGACTACGACGAATGGGCCGCCGCCGGTGCTGTTGGCTGGGGGTACGACGACGTCATGCCCTACTTCCTCAAGGCCGAGGACAACGAGCGCGGCGCCGATGAGTACCACGCGGTCGGCGGGCCGCTCACCGTCAGCAACACCAGGTCGGCGCACCCGCTGGCCCAGGCCTATCTGGACGCAGCGGAGGAGGCCGGGTACAAGAAGCGAGAGGACTTCAACGGCGAGGATCAGGAGGGCGTCGGCTTCTACCAGCTCACCCAGCGCAACGGAATGCGTTGCAGCGCAGCCGTCGCCTACCTCCACCCGGCGATGGGCCGACCGAACCTGACCGTCCTGACCGGCGCCCAGGCACATCGGGTGCTGCTGGAGGGCAACCGGGCCACCGGGGTCGAGATCAGCCGCGGCGGTCAGCTCGAATCGATCAGGGCCGACCGTGAGGTCATCGTCTCGGCCGGTGCCTACGAATCTCCGAAACTGCTGATGCTGTCCGGAATCGGGCCGGCAGCGGTGCTGCCACTGCTGGGGCTGGAGGTCAAGGCCGACCTGCCGGTGGGGCAGGGGCTGCAGGACCACTACATGGCGCTGCTGGGGTATCTGACCGACGTGGAATCGCTGATGACGGCGCTGACTCCGGCGAATGTGGAATTGCTGCAGACCCAGGGTCGCGGTCCGTTGACATCCAACGTCGGCGAGGCCGGTGGGTTCTTCCGGGGGCGCGAGGGCGTGTTGCTGCCCGACGTGCAGTTCCACGTCGCCCCGGTGATGTTCTGGCAGGAGGGCCTCGGCATCCCGGCGGCGCATGCCTTCGCCATCGGGCCCTGTGTGCTCAAGCCGACCAGTCGGGGAGTGGTGATTCCGCGTACGCCGCAGCCGACCAGCGCTCCGCGGATCTTCCACAACTACCTGTCCACGCAAGAGGACAGGGACAGCCTGGTGGCCGGTGTCCGGATCGCCATGGACATCGCCAGCAAGCCGTCGTTGCAGGCGGTGACCACCGCGCCGCACGAAGTTCCGGCCTCCGATTCCGAAGCCGACATCCTGGACTTCGTTCGCCGGACGGGGATGACGCTCTACCACCCGACTTCCACCTGCGCGATCGGCCCTGTGGTGGACAACGAACTGCGCGTGCACGGTATCGACGGGCTGCGGGTGGTCGACGCGTCGGTGATGCCGTCGGTGCCGCGGGGTAACACCAACGCCCCGACGATCATGATCGCCGAGCGGGCCGCCGACCTGATCCGAGGTCTGGTCGGCGTGGGCGGCGTCGGGGTGGGCGGGGTTGGGGTGGGTGGCACAGTGGGGTGACCGGCGGCCGTCCATGGGTCGGCAGCCGCGACGACGACAGCATCCAGACAGCAGAGACGGACACCAGTGACAGCCCAGATCTTCCAGCAGAGCACCGCCCCGATCGAGACCGCGCTGACCGAGTTGGCAGCAGGTGCCACCCGGTGGGCCGACCTGAGTCTCACCGGGCGCCGGGAGTTGCTGGAATCGACGTCGCGATCGGTTGCCGCCCACGCTGCGGAGTGGGTGTCGGTGGCGTCGGCCTACAAGGGTCTGGATCCGGATTCGCCACTGGTCGGTGAGGAGTGGACTTCTGGTCCGTACGCCGTACTGACTTCTCTGGCGGCGCTGGCAGAGAGTGTCCGGGCACTGGAAAGCGGCGGCAGTCCCGTCGACGGCTTCGAGTTCGGGACTGCTCCCGGTGGCCGGGTCACCGTGAAGGTGCTGCCGCACGGCATCTTCGACCTTCTGCTGCTGAACGGCTTCTCGGCGCAAGTCTGGCTGCGGCCTGGGGTGACTGCGACGCAGGTGCGGGCACAGGCTGGTCTGGGACAGCGCACACCCCAGGCGGGCGGTGGTATCGGGGCCGTCCTGGGGGCCGGCAACATCACCTCCATCCCGCCGCTGGACGTGCTCTATGAGCTGTACGCACACAACCGGGTCTCGGTGCTGAAGCTCAACCCCGTCACCGATCCCATCCTGCAGGTGTTCAGCAAGGCGTTCGCTCCGCTGATCGAGGCCGGTTTCCTACGGATCATGACGGGTGGGGTCGACGTCGGTCAGTATCTGGTTCACCACGCAGCGGTCGGTCACGTGCACATCACCGGCAGTACGGTCAGCCACAATGCCATCGTCTTCGGGTCCGGCGTGGAAGGAGACGCCCGCCGGGCGGCGGTTCGACAGGGGGCCGCCGAACCTCTGCTGACGAAGGAGATCACCAGCGAGTTGGGCGGCGTTTCGCCCATCATCGTGCTGCCGGGGAAGTGGTCCAAGGCTGATCTGCGTTTCCAAGCCGAACATGTTGCCACCCAACGCCTGCACAACGGCGGGTACAACTGCATCGCCGGTCAGGCGGTCATCTTGTCCTCGGATTGGCCGCAACGGCACGACTTCCTGGACCAGGTGCGGTCCGCGATGTCACGGGCGCCGATCCGTCCCGCGTACTACCCCGGCAGCGATCAGCGGACGGCTGCCGCGAGAGCGGCGTATCCGGGTGCGGAGATGCTCGACGGTGGGCGTGTGCTCATCAAGGCACCAGTTGCGGTGGGCGAGAAAGCTTTGGTAGTGGAGTATTTCGCCCCGGTGCTGGCCGTCACTGAGTTGCCGGGCACCGGGCTCGCCTTCCTGCGTGCGGCGGTCGCTGCGGTCAACGACGATTTCGCGGGCACTCTGGGTGTCAATATCCTCGCTCATCCGCGGACGCTTCGCGCTGCCGGCAACGCTTTCGAGGAGTCGCTGGCAGACCTGCGCTACGGCGGCATCGCTGTCAACGCCTGGACCGGTTTCGGATTTCTCACAGCCAGGGCCAGCTGGGGCGCCTATCCGGGCCATACGCTGACTGACGTGCAGAGCGGGATCGGGATCGTCCACAACGCCCTGCTGCTCGATGGGGTCGAGCGCACTGTGGTGCGAGGCCGGTTCCGTCCCTGGCATCGTTCTTTGGGTGCGGGGGAGTTCACCCTCTCACCCAAGCCGCCATGGTTCGTGAGCAACAAGACTGCCGCGGTCACCGGGCGACTGCTGACCGGGTTCGCCGCCAAGCCGAGATGGACGAAACTGCCGCGAATTTTCGCCTCGGCGTTGCGAGGGTAGGTTCGCCGCGTCCGCCGATCGTGTTGGTCTGCAGGAATTTTCGTGACCAACCAGAGTATTTCACCTCGCTGCGTGACCCGCCTCGATATCACCGCCGACATGGAATGTGACGGTAAGAAATATCGCCGTAAAACGTAATATCTCTCCTGGTCGATGCTCGGTTACTGTCGAAATATGGTCGACAAGAAACGGGTCACAGCCTCGCGTCGTGGATTGTTCGGCGGAGCGGCCGTGGTGGTGGTGCTGCTCGTTGCGGCGGGGTTGTACTGGTTCCAGCCGTGGCGACTGTGGACCAACACTGTGGTCGCCGAGCAGTTACCTGTGCTGGCGGCGGTGGAGTCTCGCGCATCCGTCTCGCCGCCGGCCGTCGTATCACGGCCAACCGCGGGCTCGTCGGTAACCTCGCTGTCCACAGTCGCCCCGACGAAAGCCGCTGTATCGCCTTCGTTGCCGTCTGCTTCACGGCTGACCGCCGCGCGTCCGGCGGCCGCCGTCCTGCTGGCCGGCGGGCAACTCATCTCCCACGAACACGAGACTTCCGGCGTGGTTCAACTGGTGCGACTGCCGGATGGGCACCGCGTGGTGGTGCTGAAGGACCTGCGCACTTCCGACGGGCCGGCTCTGCACGTCTGGCTCAGCGACGCCCCCGTGCGCGCCGGATCCGGCGGGTGGAGGGTCTTCGACGACGGCAGATTCCTGGATCTGGGTGCGCTGAAGGGCAATATCGGTGATCAGGTCTACCCGGTGCCTGACGACGTCGACGTGTCTGGCTATTCGAGCGTCAGCATCTGGTGCGAGCGGTTCTCGGTGTCCTTCGGTGCGGCCGAACTCAAGGCTGCGTAAGCGATCTCCCCGTCGGAGTGGGACTGACGGATGGTCCAGCAACGTGACGATGCCTTATGTCGGGGTCGAGGCGCAGCAGGGCAGCCTGGGTGATCGTCACAGAGGCGTCAGCTATGCCGTTGGCTCCAAGAACACCAGCGGGATCTCACGGCTGGTCCTCTTCTGATATTCGCCATAGTTCTGATGGTCGCCGATGATCCTCGGCCACAGCTCGGCCCGCTCCGCAGCGGTGGCGACGCGGGCGTGCCTGCTGACCTTCGGCCCACCCTGGATCGTGACCTGGACCTCTGGATTGGACACCAGGTTGCCCAACCAGGCCGGCGGCTTGTCGTCACCGCCGCGCGAGGCGACCACGACGTAGGTGGCGCCCAGTTGGACGGGCGAGGTAAGCAGGACCGTCCTTGGCTGACCTGTATTGCGACCGATGGTGGTCAGTTCGAGGACGGGCATGTCCATTGCTTGCCAGCCGAGCCTGCCGAAGCTGAGTTTGATCGCGGCCCGGTGGATCGCGTTCATCATCTTCAGAGTGAGGTCGCTGGACACGATGTGACAGTAGCGCAACCGGCACCGGATGCTTGGCCGCCGAACCGCACCCGGGTTCGCCGTCCCGGGCAGCAGACCGGGCAGTGGACCGGAATTTCGTGCAGAGGGCTTGCCATGGAAACTGACTCGTCTCTGGAGGAGAACGTAGGTCCAGTAATGGTCGACTTGATGCCGAACCTGCCGCGGTGGCGGTGGGCGGCGTAACCGCCCGGGAGTGGATTGTGCTGTTTGCCCGGCGGGGGCCGGAGAACGCAGATGAATTCCGAGGTCTCGCCTCCGGATCGATGCTCCGCATGGACCCCGCCATGGGAGAATCAGAAAAACGACAGCTGCACCCGATCCCCCGGGGTGCGCGTCGGAACGGATCGTCTCCAGCGAGCGAAGGTGGACCCATGGCTTTCACCGCCGGTATGACCGGAACGGGCGGACACCAGTGACCAGCGGTGAAGGCCAGGATTTGGCGGTTCGCCGGGAAACGATCAAATCATTGATACTGCAGGATGGGTTCGCCCGTATCGAGGATCTGACCAAACTGCTGGGTGTCAGCCTGATGACCGTTCACCGCGATCTTGATGCGCTCGCGCACCAGGGTTACCTGACGAAGATTCGTGGCGGGGCTACCGCAAATCCCAACGCCCTGCTGGAATCACGAGTCAGTGAAAGGGTCCTCGCCATGCACGAGGAGAAGACCGCCATCGCCGCCCACGCGGCCAAGTTGCTGGCCCCCGGACAGACGGTATTCATCGACGACAGCACCACCGCGATGGCCATGGTGCCCCACCTGATCGCCTCGGCGCCGATCACGGTGGCAACCAATTTTCTGCCGGTCATCGCGAAGTTGGCGGGTGTGCGCGGGGTGGAACTCATCGTGCTCGGCGGGGTGTATCACTCGGTGCCGGAGGCCTGCTTCGGAAGCCGGACTGTGGAGAGTATCGGCCACCTGCACGCCGATCTGGCGTTGATGTCCACCACCGGTATAACCGGCGTTTCGTGCTATCACCGATCGGAAATCACGGTGACCTCCCGCGAGGCATTCATGAACAATGCCACCACGAGCGTGTTGCTGGTGGATCACGCGAAGTTCGGCCGGCCGGCCACCCACCTGCTCTGCAGGCTCACGGCCTTCGATCTGGTGATCAGCGATCTGGGCATCGATCGGGAGGATGAGCAACTACTGCGGTCGGAGGGAATCAATCTCGAACTGGCAGCTGCGCTTCACTGACGATGGACGCGGCCTACAAAGTCGACGGATTGGCGCAGTGCAGGAGTGTTCCATCGCGCAGGTATCGACCGACTTCGGCAACGACGGCCGCCGCCGAATACTGAGCCACCTGCCGCGAGGATCCGGCCAGGTGCGGCGTGGCGACAACGGATTCCAGGGCCAACAAGGGATGGTCCGCCGGTGGTGGTTCTGGGTCGAAGACGTCCAGTGCGGCGCCGGCGAGGTGCCCATGCTGCAGGGCAGCGGTGAGATCATCGGTGCGCACCAGTTCACCCCTGGCATTGTTCACGAAGAACGACCCAGGGGCCATTTTTGCAAAGAATGCTGCATCTGCCATTCCGGTGGTCTCGGTGGTCAGTCGGGCGTGGAGACTGACAATATCGGCCGTCGCCAGAAGCTTGTCGAGTTCCACCGACTCCGCACCGGCGGCGGCCACCTTTGCGGCATCGGTGTATGGATCGTGCACCAGCACGCGTGCACCGAAGGCGAGCAGGAGCCTTGTCACATGCGCACCGATGGCACCGAAGCCGATCAATCCGATGGTCGATTTCCCCAATTCGGGGCCGGCTAATTCGTACCTGAAGTACTTGCCGTCCCACTTTCCGGCGGCCAACCCACGGGATCCGGCCCCGATGTTCCTGGTTACTGCGATCATCAAGCCGACAGCGAATTCCGCGGCGGCGGAAAGGTTTCGGCCTGGCAGAAAGGCGACCGGGACCCTGTGCGCCGTCGCCGCCGCGACGTCGATGTTGACCGGGCCACCGCGGGTCGAACCGATCACCCGAAGGCTCGTCGCTGCCTCGATCACACCATCGGTGATCGGCGCGAGATGGGTAACGATCACGTCCACACCCTTTGCCAGCGACATGATCTCAGTCGGATCGCCAGCGGCCTCACGGACACCGCCAACGTCTCCGAACGGCTCATCGGGCCAGTTGCTGGAATGGGTGCGGATGTCAAGGGCGCCGAACTCAGCCAACTGGCGGCCGCATTGGTAGGCCAGTTCCTGCGCCGTGATGAATGCATCTCCGGCGCACAGAATGGTCAGGGTCACTGGTGTTTCCTTTGCTGTCAGCGGATACGCAATTCGGTGTCATCGTCGAAAAGATAGACCCGCTCCGGCTTTGCGGTGAATCTGATGACGTCCCCTGGCTGGTAGCTCACATCGGGTGGCAGCTGGGCCACCACCGGTCCGTCGAGACCGTCGACAGCCAGGGTGATCAGGGTGAATTCCAGCAGGTTCTCGATGACAAGGGCCTCGCCGATCAGAGCAGGTCCGGTCTCGCCGGCCAGTGCGCAGTCGGCCGGTCGGACGCCTACGGACACTGCAGCGCCGCTCTGCGGCGAGTTGGCGGCGGTGACCAGCACACTGTCCTTGCCGAGCCGGACGGCGACCTCGTCTCCCGACCGATCGACCACCCCGGCCAGCATGTTGATTTTCGGTTCACCGACGAAGTCGGCCACGAATTTGTTGGAAGGATTGTCGAAGACCTCGTCAGGGGTGCCGAGTTGCTGGATGATCCCCATGTCCATCACGGCAAGACGGTCGGCCAGCGACAGCGCCTCCAGTTGGTCATGGGTGACGACAATGGTGGTGTAGCCGAATTCGCGTTGCAATACCTTGAGTTCGCGCCGCACCCGCTGCCTGGCCGAAGCATCGAGATGTGACAGTGGCTCGTCCAGCACCAGCACCTTCGGATTGCGGATCAACGCCCTGGCCAGCGCAACCCGCTGCTTCTGGCCGGACGAGAGCGACGCCGGACGCAGGTTCAGCAGGTCGGTCATCTCCAGCCGTTCGGCCAGCTTGTCGACCAGTTCGGCGGCTTGGGGAATCTTGCGGGCCTTGAGCCCATAGGCGAGATTCTCCCGGATGTTCAGTGGGGGATAGAGGGCGTACGACTCGAAGCCGACACCGACATTTCGCTTGCCCGGCGGCAGGTCCTTGATGGAGATGTCGCCGATCCGGATATCGCCGTCGGTTACCGTCTCCAGGCCCGCGATCATCCGCAGAGTGGTGGTCTTGCCGCAGCCGGATGGCCCCAGCAGGGCGATGAGCTCGCCCGGCTGGATGTCCATGTTGATGCCTTTGACGGCCGCGAAAGTCGGGCGACCGCGCGTCATGTAGGTCTTGTGCAGGTTCTCCAAGGTCAGACTGTTGGCCGCCTGTGACCTGAGCGCCAACGGGTTTCCGTGTGCCGACGACTTCTTGCTGGTGACGACCGCTTCAGACATTCCGTACCTCGGCCTTCGTGGTGGTCGTGGCCGGTACCAGTCCGGCGAGCTGGTCGCCCGCTCCGGCGAGGCGTTTGGTGTCAGCGGCGGGATCGTCTGCACCGTCGAAGATGTGCACGCCCGCCAGCGGTATGGACAAGTTCGCCACTGCGCCCTCCTCGAGGGCCTCGGTGCCGTCGGCGATGACAATGACATCGGTATCACCGACTTTGACGGACAGTTCGATCTGACGGCCGAGGCGTTCGGCCAAATCGACCGTGCCGCCGAAGTTGAGCCGTCCACCACCGCCGGCCGATGTGCGGTGGGTGGCGTGGATGTCGCCGGGTCGCATGCCGATCCGGACTCGGCGTACACCGCCGAGGTCGGCGGTGACGGGGAAGCGGAGAGCGCCCTGCAGCGCCACCAGTTGTCCGTCGATCACTTCGGCGTCGAACAGATTCATCTCCGGCTGGCCGAGCGCCCTGGCGACGAAGGTGTCCACCGGACGGAGCCAGACGTCTGCCGGGGTGCCGACCTGGACGAGCTCACCGGCACGCAGGATCCCGATCCGATCGCCAAGGGACAACGCCTCCTGGTAGTCGTGGGTGACGCAGATGGTGGTGGTGTTGGACATCTGGCCGAGGCGCTTGAGCTCGGCGCGCATGGAGGCACGCAGCTTGGCGTCGAGGTGGGACAGGGGTTCGTCCAGCAGGTACACATCGGCCGGTCTGACCAGCACCCGGCCGAGGGCCACCCGTTGGCGTTGCCCGTTGGACAGCTCGCGCGGCAGTCGTTGCTGGAGTTGGTTGATGCCAAGGGTGGTCGTCACCGTGTCGATCCGTTCCCGCTGCGCTGCCGCACTGAATGCCCCTGACCGGCCGGACCGCAGTGGCGAGGCCAGATTCTCGAAGACGGTCTTCTGCGGGTACAGCGCGTACGACTCGAATGCCATGGCCACATTGCGGTGGTAGGGCTCGACGCCGGTCATGTCGATTCCGGCAATGGTGACCACACCGGCGTCGATATCCTGCAATCCGGCAATCGACTTCAGGGTCGTCGTCTTTCCGGCGCCCGACGGGCCGAGAACGCAGAAGAATTCTCCGTCGCCGATGTCCAGATTGACGTCCTTCAGGGCGATCTTTTTGCCGTAGGACTTGCTCAAGCCGTGCACTGTAAGGGTTGCCATTATGCTTTCACCGCTCCGAAGGACAGTCCACGCACCAGATAACGCTGGATGCACAGGGCCAGGATGAGAGGGGGCAGTGCGCCGATGAGGGCTGCGGCGGCCGCATGGTTGTAGAAGACCTGCCCACCGCCGCCCTGGTAGGTGCCGATTGCGACGGTGACCGTCTTGATCTTCGAGTTCGCCAGCACCAACGGGAAGACGTACGAGTTCCAGGCGAAGATGAAGGACAGCAGCGCACCCGCGGCGATGCCGGGCCGCACCAGCGGCAACGCCACGCGCACGAAGGCCTGGGTCCTGGTGTAGCCGTCCAGTAGCGCCGCCTGTTCCAGGTCGGCCGGCAGGTCCTGGAAATAGGACCGCAGGATCCAGACCACCAGCGGCATCGTCACCAGTTGCAACACCCAGATCAGCCCGAGCCTGGTGTCCAGCAGACCCAGAGACTTGTAGATCAGGAACAGCGGCAGTAGCACCATCAATTCCGGCGCGAATCGGAAAGACAGCATCTGGAACATCAGATCATCGCTGCCCTTGTACTTCCAGCGGCCGGCCGCATATGCCGCCGGGATCCCGATGATCAGCGAGACCAACACCGCGCCGATCGATGTCACCAACGACTCGAACAACCCACTGCGTAGGTCAGCGCCGGTCTCGCCGCCCAACACATAGGAGAAGTTCGACAGGGTCGGGCTGAAGCTGAAGAAGGTCACCTGTTGATCCGACGTCGACTTCAGCGACAACAGGATCATCCACAGGATGGGGAAGAGGGAGAAGACGAACCAGGCGATCGTCAGGATCTCACCGCCGACCACCCCCAGGGTGATCCGCTTCTGTCCGGGCATCAGTTCTCTGCGAGCCATTTCGCTACTCCTCTGCCCCGGCCGCGCGGGCCTGCGCCTTGCCCAGCACGCCGACCAGGAAGCGGGCGGTGATGAAGACCAGGATCCACAGGATGAACATGTACGTGGTGCCCCTCGAGTACTGCTGGGCCTTGATCAGATCGTTGAAGGCGTTGATCTGCAGCGTCGTGGTCGCCACTCCTGGACCGCCGCCGGTCAGCACGTACGGGATGTCGAAGATCTTCAGGCAGTCCATGAACCGGAAGATCACGGCGACCAGGATGTAGGGCCAGATCAGTGGCAGCATCAACCGGCGGAACATGTAGATCGCCCCGGCGTCGTCGACGGCGGAGGCTTCGAACGGCTCCTTCGGCAACGAGCGAATGCCGGCCAGCACCAGGATCGCGACGAACGGTGTGTAGATCCAGATGTCGACCAGCACCGACGAGTAGAGGGCGTTCTTGTCGGATAGCCAATTGAAATTGCCCAGCCCGAGAACGTGGTTCAGCACCCCGAAATCGGCATTGAACATGAACTTCCAGACGGTCGCCGCGATGGCGGGGGCGATCATCAATGGCAGGATCAAGACCTTCTCGAAGATGCGTCCGATCAGGGTGGATCTGTTGAGCAGCAACGCAACCGCGACGCCCAGCACGGTTTCGATCACGGTGGCGAGTACGGCGTACTGCACCGTGATCCAGGTGGCGTGGCCGATGAAGACCGGCGAGCTCGGGTTGAGCACGCGGGCGAAGTTCTTGAAGCCGACCCAGGGCGGGTTCTTGAGCGTGATGGCGGTCGAGCCCTGAAAGGTCAGGATGATGCCCTTGACGAAGGGCACCAGGATTCCGATGATCAGCAGTACGGCCGGCACCGACAGCAGGTATGGACGGGCGCTGCGGCGTGCCTTCGACACAGCGCGCGGCCTGGTACGTTGCGCAGGCGCAGGTGGCGTCTGGGGAAGCGCCGGTTTCTCGGTGATCGAGGACATCACACTCAACTCCTGTCAATATCCGCTGACGGTGGCGGCGTAGCCGCTATCGATGTGTGCATTTCCGGTGCCCTGCGAAGCAGCGATGCGGAGCAGTGATTAGTTGTTGTTCAGTGCATCTGCGTTCGCCTTGGCGAGCGCGTCGAGCGATGACTTGGCGTCGGCGCCGCCGTAGATGTCCTGCAGCGCACCGGCCCAGGCCTCCGTGGTGTCGAAGAACTGCGTTTGCGGGGTGAATTGGATCTTGGTGGAGCCGATGACCTTCTCGAAGGTGTCCAGGTAGCCGGGATAGGAGGACCCGATGGTCGTCTTGAAGGCGCCGTCGAAGACGGACTTGCGGACCGGGTCGGCGAAGCTGCCCGACGCCGCGGCCTTGCTCAGCACCTCGGAGCTGCTGGCCCACTGGATGAAAAGCCACGCCGCGAGTTTGTTGTCGTCCTTTGCGGCCTTGTTCATCGCGAGCGACCAGGTCCACAGGTTGGTGCCGTAGCTGCCGTCCGGACCGGCCGGCCCAGCATCCCAGCCGAGCTTGCCGGCGACCTTGGTGCCTTTGAACTTCGGATAGGTGGCCGAGTCGGCGTCGTACACCATCATGGCCTTGCCGTCGGCGAGATCCTGCGTGCAGTTGGGGTATTCGTAGGTGGTCCAACCGGATGGGCCGGCAGCCTTGGCCAGGTCGGCCCACTTCTTGGTGAAGGCGACCGCCTTGTCCGAGTTCATCGTGCCGGTGTACTGGCCGTCGGTGAACGTGTAGTCCTTGCCGCCCTCACGGGTGAACTGGGTCATGAAACCCGGGTGGATGGTGGCCCAGGACTTGGAACCGCGGAACGCCACTCCATAGGTGCCCGCCGACTTGTCGGTCAGGTCGGTGGCCAACTGGATGAAGTTGTCGAAAGTCGTGGCCGGCTTGATCCCCTTCTTGTCGAACACCTCCTTGTTGTAGGCGATGACGTTCGTCTCGAAGCCCCAAGGGATGGCCCACTGACCGCCGGTGCCGAGGGCCGAGCCCTTCTTGAAGTCCCAGCGGGTGGAGGTCCGCAGGCCCTCGAAGATGTCCTCGAAGTTGTAGTCGGGCGAGGTCTTGGACGAATCCTTGATGTAGGGCGCGAGATCCTCCATCCATCCGGGCGGACCGTACTGCCAGATGAAGTAGGCGCCGGTCATGAAGACGTCATAGGTCGAAGAGCTGCCGGACAGCTCCGAGGTCAACTTGGTGAAGTAGTCGCCCTCCGGTATGTCGTCGAAAGCGATATTGATGCCGGTCTTGGCGGTGAAATCCTTGAAGAGCCCGGCATTGTCGAAGCTGGACACATAGGGGTGCGGGGTCCGAAGCATACGCAGCGTCTTTCCCTTCGCCTGCATCCAGTCGAAGGCCTTCCCGCCGCTGATCGACGAGCCTCCGGTGGCCGTCGCCGACGCAATCGCGCTCGAGGCGGACGCGGAACTCGAGGTGGAGGTCGAACTCGCGGCGGCGGTCGTCGAACTGGATCCGCAGGCGGCCAGCAGGGGAGCCGAAGCCAGCGCGGCGCCGCCGATACCCATGGCCCGCAGCACGTTCCTGCGTGACAGCTGCTTGTTGGCAAACTCTTTCAAGTTTGGAGTGTTGACCATTGGGTCAGTCATGTGGATCCTCCGGGTCTTTCCGGCCGTGGGCCGGGGCGGTTGAGGTGGAGCGTGGCAGCCGATCGGTGGTGCAGCATTGGATTCCCCGACAAGGACGCCCACTCGGTGCGCGTGTCGGGACAGGGCATTGCTTCTACACAGGAGCAGAGAACGGTTCGAGCGGAACATTGAAGGACAGCAAGGCGCCCGGAGTCGCCGGCTCCCCGCTGAGTCGGACGTGGGTGAGGGTGCCGTTGTCCAGTCGTGGCAACGACCGGCGAGAGTTGGCCAGCGGAATTTCCAGCAGGGCGCACAGCACCAACCTGATCAGCGTGTTGTGCGCGATGACGAGGACCGTTTCGCCCGGGTGCGCCGCCGCGATCTTTCGCAGCACGGACACGCCCCGGTCGGCCGCGGCAGCGGGCGGCTCCGCCTCGGGGAAAGAACCGCCGATCGGGTCGTTCTCGAACAGGGCCGCCGCGTCGGGATGCCGGACCCGCAGTTCGCCGATGGTGAGTCCTTCCGCGATACCGAAATGCACTTCCCTCAGATCGTTTTCGACGACGGGTTGGATACCGGTAGCGGCGGCGACCGGAACTGAGGTTCTCAGCGCCCGCCGCATCGGCGAGCTGTAGAAGGCGTCGGGACGGTGCGCCTGTGCCCACCGGGCCAAGGCCTCCGCCTGGTCGATGCCGACCTCGGTCAGGTCGATCTCGGATGATCCGGCGTAGCGATTCTCGGCGTGCCACTCGGTCTGGCCGTGCCGGGAAAGCACGATGGTCGCCGGCAGGGGCGCGGGGCGTACCGACGACGGTGACGAGACCTGCGATTCCGACGGACCCGTCGGGGCGCCGTTGGAGGCGTACCCGTCCTGGGCCAGGAACTGCGGTTGCGTCAAGTGATCCACCTCACCGTTGGGATGCTGGCGTTGATATAACAACGTCGCCGTTAGATTTGCAACCCCGTCCGGCAGAATCGTCGTAAATCTGTGATGTTGCGACGTGGATCACGCCGGCAAACGGGAGGCCAACACGATCGGTCGGTCCGAGAGATGCCACTGGACTGCAGGAATAGGGGCTTGTGTCGCTGCCAGACGACTGTTAAGTTCTTTGGGATTGCTAACAGCGCCTGACCGCTACGTACTCTGTGACAGGGGGGAGCGGCGGCTGGTTCTCCCCGGCGCACCGCCGGTGAGAGCGGATCACTTTCGTTATCCAGTGAGGTCATCGATGACATCTGTCAGCCCGTATGGTCCCGTCGACAGCGGTCGCTCAGCCGTGAATCCGGCGATGCTGAATGCGGCGCAGCGTGCCGCGGGCCTGGACGCAGCTGCCGTGGGAATCGCCGACGTGCTGGTGATCGGAGCCGGCGTCACCGGCGCCGGATGCGCTCTCGACGCTGCCGCCCGTGGGCTCTCGGTCGTCGTCGTCGAGGCGGACGACATCGCCGTCGGCACTTCTTCCCGCTCCGGCAAGACATTTCACGGCGGCCTGCGTTACCTGGAACAGCTCAACTTCTCGCTTGTCCATCACGCCATCGTCGAGCGCGACCTCATGGTGCGAACGGTCGCACCGTACATCTCGCGCCCGGTGCCCTTTCTATACCCGCTCACCAAGCATTGGGAGCGTCCGTACGCCGGCGCCGGGATCCTGATCTACGACATCTTCGGGCTGCGCGGCCGGGCTGTTCCCAAGCAGCGTCACTTCACCCGGCGTGGCGCCGTCCGGCAGGCTCCGTCGCTTGACGGTGCCGCGATCACCGGCGGAATCGAGTACTACGACGTACTGATGGACGACGCCAGGCACACCATGGCCGTTCTGCGGACGGCGGCCGCCTACGGGGCGAAGGTGATCACCAAGGCGCCGGTGGTCGACTATCTGAAGGACGACGACCGGGTCACCGGCGTTGTCGTCGAGGACAAGCTGACCGGGCAGCGCCATCGCCTGGCAGCCAAGGTGGTCATCAACGCCGCCGGCGTCTGGTCCAACGAGCTGCAGAAGTTGGCCGGCGCCAACAATTTTTCCATTTCCCCGGCGAAGGGCGTTCACCTGCTGCTGCGGGGCGACGCGATCGATTCGCAGACCGCGATCCTGGCGCGGGCGTCGGACTCGATCATCATCGCCCGCCCGTGGTTGGGGCACTGGCTCGTCGGTACCACCGACACGCCTTGGGACGGCGCCAAAGGTGAGCCGGTGGCCGACGTGGCGGACATCGAGTATCTGCTGACCGAGGTGAACCGCTACCTGAAGAAGAAGGTGTCGGTCGACGATGTGCTCGGCGTGTTCGCCGGCCTGCGCCCGCTGCTCAAGCCCATCGGCAAGGATGGTGAGGCGACATCTGCGCTCTCTCGCGACCACTCCATCATCGGCGGGCCGGCCGGTCTGGTCACCATCGTCGGCGGGAAGTACACCACCTACCGACTGATGGCAGCGGAGACCATTGATGCGGCCGTCAAGTCGGCCGGCCTTCGCGATGTTCCCGCGTCTCCCACCTCGAGCGTCCCGTTGGTCGGTGCCGCCGGATATGCCGCTCTGGTCAACAGGTTCGGGGCATTGGCGAAGCAGTTCGGGCTTCCGCGCCGGCAGATCGAGCGACTGGCCTTCCGGTACGGCAGCCTGCTGGAGGAGGTGCTGGCCGCCGGCCCGGATGACGTGGTGCTGCGCACACCGAAGCCAGAATGGGGCGACTACCTGCCGGCCGAAATCCGCTATGCGGTGACCGCCGAAGGTGCCCTGACCCTGAAAGACGTGATGGTGCGGCGCACCCACCTGGCGATCGAACTGGCCGACGGCGGGCGGGCAGTCGCGCCCGAGATCGCCGCGCTGATCGCCCCGCTCCTTGGCTGGGACGAGGCCGAGACGTCACAGCAGGTGAAGGGGTACCTGACCGAGGTCGAATCCGACCGGGCCGCGCTGGAACAACTGCGGGCCGGGGTGCAATCCGCAGAGGCGCCCGGCCGGATCGGCGACTCCGACGGATCGGCCCCCAACCCGGGGCCGACGAGATGAACCATCCGGTGGGCCAGACCGTGTTCGAAGGGGTCATCTTCGACCTCGACGGCGTCGTCGCCGACACCGAACATCTGTGGGATGCCGCTTGGGTGGAGTACTCGGCGCTGCGCGGGAACAACTGGACTCATACAGATTCGGTTGCACTGCAGGGGCTTTCGGTCCCCGAGTGGTCGGCTGAACTGGCCGGGCGCAATGGCCTGACGAACCGGGCCGACGCCGCGGCAGCGGCGCAATTCTGCATCGAGTTCATCATCGCCGCGATCGACGACGGCCGGGGCGAGTTGATGGCAGGTGCCCGGGAACTCGTCGAATACGCGGCAAGCCATGGGCCGATTGCGCTGGCCACCTCGTCGGCGCGGCCGATCATCGATCACCTGCTACTGCGGCATGGCCTGGACACCACCTTTTCCGCTACCGTTTCGAGCGCTGAGGTGGCCCGCGGGAAGCCAAGCCCCGACGTCTATCTCGAGGCCGCGCGGCGCATCGGGCTGAACGGACGCCCGGCCATCGGGATCGAGGATTCCTCGAACGGGATCAGATCCGCGCACGCGTCCGGCCTGTACGTGATCGCCATACCGAATCGGCAGTTCCCGCCCGCGACCGATGCGTTGGCACTGGCGCACTTCGTCGCCCGAAATCACGGCGATGCACTCGAGCGGTTGAAAGAGCTTCTTCCGCCGACAGCCTGAGACAAGGATGTGAGCAACGTGGCCCACGTATACAACGATCCGGCCGAGTTCAAGGACGATGCCACTGCCGGTTTCGTCTCCGCGTACTCCCGGTACGTGGAGAAGATCGACGGTGCGTCTGCGGTCATGCGGCGAGGCGGCCCGCGGCAGGGCAAGGTCAGCGTCATCATCGGCGGCGGCAGCGGTCACTATCCGGCCTTCTGCGGCGTGGTCGGCCGTGGACTCGCCGACGGCGCCGTCATCGGTGACATCTTCACCTCACCGTCGAACGAGCAGGCCTACCGCACCGGCCTGGCGTTGGACGGCGGAGCCGGCGTGCTGTTCAGTTTCGGCAACTACGCCGGCGATGTGATGAACTTCGGGGCGGCTCAAGAGCGGCTGCGGGCCGATGGAATTGACTGCCGCACGGTACTTGTCACCGATGATGTAGCTTCGGCGCCGATCGAGGAGGCGGACCGCCGACGGGGTGTGGTCGGCGACTTCGTGGTCTTCAAGATCGCCGGCGCTGCCGCGGACCGCGGCGACAGCCTGGACCGGGTGGAGGAACTGGCCAGGCGGGCCAACGCCAACACGGTCAGTTTCGGTGTCGCGTTCAACGGCTGCACCTTTCCCGGCAAAGACACCCCGCTCTTTCAGGTCGCCAGCGGATCGATGGATCTGGGCCTTGGCATCCACGGCGAACCGGGCATCAGGACGGTGCCCTGGATGCCCGCCCGCGAACTGGCCGGCGTACTGCTGCAGCCATTGCTCGCCGAGATGCCGGAACTGCCGGACGGGCACACCTCATCGCCGCGGCGCGCCGCGGTCATCCTGAACGGGCTCGGCGCCACCAAGTACGAGGAATTGTTCGTACTGTGGCAGACCCTCACCGGACTGTTCGCCGACGCCCGGATCGAGCCGGTGCTGCCGGAGGTCGGCGAGATCGTCACCAGCCTGGACATGGCCGGCTGCTCCCTCACGCTGACCTGGTTGGATGCCGAGCTCGAGGAACTCTGGACGGCGCCCGCCGACACGCCGGCCTTCCGCCGCGGATCGCTGTCCGAACAGCCTCCGGCCACGTCGGCGTCGGCCCGGTGGACCGGTTCGGCCACGGCCTTGGTCACGGCAGCGCCTGCCGCCCCGGAGTCGCAGCAGGCAGCGGGCTTCGTCCGCGACGCGATCCGGACCATGCTCGCCGTGGTAATCGAGAACGAGGACGAACTGGGCCGGATCGATGCCATTGCGGGCGACGGTGACCACGGCGTCGGTATGGTGCGCGGCCTGAGGGCTGCGGACGAAGCCGCGCGGGCCGGGGAAAAGGCCGGTGTCGCAGGCACACTCAAATCAGCGGGAGCGGCCTGGGCGGACAGGGCGGGTGGCTCGTCGGGGGTGCTCTGGGGGGCGATCCTGACGGCGATGGGCGCCGAGTTGGGCGACGAGCATCGACCGGATGCCCACCGGGTCGCGCGTGCGGTGGTCGCGGGTACCGACGCGCTGGCCCGGCTCGGTCAGTGCCACCTCGGCGACAAGACCATGTACGACGCACTGCGCCCATTTGCCGACTGTCTCACCGAAAGAGTCGCTGCCGGCGACACACTGCTCGACAGTTGGCTCATCGCAGCTGATCTGGCCACCAAGCGGGCTGCGGCCACCGCTGATCTGGTGCCGAAACTGGGTCGAGCTCGCCCGCTGGCGCAGCGCAGCGTTGGCACGCCGGATGCCGGCGCCACCTCTATGGCCATGATGCTGGCCGCGGTTGGCCGGTTGCTGGCGAAAACATCCGACAAGGAAGGTGAATGAGAATGCAGACCTATCGACTGCTGGTGGGCAGTGACGACGCCGGCGCAGACTACAAGAAAGTCATCCTGGCCGACCTGGCGACCGATCCCCGGGTCAGCGTGGTCACCGACGTGAGTATCAGCTCCGGGCTGGCCGATGGATGTTCCTACGGTGAGGTCGGTATCGCTGCCGGTCGTGCCATCGCCGCGGGTGATGCGGATCGGGCGATCCTGCTCTGTGGCACCGGGATCGGGATGGCCATCTCCGCCAACAAGGTGTCGGGGATCCGCGCGACGACGGCGCACGACAGCTTCAGTGTGGAGCGGTCGATCCTGTCGAACGACTGCCAGGTCCTGGCGATGGGCCAGCGGGTCATCGGCCTCGAGTTGGCCAGGCGGCTGGCCAAGGAGTGGCTGGGCTACGAGTTCGACGCGGCGTCGCATTCTGCCGCCAACGTTGCCGTGATCACCTCCTACGAGAGCCGTCAGCCCGCCGGTTCATCGACCGCCGGCCCGGCCCGATGACCGCGACCGCGAGCCGGCCGGCCACCGACGGCAGGGTGTGGATCGGTGTCGATGTGGGCACGTCGATGGCAAAAGCTGCCGCCTTCGATGTCGCCGGTGATCTCATCGCGGTGGCCTCCCGACCGGTGCCCCTGCTGCATCCAGGACCGGCCAGGGTCGAGCAGGATCCAGAGGTGATCGTCGGCAGCGTGCAGGCCGTCATCGCCGAGGTCTGCGGTGCGATCGGCAACCATCGACCGGAGTTGGTGGCGCTGACCGGACAGGGTGATGGCTGCTGGTTGTTCGACGACCAGGGAATTCCGGTGCGGACGGCGATCTCCTGGATGGACGGCCGGGCATCGTCCATTCTGGCCGAGTGGACCGAGAACGGCGTCTGTGACGCGATGTTCGGCGAGAACGGAAACATGATGTTCCCCGGCGCACCGGCCCCGATCCTGGCCTGGCTGGACCGGAACGAACCGGACACCCTTGATCGGGCTGCCACCGCCGGGTACATCAAAGATTTGCTGCTGCAACGGTTCACCGGCCTGCGCGCCACCGACGGGTCGGATGCCTCGCTGCCCTTCGGGTCACTGGTCACCGGTGAGGACTACTCGTCGGAGGTGCTGCGGCTGACCGGCCTTGGCCACCGCGCCGATCTGCTCGCCCCAGTGGTGCGCCCGCTACCGTCAGCGCCGTTGACCGCGATCGGTTCCGGTGCAACGACTCTTGTCCCAGGGACTCCGGTAGTGGCTGCGCCCTACGATATTCCGGCCTGCGTGATCGGGTCAGGAGTGTTGTCCCCCGGGGACGGACTGCTCATCGCCGGCACCACGCTTGCCTGTTCGGTGCTCGTCGACTCGGTGGATCTGGGGGGGCCGAAAGCAGGGATGACCATCACGATGCCACAGCCCGATCGCTGGTTGCGGGTGATGGCCGCCATGGTCGGAACGGCGAGTCTTGACTGGGCACTGGGCATCCTGGATGTGCCGTTCACAGCGCTCAACGCTCTGGTGGAGTCCACACCGGCCGGCTCGAACGGCGTCGAGGTGTTGCCATTCCTGGCGCCGTCGGGGGAGCGGGCGCCGTTCGTCGACCCGGCAGCCAGAGCTCAGTTCACCGGTCTGAGTCTGACCTCGTCCCGAGGTGACATGGTCAGAGCGCTGTGCGAGGGACTGGCCTACGCCGCCCGCAGCTGCTTCGAAGAGGCCGGCCTGACAGGCGACGTCTATGTCTGTGGCGGCGGCGCCAGATCGCTGGCCTGGATGCAGATCATCGCCTCGGTCCTGGGCCGGCCGGTCTTCCTGGCCAAGGAAGGCGAGGTCGGTGCCCGCGGCGCAGTCCTGGCGGCGGCCGATGCGCTGGGCACGCCGCTGGATGCGGAACTGTGGACCGGTCCGCACCAGGTGGTGGAGCCGCGACCAGCGGAGGTCAAGCTGTACGAGGACCGCTACGAGCGATTCCTGCGGCACCTCGATTCGGCCAGGGCGCTGTGGGTTCGATAACCGGACGGCACAGCTATCAACGGATCTGGCGATGCCGATGAGCCCGTCCGATCCGGTGTATCTGGGGATCGACCTCGGGACGCAGGGCGTCCGGGCGGTGGCCGTCGATGGTAGCGGCGAAACCGTCGGGACCGGCGCGTGCGCACTGCGATCGAGTCGCCGGGACGGGCCGCGCCACGAGCAGGATCCCGACGAATGGTGGTCAGCTCTGTGTCAGGCCACCACGGCGGCCATGGTCGGTGTTCGGGATCGGCCGGTCGGTGGCCTGGCCATCGATTCGACCTCCGGCACGATCCTGGTCGAGGGCATCGACCTGCGGCCGCGCACCGCAGGTTTGATGTACGACGACAGCCGGGCCGCCGATGAGGCTGACCGGGCGGCGGCCGCCGGAGCCGACGTCTGGGCGGCGTTCGGCGTGACCATGCAGCGCAGCTGGGCCCTGCCCAGAGCGCTGTGGCTGGTGGAGCACATGGAATTGTCGGCCGGAGACCGAATCGTGCACCAGGGAGACCACATGGTCTCCCGGCTGACGGGCGTACCGACGGCCACTGATTCCAGCCAGGCCCTCAAGACCGGCCTGGACCTGATCACCCTGCGATGGCCGGCCGCTGTCTTCGACCATCTCGGCCTCGACCCGGCGCTGCTGCCGGATGTGGTGCTGCCGGGCACCGTGTTGGGAACGGTCAGTGCCGCGGCCGCCGCGCTGACCGGGATTCCCGTCGGCACACCGGTGAAAGCCGGCATGACGGACGGTTGCGCTGCCCAGATCGCCTCCGGGGCAATGGCTCCCGGTCGCTGGAGTACCGCATTGGGCACCACCATGGTCTTCAAGGGCGCTACCGCCGAGCCGCTGGTCGATCCGACCGGCGCGGTCTACGGTCACCGCAACCCGGACGGTGGCTGGTTGCCCGGTGGTGCGTCCAGCGTCGGCGCGGGCCTGATCGCCCGGGATTTCGCCGGTGCGGATCTGGCGGCGCTGACTGCATTGGCGGCCGAATTCGAACCGGTCGGCGGTGTCACCTACCCGCTGGCCGGCCGGGGCGAGCGGTTCCCATTCGTGGCCCCGGACGCCGTTGGCTTTTCGATCGGAGTGCCCGATGCGCCCGGTGCGTCATTCGCGGCGGTGCTGCAGAGCATCGCCTTCACCGAAAAGCTGGCCTACGCAGCGCTTGCCGGTCTCGGTGCCGATATCTGCGGGCCGATCAGCCTATCCGGTGGCGCGACCGCGAACGACTACTGGAACCAACTCCGATCGGACATCCTCGGTCGGCCGGTGGCCGTCCCCGCGTCAGCGCAGGCGGCAGTCGGCATGGCAATCCTGGCCGCCGCCGGTCCGGGAAAGGTCGCGGCGACGGCGGCAGGCATGGTTCGGGTCGCCAAACGTTTCGAGCCCGACCAGGAGCGCGGTGCGCGCTTCGAGGAGGCCTATCAGCGCTTCACGGCTGCCCTGATCGAGCGAGGTTGGCTGCCCGGCACTTCCTGATGCAGATGTCCACCAAGCAGCTGAGCCGTCAGATCTCCTGGTCGCGTCCCAGCGGCTTCTCCGCCTCGATCTCCTCCAGCTCCTGGCGTTCCTCCGGCGTGGTCTCCGGGTCGTGCACCGCATCGCTGTAGGCCTGCAGTTCTTCCTTGTGCTCTTCGTATGTCTGTTCGTGTTCCATCTGGTCAGTATGCCGACCGTGGGCCGGTGACGGCCATTTGCCCTGCCTGACCCGACGGGGCAGAAATCACCTGGTTACGATCAGGGTGCCCGAAGGCGGACTGTTGGCCGCCAGCGGCAGGTTCGGTATCCGTGTCGATGCGCCGCTGCCGACAGTCCAGACCGATCCGTCCGCCTTGACCGCACTACCGTCGCCGAGCGAGGTGACCGAGGTCAATCCCGGCAACCTCGAGGCGGGCGCGCCATTTTCGGGAACCAACCAGACCGTGCCGTCCGATCGGAGCGCAAAGCCGCCGCGCAGCGAGACGACCTGCGTCAGGTTGCCGATGAGCAACGGCGTCGTTGCCGAATTCCAACTGACCACAGTGCCGTCGGCCCGCAACGCGAACTTCGCATTGGCCTGCACGACGCTGTTCAGGCTGGGCACTCGCACCGGCGTGAAGCACACGTCGTTGGGGCAACCCAGGCCGCCGGCATCGTCAGGACCCCAGGTCCACACGCTGCCGTTGGCCTCGACAGCGGTCGTGCCGCCGTCCCCGATCGCGATCACATGGGAAAGACCGGTGATCTGGTGCGCAGTCGTGGTGTCCAGAATGCTGGCGTCGCCATTTCCCAGCTGGCCGGTGAAATTGGAACCCCACGACCAGACGCTGCCGTCAGCAAGCAGGGCGGTGGCGAATTCATAGCCGGGACGGACGTCGACCACATTCGCGATCACCGGAACGCGAACCGGTGATTTCTGATCGACACTGTTTCCGATACCCAGCTGGCCGTAGCCCAGGTCGTCGTCGGGGGTGTTCTTGCCCCAGGCCCACAGATGGCCGTCGTCGGCGATGGCGTACGACGACGGTCCGCCGGCGATGACCTTCCTGATGCCGGCGATGCCCGCCGGGGCCGGCACGTTGGTCCCGCCGGAAGTGAACCCGACGCCCATGGTGCCGAAATCATTCCGCCCCGAGGACCAGACGGTGTGCACGGCGGTCGTCGAGGCTCTGGCGTAACCGAGCACGTCGATGGTGACGGCAATCGTGGAGCCGGACAGGTTCGCGAGCGCAACGACGGACGAAGGGGACACCCGGACGGCCGTCAGAGTGGACACCTGCTGGCCGGCACTGAAGTTCAGATTGCGGGTTGTCGGCCGGACGGCATTCGCCTGGTAGGCGACCAACCCGCCGGCGCTGGCTCCGCCGGTCGCAGTGACGCTCAAGAAGGCGGTCGCTGATCCGGCGACCGGCACCTGCACCGTTACGGTGCCGCCGGCATCGATCTGCAGCTGCCTGAGCTGCCCGACAGGCAGCGGTTGGTACGTCCCGGCCGCGGTGGCTCCGCCGCCACGGATGTAACCGACCACGTCGCCCAGCACGTCGACGCTCGGAACCGGTGACCCGGCAGCGGAATCGGATTTGTCCAGTGCCGCCCTTCCGGTCGCCGACAGCGGGACGATGAACACCTCGGCGCTCGGAACGCCTGCCGTATATGCCATCCCGGTCGCCGGTAAGGCGGAGTCGGGTTGCAGCCCGTTGGCATACCAGGGAAAGCCCGGGTTCAGGTTCGCGTCCTCATCGAACGGCACCAACGTCCCCGAGCTGCCGACATTGGTCGTGGTGATGGCCATGACGGCAGCGACAGCCCCCGTCGGCACTCCGCTTCGGCCGGTCACCTGCCAGGACAGCCGCGCATACTCGTCGCCGGCCCAGGCACCGCGTCCGGCACCGATACCGGTCCGGGTGTCGAGCGAGCGGGCGGGCGCCAGCGGGACGAAGCCACCCGCGGCGGTGACGGCGCCCCCGGTCCAGTAGCCACTGATGTCGATGACGAGATCGACCGGCCTGACAGACGAGTTCCACATGTCCAACAGGCCCGCAGAGGACAGTCGCGACACAACGGCACTGGTCGCCGCCTTACCGGGTGAGAAAGCGACGCTGGTGATGTTGGGCCGGGTCGTCTGATCTGCGTAGGCGATCAGGCGTCCGGCGGCGCCGGCATTCAAAACGTTGACGGTCAACATCACCGCGCCGACACCCGTGATCGGGATGCCGGCCCTGCCAGCCGTCTGGACCTTCAATGTTCCGCCGGCGGCCAGCTGAGCCTTGGTCGTACCGGTGCCGTAACGGGTGTCGATGAGTCGAACCGGGGTGAGGGCGACGTAGGCGCCGGGCACTGCGGTGACCACCGCAGCGGCGGACGCCGACTGGGCCGCCGCGGAGGGGGCCAGCAGCAGAGCCGCAGTGACGGCGCCGATGCCGAGCGCGGCAACCAGCCGACGCAGAGGTCGTCTCCGCAGAGTCCACAGCTCGCTATGCTGATCACGAAATGCGAACTCTGCCGGAGCAAACGTGTTCCTCATACACAGAATGTAGCGATCATTCACCCGATCTGCCCCGGCAATCGTTCGCTATTCACCCATTCAGGCACGTTTTCTAACCCATAGAGAACTTATAGGACCCCGGACGTCCGGCACCTCTCGTTCTACCCGACGTGATGGCCGGCAGTCCTGGACCAGTTAGGTTGAGAACCAACCTCAGAGGAAGAGCTGAGTCACGCCGCTGCGGGTTCGGTCAACGGCAGGAGCGGAGAGTGCGGTGCCACCACAGTCATCACCAGTTGGTCCGTTGCAGGGTATCCGGGTGATCGAGTTGGGTGGCATCGGACCTGCGCCGTTCGCCGGGATGATCCTGGCCGACATGGGCGCCGACGTGGTGCGGGTGGAACGACCGCAAGGCGAGGGACTCTCGGCGGGAACCGGCGACACCGATCTGCTCAACCGCGGAAAGCGTTCGGTAGCGCTGGATCTCAAGAACTCCGCCGCGATCGGTGCGGTCCTGGTACTGGCTCGATCCGCCGACGTGGTGATCGAGGGCTGGCGGCCGGGGGTCGCCGAGAGACTCGGCGTTGGCCCGGATGACCTGCGGGCGGAGAATCAAGCCCTCGTCTACGGGCGAATGACTGGCTGGGGCCAACAGGGCCCACTTTCCGGCACGGCCGGCCACGACATCACCTACCTGGCGGTAACCGGAGCACTTCACGCGATCGGCGCGGCCGACGGGCCACCGCAGATTCCGCTCAACCTCGTCGGCGATTTCGGCGGTGGCTCGACCTATCTGGTGATGGGCGTGCTCGCGGCTCTGATCGAAGCGAAAGCCACCGGGATCGGCCGAACGGTGGATGCCGCGATCGTCGACGGCACCGCGCATCTACTGACTGCGATTCACGGATTGTTGGCCAGTGGTCACTGGCGTGACCAGCGGGCCGTCAACCTGATCGACGGCGGAGCACCGTTCTATGCGGTGTACCGCACGTCCGACGGGCAGTACCTGGCCGTCGGAGCGCTGGAGCCCCAGTTCTACCGTCAACTGGTACGGCTCCTTCGATCCGGCGCAGACCCGGCTCGGCAGATGGACGAGGAGCTGTGGCCGGACCTCAGGAGGGAGTTCGGCCGGATCTTCCTCTCCCGGACATCCGCCGAATGGCTCAGCGTGTTCGACGGCAGCGACGCATGTGTGGCGCCGGTTCTGAGCTTGCGCGCGGCAGCCGAGTATCCGCATCTTCGATACCGCGGCTCGTTGACCACGCAGAACGGCGTCCTGCAGGCCGGCCGTGCGCCGCGGTTCTCCGGTCCGGTGGCAGAGCTGCAGCGCCCACCGATGGTCATCGGTCAGCACACGGTGGAGGTGCTGCGGGCGGCCGGCGTTCAGGACCTCGACGTACTGCTGGAAACCGGCGCGGCGATCGACCGATCGTGACCGCTGTTGGTCCCGGCCCTATGCGGGTCCGTCCGATCTGCGTCTTGGCGAAGCAGCCACGCAGGCGGTGCGGGTCGCGAATCCCGCGCGATTGCTCGAGGGCGCGCAGGGTCGGAGTCGGGCCGGGTGAGACGCCGCATCAGGACCAATGGCCCTACCCGGCTGAGCCGAGGTCGGCCACAATGCTGGATACCGCCTCGACCGCGGTCCGGAGTCGTTGCGCACGGGCGGCAAGTGGGCGTGGTGAAAGATTCTCACGGCAGACGGAGGCTGGAATGTCACGTGACAGGCGAGACACCCAGCGTCATCCGGGCGGGAGCGCGGATGCGCGTGTCCGGCAACCAGGACCGGTGGCGCCGCAGCCGTCGGTGGGCCGCCGACCGTTGAACCGGGAGAGCATCGTGGAAGCCGCACTCGACTTGGCGCATCAGGAAGGATTGGCCGCGGTATCGATGCGTCGGTTGAGCCGGGTCCTCGGTGTCGAGGCGATGTCGCTGTACTACTACATTCCCAGCAAGGCCGCGTTGATGCTGTTGATGGCCGATCGCTCGGTTTCGAGCCTGCCAGATCCCGACCCCCGGCTGCCCTGGGATGAGCGACTGGTGGAGCTGTTCGTCGCCGTCTACGGTGCCGGGGTGCAGAACCCGGCGCTGTTCCCGGTTCTGGCGTCCGAGTCGTCGGAGCCCGACAAGTTGGCGGCATTGGGCGATGGCGAGCCCTCGGCATCTTTGGCCTTGATCGAAAAGGTGCAGGCATTGCTGGCGGAGACGAGACTCCCGCCTGCGGCACGGTGGAGTGCGTATCGGGGCCTGGTCGGTCTGCTGGTCGGGCTGCTCGTCGCCAAGGTCGATGGCCTGTTGAATGGGTTGCCGGCGTCACAACAACCGCAGAAGAAGGGTGTCGGCCGCCCGCGACCAGAATCCGAGTCAACGGCGACGGTGGCACCTCCGACCGATCCCGTGGAAGATCTCCGCTTCAGCCTGCGGCTGTTCATCGACGGGCTGAAGGCATACAGCGGGCCCTTCGGTACGGGCGCGTCATCGTCGCCGTGAGATGACCCCCGGTCGGCAACCGCCGGCTGAAATGAGGACGGATCTAGGGACTTTCGACCCTTGCCGCCCTGGCCGTAGCGGCCCAGAGTCGATAGGTGACGTGGTTCTTCAGGGTTGTGGAGCAGGAGAACGGCAGCTGGCTTTGTCGTCACGGCCTGACGGAGTACGACACACACGGCGCCCTACAGCATGCCGTCGATCACATGATTGAACTGGCGAACGGTCAGCGGCCGGCAAGGATCTTCCTTCATCGAATCGACGGCAATGTCGAGGTGCTGGGAGACGCCTGATAGCCCGATGAGGATGGCCCGCGCGTCGGGGTCAAGGTGCTGCGCAGCAATCGGTGCTGGGCCAGGGTGTACGCCATTTGCGGCAGCGATTCCGATCTGATGGACTGGCGAAGGTCATCGAAAGCGTCGGAGAGAGCGACTTCGGCCGTCCCCGGAGCGAGGCGACCGTCGAATTCCATCTCCAATTCTTCGACCAAGGCTGTCCGTACCTCGCCCGCAATTGTCCCGTCCATGGGAGTACCTCCAGGTGCTGCCGCAGAGTGATTCCGCATTGGTTGTTCAAACATCCGGTCGGGGCCGTCCCGAGGGGTCGTTCCGGAACTTGTCCTTTCATTCCGTCCTTCTATCATCGCCTTCGCGGGGCCTGTAGGGACTTTGGTCACGAACTCGGCGGGTCTTTCGAGAACGCCACTGGCGGTTGACAAATTGGTTCCGGCTCCGGGTGGCGCGTCGGCGGATCAGCTGGAATTATGGATAACCAGACAGCGGCGTTCGACCGCAGAGTGACCCGAATTGCGAGGCAATGTGACGGATCGCGACATGCCGGTGATATTGACGAGGCCGGAATTGAACGAACTGGTTTCGGTATTGATCCGTAACGGCTACCGGGTGATCGGGCCGACGCTACGGGACAGCGAGATAGTGCTTGACGAGCTGGTCTCCGGGGATCAGCTGCCATCCGGTTGGGGCGTGGACAGTGGCCCAGGCAGGTATCGGCTGCATCGCCGTTCGGACGCGGCCGTGTTCGGTCATTCGGCCGGATCCCAATCGTGGAAACAGTTCCTGCACCCATCCCGCCAGCAACTGTGGTCGATGAACGGGTCCCGCTTCGATGCCGCCCCGGTGCCGCCGGTGCGGTATGCGTTTCTCGGGGTCCGGCCGTGCGACCTGGCCGCGATCTCGAAGCTGGGCGCTGTATTGGGCGGTGGCCAACATCGCGACGGCAGGTTCGCCGGCCGCAGCAATGGATTGCTGGTGATTGCGGCGGGTTGCACCGAGCCGGGCGGGGTGTGCTTCTGTGCGTCCATGGGCACCGGCCCGGCGCCCGGACCGGGCTATGACCTCGCCCTCACCGAGCGCATCGACGATTCGGGTCATCGCTTCCTGGTGGACGTGGCCAGCGAGGAGGGCAATCGAATCATCAATTCGCTCAGCCATCGTCCGGCGGCCGGGTTCGAGGTCGCGGATGCTCGCGCCGCCGTGAGTGAAGCGGCCCGGCGGATGGGCCGCCAGATGCCCATCACGGATATCCGGAAGCTCCTGCAGCAGAGCCGTGAGTCAGCTGTCTGGGACGCCGTTGCAGATCGCTGCCTTACCTGCGGGAACTGCACCATGGTGTGTCCGACGTGCTTCTGCACGACAACGGAGGACCTCACCGATCTGACCGGCGAACAGGTCGAAAGGTCCGAGCGCTGGGCCTCCTGTTTCGAAACGGACTTCTCCTACCTGCACGGCGGCAGCGTGCGGACCTCGGGAGCCAGTCGCTACCGCCAGTGGATCACCCACAAGCTCGGCACCTGGCACGATCAATTCGGCAGCTCGGGCTGCGTAGGGTGCGGTCGGTGTATCGCCTGGTGTCCGGTCGGCATCGACATCACCGAGGAGATCACCGCACTGTCTGTCCAGCGTGATCGGACAGAGACCGACGTCGATGTGCTCGGCGCCCTCAGCGGGGATCTGGACGGTGCGAGGTGACCGGTCCCGAGCAACTCACCGATTTCGTCCCCTTCCGGCGGCTCACCGCAGTGCAGCGTGCGGCAGTCGCGCGGTCGGGGAGGACCGTCGACTACGCCGCAGGGCGTCGGCTGTTCGACGAAGGTCAGGATGCCGTTGGCTGCTGGTTGATCTGCAGCGGCCAGGTGGCCCTCAGCACGGCGGTGCCCGGGCGCGGGCAGGTCGTCGTTCAGACCCTCGGGCCGGGTGAGGTACTGGGATGGTCGTGGCTGGTCCCGCCGCATCATTGGCATTTCACCGCCACGGCACTCGGTCCGGTGAGCACGATCGAATTGGACACCGCCCGGCTCCGCGCTCTTGCCGACGACGAACCCGCTCTGGGTTATCCATTGGCACTGGGCATGTTCGAAGTCGTGCTGAACCGGCTGCAGAACTCTCGGGCGCGGCTACTCGACCTGTACGGCAATCCCCGTGAACGCTGACATCGATCCGATGGTGCCGCTCCCGTACCGGGTTATCAGGCGCCACCTCGAGACTCGCGACTCGGTGAGCCTGGACCTGGAACCGGTGGCGCGCCGAGTGGCGCCGTTCCGGCCGGGGCAGTTCACCATGCTGTACGCCCGCGGCGTTGGCGAGATCGCAGTGTCCGTCAGCGGTGACTCCTCCAGAGCCGACGGGATCATCACCCAGACCATCCGCGACGTCGGTGCCGTCAGCAGGGCCCTGCACTCGTCGATGCCCGGTCAACTGGTCGGTCTGCGCGGCCCGTTCGGGACCGGCTGGGGCATTGAGTCCGCTCAGGGACGCCAACTGGTGGTGGTAGCGGGCGGCGTCGGCCTGGCGCCGCTGCGGCCAGTGCTGCTCGAAGCGATCAGGCGTCACGAGTCTCATTCGCGGATCGTGCTCATTGCCGGCGCTCGCAGCCCGTCGGAGTTCCTGTTCACCGATGAACTGGACATCTGGGCTGCGATGCCGGATGTCGAAGTCGTGCTGACGGTCGATCAGCCGGCCGACGATTGGACCGGTGGCGTCGGATTCGTCACCGAACCGCTGAGCCGTCTCGAGCTGGCGGCCGGGATGACGACGGCGTTCATCTGTGGCCCGGAGCCGATGATGAGGTTCTCCGCCACGGTGTTGCTCGGCAAGGGAATGGCCGCGCAGGACATCAGAATCTCGTTGGAGCGCAACATGAAATGTGGTGTCGGCCTCTGCGGGCACTGCCAACTCGGTCCCTTGCTGGTGTGTCGCGACGGCCCCGTCGTCGACTTCGCAGTCGCAGGACCACTACTCGCTGTCCGGGAACTGTGATGATGCGAACGCGAACACCGACCCTTGCCGTGTGGAAATTCGCCTCCTGTGACGGCTGCCAACTCACTCTGCTGGACTGCGAGGATGAATTGTTGACCCTGGCCGGTCAGGTGCAGATCGCGCACTTCCTGGAGGCCTCCTCCGCCGTCGAACCGGGACCCTACGATGTGTCCCTCGTCGAGGGATCGATCACCACTCCGTCAGATGTCGAGCGGATCCGGCGGGTGCGGGCGGCCTCGACGGTGCTGGTGACAATTGGTGCCTGCGCCACTTCCGGCGGCATCCGGGCACTGCGCAACTTCGGCGACGTGCGCGAGTTCGCCTCTGTGGTCTACGCCAGCCCGCCCTACATCGAGAGCCTGGCCACCTCGACGCCGATCGCCGCCCATGTGCCGGTCGACTTCGAGCTGCGCGGCTGTCCGATCGACAAACACCAGTTGCTGGAAGTCATCTCGGCGTTCCTGGCAGGGCGCAAGCCGGATATCCCCGATACCAGCGTCTGCACCGAGTGCAAGCGCAGCGGAGTGACCTGTGTGATGGTCGCGCAGGGCACTGCCTGCCTCGGCCCGGTGACCCATGCCGGCTGCGGCGCATTGTGTCCTGCGGTCGGGCGCGGCTGCTACGGCTGCTTCGGGCCGATGACGGGAGCGAACCTTCCGGCCATGATCGGCCGGTTGCGAGACTGCGGCATGAGCACCGGAGCCATCGGCAAGGTCTTCGCCACGTTCAACGTCGCTGCCCCGGGCTTCCGCCTCCCGCTGGTTCAGAAATGACCGACCACGATAGGGAGGTGCGGATCGGGTCACTGGCCAGGGTCGAGGGCGAGGGCGCATTGCAGGTGATCATCAAGGATGGTCGAGTTCAGCAGGCCAACCTGCAGATCTACGAACCGCCTCGGTTCTTCGAGGCATTTCTCCGCGGCCGCCAGCACACCGAGGTCGCCGACATCACCTCCCGCATCTGCGGAATATGTCCGGTGGCCTATCAGACCAGTGCATGGCTGGCGGTCGAGGACGCTTGCGGGATCGACGTCGGAGCCGGCATCCAGGCGCTTCGTCGACTGTTGTATTGCGGGGAATGGATCTCCAGCCACGCCCTGCACATCTATCTGCTGCACATACCTGACTTCCTCGGTTACCCGGATGCGATCAGTCTGTCGCGTGATCACCGAGACGTCGTCGAGCGGGGGTTGCGGCTGAAGAAGTCCGGCAATGCGATCCTGGAAATGGTGGGCGGTCGGGCGATCCATCCGGTCAATCCGCGGGTGGGTGGCTTTCATCGGGCACCGACGAATTCCGAGTTGGCCGTCCTCGCGGAGCAGCTGCGACACGCCCTCGACGACGCGTTGGCGACCGTTGAATTCGTCGCGAACCTCGACTTCCCGGAGGCCAATGTCGCGGTGGAACTCCTGGCGGTCCATCACCCCGATCACTATGCAATCGAGTCCGGACGAATCCGGTCAGCCGGTGGCCTTGACTTCTCGTCGGCGGACTTCCCGGCCCACGTGGTGGAGCATCAGGTGCCGCATTCAACTGCCCTGCACGCGACTTTCGACGGTGGTCGCTACCTCACCGGACCGCTGGCCCGCTACAGCATCAATTCCAGTCAGTTGTCGCCCCTGGCCCGGGAGGCGGCTGCCGCGGCAGGGTTGGGCCCCACCTGCCGGAACCCGTTCCGCAGCATCGTGGTTCGAGCTGTGGAGGTGGTGTACGCGATCGACGAGGCGCTGCGGCTGATCGCCGCCTACGTTCGACCTGACATGGCCGCGGTGTCCACTCCGCCCCGCGCCGGCATCGGACACGGCGTCAGCGAGGCTCCGCGCGGACTCCTCTACCACCGCTACCAACTGGATGCGGATGGCCTCATACTCGCCGCCGCGATCGTCCCGCCCACGTCGCAGAACCAGGCGGCCATCGAGGACGACCTCCTCGCGGCCGTGTCGGCGAACCTGGGCCTCGACGACGCAGCCCTGGCGCACCTGTGTGAGCGCACGATCCGGAACTACGACCCCTGCATTTCCTGTGCCACGCACTTTCTCGACCTGACCGTGCACCGGCAATGAACCGGCGAACGGAGATCCGGCCCGCCGGCCGGAGGGCGGTGGTGATCGGGATCGGCAACTCGTTCCGTCGTGACGACGGGATCGGCCCAGCGACGGTCGCCACCATCGAATCTCTGCATCTACCGGGCGTTTCGGTCGTGGTGACAGACGGCGAGGCGACCCGCCTGCTCGACGCCTTCGCCGGGGCCGACCTGGCCGTCGTGGTGGACGCAATGAGGGGTGAGCCACCGGAGCCGGGTCGCATCCACTGCGGCCACGGTGCCCCGACTACCGGCGGCGGCAACACCCACGGCGTGGGAGTTGCCGCCGCCATCGGGCTGGCGGAAGCGCTCGGCCGGGCGCCGCAACGGGTGGTGCTGCTGGGAGCGGAGGTCGAAAACACGGACATCGGAGTGGGTCTGTCCGACCCGGTGCTGGCAGCGATACCCGAACTCCGCAGATTGATCCTGGTCGAACTCGGCGGCTGAGGATCGAGGGCGAGCGCCAGGTGATGTGGGCAACGCTGAACGAAGGACCAGGTCAGCTGGAGCCGATCGCCGTCCTGGACTTCTCGATCGACCGCTCCAAGCTCGCCCCGGTATCGATGGTGACGGATTCGGGCCACGCCGCGAACGATTGCGCCATCTGGCGGGCGATCGCGATATCGGCGTCCGACGGGTCTCCGGTGCCGATGCGACGGCGTAGGCGCTCTACGGCGACCGGAGCTGGTGCTTCGCAACGTAGTTCGGTGATCAGACTGGAGCATTCCGATGCCAGCTGCCTGGCTTTGCATCGCCATTGTTCGTCGCGCCAGCTGGCGTCGAGAACGACGGTCTCGCCGACGCAGAGCAACTCTCGGCTGCGGTGTAGCAACGTGCCGTAGGTTTCCGCAGTGGTTTCTGGCCGGTAGATGCCGGTGAGCCAATCGGCCGCAGCCGGGCTCTCCGGTGCCAGGTGCTGGTTCTCCTTACGAATCCGATCCGAACGCAGCACAACGGCATGGAGTTCGTCGGCCAGCCTCCCGGCCAGAGTGGACTTTCCGGTGCCGGGCAGACCGCCGACGAGGATGAGCCGAGGCTCCCCCGCCCGCAGATGTGTGACAGCGATGCCGGTCAGAGCACGCGCCAGGTCGGCCTGGCCGTCGACCCCCTGTCGAAAACGCAATGCAGCAACTTTGGCTCTGACCACAGCCCGATAGGCGATGTAGTGGTGCTCGAGTGAAAGGGTTCGAGGCCCCGGGGCGAATTCGGAATAGAAGTCGAGGAACAAGGTGCCAAGGCCGGGTGCCCCGATCCTCTCCAGATCCATTGCCAGGAAGGCGGCATCATCGACACCGTCGACCCACCGGAGGTGATCGTCGAATTCGAGACAGTCCAGGGCCCGGGGACCGTCGGTCAGGCAGAAGATATCGTCGGCGATGAGGTCCCCATGCCCGTCACAGGTCAGGCCCCGCTGCACCCGCGAATCGAACAGAGTGTTCCGGCCACGAAGGTAGCGCATCGATCTTTCTGCTGCTTCGTCGAGCATCGAGGGATCGATCGGATCGCCCCGGAACGATCGAAGCTCGTCGAAATTGTTGCTCCAGCGCCGGCCCAGGCCTCGAGCGGTGCCTGCCTGGTCGATCTCCTGGCTCCGGATCGCCTTCGCATGGAAGGCTGCCAACATCTTGGCCAGGGCACGCAATTCGTTGTTTACATTGATGCCGTTCTCGACCAGCGTCGACAACCGCCGATCCTGGGGCATGCGCCGCATCACCAGGATCCATTCTCGCGGCACGCCGGATCCATCGGTGAGCTCAGCGACGTCCAGGTAGACGTCGGGGGCAAGCCGTCGGTTCAGTTCGAGCTCGCGATGGCAGACGGCCCGTCTGGCCTCGGCCGTGGTGAAGTCGAGAAATCCGAGGTTGACAGGCTTTTTCACCTTGTACGCGCGATCACCCAGAAAGAAGACGACTGCACAATGTGTTTCGCGTACCTCCGGATTGAAGGCAACCGGCCCCGCCGATCGGACGTCGCCCGGGTGCTCCGCGGCTGCGGTCATGTGAGGAACGATCTCAGCCTGGAGGAAACCGGGCAAGGGACTTTCGTCCGTCGTTGATCAAGGCATAGGTCATGGTTCCGCGAGCCAGGAGTGCCCTGACCGGGCCGTCGGCGGCAGCGCCGACGCCATCGACAACCGGCCACCGAACGGTCGAACCGGAAACTGCCGAAATGCTTGCCAGTCAGGTGACTTTTGGCCCTGATCAAGCGGGCAACGCCGCCGCAAAATGCTGTCCTGAGCTCGCGACAAGCGAGTCCCGTCTGGGAGGAGGTCGGGAGATGGCTCCATCGGAGAAGTCTCTCGAGGGATACGTCGTGGTGGCGGTCGACGGTTCGGCGTCCTCCTTGGAGGCCTTGCGTACCGGACATCGAATGGCCGAATTACTCGACCGCCCGTTGGTTGCGGTGAATGCCTGGGACATCGCATATGGGCTCTTCCCGCCGCGATCCTGGCATCCCGAGCGCGACGCACAGGCTTTGCTGGACCGCAGTATCACAGCGGCATTCGGCCCGTCAGCTGTCCCGAAAGTTGAAACGATCACTGTCAAGGGGCAACCCGCTGATTCCTTGATGAGATTGAGCCGGCCCGCAGAGCTGCTGGTCATCGGCAGCCGAGGGCATTCTGGGGTCGCTGCGGTAATGCTCGGATCGGTGAGCGCTGCCTGCGTTGCGCATTGCTCCTGCCCCGTCCTGGTGGTGCACGAGCCAATGGCGGCGAACGATGTCGACGCGACATCTTCTCCGGCGCAGCAGATTCCAGCCGCGGATCGAATCGTGGTGACCCCCTGAATCGTCGTTCGTAGAAGGGCGCTGACAGACGCGCCCGGTCGCCCACCAGTGTTCGGAGATCATCATGGCAAGCGCCAAGCACATCGCCGTCGGCATCGACGGGTCGAGTAACGCGGGCGATGCCGCCCTCTGGGCGGCCGGGGAGGCCGCCCGTCGTGGGGTGGATCTGCTGCTGCTGCATTCGCCGGCCGCGGCCGCTCCGGCAGGCGGCCGGGCGGTGTTGGAGGCTGCCTCGGAGCTGGTCCGGCAACAGTTCCCGGAACTGACGGTCTGGGCGGAGTCGCACATGCTCCCGCCGGTGGCGATGCTGCGTGTTGCGTCGGAGGAAGCACTGATGACGGTGGTCGGATCGCACGGATCCCATCGAGTGATCGACACAGTGCTGGGCTCGGTCGCTTGGCGCCTGGTCAACCGGGCACGCGGTCCTGTCGTGGTCTGCTGCTCACCTACTGGACCCGCGGAGATCAGCAATACGTCGGCGCCGGTTGTGGTCGGCGTCGACGGCTCCCCGGAATCCTCGTCGGCGCTGAAGTTCGGATTCGAGGAAGCTTCCTCAAGGGGGGCGCGTCTGATCGCGGTCAGAGTCTGGGACGACAGGATCTTGGACGGCTACTGGGGCAATTTCCCGGTACCGGTCGACCGCGCCGAGATCGACCGCCTACAGCTGGGCTTCCTGAACAAGCAGATGGAGCCACGGGCCAGGGCGTACCCGAACGTGCCGACGGAGGGTGTTGTTCTTCGCGGCCGCACCGCTGCCGCGCTACTGAAACCGATTCCTACCGCACAGGGCGAGATCTTCCCGGCGCTCGTGGTGGTTGGCAGCCACGGTTTTGGCAAGCTCACCGGTCTCCGGATGGGGTCGACCGGCCACGCCCTCATTACCCACGCCGGTTGCCCGGTTGCCGTCGTGCCGTCCGAACGGGTCCCGGATCCAGCGACGACGCGCAGCCCCGAGGAGTTCGGCGTCCTTCGGCGCCGGCCCGCCGTCAGTTAGTGATCGCCGGTGTGCCGGTGCCAGCAGCGCCCTTGAAATGTCGGTTCCTAAAGCACTTTCCAAACCTGAACGGAAGCCAGTGATGACGCCATGAACCGCGCAATGCCGCTTGTCCCGTCCCGGCCGGTGACGGGGCCGAGGTGACACTTCGACGCCCTGGCCAGAACGGCCAGACGATGAGGACCGAAACCCGTGCGCAGGAGCCACCGTTGCCGTCGCCGTCGCCGTCGCCGTTGCCGTCGCCGTCGCCGTCGCCGTCGCCGTCGCCGTCGCCGTCGCCGTTGCCGCGGCAGCGAATGGCAGCCGATGGGAGGTTGTCGCTGCGCGCCGCCGTGGCCCGGGAGAACGTGGTCGTGGTCGGACTCGATCCGTCCCGGGCTTCACGTCGCGCCGTCGAATGGGCGGCGGCCGAAGCAGTGGTGCGAAAGGCGTCCCTGCAGATCGTCCACGCCTACAGGTTGCCCTCCGCCGGGTATCTCAACTACTCGGAGATGCCCCCCGACGCAGTGACCGCCCTGCGGGCCAGCGCCGTGCGATTACTGGAGAGCACCGCGGCCGAGGTGGGGGCCTCGCATCCTTCCCTCACGGTCGCCACCACTTTGGTGCACGGGGACCCGACCGCAGCACTTCGCTTGCAATCGGGATGTGGTCGTCTGACCGTCATCGGCTCTCAGGGGGAGGGGAGGGTGACGCGATCGCTGACAGGTTCGATTGCTATCGATCTCGCCGCAAGGGGTCATTCACCGATAGCACTGATACCGGCGACTGATACTCAGACGAACGGGGGTCCGGTAGTGATGGGCTTCGACGAACTCGCCGACGAGTCGGGTGCCGCGGAATTCGCCTTCGAGGCGGCCCAGGCTCACCGGACTCGGCTGATAGCCGTGCATTGCTGGACCGAAGGCTCCGGTGATGCGGCGAGCCATGAAATCGGCACCCGACAGGATTTGGGAATCCAGGAACGGCAGCGGGCCGCCGTTCTGTCCAGGCAGATGAAGAAATGGACCGTGCTCTACCCGCAGGTTCCGGTGGAGCAACGGTTGATCTTCGGGCCGGCGGCTCAACGACTCCTCGTCGCAGCGGAGGGGGCGTCCATGCTCGTCTCGGGCAGCCGAGGGCGCAGCCGTTTCACCGGGCTGTTCCTGGGATCCACCAGCCAGTCCGTCATCGCGCGGGCGACCTGCCCGGTGGTGGTGGTCCGGGCAGGGACGTCGAATTGACCGCGGCCACGGATCCGGATCTGCAAATGGCCACGGATCCGGATCTGCAATGTCGGCTCAGGTCTGCGCGACCAAACGGGTGAGGTCGACCAGACGTGCCGTGTAACCCCACTCGTTGTCGTACCAACCGAAGACTTTGACCAACCGTCCCGAGGCCTGGGTCAGACTCGAGTCGAAAACGCAGGAGGCCGAGTCGCCGATGATGTCGGACGAGACGACCGGGTCGGTGGTATAGCGGAGCCGTCCCGCGAGCTGGCCTTCAGCTCCGGCCGCCTTGAACGCGGCGTTCACCTCGTCCACCGTGACATCGCGATCGAGGAGTACGGCAAGGTCTACCAACGAACCATCGACGACCGGCACCCGCAGGGCGACGCCGTCCAACCGGCCCTTCATGACGGGCAACACCTCGCCGACGGCCCGGGCGGCACCGGTGGTGGTCGGGATGATGTTCACAGCGGCGCTGCGGGCTCGGCGGGGATCCTTGTGCGGCCCGTCGAGCACGTTCTGGTCGTTGGTGTAGGCGTGCACGGTGGTCATGTAGCCCTTCTCGATCCCGAATGCGTCGAGTAGAACCTTCACCATCGGCGCCACGCAGTTCGTCGTGCACGAAGCGTTGGAGATGACGTGATGTCGGGCCGGGTCGTAGATCTCGTCGTTCACGCCCAGCACAATGGTCGCATCGACACCCTTGCCGGGCGCCGAGATCAACACCGTCGAGGCGCCGGCCGTCAGGTGCGCCGCGGCGGTCTCCCTGGTGCGGAACTTGCCCGTCGACTCGATGACCACCTCGACACCGTGCGCCTGCCAGGCGATCTTGGCCGGATCGCGCTCTGCACTCACGGCGATCTTGCGGCCGTCGATACTGATCGCATTTCCGAGGTCGACGACGTCCCGGTGGAATGGCCCGAAGGTGCTGTCGTAACGCAGCAGCCGCGCCATCGTGGCCGAGTCGAAGACGTCGTTCACGGCGACCACCTCGAGATCCGGTGCATCGATCACCGTCCTCAGGTAATTCCGTCCGATCCGTCCGAAGCCGTTGATGCCGATCCTGGTACTCATGCCGCCATCTCCTCAGGTGCCCGGCGCAATTGCCGAGCAGTGTTGTTGTCGATTGTCGAAATCGTTTCCGTTCCGATTGTGAGCGCCCCGCGAACCCCCCGGCAGAGCCGAAAGTCCCTCGGGCGAAGGATTTCGGCGCGACCATGAAAGCAATGTCACGATTGGTAGCCCAAGCCGGGCGCGCGCTATCCGGGGCCGACCAGCGATGATTCCGCCTCGGCGTGCAAACGCGCGACCGTGATGACCGGGCAGGCCGCCCGGCCGAGCACCATGTCGGTGACCGGCCCGAGCCGGATACTCCATCTATCAGAGCTGTGGTGCGTGCCCAGCACGATCAATTGTGCCGAATGTGAAATGGCAACGAGTGCGCCGACCGGATCGCCGTCTTCCCAACGAACCTCGACGGGGAGCCCGACATTGTCGATAGCGACGGAGTTCACGAACGCCAGGGTCGCCTTCCCCTGCTGGTCTCTGCAATCGCCACCGATGACCGCGATCAAGGTGGCAGACATTCGAACGGCCTCTTGAGCCGCGAAGCTCACGGCAGCTCTACCGGCAACCGTGGTCGTGGCCCCCACGACCACGCAGCGACTGCCGGTGAGGTTCTTCCGCCAGTGCTTCGGCACGAGGGCGACCGGCGATTCGGCCGCCGCCGCCAGATGGTCGGTCAGGGCGCCCAGCAACCGTGGATGCCGATCCGGCGGAGCGCCGACGGCGAGGATGTCGGCTGACCTGCTCCATCGCAGCAAACCGGCCACCGGTCCGTCCTGCTCGATCTGTGTGCTGAACTCCAGATCGGGGAATTCCCCGGCAATCGTCCGCCGGATGGCATCGACCCGCCTCTCGGCTCGCGAGATGAGCTGCTGGTCAAGGGTATTCTCCGAGCCGGCGCGTCCATCGTCGAAGACCTCGTGAACGAGTACCACAGCCCTCGAGGTGAGGAGCGCCTGGTGCACAGCCCAGTCGAGCGCGGCGTGGCCCTCCTCCGAATTGGTCCAGCCGACCACTATTTTGCCGGTCATGCCCTCAACCTCCAGGTCTGACGTCGAAGCTCGTTCGCGAAATTCGCATCCCGCGAATTCGCGGGATCAGATCGTCGATTTCGGGCCTTTGCAGGACTTCGCCGGTGCACCCTGCCTGCGGGCGAGGAGTACCGGATCGGATGTCGGTCCCGGAAAGTCCGCTGACAGTCCTCTCGTGGCACCTACCCCTGCAGTAGATGCCTCACGAGGCTGCGGCAGTAGAGACGAAAGTCCCCGGTCGGCAGGCCTTTGGGGGCGATTGCCGCGCCGCTGTGCCTACCTTGGACTCTATTGACCGGCTCCGCGTCGGTCAGGTCAGGTCAGTGGGATGCCCCAATGCAGGTGAGTGCCCTGGTCCGGTGCGGACGAGACCTCGAATCGCCCGGCCCTGGCCTCGGCGCGTCGACGTAGGTTGTCCAGGCCGCTTCGCCTGCTGCTGACGCCCAGGCCGATTCCGTCGTCTGCAACGTCGAGCAGCAGCCAGCCCTGTGCGGCGGTCAGATCGATCTCGACCGTGGTGGCGTGGGCATGCCGTGACACATTCGTCAGTGCTTCACGCACCACTGCCTGCAGGTCGGGGAGAAGTTCGGCGCCCACCACGGAGTCGATCGGACCGGTGAATTTGATTCGTGGGATGAAAGTCGAAGCGGCCGAAACAGTGTCGACCACACTCATCAACTGCGCTCGTGCGCTGGCTGGTCCTGCGGTCGAGGGTCCGTGCAGCGCGAAGATGGAGGTACGGATCTGCCTGATCGTATCGTCGATGTCATCGACGACCCGGGCAAGCTTGCCGGCTACAACCTGCGCCTGCGCCTGGGCCGAGAGGACACTCTGCAAGGTCAGACCGGCGGCGAAGAGGCGTTGGATGACGTGATCGTGCAGGTCCCGCGCGATCCGATCGCGGTCCTCCAACAGAATCAGCCGATCCTGCGAGGCCCGCGCTTCGGCCAGCTCGATGGCGACAGCCGCGTGGCCGGCGAACGTACCGGCCATATCCAGCTCGGCGAGCGAGAATGCCGGGCGGCCGGGGGCTCTGGCCACCACCAGCGCGCCCCGTGGCGCCCCAGACCCGATCAGCGGTATGGCCATGACCGGTCCGACCGACACGAACTCCGAGAGGTGAACCTGCAATTCGTCGGAAGCCAATGGACCGGCGAGCCTGATGGGCTCGCCGGTCTGCATCGCTGCCTGCGACAATGTCCGATCCGCCTGGTAGCCGATGCCGGTCAATTCGGCCTCGCCGTGGCCGGTCGCCAGCGCCACCTTCAACCGACCGTCGCCATCGGGCAGGACCACCGTGACGACGTCCGCCCCAGCGAGTCGTTTCACCTGTTCAGCGATATCGGACATTGCTGTGTCTGTGCTGGTGAGCAGTCTGCGGGTGATGACGGTAGATGCTTGCAGCCAATCCTGGCGACGTTGCGCCTCCTCATACAGCCTCGCATTCTCGATGGCGATGGCCGCCGTTCCGGCGAGCGAGACCACCACGTCGGTATCCGCTTGGCTGAACTCGCCGGCCATGCTCTCGGTGAGGTACAGGTGGCCGTAGATCTCGTCGCGCAGCTTGATCGGAACGCCCAGGAACGAGCCCATCGGGGGATGGTGATCCGGAAATCCGGCGGACCGCGGGTCGGCGCTGATGTTGGCGACACGGATGGGTTCGGGGTGTTGGATCAGGGCGCCGAGGAGCCCGCGACCTTGCGGCAACGGACCGATCGCAGCCACCTGGTCCGCGCTCATGCCCGTGTGGACGAACTGCGCGAGCGTGCCATCGGAACCCACGACACCCAGCGCCGCGAACCTGGCCCCGGTGAGATCGCACGCACATTCGACGATTCGCAGCAGGACTGCCGGGAGCGATAATTCACCCAGGATGGACCGGTAAGCACCCAGCAGCCGGCCCATGTCATCGGCGCCGGCGACGACGGTGGACCCATTCCGGGCGGCCATGTCTTCCGCACCGTTGTCGGACACTGCTACCTCCTTTGCGACCCGCACGCCGGCGACAGTCGGGATCAGCATGGCAGTCCGCAGCTCAGTCACAAAGGCCATACCAGGAAAGGTGCGCTCCGCGGTGCCCAGGTTGCCAGGTGCCTCCGCGACCAGCGCGTATGCACAGTGGGATCCGGGGGACAGGTCAAGGCCGTGAGCCACGGCGCGCAGTCGCTTTCCGGGCCCACGGATCGGACGTTGGGCCCGTGGTCGCAGTGACCTTGTTCCCTTCTGCGCACGTCAACGTCCTTGAAGACTTTAGCCATGACTAACACCTTGTCCCGAAATGCAGACGAATTGGCTGCTGCTGTCCGTCATGAACTCGAGCGGCTCCCGGCGTTGGCCGGTACGCAGATCTTCGTGACCGCCGGCGAAGGGGCGGTCACCCTGTTCGGACGGGTGCACTACCCCGCTCAAGCCGAGATGGCTGAGAAGGTCGCGCTGTGCGTCGAAGGCATCGTCGCCGTTGCTGAAGAGTTGATCGTCAGCAACCCGAAACTGTTGACCGAGAGCGATATCGCGCGATTGGCGGCCAGGGCGCTCCAGCTGGCGCCACACGTTCCCGGAACGATCCGCGCGATTGTCCGCGGCCACACGTTGACTCTGTCGGGACAGGTGAACTGGCAATACCAACGGGATGCCGCCTGCCGAGCGGTCAAGGACATCGACGATGTCGAGAGCATCGTCGACTCGGTCACGGTCCGTGCGAGGACGCTGACGGCGGAGTTGACGACCGACATCGCATCAGCGGTGGCCACCATGCCCCCTTTCGAACCCAGCGACATCAAGGTGAAAGCGAACACTCTCGGAGCGCTCACTCTCGAGGGAACCGCGCCCACCCGAGCGGCCCAATCGCGCGCGAACAGCATCTGCTGGGCCGTACCGGGCGTGACTGCTGTCCTTGACCACCTGGACGTCGGCCGCCCGGCCGGCTGAACCGGCTCGCAGGGGAGGTACGTGATGCTGAATCTGAGACAGCCGGTGACGTCGACCCACAAACTCAAGGGTTTCGTCGACCAGGGGGAGGTCCCTCCCGGAACCATTGGGACCGTCGTGGGTCGGTGCGATACCGGGACCATGTATTACGGTGTGCTCTTCTACATCTGCCCCGGCCATCGGTGCCTCGTCGAGGACCTGACCGAGATCGACATCGCGGCCCTGGAGTGGCCGCCGCCGTGACAATCGATCCGGGCGGCTACGGATCGGCGTCACGCCCGTTCGCCGATGCACGACGTAAGGAGACCAGCCAGGATGATTGTGGCACAACGCCTTTGACGCCGGGACCAAAGACCCTTCCGCTCCCGTCGGCTATCGGACATGCTCCCTGGTCATGACGATTCCCGAGTATCAGACGGATGCGGAGCTCAAAGAGGCTGTTCTGCGCGAATTGGAGTCGGCCTCAGGCGTCGCCACGGTCAATATCGGCGTAGCAGTGACCGATCGTGCCCTCACTTTGTCGGGAGAGGTGAAGACCTATCCGGAGAAGGTGGAGGCGTTGCGCGCAACCCTGCGGGTCGTCGGCGTCACCGCCGTTGCCGACGAGATCACCGTTCGCGCGTTCGCCACTCCCAACGACACCGATATCGCGCGATACGCCGCGCAATCCCTCCAACGGGCCGTCGACGTTCCGGTCGGGTCAGTGCGAGCCACCGTCCGCGACCAGATTGTCAGGTTGACCGGCAACGTCGCATGGGAATTCGAACGACATGCCGCCTACCGCGCGGTAGCGCTCATCAGGGGTGTCGCGGGCGTCGACAATGGCATCGAAGTTCACCATGGGTCAATTGTCACGGACGTCAAATCGGCGATCATCTCGGCGCTGGAACGCAACGCCCACATCGAGGCGGCCAACATCAAGGTAGATGCAACCGCTGACGGGACAGTGCTTCTCACTGGGTGGGCGCACAGTTGGTATCAGCGGGAACAGGCTGGCAAGGCCGCCTGGGCAGTCGGTGTCGCCGATGTCGACAACCGGGTACGGGTCCAGCCCTCGCCGTAACGGCGACTGCTGGGCGGGGACCTGACGAGACACTGCGAGCTTCGAGTATGTGACGGTCAGCACCGTCGGTATGAAGCTGTGCTCAGGCGGCGACGAGGATCCAGCCGGCCTGTTGGCCGAGCATGCACCCGTGGTTCACGCAGCCGTTACCGGGCCGGACCAGGCTGGTCAACGGCCGTCCGGCCAGGAAAGGGAAGATCTGATGCGACGTTCTCTCAAGCTCGGCGGTGTCACCGCGGTGGCCGTATTCACCCTTGGCGCGGGGGTGGCCATCACCTCGCCGGCCTCGGCCGCCGCATCGACCGGTGTGGTGGTGAACGAGGTCTACGGCGGCGGAGGCAACAGCGGCGCCACCTTGAAGAACGACTTCGTCGAACTGACCAATCGTTCCGGTGCGGCCGTGAGCCTGGCTGGTTTCTCGGTGCAGTACCTGCCGGCAAGCCCAGGCCCGGCGACAGCATGGCAGGTGACGAACCTGGCCGGGTCGATCAGTCCGGGTGGCGTCTACCTGATCGGAGAGGCGGCGGGCGCCGGCGGCACCACGGATCTACCTATCACCCAGGCCACCGGGTTCATCAATTTCGCCGGGACCGCCGGCACTGTCGCCCTTGTCACTGCCAGTACGGCGTTGACGTGCAAGACGACCGCCGACTGCACGGCGGACCCGAGCATCGTTGATCTGGTGGGCTACGGCACCGCGCTCGTGCGTGAAGGTGCGGCCGATGCGCCGCCGGCGGACAACACCACGTCCATCCAGCGCGGCAGCGGACCCGACACCGATCAGAACGGCGCCGACTTCACCGCGGCAGCACCCACACCGGGCCTGCCCAACACCGGCGACAGCGGGACGGGCACCGGCACCGGCACGCCGGGCCCACTTCGGATCCACGACATCCAGGGCACCAGCTGGATCTCACCCGAGAGCGGCAAGGATGTCACCAACGTGCCCGGCATCGTCACCGGACGGCGTGCTTCCGGATCGAGCCGGGGCTACTGGGTTCAGGACCCAACACCCGACGGCAACCCGGCCACCAGCGAAGGCCTGTTCGTCTTCACCTCGAGCCCGACCGTCTCGGTCGGAGACAGCGTGCTCGTCTCGGGCAAGGTCAGCGACTTCTACCCGCTGGCCGGCGGTGACACCGTGGCCTCGACGTCGAACCTGTCCACCACCGAGATCGGCGGTTCGAGCACGATAGTGCTGTCGCGGGGCAACCCGCTACCGGCGGCCATCCTGTTGACTCCGGCCACAGTTCCCGAGCAGTATGCGCCGGATCTTGACGGTGCCAACATCGAGTCGACAACGATCACCCCGGCCCGTTCCGCATTGGACTACTACGAATCGATCGAGGGAATGCGGGTCGAGGTGGACGACGCCCGGGTGGTCGGGCCGTCGAACTCCTTCGGAGAGCAGTACGTCACGACCAAGCCGCAGCAGAATGTCAGCTACCGCGGCGGCACCCTGCTGCCGGCCGAGAATGCAACGCCCTCAGGTCGTCTCGAGGTTTTGGCCAACAACGGCAGCAACCCGCAGGTGAACGTTGGTGACGTGTTCACCGGCGCCACCATCGGGGAGATCGACTGGTCACGGTTCGGCGGGTACCTGATCTCGGCCGACACCGTGGGCGCGGTCGCGCACAACAACCTCCCGGCGGTGGTCGCCACCCAGCAGTCCAGGAAACAGCTCTCCATCGCCACCTACAACGTCGAGAACCTGGCGCCCACTGACCCGCAGGCCAAATTCACGGCCCTGGCCGGCGGCGTCGTGACCAACCTGGCCACACCCGACATCGTTGCCCTGGAAGAAGTCCAGGACAACAGTGGAGCCAGCGACGACGGGACCGTGGCCGCCGACCAGACCCTGACCAAATTGGTGGAAGCGATTGTCGCCGCAGGCGGCCCCCGCTACGCCTGGCGCGAGATCGACCCGGTCAACGACCAGGACGGCGGCCAACCGGGCGGCAACATCCGGGTCGCGTTCCTCTACAACCCGGCCCGGGTGATCTTCGTCGACAACGGCAGCTCACCGATGAACCGGTCGATCGCCGGCACGCAGGTCGTTCAGAAGAAAGGCCAGCCGGCCCTGACCCTGTCACCGGGACGGATCGACCCGCTGAACCCGGTCTGGACCTCCAGCCGCAAGCCGCTGGTCGGGCAATTCACCTTCAACGGCAAGAACGTCTACGTCATCGCCAACCACTTCGACGCCAAACTCGGCGACCAGAACGCCGACGGCCGCTTCCAATTCCCCGTCCAGTCGTCCGCGATCCAACGAGCCGGGCAAGCCCAGGTCGAGCACGACTTCGTCAACCGGATCCTGGCCATCGACAAAAAGGCTGATGTGGTGGTGGTCGGTGACCTGAACGACTACCAGTTCAGCCCCGCGCTGAAGTCGCTGACCACCGGCACCGCGGACGGTACCGGGCCGAGGATCCTGACCGACCTCATCACCACACTGCCGACCAGCCAGCAGTACACGTACGTCTTCAACGGCATCTCCCAGGTGCTGGACCACATTCTGGTCAGCAGAGGACCCGGCGACATCAACTACCAGGTTGTGCATATCAACGCCGAATACGCCAACCAGACCAGCGACCACGACCCGCAGGTGATCCACCTCCGGCCCTGAACGCGAGGCTGTTGATGCCCAACAGCGATCGGCCACGTCGGTCAACGGGCCGGCGCTGACCGCTCGATGACCCCCGACAGCCGTTCGGCGACGGCCTTGGTAACGGCGTCCGGAGTGGCGTTCTCGGGGTGCAGTGCGAGTCTGAACGCTTCGCGGCAGATCGGCAACGCACCCAGGGACGGAGTCCGGCAAGGTGGCGGTGCCACTGCGAACAGGGCGCGGTAGGCGGTAAGTGAGGGGAGTCAAAACCGCCGATGCTGATGGTGGCGGTAATCAGCATGCTGCCGCCGATGGCCCGCGTTGTTCACCACCAGACCAACCCCGCCGAATGCGAGGACCCCGGCGGAGAACGCCGCTGCCACAGCGTTCTCGTCGGACACATCCGCCTGAACGGCGATGGCCACATCGAAGCCGGACACCTCGTGCAGCAGACGCTCCTCCAGCGTCGAATTGACGTTCAGCGATGGCGTCCTCGCTGCTGTGGACAGTGCCCACGGGTTCGAGATCGTCAGTGCTGGCGCCGAACTCGAGCTTGTTGTCAGGTTCCAGCCCGTGGGTAGCGGCAGGTCGCGACGCGGCGGTTTTGCTTCGATCGCCCGGCAGTCAGAACAGTGGTGGAAGGCGTTCTGGACCGGGGGTGCGGTTATCGATTTCACCGGCAGCACCGACCCTCGGGCGGCCGAGATCGAGGGGCGCATTGTGCTCTACCAATACCAGACGGCCGTCAACTGCTCCGGCGCCATGCCGCCTCAGGAAACCGGGCTCATCACCAACGCCTGGCAGGGCAAATCCCAGCTGGAAATGCACTTCTGGCACGCGCACGCTTCGCCACCTGGGGTCGACCACATCTACTGGAGCGCAGCCTCGGACTGGCGCGGTCGACTGCGGCCCGGCGGGGCTACCCCGGAGCTCGCTGGCCCAAGCACGTCGGTCCCGACGGCCGGGAGAGCCCCGAGCCCATCGGATCATTGCCGGCCTGGCAGCAGCCCCACATCCTGTACCTCCTCGAACTCGTCTGGCGCGCCTCCACCCCGGAGCGCCGAACGACCCTGTTGGCTGATTTCGCGGAAATCGTCGACGCGACGGCAACGTTCATGGCGGCATTTCCGGAGAAACGCGACGGGGCCTTCCATCTCGGGCTACCGATCATGCCGGCCCAGGAGTTCTACGACGCCCGCACGACCCAGGACCCCACCTTCGAACTCGCCTACTGGTGGTGGGGCCTTGAGGTCGCCCAATTGTGGCGCGAGCGTGCTGGCTTCGTTCGCCGCACCGACTGGGAACAGGTTCAACGGGATTTGGCCAGTCCGCAGGTGGTCAACGGAAGCTATGCCGCGGTGGCGAACAGCGCCGATATGCGCCGGGACGACCACCCATAGCTCCTGGCCGCCCTCGGCAAGGTCCCGAACACGCCCCTCCTCGATCGCGACCCGATGGAAGCAACCCTGCTCGACGCACCCGACAACTGGGAGTGGCCGGGTTCAGTTCGACGATCCGCCCCCACATCGGTGGATCCAGGCTTAGCCCGGGGCTAGAGGTGGGCTAGACGCAGCTGGGCTTGAAGCTCGGCGAGAGCGGGCCGTTTGCGTTGCTCAGTGCCGCTTCCACGAGCTTCTCGACGGTCGGATCGTTGGGCGTCTGGTCGTGCTCGATGGGGTCGAGGGGGCAGAAGGTCTGGATCACGACGTTGGTGACCTGTTTCGCCGGACCGGCCAGCTCTTCACTGGTATACGGCGTCACGACCTCGTCGTGAGTGGTGGCGATCGTCGTGTACAGCACGCTGCCCTGGATGTCGCCGCCCGCATTGAGCTTGGTCAGGAACGCCGAGCCGGCTGCCTGTTCCGAGGCGGCCGCGTTGACGGGGCCTAGGGACGGGGCCGCGAGAGCCGCCGGAGCGGCCACCGTCGACGGCGCCCCGTCACCACCGGTGGCTACGCCGGGCACGTAGCTCAACGGGTTCGGCATGAGCGTCGTCCCATGATTGGACGGCGCGATGCCAACAAGGGCGTGCACCGTCTTCGTGCCGCCGAGGAACTTGATGTAGTACCGCGGCATCATGCCGCCCTGGCTGTGGCCCACCAGGTTCACCTGTTTGGCCTTCGTCGCCCGGAGCACCTTCGTCACGAATGTGCCGAGTTCCCCGGCGGAGTGTGCGATCGGGCCGGACGCGGGCACGGTGTACACCACACCGTAGTTGAGCGAAAACACGCAGTAACCCGCGTTCTTCAGCTGCGGCGACATGACCGCCCAGTTCTTCGCCATGGTTTCGTAGGTCCCGGGAACGAGGATCACCGGGTAGGGGTGCGCGGCCGACGGCTTGCACAAGAAGTCGTTCGCTCCCGGCGGGCTCACGTCCCCTGTGGCGGCGAACGAAGGGCTCGCAGTACCGGTGAGCGCCAGCGTGGCGGCGGCGGCCGCGGCCAGCAGGAATTTGGCCCTGTAGAAACGCATTAAATTCTCCAGACATTGTTGGCTCGAAACGCAGCCACGCATTCCGTGGCCCCGACCGGGGTGTGGTCGAGCTCGGAAAATAGATTGTAACATTGCCTTTCCCGGATCCTTCGATATCTAAGTCCGGTACGGCACCGATGTCCAAACGCTCGAAGCGCCGAAATTCGCGAAAAACGTGCAGCGCGGGTCTGGCGCATTTCTCGGGCTGAATCGGTTCAGAATATCCCTGGATGAGCATAATATGCAGGTCAGGGCTCTGGGGACCGGGCCCGCCGGTCCGCTGACCGCGCACCCGATCAACACCAGGGATTCCCCGCTGGGATACTTGCGAATACCTTCCCGCCGGTTACGCACAGGGCCCGAAGAAACTGCCGCTGATCTTCGTGCACGGCTTCGGCGAAAGCGGCGACGGCAGCCCGGCGTAGTTGCCGAACCTGATCAGCAACTCCGGTATCTCCTTCGACATCAGCACCAACGGCCGGCCCGCTGACCGCCCGTTCGCCGTCCTCTCACCGCAGCCCAACACAGCTATGGCAACCCGTCACCGGGCTCGCCGCGCACGACACCGTCCGAGGTCCAGGCCTTCCTGACCTACGCGTTAGCCCATTACGACGTCGACCTGACACCGGTCTACGTGACCGGCCTGAGCTGAGGCGTCCACGAGCTGTGGGAATCCTTGGCGCATTTCGACGCCACACGGTTCGCGGCCGCCGTGCCGATCTCCGTTGATGGGCGTCCGGCCCTGCAGTCGGCGGGGTGCGCGTTGGGGTCCGTGCAGATCTGGGCCTTCCCCGGTGACGCCGATGGTGTGGTCAACCCGGCCGGCACCATCGACACCATCCAGACGTTGCAGGGCTGCCCGCCGCCGCCCCGCAGGGACGTCCACCTCACCGTCTACCCCGGCGTCGGGCACGACGCCGGGGTAGACGCCTGAGACAACGCCTAGAGCGGCAGGCAGGGCCAGGACATCGACCGCTGAATGCTCGGCCTCACGACCGGCTGACCAGCGGGAACGTGCTGCGGGCCACCGGCGGAAGCAGGTGTCTTGCGCTGGCGCGCCCGCTGGGCGGTCCGGCAGGCGCCGCGGCCACACCTCGCAGGTAGGCCGCGACCAGTGGCGGTGACCGGCAGTCTGCATCGCTCACAGCAACTGGCAGCGGTTCGAGGGCCGGCGGGCGGCGCGTGCCCGGCGTGAGCTCTCGCCACCGAGGGCGTCTCTGCCGTCCGGGGTCAGGCCGGCGGGAATGCGGCGGCCAGGTGGTGGTGGATGACTTCGATGTCGGCGGGAGTGAGAGGTCCAGGAATGGTGAGCTTCTCGGCTGACTTTCCTGGCCACAGGACATCGACCTGGCCGATCCGGAACGCGCCCCCGATCAGCGGCCAATCGGCATCGATGAAACACAGCATGCCCCGGACCGGGTTGTCGTGGGCTTCCGGGCAGGACGCCAGTACAGCCGAGACGAGCTGCACCTGCCGGTGCACACCATTCAGCAGCTTGGTGTGGTCGCGGGTGCCGATCATCAGCTTCTCGGTGCGTGGCCGCAGGAAGCCGCCGTCGACCCGCAGGTGTGGCCGGCCGGCGTACCTTTTTGCGTCGATGACGTAGACACCGGTCGCGGTGACAGCGAGATGGTCGATGTTGGCCCGAGTACCCGGGATCCGTCGATCGTGCAGCAGCCGGACACCCTTCTCGGTGAGTTGGTTCAGGCGCTGGGCAAGTCGCTCCTCGCCGACCGCGCCGCGCACCCACGCCCGGGTGCTCTGTGGCTCGTCAGTCAGCGCCAAGATCAGGCCGCCGACACGAGGGTGCTTGGTGCGGACGGCGGCGTCCCGCTTGGTCTGCCGCCGCTGATGTTCACGGCGTGCCGAGGCACCGGCAACGCCATCGATAACGAAATTCCCTCCAGACCCGGCAGGCACCGCCGGGAGGGGCGTGTCGATGCCGGGCACGGACCCGGACGCGGGGTAGGGAAGCGCTTGCCCGTCCAGTGCAGGGTTGCGCCGGCCCGCACCGCCGGCGCAAGGCAGGCAGGTCACCTTCCGCGTGTTGGGGTCGTAGACCGCCGAGTCTCCTTTGGCCAGGACGACCGCGCAGCTTCGGCAGCTTCCGGCGTAGCGCAGCCGGATCGTCTTAGGTGGGGGTTCCGCCTGCTCTGCCACAAACCAATTGTCGCACCCAGGCGGCATGTCAGTACGGCAAGTCGAGGAAACCTAGCCGCTATGAATCGTTGCCCTAGGCGACGCAAGCCGCCAATTGTCTTTAGATGCCTGCAGTCGGCCCGCAGCTTCCAGGTTTCGCATTCCAGTCCAGGACGCGGTAAATGTCGATGCAGGCGCTGCGGCGCGCCAAGGCGATGTTTGCATCCTCTCGTCGTGGCTCGTGGGGCCCGTCCGACCGGGACGTTCATCGATCGATTTCCCTTTCGCGGTCCCCTGGGCTCGCTGCCGGTCAGCGTGTGTTGGCGAGCGTTTACCGTGTGGCCGGGCCCTCTCGATGACTTACCGGCAGCCCGGGGCCGTGGGCGACCATCGTCCATGGCACCGAGACGAACTCCACGGCCGGCGCGACCCAGGCGGGCTGGTAACCGGGGGAGCCGCATAGGGCGTTCCTCTTAACCGAATAGACAGTTCCGGCCGCACCCGTGTCCGCGTCGATGGCCAGGACCTGGTAGGCGGGAAGTGCCGTTGCAGGTGCGGTGGGGGCGCCGAACCGGAGGCTGTCGTGGCCGGGCACGACGCCAGCACATCCGGCTTGATCACGGCGATCCAGGCGAGGCGGGCATGGTAGCGCTGCCGGCTGCTGGTCTGCTGTTGACCACCGCCGAGGTAGTCGCGCGGCCCGGTCTTGAGGACGGCGTCAGTGACGGTGACCACGCCAGCCCGAAGCTCATGCCATGCTCGGTCGCGGCCTCGATCACGCTGAAGTTGTTGGCGGTGGCGCCGGCCAGCAGGTTGAAGAACGCCGGCGAAGCACTGACCCTGGGCCGCGCATTGTGCGGGGCAGGGACGGCCCGGAATGCACCGTCGTCCAGGGACAACGCCATTCGTGTTCGTCGCCGGCCGCGGTGGCAGCACCGACAGCGCCAATGTGCTGATCAACTTTTTCAGCTACTTCACCATCGACTCCAACATTCTGTCAGTCGTCATCTTGGTGATCGGCGCCGCCGCGCTGATTCGCGGCGCTCGAGTCGAGACGCGCCGGTTCACCATCACCCGGGCCGCCGTGACCACGTACCCGATCATCACCGGGCTGGTCTACAACGTCCTGTTGCGTGGCGCGCTGGTCCTGATGGCGAAGTCGCAGCAATCCGGCTGACACCCACTTGGCTGACACCCACTTGACTGTGAGTGCACTCCAAGGCCCATACTCCCCGATTGTGAGCCACGACGACCGACCACAACAGGGCGCCGACGGGTCCCCCCGGCCGTCCCTGCTGACCATCGGCCAACCAGCCGCGATCACCCCGCATACCCTGCGCTACTACGAACGCGTGGGTCTTTGACCGTGCGCGCCCACTCGGGGAGCGCCGCCACGGACCGGCAGAACTGCGCGCCGTCGATTTCATCAACCGGCGCTGGGGCACCGGGATGCCGATCCGGCAGATCGGGCCTACGCCGATGCAGCACGCACCGGCCAGGGCGCGACCGCGGGACTGCCAATCGTTCTGCGGCACCGCCAGAACCTGGTGACCGACCTCGCTGAGCGACGACCGCACCTCGATGCGATCGATCGAAAGATCAACAACTACCAGCACGCCGCTGACCACACCCATCCCGCCACCCACGCATCCCAGGAGAACTGATGACCGCACCACCCGTCGCCGCCACCACCAAAGCAAACCGCCGCACCGTCCTGATCACCGGCACGTCCTCAGGTATCGGGTTGGCGAGCGCGGTCGCCACCGCTGCAGCAGGGTGGACCACCGTCGCCACCATGCGCGACCTGACCAGAGCTGCCGCGCTGCAACGAGCGGCCGACGCCGCCGGCGTCACCCTTGACATCCGGCAGTTGGATGTCACTGACCCGGCATCGGCCGGCGATTGCATCAGCGGTGTCGTCGCCGACTACGGACAGATCGACGCGCTGATCAACAATGCCGGTGCCGCCCACGTCGGCACCTTGGAAACCGACGACCTGAACGAGATCCGTGCCTGTCTGGAAGTCAACTTCTTCGCCGTGATCGCTTTGAGCAAGCTTGCCCTGCCGCACCTGCGAGCCAGCAAAGGACGACTGCTGACGATCAGCAGCGTGGGCGGCATCATCGGCCAACCGTTCAACGAGGCGTATTGCGCCGCGAAGTTTGCGGTCGAGGGATTCATGGAATCTCTGACCCCGGTCGCGGCGGCCGTCGGGGTCACAGTGGGAGTCGTCGAACCAGGGGCCGTCGCGAGTGAGTTCGTCAACAACGCCGGCCTCGACATGGCCGCGATGGTGGCCGGGGCCGGCGCCTACACCGCACCCCTTGGCGCATACCTGGACCGGGTCACCTCCCAGTTTGCCGGCAACGCCCAAGCCGCGTCCGACGTCGCCGCCACGATCGTGGCCGCCCTCGCGGCCGACCCTCTGCCGTTTCGCACCCAGACCTCTGACTGGGCGCGACAATTCGTTGCCACCAAGATCACCGATCTCGACGGCTCCGCTGTCCAGCACCTCACCGGCGCCTGGGTCCGCACCGGGTAGAAATCGATCGGGACAGCGTCGCGGCCGCGACACCCGGACCGTCAGCCGGGCCCTTTGGGGCATGCGCAGTACAGATTGTCGACCGTCAACCTGGATGCCGCCGAAATCGCCACCGGCACACCGACGAGCGGAAGGGTGCGGTCGCACGATGAAGGCGAGTAAGTAGGCAGGAACAGCACGACGAACGGGCTCCGACGGTGAGACCTGCTTGGTCTGATCGTCGGCCGCCACTACAGACGGTGACAACGCAGTCGTTAGACGTCCGATGAGACGGGCCTCCACAGGGCGTGGTGGACAAGACCGCCCTAAGCCTCGATCAGTGGACCTGCCTGGATGATGATCTTGCTCCGGGGTTGGGCGGTGGTTTGAGTGCCGGTTTTGGTTTCGGGCGCGGCTGATCGGCTGGTCTGCGCCAGCATGTCCATTGTGGTTCCTGTGGCGGCGTTCTCGGCCGGGTCGGGTAGGTCAGGCTGCGGGTGTTTGTTGGTGCTGGTTGCTGAACACGTCGTCCCATAACTGTTTCCACTGACGTCGGTGGGGGTGGCGGGAGGGTAGGTGCAGGATGCGGCGGCCTTGGGGACGGGCAATGCGGGCGGGGACGTTGATCCGCCGGCTCCGCCGGGTGGCGGCCTGCAGGTCCATCAGCGGTGCGCGGGGAAGGTCCTTCCTGCCCGTTCAGTTGCGTTCCGGCCGACGTGCCGGGGGTCGGCGGCGCTGCACGCCCAGCACGGGTGTCCTTGTGCCGCTGACAAGGTCGTCGAGGTGGGCGTCGAGTAGAGCGCGGCCGCCGTTTTCGAGCAGTTCACGCGGCAGACTCCCAGTCGAGGTGAGCGTCGCGTAGCCGTGGACCACCGTGTATGCGGTCAGGGC
>JBBROB010000002.1:0-426756 GCA_038229825.1 Mycobacteriales bacterium
ATGGAGGCCGCGCTGGCCACCGGCGAGGTCGCCGCGGTGCTGCTGGAACCGGCGCTCACGAATATCGGGATCGTTCTCCCCGATATCGGCTACAACGAAACAATCCGTGAACTGACCAAGAAATATGGCGTGCTATTGATCAACGACGAGACGCACACCATCTGCGCCGGGTCGGGCGGCTACACCGCAGCAGCCGGGTTGACGCCGGACATGCTGGTCATCGGTAAGTCCATCGGTGGCGGGATCGCCTGCGGCACCTTCGGGATGACAGCCGAGGTGGCGCAGCGGATCGAAGAACTGGTGCCGCTGGAGGACATCGACGTTGGCGGGGTCGGCGGCACGCTGGCAGGCAACGGCCTTTCGATGGCCGCGATGGCGGCGACCTTGACGGCGGTGCTCACCGACGAAGCGTTCGCCTCGATGATCCCGCTGGCCCATCGCTGGGCGGACGGCGTCCAGGCCGGCATCGACCGAGTGGGTGCACCCTGGCATGTCACCCGGTTGGGATGCCGGGCCGAGTACGGATTCTCGCCGCAGCAGCCGAGGAACGGAGCGGAGGCGGCCGCGTCGGACGACTTCGAGCTGCAGCAGTTGCTACACCTGTACGCGCTGAACCGGCGCATCCTGCTCACGCCGTTCCACAACATGGCGTTGATGTGCCCGGCAACCACAGCGAAGGACGTCGATTCCCACACCGAGATGTTCCTAAACCTCTGCGATGAACTTTTCGGCTGAGAATTCTAAATCGCCGGATTTGGTCTGCGGATGGATTGCGTTCAGCTGCGGTTCACAGTTGGCGCGGATATCGATGTAGGTGCACTATCGATCCCATGACTCTCGTTATCATCCTCATCGTCCTGGCAATTCTCTTCGGCATCGGCGGCCTGGTCCTCACCGGCCTGAAATGGCTGCTCATCATCGCGGTGGTCCTGCTGATCGTCGGCGTGGTCAGGGGTGTCCTGAGCCGCGGCAACTCGCGCGTCTGACCCCTGCTCCCCGCGCGGGCCCCCCCGTCGGGGCATACCGAACTGCCCGGCGATCAGGTCAGAGCGCGCGACTGTGCGGCGTGTCCGGGGTACCCGAATGCGGCCGCACCGGCTGCGGATGCGGATCCCCAGGCTTGGTCGGCGCCGGGCCGGTGTCGCGCACACCACCGGAGTCGAGCGCAGCGGGACCCTGCTCACGCATGGCCCACGGCGACCCGTATTCGGTCAGTAGGGTAAGAAACGGCACTGAATCGAACGCCTCAGGTCCCAGGACGCCGGCGCCCGACCAGGCTCCTCTGGCGATCAGTTCCATGGCGACGACCGGGCACACCGCCGTCTGCCACACCACGGCCTGCGACTTGTACTCGCGCATCGACCACTCGTTGTCGACCACGTGATAGAGGTAGACCTCCCGGGGATCGCCCTGCTTGTCCAGGCCCCTGATCCAGGTGCCTGCGCAGGTCTTGCCGTGCATCTTGTCGCCGAGAGTGGCCGGATCCGGCAGCAGCGCGGCGATGACATCGCGGGGCGACACCATCACCGAGCCGACCTGCAGTCGCTCGACCGAGTCGATGCCCAGCTTGCGCTGCAGCTTGAGCATCTCGATGAACTCCTGGCCCAACCCGTATTTGAAGGTGACCCGGCCGGTGTCGAGCCACCGCGGCATCAGCAGCACCTCCTCGTGCTCGACGTTCACGCACTCGACCGGCCCGATCCCCTCCGGGAACTCGAAAACCTCCGGCTCGCTGAAGGGGGCGGTGGTGAACCAGCCACGGTCCTTCTCATAGATCACCGGCGGGTTCAGACACTCCTCGATGGTGGTCCAGATCGAGAACGTCGGGGCAAAGTCATAGCCGTCGACCTGCAGGTTCCCGCCGTCCCGCACGCCGATCTCGTCGATCTGGCTGAACAGGTGGTCGGAGGCATATCTGGCGAATACGTCGGCCAGGCCGGGTTCGACGCCCATTCCCACCAGAGCGATCCGGTCGGCGGCCTCCCACTGCGCCGCCATCGCGAACTGCTCGTCGCCCAGCATGACGCCCGGCGTGTTGAACGGGTCCGTCGGATGCGGGTGGGACAGCGACATCGCCATGTCGAGGTAGTGCGCCCGGCCCTGCAGAGCAGCGTTGAACAGCGGCATGACAAATCGCGGGTCGGTGGCGTTCAGCAGCAGATCACAGCGATACCGGGTCAGCAGGCCGACGACATCGTCGATCTTGGTGGCGTCCACCTGGGCCGGGATGAAGCGGCCGTCACCCGCCGCCTCGCAGGCCAGCTGAGCCTTGCCGATGTCGTAGTCGGCAACCACCATCACCTCGATGTATTCCCGTCGGGCGGCCGTCGCGACCACCGCCGAGCCCACCCCGCCGGCGCCCACCAGCAGCACTCGCAACTGACCGACCGCGGACCGGACGCTGGGCGAGTTCCGCCCGGCGAGCACCGGTATCGATTCGTCCCAGACCTTCCCCTCGGCTTCGTCGGCCCGGCGGCGGGCGATCCCGGAGAGCGTCTCCAGCACCACGCGATTCCCGAGCATCGCCGTGATGTCCGCATGGTCGTACGGGGGCGCCACCTCGACGATCTCGATCCCGACCAGTTTGGTCTCCCGGCCAACCCGGCGTACCGCATCGAGCAGTTCACGCGCGGTCAGTCCACCGGGCTCCGGAGTTCCGGTCCCTGGTGCCATCCCGGGGTCGACCACGTCGATGTCGACGGACAGGAAGACGCCGTCGGTGTCCTTGGACGCCAGCGTGATGGCCTCGGTCAGTACCTCGTGCAGACCGCGCCGCTGGATCTCGGCCATCTCGAAGCCGCGCATGCCCTGCTCGGCCATCCAGGCCAGCTCGGGCGGCTCCGGCCAGTAACCGCGCAACCCGATCTGGAAGAACTTGCTGCCCTTGACCGCGCCGGATTCGATGACCCTGCGCATCGGCAGCCCGTGCCCGTACAGCGAGCCGAACTGGATGTCACCGGTGTCGGCATGTGCATCGAAGTGGATGACCGCGATCCGGCCGTAACCGAAATGCTCGGCCAGGCCGGTGATATCGGCCATCGCAACGGTGTGGTCACCGCCAAGGACGATGGGGATCTTGTCGGCCTTCGCGAGTTGGGTGATGACGTCCTGCAGTGCCCGGAGCGACCGGATGGTCTCGGTGGGCGCCATCTCGATATCGCCGGCGTCGACGACTCCGAGGTCGAGTAGCGGATCGACCCGCAGCGACAGGTGCGGGCGGGAGCCGGTGTGCTCGGAGTAGTCCACCGTGCGCAGCGCCATCGGACCCATCCGCGCTCCGGACCGGTAGGAGGTGCCGGAGTCGTATGGCGCACCGACGATCACCGCCGACGCAGCGGCATAGCTGGCCGGATCGGACAGGTCGCAGCGCGGTACCCCGGTGAACGTGACGTCGGGACCGTACATTGCGCCGTAGCGCGCCATGGGATTCAACTCTCCTGTTGGTGGTGCGATGTGTGGTGGTACGACCCGGCGGGACGCCGGACCACCGCTGTTGCTGGTGTGGCCTTCATTGTGAGCTTGGCCGGGTACGCACTGCTCCCGCAACTCCGGTCGGCCTCGGCAGCACCGCGACGGGAGCTCACGACCGAGGCACGACGGTCGGACAGGTGGACCGGCGGTCCCATCCCCGGCCATGCCCACCCGCAACGAATTCGGCCATGCCTGCGAAGTTGATCCACGCCGCAGCCCGAGCCCGCCCGGGACGGGGTCACGAGTCGAAGCCGAGGCCGAACCGGTCCAGCGAGCGCAGCCAGAGATTGCGGTGGCCGGCCCTGGCATCGGCGCGCGCCGCGGACCAGCGGGTCAGGTTGATCACCCCTGACCGCAGCGGTTCCGGTGGGAACGGCACCGGCTTGGCCCGGACGGTGTTCAGCGAGGTCAGCTCGGTCGTCTCACCCGACAGCAGGTCCAGCATCACCTGGGCGCCGAACCGGGTCGCCCCGACACCCAGACCCGTGTACCCGGTCGCGTAGGCGACCCGGCCGCCGAAGCCCGTCCCGAAGAACGGGAAGAACCGTGAACAGGTGTCGATGACCCCGCCCCAGGTGTGGCTGAACCGCAGGCCCTCCAGCTGCGGGAAAGTCGCGAAGAAGTGGTCGGCCAGCGTGCGGAACGTCTCCGGACGCTGGTCCAGGGATGCGTCGATCCGGTTGCCGTAGTGGTAGATGACGTCGTACCCGCCCCACAGGATGCAGTTGTCGTCGGTCAACCGGTAGTAGTGGAACTGGTTGCCGGCGTCGCTGACACCCTGCCGACCCTCCCAACCGATCGTCGCCAGCTGTGCGTCGGTGAGCGGCTCGGTGGCCATCGCGTAGTCGTAGACCGGCACCACGTACGGTCGGACCCGCTTGAGCAACGAGGGAAACGCGTTGGTACCCAACGCGACCCGATCTGCCCGGAGGGTGCCGTGCGGCGTGGTCAGCACCATTTCCCGACCGTCGCGGGCCATGCCCTTGACGTGGGTGTTCTCGTGGATCTTCACCCCCAGTGATTCGCACGCGGCGGCCAGGCCCCAGACCAGCCGCGCCGGGTCGACCAGCACCGTCTTGTCGCGGCCGTTGACGCCGCCGAGATAGGTCGGCGAATTCACCAGGGCTCTTGTGCCGGCCTGGTCGAGAAGCTCCGCATGATCGCCGAAATCGAGCATGCGCTCGTAATCCGCTGCCAGATCACCGATCTGGTAGCTCTCGGTGGCCACCTTCAGCTCACCGGTCTTCTCCAGCTTGCAGTCGATGGCGTAGTCATCGATCGTCTGTACGATGCCGGCCAGATTGTCGCGTCCGCGCCGTTCGAGCCGGGGCATGTCCTCGGGATACCAGTCCATGCCATTGGCCTGACCGTGGGTCAGGGACGCCGAGCAGAAACCGCCGTTGCGGCCGGAAGCCGCCCACCCCAGCGTCTTCCCCTCGAGGATCACCACCTCGCGGGACGGGTTCTGCTGTTTGGCCAGCAGCGCGGTCCAGAGTCCTGAATATCCGCCGCCGATCACGGCCAGGGCGGTCCGGCGCTGCCCGGTCAGCCGCTCCCGCGGCTCCGGTGCGTCGACGTCATCGAGCCACCAGCAGATGGGTTCGGCATCGGAAAGGGAGTCGCGGACAGCTTTGGACCGAGCTCGGCCGGCCGGAAGCAGCGGAGACATCGCTGAAATCACCTCTGCTGCGCGTGCGGGAGCTTGCGGGAGGTCTCGATGACGGTCCCGGTCTTGCCGTCCCACATGGCGCCGGCCAGTGAGGCACCCCGGGGGTCGGGGACCGGGTCGAGCAGGTGGGTGGTGCTGCGGGTCATGGCGGGTGCTCCTAGGCGTAGTGGTGAATTCGAAACGTGAACGACCGGGGACGACGCCGACCATGAGCCGGCGGGAAACGCACGATAGCGGCCTGACGCTGAAATGGGTTCAGGCCGACGGAAGGCCGAAAACGGTGCGGTGCCAGGATTTCCGGCCGATACCGGTGCGGTCCATCGCGACGTGCTTGATCTGCAGGTACTCGTGCAGCGAGTAGGTGCTCATGTCCTTGCCGAAACCGGAAGCTCCGTAGCCGCCGTGTGGCATCTCGGAGAAGATCGGGATGTGATCGTTGATCCATACGGTACCCGCCCGCAGTTCCGCCGCTGCCCGGAGAGCTCGGTGCACGTTGGTCGTCCAGGCCGAGGCCGCCAATCCGAAGGGTGAGTCGTTGGCAAGGGCCAGCGCCTCATCGTCGCCGGTGAAGGGCAGCACGGCCAGTACCGGCCCGAAGATCTCCTGCTGAACGATGGGATCGGACTGCGGGACATCCGTGATCAGGGTCGGCAACTGCCAGAAGCCGCGCGCCAGGTCCCGCCCGGCCCGGTCGCTGCCGGGCAACCGGCCAGGTGCGATCACCCGGGCGCCCCGCAGCGCCGCGGCACCGACCATGGAGGAGACCTTGTCACGGTGCCGTGAACTGGACAACGGCCCGAGGTCGGTCGCTGCGTCCATCGGCTCCCCCAGCACCAGTCCGGCGAACAGGTCGGCGACCCCGGAGATGAATGCATCGATCAGCGACACGTGTACGTAGGCGCGGGTGGCAGCGGTGCAGTCCTGCCCGGTATTGATGAGGGACGCCGCCACGGCGCCGTGTACCGCGGCGTCGAGATCGGCGTCGTCGAAGACCACGAACGGCGCCTTGCCGCCGAGTTCCAGATGCACCCGAGCGGCCCGTCCGGCACAGGCGGCCATCACCTGGCGCCCGACCGCGGTCGACCCGGTGAACGACACCATGTCGACGTCCGGATGCGACACCAGTGCCGCCCCGGCATCGGCGCCGGACCCGCTGACGACATTGATCACGCCGTCGGGAAACCCGACGGTCTGGGCGGCCTGCGCGAACATCAGGGCCGTGGTGGGGGTGATCTCCGCCGGTTTGAGCACGATGGTGTTCCCGGCGGCCACCGCCGGCAGGATCTTCCAGCCGGTCATCTGCAACGGGTAGTTCCAGGGCGCGATCGACCCGACGACGCCGATCGGCTCACGCCGGATCATCGAGGTGTGATCGGCCGAGTACTCCCCGGCCGCGCTGCCTTCCAGCACCCTGGCGGCCCCGCCGAAGAACGCGGTGTTGTCGATGGTTCCGGGCACGTCGAACCCCGACGACAGCCTGATGGGCTTGCCGGTCTGCGAGGTCTCGACCTCGGCCAGCTCGGCTGCCCTCGACGCCAACTCGACGGCCAGCTTCGCCAGCAGCGCCGAACGCTCGCCCGGTGTGGTCCGGCACCAATCCCGAAACGCCAGCCGGGCCGCGGAGACCGCTTTGTCGATGTCGCTCGCCGTTGCCAGGGCATAGCTGGCGAGCTCCCGGCCGGTGGCCGGATCGACGATCGCAAAGGGCCCACCGGAGCCCGTCAACCATTGTCCACCGATCAGCTGCTGCAATTCGGACCCACTCATTTCAACCGATTCCGGCGTGCTCCGATCACTCGGCCGCCGATGACGAAGACCAGCGCAATCAGCATCATCGCGGTACCGATCACATTGACCTGCACCGGAACGCCGCGCTGGGCGACACCCCAGACATACATCGGGAAGGTGACGCGCGAGCCGGAATTGAAATTGGTGATGATGAAGTCGTCGAACGACAGCGAGAACGAGAGCATGGCCGCCGATACGATTCCGGGCAGGACCAGCGGAAAGGTGATGCGCCAGAACGTCTGCGCACGATTGGCATACAGGTCCATCGCAGCCTGTTCGAGTCGCGGATCCATTCCGGCCAGTCGCGCCTTGACCGTGACTATGACGAACGACAGGCAGAACATGATGTGGGCGATGACGATCGTGGTGTAACCGAGCGGAATACCGAGATTCAGAAACAGCGTCAGCAACGAGGATCCGGCGACCACCTCGGGCGTGGCCATCGGCAGGAACACCAGGACGTTCGACGTTGCCTGACCCCGAAACCGGTGGCGCCCGATGGCGAAGGCGGCCAGTGTGCCGATGATCACTGCGCCGAGGGTGGCGACAACGCCGATCCACAGGCTGGTGACGAGCGACTCGCACAAGCCGCTCGCACCGCAGGGATGACGCCAGGCATCGAAGGAAAACTTGTTCCAGACCAGATTGTATTTGCCTTCGGGCTTGTTGAACGAGAACACGATAACGACCAGGATCGGCGCAAACATGTACAGCAGCGCGATCATGCCCACCAGCACCACCAGATGGTCGCGGATCCAGCGGCCGGGACCCATTCCCGCGCGGGCCGGCGGTGTGCTGACCACCGGGGCGGATTTGACCAGTGTGGGAGCAGTCATACCAGGTCCTCTGTTCCGGAGCGTCGCACATAGAAGATGACCAGGACGACGATCGCGACCATCAGCACGATCGACATCGCTGCTGACGCCGGATAGGCGAAGTTGCGGACCTGGTTGTTGATGACGTTGCCGGTCATGGTGTCTCCGGTGGAACCCAGCAACTGGGCATTGACGTAGTCGCCGGCTGCCGGAATGAAGGTCATCAGGGTGCCGCCGACGACGCCCGGCAGCGACAGCGGCCAGGTGACCTTCCAGAAAGTGGTCCACGAGTTGGCATACAGATCACCTGCCGCGTTGAACAGCGTTCGGTCGATCTTCTCCAGGGACGCGTACAGCGGGAGCACCATGAAGGGCAGGAAGTTGTAGGTCAGACCCATGATCACGGCGAACGGTGTTGCCAGCAGCCGACCCTGGGTGAGCCCGAGTAAGTCGGTGATGTTCATCAGGTGAGTCGAGCGCATGAAATCGACCACCGCGCCGTTGTCGGACAGGATCTGCTTCCAGGCCAGGGTGCGGATCAGGAAACTCGTGAAGAACGGTGCGATGACCAGGACCAGCAGAATACTCCGCCAACGACCTGCTTTGAACGCGATGGTGTAGGCCAACGGATATGCGATGGCGATGCACAGCAGGGTGGACAGGCCGGCGAACACGAACGAACGGATGAACTGCGGCCAGTACTGGGTGATGACATCGCCGTAGGTGGGGAAGTGCCAGGTCAACCGATAGCCGGACTCCAGGGATCCGGTCATCAGCGACGTGGAGGCCAGGGTCAGCAGCGGCAAGAGGAAGAACACGATCATGGCAAGGGCCGCCGGCAACAACAGGAAGTACGGTGTCAGCTTCCGGCGTTCGCCACCCGGAGCCGGCGTCGGTCCCACGCCACCGGGGCCGGTTTCGCTCAGCCCGGCTGCCATCGCGATGCTCACGAGGCCACCTCGGCCGCTTCGGCCTCCTGCCATGCACCCTCGTGGAGGCCGAACGTGTGATCGGGATGCCAGTAGGCACTGACCTTTTCGCCGACCTGACGAAGTGAGATCGCGCTGTTTTGGGAGAACACCGTCAGTTCCTCCTCCGCGTCCAGTTCGGTTCTGACCAGATACTGGGTGGACACGCCGATGAAGGACGCGTCGATGATCGTTCCGTCGATCACGTTGTAGCCAACCGGTGCCTGGCCCAGATCGGCGAGATGGATCTTCTCCGGCCGTACCCCGACCTCCACTGCCGGGCCCTTCGCCGCCATCCTCGAGGTCGGCATCGACAGCACCACTCCGTGGAAGTCGGTGGTCAGCACATCGTTCGACTGGCCGGACACCCTGGCGGTCAACAGGTTCGTCTGCCCGAGGAATCCGGCGACGAAGGGGCTGCGCGGGTTCTCGTAGAGGTCGACGGGGCTGCCCAGCTGTTCCACCTTGCCCTTGTTCATCACCGCAATCGTGTCAGCCATCGTCATCGCCTCCTCCTGGTCGTGGGTGACGTGGATGAAGGTGATCCCGACGTCGGCCTGAATGCGTTTGAGTTCGAGCTGGAGCTGCCGGCGGAGCTTGAGATCCAGCGCACCCAGGGGCTCGTCGAGCAGCAGTACCTTTGGCCGATTGACCAGGGCCCTGACGACGGCGATCCGCTGTTGCTGGCCGCCCGACAGCTGGGTCGGTTTGCGCCCGGCCAGATGGGAGAGTTCGACCAGTTCGAGCATTTCCATGACCTTCGTGCGAACATTCTGGGCGCCCCTGCGACGCAGGCCGAATGCGACGTTGTCGAAAATCGTCATGTGCGGGAACAACGCGTAATTCTGGAAGACGGTGTTCACCGGACGCTGGTAGGGGCGAAGGCGGGACACGTCGACAGCGCCGATCATGATCTGACCGCCGGTCGGTTCCTCCAGCCCCGCCACCATTCGCAGCGTCGTGGTCTTCCCGCAACCGGAAGGGCCCAGCAAAGCAAAGAACGAACCTTCCGGGACATCGAGGTCGATGTCATCGACAGCCGTGAAACTGCCGTAGGACTTGACCAGGTTCCGGATCGCCAGACTGCCGCCGGTGCTGGTGGTTTCTGCCATTCTAGGCCCCTGTCAGCTTGTTGAAATTGTCGCCGCAACGAGTCGACAGGTCCTCGTCCAAGGACATGAAGCCGTGCAACTTCGACAGCGACTTCTCGCTGGGGAAGATCAATTCGTTGTTGGCCAACTCCGCGTCATCCTTGGCCACAAAGGCTTTGGCGCTCGGCACTGGGCAGATGTAGTTCACGTACTCCTCCACGGTGGCCGAGACGTCCGGCTTCAGGTAGAAGTTGATCAGCTGTTCGACGCCCTTCTTGTGAGGCGTTCGGATCGGGATGATGAAGTTGTCACTCCAGCGCATCGCACCCGCGGCCGGCAGAACGTACTGCAACTGCGGATCCTTCGCCTGCAGCTGCACCACATCGCCACTCCAGGCCACGCAGGCCGCGATATCACCGCTGGCCAGGCCCTGGGTGTAGTCGTTACCGGTGAAGCTACGAACCTGACCGGAGCTCACTGCTGTCTCGATCTTGCTGTTGGCCTTGAGGAACTGATCCTCGGTGAAATCCTGCGGGTCGAAGCCGAGGTCCAGCAGGACCAGACCGATGGAGTCCCGCATCTCGGTCAGCAGGGTGACTTTCCCGTGCAGCGACCTGTCGGTCAGCAGCTGGTCCATCGACTCGATCGCCTTGCCTTTGGTGGCTTTCGGGTTCGTGGCGATGCCGGTCAGGCCGGACTGCCACGTCACCGAATATTTGCGGCCGGGGTCGTAGTCGATGTTCAGCAGCTGCGGGTCGAGGTTCTTGAGGTTCGGGATGTTGGCGTGGTCCAGAGGCAGCGCATAGCCCAGCCGGATGATCTTGTCCGCCATCCAGTCGGTGACGCAGAACGTGTCGGCACTGATCGCGTTGCCGCCGGCCAACTGTGGCTGAATCTTGGCAAAGTAGTCGTTGTTGTCGTTGACGTCCTCCGTATAGGTGACCTTGATACCGGTCTCGGCTTGGAAGTCGTCCAGGGTCGGGTGCTTGTTGGGGTCATTGTCGTCGACGTCGATGTAGGCCTGCCAGTTGGACCAGTTGAGCGTCTTGTCCTTGTCACTCGTGTCGGGGACGGCGGTGGGTCCCGTCGTCTGCGCCGAGATCCCGCACGAGGACAGGAATGTGGCCAAGCCGACCACGCCTGCGGAACCGGCGCCGCGCAGGAAACTGCGCCGTCCGAGCCCGGAACCCCTGCTGGTCGGTGTAATTCGGCCGAGCGGGTCGAACGATGTCCGACTTGGCACAAGCAACCTCCTGGTGAAGTGACGCCGTAACAGCACCGGCACTCATCTGACTTGCTGATTGGGACAGTTGCAGCGTGATGGAGGACCGACAGGCAGCGATGCGCTGCATTTCTTCCCCGCAGGGTGAGCCGTGCCCGGCTATTCCCGGCGGAATTTCTCACCGGTCTCCGGGTCGATGGCCGACTGGCCGACCGGCAGGTTGGACAGGTCGGGTGCGATGACGGTGGCCTGTTCGCCCGATCCCGGCAGGGTGCTGGGCATCCCCTCCTCCTCGGTGCCGGACAGCAGCAGATCAGCGCTGCGCATGGGTAGGGTCTTACCGCGGAAGAAGGCCGGCGAGCGCCACCATTGCAAAGCGATCAGCAGGAAACCGACCAGCAACGCCAGGATGCCGACCACCGCGACCGCCCCCAAGCCGAAAATCGTCACGTTCTTCCCTGCACAGGCATCGGTCACCGTGTTCGTCAGATCGGCGATCGACGCGGCGGTGGCATCCGAAGCAGCCTGGCCGGCCGTCAGCGCCGCGTTGGCGGCATCGCACCCGGCCGGGTCGGCCGGCGTGGTGCTGGTCAGCCAGTCAGGTGCGATGTAACTCTTGACCGCGAAGATGAACATGGCGAACAGGAAGATGCCGCCGGCCAGCGGGATCAGACCACGCATCAGGAAGTGCCGGAATGTGCTGAACAGTGTCTTGCGGTAGAACCAGGTGCAGGCGATGCCGGTCAGTCCGTAGTAGAAGGCGATCTGCAGGCCGATCGAGCCGATCAGCGCGGACAGCAGGTCGGTGCTGATCAGCGTGATGATCAGGTAGAAGGCGATCGACACCAGGCCCATCCCGATGGTCGACCACGTCGGCGTCAGGTATTTCTTGTGGATTCGGGCGAATTTGACCGGGATGGCCTTGTAGACCGCCATCGACAGCGCGGTCCTTGCCGTCGGCAGGATGGTCGTCTGGGTCGACGCCGATGCCGAGGTCAGGATCGAGACGGTGAGCAGCCCGAGCCCGATGTGCCCCAGCACGCTGTCGCCGAACAGGACCGGCCCGATGGCGGTGAACACATCGTCGGCGTTGTTGGGATTTCCCAGTCCGATGCCGGTTGGATCGGTGCCGATACCGGCGAACGCCACCACCGCCGTGGAGACCAGCACGTAGGTGATCAGCAGCAACACCGTGGAGATCACGGCGGCGCGCCCCGGTGTGCGGCCAGGATCGGCGGCCTCCTCGTTGGTCGCGACCGCGGTGTCCCAGCCCCAGTAGATGAAGGCGGCGGTCAGCACGGCCGGGGCGATCACGCTGCCGAAGGAAAGGCCGCCCGGCCACAGCCAGGACAGCTGCGGGGTGAGGGAGCCGCAGCTGGCGACCCCGTCCGGGCAGACGGTGGCCGGCACCCCATGATGCGAATACACCTTCACCAGAGCCACTACGGCGAGCATCAACAGGGTTACGACCTCGATCGACAGCAGTCCGTACTGCAGTCGGGCCGACACCTCGATCCCGCGGTAGCAGATGTAGGTCATGATGACGATCCAGATGATGCCGGCCACCGTCGACCAGAAGGTGCTGTCGGCGAGGCCGTTGTGAATCCCGACATCGTCGGCGAGGGTGAAGGAGTAGGCGCCGGCAATCTGGGCCAGGTTGGCCATCACGATCACGTCGGCCGCGATGATGCCCCACCCGCCCATCCAGCCGACGATCGGACCGAACGCTCTGGTAGCCCAGGTGAACGTGGTGCCGCAGTCGGGCTCGGCCTCGTTCAGCTCCTTGTAGGCCACCGCGATGAAGTACATCGGAATGAAGGCCAGCAGCATGATCGCCGGCGCCTTGACCCCGGCCAGGATGGCGCCGCCACTGGCCACGATGAACCCGAGACTGGCGGCCAGCGAGTAGGCCGGCGCGGTGGAGGCCATCCCGACGACGACACTGCCGACCAGCCCGAGCGAACCGGCTTTGAGGCCCTTGTCGACCGCTTTGCCGTCGGTCCCGGACGACCCTGCCGACGGACCCACTGGTGCTGTAGTCGTCATGCGCACTCCCGACTGCTCGAAGGGACGATACGGTTATCGCAGCTTTGCACGGCCTACGCAAGCGTTTCCGTGTTGCTATCTCGTTTCATCGACGGATTCACTTGCGCTCTGTGGGTCGATCCGGTCATCATCATCTACATGTCCAGATCCTCGCAAGACCTGGGAACCGACAGCGACGGGACCTCGGCGGTGCGTAGTCGGGCTGTGCTGCTCGATGATGTGTCCAAGGCGATCATCGAGCAACTGCAACAGGACGGTCGGCGGCCGTACGCAGCGATCGCAGCTGCGGTCGGACTTTCCGAGGCGGCCGTCCGGCAACGGGTGTCCCGCCTGGTCGGCTCCGGCGTCGTGCAGATCGTCGCGGTCACCGACCCGATCCAGGTCGGGTTCTCCCGGCAGGCGATGATCGGGATCAAGGCCGAAGGCAACCTGGATCCGGTGGTGGCCGCATTGTCGGCGATGGAGGAGGTCGACTACGTGGTGATCACCGCCGGGTCGTTCGACATCCTTGCCGAAGTGGTGTGCGAGGACGACGAACACCTGCTGAGCCTGCTGAACGAGCGCATCCGCACCATCGACGGCATCCGTTCCACCGAATCGTTCATGTACCTGAAGCTGTCCAAACAGACCTACACCTGGGGGACGCGATGAACGACGTCCCGTCAACGAGCCGGCAGTCATCCGAATCGACCTACACATGGGGACACCAATGAGCACACTCGCCGGGTCCGGCAAGGCCACCGACCACCTGTGGATGCACTTCACCAGGATGTCGGCGTACGACAACGCACCAGTGCCGACGATCGAACGCGGCGAAGGCAGTTACATCTGGGACACCAACGGCAAGAAGTACCTGGACGCGCTGTCCGGGCTGTTCACCGTTCAGGCCGGACATGGGCGGGAGGAGTTGGCCAAGGCCGCCTACGACCAGGCCAAGAAGCTGGCCTTCTTCCCGATCTGGTCCTATGCCCACCCCACCGCGATCGAACTCGCCGACCGACTGGCCGCACTGGCACCGGGCGACCTGAACAAGGTCTTCTTCTCCTCCGGTGGTGGTGAATCCGTCGAGACCGCCTGGAAGGTGGCCAAGCAGTACTACAAGCTCATCGGCAAACCCATGAAGCACAAGGTGATCTCCCGCGCCATCGCCTATCACGGCACCACGGCCGGTGCGCTGTCGATCACCGGTGTGCCGCCGTTCAAGGAGGCCTTCGAGCCCCTGGTGCCCGGCACCTTCCGGGTGCCGAACACCAACTTCTACCGAGCTCCGGAGTTCGTCGCCGATGACGAGAAGGCTTTCGGGCTGTGGGCGGCCAATCGCATCGAGGAGGCCATCCTGGCCGAGGGTCCCGACACGGTTGCCGCGGTGTTCGTCGAGCCGGTGCAGAACGCCGGCGGCTGTTTCCCGCCACCCCCTGGATACTTCGACCGGGTTCGCGAGATCTGCGACGAATACGACGTTCTGCTCGTCTCCGACGAGGTGATCTGTGCCTACGGGCGGCTGGGCACCATGTTCGGCGCGCAGAAGTTCGGCTATCAGCCGGACATCATCACCACTGCAAAGGGTCTGACGTCGGGCTATTCCCCGCTGGGGTGCGCGATCGTCTCGGACCGGGTCTACGAGCCGTTCGGCAGGGACGGCGTGTCGTTCGCCCACGGTTACACCTTCGGCGGACACCCGGTGTCCTGCGCCGTGGCGCTGGCGAACCTGGACATCTTCGAGCGGGAAGACCTGCCGGGCAACGTGTTGCGGAACGAGAACGCGTTCAGGACCACTCTGGAGAAGCTGTACGATCTGCCGATCGTCGGGGACGTCCGCGGTGACGGCTTCTTCTACGGCATCGAGTTGGTCAAGGACTTCAAGACCAAGGAGACGTTCAGCGCCGCCGAGAGCGAGCGGGTGCTGCGCGGGTACGTCTCCGGCGCGCTGTTCGAAAACGGCCTGTACTGCCGCGCGGACGACCGCGGTGACCCGGTCGTCCAGGTCGCCCCGCCGTTGGGTTGCGGGCAGGACGTGTTCGACGAGATCGAGCAGAAACTCCGCATCGTGCTGACCGAGGCCTGGAACCGCATCTGACCCTCGCCGGCATGGCCGAAGCCCGCCCACTTGGGAAGGGAGTGAAGGAAATCCACAACTTGACCCATGCAGGCGAATATCGCGGGCTCAGCCTGTGGCTCGACCGGGTCAAGGACCCCCTGACCCGGAGGCCGCCGCTCCCGGGCGATCTGACCTGTGACGTGGCGATCGTCGGCGCCGGATTCACCGGTCTGTGGACCGCCTACTACCTGCAGCGGCTCGACCCGACCCTGCGCATCGCGGTGCTGGAGCGGGAGATCGCCGGCTTCGGAGCGTCGGGGCGCAACGGCGGCTGGTGTTCGGGGCTGTTCCCCGCCTCGTGGGACAAGATCGCCCGCCACTCCGGTCGAGGCGCGGCGCTGGCGATGAAGGCAGCCATGCGGGCCGGTCTCGACGAGGTCCAGTCGGTGGTGACGGCCGAGAGCATCGACTGCGGTTGGGCCCGCGGCGGCACACTTGGCCTTGCACGCTCCAAGGTGCAATGGGAACGGGCGGAATCCGAAGTGGCCACCGCCCACTCCTGGGGTGACACCGACGACGACATGCGTCTGCTGTCAGCCGGCGAGACCCACGAGATGACTGGCGCCGAAGGGATTCTCGGTGCGACCTTCACCCCTCACTGCGCCAGCATCGACCCTGCCGCCCTGGTCAGGACCCTGGCGGGGCTGGTGACCGGCAGGGGCGTCGACCTGTACGAGGGCACAGCCGTGCAGGAGATCCGGCCCCATCGCGTGGTGACCGGGAACGGAACCGTCACCGCCGACGTCGTCGTGAGAGCGACCGAGGGTTACACCTCCGATCTGCCGGGCGCGCGCCGGGACCTGGCCCCCATCTACTCGTTGATCGTGGCCACCGAACCGCTGGACGCGTCCACTCTGTCCAGCGTCGGACTGGCCGACCGGCCCACGTTCAGCGACCACCGGCATGTGATCTGTTACGGCCAGCGCACCGCCGACGGCCGGATCGTCTTCGGCGGACGCGGCGCGCCCTACCACTTCGGGTCCGCCACGGCCCCGGAATTCGACCGGGAGCCAAGGGTCTTCGAATCCTTGCAGGGCAACCTGATCGATATGTTCCCGGTGCTGGACGGCATCGCCTTCACCCACTCCTGGGGTGGGCCACTGGGCGTCCCGCGTGACTGGCACGCCGGCGTCGGACTGGACCGGGAGACCGGTTTCGCGTGGGCCGGCGGCTACGTCGGCGATGGCGTGACGACTTCCAATCTGGCGGGTCGGACGCTGGCCGACCTCATCGTGGGCGAACGATCAGAGTTGGTCACGCTGCCGTGGGTGGGTCACCGGTCGCGCAAATGGGAGCCAGAACCATTGCGATATCTCGGCGTCAACGCCGGTCTGCGGGTGATGGGCTCGGCCGACCGCCGGGAAAGCCGCACCGGGCGTCCGTCGTCGATGGCAAAGGCATTCGGGCGGTTTCTCGGCGGCTGACCGCGCTGGACGGCCCGGCAGCAGGCTCTGGAACCAGCGCCCTAGAACCAGCGCTCGAGAACCGCCGCCACCCCGTCGTCACCGTGGTGCGGTGCAATTTCGCTGGCGATGGCGGTGACCTCCGGGTGCGCGTTGGCCATTGCCACTCCGTGCCCGGCCCAGGTCAGCATCTCGAGGTCGTTGGGCATGTCGCCGAAAGCAACCGTGTCGGCGGCATCGATCCCCCATTGTTCGGCCAGCCGGGCCAGCGCATACCCCTTGTTGACCCCGGCGGCAGCGATCTCGATCAGGCCGTCGTCGGTGGAATAGGTGATCGAGATCTGATCCTCGACGGCAGCATCGGCGGCGGCGGCTCGTGCCGCCTTGGCCAGGGTGAACGAGTCGCCGGTGCCTCTGACCAGCAGCTTGCCGGCCGGCTCTGCCAGCAGCGCGTCCCGATCAAGTGACCGGTAGTCGCCGACCACCCACGGATGGCTGTAGGACTGCTCGGCCCAGAAGTCGTGCAGCGAGGTATCCAGTCGCTCTACGGCAAGGGTGAAGTCGACCCTCTCGGCGAGGGCCTCGACGAGGGCCTGCATCGAGGTCGGCAGCAACGGCGCGCTGGTGAGCACTTCGCCGGCCGCGATGTCATAGGTCATCGCCCCGTTCATGCAGACCGCGGTCCCGGTGAAGCCGGCATCGATCACCGGACCGAGCCACACCACCGGACGACCGGTGGCGATGACGACCGTTGCCCCTGCCTCCGCCGCGCGTCGCAGGGCAGCGGCGTTGCGCGAGCTGACCCGTCTGCCGTCGAGGTCAAGCAGGGTGCCGTCCATGTCGGAGACCACCAGCCGAGGGGCGCCGGTGATCAGCGAGGGAACGGTCATGAGCCCATTGTCCCAGTCCGGGACGGCGAAGGAGAACCAGTCAGCGCCCGAGCACCCGATCCAGGTAGTCGTTGCGGAACAACCCGCCCGGATCCACGGCCGCCCTGACCGCGCACACGTCATCGAAGCGGGGGTACTTCTCCCGGAGTTGCTCAGTGTCCAGGGTGTGCAGCTTCCCCCAGTGCGGACGACCACCGTAACCGAGCAGGATCTGCTGGACGGCGAGGAAGTACTCGGCAAACGGCTCGCGGTAGTACCGGTGCACCGCAACGTAGGCCGACGGCCGCTGGTAGGCCGTGGAAAGCCAGACGTCGTCGGCCGCGGCCACCCTGATCTCCAGCGGAAACGAAATACGCCAGCCTTTCGAACCGATCATCTTTCGGATGTCGGCAATCGCCTGCGGTAGGAAGTCGCGATCGATCGCGTATTCCATTTCGCGGAACCGGACCCGTCGGGGTGAGGTGAACACCACTTGCGAGTCGTCGGTGAACTTCCTCACGCTGACCAATTTCGCGGCCACCGTATTGATGCCGGGAACGATCGCCGGCGCCAGCCAACCGGCCGAGCAGGTCAGCGCGAAGACGCCATTGGACATGACCTCGTCGTCCAGGACAGCGCGCCAGCGGGGCAGCGGCTGCGGTTCGGCATCGGCCGGCAGGCGGCGATTGGACTTCACCAGCGCTGTGTCCGTATGCGGAAACCAGTAGAACTCGACATGATCAGCGCTGCTGGCGATCTCGTCGAAATTCTCGAGTACGGCTGACAGCGGTTCGGGATGCTCGTCGGCGGCCAGCAGGAACGAAGGTACGCACTGCACGGTGACCTCGGTCAGCACGCCGAAGGCACCGAGGCCGATCCCGGCCGCTGCGAACAACTCCGGGCGCGTCGCAGCTGAGCATTCGACCGCCTGTCCGTTCGCCGTGACCAGGCGAAAGCCGGTGATCTGCGCGGCGAGCCCGGTGAAGTCGCTTCCGGTGCCGTGTGTTCCGGTGGAGATGGCGCCGCTGATGGTCTGGGTGTCGATATCGCCCATGTTCTGCAGAGCCAGCCCGTGGGGCCGCAGCAGCGCGGGTAGGTGGCGCAGTCGGGTGCCGGCGCCAAGCGTGACAAGCCCGGTGGCGGTGTCGACTGCGCGCAAACCGGAGAGCAGGTCCATTCGCAGGCTGACACCGTCGGTGGCGGCGATCGGACTGAACGAATGCCCGGCCCCGACCGGGCGCACAGTCAGTCCGTCTCGCTCGGCTCTGGCCAGCATGTTGACGAGATCGCTTTCATCAGATGGCCTCTCGCAGCGGACCGGGTGTGCGACGACCGACCGTCCCCAGTTCCGCCAGCGCTTCACAGGAACGCCTGGCCCTCGCCGCGATACGTCCGGAAAACCTGCGTGATGGTGTCGCCGTCGACGACGTGAAATTCGTTCAGGTGCTCGGCCGGTTCGCCCGCCTTCGCGTGTCGCAGCCAGACCTGATCGCCCACCTGCAGCATGTGGGCCGCCCGGCCGCGCAGTGGCGTCTGCACCTCACCGGGTCCCTCCGCATCGACGTACTGCAGGCGGGCCGGGTCGGCGATGATGGGGAGACGGTCGCGCCCGACCGGGCCGGAGGCGATCCAGCCGCCGCCCAGCAGGGTGGCGGTCGAACGGGACGGCTTGCGCACCACCGGCAGGACGAAGAAGACGGCCGGTGCCGGCCGGAACGCGCCGTAGTGATCGAATAGACCGGGGCCGAAAAGGCCTGAGCCGGCAGCAACTTCGGTGACCGAACCCTCGATCACCGTTGTCTCGAGCGATCCGGTGCCGCCGCCGTTGACGAACTCCAGGTCAAAGGTGCGGCGCACCGCGGCGACCACCACGGCGCGTCGCTCGGCCAGTTCGGTTGCCGACCGCCTCTGCATCAACCGAACGGCGGCACCGCGCGGTCCACGGCCGGTGTTGCCGACGCCGGCGATCTGGCCCTCGTAGGCCATCATCCCGACGAGGGTGAAACCTGCGCGGCCGGCGATGGCATCGGCCAGCGCGACCGCGGCCGCAGGTGTGCGGATCGGCGACCGCAGGGCGCCGGCCCGGACCGGTCCGATCCGATATCCGGCATCCAATTCCAGTGCCACCCTGATCGGATTGCGTTGCCGCGCAGGCAGTACCGCATCGATCAGATCGAGTTGTGCCTCGTCGTCCACCATCAGGGTGATCTCGGCCGCCGCGGCCGGATCGGCGGCCAACGCTGCGATACTCGTCCGGTCGACCGTCGGATAACCCATCACCAGGTCCCGGAATCCGTTGTGGTGCAGCCAGAGCGCTTCGGCCAGCGTGTAGCAGAGCACACCCCGGAACCCGTCGATGCGCAGGGTGTCCTCGATCACCTCACGCACCCGTACGGACTTGCTGGCCAGGCGGATCGGCTTGCCGGCAGCTCGCCGGACGAGATCGGCCGCGTTGGTCGCCAACGCCTGCGCATCCAGCACCCCGAACGGCGGGTCGAGATGAGCTGTGGCGCTTCGCAGTTGCTGGAAACTCATGAGAGCGAGGGGATCTGTCTGGCGTGCGAGGCGAAGTCGGCGGCAAAGGATTCCAGCGCGGACCTGGCAGCTCCGCTGTCCCGGTCCACCAGGTAGTGCAACGTCAGTCCGTCAAGGACGGTCACCAACTGCCTGGCCAGCACCTCCGAGGGAAGGTCCCAGGTGATCTTCCGGATGTCGGCGATCTGGGCCAGGCTCTGCAGCACCCCGTCCAGGTACCGGCGGTACTGGAAGCGGGCGATGTCGCCCGCTCGGGGATCCCGCAGCACGGCAGTGGTGATCTCGTACAGGACCTGGTGCATGCCGGGATCGGCTTCGACGGCGTCCCAGTAGACGGTGAAGGCCCGACTCACCGATTCGGCCATCGTCCCGGCAGCGCTGACCGCACCGATGGACGCCGAGACCTGGGCACTGAGCAGTCCGGCAGCGACCTCACGCATCAACTCGTCACGATTGGTGAAGCAATAGTGGAAGACGCCCTGCTTCATGCCGGCTTCGGCGCAGATCGCCCTGGTGGTCGCCGCGCCGAAGCCATCACGGACCAGGACGCGCCACGCCGCCGCCAGCAGCAGTTCCCGCCGTTCGGCGGCGGGCACTCTGGGCATCGCCCCACTCTGGCTGCGGTCGGCGTGACTCGTCAAGTGCTACGGCAGACAAAGTTGGTCGGATGACCAAGTCAACCGCCCAAGAGTCTTGACGTCGTCGGTCGGCGATTGACATAGTCACCCAACATGGGCCAGCTGAGTTACCCGCGCGCCGGCGTGGCTGCGGCGTTCTTCGCCCAGGGCATCGGCTTCGCCGTGGTGCTGACCCATCTGCCCTCTTTCAAGGACACCTTCGGGCTCGACGATCTGGCCATCACCGGGGTGATGTTCGGGGTAGCGGTGCTGGCCGGCGTCGGCTCGACCCTGGCCGGCATCCACTCGAGTCGTCGCGGCAGTGGCGTCACCCTGCGACTCGCCCTACTGCTGGCCGCGGTCGGTCTGGCCGTCGCCGGTATGGCCGGGTCGCTCCCGCTGTTCCTGGTCGGTGTCGCGATCTACGGGTTGGGCCTCGGCACCGTGGACGCCTCGGAGAACATGCAGGCAGTAGCGCTGGAGGAGCGGTACGGGCGGTCGATCCTGACATCGTTCCACGCCGCCTGGTCGGCCGGCGGCATCGTCGGCGCGTTGTACACATCGGTCACAAATTCGTGGCCGTTGTCGGTCGATCTGCCGCCGATTGCGGTGGTGATCGCCATCGTCGCGTTCGCGCCGTACCTGCGCACGGCCGACGAACAACAGGCCGACGAACAGATCGACCACGAACTCGGCATCCCGTGGCGGCCATTGTTCCTGCTGGGTGTGGCGCTGGTGCTGTTCTACGTCGCCGACTCAGCGGCGTCGTCCTGGTCCACCATCTACCTGCGCGACGGACTCGCCGCCGGTGCCGGACTCGCCCCGCTCGCCTACGGCGCATACCAGACAACGAGCCTGCTCTCCCGGTTGGCCGGCGATTTCCTGGTGCGGGGCCGCGGCGCGGTACAGGTGGTGCGGTTGGCCGCCGGGACCGGGACGGTCGGTCTGCTACTGGTGGTGACCGCTCCTGGGCCGATGCTGGCGATCATCGGCTTCGCCGTGCTGGGTGCCGGCCTGGCGGTGGTGGCGCCCCTGACATTCTCCGCGGCCGGTGTGCTCGCCGGCGGCGGCACGGCGGAGCAACGTCGACGGCGCGCCGACGCGCTGGTCGCCCGGCTCAACCAGTTCAACTACCTGGGATTCGTCCTCGGCGGTGTGCTGACCGGCCTGGTGAGCTCAGCCGGCTCGCTGCGCTGGGGCTACGTGGTTCCGTTGGTGCTGACGGCGGTCTTGATCACGCTGGCGCCGGCCTTCGCGCCGCGTCGCCCAGCGACCCTGTTGTCGGCGCATCCAGAACTTCCCGGCGCATAGAGCACTGCCCGTTTGAGCCGGAAATCGGCCTTGGGTTCACGTGATCGTCGCAACGCCTCGATTTTTAAGGTGCTGGACGGTGGTCTTTGCCAAGGGTGTTGGGGTGCGCGCCGGCGGGCCGGCTCAGTGGGGGGCCGTGTGGTGGGCGGTGCGGGCCGCTCGGCTCCAGGACGACCACCACCGCGACGCCGGCGATCCGGCCAGCCCTGACCGCAGCACCCGGCCGATGGCGCCGGCTGACCCGTCGAGGTCGAACCGCACACCCGACGGCAGCACGGGCTGATCCGGCACCGCCGCCCCGATCAGAGTGACGGTGTCGATCACCTTCGCCGGTCCGAGAACCCCAGGCAGCCGGCGGGTCTGCAGTTCGCGCAGGTCCAGTTCTTCGATGAGCAACGGCTCCGTGCACCGATCGACTCGGTTCTGGATCCGCAGCGCCCCACCGGCTTCACCGGTCCGGCCCAGCACGACCGTCTCCCGGAGGCACATCGACGCGCCATCCCCGAGCTCGAAGTGATTGCGGCGCGCGGTATCCGCCCCGTTGGCGACGACGAACGGCTCGCCGTGCCAGAGCAGCAGCCCACCGTGCCCAACCGTGACCCGAACGTTCCAGCTGGACGGCTCGCCATCGGCGTCGTAGGCCACTGTGCCGGCCGTCTCGACGATTTCGAGCCAGCATCCCGGCCCGACCTGCATCTCCAGATCAACCCGGTCCCCGCCCAGCAGCAGCGCCGTCGTCGCGACCAACGCAACCTTCGCTCCGGTGTCGTCCTGACTGATCAGCCGGGCCGCCAGATTGCCGCCGACCAGACCCAGTTTGGACCGGCCGACGCCGGCTGACACCCCGACAAAGGTCACGAGTGGGTATGGGCGTGCGGTTCCGTTCCGTCGTGGATGTGCAGCACGGCCGCCCCACCGTCGTCGGCGTGGGAATGCGGGGCCATCGGGCCGGGGTCGACGGCGACATGGTCGCCCGACCGGAACGATGCCAGGACGCCGCGCACCCAGTCGCTCAGCCCGTCGATCGAGTCCCGGTCGAGCCTGGACAGCGCCAGCACCGGGCGGCCGTCCCTGGCCGCCTTCCCGTCGGCGACCATCCGCGGGACGTCGACACCGACGTACGGCGCCAGGTCGGTCTTGTTGACCACCAACAGGTCCGCCCGCGCGATGCCGGGACCGCCCTTGCGCGCCACGTCCCCGCCGCCGGCCACGTCCAGCACGAAGATCTGGGCGTCGACGAGGGCGGGCGAGAAGGTGGCGGTGAGATTGTCGCCGCCCGATTCGACCAACACCACGTCCAGCGGGGCGAAGTCGCTCTCCAGGTCTTCGACGGCCATCAAATTGGCGGTGACGTCATCCCGGATGGCCGTATGCGGGCACGCGCCGGTCTCGACTGCGCGAATCCGTTCCGGGTCAAGGACACCGGCGGACCGCAGGAAACGGGCGTCCTCGTCGGTGTAGATGTCGTTGGTGATCACCCCGAGGCGCAGTTCGGCGTTCAGTTCGCGGCAGATCATCGCGATCAGGGAGGACTTCCCGGTACCCACCGGGCCGGCGACTCCCAGCCGGAGAGATCGGGTGCGCTCTGGCAGTGCGTTATCAGGCACGGAACAACCTTTGCGTGGTGACGGCATGGACTTCGGCCCACTGCTCGACGAGCGGTGCGCCGAAAGCCGGGATCCCGGCGGGGTCGGTCAGGCCGGCAACACTGTCTGCCATCACCTGGATCTCATTCTGCGCGCCGATCACCCAGGCCGTGGCATCCACCGGGTCGAGCGGGCTGATCTTCAACGCGGCCGCAGCGATGGTCTGCGCTTCGTCATATCCGATCAGCCTGGCAAGTTGACCGGCCGACAGACCCGCGCAGGCGGCGGCCACACCCAGCACGACGGCCCGGCAGGGGTGGCCGACACCGCGCAGTGCTGCCACGGCCGGGTGGTCCGCCCACAACCTGCCGACCAGACGTCGGTACCCCCGACCGAGCAGCACCGAGGTGTCGCGCAGGGCCGGGCCGATGGTGCGCGCCCGCCAGGCCCGGTCGACTGCAGTCAGGCGCGCTGCGATGTCATGACCCAGTCCGACGTGCCGGGCGACCACTGCGGCACCTGCTTCCACTGCCACCACCGTGCGGAGACGGGCGGTGATGTAGCGCGGAACATCGCCAACCGGCATGCCGGAATTGAGGGCCGGCTCGAGCCCGGCCGACTGGGTGTGGGCACCCGTCGGCAACCGGGCGTCGGACAGCAGCATGAGCATCAGCTCGCTGCGGTCGGCCCCTGCCGCGCTCATGAAAATGTCGACTCCCGTCACCTCAGTAACAAAACCGGCACGATCGTGAGTGCCGGCGAAGTTGATAAGCGCCAACCCGCGCCCCGCCGGTTCAGAACATCGAGTACAGCTGAGCCAGCGGGAGCACCGCGGCGGGGGCGGGCACGATCAGGTCACCGTCCACCTTGATCGCGAAAGTCTCCGGATTGATGTCGATCACCGGCAGCGCGTCATTGTTGATCATCTGCGCCTTGCCGACCTCACGGGTCGGGCGCACTGCCACCAGTTGCCGCTTCAGACCGAGGCGAGCCGCGAGCCCGTCCTGCAGCGCGGCCGGAGCCACGAACGACATCGACAGTTCCGCGCCGATGGCGTCGCCGAACGAGGGCCGCATCAGCACCGGCTGCGGGGTGGGGATGGAGGCGTTCGGGTCGCCGAGCGCACCCCAGGCGATGGCCCCGCCCTTGATCACGATCGCCGGGCGGACGCCGAAGAACTTCGGCTCCCACAACACCAGATCGGCGAGCTTGCCCGCCTCGATGCTGCCGATCTCGTGATCGACGCCGTGCGAGATGGCCGGGTTGATCGTGTACTTCGCGATGTACCGTTTGGCCCGGAAATTGTCGGCCGGCTGCGAGCCGCCGATATCGCCGCGCCGCAGTTTCATCACGTGAGCCACCTGCCAGGTGCGGGTGATCACCTCCCCGATGCGGCCCATCGCCTGCGCATCGGAGGACGTCAGCGAGATCGCACCCATGTCGTGCAGGATGTCCTCTGCGGCGATCGTCGTGGCCCTTATCCTGGACTCGGCGAACGCGAGATCCTCTGGGACGGCAGGGTTCAGGTGATGGCAGACCATCAGCATGTCCAGGTGCTCGGCCAGCGTGTTGACGGTGTGCGGCAGCGTCGGGTTGGTCGAACCCGGCAGCACCATCGGCAGCCCGGCGATCTTGAGGATGTCCGGTGCATGCCCGCCGCCGGCCCCCTCCACGTGGAACGCCGAGATGGACCGGCCGGCGATCGCGTCGATGGTGGACTGCACGTAGCCCGATTCGTTGAGCGAGTCAGAGTGCAGCGCAACCTGCAGGCCCCACTCCTGCGCGGCGCGCAGCGCAGCGTCGATGGCAGCCGGAGTGGACCCCCAGTCCTCGTGGACCTTGTAGCTGCCGGCGCCGGCCAGTGCCTGTTCGGCAAGGCCCTCCATCGAGACGGTATTGCCCTTGCCGAGCAGCAACACATTGATCGGCAACAAATCCATGCTCCGGTGCATCTTCTCCAGATGCCAAGCGCCTGGGGTGACGGTGGTCGCCTTCGAACCTTCGCTCGGCCCGGTGCCGCCGCCGCCGATCGTGGTCAGCCCGGTGGCGAGCGCCTCGTGAATCTGTGACGGTGACAGCAGATGGACGTGCGAATCGAAACCGCCGGCGGTGAGGATCTTTCCTTCGCCCGAGATCACGTCGGTGGAGGGACCGATGTGCAGATCGGGGTGTACTCCGTCGGCCACATCTGGATTGCCGGCACGGCCGAGCGCGACGATCCGGCCGTCGCGGATGCCGACATCCGCGCGCACGATGCCCCAGTGGTCCAGCACGATGGCATTGGTGATGACGGTGTCCACCGCGCCCTGGGCCCTGGTCGTGCTGCCCTGCGCCATTGACTCGCGGATCGACTTTCCGCCGCCGAACACGGCCTCCTCACCGCCTGCGGTGTAGTCCTTCTCGATCTCGATCCACAGATCGGTATCGCCGAGGCGAACCTGATCACCGACCGTCGGTCCGTACAGCGCAGCGTATTCGGCGCGGGAGATCTCGACCATTCTAAAGAACACCCCCGGCAGGATCGCCGGTCTTGATCTGTATACCGGGTACCTTTCGAGCACCCTGGAAGGCCACCGCCATCACGTCCCTGGAGGCACCCGGCTCGAAGCGCCGGGACGTTCCGGACGGAATGTCCAGCCGAAACCCGTGCGCGGCAACACGGTTGAAATCCAGCGCCGAATTGGCGTCCGGCAGGTGCAGGTGTGATCCGACCTGCACGGGCCGGTCACCGGTGTTGACGATGTGCAATTCGATCCGCTCTGATTCGCTGCGATTGCCGTTGAGCACGATGGTGCCCGGGACGGTGCGGATGGCCCCTGGGCCGCTGGAACTACCGGATGCCATTGCTCCTCCTACGCGATCGGGTGATGAATAGTGACGAGCTTGCGGCCGTCCGGAAAGGTGGCCTCGATCTGAACATCCGGCAGCATCTCGGCCACCCCGTCCATCACCTGATCCCGTCCGAGCACTTCGCGCCCGCCGACCATCAGGTCCTCCACCGTCCGGCCGTCACGCGCCCGCTCGATCACCCAGGTGGTCAGCAGCGCAACGGTTTCCGGATAGTTGAGTTTGACGCCGCGGTCCAGTCGGTCGCGGGCCACCATGCCCGCCACCGACAGCAGCAGCTTCTCGGTGTCGGCGGGTGTCAGATGCATTCGGCTCTCCCCGGCTGTGCAGTGAGTGATGGCTGTGCGGTGAATGTCGACTGTCCAGTGAAGGACGAAAGGTACCGGGCGCTCATTGGACCTCCCCTGGCGGGACCCCGCGGACCAGGTACCGGCGGAGAAGTTTCTCGTCGATCGCGGCCGCATCGATCAACTCGTTCTCACTCACGCCGCCGCAGGCCAGCGCCGCGGCCAGGTGCCTGGCCAGCGCGAACGCCGTCGCCGGTTCGTCCATCACCCCGCCGGAGCCGGGGACCTGCCGGTGGTAGTCGCCGAGGCGGACCGCGGCCTCGAACCAGCCGTCCCGGAAGAACGCGAAGGTGGCGGCGAACCGCGTCGGCAGTTGCGCCGGATGCAGGTCCCATCCCTGGAAGATCCCCTGCCGCAGCGCCCGTGTCACTCCCTCGGCGTGGGCCGACCAGCGCTGACCCACCGTCGCGGCGTCGCCGACCGGCACCTTGTTGTCGGACCCGTCTGAAACCCGGACGCCGGTCTCCGCCGCGGCCAACATCATCAGCCCCTTGGCGAAATCGGCTACTGGGTGCCGCAGATTCTGATGCGCACCAAGAATTCCCAGGCTTGCCGTGTAGTCGTAGGTGCCGAAATGCAGACCGGAGACCCGGCCGCCGGCGGCGTGGATCATCCGGGCGACCGGCACGGTGCCGTCGGCGCCCAGCAGGGTCTGCGGTGTCTCCACCTGGATCTCGAAGACAAGCGCACCCTCTCGCAGGCCCAGTCCCTGCTCCAGCACGGTCAGCACCTCTACGAACACGAAGACCTGATCCAGCGATGTCACCTTGGGCAGGGTGATCACGAATCCGTCGGGCAGGGCGCCGAGCCGGGCGACCTCGCTCAGGAACAGATCGAGCGTCCGCAGCCCGCGACTGCGGGTGGCGCCTGCCAGTGACCGGATCCGGATTCCCCACGAGCGCGGCATAGTATTCCCGACAGCGATTCCGGCCGCGCGGATCGCGAAAGCGTCCTCCTCGGCATCATCGGCGGGACTGCCTCGATGCGCCCGGAAGCCGTCCTCGAAGTCGATCCGCAGATCCTCGACGGGCTCCCGTGCGAGCTTGGCCAGGGTGAGCGCGTTCAGTTCGTCGGCCGAGCCACCCAGTCCGGCGAGCACCTCCCGCCACTGATCGGGGTGCTGCTCGACCGCCTCGACCGCCAGGGAGCCCCAGTCCGCGACGACACCCTCGACGAACTTCGGCACCGGGATGTAGACGGTATGAACGCATCCCGGCCCAGGTGGCCCCGGATAGGCTGCTGCATAGGCGATGTCGTCAGCAGCGAGCAGCCGCTCCCAGCTCGCCAACAGGTCCCGGCCGAGCACCGGCGACTCAGGGAATGAGCTCATACGCCCGGATGGTCAGGAAGTCCTGGTAGGCCCGCTGCGTGGTCAGGTCGACCAGCAGATTGCGGGCGTCGGCCAGCAGATTGCGGCCGTGCGGCACCTCGGCCCACGAATCGGCGAGCGCTTCCGTTGCGGCGTCGGCGATCTGGGTGATCAGCGCCGCGGTGACGACCCGGCCGGTGTCGAGCACGGTCTTCGCCTGCCGCCACTGCCACACCTGGGAACGCGAGATCTCGGCCGTGGCAGCGTCTTCCATCAGATTGTGGATGGCGACCGCACCGCGGCCCGACATCCAGGTGACCAGGTATTCCAGGGCGACTCCAATGTTGCTCTGCAGCCCGGCCTCCGTCACCAGTGGCCTGCCATCGACCTGGAGCGATGCCACATCCAGCAGCTGTTCGGCCGACACTTTCGCGCCCATCCCGACGGTCAACTGGTCGACCTTGTCGCCCAGGGCAGCATCGAAGATCTCCATGCAGACCGGGACCAGCCCCGGGTGGGCTACCCACGAACCCTCGTACCCGGCACCCGCCTCGCGGGTCTTGTCGGCCCTGACCTTGGCGTAGGCGACCTCGTTCACCGCCGGGTCCTTCGACGGGATGAAGGCGGCCATGCCGCCGATGGCGTACGCGCCACGCTCGTGGCAGGTAGACACCAGCAGATCCGAGTAGGCCTTCATGAACGGCGCTGCCATGGTGATGGAGTTCCGGTCCGGCAGCACGAATTCCGGGCCGGCGTCGCGGAAGGTCTTGATCATCGAGAACAGGTAGTCCCAACGGCCAGCATTCAGGCCTGAGGCGAAATCCCTGAGTTCGTAGAGGATCTCCTCCATCTCGAAAGCCGCCCAGATGGTTTCGATCAAGACCGTGGCCCGCACGCTGCCGGCGGGGATATTGCAGTAGTCCTCGGCGAAGGCGAAGACCTCCGCCCACAGCCGCGCCTCCAGGTGCGACTCCATCTTCGGCAGGTAGAACGCCGGCCCGAACCCGCGGGCCAACAATTCGGCGGCGTTGTGGAAGAAGTACAGGCCGAAGTCGACGAGCGAACCGGACAGCGGGGCGCCGTCCATCGTCAGGTGCTTCTCCGGCAGGTGCCAGCCGCGCGGGCGCATCACGATGACGGCATGCTCGCCGTCGGACAGTGCGTAGGACTTACCACCCTGCTCGAGCGTGATGGTGCCGCGGATCGCCTCGGCCAGATTGATCTGGCCGTCGATCACATTGCCCCAGTGGGGTGTATTGGCGTCCTCCATGTCGGCGAGCCAGACCTTGGCGCCGGAGTTCATCGCATTGATCGTCATCTTGCGGTCGGTCGGCCCGGTGATCTCGACGCGGCGGTCGGCAAGGTAGGCGGGCACCTGGGCCACCTTCCAGTCGGCCTCACGTACCGAGGCGGTCTCCGGCAGGAAGTCCAGTCGGGCGCCGGCCGCCACCTCCTCCCGGCGGGAGGTGCGCAGCGCAAGTAGTTCGGTGCGACGGGCGCCGAACTCTTCGTGCAGCGCGGCCAGGAAGTCAACTGCTTCCGGGGTCAACACTCCGGCAATGCCCGGGACCTCCGGCGCGCCCGCAGCGATCGAGATGCTCACGGAACTCCTTCACGTATCGACTCGGAACTGCCGTGGAGACGGCCGCCCCAGGTTTTCGGTTGGGTATCAGGTCATCATGATGGATGGCCGGGGGACCTGCGAAGGGCCCGGCACACAGCTTCTACACGAACCCGGCGACTCCGTCCCAGGCACCGACCGGAACCGGTGCGTCATCGCGGATCACCGAAGCCTCGATCAACCCATAGGGCCGGTCGGCCGCATAGAAGACCTCGTTGGGGTTGTCCAGATCCCACTTGGACAGGTCGACGACGAAGTGGTGGATGTTGGGCATCGAGAGCCGAATCTCCAGAATCTCCGGGTAGGCCTCGAGCACACTCCGGCCCATCGAGAACAGGGTCTGCTGCAGCGAGAGGCTGTGCACCATCGCGAACCGCTCGAGCATGATCGCCCGGACGCCGGCGAAAACACCGTTCCAGTCCAGCTCGTCGGCGCCGGCCCCGTCGTTGCGATACACCCACCGCGCGCTGACCGAGGTGGCCATCACCCGGTCGTCGGTCTCCACCAGCGATGTGTACGGGACGTCGGGAAAGCCATGGAACTCACTGCCGGTGCTTTTGAGGACGACCAGCCCGGTGATCCCCGAGATCACCGTCTCGGCGGCACCGTCCTTGCGCACCACGGTGTTCCGGATCGCGGCCGAGCCCTTGACGAAGGAATGGTCATGCGGGCCGGCTGCGGTGGCGATCCGATCCCAGGAATATTGCTCGACCTCCATCCGTGCGCCGGTGACGTAGTCGTACCCACCGACATAGTTGCGGGCGAGCCGCAGCGCGAAATCCTCGATGCTGCCGATTCCGCCCTTGCGGGCGAACGCGTAGGCGGTGTTCTTCTGGGTGTCGGTGGCGATGACCTTGTCGTTGGCTCCGGTGAGGTGGGTGTCGGTGAAATCGCCGATCAGCTGGCTGGTGACGTTGACGTCGGTGATCACATGGACCGGTGTCGACCGGTCGACATGGACGAGCCTGACTTCTGCCTTGCCGTATTGGTTGCTGCCGAGAACGATCGCCACGGTTAGCTCCCGAGGTAGGTGGAGTAGGAGAACGTGCTGGCCAGCACAGGAATGTGGAAGTGCTCGCGAGCGGGCGGCAGCAGCACATCGACGGCGATCCGGGGGTAGAACACGACGCCGTGGACGGAGTCGAAGTACTCAGCGGTGGCGAAGGCGAGCCGATACTCGCCCGGTTCCAGCGGCTCCGGGTTCAGCCTGCTGACCCGCCCGTCGGAGTCGGTGGTACCTCCGCCCACCTGGACGCTGCTCCCGTCGGGCCGCATCTGCTCCAGCCGCACCGGAATCCCTGCCGCCGGCTTGCCGATGGAAGTATCCAGCACATGGGTGGAAAAGATCTTGATGCTTTTCGTCAAAGGGACACCGCCTTGGCCAGGCGCAAAGCCCCGATCTTGCGGAGTTCGTCGATCACCACTGGCTTCTCCGTCGCGGCGTCACCGGCCAGGCGACTGTTGAGGTTGGCCAGGATCTGCCCGCCCGACAGTCCGGCGGCGCAGATCAGGAAGATGTGGCCGAATCGCCGCTCGTAGGCGCGGTTGCCATCGGCCATCGCGGCGGCCTGCCCGGCATCGACCCCGGCCTGCTCAGCGGCGGACCAGGCCGACTCCGTCCCGGTGCGTACGCCGGCTGAGGTCGTCTCACCGATCCGCGGGTGCCGGTCAAGGGCGCCGGACACCTGCTCCCAGGTGATCCCGGCGGCCGCCGCCGCCGCTGCCTCCTGCAGTGACCGCAGGTCGGCGTAGGGCCGGCCGGCGGCCACCTGGGTGACCCACTCGGGGATGTCCAGGCAGGCGCCCAGGATCTCGGCCGCCGAGGCGATCTCGAGGGAATTGAACTCCTGCAGCGTCGGCGGTCCGGACTTGGCGCTGTGCCGCCCGGCTGCCGCCGCCGGAGCCCCGGTCGGCGCGGCCGCACCGCCATGTGGTCCGCCGTCGAGCGCCACTGTGGAACGACCTTTCGGTGGATGCCGGGACAGCCCGGGTGGGGCCAGGGCATGTCGACCACGATGATGCTCGCCCACCTCAGACGACCTGCCGGTCGGGTCCCTGATCGCCGTCACCGGCAGGCCGGGACTCGCTGAACAGACCGGTGTCGACCGGGAGGGTGGCGATCGAGGTGTCCAGATGGTCGAGGTGACGACCGGCGACCGCCAGCAGCGCCTCCGCATCGCGGGCCAGGAATCGGTCCAGCATGTCGCGGTGCTCGGCGTGCAGCAGTCGGCGTTGGCCGTCGTCGATCAGCGCCATCGGCTGGAACGGTTCGGTCACGTTCCAGGCGGACTCGAGCATGGCCAGCAGCGGCCGCATCCGGGACGGCGTCACCAGCGCGAGATGGAAGCGCCTGCTCTCGACGTGGTAGCCGCGATAGTCGTTGTCCTGCATCGCCCGGTCCAGCGCTTCCAGCGCCGCCCCGGCGACCTGGTCGTCGGCGGCGGTGGCCAGCACGACCGCAGCTGCCAATGCGGCCTTCTCCAGCACGCCGCGCACCGTGTAGAGGCCCTGGAACTCCTCGGCGGTCAGTTGTGCGACCAGATAGCCGGCATGCGGTCGGTGGTCGACCAACCCTTCGCCGATCAGCGTCCGCAGCGACTCCCGGACCGGAATCCGACTCACTCCGAAGGTCTCGGCCACCTTCTCGACCGGGATCGGCGTCCCGGGCGGCACCCCGCCTTCCAGGATCACCCGCCGGAGTTCAGTGAGGATGGCCGTCTGCGAATGGATGCCGGCATTGTGACGGAGCCGGTTGATCAGGGTGGAGGGACGCCTGGCTGCCGGCACCGCCGCTCCCTCCCGTGCAGACCGGACGCTGGCGGTGAAAGGGCTGCGCCGCGCTGGTGCCGGGCAATCCTCACCGTTGTCCGGCAGGTTGTGTTGACGACCTGCCGCACGTTATCGACCGTTTGTTGCCTGGTGATGACGACCAGGATTCGCCCCCGGAGGAAGGCCGTTCAGGTGATTGCAAATTCGCCGAGCAGACCGGTGTACTTCTTCGCGGGCGGCGGGGCGAACTCGCCCCGGGCACTTGTCCGCAGCTTCATCACGACCAGCGATTCGACGGTCTTCGTGGCCGCTGCCACACCGTCCACCACCGGCACGCCGAGGGTGGCACTAATCTCGGCGGCCAGATCGGCCATGCCGGCGCAGCCGAGCACGATGACGTCAGATTGATCCTGCGCAAGGGCGTTTCGGCATTCCTGGATGATCAGCTCCCTGGCGCCCGAGCCGGGCTGGTCCAGCTCGAGTACCGGGACCTCGCAGGCGCGCACGTTCCGGCAGGACCGGCCCATCCCGTAGTGCCCGGCCAGATCCCAGGCGCGGCCGATGGTGCGGCCGAGGGTGGTCACCACGCTGAACCCGCGGCCCAGGAAGGTTGCGGCATGCATGGCGGCCTCGGCGATCCCGACCACCGGCCCGGTCGCCAGTTCGCGCGCGGCATCCAGACCCGGATCGCCGAAGCAGGCGATGACGTAGCCGTCGACGCCGTCCCGTTCCCCCCGCGCGACCTCTTCGAGCAGGCCGGGCACGGACAACGCTTCGTCATAATGACTCTCGATCGACACCGGTCCCATTGACGGGCTGACCGCGTGTATCTCGGTGCCCGGCGCGGCCACAGACCTCGCACACTCACCGATCTTGTCGGTCATCGACCATGTCGTGTTCGGATTGATGATCTTCAGCAACACCCCGAGCACCCCCTCCACTTCCTACCGGTCGTCCCGTACCTGGGCCCAGATCGCCGGGTGGCTCAGACCTCGGCCGGAAGATCCTCGACCGACACCGAGTTCTTCACGATCGCCGTGCCGATGTAGTGCAGCGCGAAACCGATGCCGGCGCAGATGAACCAGGTGTAGGCAGCCACGCCGGACGACGCGGCGAAGACGATGATCACACCGACGACGGCACCGAGCAGGGTGGCGCCGATGGCCACCGGGTTGTATCCCCTGGTGTAGTGGTAGCGCCCCTGCGGGCTCAGCGTGTACAGGTCGTCGACGACCACCCTGCGCTTCTTGATCAGGTAGTAGTCGGCGATCAGCACGCCGTACAGCGGGCCGATGAAGCATCCGAGGATATCGAGCGTGTAGTGGATGGTGTTCGGGCTGCTGTACAGATTCCACGGGGTGATCAGCACCGAACCGACGGCTGCGATCATGCCGCCCATCCGCCAGGAGATCCGCTGCGGGTTGACATTCGAGAAGTCGAACGCCGGGGAGATGAAGTTCGCGACGATGTTGATGCCGACGGTGGCGATCATGAAGGTGAGTGCGCCGATGATGACGGCGGTGACCGAATCCAGCTTGGCGACCGTCTCCACCGGGTCGGTGCTCAGTTCGCCGAACACCGGCCGGGTGGCCGCAGCGGTCACCACAACCAGCAGCGAGAACACGATGAAGTTGACCGGCAGTCCCAGGAAGTTACCCCGCTTGATCGCCGAGAACGACTTGCCGTAGCGCGCGAAATCACCGTAGTTCAGCATCGGTCCGGAAAAGTAGGAGACGACCAGTGCGATCGAGGAAAGGATCACCGGGATACTGGCCCAACCGGTGAGGGTGAGGCCGCCCTCGGCCAGGTTGAAGTTGATGTTGCCCCAGCCGGCCTTGGCGACCAGGTAGATGGCCAAGGCGAACATGACGACATAGACGGCCGGGCCGCAGAAGTCGATGAACCTGCGAATCGATTCCATACCACGCCAGAAGACAATCGCCTGCGCCACCCACATGATCATGAACGCGGCCCAGCCGAGTGCGGAAAGACCGACGAAACCGTGCACCGACTTGTCGCCCCACGGAGCAACGCCCGGCCAGATCTTGATCGCCAGCAGCACCAGCGAGTGAGACGCCAGATACGTCTGGATCCCATACCAGGCAACGGCAATGAGCCCGCGAATGATGGCCGGGACATTGGCTCCCAGGACGCCGAAAGGAATACGCGATGCGACCGGATACGGCGTTCCCGTCGCATGACTGGGGCGAGCGACCAGATTGCAGAGGAAATAGACGATGACAATCCCGACCAGCAGCGCGATCAATACCTGCCAGGCCGCCAGGCCGAGGGCGAAAAGACTACCGGCCGTGACGTATCCGCCGACGCTGTGCACATCTGACATCCAGAATGCGAAGAACGCGTAAGACTTCCAGGTCTGCTTCTTCAGCGGGGCGAGATCCTCGTTGGTCAGCCGAGGGTCATAACCGGGTTTGATGAGACCGCTGAGATCGCTGGGCTCGGCGTGTCCATGCGTCGCGTGGTCGGAAGGCCCGCGCGGAGGGGGGACCTGCCCAATCGGTGTCGATCCCTTACCAACTGATGTTGCTGCACTGGTGGTGGTTTCGGTCATCACAGACTCCTTCTTGCGGTGGTGGAATCTCGAAGATGGGCTGTTACGCGCATTGCGGAGCTGACGCCGGGAACGGGTCTCACGACATTGCGACAAATGGAAGCTGTGCCGAACAAGCGGGGCCGAAACGCAACGCTGGAGATCGACCCTTCGACAGGGCAGACGCTATCGGCAGTGTGTTGCATGCCTGTGACAGAATGGATATATCTCCAACGGATACCTCAAGGACCGTGGAGCGTCGGCAATCACCAGGCGAGGCTCAGCAACTGCTCCGCTGTCAGGGTGCGCACCGGCGCCCGATCGATACCGACACCGGCGAGGACCCGGCCGTAGGCGGCCGACGGCAGCAACGTGAGCCAGCGGGTGATCGCCTCGGCCAGGGCCTCTTCTGCCAGCTCCCCCATCAGGTGCAGCCGGGAGAATCCGCCGTCCGGGAAGACGTCGACCCGGACAGCGGACACGGTCGCCGACGACGTCAGCCGGAAGCGATTGTGGCCATCCCAGGAGATCGCCGTCTCCGGCAGGATTTCGTGCCACGGGGCCTCTTCGTCCGGCCGCCCCGAGAGCCGGACGCGTCCCGGCGCATTGCCGAGGAAGTAGCCGGTGTCGATATCGACGTAGGACAGGCGCGCGGGGCCGGCCAGGGTGACCACCAGATAGTCATTGCCGGCGGTCCGGCGACGGGCCGTTTCCCAACCCTCGGACATCGAGCGGGCGACCCCGGGATAGAGCACCTGCCGGGCGTCGGAATAGAACATGTCCGAGCATTCGGCGATCTCGCCGCCATTGTGCAGGCTGGCCAGATCGACGCGGCTGCCCAAAACCCTCGGGTCGGGGACCGCGGTGCCGCGCACCCGCAGCCGAGCCACTCCGCCGTCGGGATAGATGTTCAGGCGCACGTGGCTGAACGCCCAGTGATTGTGGACGCGGTAGGTGTTCGCCGTGTTGCCGCGCGCCGCCGACTGCGGAACGACGGTGACCCAGTCCGCAGCGGCCAATTCCTCGTTCGACGGGTTGCCGTCCAGCCAGGTGGCCTCGACCGATACCTCTGGTGGGTAGTTGCCGGTGAAAAACGCCGTGTCGACGACGATTTCATGCAGATCGCCGGGAACGCCGAGAGCGACGATCGCCCAGTCGTAGCCGGGGGTGCGCCGGCGCCGCGTTTCCCAACCGTGATAGACCTTCCCGTGCGGGCCGAATTCCAGGGTGTCGTGCAGCGGAGTCCAGGGCTGGATCAGCGCCTCACAAGGTGCAAAGAACTCGTCACTGACCTGCCGGACCGAGCCGCCGAGGGCACGCGAGGCAAGGTCGAGGTCCGTGCGTCTCATGAAGGGACTCTCCCCGTTGGTCGATGGTTCTGGACGGTCTCGCGAGTCCGACACCGGCGCCGGCGCTCACCCGCGCTGTCTGCTCAACAATCGCCCGGCGACCATATCGTCCGCAAGCTCGGTTCCGCGCAACCACCGGGTGCGCACCACGCCGCGGAACTCGCTGCCAAGATACGGAGTGACCGGATGCTTGTGCATGATCGATTCCGGCGTCACCGTGAAGGTCTCGGTGTCGGCGAGCACGACCAGGTCGGCGTCGGCCCCGACGGCGATCCGACCCTTCCTGGGCAACCCGGCCAGGTCTGCGGGCCCGCTCGCCATCCAGCGGAGTACATCGGCAAGCGGAATCTCGCGCCGTAGTGCCTCGGTGAGGACGGCTGCGAAACCGAACTGGAGGGAGGCGATCCCGCCCCAGGCGAGTCCGAGGTCACCGACTTCCAGCAGCTTGAGTTCCGGGGTTGACGGCGAGTGGTCTGTCACCACGATGTCGATGGTCCCGTCGGCCAGCGCGGCCCAGAGCGCATCCTGGTCGGCACCTCCGCGGATCGGGGGGCAGCACTTGAACTGCGGCGCGCCGTCGGGAATGGTTTCGGCCGCAAGGGTCAGATAGTGCGGGCAGGTCTCGGCCGTGATGCACACCCCAGCCGCTTTCGCCTCGCGGACGAGATGGGCGCCGGCGGCCGAGGACAGGTGCACGATGTGGGCGCGGCACCCGGTCGATGCCGACGCCGCGATCACGGTCGCGATTGCGCTGGCCTCTGCGGTGTCCGGCCGGGAGGCAACGAAAGCCGAGTAGCTCGGGCCCTGCGGGGTCGGCGAGGTGTGCAGCACCTCCGGATCCTCGGCATGCACCAGCATCAGGCCGCCGAGCCCGGCGATGGCCGTCATCGCCCGGTGCAACTCCGCGGCGGACAGCGGCGGGAATTCCGGCACGCCGGAGTCCTGCAGAAAGCATTTGACGCCGAAGACACCGGCCGCGAACAGCTCTGGGAGGTCGGCAAGGTTGGTCGGGACCGAGCCACCCCAGAATCCGACGTCGACGTGACAGCGACCGCGGGCCGCCCTCTTCTTGGTGACCAAGGCGCTCGCCGTCAGCGTCGGCGGCAGCGAGTTCAGCGGCATGTCGACGATGGTGGTGACGCCGGCGGCGGCTGCGGCCGCCGTCGCAGTCTCGAAGCCCTCCCATTCCGTGCGGCCGGGCTCGTTGATGTGCACATGGGTGTCGACCAGACCGGGTATCAACACCACATCGCCGGACAGGGTGATCACCCTGGGAGCCATCGGTATCACCTCGAAGCCCTCGATCGCCACGATGGTGCCGTGCCTCACCGAGATGGCGGCTGACCGCTCGCGACCGTCGATGATCGCCCGCGGGGCACGGATGGCCATGTCCAGCACCTGCCGGTTGGTGATCCGTCCGGCGCCCGCCAAATCCGTAGTCAGTGCGATCCTCGCCTTCCGGTCGTCAGGGTGGTGCGGTGGCATCTCGGCGATCCCCGTGGGATGTCCGGACCCCACGGTATTCCCGCGCACGCACCCCGGGGATCCGCCGACCGATCCTTCATCACACCCTGCCAAGCCAACGTTGTCGGTCCGCGTCAGTGCAGTGACGGACTTGTTACGCCGGCCCGCGGCCCGAGCCGGGGGACAGCACGGCCGGGCCGCCGAGCGACCGGGCCACCTCCGGTTCCGGCACGGTAGGTTCTGCGCATGGCTGCTCCCGGCACTGCCCCCGCTCGCGAAGTGCTGACCTGGGAAAGGTTCGGCGTGGCATCCCGCCAGCTCGCGCAGCAGATCGGCGAGAGCGGGTTCGCTGCCGAGATCGTCATCGCGGTGGCCAGGGGTGGCTTGCTGCCGGCCGGAGCTCTCGCCTACGCGCTGGGCACCAAGGCCGCCGGCACCCTGAACGTCGAGTTCTACTCCGATATCGAGGAGACGCTGCCCGACCCGGTGGTGCTGGAACCGATGCTCGACACCGCGTCCATCAACGGCAAGAGGTTGTTGGTGGTCGACGACGTCGCCGACTCCGGCCGGACCCTGGCATTGGTGATGGGGTTGATGAAACAGCACGGCGCCGATGCGAGATCCGCAGTGCTCTATACCAAGCCGCGCTCCATCCTGACTCCTGACTATTCGTGGCGCGAGACCGAATTGTGGATCACTTTCCCCTGGTCCGCGCAGCCCCCGGTAGAAATCACCGCCACCGCCCGGTAGTCGCGGGCCCGGTTGCGCGCTTATCAACTTCGCCCACGCTCCGGAACGTCGCGGCTTTGTGATCGGAGTGACGGGAGTCGACCCGATGCTGAGCGCCGCCGTAGTCGATGAGCGCTACACCGGTTCCAGCACTTCCAGTCCGCCGAGCCCAGGGCGCAGCGCCTCGGGCACCCGGACCGAACCGTCGGCCTGCTGGTGGTTCTCCAGGATCGCGACCAGCCACCGGGTGGTGGCCAGTGTGCCGTTGAGAGTGGCTGCGGTCTGCGGCTTGCCGTCCTCGTCGCGGTACCGCACGCCGAGGCGACGGGCCTGGAAAGTGGTGCAGTTGGACGTGGAGGTCAGCTCGCGATAGGCCTGTTGGGTGGGCACCCACGCCTCGCAGTCGAACTTGCGTGCGGCCGAGGTGCCGAGGTCGCCGGCAGCGACATCGATGATGCGGTAAGGCACCTCGACCGCGTCCAGCATCTCCCGCTCGAATCCGAGCAGACGCTGGTGCTCGGCGGTTGCCTCCTCCGGACGGCAGTAGGAGAACATCTCGATCTTCTCGAACTGGTGCACCCGGATGATGCCGCGGGTGTCCTTGCCATAGGAGCCGGCCTCCCGGCGGAAGCAGGTGGACCAGCCGGCGTACCGGGTCGGCCCGGACGACAGGTCCAGGATCTCGTCGGCGTGGTAGGCCGCAAGGGGCACCTCGGAGGTGCCGACCAGATACAGGTCATCCGCACCGAGGCGGTAGACCTCGTCGTCGTGTTCCCCCAGAAAACCGGTGCCCTCCATGGCTTCCGGCTTGACGAGCACCGGTGGGATCATCGGGATGAACCCGTTGGCGATCGCCTTCGACATCGCCAGGTTGAGCATCGCCCACTGCAGCCGGGCACCGACACCTCTCAGGAAGTAGAACCGGGCGCCGGAGACCTTCGCGCCACGCGCCATGTCGATCGCGCCGAGAGCCTCACCGATCTCCAGGTGATCCCGGGGGGTGAAGTCCAGCGTCGGCGGTGCACCGATGTGTTCCAGGACGACGTAGTCCTGCTCGCCGCCGGACGGGGCCCCTTCCTGGATCACATTCGGGATCGCCTTGTGCGCAGCAGTGAGCGCCTCGTTGGCGGCGTTGGCCACGGTTTCGGCTGCCCGCACCTGTGCCGCCAGTTCCTTGCCATGTTCCAGCAGCGCGGGCCGGTCCTCCTTGGCCGCCTGCCCAACGGTGCGTCCGAAGGCCTTCTGCTCCGCGCGGACGTTGTCGGCGGCGGCGATCGCCGCCCGTCTTTCCACGTCGGCGGCGAGCAGGCGATCGACGACCGACGGATCGGCGCCCCTGGCGACCTGGGAGGCGCGGGCGACGTCGGGATTTTCGCGGAGGATACGCAGGTCGATCACGTCAGTGAGCCTAACGCCGAGTCGGCGGTACACCGGACGCTGCATGATGGAGCGATGGCGGTGACGATGTCGGACCAGGAGTTCGAGGAACTGGTGTCGGAGGCCCTCGACCTGATCCCGCGGGACTTCGCCCGCGCCATGGACAACGTCGTCGTGTTGGTGGAGGCCCGGCATCCCACCGAGTCGCTCTACGGGCTCTACCACGGCATCGCCCTGACCTCACGGACATCGAACTACTCCTGGTCGCTGCCCGACACCATCACCATCTATCGGGAGCCGATCCTCGCCCACGCGGTCGACGCCGAGGCAGCCAGGGAACAGGTGGCAACCACGGTCATCCACGAGGTGGCCCACCACTTCGGCATCGACGACGACCGACTGGACGAGTTGGGCTGGGCCTGAGGCGGATCAAACCCCCGTTCGGACCCGGCGACACGCATTCGTGGGCGCACCGGGCGCCGAACCATTACGCTTTGCCAGCCGACCCAGCCCACCGCCCGATCAGGAGCCTCATGCCCACCATCGCCGTTGTCGGAGAGGTCGTCGCCGACGCCGTCCTGCCCCCTGATGGAATCGTCAACGGAGCCGCCCACCTGACCGTGCACGCCGGCGGCGGGCCCGCAAACTTCGCCGTCGCGGTGTCCCGCCTCGGCAGCACGGCGAGGTTCGCCGGGCGTCTGTCCACCGGCGCCCTCGGTGCGCTGTGCCGGGCGAAACTGGAGGCCTCCAACGTCGACCTGACCGCATCGGAGGCGGCGAGCGAACCGGCCACCCTGGCGATCGCCAAACTCGATGCCTCCGGAGCCGCGTCGTACGAGTTCTACACCGCGGGCACCGCTGACTGGGCGTGGACCGACGAGAGTCTTGCCCCGTTGCTCGACGGTCCATTTCCCGATGACGAACGGCCGGTTGCCATCCATACCGGGACGCTGGCGCTCGCCCTGCAGCCCTCCGGTCAGGTCATCGAAAACCTGTTGACCAGAGCCAAGTCCCGGCTCACCGTGTCGATCGATCCGAACCTGCGGACGTTGCTCGTCCCGGTCGATCTCTACCGCGCCGTCATCGATCGGTGGGCGGGCCTTTCGGACATCGTCCGGTTGTCGGAGGACGACCTCGAACAGCTCTGGCCGCACCGCACGCCCGCAGCCGCGGCTGCCCACCTGCACGAGCTCGGGGTGCCGCTGGTGGTCGTGAGTCTGGGTGCCGCCGGCGCCTTCGCCTCGCTGCGAGGAGAGCACATCACGGTGCCGATCGCCCCCACCATGCTGGTAGACACCGTCGGCGCCGGCGACTCATTCCACGGCGGCATGCTGCACCACCTGGCACAATCGGGCCGATTGGGCGGCCGATTGGACGATCTGGATCTGGCCGGACTGACCGCCGCGCTGACCTTCGCCTCCAAGGTCTCGGCGATCACCTGCTCACGGCCGGGCGCCGACCCGCCCTGGGCCTACGAACTCCTCTGACGGACTGCTGGGCCGATCCGGTCAGCGCCGGAACCCGGCAGCGGGCAGATCAGCGGGCCCTTCGTCCGGCGTGAAGGTCCAGGACATCCCTACCCAGCCGTCAGAGATGTCCACCCCCACAACACTTCCGAGCACGAGCGATGACCCGGCCAGCTGATCCGGCTCACCCCCCGTAGCCGCCGCGCCGACCAGCACGATCATCAGCTGAGCGGCGCCGCTCGCAATCAGATAGTGAAGGTGTCGATAGTCCATCTCGTCCAGCGTCGCGACGTCGTTGATCACCAGCAGCGCTTTGGTGTCAACCAGCGGCAATGCGTCAAGAGCACCGCCACTGCGAGCCATTTCCAGCAGATCGACACGCTCGGCAAGCAGCCGCAGGAGATCCGAGCGTTGTCCGCCCCCCCGGGCGATCGGCGCGCCGAGGAGCCCGGACGCGGGCTGCGCCAACTCCCCGAGAGCAGCGATCAGCGCACCGTCGGGGTCGCACAGGTGCAGCCGGAGAGAGTCGTCGGCCGCCAGCAGACGGATGATCAGGGCGCGGGCGGTGGTCACCGAACTCCCACGCCCTGCCGACTCGTACACCCACACGGGTCGGCGTAGCGGCAGGCTCAGGATCAGCGGAATCCGCAGATCCGGGGCTTCCGGCAGGTGCAGGTCACCGGCCCGCACACCAACCGACCGGCCGAATGGGACGCTGCGCCAGACCGGTGCATCCCACGGCGCGAGGGCGGCCGGCAGGGACGGGGTCAGGTCTCGCAATTCGCCGGCCAATTGATCCACGTCACGGCGATGATCGGTGGTAGCCCTGATGATCAGGTCGTTGTACCGCTCGTCGGCGAGTTGCCTGGCCGGATGCGCGCTTTCACGCAGCCGTGGATCGGCGAAGTTCACCTCCGTTTCCCGTATCCGGCGCTGCTCGGCAAAGGTCACCGCCGCGCGATAGGCGGCCGCCGACCGTGCGGCATCTTCGAAGATCCCGGCCAATCTCCTCAACTGCCGTTCCGGACCTGTGGTACCCGGCGGGTCCGCCACCGCACCGGCTACCTCTGAAACAGCGTGCGGTACAGGGTGGTCGGTGGTGGCGCCGTCGACCTCGACACCGTGCGCGGTGACCAGCGCGGCCAAGCCACCCTGATATCCCTGACCGACGGCCCGTACTCTCCACGCCCCCTGCCGTCGATAGATCTCGAACAGCATCACGGCTCGCTCAGAATCAAGCCCTGCCGGGGTGAATTCGAACAGCGGTGTTCCGGTCGGACCGGCAACTGTCGCCCGCAGCGCGGACCCCGGCCCGAGGCAGGGCTGATCGACGTCGACGCTGACGGCGCAGATGGCCCTGACGACGGACTCTGGGAACGCCCCCAGATCGAGATCGACGCCATCTCTCGCCAGCGTCACCCCTGCCGCCATAGGTTGGTTGTAGAACACGAAATCGCTCTCGGTGGCCACCTTTCCATCGGCGCCGAGGAGCAGCGCAGACACGTCGACCGGAACGGATGCCGACACCCGCACCTGGAGACGACGCGCGCTCACCGGTACGTTCTCGCCCTTGGCGAGCGCCTGCACTACACGAACCGGGCCAGTTGGGGCACCGCATCGATCGGCGTTCTGGCCTGCATGCCTTCGCCGATCGCCTGCAACTTCCAGTTGCCCGACTCGCGAAACACCTTCGCCATCACCATTCCGGTGTGGGCGCCACCCCCACCAAGCGTGTAGCGGGCCAACTCGGCATTGTTGGTGTTGTCCACCAGTCGGCAGAAGGCATTCGCCACCTGCTCGAAAGTCTGTCCCTCGTAAGAGGTCACGATGAACACCACGGCACTGACATGAGCGGGGATCCGGTTCAGGTCAACGATGATCGACTCGTCGTCACCGTCGCCGGCACCGGTTCTGTTGTCGCCGAGATGCTGGACCGCGCCGTCCTTGGACGTGAGGTTGTTGAAGAAGACCACGTCGACCGGTTGCTGGTCGGCGAACATCACCGCGGACGCGTCCAGGTCGATTTCGATCTCCCGGCTTCCGAACATGCTCCGCTTCTTGATCGGATCCCAGCCGAGCCCCATTCGCACCATCGACAGTGCGACGCCGTCCTCCTTGCGCAGCGAAACCCGCTGACCCTTCTGCAGACTCACCGATCTGCCCTTGACAAGTGATACCTCGCCGGGTGGCGACTGGGTCGGCGGTGGCGGCTGCTGGGGCGGTGGCGGTTGATAGGGCGGTGGCGGTTGATTCTGCGGTGGCGGTTGATTCGGCGGCGGCCGGCCGCCCGGGGGCGGAAAACCTTGCGGAGCGGGGGGCGCAAATGCCGCGGCGGGCGGCGGGTAGACGGCCGCCGGTTGCGGGTATGCCGACGGCGTCGGCTGGTAAACCGGCGGCCGTGGGACCACTGGGGCCGGCGCAACCGGCCCGGCGGCGGCCGGCGCGGAGCCACCGGCATCGTCGACCGAGACGCCGTGGTCGGTGATGAGGTCGCCGAGGCCACCGGCGTAGCCCTGACCGACGGCGCGGACCTTCCAGTCCGCGCCGCGGCGGTAGACCTCGAGGACGATGACGATGCTCTCGCTGGACAGCCCCGTCGCCTCGTACTGGACCAGTAGTTGACCTGCCGCATCGAACACCTTGGCAACCGGGGGTCCAAAGGATCCGAATCGACCACCGGTGTTCTCCAGCGCGACGACCCCCCTGACCTGGTCGATCTGCGACGGCACCTGCGGCAGGTCCATCTCGATCCGCCACGGTCGGCCGGTCTGGGGCTGACGACACCGGACACCCGGCCCGTCCGGTTGGTTGAAAAAGATGAAATCGGCGTCGGAGCGGACCTTGCCGTTGGCGGTCACCAGCAGGGCGGACAGATCGGCCGGCACGGCGAGATCCACCGTGACCACGATCGACGATGCATGAAGCGGCGCGTTCTGGCCTTTGACCAGAATGGCTGGCGTTGGCATTGGGCTCCTGTCATGAGGGCGGCAAGGCTCGGTTCCATCAGGTGGAGCAGCGGGTCGGTCGTCGGTCGATGTTGAGTGAGCCCAATCTAGTCGGTCGGTCGATATCCCGACCTTGGACGACCTGCGCCGCTCGGGGGCGCGCTCCTGATCGAGTCGACTCGCGACACATCCGTCCCACCATCGCCACGATCGTGAGCGCCGGCGAAGTTGATGAGCGCCGGGCCCGGGCCTCAGGCGGGGGTCAGCCGCAGGGTGACGATCTGGAAGGGCCGGAGGCAGACCCGCAGGCCGGCGTCACCGCGGCTGGGCGGCCCACCGGTCAGCACTCCGGCCGGGTCGAGCGGCCGTTCCAACAGGTCGGTGACGGCCACCGCAGCGATCGGGAACGAGGTGAATACCGCTACGGCGCACCGGGAGCCCAGCGGCTCGTACACCCGCACGATGACATCTCCGGACCGGTCATCGGCCATCTTGACAGCCTCGACCACGGCCACCCCCGGGCCGGTCAGCCAGACGAGCGGCGCGACCGGCTCCGTCCCGGCCACTCGCCGCGGCGGCAGGTTGATCGCGTACCCGGCCTCCGCTGCCTGCGCGATGCCGGCACCGGCCACCAGCGCGTACCGCATGAAGTGCGAGCCCTGGTCGGTGTCCGGATCGGGGTATCGCGGCGCCCGGAGCAGCGACAGCCGCACGGTGGAACTCGTTCCGCCGCCGGCACTGCTGTGCCGGGTGACGTCGTGGCCGTAGGTCGAGTCGTTGACCACCGCGACTCCGTACCCGGGCTCGCCAACGTGCACCCAGCGATGGGCGCACACCTCGAACCGGGCCGCGTCCCAGCTGGTGTTCTTCTGGGTCGGGCGGGTGATGTACCCGAACCCGATCTCGTAGTCGGCGTGGTCGGTGTGCACGTCGATCGGGAACGCGACCTTGAGGAGGGTTTCCTGCTCGTGCCAGTCCACATCGACGGTGAAATCGACCTGTTTCGATCCCGGCGCCAACGTCACGTTCTGCACGACGGCGGAATTGCCGAACCTCCTGGCAATTCGTACGGAGGCCGAGCCGGTGTCATCGGTCAGCACCGCGGCGTCTTCGACCTCCACCAGGTCGTGCACCGTATTGCGATAGAACTCGTCGATGTCCCAGGCATCCCATTGATTGGGGAAATCCGTGTGCAATTGCAGCAGGTTCGCAAAGGAGCCATTCGGAATGATCTCCCGGTCCGCCTCAAGGTCACGAACCGAGCTGATCACCCCGGCTGAATTCACCACGACTCGCAGCAGACCGTTGTCCAGGATGACGTCGTCATCCTGCTGCGACACGGCAACCCCAGCGCCCGCTCGCACGGGCGCCCCGGCCGCCAGTGCCGGGACCCCGTTCACCGGGAACGGGGACGCGTTGAACTCGATGCGCCCGCGGGATCCGCTGACCGCTGGGTCAGTATCCCCGTCGACGGCGAGCGCCGAGATGGCGTCATCGATGATGTCCTGCAACTCGAGGGCGATGAGCGCGTAGTTGGCGACTGCCTCCCGGTGCACCCAGGCAATCGCGCTGCCCGGCAGGATGTCGTGGAATTGTTGCAGCAGAGCCTGTTTCCAAAGACGGTCGAGCGCCTCCCATGGATAGTCGAGCAACCCTCGCACCGCTGCCGTCGACGACCACAACTCGGCTTCCCGGAGCAGGTGCTCGCTCCTGCGGTTGCCCTGCTTGGTCTTCGCCTGCGAGGTATAGGTTCCGCGGTGGATCTCCAGGTACAACTCCCCGGCCCAGACAGGTGCATCCGGATACTCGGCCTCCGCGTCCGCGAAGAATTCCGCCGGCGCCCGCATCGTCACCCGAGGCGAACCCTCCAGGTCGCCGGTGCGGCGTGCGCGGGCAATCATCTCCCTGGTCGGGCCGCCGCCGCCGTCTCCCCAGCCGAACGGGACGAGCGAGCTGCCGGCCATTCCCTTCTCCCGGAAATTGTCGGCAGCATGAGCAAGCTCTGCGCCCGACAATTCCGAATTGTAGGTATCGACCGGTGGGAAGTGGGTGAACACCCTGGTGCCGTCGATCCCCTCCCACCAGAACGTGTGATGCGGAAAGGTGTTCACCGTGTTCCAGGAGATCTTCTGGGTCAGCAGCCACCTGCATCCGGCCAGTGTCGCGATCTGCGGCAGTGAGGCGGAATAGCCGAAAGAGTCCGGCAGCCAGACCTCGCGGCACTCGATCCCGAAACGATCGAGGAAATATTGCTTGCCGTGCACGAACTGTCGGGCCATCGCCTCGCCACCGACCATATTGGTGTCGGATTCCACCCACATCCCGCCGACCGGGACGAAGCGGCCGGCCGCGACGTGCTGGGCAATGCGGGCGAACAATTCTGGCGACTGCGCCTCGATCCACTGATACTGCTGCGCGGAGGACATCGCATAGACCAGGTCCGGATGGGTGTCCAGTAATTGCACGACATTGGACGTCGTGCGCGCCACCTTCCGTATTGTCTCCCTGACCGGCCACAACCAGGCGGAATCGATATGTGCGTGTCCGATGGCACTGATTCGATGGGCAGAAGCTGCCGCGGGGCGGGCCAGCACCCCGGCCAGTTCCGCCCGTGCGGCCGAAGCTGAACCTGCGACATCGCTCAGCACCACCCGATCCAGGGACCGCTCTGCGGCGTAGAGCAGCTCGAACCGCCGCGGATCGGCCATCGGCAACGATCGCATCAGACCGTCGACGACCTCCAGATCGGAGATCAATTCCCATACTCCGGTGTTCAGGACCGCAAGATCGGCCCGGGCCAGCCGGTAGATCGGTTGCGTTCCCGCAGTCGCATTCTCACCCAGAGCAGTGGGCCGAAAAAGGTTGGGCTGCTGAATCATCGGGTTTGCAGCCGCCTCGACGTAGAGATCGATCCGCTCACCCCCGACCGCCGGGTCCACCAGCGGAATCCACCCGTTGAGCGGGTTCAGCCCTTTGACCACGGTGCCGTCGGGTCGATACACCAGCCCTTCGGCCTGAAACCCCGGCGAATGGTGCACCCAACCGAGATCGACGAGCGCCTCGACGCATCGGCCGGACGCGGACTGCGGGATGGATCCGGTGAGGTGGAACCAGCTGGTTCCCCACGGCGGCCCCCATGGATCGCCGACCCGGAACGGTGAATATTCACCCGCCAAGGCCCGCTCGAACGGCACCGGCTCACCCTGCACATGCCAGGCTTCCACGCTCAGATCGGTCAACGCCGTGTGCACGGCCGGCCGGATCCGCTCGGCCAGTACGCGGGCCAGCCGATTCTGGATCATCAGGGTCTTGTCGTGCAACGCGATCGCTCCTTTGCGAGCCGGACTTCAACTGCGGCGTCAAGGCCGCTAGCCAGGTTGACCCACCTTGGCTAATGGCCGAACAACCCCTGGCGTGTCTGCCGGATGGTCACCGAGCCGGCTTTCTTCTGACCGGTGAGCAGCAGATCGAGGACTCCGGATCCACCCGGCGGAACCTTGTTGTTGATACTGCCGCCCCGCATGAAAAGCCCGTCGAACCGCACAGATGAGCCACGGGGGAGTATCAACTCGGTGGACCCGCCGAAATTCGACCGGAACTCGATGGTGACGTCGACGCTGCTCAACCTCGCGTGACTGAAATCCAGTCTGGTACTGGCGCCGAACCCACCGATCACTATGTGGGCGGGCGCGAGCCAGTGACCCTTGAACGACCGTGAGCCCCACCCGGTCAGTTCCATCGGACCCGGTTCGGCCAGTCTCGACGGCGCGCCGGAGTACCCGGGCGTCGCCCTGGATGAACCCGCAGTGGCGGCGGTCGCCGAGTCGACCGAACGACCTGCCACCCGCAACCCCGGCAGGTCGACCAGCACGGCATTCAATTCGGCCCTGGTGACGGCGGCGATCACCGTCGCGCTCCGCCGCGTGTATTCGGGCAGATCGATCAATCCCCGCCCGGTGGCCCTCTCCAGCAGCGTGAGCACGTGCGACCGCTCGTCGTCGGACACCCGCAGGTCCCTCGGATCGATCACCGGGCCAGTCATCGGGCCAGGATATCCGCCGACTGACGGCTGTCATCTCAATCACGGGTGATCCGGCACCGGCATCGCCTCGTCGAACGGATCCTCGTCGGGCGCGGCGACGTCCAGCGCCGGCTCAGGCGTCCGAAAACCGGCGTCCAGGTCAGCGCCGGTCCACGAATGAGCCCGCCAACCCTGCTGGATATCACCCGACAGCACGACAATCCCGGTGTTGCGCAACGGATGCCATGCACCGAACTCGTTGTCCAGATTCACCGCGCGTAGCGAGGCCCAGAACCGGTTGACCGCGCCATGTGCCACCACCGCGGCACCGGCAACACCCGAGGCGACAATCTCCGCCACCACGGCATCGAAGCGCAGCAGTACCTCTCGTCCGCTCTCTCCGCCCGCGCCGGGACTGCGGTCGTCCAGGCTGCCGGCCATCCAGCGACCGATCAAGCCGAGGTAGCCGTGCACCGACGTCTCGTCGCCGAGCATTTCCCAATCACCGGCCGCGATCTCTCGCAGACCCGCGCGGATGGTCACGTCGACCCCACGCCTGGCGGCGAGCGGTCCGGCGGTCAACTGGGCGCGCGTGGCGGTGGAGGCGTAGATGGCCTCGATGGGCTCGTCGGCCAGTACACCCGGGACGGCTCCGGCCTGCTCCGCTCCGAGGTCGGTCAGCCCCGGCCCGGGGGGCATGGTGTCCAGCAGGCCGTCGACGTTCGACGGTGTCTGGCCGTGGCGAACCAGGATCAGACGCATGACGGCGGATCCTCGGCCTTACCGGTCACCAGTCGGGAAACCTCCAGCGCAGCAGCGTCATAAGCCTGTCCGGTAGCGAAATATGGTGCAGGCACGTTGGTTCCGGCCATCCGGGGATAGGAACCCAACCAGCGCATCAGCACCGATCGTCTGATGAGGGCGGCGACCATGTCAGCCATCGCTGGTTCGGCGATGTGCCCGTCGGCGTCGATCAGGAAGACGTACTCACCGAGCTTGCTGCGGGTCGGCCGGGACTCGAGCCTGGTCATGTTGATACCTCGGCCGGCGATCTCGGACAGCACCCCCAGCAGCGTCCCCGGTTGATTGTTCACCGAGACGATCAACGACGTCCGGTCGTTGCCGGTCGGCGGCGGCGGCGGCCCCGGGCGGCGCAGCAGGACGAACCGGGTGGTGGCGTCCTTCACCGCCCCGATGTCCGCTGCCAGAACCGTCAGGCCGTGCCGCGTACCGGCCACCGGCGCTGCGGCAGCAGCGTCGATCTCGCCGGCGGCGACGGCGGCCGCAGCGGCCGCGGTCGACGAGGTCACCACGATCTCGGCCGCCGGCAGGTGCTCGGCGAGCCAGTCGCGCACCTGGGCATGGCCGTGCGGGTGCGAACCGACCGTCCTGATATCCGGCAGAGAGCTACCCGGCCTGGCCAGCAGGTGGAAGGTGACTGGCACGAAGGCTTCCGCGGTGATGATCAACGGATCGCCGTGGGTGAGCTCGTCCTGGGTCAGCGGCACGGCTCCCTCCACCGAATTCTCCAAGGGCACGCAGGCAGCCTCCGCCTGTCCCGATCGCACCGCTTCCAGTGCCGCCGAAACTCCCACCGACGGGGTCAGCTCCACCTCCGGTTGCGGCAACCTGAGCAGAATCGACGACACGGCCTGCTCGGTGAAGGTGCCTTCCGGCCCCAGGTACGCCCATCGCTGCCTCACGCGAGCCAGCTTATCCGGGCGGCAGAACGCCGTCCCTGGGCTCGGGCCAAGCGGAGACCGGGTGGCCGGTCAACCGCGCCAATCTCCTGGCTTCCGGCAGGGGTTCGGCCGATCCGGATGCGGCGAGATGATCGACCACCGGCGCAGACCAGGCAGTGGGCGCCGCGGCGAGTGCCGCGCTCCGGTCCCGGGCGAGGTTGCGGCGCTGCCTGCGCGCCAGTGCCACCTCAGGGGGCACCGTCACCCAGATGAGGTTGACGAACGCCGGGGTCAACTGGCGGACCAGGGTGGCCCATACGCCGGCGTCGGAGCACTCCGCCGTGAACGGCGCGATCATCACCACATCACGGCCGAGTCGGCCGTTGTCGACCGCGATGTCGATCAGACATTGATAGCGCGCCTGGCGGACCGGTCCCCGGAGCGCCGGATGATCCAGATCGTCGCCGGCTCCGACGAGGGCGGCCAACTGGGCCATCAGCGGGTTGGTGGCGATGTCCTGATCCAGCAGCACCGCGCCGGTGACGCCGGCCAGAGCCCGGCCCAGCGTGCTCTTGCCGCTGCCCGCCGGACCGGCCACGACGTAGGCGAAGCGGGTCGACTTCTCCGGGGCGGGCACACAGTGATTCTGCCCTGCCGACCAAGCCGCGGTGGCGGCCACCGGAAGTCGTCGCGCGTTAGCTCGTGGTGGGCCGCAGATGCGCCCACAGCGGGCCCGCAACCAGCCAGATACCCAGGACGGCGGACAGTTCCCAGAGCCAGTCGGTCAGCGCGGCGGTGCGGGCGGCATTGTCGACCAGGCCGATGGCACCGATCAGCAACGTGCAGGCAACTGCCCAGGCCACGGCAGCCTGGCGCCACTGCTGCCACTCGTGGTTCAGTCGTGCGGTTCCTCCGGGCGGCACCTTTTCGGGGGCGGTTCCGCCGGCGAACCGGTGAGCGACCCACTGGTCGAGTGACTGGATCGTGTGGTGGCCGAACGCCACCGAGAAGCCCAGATAGGCCGCGGCCAGCCCGTGCGCCCCGGTGGCGGTCGCACCCGCGCGCAGGTCAATCACGACGGCAGCGAGGAGCACCAGGTCGGTCAGGGGTACGCACACCAGCAGAAGCACACTGACCCGGCGCCGGCGGAAGCGGTACCGGGCCAACAGGCCGGCCGCCAGCAGGACCCAGAAGCCGATCTCGCAGGCCGCGATCACCACCACCATCAGAGCATCTCCAATACGCTCGTATTGCTCTGCCATTACCGTACAGTCGTATTGATGAACGTCAAGGCCCGAGATGATCCCCGGAGATCCGGCGCAGAAACCGCAGCCCGAGTGGCTGCCGCGGCCGTTTCGGTCGTCGCCCGGGACGGCTTCGACGTGCTGAGCGTGCGGTCGGTGGCCAGGGAGGCAGGTCTTTCCGGCGGGGCCGTGCAGTACCACTACGTGTCCAGGTCCCAGCTGCTCCTCGCCGCCTTCGCCAATGCGGTGCAGAGCATCTCCGACCGCATCGTCCGCATCGACCTGAGCGGGCCGCCTCCGCTCGTGCTGGGACGTCTGTGCCGAGAGGCTCTGCCGCTGGATGCGCAGCGCCGGCGCGAATGTGTGGTCTGGGCAGCGCTGAGTGCAGCCGCCGCCGCACATCCGGAGTTGGCTGCCGAGCACAGGAAGGCCCTCCAGCTGCTGACCCGGATACTGACCAGCGCGATCGCCCAGGCGGTTCGGCGAGGTGAGCTGAACGAGTCCGTCGACCCGGCTGCCGCCGCCGCAGTCCTGATCGCCGTCCTCGACGGTCTCACGCTGCACGGCATCGCCGGCAGCCTCGCCCCCGAGGCGTTGACGAGCACCATGGACGCTGCGATCGGTATGGTGCTGCAGACAGGTGGGTCGGACTCGTGACGGTCGTGACTGCCAGCACAGCCTGCACCGCCGCCTCCAGCGGGCCTGCCGCGAGAGCGTGCATCTGCTGCGCAGCAATGTCACCGGTGCGGGAGGCCGGTACCCCGGGATCCGGTCAACCGGGAAAAGGGACGTTTCATGGTCACTCTCGTTGCCGGCATCGCCGAACACACCGGTGCGGTCGACGAACCTGGACTACCTCGACCCCGCGCTCGTCGACCGGGCGGCGATGCCGGCCGACCCGAGCGCAGGACCTGCTTCCAACAGCGAGCCTGATGCTCCGACAAGAAGGACGGCGACAGTGATCCAGTACAAGCTCAACAGGCTGTTCAACCCCAAATCGGGCAGGCTGCTCGACGTGGCGGTCGACCACGGATTCTTCGGGGAACCGGCCTTTCTGAACGGTATCGCCGACATGACCGCGGCGATGGACAAGTTGATCGATGCGGCCCCGGACGCCATCCAGCTGACCATCGGCCAGGCCCGGCTGCTGCAGAGCCGTCCGGGCCGGTTCAAACCGAGTCTGGTGCTGCGATCCGACGTCGCCAATGTCTACGGCGCCGAGTTGCCCGATCGGGTGTTCAGCGTTCCGATCCAGCACGCGGCGCAGACTGCCGCACAACTGGACGCCACCTGCCTGGTGGTGAACATCTTCGACATCCCCGGACAGCCGGAACTCAAGGAACAGTGCATCCGCAATGTGCTGGCACTGCGGGCCGAATGCACCCCGCTCGCCATCCCGCTGATGGTCGAGCCACTGGTCATGCGGGCGAACAACTCCGGCGGTGCGTACCTGGTCGACGGCGACCTGAACCGGATCACCTCGCTGGTCCGGCAGGCGGTCGAACTCGGCGCCGACCTGATCAAGGCTGATCCCACCGACGAGATCGGCGACTACCACAAGGTTGTCGAGGTTGCGTCGGGCATCCCGGTGCTGGTGCGTGGCGGCGGCCGGGTGGCCGATGACGTACTGCTCCAGCGCACCGCCGACGTCCTCGCCCAGGGGGCCACCGGGATCGTCTATGGCCGCAACATCATCCAGCACCCGGACCCGGCCGGGATCACCAACGCACTGATGGCAGTGCTGCACGACGGCGCCACCGTCGAGCAGGCCATGGCGCTGATCGGAGCACAGGCATGAATTCCACACAGCAGGTGAGGGTCGGGGTGATCGGCGCCGGCCTGATGGGCCGGGAATTGGCGGGCGCGCTCGGCCGCTGGTCCGCTCTGCAGGAGTCGCCGGTCGATCCCCGGCTCACCGCGGTGTGCGACGTGAATCCATCGGCGCTGGACTGGTTCCGCCGGGTATCGACGGTGCGCACGCTGACCGATGACTACCGACGGCTGCTGGACGGTTCGGTCGACGTCATCTACGTCGCGATTCCGCACCATCTGCACGAGGCGGTGTACCTGGACATCGCCCGGGCCGGAATTGATTTCCTGGGCGAAAAGCCCTTCGGCATCGACCCCGGCGCCTGCGCAGCCATCTCCGACGGCATTGCCGCATCGGGCGCCTTCGTCAGGTGCTCCAGCGAAATGCCGTTCTATCCCGGTGTGCAGCAGGCGATCTCGTTTGTGCAGCAGGGCCGGATCGGCCGGGTGATCGAGGCGAATTTCTCCTTCCTGCACTCGTCCGACCTCAATGTCGACAAACCGATCAACTGGAAACGGCAGACCCAGTACTGCGGGCAGATCGGAGTGATGGGCGATCTGGGCATGCACGTCACACACGTGCCGCTGCGCCTTGGCTGGCAGCCCGTCTCGGTCTTCGCGCAGCTGCAGGAATTGGTCGCTGTCCGGCCGGACGGCAAGGGCGGGTCTGCGGTCTGCGACACCATCGAGAACGCCACCCTGTCCACGATTGCGAACGAGGCGACCGGGGATTTCCCACTGACCCTGGAAACCAAGCGGATCGCCCCCGGCGAAATGAACACCTGGCGCCTGCGCGTCGTCGGCATGGCGGGCGGGGTGGAATTCAGCACCCGGTATCCCCAGTCGCTGAAGGTGATGACGATTCGGGACGGGCAGCAGGTGTGGGAGGAGCGGATGGCCGGGAGCCAGTCGGCACAGCCCACCATCACCGGACCGATCTTCGAATTCGGCTTCACCGACGCCCTGCTGCAGATGTGGGCCGCCTACTTCACCGAACGCGCCGGTGAGCTCGGCGCGGCGTTCGGCTGCGCCACGCCCGCCGAGGCGCTGGCCAGTCATGAGTTGTTCGATGCCGCCCTGCTGTCCAGTCGAGGTCGGCAGTCGGTTCCCCTGGTTTCCGGCTCGCGCCGGCGTCACCAGCCGACCGATGTGGCCGGCGTGATCGGGCGGGGGTGACTGTCCCCGTCAGGCCTCTGCCAGTTACCAAACCGTAACAAGGACGTCGCCCGCTGGCCATTGACAACGCTGTCACGGCCAGGGCAGGGTGTCCCCTACGCGCCACGGATGCCGGCGACAGCGGTTACAGGCGGTCTCATGGGTCGCCAGATGACAACGCTGTCAAGTGTGTCCCGCGTCGGACGTTCCGAACCAGGAGTAGTCCTGCCGTTCGGATCGTCGACACCAGCAAACCGGCGATGGCACCAAAGGCCATCCGATGATGCAACAGGAGGCACAGGTGCTGATCGCATCGCCCAACCTGTGCCTGGACATCACCATCCGGCTCCCCCGGTTGGTGCCCGGAGCCATCGCCAGGGCCACCGCGACCGACACCGCCGCCGGTGGCAAGGGGGTCAATGTCGCCAGAGCGGCCAAGGCACTGGGCGGATCCCCTGTCGTCACCGGCTTTCTGCCGAACGAAGACGGCCCTCGATTGAACGCCCTCCTGCGGTTCGAGGGGATCGACTTGTCGCCGGTCCATGTTGACGGCGTACTCAGAGTCGCCAGCATCCTGCTCGAGGACGACGGCAGGGTCACCGTCATCAACGGACGCGGCCCGCAGATCGGTGCCGGCCAGTGGCAGCAGTTCACCACGCTGATCGCCGCGGCCGCTGCCCGCTCCCAGGTGTTGATCTGCTCGGGGTCGCTGCCCCCAGGTGCTCCGGAGGACGGTTACCGGCAACTCGTCGAGATCGGGCACCGCTCGGGTGTCCCGGTGATCGTAGATTCGGCCCCTGCTGTGTTGGCAGCCGCCCTCAGGTCTGCACCCGATCTGGTGTCGCCCAACCTGTCCGAAGCCGAGGCCATGCTGATGGGCCGGACCGACGAGCTGGTCGACGAACGCGGAGCGGACATTGCCCAGCGAGCTGTGCGTGCGTCCATTGCGATGCATACCGCCGGTGCCGCCCGCGCGGTCGTCACCGCGGGCGCAGCCGGTGCCGCACTGACCACGGATCAGGGCTCGTGGTGGCTGGCCGCGGAACCGGTGCACGTGGTGAACCCGATCGGTGCCGGCGACTGCTTCGCGGCCGGTGCCGGCCTGGCGATGGTGTCCGGGATGAGCGACGTCGACATCGTCCGCCGCGGCATGGCCAGCGCGTCGGCCTCCTGCGAGACCGCTACCGGCGGACGACTCGACCCGGTGCGGGCCGGCCAGCTCTTCAAATCCCTCGGTGCGGCGTCGGCCGGCCGGGGCCGCGTCTCCGGCACGGCGCAGCCGGAGGTCAGATGAGCGGGCGGGCAACGGTCTACGACGTGGCCAGGGTGGCCGGCGTCTCGATCAAAACGGTGTCCAGAGTGGTCAACGGGTCCGAGCATGTCTCCGAACCCACCAGGCAGCGGGTACTCACCGCGGTCGCCGACCTCGCCTACGTCCGCAACTCGGTCGCCTATTCGCTGCGGACCGGCAGCGGCGACGCCATCGGCGTGGTCATCGACTCCATCGCCGACTCCTTCTTCGCCAAGTTGGTCTCGGTCATCGAAGAGCGCATGCTGGCCGAGGGCATCAGCGTGCTGATCGCCTCCACCGGACGCTCCGGCAGCCGGGAGCGCGGCCAGGTGGCCCGGCTGGCCGGACAGAACGTCCGTGCCCTGCTGATCGCACCGATTGGCAACGACCACTCCTACATCGCGGACGTGACCCAGGGCATGCCGGTGGTGCTGGTCGACCGTGATTGGGAAATCGCCGGGTACGACACCGTTCTGGTGCAGGACAGAGTCGGCGCAAAGGCCGCCGTTGATCACCTCATCGCCGGTGGTCACCGACGGATCGCCTTCATCGGCGACAACGGTGATCTGCCGACCATCGCCGAGCGCCGGCTTGGCTATCTCGACGCGCTGGCCGCGGCCGGCATCGAGGTGGACGAACTTCTCCTGCGTACCGCGTGCGGTGAGCCAGAACCGGCCGCGGCCGCCACCGCCGAACTGCTGGCTCTGCCCGATCCACCGACCGCTGTGTTCTCGTCGAATCCGCGGGCCAGCCTGGGCGTCGTCAGGGCCCTGCACCAGGGCCTGCGCACCGACATTGCGATGGTCAGCTTCGGCGACTTCGCGCTGGCGGATTCGCTGGAACCGGCCGTCACCATCATCGACCAGGACCCGACCCCGATCGCCGAGGCCGCAGTGGACCTGCTGCTTGCCCGGATGCGCGGCGAGCAGAGCGAGGCAACCAACATCGTGCTACCCGTCAACGTGGTACCCCGCGGATCAGGAGAGCTGGCGCCATGGAACCGATCTTGATGCCACCGAACATCATCGACCACTTCTATCTCGGTGGCGAGCGGATCGCCGAACTCCGCGGGGTCGGTATGCCATCCCCCCGCCGGCCCGAAGAGTGGCTGGCAGCAACGACCTTCCGCGCCGGTGAACCCGGTGTTGGCCCCAGTCGGACCGAGAGCGGTGTGCTGCTGAGCGATCTCATCGCAGACGATCCGGTCGGCTGGGTCGGGACCGACGAGGGGCCAACCGGGGACAACGGGATCCTGGTCAAGCTGCTCGATCCCGGTCAGCGGCTCCCGGTACATGTCCACCCGGACCGCGCCTTCGCCCGCTCGCACCTGCACTGCCCGTACGGCAAGACCGAGGCCTGGTATGTGCTGGCCACTTCCGGCGAACGACCATCGGTCTGGTTGGGATTCGCCGCCGACGTCGATCCGGAGGAGCTGAGCCGCCGGGTCGATGCGCAGGACTCGGACTGGATGCTCTCCAGGATGAACCGGATCGAGGTGCGGCCCGGCGATGGCATCCTGGTGCCGGCCGGCACCGCCCACGCCATCGGTGAGGGTGTCTTCGTCGCCGAGGTGCAGGAACCGACGGATTTCTCGATCCTGTTGGAGTGGTCGATCACCACGGCGACCCGGGAGGAGTCGCATCTGGATCTGGGCATGCCACTGGCGTTGAGCGCCACCAACCACCGAGCGTTCAGCTCTGCCGATCTGGCGGTCCTGGTGATGCACACCGATCCGGACAGCACCAGCGCGGCAGCGCAGCGCCTACTGCCGGCGGCAGCCGACCCGTTCTTCCGGTTGGAACGGCTGGCTCCGGAAGCCGACTCGAGTCCAGGTTTGCCGGCCGGCTTCGCTGTCGGTGTCGTCTTCCGCGGCGCAGGCCACATCCGTTCGGCAGCAGGTGATGTGCTGCCCGTCGAACGCGGTCAGGTACTGGCCGTGCCGGCCGGTTTCGGGGACTGGGCGCTGTCGGGCAAGGTGGAGCTCATTGCCTGCCGGCCCGGCGACGGTTGGCCCGGGACGCTCGTGAGCGGAGCCATCACCGAGGCTCGGCCAACTGGGCGGGCGACCAGATGACCGCCGCCACACCCATCCTGCTTGGCCTGGACATCGGCACTTCCGATTCGAAAGTGCTGGCCACCACCACCGCCGGCGCGGAGATCGCCTCCGTCTCCACGCCCACCGTGTGGCGCAATCACGGCGGCTCTTTCACCGACACCGACCCGCAGCGACTGGTGACCGGCATCCTTGCCCTGCTGGAGCGCGCCGTGGCGGTGACCACCGAACGGGTCGGCCCGGTCAGCGTCAGCGCCATCGGTGTGACCGGAATGGCTGAGGCCGGCGTGCTTCTGGACGACGGCGGCCGACCAGAGCACCCGATCATGGCGTGGTTCGATCCGCGGGGCGGCGCCGAAATCCGGCAGCTGCCGGCGCCGCTGATCGCGGAGTTCTGCGGCCGTACCGGGCTGCCGGTGTCGTCCCTGGCCACCATCGCCAAGCTGGCCTGGATGCGCTCGCAAGGCACTGTGCTGCAGGGCAAGCAGTGGCTCAACGTGCCGGAGTTCCTGGTGCACTCGCTCGGCGGGGTACGCGCGTCGGAGTGGTCCCTGGCCGCCCGAACGGGTCTGCTGGATCAGGATTCGGACCAGCTCTGGCCGGCGGCGCTGGCGGCCATCGACGCGCCCGCCGACCTCATCCCACCGCTGGTGCTGGCCGGTACACCACTCGGCCGCGCCACCGGGCCGGCGGTGCCGGCGGTGTTGCACGGCGCGGTGTTGACGGTGGCCGGACACGACCACCCCGTCGCCGCGGTCGGCTGCGGCACCACCGGGGCGGATGAGATCTTCGATTCGTTCGGTACCGCGGAAGCTCTGGTGCGGTCGGTCGAGGGCAACCTGGACCGCGCCGCCCGGGACCGGCTCGCGTCCGCCGGTGTCAACTCCGTCCACCACGTGCTGGCCGGACGCCGGCTGCTGCTCGGCGGAACCAAGGCCGGCCTGCTGCTTCGCCGGACCCTGGACATGCTCGGCGCCGGCAGCGGCGACCGACGCCAGGAACTGGACGAGGCCGCCTGCGCACTCGACGACGCATCGCCGGGTGCGGCGACCGAGGGCATCCGCGTCTGGGGGGCTGCCAACGACGACGGCACACTGCACATCAACGTCACCACCGATCAGGTCACCCCGGCGGCGATCTGGCTGGCCACCCTGGCCAACGGAGTCGACGAGGCCGCCCGGTGCCTCGACCTGATGGCCGCCGAAATCGGTCCGGCCAGTGCAGTTGTCGTCGCCGGTGGCTGGACCAGGATGCAATCCGTCCGGCGCGGCAAGATGGCCTCGCTACCGAATGTCCGGTTCTCCGACCGCTCCCAGGCGGGTGCGTTCGGAGCCACCATGTTTGCGGCGCACGCCGCCATCGTGGCCGAGAAGCTGGCAGCCGACGGCGATACCAGCGGAAATGCGGTGCTGGCACCCGAAGGGCCGAGCGCCGAGTTCGCCGCCGGCTACGCCGGCACTGCTCCGCAGGTGCAGCGCAACGACCCGGGCACTGCGCCCTTTCCAACGGAACCAGCACAAGACGGCCATCCGGGACCGCGAAGTCAACCCACCCAGGCCGCGGACGCGGCCCCATCCGCACGCACACTCGAGGAGATCGCCACATGACAGTCCCCACCACCAAGACCAGTCTCGCCGCCATTGCGACGAGCCAGGGCACCTTCGCCATCGTCGCGATGGACCAGCGCAACACCCTCAAGCGCATGTACCACGCGGCGGGCATCGCCGACCCGACCGACACCGAACTGGTGCAGATCAAGGCGGACACCGTGCAGGCGCTGCGCGGCACGGCCTCCGGCTATCTACTCGATCCGACGTTCGGCGTTCCAGCCCTGGCCGAGCTCCCGACCGAAGGACCCCGCTACGGCGTGCTGGTGGCGGCCGAACCTTCCGAACGCGGCACCGTGAACGGGGAGCCGCGCGGGCACCGCGATCCGGCGCTCAACGCCCGATGGGTGAAGGACCAGGGCGGGGACGCGTTGAAGTTCTACGTGCAGCTCCGCGCCGACCGCAAGCCAGGCCCGGACGGGATCGACACCACCGCCGAGGTTCTGGATGTGGTCCGCCAAGTGGTCGCGGACTGCCGCGAGGTCGGTATCCCCAGCGTCATCGAGAACCTGATCTTCCCGTTGGCCGGCGAAGATCCGGCGACACCGGCCCAGAAGGCCGACCGGATCATCGAAGCCGCCATCTTGCTCGACGATCTCAAGCCGGACCTGATCAAACTGGAGTTCCCCGGCGACCCTGCCTCCTGCCGCCGGCTCGCCGATGCGATGACGGTGCCGTGGGCGGTGCTTTCGGCCGGGGTCGGTTTCGACGAATTCGCCTCCGCGCTGCGGATCTCCTGCGACGACGGCGGTACCAGCGGATTCATTGCCGGACGGTCCATCTGGAAGGACGCGGTCGGGATGAGCAGGACAGCTCGCCAATCATTCCTGGCGGACGAGGGACAACGTCGCCTGGACAATCTCGTCCAGGTGATCGACGGGCGTGCGCGCCCCTACACGGAGGTGACAGCGCGGTGACCCCCATTCTTGAGGCTCGCGGTCTGTCGAGGAGCTTCGGCCACGTCCGAGCCCTGGACGCCGCGGACTTCGACGTCAACGCCGGCGAGGTGGTCGCCCTGATCGGCGACAACGGGGCCGGCAAATCCACCCTGGTGAAGGCTCTTTCGGGCAATCTGCAACTCGACGAGGGTGAAATCTTCTTCGAGGGCAGCCAGATCGAAATGACCAATCCGCAACAGGTTTCCGAACTCGGTATCGAGGTGGTGTACCAGGACCTGGCGCTGGCGCCGCACCTTGACCCCGCCCAGAACGTTTTCCTGGGCCGGGAACTGCCCGCCAAGGGAATGTTGGGCAAGTTCGGCTTCATGGACAACAAGGAGATGCGCCGCCGGGCTCGGGCCTCCTTCGACGAACTCGGCGCGACCGTGCGGTCGTTGACCGCTCCGGTCGGGTCGATGTCCGGGGGCCAGCGCCAGGGCATTGCGATCGCCAGGGCCATCGCCTGGGCGTCCAAGGTCGTCTTCCTGGACGAGCCGACCGCAGCGCTCGGCGTTGTCCAGACCAAGAACGTCCTGGAGACCATCAAGCGGGTGCGGGACAGAGGCATTGCCGTAGTGCTGATCTCACACTCGATGCCCCATGTCCTCGAAGTCTCCGATCGCGTCCAGATCATGCGGCTGGGACGTCGGGTGGCGACCTTGCCGACCAAGGGCGCGACCGTCGAACAACTGGTGGGTGCCATGACCGGCGCCCTTGACTTCTCGGACGGGAGCGCCGCATGAGCATCACCTCGACCTCGACCCCTCCGGTCGCGTTGGACAGTGAAGAGAATGAGTCCTGGCTGAAGCGGCTGACGAACCTGCAGTCGGTGTGGATCCTGGGTGTGCTGGTTGTCATCGTCGCCTTCTTCGCCATCCGGGGCGGCGGTAAATTCTTCTCCGCCAACAACTTCTCGCTGATCAGCCAGAACATTTCAGTGCTCGCCATCCTCGGCGTCGGGATGACCTTCATCATCATCACCTCCGGTATCGATTTGTCGGTCGGTTCGGTGCTGGTGTTCGCTTCGGTGATCTCGGCGCAGACGATCGAAAGATTCGGCGGCTCGGGTGGCGGCGCCATCATCGTCGGAATCCTGGCGGGACTCGTCGCCGGTGGTGCGTGGGGCTGGCTGAACGGGTTTCTGGTGGCCAAGGCAAAAGTCCCACCATTTATCGTCACTCTGGGTACCCTTTCGGCCGCACTGGGTTTGGCTCAAGTCCGGACCGGGGGCCTCAATGTCACTCTGGACCAGTCAGGCCTGACGGATTTCGGTATCTACACGAAAATTCTTGGTATACCGGGGTTGCCGTTCGTCGCCCTGATCGTTGTCATCCTCGGCGGAATACTCTTGCACCGTACGAAGTTCGGTCGCTACACTTACGCAATCGGTTCCAACGCCGAGGCAGCGAAACGGGTCGGCGTGAAAGTCGACCGACACCTGATCCAGGTCTATTGTTTTGCCGGGGTGTTGGCCGGTCTCGGAGCGGTGCTGTATCTTGCCCAGTTCGGTACCACCACGATCGCCGGCCAATCATTGACCAATCTCAATGTCATTGCGGCGGTGGTCATCGGCGGTACCTCGGTGTTCGGCGGCGAGGGCTCCATGTTCGGCACCATCGTCGGGTTGTTCATCCCCGCTGTATTGCAATCAGGATTTGTCATCATCGGGGTCCAGCCGTTCTGGCAGGGCGTCGCGGTCGGCGTCGTGCTGATCGCGGCCGTCTACATCGACCAAACCCGTCGCGCCGCGGCACTTCGCGGTTCGAAATCGACCCGCCGCTCCGGCAAGAAGCCGGGCGGGAAAAAATGAAAGGAAACGCAATGAAGCGGTCCCTCGTCCTCGGCGTTGCCGCCAGCGCCTGTTTGACGCTGGCGCTGGCCGGGTGCTCGTCGTCCAAACCGGCAGACGCCGCCTCCAGTTCCAGCACCTCCTCCTCTGCCGCACCGGCTGCGTCATCCCCCGCCGCCGCCGCGTCGTCAGCACCGGCGTCCAGCGCGGCGTCGTCGGCACCGGCATCCTCGGCCGCCTCCTCGTCGGCCGCCGGCAGCAGCGCGGCGGCACCGAGCACCGCCAAGAAGAACTACAAGATCTCCTTCGTCCAGGGCGTTGCCGGTGACAACTTCTACATCACCATGCAGTGCGGCATCCAGGACGAGGCGAAGAAGCTCGGCGTCACGGTGAACACCCAGGGCGCCACCAAGTTCGACCCGACCCTGCAAACGCCGATCCTGGATTCCGTCGTCTCGTCGAAGCCTGATGCGATCCTGATCGCCCCGACCGACGTCAAGGCCATGCAGGCCCCATTGCAGAAGGCGTCCGCGGCCGGCATCAAGATCGTCCTCGTCGACACCACGGTCAACGACCCGTCGTTCGCCGTCTCCCAGGTGTCCTCGGACAACCTCGGTGGCGGAAAGGCCGCGTTCGATGCCATCAAGGGCCTGAACCCCAAGGGCGGCAAGGTTCTTGCCATCTCCGTTGACCCCGGCATCTCCACCACCGATGCCAGGGTCAAGGGTTTCGAGGATGCCGCCAAGGCCGATTCGACCTTCACCGACCTGGGCGTGCAGTATTCGCACAACGACCCGGCGACCGCCGCCCAGTTGGTCACCGCCGCTCTGCAGAAGGATCCCGACATCGTCGGCATCTTCGCCACGAACCTGTTCGCCGCTGAGGGTTCCGCGACGGGCATCAAGCAGGCCGGCAAGGCCGGTAAGGTCACCATCGTCGGTTTCGACGCCGGCCCGGACCAGATCAAGGCTCTGAAGGACGGCACCGTCCAGGCGCTGGTCGCTCAGCAGCCTGGCACCATCGGCACCGATGGGCTCGACCAGGCGGTGGCCGCGCTCGACGGCGGCACCATCACCCCGAAGATCCAGACCGGCTTCACCATCATCACCAAGGACAATGTGGCAACCACCACGGCCGCCTACAAGGCAGCCTGCTGACGGTGGACAAAGCTCTCCGGTGCCGGCGGCTTTCGCCGGCGGCACCGGAGGACCCACCGTCCCGGATCAGCCCAGCTGACCGGACGCCCGCTCCGGGGTGATGCGGATGACCACCCGTCGGTCGGCAATCATCGCCCTTCGGTACTCCGCCCAGTCGGAGTGCTCGCCGGCAATCGTTCGGTACACCTGGTCCAGCAGATCCAGAGCCTGCGGATGGTCGACGATGTCCGCCTGTCCGTCGATCTGCACCCAGGGACCGAAGAACGCGTCGGTGAACACCAACAGGGCGGCCGCCGGGTTGCGCCGCAGATTCGCCACCTTGGCCAGGCCGTCCCGACTAGAGATCACCACCCGGCCATCGATCACGCCGCTGTTCACCGGCGACATCTGCAGTTGTGCGTCCCGACGGCGGGTGGCCAACACGGTCCGGTTGTTGCGCGCCACGAACGCCAGCGCATCGATGATGTCCATCCGGCCAGTCTGCACCGGCGGATTGGGTCAGATCACTCTGACCCTTGGGTTCCCGGCCGCCTTCCATTCGGCGGCGGTCACCCAGATTTCCGCGCCACCGGGCAACCTCAGGAACACCTGGGGGCCCTTCTTGTATCGGATCCAGGAGGATCCGGGGATCGTCGAGTAGGCCAACGGCGCCGGGTACCCGGCACCAGCCCATTCCGCGTAGCCGGCGATGTCGCCGACGCCGCTGGACGCGGCGGTGAGGTAGATGATCCGGGCGGAGCCCGGCATCTTCATCCACTTCTGATTCGGATAAGCGGCGTAGGCGGGGTGCCCGACCTGCATCCAGTCGGCCATCGTCAGCTTGTGCCAGCCACCGGTCGGATCCCTCAGCAGCAGGTCGGGTCGACCACCCCACTGCACGATGCTCGAGCCGGGCAGGAAGCGATTTGCCACCGGTTTCGGATGCCCGGCCGTCGTCCACTCGGCGCCGGTCAGCCAGTGGCTCACCAGTGGGCCGCCGGCGCCCCACCGCAGGACTGCGTACAGCTGCGGTGACCAGCTGTACTTCGCCCAGTAGACGACACCCACCCGTTGCGGCGTCGGATATCCGGCACCCCTCCATTGGGCAAACGTGATGGGCTGTGGAACGCCGCCGACCAGGCGGTAGAGGTTGTCGTTGTACGGAACGGAGTAGACGGTGCCCAGCGCCGCCGACGAGGGCGGCAGACCGGGTCCGGTCACCGTGAACGAGTAGGACCCCGTGCCGATCTTCCAGACACCATCGGTGCCGATGTCGCCGAGCCGGGTGACCCGGCCGCTCCCCGAGGCCGCAGCGACCGTACCCGCGGCCGTCGCTGCACTCGGCACGTGAACGGTTGCGGTGGTATTGCCCGGCACGACCACCGTCATCGAGAAGGTGACCGGGAAGCGGCTCCAGGTCACCGAGGCGGTGCCCTGTGGAGTTTCAACGGAACCCGATGCCGAGGCGAGGTTGCCGGTGACGGTCGGATCGATCAGGATCGACCGGTAGCCCACCGAACTCGGGTCCTGCCGGATGCCGGCCACGAATCCGGTGAACCAGTCATCGACAGACCCCAGCATCAGGTGATTCTGACTGGCCCCGGCCTTCGGGCCGTCCCATCTCTCGGTCAGCGACGTCGCACCCTGGGTCACCTGGAATCCGTAGGACGGACTGGTGGTCTGGGACACCACATTGAAGATGACATTGTCGGCTCCGGCGTCCGAGAGCACCTGGAGCGCCGATGGCAGGGCGATCTCGCCGAGGAGCAGGTGCCAACCGGCGATTCGGATGTTGTTGATCAGCGCGGACTGCGCTGCTGCAATGTCGGCGGGTGGCACGATGCCGGCGGCCAGGGCGAGGGCGTTACCGCCCTGGGAAGGTCCGTAGGTCCCATCGGTGCGCAGGTACTGGCGGTTGATCGCCGCCGCGCTCTTGGCGGCCAGCGCGGCAAACGTGGAACGGTCGGCGGTTTTGCCCAGCACGCCGGCGATCTTCGACAGGGTCTGCGCTGCCCGCTGGTAGCCGATGGAGGAGACCAGTCCGGCCGGGGTGGTTCCCTCGACCGAAAACCAGTCCCCCAAGCCTGCCGGATACAGACCAGCCGGCGCCCTGCTCGTCAGATAGTTGAGGTAGGCCACCATGTTCGGGTAGAAGGTCGCCATGGTGCGAACGTCTCCGTAGCGTTGATAAAGGCCCATCGGCAGCTGAATCAATGCCGAACCCCAATTCGGGTCATCGCGAAAGCCACCGGGGAAAACGGTGAACTCCGGCGCGATGTCCGGAATCAGCCCGGCAGGCGTCTGCGCGGCGGCCATCTGGGCGACCAACGCGGCGCCATAACCGTTGTCCATCCGGTAGTTGTCGGCGATCGCCGGGAAGACCAGGAACGCCTGTTCCAGCCACCCCAGTTTCTCCCGGCTGGGGCAGTCGGTCAGCACGGACTGCATATTGCCCTGGATCGCCCGGTTGATGATCTTGTGGATGTTGTTGATCAGCGGTACGGCGGAGTTGAAGGTGCCGCCGGCGGGATTGGCCGCCCGCAGCACCAGCCCGGTCAAGGTGGCCGCCGTTGGCGCTGCCGGTAGTCCGCTGATCTGGACGTATCTGCCGGAGTCGTACTGGAATTGCGGGTGCCAGGACTCGGTCCCCCGGCCGGAGAGGGTGTAGGTCAACAGAATCTGTCCTGCCGGGGCAACGGTGGACTGGTCGACGGTGCCGTCCTTCTTCAGCAACTCCGCGGGTCGCAGCGACACCACCGTGCCGGCCGGCCCGGCCACCGACAGCTGGAACCAGCCGGCCATGTTCACACCCAGATCGGCCACCCACGGACCGGTCACTCCTGTCGGCCGGGTCCAGCTCACCGGCGTCACGTTCTCGACCACCTGCACCCCGGGATCGGACTGGGCCACCAGCGCCACCTGAGCCGGGATCGCAGCGGTGATCTCGGTGGCCGGGCGCCAACTCGAGACGTCGGTGTCCGGCCGGTCCCAGCGGTCCGGCTGTCGGCGTGCGTCGAAGTCCTCGCCGCCGTACCAGTCGGACAACGTCGTCCCGGAAGCCGCGGCACCCCAGGAGGTGTCGGATACCACCGTCTGTGTCGTGCCGTCGTCGAGCGTCATCACCAGTCTTGCAATGGCGCCGATCGGGCCGGTCGCACGGATGAACTTCCGGTAGCGGCTCGGGTCGGCCCCGAGCTCGTCGTAGACACCGGGCCCGACCGAGATACCGATCGAATCGGTACCGGCCGCCAGCAGCGAGGTGACGTCCAGATCCGCGTATTCAATGCTGGATCCGTAGGTCGTGTAGCCCGGTGCCAGCACATCCTTGGACACCGGTGTGCCGTTGATCGTCGCCGCGTAGACGCCGACGCCGGCGATGTAGAGCCGAGCCGAGGTGACCGGATGCGCGACGGCGAAGTGCTTGACCAACAACGGCATCGGCGCTGGATTCGCACCGGGAGCCGGGGCCACCGCCCATCCGGCCGACGAGATCCAGCGGGCCGGTGAACCGCCCGCCGCCCAGTCCGAGCGGGCAAGCAGGCCCATTTCCCAGGTCGACGGAGCCGACCAGGCAGTGGCACCCGCGCTGGACCACACCCGCACCTGCCACCACACCTGCCACCCCGACGGCAACGCCGACCCGCGGTAGCCGACCTGGCTGTTCGACGAGGATGTGACCTGTGCCGAGTCCCATAACAGGCCCTGCCCGGCGGCGAGCTGCGCCGCGCTGGGGGCGACCTGAATCTGGTAGCCGGTCTGAGCCGGCAACGATGACTGCCAGGCCAGCATCGGCGCCGCCGTCCCGACGCCCAGCGGTGCGGACAGCCCGTTCACCGTCAGCGCGACCGGGGCCGCCAGCGGGGCTGCGATGACAGAAACAGCAGGCGCGGCAGACACGGCCGGCGCTGACATCATCGACCCGGCGACCACGACAGCGGCCAGGAGTGCGCACGAGCCGAACGAGCCGATTTTCACAGCAGATCCCCCACCCGTCTACGGCCTGGCTGCCGGCGACCCTCCGCCGACGCTACGCCGACCCGGACGCCCGGGACCCGCTCAGCCGGCGCGCAACTCCGGATCCTGCGCCTGCAGCTGGGCCAGCCGCGCCGGGTCCTGCACGTTCATCCAGGCAATGACGTCACGGAACGGGACGCAGTAGGTGTCCGGCTTACCGCAATTGGCCAGCACGAAGTTGCCGATGGCATCGGAGTACGCGTTGTTGTTCCAGGCGTTGAAATGATTGCCCAGGATCAGCGGGGCCCGGTTGCCGTTGTAGGTGGCGTTGTACATGTCCTGATAGGTCGCCTGCACCTGCGCGGAGTCGGCTGCGCTCTGGGACTGGGAGACACCGGTCGAGCTGGCTTGCCGCTGCGTGTAGTAGAAATTGTAGTCCATGGTGATCTGGTAGTGGCTGGTGCCGTGAATGGGAAACTCGGCCATGCCCAGCTGCCAGATGCCGGTGTCGGTCGACCGGGTCGGCCAGGAGATCCCGCGTCGGGTGAACGACGAGTCGTAGGTCATGCCGTGAGCTTTCAGCGCCGGGAAGAGATCCGCCTTGCGTCCTTCCAGGCACGGCGTGCGCTCGCCCTTCACCTCGCTCGGATCCAGGTTCAGTTTCACCGACGACGGCAGGTTGTTGTTGGCGTTGACGTTCTTGACAAGTCCGAAGAACTGGTCGAGCTCGTTGTTCCAGTCGGCGGTGTTCCAGTCCATCCCGCCGGGCGGATTGTCGCTGCAGAAGTGTCCGTTGAAGTGGGTGCCGACCTCGTTGCCCTGCGCCAGCGACTTGTTCAGGTCGGCGATTTCGACCGGCAGGTCCGTCGGTTCGTTCCAGCTGATGGAGGACTTGCCCGGGTTGTGCCCTGGGCCCTGGTACTTCGTCTTCGTGTCCGAGCTGAGCATGTAGGTGCCGGAAAGGAAACCTGTGAAGTGGAACGGGACCTGCGCCATGATGCCGAACCAGTACTGCCACTTCTCGTGCCAGCCGACGCCGTCGAAGCTGACGACGATGAATTGCGGCGCCTTCTGCCCTGGTTTGAGTTTGCTCGGAACGAACCCGTCCGCCAAGGCGCCGGGCGCGGAAACGGTGCGGGTCGTGCTGGGCGAAGTGGCCGGCTTCGAACTCGTCGGCTTGCCGGACGTTGCGGTCGACGGCTTGCCGGAAGTGCCCGTTCCGACGCCACTGCCGGTAGCGGCGGGGCCTCCGGTCGGCTGGACCGTGAGGTTGTTGGTGACCGTCAGTACCGCGTCGCCCGTGCTCGACCCGCTGCACGCCGACATCAGCAGGGCCGCCGAAAGGGCGGCTCCAACGGCGGCAAGTCGGGTCCGCGCCATCCACGACCGTCGTGTCATGCATCCTCCAGAAGTAGGGCCCTGCCGTTCCGGCCGCACACACCCGCCAGCAGGATGTCCGGGAGCAGTATGGCAGTACCGGATTGCAGAACCGGGCTGAATCGCGATCAATATTGGATGAGTCCGTCGCACTTCGGCCACTTGAGGTAAGGGCAGCCGCCAAGATTCGACTGGTGCTTCTGCAATGCCGCCAGAACCTTGGGGTCCTGTGCGTTCAGCCAATCGACCAGGTCCCGGAAGGGGACACAATGGATTCCGGGCTTACCACATTCGGAAAGGGCGAAGTTGCCGACGGCATCGGAGTAGGCGTTGTTGTTCCAGTCGTTGAAATGGTTGCCGACGATGATCGGCTCGTTGACTCCATCCGTAGTCGCGGCTTTGACCATGTCCTGGTAGGTGGCGAGCACCTGCGCGCCGTCGGTCTTGCTCTTGTCAGCCGACGGGAGCGCGCCACCCGCCACCGTGTCCGGCTCCTGCTGGGCATAGAAGTTGTAGTCCATGGTGATCAGGGGATGTCCGCTGCCGTGCAATGGGAACTCCGACATTCCCATCTCCCAGATCTTGCCGTCGGAGCTCCTGACCGGCCAGGACAGACCTGTTCTGGTGAAAGAGCTGTCATAATTCATGCCGTGGGACTCCAGCGCCGGGTACAGGTCTTCCTTGTGCCCGGTCAGACACGGTGTCCTTTCTCCCTTGACCTCCTGGGCAGTGACATCCAGCTTGGCGGTGAGCCCGTTGTTGATGTCGACATTCTTGATCAGCCCGAAGAACTGATCCAACTCGTTGTTCCAGTCGGCGCTGTTCCAGTCACTGCCACCAGGTGGGTTGTCGTCGCAGAAATGGCCGTTGAAATGCGTTCCGACCTCATTACCCAAGGACAGCGATCTATTTAGATTGTTGATCTCGACCGGAATATCTGAAGCGGCATCCCACGGTATCGACGACTTTCCGGCTGCGTGACCTGGCCCCTGATATTTGCCCTTGGTCTGGTCGCTGAGCATGTACGTCCCGGATAGGAAGCCGGTGAAATGAAGGGGTACCTGTGTCATCAGGCCGAACCAGTACTGCCACTTCTGGTCCCAGCCGACACCGTCGAAGGAGAAGACGATGAACTGTGGCGCCTTCTCGCCCGGCTTCAGCTTCGTGATCTTGAAGCCGTCGGGCTCGGTACCGCCGGCCGGTACGCCACCGTTGTCGTTCGCCGGGACGGTGGCCAAGGTGGTGCTGCTGCCAGGGGCAGTCGAGGGCGACGTTCGAGCCGAGCCGCTCGTCGGGTCCGAGACCGCTGGGTGGGTGTCCGCGCTCGCCGACGAACCACCGGCGGTGACCCTGCTGGTCACTGTCACGGTCGCGGCGCTTCCGGCGGTGCAGGCCGTCAGAGCCAGGGACGCGACGACGGCCAGCGTGAGCACGGCCCTTCGGCCCCTGGCCAGCGGCGCGCACCGACGCACCCGGTTCCTGCCTGTCATCAACACGACTCCTGAGCACAACAATCGATTCCCGCCGGGGCAAGGCGCGCGGACCGCACGGCAAGGGCAAGACGTGTGTGCCGGCTGTCGGTTCCCGGTTGCAACTATGCCTGTCCGGCCGTGGAATCGGGGTGAAGGTGGCGCGGCTCGTACGCTGGACGTCGCCATGACAATCTCGCCGGTTCAGCCGCCAGCCCAGCCAGGACCCGCCCGTTGGTTTGCCATCAAGCCGGCGAACGATTTCCAGCTCACCGAGCGGCGCGACTCCCCACGCTCGGTGGGCGTCGAGATCACCATCGTCTTCCTGATCACCCTGGGGATGAGCGGTCTCACCTCGCTGGTCTCGTTGATCGAGACCGCCGTCAAGGCCGGCCGGGCCAAGGTCACCATCAGCCACTTCGCCGTATCGGTGACCGCGCCCAAGTCGACGGTCGGGCTGATCGATCTGGTCAAGCAGCTCCTGCAGGTGGTTCAGGGCCTGGCCTGGGGCGCTATCGGCCTGTATCTGCTGTGGCGGGCCGGAATCAATATCTCCGAGCGACTCGGGCTGAACCTGCGGCGGCCCGGCTGGGACATCGCAACCGGACTGGTGCTGGCCGCCGTCATCGGGATCCCCGGCCTTGGCCTGTATCTGCTGGCCCAGCATCTGGGCGTCAACCTGACGGTGCAGGCGACCTCGCTGACCGATGCCTGGTGGCGGCTGCCGGTCACCATCCTGCTGGCGATGCAGAACGGCTTCCTCGAGGAAATGCTCGTCGTCGGCTACCTGATCACCCGGCTGCAGCAGCTGCGGTGGCCCACCCTGGCGATTTTGGCCGCCAGCGCCGTACTGCGCGGGTCGTACCACCTGTATCAGGGCTATGGCGGGTTCGTCGGCAACGCCCTGATGGGGCTGATCTTTGGCTGGTTCTTCCTGAAGTTCCGTCGGTTGTGGCCCCTGGTCATCGCCCATTCGCTGATCGACGCCGTGGTCTTCGTCGCGTACCCGCTGCTCAAAGGGCATGTCAGCTGGTTGCCGTGACCGTCAGGCTGGTTGCGTGCGGCGGCGCGGCTAGCGCAGGGTGAACTGCCGACCCAGGATGCCGTCCCGGGCGCGCCGCTGCGCCGCGGAGAGCGGCTCCTCGACCGCAAGCGCCCGCTCCAGTCGCACCGCGAACTCCCGCACCGGGGCGTCCCACTCCGAGGAATGCGCGTCCCTGTCCAGATCCCAGACGGGTACCAGTCTGCCGTGGGCGCGGAACGAGCCGACGTAACGCGAACCGTCGCCCAGATCGAGTTCCTCGTCGACCGCGAGCCGGGCCAACGCGGCCATCAGCGGCTGCTCGTCCTCCGGTCGGACCCAGCGCAGGTGCGCCTTCTCGCCGGCATCGACCCAGTACGCGCCCGGCAGACCGGCCACTCTCGCGGTCGGCATGATGGCCGAGTTGGCGCGCTCCAGAGACACGGCCACCTCGCTGCCGGCCTCCGGCTCCTCCTCGAGCCACCAGCCGAACGAGTCGTGCACGGTGACGTCGAAGGGCTCGTTGACGACCAGATCGTCGAACCTCGGACCGACGGACGCTCGACCGACCACCGACAACACGCTGGAGGGCTCGGCGGCCAACGCCCACTCGAGGGCCGAGGCGAGGTCGCGGGACAGGTCGCCGGAATGGGTCTGCACCTGCATGCCGAGCAGGATCGACCGGTCCGATCTGGTGAGGGCGGCAGCAGCGGCCGGCAACACGGTGGCCAGGGTGATCGAAGGTGCCCCCTCCGCCGGATCGAGCAGGGTCAGCGGCGCGGTCGCCGACGGCACGAACTCCCGAAGAGCGATCAGCTCGGTTTCGGCAGCCAAACCGGCGAACGGCCGGGCGACGATCATCTCGGCTGCATCGGCCGCACCGTGGCACGCCTTGTAGCGCCGCCCCGATCCACAAGGACAGGGACGTCGGGGGTTATCGGGTGAACTGCCGACGGCTGCGGACTCCGGAGTTGCTCTGAGCTTGGTCTTCTTGGACACAGCGCTACCGTATCGGACCGAAACCGGCGGGCCGACCGGCTTCGCTGCCACGGCCTCGCGATGGGAGTCGAGGGTGGTCGTGAGTTCCGCAACAGCGCAAGTACTGTGCAGAGGTCAGTAGCGGCGGAGACCTCCCGCTCCACGCCACCGCACCGACAACTCTCGAATGCGCAAGGGCGCGCCGCCGGGGTCAGCCGAACACAACCGAGGTGGGTCTGCCACCGGCGTGCACTTGAGGATGATGACTTTGCCGATCGACGACGTGTGGCTGACTGCGGACTCGGCCCCGGGGGTGAACGGTGGTGGTCCCTCGGCCGAGCCGAGCAGGCCCGGCCCCGCTTTCGACCCCGCCACATTCGATCCTGGTCCGGACCTTCCGCCACTGCCGACTCTGCGTCCGCTGCCCACCCTCCGCGCGCTCAGTGGCTGGCCGCCGGAGCCGACGGCGCCGATCGAGCCGGAAACCCTGATCGTCCCGGCCGCCGTGATCGAGTCGGTCACCCGGATCGAACCGGCCGCCGAGGTGCGGCCCCGGTCCGATGCTCGGCGGGTCCTGGTCCTGGGTGGTAGTGGAGCGGTCGGCAGCGCGATCGTGAGGGCACTGGCGGCAACAGGTGCGTTGCTGGCCGTCCATCACGCGAGTCGGGTGGCCGACGCCGCTGCGCTGGTCGCGGCACTGCCCGGCGGTGGCCATCTGGCCGTCACCGCCGACCTCGCCGACGCCGATGCGGTTGGCGATCTGATCCAGTCGGTGGATGCCGCCTTCGACGGCCTCGATGTCGTCATCAACGCGGCGGCGGCCACGGAGTCGGCACGGCCGCTGTCGGTCGTCGACAGCTCCTTGACCGATTGGACCGATGCCTGGACCGCAACTCTGACGGTTGAGGTGCTGGGCGTCGCGACAGCCGCCCATGCTGCTGCAGCCGCATTCATTGCACGCGGGCGCGGCGGGCGCGTCATTCTGCTGGCCGCGAGAGGCCGGCCGTTCGGCGGCCGCAGCGCGGTCGCTGTTGTCGCCGAACAGGCCGTTGCCGCCCTCGGCGCAGCACTGGCCGCTGAACTGGCGCCTCACGGCATCGGCGTCACCGTTGTCGGGTCCGGCCCGGCTGCGGCGGCCGGGTGGTCGCCGGACGTGCTGGCCGAGACGGTCACCTGGTTGGTCAACGGACCGTCGTCGGCGCTTGCCGGGGCCGTAGTCACCATCGCCGGCTGACCCGCGGCATCCGCCGGACCCGGACCCGGATCCGGATCCGGACGATGAATCGCTCCTGACCCGCGGGTCGGTGCGGGCGGGCGGACCACCCAGCCCCGCAGTTCGCCGGTTCCGGTGCCCGCGAGCGTGCGCCGGAACCGGCGGAAGAGCAGCGCGCACAGCAGTGCGACAACGGCGCCGACCACGTCGAGGAAAACGTGCAGTTCCACGGTGTCGGCCATGGCCTGCTCACTGCGACCGAAGGCCCGACCGAGGGTGAGCAGCACCAGCAGCGCATCGGCGACCCAGAACCCCCACAGCACGACCACCAGGCGGGACAGTCGTGGCCTCCCGCCGGCTCTCGGCGACGCCAGCATGGCGTCGACCTCGCCGATCACCACTCCCAGGCCGTAGATGTTCCAGCCCGGCACCACCAGTCTGGCCAGTACCGACGCCGGCGCCCGGCTCGGACCGAGGTCGGACCGCCTGGCGGCCACTCCGTGTAGCCGCACCAGGGCGGGCGGTACAGCAGCAGCGGCACACAGTGCCAGCAATGTGGCCGATGACGCAGCGACGGCGACCAGTCGGTCGGAGGCGACGACCAGCGGCCCGGACAGCACTTCGGTGCGGCCCCGCAGCAGAAGGGCATAACGCCAGACCTCACCCCCGGCAGCGGCGAAGGCGGCCAGGAAGGCTGCCACACACAGGTACTGCGCCGCCCGGATCAGACCCAACGGGACCGGCTCCGCCTCGATTGCCTCCATCGTCGCGCCCCGCCAGACGACCGGCGGAAATCCCCAGCCCGGGTTTCCCCGGTAGGACGGTGGCCCGGCATAGGTTCGTCGGCGGACCGGTCGGCGGCGACCGGAGGCCGGTGCGGACGCCGGCGGGTCGGCGCGCCAGCGTTGCACCGGCAACGGCGCCGAGCAGTAAGGGCAGGCCAGGACACCGCGCGGCATCGGCGGCGCATTCCGGCCACAACGCAGGCATCGCACCCCGGGCGGGGGTACCGCCACCTCAGATGACCTCGGGGGCGGCGCCCGTCTCGGCGACCAGGGGCAGCCCGAGCCCTACCCACACCGACATGCCGCCGACGACGTTGACGGCGTCCCAGCCGTTCACGTTGAGGTATTCGGTCACCCGCTCGGACCGGCCACCCGAGCGGCAGATGACGTACAGCGGCGAGACTTCCGGTACTTCGTCCAGCCGTGCGGCCAGTTCGCTCATCGGCAGGTGCACTGCGCCGGGGGCGTGGCCGGCCACCCATTCGACGGCCTCCCGGACATCCAGCAGGACGTGGTCGGCCGGTAGCTCGCCGATGGTGATCTCAGCTCGGTTCTGATCGATTCTGTCCCCGTCGGTCACACTGGTCATTGTTCCACGGGCCGGTCGACGACCCTGGGCGCACCGATACGGCAGGCGCCGACGGCCTCACTTGATCAGGCGAGACAGCCGGCGGTCGGCCAACAGTTTTCCGCCCGTCTGACAGGTCGGGCAGTACTGGAAGGAACGGTCGGCGAAGGAAACCGCGGCGACGGTGCCCCCGCACACCGGGCAGGGCAGGCCGGTGCGGGCGTGCACCCGCAGTCCGGTGCGCTTCTCACCCTTCAGCCGGGCGGCGCCGGCACCGGCCGTCCGGGCGATCGCATCGCCGAGCACCGACGTGATCGCCCCGTGCAGCGCGTCGAGAGCGTCGCCGTCGATCTTTCCGGCGGTGGCGAAAGGCGAGATCCTGGCGGTGTGCAGTATCTCGTCGGAGTAGGCGTTGCCGATCCCGGCCAGCACGGTTTGGTCGGTCAGCACGTTCTTGATCCGGCCGGTCCGGCCGGACAGTATGGCCATCAAGGTTTCCCGGTCGAGTCCCAATCCGTCCGGACCCATCGCGTCCGGGCCGAGCCTGGCGATCCCCGGCACCTGCAGCGGATCGGCGACCACTGCCACCGCGACCGACTTCTTCGTGCCGGCCTCGGTGATGTCGAACCCACCGGTTTCGAACCTGACCCGGAGTGCGATCGGCCCACCCATCTTGGGCGGCACCGCCGAGATCTTGTCCGACCATCGAAGCCACCCGGCCCTGGCCAGATGGACGACCAGATGCAATTCGGGCAGTGCCGCCCCGGTCGCCTCGTCGGGGACGGTCAGGATGTCCAGGAACTTGCCGTGCCGGGTAGCGCCGGAGACCACCCGGCCGACCAGCGCGGAGGCCGGCGGGTCGTAGGTGGTGAGAACGTTCAACGAGGCGACCGAGACCCCGACGATGTGCTGACCACCGGCGTGTTCGCCGACGAACCCCGCGAGCGCACTGACCTCGGGTAGCTCCGGCATGGGAAACAGTCTGCCAGGCCGGCCGGATCGACCGGCGCCGCGACCAGGTGGGGCGGTTCGATCGGCACGTGCGGCCTCGCCGGGTGAACGTCGAGATGGCATTGTCGAGGCGTGCGGGAGTTGGAGCTGGACGAGTCCACGGTGTTGCGGGGCCGGGGCGTCGTCCTGCGCACCTGGCTCCCGGAGGACCTGCACGAGGTGCTGCGGGCCTGCCAGGATCCCGAAACGCAGGCCTGGACCCCCTTGCCGAGCCCCTACCTTCGCGAACACGCCGAACAATTCCTGGCCACCTGTGCCCTCCGGTGGGTGCAGGGATTGGCCTCATTCGCCATCCTGGACGCCGATGAACGGATGCTGCTCGGGTCCATCGGCTTCGTCGGCCTGCCGGAGGACGGCGTGGTGGAGGTCGGATATTGGGTCTCTCCGCAGGCCAGGGGCCGCGGCGTCGCGACGGCGGCGACCAGGGTGATCTGCGATTGGGCGCTTGACGGGCTGGGCTTCAACCGGGTGGAGTGGCAGGCCTATGTCGGCAATGACGGCTCCCGCCTGGTCGCGGAGCGGTGCGGGTTCACCTTCGAGGGCACGCTTCGGGGGCGCGGATTCCAGCGGGGACGCTCCCTGGACATCTGGATCGCCGGCCTGTTGCGGGCCGACGAGCGCCCGGAGGTCCCCGACGTGCGGTGAACCGAAGAACTTTGCGCCATCGGCAGACGACCGGCGATCCGGTCACCAGTCGGCGCGTCGGTAGTCCTTCAGGAAACAGCCGTACAGGTCGACGCCGGCCTCCCCCTGCACGATCGGGTCGTAGACCCTGGCTGCGCCGTCGACCAGGTCGAGCGGCGCGTGGAAACCCTCCTCGGCCAGCCGCATCTTGGTGAAGTGGGGGCGCTCGTCGGTGATCCAGCCGGTGTCCACCGACGTCATCAGAATCCCGTCGGTCAGCATCTCGGTGGCGCTGGTGCGGGTCAGCATGTTCAGGGCGGCTTTGGCCATATTGGTGTGCGGGTGACCGGGGCCCTTGTATCCGCGGCCGAACACCCCTTCCATCGCCGACACGTTGACGACGTACTTGCGCCGCGCCGAGCTGGCCGCCAATGCCGCCCGCAGCCGACTGACCAGGATGAACGGGGCCGTCATATTGCACAGCTGCACCTCCAGCAGTTCCAGCGCATCGACCTGGTCGACTCGCTGGGTCCAGCTGTTCACGGTGCTGCGATCCGGCACGAGGCCGCCGGCATCGATGGCCCGCCCGGCTTCCATCAGCTCGTTGGACGCCGACCCGGCAAGCAGCGCCAGCCGGGACAGTTGTTGACCGCGCAGCCCCTCCGGGAGGTGTGGCAGCGGATGCTCGGACAACGTCCCGGCGAGTGCCATCGGGTGCGCATCCGAGACGTGGTCGAACGTCAGCAGCTCGGGCAGCGGCCCGTCGGGCAGCGGATCGGACTCCGCGGCGGCCAGCGGCGCGTAGGCACCCGGCGACCTGCGCACCGTCTGCGCCGCATTGTTGATCAGGATGTCCAGTGGTCCGGTTTCGGCCACGGAGTCGGCAAGGGCAACCACCTGCGCCGGGTCACGCAGGTCGATCCCGACGATCCGCAGCCGGTGCAGCCAGTCCCCGCTGTCGGGCATCTGGGTGAAGCGGCGGACCGCGTCATTGGGGAAGCGGGTGGTGATGGTGGTGTGCGCGCCGTCGCGAAGCAGTCGCAGGGCGATGTACATGCCGATCTTGGCCCGGCCGCCGGTCAGCAGCGCGCGCCGGCCGGTGAGGTCGGCGCGGGCCTCCCGACGGCTGCGGTTGACAGCGGCGCAGCTCGGGCACAGCTGGTGGTAGAACGCGTCGACCTCGGTGTAGTCGGTCTTGCAGATGTAGCAGGGCCGCGGCCGGATGAAGGTGCCGGCGACACCACCGGGCACACTCGAGACCAGCGGGATGCCCTCCGTTTCGTCGTCGATGCGCGCCGGGGAACCGGTGGCGGTGGCGGCCACCACTGCCCTGTCCGCTGCGGAGACCGCGTCGCGGCGCTCCGCCCGACGGGCGTTCTTCACCCCTTTGAAGATCCGCGCCGTCGCCCTGCGGACCGCCACCGCATCCGGATGCTCCGGGGCCAGTGACTCGGTCAGGGCGATCACGCGCAGGCACAGCGCCAGGTCGGCTGGATCAATTGCCTGGTCCGTCGCTGCGGGCGCATCCGCGATCTTTCTCACCTGTCAACGATAGGCACCCGGGACGCGCTCGCCGACCGCCCGAGCGGCCAGGCCACCACTCTCAGGCCGGGCGATGGGCCAGCTTCACCAGTTCGGAACTGTCCAGGATGCGCAGCGGCGAACCGTGGGCGGCCACCTCCAGCATCGCCCTGGCCAGTTCGTCGCTGCCGATGACGTACTTGGGCGCCACCCGGGCGAGCAGCGGATACAGGCCACCGGTCACGCGATAGAGGTTGCGGTACAGACGGTTCTTCGTCCGGACCCCGTGCATCGGCTGGATGTAGCCGGGCCGGAGTGCGTAGCCGGCGAACGGCAGGGACAGCACCGCGTTCTCGGTCTCGCCCTTGACCCTGGCCCACATCAGCCGGCCGTGTTCGGTGCTGTCGGTGCCGGCGCCGGAAATGTAGAGGAACCGCATGGCCGGATTCAGCTGGGCCAGCTCCCTGGCTGCCGCCATGGTGATGAAGTAGGTGACCCGGCGGTAGGCCGGCTCGCTCATCCCGTTGGCCGAGACGCCAAGGCAGAAGAAACAGGCGTCGTATCCGGTCAGCTCTGGTGCGATCGCACTGAAGTCCAGGAAGTCGCCGTGCACGATCTGGGAGACCTTGGGATCGCTCACCTCCGTCGGTGAGCGGCCGACCAGCAGCACAGTGCCGACCGACGGGTCGAGTCGACACTCCCGCAGCACCGCCTGCCCCACCATCCCGGTGGCGCCGAAGATGATCACCCTCATGCTGCTGGCCTGCCCTCGTGCCTGGAATGGTTGCCGTCTCGAGCACCGACCTTATCGGCCGGCGTCTGGCATCATCTGCCACCATGTTCCGATTGGCCTTTTTCGCCCCCTGCATCCCGGGGAATACCGGGAACGCCATCCGGACCGCTGCGACGACCGGATCCGAACTGCACCTGATCGAGCCGCTCGGCTTCGATCTGTCGGACGCCAAGCTGAGACGCGCCGGTCTGGACTATCACGACCTGGCATCGGTGACCGTCCACCCCGACCTCGATGCCGCCTTCGAGAACTGGTCTGGCGCACGGGTCTTCGCCTTCACCGCGGGAGCGAGGCAAATCTACTCGAGCATCCGGTACCGGCCAGGGGATGTGCTGCTGTTCGGGCCGGAGCCGACCGGGCTGCCGGCGGACGTACTGACCGATGCGCGCATCGACGCGCCGGTCCGGATCCCGATGCTGCCGGGGCGCCGCTCGCTGAACCTGTCCAATGCGGCCAGCATCGCCGTGTACGAGGCGTGGCGCCAGCACGGATTTTCCGGCTGATCCCGGGCTCGGACCCACCCGGCGGCCCCCGGTCTCCGAATGACTGCACAGAATCTCACTTTCCGGAACAGTCGGTTGATCCCGGGGGCGCATGGACTGCGGCCCCGGACGAAGGAGCTTTTCGCCATGTCGTTGCTTGCCCCAGCCAAGGCTCGCGTCCGCATCACTCCCCAGCCGTCGGCAGGAGTCTGGCCGGGCCTTTTCGACGTGTCGAATTCGCCGGTGCACGCGGCGGTGGCCAGACGCCTGACCAAGGCGGCAGTCAAGAATCTGCCCATCACGCTGCAGTTCCCGGACGGGAAGACCTGGGGTGCAGGCGGGCCGGTGCTGGAGGTGGTCAACCCGGCCTCGTTCTTCCGCAGGCTGGGCACCGAAGGATTGATCGGCTTCGGCGAGGCCTGGATGACCGGTGACATCACCACCGGCGGTTGGGGCGGTTCGAAGCCGGCGGCCAGGTTCGAGCAGGCCGAACTCAATGCCGCAACTGACGAACTCGCCGCCGTGTTGACGGTGATGGCCAAGCGGATGTCTGTTCTGGTCCCCGGACCCCTGCAGAAGCTGCGCAGGGCCTGGCAGAGCCGGCAGCCGAAAGACGAGGAGAACACCGTCACCGGCGCCCAGGAGAACATCCATCGGCACTACGACCTGTCCAATGAGCTGTTCGAGCAGTTCCTGGACGAGACGATGACCTACTCCTCGGCCTGGTACGAATTCGGCGACGACCCCGCGGCCGATCTGGGAAAAGCTCAGCTCCGGAAGATCGACGGGATCCTGGACCTGGCCCGTGTCCGACCCGACACGCACATGCTGGAGATCGGCTCCGGCTGGGGTGCGCTGGCCATCCGTGCCGCCGCCGAACGCGGAGTGCGGGTCACCACCCTGACCCTGTCGGAAGAGCAGAAGGCGCTGGCCGACCAGCGGATCGCAGCGGCCGGACTCTCCCACCTGATCGAAGTGCGCCTGGAGGACTACCGGGCTCACGCCGCCACCCATGTCGGCAAATACGACTCGGTGGTCAGTGTCGAGATGATCGAGGCCGTCGGCGAGAAGTACTGGCCGGACTACTTCGGATCGATCGACCGGATGCTGGTGCCGGGTGGGCGGCTCGGCCTGCAGGCCATCACGATCGCCCACGAACGCCTGTTGGAGACCCGGAACGGCTACACCTGGGTGCACAAGTACGTCTTCCCCGGCGGGATCCTGCCGTCACTGACGGCTATCGACGACGTGCTGGCGGCGGGTACTTCGTTGCGGGTGCAGGAGAGCCGCCGGCTCGGTCTGTCGTACGTTCCGACACTGCAGCAGTGGCGGCACCGCTTCAACGCGGCGCTCCCGAAGATCGCCGAACTCGGTTTCGACGACACCTTCATCCGGATGTGGAACTTCTACCTGGCCTATTCGCAGGCCGGGTTCGCCGCTGAATACCTGGATGACTGGCAGTTGGGCATCGGCCGGCCCTGACTCGGGCGTGAACCCGCTGAATGGGTGATTTGCGATGCGCAGCAGCCCACGATTTCGCCACTCTCGATTCACTTTCGACCCACTGGGGCACCCTGCCTGTGGGCCGTCACGGTCCCGTCGCGCCGGGGGTTACCGATGGGAGGTTTTGATGACGAAGGATCCGACTGAACCCCATGCCGGACGCTCGGCCGAGCTGCAGCAACTGCTGGACGAGGCAGCACGCGCCAACACACCGACCCGCCCGGCGCAGGCGACGCACACAGCCGAACGGACGGCGCGTGACATCCACGGCCGGCCGCCCCCGGTCGGGGTCAGCCGGTCGGTCCGACTGGCTGCCCAGCGCTCAGCCGAGCAGCACCACCGGCCGGGTCCGCGTGCTGCCGCCACGCGACCGGGACACTCCAGCCGTCAGTTGCCGGTCTCCCGGCGTACCGGGATCTCCATCGGAGCCGCCCGTTGGCGGGCGACCACGTCACGCGTCTTCAAGTACCGGCAGGCCGATGAAGCGACCGTACCGACTCCGCCCTCTCCCGTCCCCCCAACCGATCACGGCTCACGGAGGTCGGTGGCCGCTGACACCGGTGCACAAGTCTCGTCGAACGGCGGGCACCCCGCTCAACCGCCGCCGCGCACCCGGCAACGCGCGTTCGTGCTGGCCGCTGGCATGGCCGCCGCCGTTGTCGCCGCAGTGGCCATCGCGGTCGGCGGTCGGGCGGCCACCGCGCCCGCCTCAGACGGGTCCCCGCCCGCGCCGACGACCCGGATCAGTGTCGGCACCACGGTCGGGCAGACCTCGTCGACGCGGAGCCCGGCTATCCGACCCCGGGTGACTCGAACAGCCGCGCCCCCGGATCGGGGAGCTGGCGAGACAGCCACGGTGGTCACCGGCGTATCGAAGCTGACCGGCTGGGTCACCCTCACTGCCCCGCAGGGGTGACGAAACAAATCACTGCTCCGCAGGGGGTGACCAAAGGTCTCAGTACGTCGCACGTCCGGTCGGGACGAGGCTGAACCCGGCGGCCGCGGCCGCAGCGGGGTCGATGATGTTGCGGCCGTCGACGATCACCCGGCCGGCCATCCCCTCCGCCATCTTGGTCAGGTCCAACTCGGCAAAGACCGGCCACTCGGTGAGAACGACCAGGACCGCAGCCCCGGACGCAGCCGAGTAGGGGTCCGGAGCCACCGGGATGTCGGGCCGGCTCCTGGTCGCCGTGACGTCACCGGAGATGGCCGGGTCGAAGCCGCGGAGCACGGCGCCCTCGGCCGCCAGCCGCGCCGCCACCGCCAGCGCGGGTGAATCGCGCAGGTCGTCGGTGCCGGCCTTGAAGGTCAGGCCCAGCAGCGCGAGCTGGACGCCGTCCAGTGAACCGCCCGCGCCCGCTCTGACCTTGTCGACGACCCGATCCTGGGCCTGGTCGTTGGACAACACGGCGGCTTCCAGCAACGGAAACGCGATGTCGTTGTCGGCGGCGATCATCGCCAGGGCCCTGGTGTCCTTCGGGAAGCAGGAACCGCCCCAGCCCGGGCCGGTCTGCAGAAATTTGGGGCCGATCCGCTCGTCGAAACCCATCCCGCCGGCGATCTCGGCCACGTCGGCGCCGACCGCCTCGGCGAGCGCCCCGACCGAGTTGATGAAGGACAACTTCATCGCCAGGAACGCATTCGAGGCGTATTTGATCAGTTCGGAGGACTCCGGCGAGGTGACGACAGCCGGAGCTCCCAACACCTGGTACAGGCCGGCGACGGCCTCGGCGGCGTGCCGATCGGAAGACCCGACGACAATGCGGTCCGGGTTCATGAAGTTGCGGACGGCGGTCCCCTCCTGCAGGAACTCCGGGTTGGAGACCACCGCGATGTCGGTCCGATTGACCGTGGCGGTGATGTCCTGCGCGGTGCCGACCGGGACGGTGGACTTGGTGATCAGGATGGCGCCGGAATCGAGCACCGGCCCGATCTCGGCGACGACGTCGTGGACGATGCGCAGATCGGCTCGGCCGTCACCGCCGTCCGGGGTGGGCAGGCAGAGGAAGATGTACTTGGCGCCTCTCGCCGCCGCGGCGGCGCCGTGCACGAACGAAAGGTTGCCGGACGCCAGCCCCCTGGCGACCATCTCGTCGAGACCGGGCTCCAGGATCGGCACCTCGCCCCTGGCCAGGGCCGCGACCTTGGTTGCATCCACGTCCCCACAGACCACCTGGTGACCCAGACTTGCCAGGCACGCACCGGACGTCAGGCCGACGTACCCGCTGCCGATCACTGCGATTCGGCCGTCGGCCATAGATCAGTCCCTTCCAGTGCGTTTCTAGTGTGCTCGACAGGCGTTCAATGTTCCGTCGGGCCCGGAAACCGGTGGTCGCCAGGACCCCGGCGCGCGGGCGCCGCCCCTGTCATCCGCGCGATCGTGGAATCGTACGCTAGCGGGCATGGTGAAACCGGAGTTACGACGGCTGGGTCATTCCGGGCTGACGGTGTCCGCGACCGGTCTGGGCTGCAACAACCTCGGCCGGGCCGGAACTGCGACCGCGGATCTGGACGGCAGTCGAGCAGTCGTCGACGCCGCCGTCGAGGCCGGCATCACCCTGTTCGACGTCGCAGACATCTATGGCTCGCGACCCGGTCTGAGCGAGGAGATCCTCGGCGCGACCCTGGGCGCCCGACGAGATCAGGTGGTGCTGGCCACGAAGTTCGGGATGGACGCGAAAGGCGCCAACGGCCGCGACGAGGGCGCCCGCGGTTCCCGTCGCTATGTGATCCAGTCGGTCGAGGCGTCGTTGCGCCGACTGCGGACCGACTGGATCGATCTGTACCAGCTTCACCAGCCCGACCCGTTGACGCCGCTGAGCGAGACGATGGCCGCCCTCGACGACGTGGTGAGGGCAGGCAAGATCCGCTACATCGGCCACTCGAACTTCGCCGGCTGGCAGTTGGCGGATGCGGCGTGGACGGCCGACCGGGCCGGCACCGCGCCGTTCATCTCCGCGCAGAACGAATACTCGCTGCTGCAGCGGGGCATCGAGTCCGAGTTGATGCCGGCCGCAGCTCGATTCGGAGTCGGCATCCTGCCTTTCTTCCCCCTGGCCAACGGGCTGCTGACCGGCAAGTTCAGCCGTGGGTCGGCGCCGAGCGGGACCCGGTTGACCGACTTGAAACCAGCGTTGCTGGAGTCGGCGCCCTGGGACCGGCTGGAAGCGCTGGAGGGGTTCGCCGGCGATCGGGGCCTGAGCATGGTGGAGGTCGCGTTCGGCTGGCTGCTGTCGCGGCCCGGGGTGGCGTCCGTCATCGCGGGCGCCACCTCGCCGGCGCAGGTGAGGGCCAACGCGGCCGCCGGAGCCGGCTGGGTCCCGGACCCGGCCGACCGGCAGGCGGTCGATGCGATCTGCCCGCCTCCGGATCCGCTGGGTTATCGCTGACGGCGATCGCCGGGTTACCCTTCGATACCCCGCCCGGGTGCGCTGACATTCGCGCCAGGCCGACGCTCTCGACGAGGAGAACTCAAGATGGCGAGACCCTGCGCGAAACGGGACCGCACCCCCTCCGGCCGGGTGCACCAGCGCCCGGTCGCCCGGCTGCTCGTGCTGCTGACCGTGATTCTGTCGGCCGGCATGGGCACCGTCGTGATCTCGGCGCCCGCCCTGGCCGCGTCGGCCGCAGGTCCGGCCGCCGTCCTGTCCCCCGGTCAGCGGCTCGCTCCCGGAGCCTGGCTGGCATCGCCGAACCGGTTCGTGACGCTGCACATGCAACTCGACGGCAATCTGGTCCTGGCCGCCGGCGGCGGGGTGATCTGGTCGGCGCGGACCTTCGGCTGGGGCAACTACCTGCAGATCGACGCGACCGGCAACGCGGGGGTTTTCACCGCGTCGAAGCGTCAGCTGTGGTCGACCCATACCCGCGGGGCGCCGAACCGACTCCTCGTTCAGGACGACGGCAATCTGACGATCCGCCCCGGCAGTGCCCAGGTCCTGTGGAGCCTGCGAACCTGGGCGCCCGAACTCGTCGCCGGGTCGAGGCTGACAGCCGGCCAGTACCTCACCGGCCGGACCGGTGAAAAGTTGACCATGCAGGGCGACGGCAATCTGGTGCTCCGGCGTGGCGCCGCGGCCGTCTGGCATTCTCACACCTTCGGTCATCCCGGATCCGTCGCCCAACTCCTGGGCAATGGACAGCTGGTGGTCTCCGCACCGGGTGGTCGCGTGCTGTGGCGTACCGGTCTCGCCGGTCCGCGAGCCAGGCTGTCCATCAGCCCGAACAACAACCTGTACCTGCGCAACGCCGCGGGAGCCGTCGTCTGGCAGGCGCTGCTGCCGCCCAAGCCGATCGCCCCGCCGATCGTTGTCGCCCCGACCGCTGCCAGTGAGGCGGGACGGTTGCTGACCATGTGGGGCGGCAGGCTGACCGGCCTGCCGGGTGTGTACAGCGACCTGCTGGCAACCAGCCGCAACCAGGTGATCACCAACGGCAGCTCGTGTGGGAGGGCCGCGCGGGTCGACATCCGGTTGGTCCACTTCCTGGTGCAGGTGACCGGGTACTACCGGATCAGGATCAACAACATCATCACCGGCCACGGCTGTGACTCGGGACAGCATCCGTTGGGGCGGTCGGTGGACATCGCGACCGTGACCAGCCTGTCGACAGGCGCCGCGACCAGTTTCGGCGGCAACTCGGGACCCAACAACCTCGACCTCGACCGGGTCTTCGCGAACTATGCGTCCACAGTCCTGCCCATTGGTGCGGGACTGGGACAGAGCACCTGCCCCGGCCAGTCCTCCGCCCGGCTCAGAGCCGGCGTGTACTTCTTCCCGGACGTCTGCAACCACCAGCACATTCAGGTGCAGACCCGCTGACAACCGGTCGGAAACCCGACCGTTCAGGATCCGGGCAGCAGCGCCGGGAACGGGGACGCGTTCAGGGGCGTGACCTCGCCGGAGGGTTGCAGGGTGCCCATCCAGATCGACACCTGCTGCAGATTCAGGTTGCCGGGCCGCCGGGAGATGACGCTTTCCCAGCGGGAGAACACAATCCTGTCCAGCGGCTTGGACGGATCCACCGGCGTGGTCCAGGTCACGGCTGTCGGGAAGAACACCACCACGGTAATCGGGCCGCCACCGGTCCAGTTCTGTTTGATCGCCGCCATCGAGTTCACCGTCGGCTGGTTGATGGACACCACCTTGTCCGAGCACAGTTCCTGCAGCGCGGGCAGCGCCGAACCCATGATCGGGTACGGTCCGGCCTGCACGATCAGGCCGTCGCCGGCCAGATTGCAGATCGTGCCCACCAGGTCGTACTCGCCGATACCCTCCCGGGAATCGAACATCTTCCCCCAGGTCTGTATCGGCAGCAGCAGTAGGACGACCGCAACCAGCACGCCCAACGCACGGAATCGGGGCAGCGCCATCACGGCGGCGCGCAGCGCGTACACCGCAGCGATGGCGGTGAACGGGATGACCACCGGCAGCAGCCGGCGCAGCGCCCAGATCTGATCCGCCGTGATGGAGATCCGGTTCAGATAGACCAGCCCGACGAGTACCGGGACCACCCAGATCACCAGCAATCGCGGATCCCGTTTCCGGCAGAACCGGACGGCGGCCAGTACAGCGCCCAGCAGGGCGGCCACCACCACGGTCCAGCTCAGGTACCAGGCCAGCCAGCTGACGGTCATCTCGTCGTAGCTCCGGGTGCCATCGACCGGCAGACCCTCCGCCTTCTGCCGGGCCGCGACCCCGCCGACGTAATCGCCGTCCGGTCGGTTCCTGGTGAAATGCTGCTCCAGCCACAACGGCCTGGTCACCATGGCAACCGCGACGACACCCACGACGATGCCGGCGGCGATCGCCAGCCCACGCCGGTGCGAGGACATCCAGACGGCAATCGGGCCGGTGAACCGCCGGAGCAGGCTCAGGCCGAACCCGAGCACCAGCACGACCGGCATCGTCGCCACCACCGGATACAGCTCGCCCGACAACCCGGACAGGTATTTGGGACTGTGCACATAGAGGTCGAGCCAACCCAGAGCGGCAGTGGGCAGCGCCCCCCAGGTGAAAAGGAGCAGGGCCAGCCGGCCTGCTCGGCGGCGTGCTGCGGAAATCGGTGCAATGGCCAGCAGGCTGACAGCGGCCAACCCGGCCACGATGGTCAGACCCCCGTCGATCCTGGCCATCAGGGTGGCCCCGGCGAAGGCGCCGGCCAGCGCGAACAGAGCATTGCTCCGCCGGTCGATTCCCACCCACAGGGCGACCAGCATGCCGCAGACGAAAATCAGTGCCGTCGGTTCGGTGTAGGGCATCCGCGAGAACGCCGCGAGCGGCATCGTCACTGCCAGCAGCAGCATCGGCGCCAGTCCCCAGAGCGGCCCCAGGATCCGCCGGGACAGCGCATAGACCGAGAGCAGCGCCAGCGCACCCAGTGCGACGTTGCCGGTCAACACCCCGGCTGTGCCGTGCACCCAACCAAACAAGGCCAGCAGTCCCGGCAGCAGGTCGTTGCCCTGGATGTGGTTGACGGCGCCGGAGTTGCCGAGCAGGAAATCGGTGAGCAGCCCCGGGACCGCAGCAGCCAGACCCGGCAGCGCCGGATCGAGCGCCACATCGGGACTGCTGTGGTGCACGAGGTAGAGGGCGGACAGCGTGTACTGGGCCGGGTCACGGTCCAGGCCGATCATCTGGGCTGTGTACCCGCGCTGGACGACGTACCAGGTCATCGTCATCAGCAGCGCCGCCCCGGCGCCCGCGACCGCGGCCCGGTTGACCTGGGGTGACTGCGGGACCATCCGCCTGGTCAGGATCAGCGCAACAACCGCGGCCGGCGCGACGAGCAACGGTCGGAACTGCCCGACCAGCAGCGCGACGGATACCACTGTCGCAACGGTGAGGAACCAGGTCATCAGACGGTCCGGCAGCGCGACGATCAGAGCCGCCAGCCGCCTGGTCGTCCGGGGCCACCGCCCCGTCGAGGGTTCTTCCAACCCGGTGGTCGCCACAGCCGTCGCCATATGGTCAGCTCTCAGTCGTCATCGTTTGGTTGCCAAAGTGCCCTGTCAGCCTGTGAGGATACTGAGAATCCGGTCCCGGCCACGGTCCGCGGCCAGCAAACGGGGCACTTCCATGCCCCCGCCGGCGGGTGTCTCTGTGAACGCATTCTAGGTGGCTGCCGGCGGCGGCACGGCTCAGCCCTGGTGCGGGTATCCGACGGCGGTGGCTGCCCCGAACGTTTCCTTGATGGACCTCGGTGACGTCCAGCGCATCAGGTTTGCCGCCGATCCGGCCTTGTCGTTGGTGCCCGACGCCCTGGCGCCGCCGAACGGCTGCTGACCCACTACGGCGCCGGTCGGCTTGTCGTTGATGTAGAAGTTGCCGGCGGTGAACCTCAGCGCATCCGTCACCTTGGCGACGGCCACCCGGTCCCTGGCGATGATGGAACCGGTCAGCGCATACGGCGAGGCCTCGTCGACCTGGCGAAGCAGGGTGTCGAACGCTCCGTCGTCGGTGTCGTCGTAGACGTGCACGGACAGGATCGGCCCGAAGTACTCGTTGCAGAACACCTCGTCGGTCGGGTCGGTGCCCAGCAGCAGGGTGGGCCGGATGAAGTAGCCGACCGAGTCGTCGTAGCTGCCGCCGGCGATCACCTCGATGGATTCGGTGGCCTTGGCCCGGTCCAGCGCAGCCTTCAGCCGGCCGAACGAGCGGTCGTCGATGACGGCGCTGGTGAAGTTCGCGTAGTCCTCCACCGAGCCGATGCTGAGCGCCTCGGTGTCGGCGATCAGCTGATCCTTGAGCGCCGGCCACAACGACCGCGGGACGTAGGAGCGGGAGGCCGCCGAGCACTTCTGACCGGAGTACTCGAACGCACCGCGGACCATGGCGGTGCGCAGCACATCGACGTCCGCGGACGAGTGCGCGACGATGAAGTCCTTGCCACCGGTCTCGCCGACCAGTCGCGGGTAGCTGCGGTAGCGGGAGATGTTGTTGCCGATGGTCTTCCACAGGTCCTGGAACACCCTGGTGGAGCCGGTGAAGTGGACGCCGGCAAGATTGCGATCAGCCAACAGCACCTCGGAGATCTCCGGTCCGTACCCGGGCAGCATGTTGATCACCCCGGCCGGCAGTCCGGCCTCGGTCAGCAGGTCCATGGTGAGCGATGCTGCGAGCTGCTGGGTGGTGGACGGCTTCCAGATCACCACGTTGCCCATCAGGGCCGGGGCTGTCGGCAGGTTGCCGGCGATCGCGGAGAAGTTGAACGGGGTGATCGCGTAGACGAAACCCTCCAATGGGCGGTGATCCGTACGGTTCCAGATGCCCCTGGAATTGGCCATCGGCTGCTCGGCGAGTATCTGCCGGGCGAAGTGCACGTTGAACCGCCAGAAATCGGCGAGTTCGCAGGCCGAGTCGATCTCGGCCTGGTAGGCGGTCTTCGCCTGGCCCAGCATGGTGGCGGCATTGATGCGCGCCCGCCACGGCCCGGTCAGCAGGTCGGCGGCCCGCAGGATGATCGCCGCCCTGTCGTCGAAGGACAGTGCCCGCCAGCCGGGCGCCGCCGCGGCCGCCGCCTCGATGGCGTCCACCGCATCCGTCTGCGTCGAGTTCGCCGAGGTGGCCAGCACGCGCTGATGATCGAAAGGGGCGACCACCGTGAAGCCCTCACCGGCCGGCCTGCGGGACTTCCCGCCGATCACGGCACCGAGTTCGAGTGGCGTGTTGAACGATTTGAGAGCGGCGGTCAACCGGTCCCGCTCCGCACTGCCGGGGGCGTAGTCCAGAACGGTCTCGTTGACGGGGAGGGGCGGAAGAGTGACGGCGTCCATGTTTGTTCCTTCTGGCGGCGAGTTCGGCGATGCACGAGTGCGGTCGGGTCTGTCGGTGTGCTCAGCCGCGGCTGAGCAGGGCCCTGAGGAAGAACAGCAGGTTCGCCGGTCGTTCGGCGAGCCGGCGGGTGAAGTAGCCGTACCAGTCGGATCCATACGGTACGTAGATGCGGACCGTCATACCCTTGCCGACGAGCCGGCGCTGCTCGTCCGGACGGATTCCGTACAGCATCTGGTGCTCGTAGCTGTCCGGGCTGCGACCGTTCTCCTTGGCGAGCTCGGCAGCGATCCTGATCATCCGCGGGTCGTGCGAGCCGACCATGGGATAGCCGTTGCCGGCCATCAGAATCTTCAGGCAGCGCACATAGGCCAGGTCGACCTGCTCGGGGCCCTGGAAGGCGACCGTGCCCGGTTCGTGGTAAGCGCCCTTGACCAACCGCACTCTGGAACCCGGCGCGGTGAGCCCGACCAGATCGGCCTCGGTCCGCATCAGCATGGCCTGGATCGCCACCCCGATGTCGGGGTGGTCCTCCCGGAGCACCCGCAGGATCTCCAGGGTGCCGTCGACGGTGGTGTGGTCCTCCATATCCAGGTTCACCCTGGCACCGGCGCCATAGGCAGCGTCGGCGATCTTCCTGGCACTTCGCAGCGCGTATGCCTGACCATCGGTGCTGGTGAGCGCCTGGCCGACAGCGGAGAGCTTGACCGACAGCTCCGCTCCGTGCGCAACACCGGCCTTGGCCAGCGCATCGATCAGCTCGAGATAGGCGGTAACGGTCGCGTCGGCCTGGAGTGTGTCGGTGGTGTTCTCGCCGAGGTGGTCCATGGTGACCTGCAGTCCGGCCGCTCTGAGTTCCCTGACTGCGGCCACCGCATCTTTGGTCGCCTCCCCGGCGACGAACCGCTGCACCACGGAGCGGGTCAGCGGGAGGCGACTGATGAGGTCGCGCACCCTGGAACTGGCGGAGATCGCCAGGATCGGTTTGCGGAGCAGGAACACGGTGATCTCTCCAAGTAGGCCGGCCTGATGTGATAATCGGGCGGATGTACGATTATGGGATGTGCTCACGATAGCAGCGGAACACGGAATAGTCACTGGGTCGGAGGGCGACCGTCGCTGCTCCGCAGGGGCAACGGGTGCCCGCTCCGCAGGGGCAGGAAATAGCGCCGACCGTCAGAAAGCAGGCCCGAGCTTCATGAATCCGGCTCCCGAAGGTGCGCCGCGTCGACGGCGGCCCCCCGAGGTGCGCCGCCGGATGCTGCTGGACGCTGCCCGCGGGGTGATCGCCGAGCGCGGACTGCACGCCACCACGGTGCGCGACATCGCCGCCGCCGGTGAGGTCGCTGTCGGGACCGTCACCTATCACTTCAGCGGCATCGAGGAGGTATTGGCCGGCGTGCTGGAGAGCGAGATGGACGCGTATTCGGCGCCGATCTGGGAGCGGGCCGCCGCAGCGCCGACCGGGTTGACCGGACTGACCGAGCTGATCGACGGCCTGGTGGCATCCGACGAGAGGACCCGCGAGCACTGGAAGCTGTGGCTCGATTTCTGGGCCCTGGCCGCGCACTACCCGCAGTACTCGGGCTGGCAGTCGCGCGTCTATCGCGACCTGCATCGACTGACCGAGAAGTTGTTGGAACGCGGACGAGCCGACGGATCACTGTCGGTCGACGACCCGCAGCGGGTGTCCGTCGAGCTGATCGCCCTGCTGGACGGCCTGGTGGTGCAGGCCTACCTCCCCCAGTCCCGGCTCTCACCCCGGCGTGCCAGAGAAATGCTGCACCGGTACGTCCGGGCGACGATGTCGGCGGGTCACGGGCCCCGGGGCTGATTCGGCCGCAGTGAGCCGGGGGAGGGATTTCGCGAGTTGCGGGGAGCTTAGGTCGGACAATTCGCCCTCAGAGTCATACGGTCAGTGGAACGCTGCCCGGAGGGGACGCGCGCATCCGGAGCCCCTAACCTGGTGCCCATGCAGATCAACGGGATTGCGGCAGTCGTGACGGGTGCGGCCTCTGGCCTGGGGGCGGCCACGTGTGCCGCGCTGGTTGCCGGCGGGGCATCGGTGATCGGACTGGACCTCGCGGCTGGATGGGACAGGGCGGGCGGCCCGCCGAACGGAGTGCTGCCGGTCAGCGGCGATGTACGGGACGCAGCCGGCGTCGCGGCCGCCGTCGCCGCCGCGGCCGGGTCCGGCAGGCCCGTCCGCCTCGCGGTCAACTGCGCCGGCATCGTGACCCCGGGGCGAATCCTGTCCCGCAGCGGTCCGCACGACCTGGAGGCGTTCAACCGGGTCGTGTCGATCAACCTGATCGGCTCGTTCAACGTGCTGCGACTGGCCGCAGAGGCCATCGCGGCCACTGACCCGATCGACGACCAAGGCGGCCGCGGGCTGATCGTGAACACCTCGTCGATCGCCGCCTTCGACGGGCAGATCGGCCAGATCGCCTACGCGGCGTCCAAGGGCGGAGTCGCCGCGATGACCCTGCCGGCGGCGAGGGATCTCGCGCAGTTCGGGATCAGGGTGATGACGGTGGCACCTGGCGTCATGGAAACCCCCATGATGGCCACCGTGAGCGAGGAGTTCCGCGCCGCACTGGCTGCCACGGTGCCGTTTCCGGCGCGCCTGGGTCGGCCGGAGGAGTTCGCCGCACTGGTGCTGTCCATCGCCGAGCAGGACTACCTCAACGGCGAGGTCATCCGGCTCGACGGCGCACTCCGGATGGCCCCGCGCTGAGCGGACCCGCACCGCCGCCAGCACAGCCCGTAACCACAGCCAGCTGCGCTCATGATCGGGTCGACACGCGTCCCACCGTCCACATTTTCGAGACGATGATGAGCGGCGGCGAAGATGATGAGCGCCGGGGTGGGTCAGAAGCCGGCGACCGAGTGGGGCGTGTACGGCTCCTCCAACCGCTTTACCTCCTCGTCGGACAACATCACGTCCACCGCTGCGACAGCGTCGGAAAGATGCTGCATCCGGGTTCCGCCGATGATCGGTGCACTGATCACCGGCTTGGACAGCACCCAGGCCAGCGCAACCTGCGCGCGGGTCAGTCCGCGCTCCGCGGCGATCTCGGCCACGCGGTCGACGGTCAGGTGGTCCGAGGAGGACGAGTCGTACAGCGTCCGGCCGAACTCGTCCGTCTCTGAGCGGGCGGTGACGGCGTCCCAGTCCCTGGTCAGTTTGCCTCGGGCCAACGGGCTCCACGGGATCACACCGACGCCCTGGTCGACACAGAGCGGATGCATTTCCCGCTCCTCCTCGCGGTTGAGCAGGTTGTAGTGGTCCTGCATGGTGGCAAACCGGACCCAGCCGTTCGCATCTGCCGTATACAAGGCCTTGCTGAACTGCCACGCGAACATCGACGATGCCCCGAGATACCTTGCCTTGCCCGCCTTGACGACGTCGTGCAGCGCTTCGAGTGTCTCTTCGATCGGCGTCAGCGGGTCCCATCGGTGAATCTGGTAGAGGTCCACGTAGTCAGTACCGAGCCGGCGCAGGCTCGCGTCGATGGCGGACATGATCGCCTTTCGGGACAACCCGGCGCCGTTTGGACCGGGCGCCATCCGTCCGTGCACCTTGGTGGCGACGACAAGTTGGTCCCGATCACCGAATTCGGACAGGGCGCGGCCGACGATTTCCTCGCTCGACCCCGCGGAATAGACGTTGGCGGTGTCGAAGAAGTTGATGCCGGCCTCGAGCGCCGCCCTGATGAACGGCCGACTCTCGTCCTCGGTCAGCGACCATTGGTGATTTCCCCGCTGCGGCTCGCCATAGCTCATGCAGCCAAGGCAGATTCGCGACACATCCAGTCCGGTCGAGCCCAGTTTCGTGTACTCCATCGTGCAGACTCCTCAGTTCCGTTCAGTCGGCGTCGAGCTCGGCGGCGGTGGGCACCTCGCCGGCCCGATCGGTCATCCAGCGACGCAGCGCGAGCGTCGCCAGCACGTCGTCTTCGTTGTACCGGAGGATCCGATCGGCCATGATCTGGCCGACGGGGGCCACCGGTTGGTCGGGAATCGACGCCTCCGGCCCGCCCGCCGGCCAGATCGCCGCCGCCGGGCCGACCCCGACCGCCTCGCGGTACCAGGCCATCGAGTTCTCCCCACCGGGTTCGGGGTCCCGCCAGTCGAACCCGGCCACCGGGGCGAGCGCCTTCAGCTTCATCGAGCCCGGCACGACGAACTGATCGCGGATCTCCTGGTAGATGTCCACCCAGTCGCTGGATGAACAGAATTCCGAGACGTCCTCGACCGAGGGCATCTGCGGAATGTCCGGGTACCGGACGGGAGTCGACCTCATCCATCGTTCCTCGGCCGACCTGGAATAACAGTAGGCCGCAAAGGTCAGACCGTGCTCTGCCGCCGTCGCCCGCAACCAGGTCAGGTAGGCCCAGAACGCCGCGAACGCACGGCCCTCGTCCCGATTCGGCAGCGGCTGCCAGCTGACGAAGGCGCGATATCCCTCGCGCAGGCCGAGTGCTGCCACCGCCGGCCCGGTCAGATAGGTCCCCCACAGGTAGGCGCCGTCCTCCAGGAACGACTCCATGTCGACGTCCAGCTCCAGGTCCGCACGCCGCACCCGCACCTGCTCGGTCTTGCGCACCATCGGCCAGCCGGCCAGCCACGCCCTAGCCCGCACCCTGGCCGTCCCCGGCTCCAGCCCTGAGAACGGCAGGTCGGCTGCTGACCGGGCATCCAGCGCCGCCAGGTCGTCGACGGTGCGCAGCCCGGCGGCCTGCAGGGCCCGCACGTCGCCGCCCGCCACGATGAGCGAGATATCGTGCACTGCAAGTAGTTCCACTGAACAAACCGGCCACCAGGAGCATCGCCGGCACTCCCCGATCCGGGACGGCGCGGCCAGCGCCGGACCCCCGCTCGCGGCCGCGGTGGCCACCGCGAACCGGTCGGCGAAGCGCAGGTCGTAGTCGGACAGCACCGAAGCTCCCGGCACATCCAACTGGTGCCAGACGATGATGTCGGCATCGCCGCCACCCCGGCCGATCACCCCTCCGACGGCCTCCGCACCGGCCAGGCCGAGGTCGGCCAGCAACCGTACGTGATGCGCCAGCGCCAACGCGTCGGCCGCGTGCGCGCGCAGCCTGCGCCGGTGATCGACCCTGGTCAACAGTGGTGCGTCCAAACCGGAGGTGTTCGCACCACTGCCCGGATCGGTGGTCCGGTGGGAGCGGACCATCACCGGTCGGTATCCGGTGCCGTCCCAGAGCAGCAGGTCGGGATTGCCGAAACGGACATCGCTGCGCAGCGATGGCTCGAGGACCACCGCCGGCCGATCCGGCCCAGTCGGATCCCAGACCGCGTTCGCTTCGACCTGGAGGATCGACCGCAATGACGACAGCACGAGGTCACGGTGCGCAGCGCCGTCGGCCAACCGCAATCGCAGCCCGTCGTCGCCGGCAGAGCGGAGGGACCGCGGAGCCGCCGGGTCGGCATCCAGGTGCACGCGCCGCCGGCACCGGCCGGCCGCCGCCGGACCGAGTCGGACGGCGAGGGCGGGCCTGGCGTCCGGGCTACCCTCGACGCCAGACGCCTGGAGGGGCCGCAGCTCTGCGCGCCCGGCGTTACCGGAACCGGTGAGTGTCATCACCCCCAGCCTAGGAGGCCGGGATGGGAGTCAGGTGCACACGCCTCTAGTCTGTGCACAACCACGCCGCCGGCGCGAGCGGCCGGGGCGATGACGGGAGACAGTGATGTTCGGTAGGAAGAGCACTCGCGGCGAGAAGAAGGCGGCCAAGGCGGAACACGCGGCCGGCCGAGCTCAGCGCAAGGCCGGGCGGAGCGAGAAGAAGGCGGCCAAGGCAGCCAAGTCCGCGAAGGACGACAACAGCCTCATCGGCACCCTGACCAACCCCAAGACTGCCCGCCGCGCGCTCGCGGTGGCGAAGATCGCCGGGCCGGCCATTGCTCCCTACGCACTCAGCACGGCGACCGCGGCCCGTGGATTTCTGGATGACCGACGGGCGATCAAACTCGGAGTCACTGCCCAGGAGGTGGCCGCCTACCGCGGACCGACGGGGCCGGCCGGCGCCAGGATCGCGACCCTGCGCAACTCGATCGACGAGCTGGGCCGCCGCCGGACCTCCGACCTACAGGTGAGCAGGTTCGCCGATGTCGCGAAAGCCCGACTCGCCGATCTGGACATCGCGGTTCATACCGCCGCCTCGATGCCGTCCACCCGCCGGCGCAGCACCCTGGGGGCCGTCGGCAAGGAACTGAACCAGATCGAATCCGATCTGATGACCTATCTGGTGGGCAGCCCGGTCTGATCGACGTCTACTGGCGGTAACCTTCCGACGTGTCCGGTCCCACCTCACCGCGATGGCGGCTCCTGCGGTCGGGGGCGTTTGCGGTCGTCGCGACGTGGCTCGCCGCCGTCGGGCACACGGTCGGCGGGGGCGGTGCGCCGGACGGCGCGATCCTGCTTGTCGGCGCGGGTGCTATCGGCCTGATCTGCACCGGCCTCGGCGGCCGGCGTCGTCGCTGGGCTGGCCTTTTCGGAGTGCTGGCCGGCTGCCAGTTGATGTTTCACCTGCTGTTCAGCATCAGCGGGCACGCGATGACCGGTCCGCCGCCGCCGATGCCGGCAGAACCTCTCCGGATGTTGGCATTTCACCTGGTGGCCGCTGCCCTGTCTGCGCTGGTGCTGGCGAAGGGCGAGTCCGCCCTGTTCGGGCTCTTCGCGGCGATCAGGCGGTCCGTGTCGCTGGTCGGACCCCCGGTCGCGGTCGATCTACCGCCATGCTGGACCGCCTCGTTCTCATCTTCCCACTCGCCCCGGCCGGCCGGGACCATGCTCTCGACGAGTCCACGCCGGGGGCCGCCGGCCATGCTCAGGTCATCCGCACTCTGAACGCACTCTGAACGCACTCTGATCCGCATCCGGATCCGCATCCGGATCCGCACTGCCCGCTCCGGTGTCGTCGGCACCGCGCCGGCAGCCCGGACATCCCTGCGCACTCGCCGAACGCAACCCCAAGGACTCGATATGCCCATTTTCCGACCCGCCAGACTGGCGGCCATCAGCGCCCTGGCCGCCATCGGACTGACCATCGGAGCCGGTGTGGCCTCCGCGCACGTCTCCGTCAACCCCGACACCGCCGTCGCCGGCAACTACCCGACCCTCACCTTCCAGATACCCAACGAGTCGGCCAAGGCCAGCACCGTCAAGGTGACCATCGACTTCCCGATGGACCACCCCTTCGCATCGGTGTCGGTCAGGAAGCAACCCGGCTGGACGGCCACCACCACGACCCAAAAGCTCACCACGCCCATTTCGGACGACGACAATGCCAGCATCACCCAGGCCGTCAGCAGCATCACCTGGACCTCCGATTCGAGCGGCAGCATCTCACTCGGTCAGTTCGCCCAGTTCGCCGTCTCGGTGGGGCCAGTTCCCAAGGTCGCCTCGATGGCGTTCGGCGCGATCCAGACCTATTCCGACGGGAGCGTGGTGCGCTGGGACGAGCCGACCCCCGCCTCGGGTGTCGAGCCGGAGAATCCCGCGCCGGTGCTGACGGTCTCCGCAGCCGAAACGACGGCCGCCGCGCCGGCAACCGGGTCGGCCGCGGCCGGGGTCTCAGCGGCAGCCCCGCCCACCACTGGCGTTGGCCGGACGGTGACAGTCACCGCAGCACCGCAGGTTGCGGTCGCTGCGGTCGGCGGCGACGACAACGCGGCCAGGACGCTCGGCGTCATCGGCATCATCGTCGGCGCGGTCGGGCTGCTGGTGGCGGCGGTCGCCCTCCGCGGCAGGCCTAAGGTCAGATCGTGATCACTGCTCCGCAGGCGCAACGGAACAAGGCCGGCGCGATGGTGATCCGATTCGTCGTCGCGGTGGTGCTGGTGGTCGGTCTCGGCATCGGGCCGGCCGGCTCTGCAGCCGCGCACGACGTGCTGATCTCCAGCGACCCCAGCGAGGGCACCACCCTGAAGACGGCGCCGGCAGCGGTGACGTTCACCTTCGACCAGCCGGTGCAGAACTTCGACCCGGTGGTGTCGCTGGTCGGACCCGACGGTCGGCAATATGCCACCGGCACACCCGTCATCAGTGGGAATGTGCTGACCGGCAGCGTCGCTACCGGGCCGGCGGGTGCCTATACCGCCGCCTACCGGGTGGTGTCGGCCGACGGACATCCGGTGACCGGGGAGATCCGCTTCACCCTGGCAGTCGGGGCGGGCTCCTCGGCGGGACCGGAGGCTCCGACTTCCGGAGTCCCCGGTCCCGCCGCGGCAGCCGCGCGGAGTTCGGGCGGGCTGTCGGCCTGGCTCTGGATAGGGCTGATCATCGCTGCGCTGCTCATTGCAGCGGCGGTGGTGGTGCTGCTGCGCCGGCCGAAGTCAACGGCCGCAGGTGACGAGGACTACTGACGGGGCGGCAGACGCCACCGGCACCAGCTGCAGCCCTCCCGGGCGGGGGTCACCCCGGTTCGGGCAGGGCGAATTCGGCCCCGGTCAGACCTTTCGAGATGTCCCACAGCCATCGGGCAGCGACCGGGTCGGCGGCAGTCGAAGTCATTGCGCTGCGGTGCGGTCGGCCGCGCAGTGCGAAGGTCGGCCCGATGAAGCTCCCGCCCGGGACGGAGTCGTCGATACAAGCGGTGATCTGCGATCTGGCGCCGTCGGCGGCGCTCGATCCCAGAATGGCGGTGGTCTTGCGCCCGAGCCAGACCGTCGGACCTGGATGGTCGCTGCGATCCAGCAGTTCGGTGGCCGACCAGCCCGGGTGCGCGATCACAGAAGTGACCGGGCTGCCGGCGGCCCGCAGCCGGCGATCCAGCTCCAGACCGAACATCAAGGTCGCCAGCTTGGACTGTCCGTAGGCACCCATCGGCGAATACCTGCCGGTCAGGTTGAGTCCGGGATCCAGCCGTGGCGCGGCCCGATGTGCCAGGGAGGACAGTGACACCACCCGACCGGCGGGAGCCGCCGAAAGGGCCGGGAGCAACTCGGCAGTCAACAGCAGATGTCCGAGGTGGTTGGTTCCCATCTGCAACTCGAATCCGTCGACCGTGAACTCACGCCGCGGGACCAGCATCACGCCGGCATTGTTCAGCAGGATGTCCAGCGGTCCGCGGGCCGCTTCGGCCAGCCCGAATTCTCGCACCGACGCCAGGTCCGCCAAGTCCAGCTGCTCGACTCTGACCCGGGCGGAAGGGGTGTCGGCGACGATCCGGGCGGCAGCCGCGGTACCTCTGCCCGCGTTCCGGACGGCCAGTACGACCTCAGCCCCCGACCTGGCGAAGGCCAGCGCGCTTGCAAACCCCAGACCGGTGTTCGCGCCGGTCACGACGATCCGCCGGCCGGTGAGATTGCCGATCTCATCGTTCTTCCGGGCGGACACCGACTAGTTCCGCTCCTGCATCGGCATGAGGACTTCCCTGACGATCAGTTGTACGGCAGCGGCGACCGGGACCGCCAGCACCGCACCGGTGACACCCAGCAGCGCCCCACCGACCAGGAGCGCGACGACCACGGCGCCGGTGGAGATGTCCACCTGCCGGCGCATCACCCGCGGATAGAGCCAGTAGGTCTCGAACAGGTGCTGGGTGAGGTAGAACACCGCCGCGACGATGCCGACCGTCAGCGACTGGGTGAAGCCCAGCAGCGTCATCGACACTCCGACGGTGATCGGCCCGATCACCGGCACGAAGTCGAGCACGCCGGCGCCGAGCGCGATCGCCCACGGGTAGGGCAGGCCGACGATCGCCGCGAAGACCCCGGCCACCACTCCGGCCTGGAAGGCCACGATGCTCGCGCCGACCAGGTAGCCGCCCATCTGCTTGAGGATCTTGTCGCCCAGATCGGTCACCCTGCCCCGTCTGGTGGCGGGCGCCAGCCGGTAGGCGGCGGACTTGATCTTGGGGAATCCGGCCAGGAAGAACAACGACAGCACCAGCACGACCACCAGATCGGCGCCGACCGAGGCCACTGTGACGCCGGCGGTGAGCAGGCTGCCGGCCGCGCCACTGCCGATGGTCTGGATGAAGTTCGAGTCCTTGATCGCATTGAGGATGCCGAACTTCTCGTTCAGGCCGTTGATCGTGCTGTTGTGCTGCAGGTCGGTGATCAGCGAGGGCACGGTCTGCACGAAGGCAGCCAACTCGGTCACGATGGGCGGCACGATGGCGTAGATCGCACCGCCGATCGCAGCCAGCAACGTCAGGAAGACGATCGCGACCGCCCAGCCGCGGCCGAGCCCGCGCCGGACCAGCGCGCTCACCGGAGGGTCGAGCCCGATCGCCAGCAGCAGTGCGACAGCGATCACGATCAGGGTGCCGCGCAGCGTGTCCAGCGACAGGTAGGTGACGTAGGCCAGCAGCAACCCCAACCCGCCCAGGAACCCGATGCGGAACGGATGGGACGCCGCGGAGGGAGCACCGGGGTCGGCGGCCACGGCGTCGGCGACGGCGCGGCGACTGGCTTCGGCGGCCGCTTCGGCGGCCTGCACCGCCCGGGCCGTCCGCTCCGCCATCATCCTGTTCGTCAGCGTGGCAAGGGTGGCACCAAGGCCGGCCCGGCGCCGGCGCTGGATCACAGCCTGCGCAGCGATCGGGTCACCGGCTGCGGCTGCGGCGTCCTCGGCGGCCTCCTGCGCGGTTCGGCTGCTGTCGACGTGGTCGAGTTGCTCCAGCGCCGCATCCAGCGCCTTGTTCAACGCTTCGTTCTGCGACGTCAACGACTCCCGGCGGCCGACAGCCGAGTCGTCCGGGTTCGAATTCGGTAGCGCGGTGCTCATCCGCCGGAACCGATCAGGCCAGGGCCGATCAGGTCGGACTCCTGCGCGTGCCGGGAAACCCAGACCGGGATGTACGGGCAACTGGGAACGATGCGCAGGCCGGCGGACCTCGCCTCGTCGAACGCCCGCTGCACCAGCTGGGAGGCCACCCCAGTACCGCGAAACTTCGGATGGGCATAGGTGTGCACGATGTCCCACAATCCCGGACGGTCGACGTAGTCGAGGGTCACCGCTTCCTCGCCGCCGACCAGCAGCCGGAACCGGCGCTGGGCGGTGAGGTGCTCGATCCGCTGGTCATGATCACCGATTTCGGCCATGCTGCGATGGTGGCACAGCTCCGGTGCAGCGCGGCGCTACTACCCCACTGACCAAATTCCAAGCGCCCTGGGCACAGTCCGTATGCTTTCGACTGGTCGCGCCGCCGTGGCTCCGCGCGGCAGGACGCGAATCGCACGCCCATCACGCCGAACCGCCTGGAGTACGCATGTTTCCACGTCGAACCGCCGTCCTGCTCGCCGGATTGACCGCGGCGGCCCTGTTGACGATATCCGCCTGCGGCTCGTCCTCGACTCCCGCCGCGGCATCCTCCAGCTCCGCCCCGGCCGCCGGTTCCACCTCGGCCGTTGCCTCCAGCGCGGCGCCGTCCAGCAGTGCTCCGGTCTCTTCCGGGCCCGCATCGTCTGCGCCGGCATCATCCGCTCCGGCATCGTCCGCTGCCGGTAACGCGGGGATCGCCGGCTGCACACCCGACACCATGAAGACCAGGACCGCGGGCACCCTGACCATCGCGACCGACAATCCCGCGTACGACCCCTGGTTCTCTGGCAACAACCCGGCCAACGGCAAGGGTTTCGAGTCAGCAGTCGCCTATGCGGTGGCCGGCAAGCTGAGCTTCGACAAGGGCAAGGTGAAGTGGACCAAGGAGTCCTTCAACGCCGCCGTCTCGCCGGCGCCGAAAGATTTCGACTTCGACATCAACGAGTTCACCATCACCGCGGACCGCGCCAAGGCGGTTGACTTCTCGACCGGCTACTACGACGTCACCCAGGCCGTGGTCACGGTGAAGGGGTCGAAGATCGCCGGGGCGAAGACCGTGGCCGACCTCAAGAGTGCCAAGCTCGGCGCCCAGATCGGTACCACCAGCCTGGACGCACTCAACAAGATCATCGCCCCGAGCACCAAGGCCACCATCTTCCAGACCAACGACACCGCCGTCGCGCAGTTGAAGAACGGTCAGGTGGACGGGATCGTGGTGGACACCCCCACCGCCTTCTACATGGCGTCGGCACAACTGGACAGCGGAGTGATCGTCGGTCAGCTCCCGAGCGGCAGCGCGGCTCCCGAACAGTTCGGACTCCTGCTCGACAAGGGATCGTCATTGACTGCCTGCGCCGGCAAGGCCGTCGACGCGCTGCGGGCGGACGGCACGCTGGCCAAACTGCAGACCACCTGGCTGGCCGAAGCCGGCGCGCCGGTCCTGAAATAGCCGACTCTCAACGGCGCACCCCCGCCACATCGGAGTTGATCGCGCCGAGATGAACGCCCCGACCCGAGCGCCCGACGGCTGGGTGCCGTCGGACCTGCAGCAGCAGCGGCTGTCCTACCGGCGATCACGGAACCGCAGGTCGGGTCTGATCGCCGGGATCTCGACGGTGGTCGTTGCAGTCGTCGTCGGCTGGTCCGTCGCCCACACCCAGGGCTGGCCGCGCTTCCGCGAGTCGTTCCTCAACGTGGACTACGGCCGCCAGGTGTTCGGCGACATCGCCAAGGGGCTGTGGCTGAACGTGCGCCTGATGGTGGTCTGCGAAGTGGTCATCCTCGTGCTGGCCCTGCTGCTGGCGCTGGCCAGATCGCTCCGCGGCCCGGTGTTCTTCCCGATCCGCGCCCTGTCGACGGTCTACACCGATGTGTTCCGGGGACTTCCGCTGCTGCTCGTGCTGTATCTGCTCGGTTTCGGCGTCCCCTCGCTGCGGATCACCTGGCTGCCCAGCAATTCGCTGATCTGGGGCGCCATCGGGTTGATCCTGACCTATACCGCCTACAACGCCGAGGTGCTGCGGGCCGGCATGGAGTCGATCCATCCCTCGCAGCGCGCCGCTGCCCGTTCCCTCGGACTAACCCACGCCAAAACCATGCGGCACGTCGTCATTCCACAGGCATTCCGCCGGGTGATGCCGCCCCTGCTCAACGACCTGGTCTCACTGCAGAAGGACACCGCACTGATCGCCGCCCTCGGTACGCCCTACTACGACGCCGTGCTGCAGGCCCAGATCGACGCCCAGACCTCGTACAACTACACCCCGTACGTCATCGCCGGCCTGCTTTTCCTGGTGCTGACCATCCCGATGACCAGGTTCACCGACTGGATCGCCCGCAAGCAGGGCTGGACGAGCGCAGGGGCAGCCGTATGACTGCGGGGCCGACGAGCCCGAGGTCGGACCCGACGGCGGCCGACCTGCTGGAGATCGAGCATCTCCGCAAGGCCTACGGCGAGCATGTGATCCTGCGCGATCTGTCCCTGCGGGTGCTGCCGCACCAGTGCGTCGCGCTGATCGGCGCCTCCGGGTCCGGAAAATCGACCCTGTTGCGTTGCCTGAACCTGCTGGAGACCGTCGACGACGGGGTGATCCGGCTGGACGGTGTCGACATCACCGACCCGCGAACCAAGGCCGACCAGGTCCGGACCAGGGTCGGCATCGTCTTCCAGGCGTTCAATCTGTTCCCGCACATGAGCGTGCTGGACAACGTGACCCTCGCCTCCCGGGTGGTGCACGGCGTCCGCCGAGCCGAGGCCGAAGCCGTCGCGATGGACATGCTGCGGCGGGTCGGCTTGGCAGAGAAGGCCAGGGCCACGCCCGACAGCCTCTCCGGCGGTCAGCAGCAGCGGGTCGCTATCGCCAGGGCGCTGGTGAACAAACCAGTGTTGATGCTCTTCGACGAAGTGACGAGTGCTCTTGATCCGGAACTGGTCGGCGAGGTGCTCGGCCTGCTCACCGAGCTCAAGGCGGAGGGTATGACCATGCTGGTAGCGACCCATGAGATGGGCTTTGCCCGGCAGGTCGCCGACAGCGTTGTGTTCCTGGCCGACGGCGGGGTGGCCGAAGCCGGTCCACCGGAGCAGGTGCTCGCCGAGCCGACCGATCCGCGCACCCAACGATTCCTGCGGCGGATCATCGATGCCGGGCGGCTGTGAGCTGTGATTGGGTGTCGACAGGTGGTTGGCAATCGACGGGTGAGGTCAGGCCGATGAGGGATTCCGAAGTGCTGGTGATCGGGGCCGGACTGTCCGGTCTGATCGCAGCTGCCGAGGCCGCCGACGCGGGCCGGCGGGTGCTCGTCCTCGACCAGGAACCGGCCGCATCGATCGGCGGCCAGGCCTGGTGGTCCTTCGGTGGGCTCTTCCTGGTGAACAGCCCTGAGCAACGGCGGCTGGGCATCAAGGATTCCGCGGAGCTGGCGCTCGCCGACTGGCTCGGCTCTGCCGGCTTCGACCGTCCGGAGGACCACTGGCCGCGGGAGTGGGCGAAGGCCTACGTCGATTTCGCCGCCGGCGAGAAGCGTTCCTGGCTCAAGGAGCAGGGCATCGGGCTGTTCCCGATCGTGCAGTGGGCCGAGCGGGGCGGCTATCAGGCCGGCGGGCACGGCAACTCGGTGCCGCGCTTCCACATCACCTGGGGAACCGGGCCGGGCGTCCTCCTCCCGTTCGTCCGGCGGGTGATGGAGCATGTCCGCGCCGGCCGGATCACCCTGCTGTTCCGCCACCGCGTCACCCAGCTGACCACCTTCGGGCGCCGGGTGACCGGGGTGGCCGGCGAGATCCTGCAACCGTCATCGGTAGCCCGTGGCGAGAAGTCCTCGCGCACCGTGGTCGGTGATTTCATGCTGTCCGCCGGGTCGGTCATCGTCACGTCCGGCGGGATCGGAGGCAACCACGATCTGGTCAGGAAGAACTGGCCGGCCGGGTTCGGTGACCCGCCGGCGCAGATGATCTCCGGGGTACCCGACTCCACCGACGGGCTGATGCTCGCAGTGGCACAGGGGGCCGGCGGCCGACTGATCAACGGTGACCGGATGTGGCACTACCCGGAGGGCATCGTCAACCACTCCCCGGTGTGGCCCCGGCATGGCATCCGGGTCCTGTCCGGGCCGAGCCCGCTGTGGCTGGATGCCAACGGCCATCGGCTACCTACCCCGCTGTTCCCCGGATTCGATGCCCTGGGCACCGTCCGGCACATCACCTCCACCGGGCATGCCCACTCCTGGTTCCTGACCAGCATGCGGACCATCGGCCCTGAACTCGGTCTGTCCGGTTCGGAGCAGAACGGCGACCTCACCGGTCGATCGGTCCGGAAATTGCTGACCGAACGGGCCGGCGGCAAGATCGGCCCGGCGCTGCAGGCGTTTCTCGACTTCGGAGTCGATTTCCTGACCGCCGACCGGCTGCCCGAACTGGTCGAGGCGATGAACGCGCTCGTTGGCGCCGATCTGATCGACGCGGCCGAGCTGGCCGGCACGGTCGCGCTGCGGGACGGACAGGTGCGCACCGGGATGGGCAAGGACCCGCAGGTGGTGGCGACCGCGGGCGCCCGGAACTACTTCGGTGACCGGCGGATGCGGATCGTCGAGCCGCACGAGATCCTGGACCCAGCCGCCGGGCCGCTGGTTGCGATCCGCCTGCACATCCTCACTCGAAAGTCCCTCGGCGGTCTGGAGACCGACCTGTCGTCAGCGGTGATGGGCACCGACGGCCAGGGTCCGATCCCCGGGCTCTACGCCGCGGGCGAGGCCGCCGGCTTCGGCGGTGGCGGCGTCCACGGATATCGAGCACTGGAGGGCACCTTCCTCGGCGGCTGCCTGTTCAGCGGGCGGACCGCCGGTCGGTCGGCGGCGGTGCTGGCGTGAGGGCTCAGGCCGGTGTGCGGGCTCAGGATCCGGACCGGCAGGATGTTCGCCATGACCTCAAGCCCGATCAGGATCGGTGTCCAACTCCAGCCCCAACATGCCGAGTACGCCCGGATTCGCGACGCGGTGCTCCGCGCCGAGGACAAGGGCGTCGACGTGGTCTTCAACTGGGATCACTTCTATCCGCTGTCCGGCGAACCGGAGGGCAAGCACTTCGAATGCTGGACGATGCTGGCCGCCTGGGCCGAACAGACCTCGGTGGTCGAGATCGGTGCCCTGGTCACCTGCGGCGGGTACCGCAACCCCGATCTGCTGGCCGACATGGCGCGCACCGTCGACCACATCTCAGGCGGACGGCTGATCCTGGGCATCGGTAGCGGCTGGTTCGACAAGGATTACGACAACTACGGGTATGACTTCACGACGCCGGGTCGACGACTCGATCTGCTGGGTGAGTACCTGCCGCGGATCAAGTCCCGGTTCGGCCAACTCAACCCGGCACCGACCAGGGACATTCCGGTGCTGATCGGAGGTGGCGGGGAGAAGAAGACTCTCCGGTACGTCGCCGAGTACGCCCATATCTGGCATGCCTTCGGCGATCTGCCGACGCTGACCCGCAAGGCCGGGATCCTGGACGGGCACTGCTCGGCGGTCGGCCGCGACCCGGCCGAGATCGAGCGATCCACGGCACTCTCCGGCGGGCCGTCCGGTGCCGGCAGCGATGCCGATGCCCTGGCCGACCTCGGGTTCACCCTGTTCACCGTGGGCCTGTCCGGGCCGGACTACGACCTGTCCGAACTCGATGCCTGGCTGGGTTGGCGGGATTCCCGCAACGGCTGACCGGCGACCCCGTCGGTATTCATCATCCGGCTCCCTGGGCGTCACCAAAGCGTCACATCACGCTTCGGTTTCGAAACGCAACGCCTGGTCCGTCGGCTACGTATAACAGAGGTGAGGACAGGGGTAGGCGAGCCGGGCAGCATGCCGTCAGATTCGTCTCACGTATCAGCGTGATGAGGGGCCACTCCTGCACTCATATGTATGTGCGTATCCGACGGAACAAAGGATGGGGCCTCAACGTGCTCCCCGCTGCAAAGAGTTATGTCGACATGTTCGATGACGAGGACACCCTGCTCGCCGACGTCGAACACCCTGCCTACGGGGCGATCCGTGTCCCGGACGGCCGCGCGCTGGCTTGGGCCGAATACGGCAGCGCACGTGGCGTGCCGTGCATCCTCATTCCCGACATCGGTTCGTCCCGGCTCGCGCCGGCCTGGCTGTTGCACGACTCGGCCCTGCCGTCGGCAGTCCGGCTGCTCGCACTCGATCGCCCGGGTACCGGGGCGTCGGACCCGATCGGGCTCGGCGGCCGCGAGGACCCCGCGGAGGACCTGCGCCGTCTCGTCGACACCCTGGCCGTCGGCCGGGTGGCGGTCGTCGGGATCGGGCAGGGCGTCGACGATGCGTTCGCTTTCGCTTCCCGTTATCCGCGGCTTGTCGCCTCCGCCACTGCCGTGGCACCCCGGCTGACCGAGGCAACGCCACACGCGCGGCGAAGCCTGCTCCACCCCTTCGCGGATCGCCAGCAGCGGGTCGCCGGCGGAGTTGTCGGCGCGTGGCTGGCGGCCGCCGGCGCCGGCGCCGATCTGACGCGGGAATCCACCTGGCGCAACGCGTTGCCCCGGATGACGGTCGCCGCCAGGGCTGCGCTGGGCGATCGGTGGAAAGAGGCCGACTTCCGCTCGGCGCTGGCCGTCGACACCGAGCAGACCCGGAACGACTGGGGCAATGTGACGAGGCCGTCCGCCTCGCCGGAATGGATCAGTAACCTCTCTTCCGCCGTTCCGGTTCACCTGTGGCATGGCCAGAACGAGGCGACGGCCACTGTCTCCGACCTCCAGGCGGCAGTCGGTGCTCGTCCTGGCTGGGAGGTGACCGGTGTCGCCGGTCCCACCGCCGTACTGGGTGTCTGGCCGCAGATTCTGACCACCGCCGCCAACTCGTTCAACACCGCCTCCGCCGCCTGACCCCAGCCCCCGGTTGTGCGCTTATCAACTTCGCCGGCGCTTCGGATCGGGTTGACTTGCCTCACTCCAGTCACAAACACGCGACGATCGTGAGCGCCGACGATGTTGATAAGCGCCGGGGTTGGGCGGCGCACCTAGTGATAGCTGACGGTCCGATCCGGCAGCGCGTTGCCGGCGATCAGCGAGGCGTACCAGTGGGCCGAGTCCTTCCAGATCCGCTCCAGCGTGTCGAAGTCGACCCGGACGATGCCGAATCGGCGGTCGTATCCGAATGACCACTCGAAGTTGTCCAGCAGTGACCAGACGAAGTAGCCCCGCACGTCCACTCCGGCGTCGATGGCCGCACCGACCGCATCGAGGTGCCGGTACAGGTAATCGACCCGGTCGGCGTCATGGATCCGGCCGTCCGGGCTGACCTCGTCGTAGAACGCGGCGCCGTTCTCGGTGATCATCAGCGGCAGGTGCGGGTAGCGGCTGCCGACCTTGAGCAGCAACTCGGTGAACGACGCCGGGTCGATGTTCCACCCCATCGCCGTGTGGGGTCCGGGTTGCTCCAGGAACTCCACGTCGTCGGCCCCCACCCACGGGCTCGCCGCCGCGTTCCCATGGCCGTCAGCCTGCTGCTTCTCACCGACCCCGGTGTACTTCCTGGCCCGGCTGGACGAGTAGTAGTTCACCCCCAGCACGGTCAGCGGCACCTGGATCAGCTCGAGGTCCCCGTCCTTGACGAACGACCAGTCCGTCACCGCCGCGGTGTCGGCCAGCAGATCGGCCGGGTACCGCCCTTCCAGCATCGGCTGCAGGAACGCCTCGTTACCGAGATTGTCGATCCGCCGGACGGCGTCGAGGTCATCGGCCGACCCAGGGTCGTCGGGATGGGTGACGTGCAGATTCAGCGTCACCGACAGCTTGGCGTCCGGCCCGAGCACTGACCTGATGGCCCGGCCGGCCAGTCCGTGCGCCAGATTCAGGTGATGCACGGCGGCCAGCGCGGCGGCGCCGTCGGTGAGCCCCGGCGCGTGCACCCCGGAGGCGTACCCCAGGTAGGCGCTGCACCACGGCTCGTTGAGGGTCGTCCAGACGGAGATCCGGCTACCCAGTTCCTGGGCCATCCGCTCGGCGTAGGCGGCGAACTTGATCGCGGTCTCCCGGTTGGCCCAACCGCCGTTGTCCTGGAGTTCCTGCGGCAGGTCCCAGTGGTACAGCGTCGCGACCGGCTGCACGCCGGCCTCGATCAGCGCATCGACCAGCCTCGAGTAGAACGCGATACCCGCGGCGTTGAACTCGCCCGACCCGCCCGGCTGCACCCTCGGCCAGGAGATCGAGAATCGGTAGGCGTGCAGGCCGAGCTCCTTGATGTGCCCGACGTCCTCCGCCCAGCGGTGATAGTGGTCGTCGGCGACATCGCCGGTGTCCCCGTTCAGCACCCGGCCCGGCGTGTGGCTGTAGGTGTCCCAGATGGACGGTCCGCGGCCGTCCTCGTGGACTGCTCCCTCGATCTGGTAGGAGGCCGTCGCCGATCCCCACAGGAAGTCCGCGGGGAAGGTGCGTGAGCTGCTGGTCATCGAAGATTCGTCCTGTCGCGCGTGGGTGGAGGGGCCGGGCCCGAGCCTATCGGTGACCGACCTTCCACGGTGCGCGAGCATGGGTGTGCACGCGGGGCGTCTCCGGACCGATACGGTGAACCGCGTGTCCAAAGTCCTGACCTCCCTGCCCATCGGCGAGCGCGTCGGCATCGCCTTCTCCGGAGGGCTCGATACCTCCGTCGCAGTGGCCTGGATGCGCTCGAAAGGCGCAGTGCCGTGCACCTACACCGCCGACATCGGTCAGTACGACGAGCCAGATCTGTCGACCGTGCCGGTCAGGGCCAAGGACTACGGCGCCGAGATCGCCCGACTTGTCGATTGCCGCGCCCCCCTGGTGGAGGAGGGCCTGGTGGCGCTGGCCTGCGGTGCGTTCCACATCCGGTCCGGTGGCGCGCCCTACTTCAACACCACCCCACTCGGGCGGGCGGTCACCGGAACGTTGCTGGTCAGAGCGATGCGCGACGATGACGTCGACATCTGGGGTGACGGTTCGACCTACAAGGGCAACGACATCGAACGGTTCTACCGCTACGGCCTGCTGGCCAACCCGCGACTGCGCATCTACAAGCCGTGGCTGGACGAGGCGTTCGTGGCCGAACTCGGTGGCCGCACCGAGATGAGCCAGTGGCTGACCGCGCGGGGTCTGCCGTATCGGGACAGCGTCGAGAAGGCCTACTCGACCGATGCGAATATCTGGGGTGCGACGCACGAGGCGAAGACGCTGGAATTCCTGGACACCTCGGTCGAGATCGTCGAGCCGATCATGGGAGTCGCGCACTGGGACCCGGCCGTACGCATCGACACCGAGGACGTGACGGTCCGGTTCGACCGGGGTCGCCCGGTCGCCATCAACGGCGTCGAGTTCGGCTCGGCCGTCGAGTTGGTGCACCAGGCCAACGTGATCGGTGGCCGGCACGGGCTGGGCATGTCCGACCAGATCGAGAACCGCATCATCGAGGCGAAGTCCCGCGGCATCTACGAGGCGCCCGGGATGGCGCTGCTGTTCATCACCTACGAGCGGCTGGTCAACGCTATTCACAACGAGGACACGATCGCCAGCTACCACAACGAGGGACGCCGGCTCGGCCGGTTGCTCTACGAGGGCCGCTGGCTGGACCCGCAGTCGCTGATGCTTCGCGAGTCCCTGCAACGGTGGGTCGGGAACGCGGTGACCGGCGAGGTCGCTCTGCGACTACGGCGGGGCAACGACTACTCGATCCTCAACACCTCCGGCCCGCAGCTGAGCTACCACCCGGAGAAACTGTCCATGGAGCGCACCGAGGACGCGGCCTTCGGGCCGACCGACCGGATCGGCCAGCTCACCATGCGCAATCTGGACATCGCCGACTCCAGGGCCAAACTCGAGCTCTACGCCGGCCTTGGCCAGCTGGACGCCGAGCAGACCCTGGTCGGCCGGCTGCAGGCCGGCGAGTCGGCGGCCATCGCGAATCTGCAGACGCCACCCGACGAGGCGATGGACGAGGCCGTCGACCGGTCGAGCATGGATCTCGGCACGGACTGACGCTGCGCCTCAGACCTCGCCGGCCAGTGACGGCAGGTTGACCACGATCGCCTCCTGGGTGCTCCGGGCAATCACCACCACCGCCTCGACGTCGGGATCGTTGTTCTCCTCCCGGTGCGGTGTCCAGGGCGGCACGAAGACGTAGTCGCCAGGGGCCGCTCGAAGCCGCATCTCCTGGCCGCTGTTCTCGTCCAGGAAGACGAACTCGGGGTTTCCGCTCACCACATAGATCGCGGTCTCGGCCTGGCCGTGGTGGTGATTGCCGGACTGCATCTGCGGCCGGACATGCGTCTGGCCCATCCACAACCGCTCGGAACCCACCTTGCCCCGGCTGATGGCGGCGAACCGCTGCATGCCGGGCGTCTGGGCCGTCTCGCCGTCGATCTCGGCGGCGCGGACGTGCCGAAGGTTCGGCCGGCTGGGCAGCTGCGGCTGGGCGGGTGACAGATCGGGGTGGAACTCGTCGGTGGTCATCACCCCCATGGTGCTACCGGATGAGCCAACGGGCCACCGGACACCGGCCGCACGACTCCCGCTGCCGGGAGGGGCGCTGCGGGCTTTCTAGGATCGGTGCATGACCCTCACGTCGTCCGACCTGTCCGCCGCGAAGTTCTGGGCGGACGCCGAATGCCACTTGATCCGGTACGGCGGGTCGTTCACGCCGGAGATCATCAGCCGGGCGGAGGGCAGCTACCTGTACACCGAGAGCGGCCGGCGACTGCTCGACTTCACCTCCGGGCAGATGAGCGCCATCCTGGGGCACTCGCACCCGGAGATCGTCGCGACCATCACCGAGTCGGCGCGCACGCTTGATCACCTGTTCAGCGGGATGCTGTCCCGGCCGGTGGTGGAGTTGGCCGCCCGGCTGGCGCAGACATTGCCGGCGCCGCTGGAGAAGGTGCTGCTGCTGACCACCGGCGCAGAGTCCAACGAGGCGGCGCTGCGGATGGCGAAGCTGGTCACCGGCAAGTTCGAGATCGTGTCCTTCAGCCGATCCTGGCACGGCATGACCCAGGGCGCGGCCGCGGCGACCTACAGTTCCGGCCGGCGCGGTTACGGCCCGGCCGTTCCCGGCAACATCGCGATCCCGACGCCGTACGCCTACCGGCCCGACTTCGTCGACGCAGCCGGGGTTTTCGACTGGCGCCGGCAGCTGGACCTGTCGTTCGACCTGGTCGACGCCCAGTCGGTCGGCAGCCTGGCGGCGTGCATCGTCGAACCGATCCTGTCCTCCGGCGGGCTGATCGACCCGCCGCTGGGCTATCTGGCTGCGCTGCAGGCCAAATGCCGGGATCGGGGCATGCTGTTGATCCTGGACGAGGCGCAGACCGGACTGTGCCGGACCGGCGCCTGGTATGCGTTCGAACGCGACGGAGTGGTGCCGGACATCCTGACGCTGTCGAAGACTCTCGGCGCCGGCCTGCCGCTGGCCGCGGTCGTCACCAGCGCCTCGATCGAGGAGCGCGCCCACGAGCTTGGATTCCTCTTCTACACAACGCATGTCAACGATCCGCTGGTTGCCGCGGTCGGCCTGACGGTGCTGGAGGTGTTGCAGCGGGACCGGATGGACGAGCAGGCGCTGGCCAAGGGCGCGACGCTGCGCGCCGGACTGGAGGCCCTGCAGGACAAGCATTCGGTCATCGGCGACATCCGCGGTCGCGGGCTGTTCGCCGGGGTGGAACTGGTGCTCGACCGCGCCACCAAAGAGCCGTCGGACGCGCTGGGCGCGGCGGTGACCAGGCGCTGTCTGGAACTCGGGCTGCACATGAACGTCGTCCAGATCCCCGGTATGGGCGGTACTTTCCGCATCGCTCCGCCGCTGACGGTCTCGGACGACGAACTGCAGGAGGGCATCGACCTGCTGGGCCGCGCCATCGGCGAGGTGAGCAGGTGACGCGCTATGTCATCGATGCCCCCACGCTCCTGCATGTGGTCGCCAACAAGATCCAGGTCAGTCCCGGGCACCAGCTCGTCGCCCCGAACCTCATCCGATCACAGGCGCTTTCCCTGCTCCTGCAGGCGGTCCGCCGCGAGGAACTCACCGAGGCCGCGGCACTCGAGCAGCACGAGCGGCTGACCGAGCTGAAGATGCGGCTGCTGGGTGACCGGGTCTCGCGGCGGACCGCCTGGCGGATTGCGCTCGAGAATGGCTGGGAGACAACGTACGACGCAGAATACATTGCCGTCACGAAGCTCCAGGCCGATGCATTGGTCACGGTGGACGCTGCGCTGGCGGGGAAGGCCCGGACGCTGGTACCGCTGGCACCATTTCAAGCACTGACCGATCCCGCGGGCTGACCCGACGCGGGACGGCGCTCACCGGGGTCCCAGTCGACTCCAGGGTTGGTACCGGCCATGATGGCACCCATGTTCGTTCTCTTCGTTCGTTTCGACCTTCCGGATGCCGCGGCCGCGGCCACCTTCGATGAGCTGGTACGGGACGCGGTTCCGGACATTCTCGCCGACGAACCCGGAACCCTGACCTACACGACCCACACCGTCATCGACGAGCCGCTTGCCCGGATTTTCTACGAGGTCTACCGCGATCGTGAGGCACACGCCGACCACGAGTCGCGCCCGGCTACGTCGGCGTTCCTGGCTGCGATCCGTGGGCTCCGCCCGACGGTCCGGGTCGAGGCCGCCGTCCCGGACCGCAGATGACACCCTTTCCGCGCCGACTGTGCTTCCCAGATGCAGCCGCGGTCCCTGGCCTTGATGGCCCGACGCATCCCCTTGGTGTAAGTGCGGTTGTCCCGCCCGACGTCCAGGATCCCCCCGTCACCACCCAGTACCACCGGGATGATCTTCGCATCGACAGGTAGCGGCGGGCCTGAGCAGTGGTCATCGCGAACCCGGACTCGCAGGTCGCTTTGCTGATTTCACCCTTGAGGTGGTCCCACTGCAGGTAGACGACGACCTGCGGTCGTTCCCCACCGTTGGTCGGGCCGGTGCCGGCGGCCAGGAATCCTGCCAACGCCGACACCAGGGCATGCGCCCGCCGGGTGGCGGCGGGCCTTGGATCCTGCACCCCGTCCACGTCTGGTTTCGGCGCGGCCAAGCCGTCGATGGCTTTGCGCGGGACGTCGACACCGTGATCGACTTCGCATCACCCTCATCCAGGGTGCCGTCGGGGTCGGCGGCCTCCAGGACCGCCGCGGCCACCACCTCCAGCTGCCTGGGATCCAACGGGGCAGCCTTCCCGACCAGGAACTTTTCCCACAGGTCCCGATCCGGGATCGGCAACGCCGCGGGGAGTTTCCGCATCGTCGCGACGATGGTTTTCACGTGTTCGGATCCGACGGTGCCGGTATCGACTGCGGTAGCCAACGCGGGCAGCGCCGGCGGTAGGTCGCCGCCGGTCAATACTTCCTGCGGCAGGATCTGCCGAGCGGCGGTCATCCGGCCGTGGGCCTCTGCGGGAGAAATCAACAAGGCCTGTCGCAGTAGCGCCGCCGTCGACGGGCAGGACCGTTGCTTCGCCAACTGTTGGGTGTCGATCTCACCGGCGAGGTGCACGTTCACCGCAAACACAGTCCGGGACAGGGCTTCCAATTCCTGACCGAGACTCAGCAGATCATCGGCGCCGATTTTCCAGAACGCACCATCGCGCAGGAGGGAGACAGTATCCATTGCCGACCGGACCAATTCTTTGGCCCGGTCGATTTCGAAGAATCCGTTTTCCTCCACACCCAGAACACTATCAACGGGCACCGACAGTCGACCCCGGAAACGGGCTCGTCTCGACCCGTCGTCCGGTCACGGAATGGTCACAATGTCAAATGGTATCGGCCGGCGCACCATTGTTCACTCCGGACCCGCCAGTCCCACGCACTCGCCACCCCACAGTCGCCCGCCGTCATCGAGTGGGGCGGACCCAACCGCTTGCGCATTGTAGCGATCCGCGGTCTGCCGGCTCTCGGGAATGCACCGCTTGTATTCACCAACGCCGTTGTTCATTTATGGATTGGCATTCTACTTCCAATCTCGGCAGCACTGCCTTTCGCTGCAGGTTTCCGCAAGCCCAAGAGCTGACGAGGGATCGCCCGGGCCGTCGGATACCGCTGAGTTTGGCTGGGTTGGTCGTTGTCGAATCCGACCGATCCGACCGACCAGACTCGCGGTTACATCGTCTTGGAACCGTCGATCGTCTCGCGGATGATATCCGCGTGCCCGGCGTGCTGGGCGGTCTCGGCTGCGATGTGCAGGAAGACCTGCCGCGCCGAGCGACGGCCGTCGGGCTCGAACCACGGAGCTTCCGGCAGCGGGTGCGAGGCATCCAGGTCGGGCAGTGTCTTGACCAATTCGTCCGTCCGGTGCGCGACCTCGGCATAATCCGCCAGCAGACCGGCAAGGGTCTCGCCCGGCAGCATCTGGAACTCCGCGGCCCGCTCTGCCCATTCGGTCTCGCCCCACTGCGTCCAGTCCTTCTTCCCGGACATCAATCCGGTGGTTCCCTCCACGGCAAACCGCGCCCAGCCCGCCTCGGTGAGGCTGACGTGCTTGATCAATCCGCCGAGCGACAGCTCGCTGACCGTCGGATGCGAGGCGGCCTGCTCGTCCGTCAGTCCTTCGACGGTGTGGCGGAGAAAGTGCCTGCGGGCGCCGAGCAGCTCCAGCAGATCGCCGCGTTCGCCGGTCACACGTGCGGTGGGGGTCATGGCTTTGTCCTCTCGTCGTCTGATCATGCTTGTCGATACCGAGTCTAGGAACAATAGGTGCCACTTTCTGACCGCTTTGTCAGGAGAATGGGGCCATGGCCACCACGAGTTCACGGACCCTCCGACTGTTGTCCCTGCTGCAGAATCACCGCTACTGGCCCGGCGGGGAGCTGGCAGGTCGACTCGAGGTGTCCGTCCGGACGTTGCGCCGTGACATCGACCGACTGCGCGAGCTGGGCTACCCGGTCCTCGCCCATCGCGGCGTCGCCGGCGGGTACCAACTCGAGGCAGGTGCTGCCCTGCCGCCGTTGCTGCTCGATGACGAGGAGGCGGTGGCACTTCAGGCAGCGACACAGGAATCTGTTGCGGGAGTGGCGGAATCATCGCTGCGGGCACTGGCGAAGCTGACCCAGGTGATGCCGGCGCGGCTGCGCCACCGGATCGAGGCGCTGCGGACCGCCACCGACGTGCCGACCTGGCGGGCCGCGTCCGCCGCCTTGGCCGACCCGGTGGCCCTGGTCGCGATCGCGCTGGCCTGCCGGGACAGCGAGCGTCTGCGGTTCGGCTACTCCGCTGCCGGCGGGGTGCGCAGTGACCGCCAGGTGGAGCCACTGCGGCTGGTGCCGCTGGGCCGACGCTGGTACCTCGTCGCCTACGACCTCGACCGGAGCGACTGGCGCAGCTTCCGGTTGGACCGCATGGACCAGCCGCACGGGACCGGCAGCCGGTTCCGCGTCCGCGAACTGCCAGGTGGGGACGCCGTCGCGTTCGTCCTCAGCGGGATCGATCAGGTGAAATCGCTGCTCGACGTCGAAGTGCTGATCGCCGCCCCGGCCGAGGCGGTGCGGGCCGGACTCGGTCGATGGGCCACGGTGGAACAGATCTCGCCCGGCCGGTGCCGGATGACGATGCACGCGGAGTCGCTCGATTGGCCGGCCATGGCACTCGGATCGCTGGGAGCGCCGTTCGAGGTGGTCCGGCCGCCGGAGCTGATCGGGTTGCTGCGGGACTGGGCTCGATTGTTCCGAACGGCCGTTGGGCAGAATTCGCCGACCACGACCAGTCCGGCCTGACGCCGATCGGCCGGCAAACGCACCTCGTGACTCGCACTGCCCAGTAGCGAGTGCCCAATCTCATCGGTTCAGGTACCCGCCGCCGGCCTGCCAGGACTTGAGCACCAGGCCGACCTCGTCCCTGGTCTCACCGCGCACGGCCTCCTCCAGTGCGCCCGACATGATGCCGTCCATCGTCACTCGACGGTCAACGCGGTTGGATTCGATCGCCGCCTCCACCATCGCCAGGCTGAGGACGTTGTCGTGCACCTCGCCCATCGGGTTCACCCCGGTGCTCAGGGCAGCGACGAAGTCCCGCAGCGACCCGGCAATCGCGTCACCGCGCAGTCGCCCGGTCGTGCCCGCCGACTGGCCGGCATCGGCGATTGTCTCCACCTCGGGGGCGTCGTCACCGTTCCAGCGTGCACTGCCGAACTCCCCACTGGCCCGCCAGGAACCGTTCCACGATGTTTCCAGGCCGGGACTGCACCACGAGCCCGTGAAGATGTACTTTGCACCGCTGTCCATCTCGAAAATCGCGGTGCACCCGGCGTCACCGCGGTACCAACTCCACGACGGGTTGTATTCCTGGCAGTACACCGATGCCGGATCGCCGTCGAGCAGGAAGCGAGCCGAGTCGAACTGATGGATGGCCATGTCCAGCAGCAACGGATGGTCCATCTCGTCGCGGAAGCCGCCGAAATGAGGTGCTTTGAAGAATTCCGTCGTCAGCACCCCCGGGCGTCCGAGCGTCGAGATCTGCAGCTTGAAATCCCACAGTTGTTGGTTGTACCGCCGCGACTGGCTCACCATGAACAGCTCGCCGGTCACCTCGGCCGCCGCGGCGAGCGAAAGACCCTGCGCAACAGTGGATGCCACCGGCTTCTCGCCGAGCACCGGCAGCCCGGCGAACAGTGCCGCAGTGGTCACCGGGTGGTGCGCCGCCGGGACGGTGACGTCGATGACTGCCTGGCCGCCGCTCCGGCGGGCGACTTCCACCGAGTCGGCCCCGACCGACACGTTCTGACCGACTGCCGACGCGACGGCCGCAGCCGCATCGGTGTCCAGATCGACCAGGCCGACCAATTCGACCTCGGGGCAGTCCCCGATCGCCTGCAGCCAGGCCCGGCCCATCCCGCCGACCCCGACCAGGACCACCCGCAGGGGGCCGTCGTCGGGAATGGTCCGAAACGTCATCAGAAGCCTTTCAGAGATCGCGTGGACGAAAGTGCACTATTTGGGACTGGCGGGACAAAAAAGGGGTGGTTTCGTCCATGCCCGGGAAGTTGATCCACGCCACATGGGTTCGGCGGGGCATGGGTCAGGCATCGACCTCGATCGGCCCGCGGTAGTCCTGCCCGTTGTAGAAGTCGTCGGTGTCGTAGCGGAGCAGGGTGGGGTCGGCGCGTTCCGGGCGCACCGAATGCGCCCACTGGACGGCGTTGCTGATCACCCGGCGGACATCCTGGTGGAAGTACACCGGGAAGTCCTGGTCGCCCGGTGAGAAATAGAAGATCTTCCCGAAGCCACGCTTGAACGTGCAGCCGCTGCGGAATACCTCGCCGCCGGTGAAACCGCTGATGAAGACCAGTTCGTCGGGGGCCGGGATGTCGAAGAACTCGCCATACATCTCCTGCTCCTGGATGATGATCGGATTGGGGACCCCCTGCGCGATCGGATGGGTCGGATCGACCGTCCAGACCAGCTCGCGGTCGTGCTCGCTGCGCCAGCGCAGCGTGCAACTGGTGCCCATCAGCTTGCCGAAGATCTTCGACCAATGGCCCGAGTGCAGGACCACCAAACCCATGCCGGCCAACACATGTCGGTGAACCCGATCGACCACCTGGTCGTCCACCTCGCCGTGCGCGGCGTGCCCCCACCAGGTGAGCACATCGGTATCGGCGAGCACCTCCTCGGTCAGCCCGTGCTGGGGATCGTCGAAGACCGCGGTCCTGACCCGGGCCGCGGCACCCAGGTTCTCCCTGATGCCATCCGCGACGGCCCCGTGCATGCCTGTCGGATAACGCTGCGCCACATGGGGTTCCACCTGCTCGTGGCGGTTCTCTCCCCAGACCAGAATGCGAAGTACTGACATGTGCGATGACTCCCTGAACTCGATTGGACGACTCTATTTGACGGCTCCGCCGGTGGCGCCGGCGGCGATGAACTTCTGAGCCAGTACCAGCAGGATGAGGGCCGGCAGCGAGGCGATGACCGCGGTGGCCATCACCGCACTCCAGTCCTGCACGTGTGAGCCGATGTACTGGAAAATCCCAAGGGTGACCGGTTGCACATCCTGACCGGTGGTCAGGGTGAGCGCGAAAAGGAAATCGCTCCAGGTGAACAGGAACGTGAACAACGCCGCGGTGATCAGCGCGTTGCGGCTGACCGGGATCACCACGTAGAAGAAGGCCCGGAAATGGCCCGCCCCGTCCACCCTGGCGGCCTCGATGATCGGCTTGGGGATGGTGGTCATGTACGCGCGCATGATCAGGATCGCGAACGGGATACCCGCGGTGGAGTCGGCCAGAATAAGCCCGCCGTAGCTGTTCAACAGACCAAGATCGTTGTAGGCGCTGTAGAGGGCATTGGCCACCACGATCCCGGGAATCATCTGACTGATCAGGATGCCGAACAGGACCAGATTGGTACCGCGGATGCTGAACTGCGCCAGCGCATAGGCCGCCGGCGCTGCGATGATCACCGAGAAGATGACACTTCCGACGGCGATGATCAGGCTGGTCAGCAGATGTGCGCCCTGCTCGCTGATGGCGGTCCGGTAGCCGGTGAAATCGGGGTGCAGCGGGAACCAGCCGGAGTCCAGCGCCTGCCCGCCCGGCTGCAGGGAGGCGTTCACCATCCAGTAGACCGGGAACAGCATGACGGCCAGGAAGATGACACCGAGCACGGTGTTCAGCCACGACCGGCGCTGCTTTCTCGACGACTTTCCGGGCGTCGTCACTCTGCGGACGGCCGCGGTTGTCATGGGCATTCCTCCCCTCTATTCATCGACCGCGCGCCGGGTGGCCCGCAGATAGAAGATGGCGAAGATCAGTGAGATGACGATCAGGACGTTGCCGAGCGCAGCCCCCTGGCCGAACTCGAACTGCCCGAACGACAACAGGTATGACTGCGTGGCGATGGTCTGGGTGGCATTGGCCGGACCACCGTTGGTGAGGCCGAGGATGATGTCCAGCACCTTGACGGTGTACACGACACCCAGTACCAGAACCACGCTGACCACCGGCCGCAGCAGCGGCCAGGTGATACTGCGGAAAGCCTTCCAACCGGTGGCCCCGTCCAGCGAACCGGCCTCGTACAGATCCTCCGGGATGTCCTGCAGACCGCCGTAGAGGATCGTCACGTTGAACGGGATGCCGATCCAGATGTTGACGGCGATCACCGCGAGCAGGGCGACCGAGGTGCTGGTGAGCCACGGCACGTTGGTGTGGATCAGGCCCGCGGCGCGCAGGAACTGATTCAGAGCACCGCTGTCGGTGTCCAGGATCCACTTCCAGATGGCGCTGGAGACGATCAGCGGCAGCAGCCAGGGCAACAGCAGCAGCGACCGCAGAATGCCCGACAGCCGGAATCGGTTGCGGAAGAACACCGCCAGCGCCAGCCCGATCACGAACTGGCCGGCGATCGAACCGATGGTGAACAGCGCGGTGTTGATCAGCGCCTTGCTGAAGACCGGCATGCCCACCACCGCCGAGTAGTTGCTGAAACCGACCCAGGGCGCCAGTCCGGAGAAGAACGTGCTGGAGGTGTAGTCCTGGAAGCTCATGGTGATGTTCTTGACGACCGGGTAGCCGAAGAAGAGCAACATGTAGAGCACCGCGGGCGCCAGGAAAAGCCATTGGAACAGCCGTTCACGACCGTGCCTGACCTTGGTCGCACCCCTGAGCCCTGACCCCATGGCGCCGGTGACCTCTCGCGAATGCACCTCGGCGGTGGTGGACATCGTCGGTCAGCCCACCGTCGACGCAGCCGACTTCAGTGCGTCGGCCGGCGACGACTGGCCGGTCAGCGCGGACTGCACAGCGGTGTAGATGGCGGTGGCAGTCTTCGGCCAGGCAACACCGAGGATGGCGGTGCGGGCGCGGGCGGTGGCGACCGTCTTGGTGAACGCCGCCATCGTCGGTGCCTGCTTGAGGAAAGCAGCGGCCAGGGTGGTCTTGGACGGAACGGTGCCGCGGGCGACACCCATGGCGATCTGGTTGGCGTCACTGTTGAGGCACGCGACGATCTTCGCGCCGTTCTTCTCGTTCTCGGTGTTGCCGGTATTGGGCACCGTCCACACCTCGCCACCCAGTGGCGCCTGGGCGACCTGGCCGGTCCTATTGACCGGGATCGGCACCACGCCGTAGTTCAGGCCCTTGACGGCGTTCAATGTCGGGAACTGCCACGGGCCGTTGACCATCATGGCGGCCTTGCCGGCCGCGAACTGATTCTCGGCATCGGCCTGGGTCCAGTTCAACGCACCCTTGGACAGCGAGCCGTCCTTCATCAGGCCCACCCAGAACTGCAGGGCCTCGGCCACCTGTGGTGTGTTGATGTCCTTCTCCGAGCCGCCGTTGGACCACATGAACGGCAGGAATGTCCAGCTGCCCTCGTAGGTGGCGTTGGCGTCAAGGGCGAGGCCGTACTGGGTACCCACGGTCAGCTTCTTGGCGTCGGCCTGTAGTTCGGCCCAGGTGGTCGGCGGGGTGATACCGGCCTTGGTCAGGACGTCCTTGTTGTAGAACAGCGCGATCGAGTTCACCGTCGGGGCCAACCCGTAGATCTTGTCCTTGTACGTACCGGCCTGCAGGATCCCCGGTGCATAGTCGGCGGTGCTGATGCCGTAGTCGGACAGCGGTGTCAGTGCACCGGACGCGGCGATCTGCTGCATGTCCGGGTTGTCCAGCATCAGCACGTCGGGCAGGGTCTTGGAGGAGCTCTCCTGCAGGACCTTCTGGATCAGGCCGCTGCCGGGGATCGCATCCCGGACGACCGTCAGATTGTTCGCCTTGCCGCAGGCGGTGAGGGCGGCCCCGATGACCTTGCTGTCGTTGCCCTCGTTGTAATAGTCGAGAACATGCACGGTGGCCGGCGCTGCGACCCCGCCCGAACTGGCCGCTGCCGGAGTACTTTTGCTGCCGCATCCGGTCAGGGCCAGCGGGAGGGTGACGAGCAGCGCGGCTCCGAGAGCGGAAGCTTTGAGACTTCTGCCAAGAACTGTCTTCATCGATGAGTTCCTTTTCCTTGTCCGATGGAGTCCGTGACGGTCACGGAGCCCGCGAATGCCGTGGTACGAAGACTGCAAATAATCTTCGATGCGCATCGATATTGCTCATCGATAACTGCAGCTATCTTCCGTTTTTCGCGGCCGACAGCTTTCATGCAATGGTGTGAGCCGACTCCCGGGTAAAAGCGCGACGATTCATGCTGGCCCGGCGAACCAGTTTGACCGGCACCAGGTCGACCTCGCCGGTCGTGGGTATTTCCTGGTTGAGCATGCGGAACAGCGTCGCCATGGCCCGCCGGGAGACCTCGGACGCCTGCTGCTGGATGGTGGTCATCGGCACCCGCAGTCGCTCGGCGAGCGCATCGGGGCAGAGCCCGATCACGGCGAGGTCAGAGCCGGGCACCAGGCCGTGCTCCAGCAACACGGCCGTCACCGGGTCGGGCGAATCGGAATGCTGGAGGATCAACCCGGTGACGGGTGGATCCATCAGCAGAACCTCGTCGATCACTCTGGAGGCGTCGGTGTGATTTGCCTGCATCACCAGCGTCCTGACCTGAACGCCGCGCCGCAACGCAGCGGCGTCGACCCCTCTGCGGAACCGGACCGAGAAGTTGGCCTTTCCCTTCATACTGGCGGGATCAATTGCCAGCAAACCGATCTGACCGTGTCCCAGATCGGCCATTTCGTCGACACAGGTGGCGCCGGCCGCCTCGAAGTCGAAATCGACGCAATGCAGACCGGCCCTGTCCTCCGGCACCCCGATCAGCACGACCGGTACACCCAATTCCCGGGCGACCGGTATCCGGTCGTCCTTCGAACCGACCTCCATCAGGATCAGGGCGTCGCACAGTGCCCGGCCGACCAACCGGCGCAGTCCGGCCGGACCCTCGTCGGCCGTCACCAGCAGGATGTCGTGGTCCTGCGCGCGGGCCAGGGAGGCGATCTCGGCCAGGAACTCGGACATCACCGTCATGTCCAGGTTGGGACGGAACGGAACCACCAGACCGATGACGTTGGTCCGGCTGCTCGCGAGTGCCTGAGCCCCGGAATTCGGGTGGTAGCCCAGCTGCTCGATCACCTCCTCCACCCTTTTACGAGTTGCCGGCGATATGGAACGCTTGCCGCTCATGACGTACGAAACGGTGCTCTGCGAAACACCGGCGGCGCGCGCCACATCCTCACTCGTCGGCATTCCGATCACCTCCTCGTGTCCCGCCGGTGCGGCCATGACTGACCGTGACAATTCGATCATGACATCGGAGTGGCATCGTTATCGATGCGCTTCGACGGGTTTGAGTATTGGCCGAACAAAACGTCGCAGTCAAGGCACTTAGGATAACGAAATGGTCACGATGTGCGACCGAGGTCACATTTCGGCGCCGCGGGCGTGCAGGCAACGAGATCAGAGCTGTCACTCATCGGAGGCCGACCAGCCGTGCCAGTCCCTGCCTGATCGGCACACCTCGGGTTCGAGCGATGACGCAGACGCGTCGCACTCCCCGGCGGAGATTTGTCTCTACATCCGTGGCGTCAATCTGTCCGGCGCGATGCAGACGACAAGAGAGGGATTCTTTGGACCACCTCGCGTCCGTATTGGTGTCGGATGCTCCTGGTCATTAGTATTCCCACCATGACCCCTGCTGAGCCGGTATCCACTCGACCCGGGCCGGACCCATCAATCGGCACAGCCCTGCTGCAGATCCGACATCTACGAAAGACGTTCGGCTCATTCGTGGCTTTGGATGATGTCAGCCTCGATGTCGCAGTGGGTGAGGTCGTCGTGGTCATCGGAGCGTCCGGTTCAGGGAAGTCGACGCTGTGCCGTTGCATCAATCGGATGGAAAAACATACCTCCGGTTCAATCACCATCGATGGGGTACTTCTTCCCGAAGAGGGCAAGGCACTTGCACAGCTTCGCGCAGATGTCGGAATGGTTTTTCAGTCGTTCAACCTGTTCGGTCACCTGTCAGTCGTCGACAACGTGATGCTCGGACCGGTTCGGGTGCACAAGATGTCCAAGCCGGCCGCGAGGAAGGAGGCCATGGAACTACTGGATCGAGTGGGTATCGGGGAGAAGGCGCAGAGCATGCCGGCAGCGCTTTCCGGTGGACAGCAACAGCGTGTCGCAATCGCCAGGGCGCTGGCCATGCATCCGAAGATCATGCTGTTCGACGAGCCGACGAGCGCCCTCGACCCCGAAATGGTCAGCGAGGTTCTCGACGTCATGGTTGAATTGGCGGCCGATGGAATGACCATGCTGGTGGTCACCCACGAAATGGGGTTCGCCCGGAAGGCCGCCCATCGAGTCGTTTTCATGGATGCCGGCAACATTGCCGAAATCGCCGCACCCAATGACTTCTTCGACCGGCCGGGCACGGACCGTGCCAAGGATTTCCTGTCGAAGATCCTGGCCCATTGACCTCGACCGGTTCCCCATTGATCGCCGTCTGAAACGCTGGTTGGGTACCGGTGTTCGTTACCACTCCGCTCGTATTTACCTGTCGTTCGTCGAAGGGTGATTCATGTCCACATTCTGCCGATCCCGTGTCGTCGGGTGCATCGTCGCTGCGGCGGCGGCGATCGCACTGTCCGGCTGCGGCTCGTCGAGTACCACCACCGCCGCCGGCACCACATCGTCGTCCGGCGGTCCGTCATCGCCACCGGCCGCGGCTGTGTCGGCAACTGGCTCGGTTGCGGCGGGTTCGGGGGCCGGCTCGTCGCCGTCGGCCGTTCAGATGACCGGCTCGGGCAATGGCCAGATAGACCAGGCCACCTACGACGGGGTGATCGCCGGCTCGCCGAAGGCAGATGCCGCGACGATATCGGCCAACGCCTGGGCCACTGCCATCAAGGGCCGTGGGACCCTGCGTACCGGAGGCACCGACTCCGGCCCGTTGTTCTCCCTGCTCGACCCGGCGACCGGCAAGCTCACCGGCTTCGACGCCGGGCTGTCACAGATGTTGGCGCAGTACATTCTCGGTTCGCCGACCACCAAATTGACCATCACCACGGTGGACACCCGGGAGACCCTGATCCAGAACGGCACTGTCGATGCAGTCTTCGCGACCTACTCGATCACCCCGGCCCGGGCCGAGAAGGTGGCGTTCGCGGGGCCGTACTTCACCTCCGGCGCCGCCATCATGGTGAAGAAGGACAACACCGATATCACCAGTGTCGCCGACCTGGCCGGCAAGAAGGTCGCCACCGAATCCAACTCCACCGCAGTGACGGCATTGAAAGCGAAGGTGCCCAGTGCGTCTCTGCAGCTCTACGCCGAGGACGCCCAGTGCCAGGCCGCTGTCCAGCAGGGGCGTGCCGACGCCTACGTCCTGGACCAGTCGATCCTGATCAGCGACGCCATCAGCAACCCGGCGGTCAAGGTGGTGGGCGAGCCGTTCACCGTCGACCCCTACGGCATCGGCGTCACCAAGTCCGATCCGTCGGCCAAGAAATTCGTCGACGCCTGGCTGCAGACCATCTACGGCGACGGCTCCTGGGCCAAGCTCTGGAAGGCCACCATCGGCACCGTCGTCGACGGCGACGCCCCGGCGCCGCCGAAGATCGGTTCTGTCTCCGGATCCTAGGGAGTTGTCTTGAACGTCGTCGCGGGGCATTTCTCCGATGTGCTGTCGGCATTGCTGACGACCGTCGAACTGGCGGTGCTCAGCTTCCTCGGTGCGATGATTGTCGGCACCGTCGTGGCGATCATGCGGATCAGCCCGGTCGCGCCGCTGCGCGCGGCCGGGTTGGTCTACGTCGAGTTCTTCCGCAACATCCCGCTGCTCAGCCTGCTGTTCCTGGTGGTCTTCGGGCTGCCCGACCTGAACGTCACCTTCAGCCTGTTCAACAGTGCTGTCATCGGGATGGCGCTGTTCAGCGGCGCCTTCGTCTGCGAATCGGTCCGCACCGGGATCAACACCGTGCCGATCGGGCAGGCCGAAGCGGCCAGAGCGATCGGCCTGACCTTCACCCTTTCCCTGCGGACGGTCATTCTGCCGCAGGCGTTCCGGTCGATGATCCAGCCATTGGTCAATGTCTGGATCGGCACCCTGATCGGCACCAGCCTGGCGGCAGCGGTGGGCGTATTCGAGCTGACGGCCGAGGGTCAACTGCTGCAGTTGAACTATGCGGGCGGCCTGCCGGTCTTCGCCGCCATCGCACTGCTCTACATCGCCATGGCACTGCTGTCCGGCGGCGCGGGCGGTTGGCTGGAGCGAAAGGTGGCCATCCGCCGATGACGACCAACCGAGTGCTCTTCGACGAACCGGGGCCACGGGGGCTGCTGCGCATCCGGGTGGCCACCGTCGCCTCTGTCCTGCTGCTTGCGCTGCTCGTCTATCTGGCGCTCCAGCGATTCGGTGACAACGGCCAGCTCGCCGCCGCCAAATGGAACCCTTTCCTCAAGCCCGGCATCCCCACGTTCCTGCTGCACGGACTGGAGAACACCCTCAAGGTCACTGGCCTGTCCGCTGTCTTCGCGTTCCCCATCGGCGCCGTCCTGGCGCTACTGCGGCTCTCCGAAAGTCGCGTTTCCCGATGGACCGCGACCACCTACATCGAGTTCTTCCGATCCACGCCGTTGCTGCTGCTGATCTACGTCTTCTTTCTCGCGCTGCCACCGCTGGGCCTGAACCTGCCGACCCTGTGGATGGTGGTCGTTCCGATCGTGCTCTGCAATGCAGCCGTGCTGGCCGAGATCTTCCGGGCCGGCGTCCGCGCGTTGCCGAAAGGGCAGGGTGAGGCCGGCCTCGCCGTCGGCCTCGGCCATTGGCAGACAATGCGTTTCGTCATCCTGCCGCAGGCAATCCGGATCATCATTCCGTCGCTGGTGACCCAGCTGGTGTCCCTGTTGAAGGACTCGACGCTGGGCTTCGCCGCGAGTTACCCCGAGCTGATGAAGTCGGCGACCAACCTGACCGCCCGCTACCACAATTTCATCCAGACCTATCTGGTGATAGCGCTCATCTTCGTGGTGATCAATCTGCTGCTGTCCTATCTGGCCCGGGTGCTGGATCGACGGCTGTCCAGGGGGCGCCGGGACAAGGGCGACACACCCACCGAGCTCGTGGTGCTGCCGATGGAAACCGCCCTCGGCGGTGGGCTGGTGCGGTGACCACCGCACGATGACGGCGACCTTACGGGTCGATCGTTGCCGACGCGTCGAGTTGGGTTGCATCGATGTCCTCGGCTTTGCATGGCCACCGCACCCGACATGTCAATCCGGCGTGGTGACGCCTCGCAGCAACTCGATCATCGGCTCCTGCTCGAAATTCTCCGCCCATCCCAGCGGCGTCGCCTGAAATCGCCTGTCCTTGATCCTCGGGTCGGCGCCCGCCGACAGCAGCATCCTGGCCAACTCGAGATCCCCTTCGCCGGCGGCATAGTGCAGCGCCGTCTCCCACTCCTGGTCGATCGGCAGGTCGTGCCGGGCGAGTGCGTTCACGTCGAAACCCCGGTCCAGCAACAATCGGACACCCGCCGGGGAGCCGGCAGCAGCTGCCCGCAGGATCAGCCCGGGATGCCGTGTGCGGAGCCTATCGAGCAGGCCCGGATCCGGTGCCAGCAGCAGATCCGCCTGCGCTGCATCACCGCAGAGCAGCGCCCCGACCAGTCGGGTGCCGGCGTCCACCTCGGCCGGCTGCGCCCCGAGTTCAGCCAGCAACGAGGCGACGTGCGGCAGCCCGGAGATCAACGCAAGCTCGGTCGGCGTGATCAGCCGCGCCAGCGGGCTGTGACCGTGCAACGGCGCGTCCAGGTCGGCGCCCCTGGCGGCCAGCAGATTGATGCGATCAATCATGCCGTGGCTGACCGCCCAACTGAGTTGGGCGCTGACCAGCTGGGTCGGACTGTCCGTCACCTCCGGCATCCGCCGATGCCAGGGGCCCCCGTCGCCGGTGCCGAGGCCGTAGTCGAAAAGCAGCTCCAGATGACTGTCGTCCGGGTCGAACATCCGGTTGTAGAGCCCCTGTCCGTCGTTGGGATCGGCGCCGGCCTCCAGCAGCACCCGGGCCAGCGCCATTGCGTGCGGATGATGGGGCTGCTGCGATCGGCCCTGCTCCCCCGATCCGAACACCCCGGTCAGCACCGTGAAGGGCGTCGGCAGTCCGTGCCAGGCGAAACCGGCATTCGGGTCGGCGCCACCGGACAGCAGCAATGCCGCGGTGGCGACCACATCGTGTTCGGGGACGTTCGGGTCGAACCGGGAATAGGCCAGGTACAGCAGCGGCTCCCAGTCGAGCGGTCCTCCCTGTCGATTCGCCAGGGTCGGGTCTTTCAAGAGAAATTCCTGCAGCGCAACGTGATCCGCGGTCGTCGCGGCGGTGTAGATGTCCGTCCGGCCGATCGTCCGGTCGGCAGCGCACAGCTGCCGGGACACCGCCCACCGGGTCGACCCGTCGTCGCCGCCGTATCGCAGGACCGCGTGGGTCAGGAACCGGTCAGAGGCATTGGCGCCGGGTGGATCCACGTCGGGAGCCCGGGAGATATCAGCGAGGACACCCAGGTGCGCGACCAGTCGGGGCCAGCTCGGAAAGCGATACTGGCGCGCGACCGTCAACTGCGCAGTGTGCAGCGAGGCGTCCCCCGGCGGGGCACCGGGATGGTGTTCGGCCACCAGTGCGGCCGCTGCGGCATCACCCGACAGCAGTCGGCGCTGCAGTTCCCGGGCCTGCTTGCGCAGCTGGACCAGCGACGGGTCGGACGGGAGGGGACAGGTCGGCATGCCGACCTCCTTTCATGGGCTCCCTGGGGTCCGCGTCATCAGGCGTGAAAGGAGGTGGCCGAGGTGCTGACCGACTGTTGCTCAGGTGGACTCTGCCCTGCCCGCGGACCGGTGGCGCCCTGCTCGCCGCTGCCGAATCTACCGGGGTTGTCCGCTGTCGGCGGCCCCGGATTCCGGTCACCCGTTCGGCGGGGGTGCGGGCACCCCCGCCGCGACCGGCATGTCCACACCATCGCGACGATCGCGCCCGGCGGTGACGCTCAGGGGGTTACCGCTCCGACTGCCGAAGGACCACCGGATGCCTGCCAACCGACCCCCGCCATGCTCACCTGATCAGGGACGACGAAGATGACTCCGGCCGCACGCCGCCGGTCACCGCAGGGTCGGTTACTACTACTGTGTTGCGTAGTATCCAGCCGGGTTTCCCCCCCATCCCGGACGGAGCCCGTCGCGGGCAACCCGGCGGGCCGGAACGTAGGGAGCGGCCGATGGCAGTGCGCCCGAGTCGGGAGGTCGTGCGGTCGGTGCCCGCCCGATACCTGGCCTTTGCGCTGTACCTGGCGTTCGCGCTGTACACCGCCGGAGTGCTGCTCTGGTTGGCGCTGGGGCTGCTGCCGACGCTCTCGGAGTCGTTCACAGCAGTCCACCAGTGGCTGGACGGACTGTCGACCGGTCACAGTGCGGTCGCCGGTGCCGCCATGCGCGTGCTCATGGCGGATCCGATGACCGGCGCCGTCCCCCTGTGGGAAGCCTTCCTGCAATACGGATTCAGCCTCCTGAATCTTGCGCTCGGCCTCCTGCTGTTTGTCCGTCGGCACGACACGCTGGTCCCACGATTGCTCGCCTTTGCGCTGCTGGGGACCGCGGCGACCTTCAACGGGCCAAGCCACCGGGTCTTCCACATCACCGGCGCCCCATGGCCGATCGCCCTGCTCCACTTCAGTTTTCACGTCGCTTCCGGCGTCTGCTACCTGTGGGCCGTTGTGCTGTTCCCGAACGGGGACGCCCCACGGCAGCTTCGTCGGGTTCCCGGGCCCAGCTGGCTGTGGCCGATGATCGTCACCGTCGCGGCCGCCGTGATCTGCTGGCGGAGCAGCTTCATCGACCACCCCGTGTTCTTCGTCGTCTTCTTCGGAATAGCGGTGGCGCTGGGCGGCTCTGCGGCCCAGATACTGCGGCTCCTCGATCCGGCCACCACGGTCCGGGACCGCGCCACGGCCCGCCTGCTGATCGCCGGACTGCTGCCGGCACTGGCCACCTCGCTCGTCTGGGTGGTGGCCAGGGTGGTGTCCTGGTGGGTGCCCGGCAGGTGGTTCGAGCAGGTGGCGACCACCGTGCAGAACACCTTCCCGGTGGTATTCGCGCTGGTCCCGATGGTGCTGTTCGTCGGACTGGTGCGCTACGGCTGGTGGGATATCGACCGGCTGCTCAGTCGGGTACTGGTCTACGGCGTCATCGGCGGGGCGACCGGCCTGGTCTACGTGGTCGCGGTGGCAGTCGGCGGCCGACTCGTCGGAGGTGGCCTCTGGTGGACAGTGTTGGCGCTGGCCGCCGCGGCGGCGGCCTTCGAACCGCTGCGGCGGATCGCCGGCAGGTGGGCCAACCGGGTCGTCTACGGGCAGCTGACCAGTCCGGTCCAGGCAATGCGGTCGCTGGTCAGCGGGCTCGAACAGTTGACGCCGGCGGGCGGACTGAGCCAGGTGGAAACCGTGACGGTGCAGGCCACCAGGGCCAGGTCGGCTGTTCTCTGGTTGATCGACGGGGAGCGCCTGGTGCGGCCCGCCGGTGACCACGACGACGGGATCGCGATGCCGGAGGGCAACCGGTCGCCGGTAGCGGTGGCACGCGCGTTGGGTGCCGACTCATGCTACGAAGTAACGCATCTGGGTCGGGTGCTCGGGTTCTTTGCGGTCCACCTCGCGCCGGACACCCGATTGACGGCGGCGGACACCGCGCTGGTCGCCGATGTCGCGGCGCACGCCGGCCTGCTGCTGCACAACGCGCTGCTCGGCGTCCAACTCGCCAGAGAGGTGACCGAACTGGCCGAAGCGTCCCGGACGCTGCAGGCCAGCCGACGGCGACTGGTCGCCGCTCAGGACGAGGAGCGTCGACGGCTGGAACGAGACCTGCACGACGGGGCGCAGCAGGCCCTGGTGGCAGCCATGATCGGAGTGCGGACGCTGCGACCGGGCCCGGATGCCCTACCCGACATCGCCTCGCTGATCGAGGTACTCGAGACGGCGACGAACTGGTTGACCGAGATGACCACGGACGATCGGCCGGCGGTGCTGGCCCGCTTCGGACTCGAAGGTGCGCTGCTGCGGGCCGGCCGGCTGGCCGAGGCCTCCGGGGTCCGAACCACGGTCACCGTGCGGAGGTCGACCGAGTCGGGTCGAAGCGATGAGGTAGCCGCACCGGAGACCCGCTCGCCGGCCAGCCATTCGGCGCACATTCCGCAGCAGCGGCGCGGTCAACACGACGACGCCTTCGACCCGGCCCACAGCAGCGAGAACGCCGTCTACTTCTGCTGTCTGGAGGCGATGCAGAACGTGGCCAAGTATGCGGAAGCCGGCCACATCGAGGTCGAGGTGCTCCTGGACGACGACGAGATCCGGTTCTCGGTGACCGACGACGGCCGCGGATTCGACCCGGCGGATGTGCTGGGCGAGTCCAGCGGCATACCCCAGCTCATCCACCGGCTCGCGCTGTTGGGTGGAGTGCTGATGGTGGACTCAGCACCGCATCGGGGTACCCGGCTGCGGGGTTCAGTTCCGGTGCGGGTCGCGGCTGCCGCCGCGGCGATGGCCACGGCAGCGGCCACGGGCGCGGACGCAAGATGAACACGCGCTGGGCCGTCGCCACGGCGGTCAGATTCTCATTCGCACTGGTGCTGTTCGCCTTGGGGGCCTTGCTTTTCCGAATGGTCGACCCGATCGGCGACGTACCCCCCTGGTGGGCACTCGGGGGCTGGACGACCCTGGTCGCAACGCTGCTCTGGTCGGTCAGGCGTCAGCTGGATCGCCTTGCCGACCGGCTCGTGTTCGGCACCGGCGCCGACGGCTACGACTCGATGCGTCAACTGCTGCAGCGGATGTCGACGACTCTTGAGGTCGACGACGTGATGCCGCAGCTGGCCGAATCACTCGGCCGCCGCATGCATTCGTCCCGAACGGAAGTGCGGGTAGCGCTCGACGACGGCGAGCGCTGGTCGCAGGTCTGGCCGCCCGCGGCGGAGGTCAGTGGCCAACCGCTGACCGTCGAGATCCGACACCTGGGGGACGCGGTCGGCGAGCTGGAATTGGATGCGGTCGACGCCCAGCGCCGCCTGCTCGACGAGATCAGCGGGCAGGCCGGTCTTGCCATGTCGACGGTCAGGCTGACCTGGTCGCTGCGTCGCCGAGTGGCTCAGCTCGAGGTGCTCAACGACGAATTACGCTCCTCGCAGGCCCGGTTGGTGGGGGCCCGTCTCGCCGCCGGACGCCGGTTGCAGGCCGAGGTGGATGATCGGGTGATGCCCCACCTGAAAGCCGTGGGTACCACGATCGCCGATGCCCGGACGGCAATCGAACAGGGCCGGCCGATCGAGGGACTGGACCGGGCCGCCCGGCGGCTGTCGCAGGCCCTGGATACGTTGCGGTCGATTGCCAGGGGGATCTTCCCGCCGAGGCTGAGCGAGGCCGGCCTGCAGGTCTGCCTCGAGGCATGGCGGGACAGTGTCGGGATCCCGATCGCCGTCGCGGTCACCGGAGACATCGCCCCGCTGCGGGCTGCTCCGGACATCGAGACCTGTTTGTACTTCTGTCTTGTCACCGCGCTACAGGCGGTGGTCGATAGCGCCGCCCGGATCTCGGTCCAGGTGGACACCGACGGGACGAAGACGACTTTCCGGTTGACCGCGGCCGGCGTTCGGGCCTTCCCGGAGCTCACGGCAACGGCCGTGACCGATCGCCTCGCAGCGTTCGGCGGTGGCTGCGAGATCCGGCTGGACGACTCCGGTCTAACGCTCTCGGGCGGCCTCGTGCTGGTCGATGACACCGACCACGGCTCCGCTGCGCTCGTCCTCGGCACGTCGGGTGCCAAACTCCACGGCCGGGTCGACCGGTGAGCCTCGGACTGCTGGTCGTCGAGGACAGCGTGCTGGTGCGCGAGGGCGTGCTGCGGATGCTCTCGGCCCTTGACGAGGTGACGGTGGTCGGCTCGTGCGGCGACCTCGACGATGCCATCGCGGCGATCGACACTCTCGGCCCCGACGTCGTTCTCACCGATATCAGGATGCCGCCGACCCGGACGGACGAAGGTCTGCGGATCGCCGAGCACTGCCGGCGGCGCCACCCCGGGATGGGGGTGGTGCTGTTGAGCCAGTACGTCGAGGTGAGCTATGTCAAGGCCCTGCTGCAGCGGGGCACCGAAGGCCGGGGCTATCTGCTGAAGGAGCGGGTCTCGGAACTGGACGACCTGCGCCGCGCGATCGCCTCGGTGGCGGCCGGCGGGTCGGCAATTGATCCCAAGGTGATCGAGTCCCTGGTCACCGTACGGTCCAAGGGTGGCGATGCCGGGCTGAGCAGATTGAGCCCACGCGAACTCGAGGTGCTGGCAGCACTTGCGCAAGGGCGGACGAATGCCGCGGTGGCGGCGGATCTGGTGCTGAGCCAGCGGGCAGTGGAGAAACACATCAACTCCATCTTCGCCAAGCTCGGCTTGACCGGGGACCAGTCGACCCACCCCAGGGTCAGGGCGGCCCTGCTCTACCTCGCCGACGGGTCGTCCTGATGGCCACCCCGGAACCGCACAGCGCGGAAAGTGCGGGGCCGGCGGACGTCGAGGTGGTGGTGGTCGACGATCAGCCGTTGTTCCGCCGCGCCGCAGTGGCGATGCTGCGGTCCATCCGCGGCTTCCGGCTGGTCGGCGAAGCCGAGTCGGGTGAGCAGGGCGTCGAGATGGCGATCGATCTCGGTCCCGGGCTGGTGCTGATGGACATCCGGCTGCCCGGTATCGACGGCGTCGAGGCCACCCGCCGCATCCTCGCCGGTCGCCCGTCGACCCGGATCGTTCTTGTCTCCACCTATGAGGCCCGCGACCTGCCCGGCGACTATCTGTCCTGCGGCGCTATCGCCTTCGTGCGGAAGCAGGACCTGGACGCGGCCGAGTTGCTGTCACTGGCTCGCGGAGCCCCTGCCCGGCGCGACTGAACCCCGCGGCGCGAACCGGCGCAGCTGAACCCGGCGCAGACGAAACTGCCCGCTCGGGCCCGTTTCAGGCCCGAACGGGCAGTTCTGTCTGGGCCGGGGAGTTTGTCCGCGCCCCAGCCCGGGGTCAGCGCGCGCCGAGGACGTGCTCGACGGCGAGCTGGTTCAGGTGGACGAACGCGTAGGACCGCTCACCCGCCTTCTCGGTGTCGAAGCTCTCGAAGGCCGACGTATCGGCCAGCAGGTCCTTGATCGACTCCCCGGCGGCCAGGGTGGGCTGGGCCAGCTCGGTGATGCCGGAGGCGGTCAGCGCCTGCTGCACCTCCGGGTCGGCCCGGAACGCCAGCGCACGCTCCTTGAGCAGTTGGTACATCCGCATGTTCGCCGCCGCCGAGGCCCAGACCCCGTCGTAGCCCTCGGTCCTTGACGGCTTGTAGTCGAAGTGACGGGGCCCGGTGTACTTCTGCCCACCGCCGGGGAAGCCGTTCTCGACCAGGTCGACGGTGAAGAAGGCGGACAGCAGCTCGCCGTGACCGAACACCAGGTCCTGGTCGAACTTGATGGACTTCTGGCCGTTGAGGTCGATGTGGAACAGCTTGCCGGCCCACAGCGCCTGCGCGATGCCGTGCGTGTAGTTCAGTCCGGCCATCTGCTCGTGGCCGGTTTCCGGGTTCACCCCGACGATGTCGCCGTGTTCGAGTGAGGCGATGAAAGCCAGTGCGTGCCCCACGGTCGGCAGCAGGATGTCACCGCGCGGCTCGTTCGGCTTCGGCTCGAGGGCGATCCTGATGTCGTAGCCGGAGTCCTTGATGTACGCGGCGACGGTGTCGACGCCCTCGCGGTAGCGGTCGAACACGGCGTGGAGGTCCTTCGAGCCGTCGTATTCGCTACCCTCCCGGCCGCCCCACATGACGAAGGTCTCGGCGCCCAGCTCGGCGGCGAGGTCGACGTTGCGCAGCACCTTGCGTAGCGCGAACCGGCGGACCGATCGATCGTTCGAGGTGAGGCCGCCGTCCTTGAACAGCGGGTGGGTGAAAAGGTTGGTGGTGATCATCGGGACCACCATCCCGGTGCGGGCGAGGGCGGCGCGGAAGTCGGACAGGATCTTGTCGCGGGTGGCCACGTCGGACCCGAACGGGATCAGATCGTCATCGTGGAACGTGATGCCCCAGGCGCCGAGTTCGCTGAGTTTCTCCACCGCTTCAACCGGATCGAGCGGTGCGCGGGTGGGGTCGCCGAACTGATCCTTGCCCTGCCAGGACACTGTCCACAGGCCGAAGGAGAATTTGTCGTCGGGGGTGGGGGTGACTGGCATGACTGCGACTCCCTTGTCGATGGTGACAGCATTTGTTGGTTGAATAAACTTATCCCTGTGGCAGGCTATCGTCAACCCTATGACGGAATTCAGTCCCACCCGAGCGGGCCGGACCCCGATCACCCCCGCCCGCCAGGCCAGCCTGCGGGAACACAACCTGGGAATGGTGCTCGACCGGATCGTCAACGCGGTCAGCCCACCCTCTCGCGCCGACATCTCGGCCGGCACCGGCCTCACCAGGGCGACGGTGTCCGCACTGGCCGATCGGCTGCTGGCCGGCGGCTTGATCGCCGAGCTCGCACCGGTGTCCTCCCAGCGTGCGGGCCGACCGGCCGTGCCGCTGGTGCCGGCACCACGCGGCCTGATGGCGGTCGGCCTCGAGATCAACGTGGACTATCTGGGCATCAGAGTCATCGACCTGACCGGAGCGACCCTGGCCGAAAAGGTGATCTCCGGTGACTTCCGGTCGACCGAACCGGCGCCGGTGATCGGCGCGCTCGCGGATCTGTTGGCCGGCACCATCGCACCGCTGAGCGCCGAGGGCATCCCGCTGGCCGGCACCTACCTGGCGGTACCCGGACTGGTCGACCGGAAAACGGGTCCGCTGCGGCTGGCGCCGAACCTGGGCTGGGACTCGGTCGACGTGGTGCGGCTGCTGACCGAGGCCACCGGCATCACGGACGCGCCGGTCTGGTTGGCGAACGAGGCCACCCTGGCGGCCCGGGCAGAGGCGGAGTCGCTGCGGCCGAGCGGCCTGCACTCGTTCTTCTACGTGTCGGGCGAGATCGGTATCGGCGGCGCGATCGTCACGGAGGGCTCGGTGGTGCCCGGCCGGCACGGGTGGAGCGGAGAGATCGGCCACACCCTCATCGACCCGCGCGGTCCACTCTGCGGCTGCGGCGCGCTCGGCTGCCTCGAGCAGTACGCCGGCAAGGACGCGCTGATGCGAGGCGCCGGGCTGGACCTCGAGCTGCCCGTGCAGGCCCTGATCAGTACGGCCGACACGGACTCGACCCGGCAGGCTCTCGCGTCCGCCGGGAAGGCCCTTGGCACCGCATTGGCCAACACCGTCAATCTGATCGATGTGGACACCGTCGTGCTAGGCGGCATCTACGCGCCATTGGCCCCCTTCCTGGAGCCGGGGATCCACCGGGAACTGCGAGCCAGAGTGCTGTCCTACCCGTGGTCCCCGGTCACCGTGCAGGCGGCCAGAGCCACCGACTACGCAGCACTGACCGGCGGTGCGATGACAGTGCTCGGCGAGATCGTGCGCGATCCGAACGGATGGACACAGCGGTTTTGAGCCACAAAGCGGTTCGCCGATAGGGCGCGGGCCGTTACCTTCCAACTGTGTCCCTCACCAGTCCGGCCGCTGCGGTCGGCGCCGACTCTGTCAAGGCCGCCGTGCTGCCGCCCGGCGGCGACGCCGGCCAGGTCATCTCGCCGCATCCGTTCCCGACGGCGAGCCCTGGACAGGAGCGGTTGGCTCGCTGGACCGTACTGGCCTACTCCGCCATCTCACTGTTGGCGCTGGCGTCCTGGCCGGTCCGGCGGTTGGCATCGGACCGAGGGTGGCTGGACATCCTGGTGGATGTCCTCAACCTGCCGCTGTCGCACAGCTTCTTCGGGGCGGTGCTGCTGTTCCTGCTGACCGGCGCGCTGCTGCGGCGCAAGCGGTTCGCCCTCTGGATCGTCATTGCATTCCAGGTGGTCGGCGTGCTGACCACCCCGGCCCTGATCTACCGACAGACCACCGGACGCAACCCGATCAGCGTTCGGCTACTTCCGGACGACACTGCCGGCCAGGTCTGGACCTACCTGGCGTCGGCCGTCGGCATCGTGGCCATCGTCGCCCTGCTATGGGCCAGACCCGCGTTCCCGGCCCGCCGGTCACCCGGTTCGCGGTGGGCGGCGCTGCTGACGCTGCTGGTCGGGATGGCCGCATCGATCGCTCTGGCAGTGGTGCTCGCCGAGGTCTACAACGGTTCACTGAGCCACCCGTTCCTGCCGGTCGCGCAGGGTTTCCGGGCCGCACTCGGACTTGACAGCGGGCTGTCCCAGTCGCCGGGCATTCGGCATCTGCCGGGCTGGATCGTCTCGCTGACCGGAACCGTGTCCACCGTGGTGCTGTTGATCGCGGTCGGGGTGTTCCTGCGGTCGAGCCGAACCGGGCTGACCATCGACGGACAGACCGAGTTGTCGATCCGCCGCCTGCTGCTGGGCGGGGGTCACGACGACTCGCTGGGCTATTTCGCCACCCGACGCGACAAGGCCGTGCTGGTCAGCCCGGACGGACGCGCGGCGATCAGCTATCGGGTGATCGCCTCGGTGGCGCTGGCCTCGGCCGATCCGCTGGGGCCGAAGGACGCCTGGCCCGGTGCCATCAATGCCTGGCTGAACCAGGCCCGCACCTACGGCTGGGTCCCGGCGGCGCTGTCACCGGGGCGGGAAGCGGCTCAGGCGTACGTGGATGCCGGCCTGCGAGCGATCCCGCTCGGCGACGAGGCCATCATCGACGTCGCCTCCTTCACGCTGGCCGGGCCGGCCATGAAAGCCGTCCGGCAGGCCGTCGTCCGGGTGCAGCGGGCGGGGTTCACCGTGTCGATCCGTCGGCACCGGGACATCGAGCCCGCCGAGATGGCGACCCTGGCCGCCTACGCGGAGGCCTGGCGCGGTGACGCGCCGGAACGTGGCTTCTCGATGGCGCTGTCGCGGCTCGGCGACCCGGCGGACGGATCGTGCCTGATGGTCATCGCGCACCGGCCGGACGGGGAGCCGGCCGCGCTGCTGTCGTTGGTGCCCTGGGGTCGGCGCGGGGCATCGCTGGACCTGATGCGGCGCGACCGGGACAGTATCAACGGCCTCATCGAGATGATGGTGACAACGCTGATCGAGCGGAAGTCGGACTTCGGCCTCCGGCGCATCTCGTTGAACTTCGCCATGTTCCGGGCGGTGTTCGCCGAGGCCGAGGAATTCGGCGCCGGTCCGGTCACCAAGCTCAACAACGCCGTGCTCGGAGTGTTCTCCCGTTTCTTCCAGCTGGAGAGCCTGTACCGGTCGAACGCCAAGTACCGGCCCAGCTGGGTGCCGCGCTACCTGTGCATCGACTCGCCGCTGTCCCTGCTGCGGGTGTCGATCGCCGCCGGCGTGGCCGAGGGCTTCCTTCCGCAGCTCCGCGGACGGGAGCGGCTGACCGCGCCACCGGCCGCGCCGTGGCTGGTCGAGGCGATCGCCCTGGCCGAGGAGCAGGCCGCGACCAGGGTCGCCGCGCCGCTGCGGCGGCCGCGCGAGCAGGAACGGATCCGGCGTGGCCGGCTGGCACTGTTGGCCGCTGCCGGTATGCCGGCCTATCCGGTGGCGGTACCGCGGACCGGAACCCTGCCGCAGGTCATCGCCCATCCCGACGGCGACCTGGTCAGCGCGGCCGGGCGGGTGCAGGTGCTGCGTGACTTCGGCGGCGTCGCATTCGGTGTCATCGCGGGCGAATCCGCTGTCCTGCAACTGGTGCTGGATAAAGCCGTCGTTGGCGCCGATGCTCTCGCGCTCTGGCGTCGGGCCGTTGACCGCGGCGACATCGTCAGCGCCACCGGCAATCTCGGCTACAGCCGCACCGGGCAACGATCGCTGATGGTGTACGGCTGGCAGATGGCGTCGAAATCGCTCAAACCGCTGCCGTCCTCCCGCACCGGACTGACCGACCCGGAAGCCAGGGTGCGCAACCGTTCGGTCGACCTGATCGTCAACCCGGATTCCGCCGCCCTGCTGGCGTCCCGCAGCGTGGCCGTCGGCGCCTTGCGCAACTCCTTCGCAGCAAGGGGTTTCACCGAAGTGGAGACCCCGATCCTGCAGGCGGTACATGGCGGGGCGACAGCGCGGCCGTTCACCACCCACATCAATGCCTATGACCGCGACCTGTCGCTGCGCATCGCGCCGGAGCTGTTCTTGAAGCGGTTGATCGTCGGCGGTGCCGGGCCGATCTTCGAACTCGGCCGCAATTTCCGGAACGAGGGCGCCGACACCACGCACAATCCCGAATTCACCTCGCTGGAGGCCTACCTGCCGTTCGCGGACTACCACCGGATGCGGGAGCTCACCGCGCAGGTGATCAGGGAGACGGCCGTGGCCGTGCACGGCTCACCGATCGCCATGCGCATCAACGGTTCCGGTGTCCTTCAGGCGGTGGACCTGAGCGAGCCGTGGCAGGTGGTGACGGTGCACAGCGCGGTCAGTGCAGCATGCGGCACTGCCATCGACCCGGCAACGCCGGCCGACGAGTTGCAGGACATAGCTATTGCACACCAGATCACCGCCCAGGACGGCATGACGGCCGGCGAACTGGTGATGCTTCTCTACGACCATCTGGTCGAAGCGACCACGTATCTGCCCACCTTCTATACCGACTTCCCACTGGAGACCTCACCGCTGACCAGAACGCACCGCTCCGATCCGCGGCTGTCCGAACGGTGGGACCTGGTGGCGTTCGGAATGGAGATCGGCACCGCCTATTCGGAACTCATCGACCCGGTGGATCAGCGGGCCCGCCTCACCGAGCAGTCACTGCGTGCGGCGGCAGGCGACGAGGAGGCGATGGAGATCGACGAGGATTTCCTGGCCGCGATGGACATCGGAATGCCGCCGACAGGTGGCCTCGGTCTTGGCGTCGACCGCGTCGTGATGATGCTGACCGGCATGCCGATTCGTTCGGTCCTCACCTTCCCGTTCGTCCGCCCATTGGACTGACCCCCTGTCGTCAGGCAGAGGCGGCCGTGAGGGCCCCCATCTGGTCGGGGGTCAACTCCAGTTCTGCCGCCGCGAGCAGGTCGGCGACCTGGGAGACCCTGCTGGCACTGGCGATCGGCGCGATCACAGTGCGCTGACCGGCCAGCCAGGCCAGCGCGACGGTCGTCACACTCGCAGATTGTTCGGCCGCGACCCGGTCGAGCGCGGCCAGCACCCGCAGGCCTTTCTCGTCAAGGTATTTCGCGGCACCTGCGCCGCGCGGCGACTGACCATCGGCAGCGCCGGTGCGGTACTTGCCGGTCAGAAATCCGCTGGCCAACGCCGAGTACGGCGCGGTGACCAGCCCCTGAATCGCCACCAGATCCTGCAGCTCGCCCTCGAACTCATTGCGGTGCACCAGGTTGTAGTGCGGTTGCAGCACCGCGTAACGCGGGGCGGCGGTCTGGTCTGCAATGCTCAGGGCCTCGGCCAGCCGGGCGGCAGAAAAGTTGGAGGCCGCCAGAGCACGCACCTTGCCCTCGGCGACCAAGGACGCGAAGGCGGCGATCGTCTCCGGCAGCGGCGTCGTCTGGTCGTCTTTGTGTGCGTAGTACAGATCGATGTGATCGGTACCGAGTCGCCGCAGCGAGGCCTCGACCCCGTTGCGGATGCGCTCTGCCGAGAGCCTGTCCGCTCCGCCGATCTTGGTCGCGATGACCATGTCGTCGCGGTTGCCGCGGGCCGCCATCCACCGGCCGATCAATGTCTCCGACTCCCCGCCGGTGTGCCCGGGCACCCATCTGGAATACACGTCGGCGGTGTCGATGAAGTTGCCACCACCCGCCGCATACGCGTCCAGGACCTGGAACGACGCCGCCTCGTCCGCTGTCCAACCGAAGACGTTGCCACCCAGCGACACCGGGAACACCCGCAGGTCGGTACCAGGGATGGCGCGAGTGATTGTGCCGGTCGTCTGCGCCATGATGCACTCCTTCTTCTGCCGCGCGTATGTTCTTGTCATCCCGTACCCCAGTACCCGTCTGCCTACCGCTGAGGGTGGCCCCGGTCACACAAGCCGACCCCTGGTTAAAGTGTCCGCATGGATGATCTCGCTGTGCACCGTTCCGCCCTTCGGCAGTTCGACAACCGGGTTCAGCTCATCCGGGACGGCCAATGGCACAACAGCACGCCGGACACCGACTGGGATGTAACAGATCTGGTCGCACATCTGGTCTACGAGCAGTTGTGGGTGCCACGACTGCTGGCCGGCGAGAGCATCGCGGCGATCGGTGATGCCTTCGACGGTGACGTTCTGGGCGACGACCCGAAAGGGGCCTGGACAGCGGCCGCGGCGGCGGCGCGGGCTGCCTTCGAGCGGCCCGGCGCGCTGGCGGGCCAGGTCAACCTATCTTTCGGTGACGTCGCGGCGCCGGTCTACCTGCAGCAGATGACTGTCGACCTGGTGGTCCACGCCTGGGACCTGGCCCGTGGGATCGGGGCCGATGAAGAGATGCCCAACGATCTGGTGTCGGCCGTTCTCGAGCAGGCAAAGCCGCTGGCCGCCGACTGGCAGGGTACCGAGCTGTTCGCTCCGCCGATCCCGGTGCCCGGTTGCACAGACGATCTGACCGAGCTCCTGGCGCTGCTGGGCCGGCAACGGTAACGAGCAGGGAGGTCCATATGTCACCGATGACAGAGGGCCGGGGCGTCCGCTACTGTCACCGGTGACATATTCCATTGGCGGAAGGACCTCACGGTGAGCACGATGCGCGAGGTCGCTCTGCTGGCGGGGGTCAGCGGCAAGACCGTGTCTCGGGTGATCAACGGCGACCGCTATGTGTCCTCCCAGGTCAAAGGGCGAGTCGAGCGGGCAGTCGCCGAGCTGGGCTACGTGCCGAACATGTTGTCGCAGAGTTTCAGGGCCGGCCGGGACAATGCGGTCGGCGTCGCAGTGCCGGACATCGCCGATGCCTTCTTCGGCTCGGTGATCAAAGCCGTCGAACAACACGCCAGGTCCCGCCGGACGGCGGTGCTCGTGACCAGTCTCGGCGACGACCCGGCGGGTGAGCGATCGGCCGTCGAGGCCCTGCTCCGACGGCAACTCGCAGGCCTGATCATCGCTCCGGTGTCGACCGATCAGTCGTACCTGGCGGCCTGGCAGGGACGCATTCCGATGGTGTTCATCGACCGTCCTGCCCACCGCATCGAGGCGGACAGCGTCGTCGAGGACGATTTCGGCGGGGCGGCGATCGCCGTGCGGCACCTCACCAACCTGGGCCATCGCCGCATCGCGTTCGTGGGCAACGCCGCCGCGGTGGTCACCACCGGCCGTCGCCTGCTGGGCTACCGGGCTGCCCTGGTCGAGGCCGGGATCGCCGCGGACCCCGAGTTGGAGGGTCTGTATCTGAACGGTGCCGAGAATGCGGTGCCGATCATCCGAGACATGCTGACCCGGAACAACCCCGCCACCGCAGTCTTCTCGTCCAATTCGCAGAGTTCGATCGCACTGCTGGCCGAACTCCACGACTCCGGTCATACCGATCTGGCCTTCATCAGTTTCGGCGATTTCCCGATGGCCGCCGCGCTGCGCCCGTCGGTCACCGTCCTGGACCAGAATCCGGCCAGAGTCGGGGAAACCGCTGCCGAGCGCCTGTTCGCCCGCGTCGACGGCTCGCGTGCGCGCCTCAAACGCAATCTGGTGCTACCCGTTCCGCTATTGGTCCGCGAATCGAGCGAAATCAGTTCCAATCAACCCGAACCGCCCACCAAATCTGCCCGAACGCCAAGAACCCGAACCTCAACAAGGAGAATCCCATGACCGAATTCGAAGGCCGCACGATCCTGGTCACCGGAGCCGGCGGTGGCATCGGCGGCGCCACCGTCCGGCAGCTCGCCGCCAGAGGCGCCGATATCATCGCGGCCGGACGCACGGCAGACTCGCTCCTCACGATCGTTGCCGAGACCGGTGCCAGGCCAGTGGTTTTCGATCTCGAGTCCGAGGACAGCATCAAGGGTGCCATCGACGGGCTCGACCTGTGGGGGGTGGTCAACTGCGCCGGATTCGGTGGCGAGATCGCCAGCCCGCAGGACACCGACATCGACGTCTTCGACAAGGTCATCAGCATCAACGCCCGCGGCGCCCTGCTGGTGATCAAATATGCCGCCCGCACGTTGATCCGGCTCGGCAAGGGCGGTTCCATCGTCAATGTCTCCAGCCAGGCCAGCCTGGTGGCGCTGACCAGCCATGTGTCCTACGGATCGTCAAAGGCCGCCCTGGACAACATCACCCGGGTCTCCGCCCTCGAATTGGGCAGATACGGGGTGCGGGTGAACAGCGTCAACCCGACGGTGGTGATGACCGACATGTCGAACTTCTACTGGGGCCGCCCGGAGATCGGCGGCCCGTTCCTGGAGCAGATGCCACTCGGTCGCTGGGCCACCGAGGACGACGTCGCGGGTCCCATCGTGTTCCTGCTCAGCGATGCGGCCGCGATGATCAGCGGGGTGTCACTGCCGATCGACGGGGGCTACACCAGCCGCTAGTGACGCAGTGGACAGCGACAGCGCGAAGTCGCCGGCGCGGTCGGTCCACCAATTCGTGATCGTGAGTCCGCCGCGGCGGAGTTCGTCCGCGACGCCGCGCTGCCGGAACTTGGCGGAGATCTCGGTGCGCATCAGTTCGCCGCGGTCGAAACGGACCGTGAGATCGAGGGCCGCCACCCGCACCTGCTGGTCGCGGATGGAGCGCAGGCGCATCTCGATCCACTCGTTGGCGGGGTCCCAGGCGGCCACGTGTTCGAAGGCATCCAGGTCGAAGTCGGCGCCGAGGTCGCGGTTGATCACGACGAGGACGTTCTTGTTGAACGCGGAGGTGACTCCGGCGGCGTCGTCGTAGGCGGCGATGAGGCGGGGGACCGGCTTGACCAGATCTGAGCCGAGCAGCAGGAAATCACCTACGCCCATGGTCGATCGGATCGAACGGAAGAACTGAACGCGCGCCGCCGGCTCGAGGTTGCCGATCGTCGAGCCGAGAAAGGCCACCAACCGTCGGGGCTGGCGCGGCAGCAGGTCAAGATGCAGCTCGAAGTCCCCCACCACGGACTCCACTTCCAACTGTGGGTACTCCTGCCCCAGGCTGGCACTTGCCTGGGCCAGCACGGTGGGGTCGACGTCGAAGATGACGAAGCGACGCAGGCTGCCCGCTGCCGTCAGCGCGTCGAGCAGCAGGCGGGTCTTCTGCGAGGTCCCACTGCCGATCTCGGTCAAGGTCTCGGCCCTGGTGAGGGCGGCGATCTCCGGCGCGTGCTCGAGAAGGATCGACCGCTCTGTTCGGGTCGGGTAATACTCAGGGAGCCGGGTGATCTCGTCGAAGAGGTCGCTGCCGGCGGCGTCGTAGAAGTACTTCGGCGGCAACGTCTTGTGCTCTGCGGTCAGACCGGCCCGGACATCGGTGGCCATGTGACGGACGCGCGCGTCGTTGATCAGGTTGGTGGTTGCGCGGCTCACTGACTCTCCAGGTTGGTCACGGTCACCCCTGCCGGGGTCACCTCGATCAGGTGATGGTCGGGGAGATCGATCCATGCAGGGTCGTCATCCCAGGGCTCGCTGGCCACGACGACGCCGTCGGGCTCGACCAGGTAGGAAAGGGTGTCGCCCCAGGTGATCCCGAGGATGGTGTTGGCAGAAACCGCCAGCACAGTGAGTACGGCGTCAGGGTCTCGCAGAGCCACGACCTCGATCGTCGCGGTCAACCGCTCGAGCCCGAGAGCGAAGACGTACCTCGCGAGAAGCGCCGCATCGCAGGTGGACTCGGCCTGTGGGTCGGCCGGCAGCACAGACCGATCGACCCGACCGTTGTGCGAGAACAGCCAGCGGCCGTCGGTAAAGGGGGCAGTCGCCGTTTCCTCGATCGGCATGCCGACTGTCGCCGACCGGACAGCGGCCAGTACCGCCCCCGAATTCAGGGCCGGAGCGATCGAGGCGAACGAGGCGTCCCCCCACAGCGGGCGCGAGGATCGCCACCGTCGGACCGTGCCGCCGTCGACGAAACCCACACCCCACCCATCCGCGTTCACCCGTCCTCGCTGCTGCCTGCGGGGCGCGTATGACTGCTCGAGCAACCCGTGCGGACGTTCGAGGATGAGGGAGGAGAGACTGCGCGGGTCGCCGAGCCAGGCGAGGTGGCGACACACGATCAGCAGTCCCTCTCGACGTCCCAGGCCAGACGTACACCGCTGAAGATCTGCCGCCGGATCGGCAGGTCCCAGTTGCGGAACGAGGGCCGGACCGCACTCGGTGCGGCGGACCATGCGCCGCCCCGCAGAACGCGAAAGTCCCCCCCGAAGAACGGTGCGCTGTACTGCCGGTAGAGCATCGGGCTGAAACCCGGCCAGGGCTGGAAGTCGGACGAGGTCCACTCCCAGACGTCCCCGATCATCTGCTCGACGCCGTAGGCCGATGCCCCGGCGGGGTAGGCACCCACCGCTGCCGGTCGGAGTGCACCGCCGCCCAGATTGGCCAGGGCCGGTGTGACGTCCGAATCTCCCCAGGGCCAGCGGCGACGCCGACCACGGTCGGGATCCCAGGCGGCGGCCTTCTCCCACTCCTGCTCGGTCGGCAGCCGAGCCCCGGCCCAGCTGGCGTAGGCCTCGGCCTCGAAGAAACACACATGCTGGACAGGCTCGTCGGCCGGAATCTCCTCGACCGTCCCGAATCGGCGCCGGGTGCCGTCGACCGACCAGAACTGGGGGCGCTCTAGTTCCGCCTCGGCGCGGTGCTGCCAGCCGCGCGGTGACCACCAGCGCGGTTGGTGGTAACCGCCGTCGGCGATGAAGTTCTGCCATTCGGCGTTCGTGACCGGCACCCGGCCGATCCGGAACGCCGGCAGGTCGACGACATGCGCTGGCCGCTCGTTGTCCAGCGAGGCGGGCGTATCGTGCCCGTCCACCCCTAACACGAACTCCCCCGCCGGAATCAGCACTGCGCCGCGCAGCACCTCCCGGCCAGGTGGCAACGGATCACCGAGTCCGAGCAGCGGTAGGCCGTTGCGGAGCTGATGCGTGGCCAGCATCGTTTCAACGTGTTGCTGCTCGTGCTGCTCGACCATGACGAACGGGAAGATGTCCGCACTGGCGTCCAGCACCCCGAGGACGCACTCGCGAACGTCGGCGATGAACTGCCGGGCCTTCGCCGGCGAGAGCAGCGGTAGCTCCGCCCGCTCGGCCCGCGCGAAGGAGAACGCGTCGTAGAGGCGGTCGACCTCGGGGGGCAGAACGCCGCCGCGGCCATCAACTCCCCCACGTAGCAACCACAGATCCTCCTGCTGCCCGATATGGGCCAGGTCCCAGACCAGCGGGCTCATCAGGGGGCTGTGCTGGCGGCGCAGCTCACCTTCATCGATATCGGTGAGCCAGAGAGTTCGGGCACGCGCCCGTTCCAGCCCGGCGGCCGCCTGGTCACGCATGGCTGGCCTCCAGCAGTGCGGCGAGCGGTCCACGGGCCATCACGGCATCCCGGACCAGGTCCCCCGGCGTCAAGGACCTGTCCACCAGTTCGGCGTAGGTCTCGACGCCGCGCCTGAGGGTCGGCGGACATCGACGAGCCGCAATTTCCATGCAGCGTTGTGCGGCTCGGTGGAGCCCTGGATTTCCCAGCCCGTCGCGAGCGGCCGCGATCCAGGCCTGCTCCACCCCGGCTACCGCGTCGGCCGCATCGTCGGCGGCGGCCGGGTCGTCGATGAGAGTCGCCACGATCGCTGCCAGGGCCGGCCACCAGGCGCGTGGCACTGCGTCCAGGTACCGCAGTTCCAGGTAGCCCCGTGGCCGGACCGGCGGGAACAGAGTCGACAGGTGGTAGTCGAGATCTTCCACGGTCGCCCGTCGGCTGAAGTTCCCGTCCCCGTTCACCCAGTCGGCGAAGGACATGCGGTGGGTGACGCTTTCGGCTTCGTCACCCTCGAGGGAACGGATGAGCATGACGGGTGCCGCAAGTGCGTACTCGGCCCACGCCGCGCCGGGGTCCGCGCTGTCCGGAATCGGGCGCGTTCGGGCCGCATCGATTCCGAACCACGCCTGCTGACGCATCGACCGCCACCCGGTGGCGTGCCTGGCCAAGTAGGGCGAACACGCTGAGATCGCCATCACCGTCGGCCCGAGGTGATGGATGTGTCGGAGCCGATCCGGCCAGCGAGAGGCGGGGCCGGCGTTGACATTGACCTGCAGGGACGCTGTCGCCGACATCATCTGGCGCCCCGGTCGGCCGCAGCCGATGTAGTTGAAGTGCTGCTCCATCGCCGCATAACGCGGCACCGGCGAAATCCGGTGCGGGTCGCGCGCCGGGTCGGCGCCGATCGACGCCAGCCCGAACCCCCGGGCCCGCACGCCGCTGCTGAGCGCCAGCTCGTCGGCCAGCAGCCGGGCGATGGCGGTGTCGATGTCGGCCGCTGGCGGGCCGGAGAGCTCCAGCTGTCCGCCCGGCTCGACCGTGACCGCACTGCCCCCGGGCAGCGGCGGCAGCTCAGTGATCAGCGAGGCCAGTTCGGGGTAGCTGATCCTCCGCTGGGCGTGGCGATGATCGACGACGTGGAACTCGAGCTCCAGGCCTACCTGCCCCGCTGGGGCGGGTCGCAGACCCGCCCCGGCGACATGCTCGTGCGCAGCGACCAGGTCGAGCTCAGGAGCCAATTGTGCTGAATTCCGTACGGCCATGACAGGCCCCTCCAGGTCCGGGCCGGCAGTGAGATCCACTGCCGCGGGTCGGTGCGGGGCCGGCTCTCTCAGCCGTCCTCTTCCTCATGATGATCCGTCGTTGCGGCAGTGCGCAACCCTTCGTAACAAAGGCGTAAGACTTCTTCGAGCGGCGGCCGAACACGCAGCCGGCTAGGCGGATTGGCCGGGCTGGACGCGCCGGTGATGCAGGTGCGAGCCAGCCGCAGTGACCACAGCGCCGGCCACCACGAAGGTGGCGATGACGACGAGATGGCCGGTGATACCGCTGCTGCCGAGGTAGACGATCCGCCGGACGGCATCGGTACCGGCGCCGTTGGGCAGGGCATCGCTCAGGGCCCGCCAGAACGGCGGCAGAAGGGAGGTCTGATAGGCGCCGCCGGCCGACGGATTGCCCAGGATGACGAAGACCAGCACGGTGATCCCGATCCCGATCACGCCGAAGATCACCTGGAAGGCCATGGTGACGGTGGCGGCGGAGGCGACCAGCAGCGCCCCGATCCACCACAGCGCCAAGAAGTGCCCGGTCAGCGCGCCGAGCACCTGATCGACCACCAGCGTGCCGCCGAGACCGGACAGGATCGCGTACGGGACGATCGCGAACAGCCGGAAATAGGCCCGGCGGGGGTTGGCGGGCCGGGTTCCTGCGGCGACTCCGAGTAGTGCGGCGACCAGGTACCCCCCGACAATCCAGCCGATCACCAGGTAGAAGCCGGTGAGACCACGGCCGTCCCCGTCCTGCAGCGGGACGATGTCGGTGGTGGCGATCGTGCGATTCTGGCTCGCCTCGACCTGGGTGACGACGGCGGTGACCGCAGCGGCCACCGAGACTCCACCGCCACTGGAGGTCAGCAGGACGTCGGCGGTGCCTTGCGCATCGATGATCAGGGCGGCGGACACCTCGCCGTCGCGGATCTGCTGCTCGGCCGTGGCCCGATCGGCGACGGCGACCGCGGTCAGCGGCGTGCCGGCGATGCCGTTCAGCTCGGCTGCCGTCTGGCCGGCGGCGTGCGCCGACGCGGAGACGACTGCCAGCGGGATCCTCTGCGGCGTAGGAGCATGGAAGGCGCCGACGTAGGACAGGATGAAACCGAGCTGCAGCAGCAGCACACCGACGATCAGGCCGACAGTCCGCAACGAGACTGCGTCCTTGAACTCCGGCCACAGGCCATGGACGGCTGTTCTTCCCCGCTGCGGCTGGCCAGCTTGTTCCGGCGATTCGTGGCGGCCATGTTCTATCGGTGTACTCATTGCTGCCCTGTTCTGCTTCGTCGCGGGCGGATCCCGGCGACTGATACAGTACTGTATCGGATACACGAGTGTATCCACCAGCTAGGTGACGGAGTACTCCATGCCCACCTCCCGTACCGGGTCCGCCACGCCACGGGTGACGAAGCGGCGCGTCGAAACCCGGAACAGGCTGCTGGAAGCGGCGGGCCAGGTGTTCGCCGAACGCGGGTTCGGGCGAGCCACGGTCGAGGATGTCTGCGAGCGGGCCGGCTACTCACGAGGCGCGTTCTATTCCAATTTCGCGAGCCTGGACGAACTGTTCTTCGCCCTGTACACCTCGCAATCGTCCGCACTGGTCGCTGCGGTTGCCCAGGCCGTTGCAGTCACACCCCCCGGCGTCACGCTCGAGCAGGTGGTCGACCGAGTGGTCGCGACCCTCCCGATCAGCCGTGAATCGCATCTGCTCAACCTCGAATTCGCGGCATATGCCCTGCGGCACAGCGAAATTGCGACCTCATTCGCAGCCCATCGACGCGCTCTGCGCGACTCGATCGCACCGATCCTGGAGTTGGGTCTGCTGGCCGGCGGGCTGGCCGTCACCGCGGGCAGATTGGATCAGATTGCCCGCGCCGTCGCCGCGGTCCAGGACGGCATGTTCCTCCAGGAACTTCTCGAGCCAGGCAACGCAGATCTTCCGACGCTCCGGCGGAAGATCCTGGTCGAGGTCATCACAGCTGGGGGCTAGGTCGCCGCGCCGGCCCCGCGCTGCACTGCCGGGGGTCCGCGGGACATTCCGTCGCCGGAAGCCGGCCACCCAGAGGTAGCATCGAAGTTGCTGATCTACACAGCCGGGCTGGGGCCGGTGGCGCCGCGACGACATGCCGCGCTACTGCGAGCGAGTGTTCGCCGCCCAGCAAGCTTTGCACCAGGCACGGACCTGCCGATCACACGAGTCGTCGGATCCATGGGCGCGGGTTCGCTGTGGGCGGGTTTCAGGACGACGGATTCGTCGAAGTGCCACGCGATCGGATGACCATCGCCTCGTCCGGCCGCCTGGAGAACACCGAGGCGTTATGCCGGCAGGCGGTGCTGGAGCTGCCGATGGACGGTGCCGCGATCGTGATCGGCGGTCGGCAGGACATCTGGCAACTGATTTCTGCCACCGACTCGGTCATCACCCAGCTGGACGAATTGCAGTACACGTTGGGTGAGGGTCCCTGCATCGACAGCTACCGCACCAGGCAGCCGGTGCTGATCCCCGATCTCGAGGCGGCCACGGCCTTTGAGCGGTGGCCGGGTTTCGCGCACGAGGCGACTCCCGTCGGCGCCCGGGCGATGTTCGCGTTTCCGCTGCTGATCGGAGCCGGGGCGTTCGGAGTCGTCGAGTTCTACTGCCGGCTGCAGGGTCAGCTGGAGGATCCGGACCTGGCCAGGGCCCTGCTGTTGGTGGACCGGATCATGCGGGTGACCTTGGACGATCTGGGCAGACCCGGTGCAGTCGATGCCGACGACGAGGGTGAGGTCGCACTATTCGGACGGACCCAGGTGGCCCAGGCGACCGGGATGATCTCGGTCCAGCTGCACACGTCCGTGGCAGATGCCCTCGCGCAGTTGCGGGCCAGAGCCTTCACCCAGGGGCGCCCGGTTGGCGAGATCGCCGACGATGTGATCTATCGGCGCTACCGTTTCAACAGCGACGAGTAGCTCGGATCAGAACGGGTAGGTCGGCGGGGTACTGCGCATGGTGACCCACTGCGTCTCGGTGAATGCCTCGACGTTGGCCGCCGCCCCGCCGAACCGGGATCCGGTGCCGGAGGCGCCCACTCCGCCGAACGGGCTGTTCGCCTCGTCGTTGACGGTCTGGTCGTTGATGTGGACGATGCCGGTCGGAATCCGGTCGGCCAGCGCGAGCCCGCGCAGCGGGTCCCGGGTGACGATGCCAAGAGAGAGTCCGTATTCAGAACCCCTGGCCAGCCGGACGGCGTCGTCCACGCTGGAGAATCTGGTCACCGGCGCCACCGGCCCGAAGATTTCCTCGGTGAACGCGGGGGCGTCGGCAGCCACATCCCGCAGCACGGTCGGACGGTAGAACAGTTCCTGGAATTCCCCGCCGGCCGCCAGGCCGGCGCCGCCGGCAATACTCCTGCTGACCACGTCGTGGACCTTGTCGCGCTGTCCGGCATCGATCAGTGGTCCGAGTGCCACTTCACCACCGGCCGGGTCCCCGACGGGCAGCCCCATCGCCTTGGCCGCCAGACGCTCCACGAAGTCGTCGTACAGCCGGTCCTGCACCAGATGACGCCCGGTGGTCATGCAGATCTGACCCTGGTGGAAGAACGACCCCCAGGCTGCGAGGTTCACGGCCGCATCGACATCCGCGTCGTCGAGGACGATCATTGCCGAGTTGCCGCCCAGTTCGAGGTGGGCCCGCTTCAGGTGCCGCCCGGCCAGTTCGCCGACCCGTCGGCCTGCGGCCGTCGACCCGGTGAACGAGATGACCCTGATGTCGGGGTGGATCACCATGGCTTCGCCGACATCCGCGACGCCCGGGAGCATCTGCAGGACCCCCGGCGGCAGCCCGGCCTCTTCGAAGATCCGCGCCAGCACCACGCCGCCGGTAACCGCAGTGCGCGGATCAGGCTTCAGGATCACTGCGTTACCCAGGGCCAGAGCGGGTGCGACAGAACGAATCCCGAGAATGATGGGTACGTTGAACGGCGAGATGACCCCGACGACACCGACCGGAACGCGGCGCGCCATCGACAGGCGGGGTTGCTCGCTGGGCAGCAGCTCGCCGTACCCGCGACCCGGCAGCGCGGCAGACTCCAGACACTCCTGCTCCGCGACGTGCAGGGCAAATCTGGCGATACCCTCCACGGCACCCACCTCGCGGATGTTCCACCAGGCGATCTCATCGGCGTAGGTGGACCACAATTCGCCAGCGCGTCGCAGCACGGCCGCTCGCTGGGTGTGCGGTTGCGCCGCCCAATCGCGCTGCGCCGCAACTGCCGCGTCGGCCGCCCGGCCGAGATCACCGGCGTCGGCGCGACCGACCTGTCCGAGCACCGATCCGGTGGCGGGCTCGACGACGTGGAAGACGCCCGAGGAGCCAGGGACCCACTTGCCGTCGATCAGGACGTTTCCGGTCCATGTGCTCGCGTCGAGTAGCAACTCGGGGCCCCTTACGTCATTGGTCTGGAGAAGAGGAAGTTACGTCCGACACCTGCTCAACGCAATACCGGCACGTTCACCGCCGCGATCACCCGACGGACCTGGCCGGACCAGGGTGGCCAGAGACGGCAGTCCGCTCGCACTATCCCGATGAGGTGTTCATGTATGTGCGCGGCCAGGGCAGCGAGAATCTCGACCTGCTGCTGGGCGTCGGCGACAGCGACGCGCCACCGGCTGCAGCTGCAAATCGGGACGGCCGGCTTGATCGGCAGCTCGATCGACGGCGACGGGCCACGCGGGTTGGTCCGGCCCCCCCGGGGAATCATCGGTACATGACGACAATCGCGGTGCTGGGCACGGGGACGATGGGAGCGGGCATGGCCCGCTCGCTGCTGCGGGAGGGATTCGGGGTGCGGGCCTGGAACCGGACCGCAGGCAAGGCGGCGCCGCTGTCGGCGGACGGCGCCGTGGTCACGGCCTCAGCGGCCGACGCAGTGGCCGGGGCCGACGTGGTGCTGGTCATGCTGTTCGACCTCGACGCAGTGGTGGCGGTGCTGACCGAATGCGCCGCGCGTCTCGAGCCCGACACGGTCATCGTGCAGAGCTCGACGATCGGCCCCGAGGGGATGGCCACCGTCGCGGCGTTGGGCCGCAGCCACGGTTGGAAGCTGCTGGACGCACCGGTGCTCGGTACGAAAAGCCCAGCGGAGCGAGGCTTGTTGGTGGTGCTGGCCGCAGGTGACCCGGCGCTGCGACCCACGGTTGAGCCGGTGTTCGACGCTGTCGGCTCGCGCACGGTCTGGGCCGGCGACGAACTCGGCCAGGCGAGCGCGCTCAAACTGGCCTGCAACGCCTGGGTGGCAAGTCTGACCGCCGCGGCGGCCCAATCACTGGCCCTGGCCGCCGGCGCCGGGCTCGACCCGCACCTGGTGCTGGACGCCATCAAGGGCGGTGGCACCGACAGCCCGTACCTACATGCCAAGGGACAGGCGATGATCGAGGGCAACTACCAGGCGTCATTCTCTCTCGACGGGGTACGCAAGGATCTCGACCTGATCGCCTCGGCCGCAGTCGGTTCCGGGGTCAACCACGAGCTGCTCGATGCCCTCCGATCGGTCTTTGCCGCGGCTGGGCGGAAGGGCCATGGCCAGGATGACATGGCCGCGGTCTTCACTGCCTTCTGAGACCCGTGATTGATTCATGCCCGGCTCCTTTGGATGATCTGCTCGACAGCTCTCGGAAGGTGCTGAGAAGCCTGCTGGGGGTCGGGAACAACGCAGACGACCTCCCCGCGGGCGGGGACCTCGGGTCCCTCTCACCGGAGAATCACGGCTTCGGTGCTGGACGGCCTACGCCCCCATGACCGCACGATCGCGACGGTTGGCGCGGTCCTGGGGGAAGATCAGGGCATGACAGCGCAGTTGGGCACCCTGGTCGGCCCGGTCGCGATCGTCGGGGGTGGCCGACTCGGGTCGGTCCTCGCCGCGGCGCTCGCCGCGGCAGGCGTGACGGTCACCGGGCCGCACGGCCGCGGCTTCACCGGCCGGGACGCGTCGATCGTGGTGCTGTGCGTCCCGGATGCCGCGATCGCCGGTGCCGCCCGGATGATCGTCGACGGTCCGCTGGTCGCCCACTGCTCGGGGGCGACCAGCCTGGCCGCTCTCTCGCCGCACCGCGGTTTCTCGCTGCATCCGGTGATGACCTTCACCGACGGCACCCGACCGGCCGCCCTGCACGGCACGGGCGCCGCCGTCAGCGGCACCGATGCGGGCGCCCTGGCAATTGCCCGCGAGCTGGCCGGCCGCATCGGGCTGGTGCCGTTCGAGGTGGCCGAGGACGACCGGGTCGCCTACCACGCCGCCACCGCCATGGCCGCGAACTTCCTGATCACCCTGGAGGCAGCCGCCGCGGTCCTGGCCGAAACGGCCAGGGTCGATCCCCACGTGCTGCTGCCGCTGGCTCGTGCCGCACTCGAGAACTGGGGGCGGCGGGGTATCGATGCGCTGACCGGACCCATTGCGCGCGGCGACCACGCCGTCGTCGCCGCCCACCGGGTCGCCATCTCCGACCGGGCTGCGCAGTTGCTGCCGATGTTCGATGCCCTGGCCGCCGCCACCGCCGAACTGGCGGGCCACCGCACGTTTGCCGGGGAGCCGGCATGATCGTCGTCCACACGGTCGCTGCACTGCGATCGGCACTGGCGCCGTTTCGGCTGCGGCAGAACACGATCGGCTTTGTGCCGACGATGGGCGCGTTGCATCAGGGGCACCTGGCACTGCTCCATCAGGCAGCTGCGGAGAACGACGCCACTGTACTGTCGGTGTTCGTCAATCCCACCCAGTTCGACGATCCGGCCGACCTGGCGGCCTATCCTCGCACCGCGGCGCTGGATCAGGCTCTCGCCGAATCTGCCGGTGTCGCAGTATATTTCGCTCCACCACCGGCGGAGGTCTACCCGCCTGCCTTCTCCGCGACGGTGGCTCTGGCCGGCCCGATCGTGGACAACTACGAGGGTGCCCACCGCGGTGCGCAGCATTTTCACGGCGTCACCACCGTGGTCACCAAACTGCTGATGATGGTGCAGCCCGATCGGGGCTATTTCGGCCAGAAGGACGCGCAACAGTTGCGGGTGGTCCGGGCGCTCGTCGACGATCTGAACATCGACGTCCAGATCGTTGCGGTGCCCACCGTGCGGGAGCCGGACGGCCTGGCGCTGTCCAGCCGGAATATCCGGCTGACTGCCGACGACCGCGCCAGTGCGCTGGGTCTGAGTAGGGCGTTGTTCAACGGCCGCAACAATTTCGATCGGGGGACCCGCCTATCGTCCAGCATTCTCGCCGATTCCAACCGACTGCTGAGAGAACATTCCCTCGCGGTGGAGTATCTCGGCGTGGTCGACGGCGACAGTTTCGAACCGGTCGAGCTCATCGGATCGGCCGGTGCCGTGCTGATCGTGGCTGCCACTGCCGGACGCACCCGGCTCATCGACAATGTCATTCTCGATGAAGCGGTCATTCCCGGCCAAGGGACGACCCTGCGCCCGGTGGCTGCGCATACCGCGACGAAGGAAGGCTGATGTCCAGCAAATCCGGCCCGATCGTCAGGCCCGGCGCCCGGCCACCGGTCACCATTCCGCAACTGTCGTCGCTGAAGGCGGCCGGCACCCCGATCGTCATGGTGACCGCGTACGACCACCCCAGCGCCAGGGCGGCGGAGGCAGCAGCGGTCGACATCGTGCTGGTCGGTGACTCGGGGGCGATGACCGTTCTCGGGTACCCCAGCACCGTCGCGGTGAGCGTCGAGGAGATGTTGATGCTGACCGCCGCCGCCCGCCGCGGCACCACCACCGCGCTGCTGGTCGCCGATCTCCCGTTCGGCTCCTACGAGAGCAGCGACCAGCAGGCCGTCGCCACAGCGGTTCGGTTCATCAAGGAGGCCGGCGCGGACGGGGTCAAACTCGAAGGCGGCGGCCCGATGTCGGTGCAACGGGCCGCAGCCCTCGTTGGTGCCGGTGTGCCGGTGATGGGCCATGTCGGACTGACCCCGCAGACGGCCATCGCGCTGGGCGGCTACCGGGCGCAGGGTCGCAGTGCCGAATCGGCGGTGTCTATCGCACGCGGAGCTCTGGCACTGCAGGCCGCGGGTTGTTTCAGCATCGTCTTCGAAGCCGTCCCCAGTGATTTCACCGCCGCGCTCATGCCGCGGATGTCCGTGCCGGTGATCGGGATCGGCGCCGGGGGCGACACGGACGGTCAGGTGCTCGTGTTCCACGACCTGCTGGGCATCCGGGACGGGCACGGTGCGAAATTCGTGAAGCGCTATGCCGAGCTGCAATCGGAGATGAATGCCGGAGTGAGCGCCTACGCCGCCGACGTCAGGGCCCGCGGTTATCCGACGCCAGAACACGGCTACCGGATCGAGCCGGGCGAACTGACCCGCTTCACCGAACTGCTCGCCGAGTAGGCCGCGCTACCGAGCGAGAACGGTGGTTGGATCAGGGTCGGTTCGGATCCGGATGCACGCTGACGAAGACCGACCAGGCAGGTGCTGACGGGTCGTCCGGCCTGGCGGCGAAGTCGTCAAGAAGGGCGCGGAACTGTCCTCGGAAATCCGCCATGTCGGCGGCCGACAGGCGCAATCCGAGGCGCGCGGTGTCCACCTGAGCCGCCGGCACCAACCCGACTTCTTCGACGAACGCGTCGAGCATCGCCCTGTCGTGGGCCGGAGTACTGAGCTGCCAGGACTTTCGGGTTGCCAGGTAAGGGATTTCCCGCGCCCCGCGGGTGCCGCGGCGCTGCGCCTGCGCTTCCAGGAAGCCGGCCCGCACCAGCGTTCTCACATGGTGCAAGACATTGGCCGGGTCCACGTCGAGGGTCCTGGCGATCTCCTTGTTGGTGTGTGGTTCGCCCAGGCAGATTCGCAGGATGCGCAGGCGCAGCGAGGAGGCGAGGGCCTTCGCCTCCTGATCGGTGGCCCGCCGTCGATCGGTCATGCGGTCACTATATCTAGTGATTGACAAACCTCAATCACTCCAGGCAGGATGTTCGTCGTGGACGAAGTAAATCCTGGCCCCTACCGTTCCCCGGTCGGCCTGTGGCATCACGTCGATTTCCGGCGGCTCTGGATCGGTGAGACGGTCAGCCAGTTCGGCACCATGATCAGTCAGCTGGCGCTCCCGCTCGTCGCCATCCTGGTGCTGCACGTCGGCACCTTCGAGGTGGGGCTGCTGACGGCCGCCGAAACAGCGCCATTCCTGATGATCGGGCTGCCGGCCGGCGCATGGGTGGACCGGATGAGATGCCGCCGCGTGCTGATCGTCAACGACCTGCTTCGGGCTGCAGCCCTGGGGTCCATACCCGTCGGGCAGGTGCTCGGCCTGTTGAGCATCCAGCAGCTCTATGTCGTCGCGCTCGTGGTCGGCGTGTGCACCGTGTTCTTCGACGTCGCCTATCAGTCCTACCTGCCCCAGCTCGTCGATCGCCAGCAGCTGGTGGAGGGAAATGCGAAACTGCAGGCCAGTGAATCGATCGCACAGATCACCGGGCCCGGCATCGGCGGCCTGCTGATCCAGACGTTGACCGCGCCGTATGCCGTGGCCGTCGACGCAGTCAGTTTCCTGTGGTCGGCCTCGTGGCTGCTGGCGGTGAAGTCCAGGTCACCGAAGCCCGACCGGGCGCCAGAGCGCAAACTGCGTCGCGAGATCGGCGAAGGCCTGCGGTTCGTACTGGGCAGCCGACTGCTGCGCTCCATCGCGTTGTGCACGGGTTGGTCAAACCTGTTCAGCGCCATGGCTTTTGCTGTCTTCTACGTCTTGCTGGCGGGTGATCTTGGACTGTCCGCCGGCTGGATCGGTGCGATCACCTCCACCTCCGCGGTCGGCGGGTTGATCGGGTCGCTCGTCGCACGCAGATTCGCCGAACGGGTCGGCCAGGGCCCGGCGATCTGGCTGTCGATCCTGGTGACCGCGCCCTGCGGATTCGTGGCGCCGTTCGTCCACCGGGATTGGACGATCGGCCTGCTCGCTGCGGCCCAAATCGTGTTGTGGATGGGCGTCGTCATCTACAACATCACCCAGGTCAGCTTCCGTCAGGCGCTCTGCCCGCCGGCGCTGCTCGGTCGGATGAACGCCACCATGCGCTTTCTGGTGTGGGGCACGATGCCCCTCGGCGCGTTCCTCGGTGGCGTGCTGGGGGCGACCATCGGTGTCCGGCCGACGCTGATCGTGGTGGCCGTCGGCGGTGCGCTGGCGTTCCTGCCGGTCTTCCTGTCGCCGCTGCGCCGGATGCGTGCTCTTCCGACGTTCCAGGAGACTGATGAGGTCAAACACGTTGCTGCCGAATAAGTTCGTTCAGCTCAACGGGCAGGAAGCATGCCCGATCCGGCAGGGGCCACGGATGTAGGGCAACGCAGGCGAGTCGGCGACACCGGCCTCGCCGCCCTGCGGGAGTGGGCCACCCACCGCGTAGGCCCGGATCTCGACTAGCGAACCTGACGGCCCTCAGGGGGTTTCGCCGGGAGGTGTATGCGGGCGGCCAATCCGGCACCGGCCGGATCTGACGTGGCTGCGGCGAGAGTCACCCTGCCGCCGGCCCGGCGGACGATTTCTTGGACGATCGACAGGCCGAGCCCGCTGCCGCCGGCATCGCGATCTCGGGCGTCGTCGAGCCGGGTGAAGCGTTCGAAGACCCTGTCGCGGTCGGCGGGGTCGATGCCGGGGCCGTCGTCGATGACACCGAACACCACCTCGCCGGGGGCGGTCGCCACCGACAGCAGCACCCTCGCCCGGGCGTGACGGACTCCGTTGTCGACGAGATTGTCGATGGCGCGGCGGATCTCACCGCGATCGGCACGTACCTCGATGGTCGGGCCGTCGTCCACATCGATGGTGACCTCAGATTTCGGGCGGGCGGCCGCGATCTCCCGGATGAGCTCGAGCCCGTCGAAGACTACTGGCCTCGCCGGGCCGCGGGCGTCGTCATCGGCCCGTGCCAGCAGCAGCAGGTCCTCGACCACGGCGGACAACCGCTCGACGTCGGCGAGCAGTTCACCGGCCAGGTCGCCGCCGTCGCCGATCCGCTCCGCCACCTCGAGCTGGACGCGGATGCTGGCGAGCGGACTGCGCAGTTCGTGGGCGGCGTCGGCGACGAAGGCGCGCTGTCGCCGGCGAGCAGCCGACAGCCGGTCGAGCATTTCATTCAAAGTGACGGCCAGCGCAGCGATCTCGTCCGCCGACTCGGGGACCTGCAGCCGTTCGGTCTGGCCGGTCCCGCTGATCCGCTGTGCGCCTTTGCGCAGCGCTTCGACGGGTCGCAGTGTCCAGCCGATCACGTACCAGGCGATCAGACCCAGCAGCGCCAGCAGGATCGGTGCGCTGATCAGCAGCGCCAGCCTGAGCACGTCAAGGCCACGACGGATCTCGGAGACCTGCAGTGCGACAACGATACTCACCGACGCACTGGCGGGTCCGGCCGCCCGTGCGCTGACCCGCAACGGACCGGAGACCCCGGTCCGACTGCCCGACACCGAGACCGGCATGCCGGTCAGGGCGCGCGCAAGTTCATCAGGGTGCAGCAACGGGGTGAGTCGATCAGCGTTCACCGAACCATCGACCACCCGATGCGCCGAGTCGACGATCTGCACCACCTGCGCCCCGGAGATCGGCAGCGGATCCGGTGGTGTGCCCCGGCCGATCAGGGCGGCGACATCGTCTGCGGTGGCGGCTGCTTCGTTGTCGAGCGTGCGATTGACCGTGATGTCCAGCAGGGTATAGAGAATGGTGCTGCCGGCCGCCAGGGCGATGGCAAGCCCGGACACGCCGATCATCATCAGCCGGACCCGCAGACTCAACCGGAGGAACCACCGCGACCTCGAACCGACCGGTCGCGACATCACGGGACGAGCTTGTAGCCGGCCCCGCGGACAGTGGCCAGACGGGCGGTACCCAGTTTGCGCCGGAGATAACCGATATAGACCTCGACCGCATTCGGCGCGGTGTCCTCCCCGGCATCCCAGACATGGTCGAGCAGTTCGGTTTTGCCCACGACCTGCCCCGGACGCCGGATCAGATAGTCGAGCAGGGCGAATTCTCTTCTGGTCAGCGCTATCTCGGTATCACCCAGGCGCACCTCACGGGAGGCCGGGTCCAGTGACAGGTCGCCCGCTATCAGCACCGCCGGACGCACCACAGCCCCGCGTCGGAGCAATGCGCGGAGGCGGGCCAGCAGCACCACGAACGAGAACGGCTTCGTCAGGTAGTCGTCGGCGCCGGCGTCGAGACCGTCGGCCTGGTCGTATTCGCCGTCCTTCGCCGAGAGCATCAACACCGGTATCCAGTGCTGCTCCGCGCGGAGCCGACGGACCACCTCGTAGCCGGACATCCGGGGGAGCATGACGTCCAGCACTACGGCGTCGTAGGCACCGTGGCGGGCCGCTTCCAGCCCTGTCGGGCCGTCCGGGGCGATGTCGACGGCGAAGCCCTCGGCGACAAGTCCGCGGCGCAGCGCGCCGGCCAGACGAGCTTCGTCCTCCACCACCAGCAGCCGCATGGGTCAAGGGTGGCACGGCCGACCTGAGAAGGGCTGCCACGCTCTCAGCCTTCTCACAGCCCTTTCGGTGCACAGTGATCACATGATGCGTGTGCGAAAGACTGCAATCGTCCGGTGGATCGCGCCGGCCGCCGTGGCGGTACTGCTTGTCGGGGGGTCGGTGGGTGTCAACGCGATCACCGCATCGGCCGGCAGCGGGGCCCTGCCGCCCCGGACCGCTGCGCAACTCCTCATCGACGTGGAGCAGGCGAAGCTGGGCGCACTGTCCGGAACGGTGGTGCAAACCTCTGACCTCGGGATTCCCAGCCTGCCGGGCCTCGGCGGTGCCGATAGTTCCAGCCTGACATCGCTGATCTCCGGGACCCACACGCTGCGGCTGTGGTACGACGGCACCGACAAGGCGCGGATCGCACTGCTGGGCACCCTCGGTGAGACGGACGTGATCAAGAACGGTGGCGACCTGTGGACCTGGTCCAGCAAGGACAACGAAGCGACCCACCGCACCGTAAACACCACCGGCTCGCGGGCCGCGACGGCCGGCAAGTCGCCGATGAACGGGCTGAGCCCCACCGATCTGCCGAAGACCCCGCAGGAAGCCGCCGACGCCGTCCTGGCGGCCGTCGATCCGAGCACCACGGTCAGCACCGACGGCGGCCAGCGAGTGGCCGGCCGGGCCGTGTACCAACTGACACTCCGTCCCAAGGACACCCAGTCCCTGGTCACCCGGGTGAGCATTGCCATCGACGCGAGCGAGCACATCCCCTTGCGGGTGCAGGTGTTCGGAGCCGATACCGGCAACCCCGCGTTCGAGGTCGCATTCAGCTCGGTTGATTTCGCCACCCCCGACGCGGCCCAGTTCACCTTCAACCCGCCTCCGGGTGCGAAGGTCACCCAGATCACTTCGGGGTCCGACCCTGCCCCGGCCGTTCCCGGTACCAAGTCGGGCCGGCCGGATTCGGTCAAGACCAGCGGCGTCGCTCCGAGGGTGGTCGGCAAAGGCTGGACCAGTGTGCTCGTCGCCTCGAGTTCGGCCGTCGCGGGCAGTGGCCAGCTGGGCGGGATCCTGGGGGCACTGCCGGAGGTGACCGGCGCCTGGGGGTCGGGGCGGTTGCTGGCCGGCACGCTGTTCTCGTTCATCGTCACCTCAGACGGCCGGGTCGCTGCCGGCGCTGTCGCGCCCGACCTGTTGTACAAAGCGTTGGCGACGAAGTGACAGATGCTGCTGTCGCAACCTTCAGCCTGACCAAGCGATTCAAACGGCAGACGGCGGTCGACTCCATCGACCTGGTGGTGCCGCGCGGATCGGTGTACGGATTCCTCGGACCGAACGGATCCGGGAAGACCACCACGATCCGAATGTTGCTCGGGTTGGTGCAACCCACCTCGGGACGCAGCGAACTGCTCGGCAACCCCATACCGGCCAGGGCCCGTCAGACGCTCCCGCTGGTCGGCGCGCTGGTCGAAGGGCCCGCATTCCACCCGTACCTGTCCGGGCGGGCGAACCTCGAGCGGCTGGACGCGGCCGACCGGGACGTCGACCCGCGGACCGCGCACATGCGGATCCACGCCGCCCTCGACCGCGTCGGGCTGCTCGCTGCCGCCGGAAAGCGCTACCGCGCCTATTCTCTGGGAATGCGCCAGCGACTGGCGATCGCTGCGTCGCTGCTGTCCCCGCGGGAGTTGCTGATCCTGGACGAGCCGACCAACGGTCTCGACCCGCAGGGCACCCGGGAGGTGCGGCACCTGATCACGTCACTGGCCGGCGACGGCGCCACCGTGCTGGTCTCCAGTCATCTGCTGGCCGAGGTGGAACAGATGTGCACCCATCTCGGCGTGATGCACGTCGGGAAACTGGTCGCGCAGGGCACCATCGAAGCGGTCAGGTCGACCACCCGACGGGTCGCCGGGGTGGAGACCGACCGCCCGCAGGACGCAGCGCGGGTGCTCACCGGACTCGGCTTGACCGACGTGAAGGTGGAAGGCCACCGAGCGTTCGCGACCCTGGGTGCGGTACCGGTGGAGAAGATCGTGCCGGCATTGGTGCACGACGGCGTGCCTGTCCTCGGTTTCACCGTGCAGGCCCCCAGCTTGGAAGACATGTTCGTCTCGCTGACGGGGGAGGGCTTCGATGTCAGCGGTTGATGTTGCGGCGGCAACCATTCCGATCGGACCGACCCGGCGAACAAGGATCTCCAGTCGGTTCCTCCGGTCGGAGTTGCGGATCATCTTCGGGCGTCGGCGCAACCAGGCCGGCCTGGCCGTTCTTGCCGTCGTGCCCATCATCATCGCAATCGCAGTCAGGGCAACCGTGCGGCGCAGGGGCGGCGGTCCGGACTTCTTCGCTGCCATCACCGGAAACGGTCTCTTCGTCGCCCTGGCGGCCTTGACCATCGAGCTCACCCTGTTCCTGCCGCTGGCCGTCGCCGCCATCGCCGGCGATGCCATTGCCGGCGAGGCCAACCTCGGCACGCTGCGCTACCTGCTCACCATCCCGGTCGGCCGCACCCGCCTGCTGGCGGTCAAATTCCTTGCCATCACCATCTTCTCGTTCCTGGCGACACTGCTGGTCACCATCGTCGGTGCTGTCATGGGATTGCTGCTCTTCGGCGGCGGCAACATGACACTGCTGTCCGGCTCGCAGATCAGCCTGAGCGCCGGAATTGCCCGACTGCTGCTGACCACCGTCTACCTCGCTGCCGGTTTCGCCGCCCTCGGCGCGGTCGGGCTGTTCGTCTCCACTCTCACCGAGCAGCCGATCGCGGCGATGATCGCAGTGGTCATTCTCAACGTCGCGATGTTCATCCTCGACTCGCTGCCGCAGCTGGATTGGTTGCATCCGTGGCTGCTGACCCACTGGTGGACCTCGTTCGGGGACTTGTTCCGTGATCCGATCGCCTGGTCAGGGCCGGTGCGCGGGCTGCTGACCGCCGCCGGGTACGCGCTGGTCTTCTGGCTCGCGGCGTGGGCGAGGCTCGGCAGCAAGGACATCACGAGTTGACCGGGTGGCGCCTTTCAACGTCAGAACGCGCCCATTGCCGCGCACATCACCACCATCGACAATGAGCCGGCGACGGCAGCGCCGTGATGAAGCGCCCGATGCCCCATCGACTTTCGGGAGCGGACGGCACGAATGGACTCGGTAGCGGCGCGCGCCAGAAAGACCACCAGGACGGCGGCCGCCAGGTATGTCGGCAGCTTTGCCAACAGGCTCTCCGAACCACCGGACATCCCGGGCATGGAACTACTCGGCGACATGCCTGGCATGGCCCGACCGGGCGAGCGTCCCTGCTCCGCTGGCGTCATCATCATCAGCACCAGAATCGCCAGGGTGGATGACGAACAGGCGATCAACTGCCCGCTGCAGCTCGGCGAGTTGTCCCGGTGGCCGATCCGTTCACCGGCAGCGAAGGCAAGAATTGCCAGCACTGCGGTGGTGATCAGGACGACGAACCCCGGCACCAGCAGCATGGCCACCATGGCCGCCAGGAGGGCAAGGTGGACAAGGGTTGTCGACCTTCCGGTGAACCGTCGGGCCGACCGGATGCACGCACACTCGATCACGCCCAGCACGACGAGCAGCGCGACAGCAAACATCGGTCAACTCCACAGACCGACGTGGACCGTCGGAGCCGAACGGGCCGGTCGATCGCCGCGACGGCTGGTCATCATCGCTGCCGTCGCATCCGGCGTCGTCACGAACCGCTGCAAGATCTTTGCCGCCTCCGGCGCCCGGTCGAGACCGAGAGTACTTGCGTGCCATAGACCCTGGATCGGCGTTCCGGACACCGGAATGCGAACGAGCCGGCCGAGATCGATATCCCTGCGCACCACCTGACTCAGGGCAAGGGCGATCCCGTCGCCGGCTCGGACGGCGGCCAGGGCGTCCGTCTCGTTCGGCAGCCGCACCAATTCCGGCAACCGGGCCTGAGCGAAGAGCCATTTACCCTCCTCGGCAAATTCCTCGATACCGGCGTGGCCGGTCAACCACCGATATCGCAGCACCGCGCTGACCGGTACCGGCGCCGGAGCGCCGGCCAGCGGGTGGCTTGGGGCCGCCACCACAATCCGCTGGTATCGCAGGAACGGGACGACGTCCATCGTGACGTGGTCTGCCGTGCTCGGCTTGGCACCCAGAGCGATGTCGGCCGAGCGTTCGATCAACGCCGTGGCCACCACATCGGAGGACCCGACCACGACATCAACTGCCAGACCCGGCACCCGGCGGGTGAAGCCGTCCAGGAGTGCCGCCGCGGCGTGCTCCTCGAAGGCTGCGGTGGCCAACACCCGCAGCCGCGCGCTGGCCGGTCCGGCCTGGGCGACCTCCGAACGCGCCTGTTCGGACAGCCCGACGATCTCCTGGGCGTGTCTGGCCAGGGCATGCCCACCCGGCGTCAGCGCGATGCCCCCGCCGGCGCGGACGAAAAGCGGGTCGCCGAGGTCTGCCCGCAGAGCGGTCAGTGCGGTGGACACCGCCGGCTCGCTGATACCCAATACCGCCGCGGCGGCTCGTAGCGAACCCAGCCGGGCCACCAACGCGAAAGCCCGTAACTGACTGAGCGTCATTAACTACCTCATAACCAAACACTTATGACCGGGTTGACCCTGCCATAGTGACGTACGACGGTGAGAACTCCAACAACCGTCTCCGGCCCGGGCACCACCGCGGCCTGTCCCGGGCCGTTGTTGATCTCGTATGTGAAAAGCCTGTGCCGGTAGCAAGTATCAGTTGCCGGCCCCGATGCAAAGGAGCATCGTGCAGATTCCGGCACCGTTCGACTACGCCCGCGCCGAAACCGTCGACCACGCGATCGCCCTGCTCGAACGGCATGGACCTGAATCCAGAGTGGTGGCGGGTGGTCACAGTCTGTTGCCAATGATGAAGTTGCGGCTCGCCCGGCCCGAGTGGCTGATCGACATCAACGATCTCTTCGAGCTCGAATTCATCACCGAGGACGGCGGCTATCTGCGGGTCGGTGCGTTGACCCGGCACGCCGACCTGGCCTCCTCCGACCTGATCGCCAGATATTTCCCCATCGTGATCGACGCCGAGAAGGTGATCGCCGACCCGGTCGTGCGCAATCGCGGCACCATCGGCGGATCGCTCTGTCAGGCCGACCCGGCCGAGGATCTCTCGACGGTGTGTGAAGTGCTGCGCGCCCAGGCCGTCATCCGCGGATCATCGGGCGAACGCGTGGTGAGCATGGCCGAGTTGCGCGTCGGTCCCTACGAGACCGCAGTGGCACAGCGCGAACTGCTGACCGAGATCCGGTTTCCGATCCGGGCGCGGTCGGGCAGCGCCTACGAGAAGGTCGAGCGGCGGGTGGGCGACTGGGCGGTGGCCGCCGCTGGTGCGGCAATCACCCTGGCGGTCGACGGCACCATCGAGCGCGCGGCCACCGGACTCACCGCCGTGGGCCTGGAGGGCCCGGTCGCCGAGGCCGAGGCCCTGCTGACCGGCCGTCTGCCGTCCGAGGAGCTGTTCGTCCAGGCGGGCGCAATTGCCGCCCGGGTGTGCGACCCGGTGGCCGATCAGCGTGGACCCGTCGACTACAAGCGCCATCTCGCCGACGAACTCACCCGTCGGGTCCTGCGGCGCGCCGTGTCGCGTGCGCAGTCCGTCTCGACCACACCCGAAGGGCGATAGCCGACATGCAGATCAACATGACCGTGAACGGCAAGGAGATCAGCCGGGAGGCGGAACCCCGGGTTCTACTGGTGCATTTCATCCGGGATGACCTCGGCCTGACCGGCACGCACTGGGGTTGCGACACCAGCAACTGCGGCACCTGCGTGGTACTGATGGACGGTCAACCGGTGAAGTCGTGCACCGTGCTGGCCGCTATGGCTGCCGGACACGACATCCGCACCGTGGAGGGCCTGGCCGACGGCGCGATCCTCGACCCGATCCAGGAAGGCTTCATGCGAGAACATGGTCTGCAGTGCGGCTTCTGCACGCCGGGCATGCTGCTCACCGGCCGGGCGCTGATCGACCGCAATCCCGACCCTTCGGACACCGAGATCCGCGAGGCCATCTCTGGTCAGATCTGCCGGTGCACCGGTTACGCCACCATCGTCCGGTCGATTCGATGGGCTGCCGAGCATCCGGCCGGCGAGGTCGGCGACAATTCGGCGACCGCAACTGAATCACTCGAGGTGACGGCATGACCGGGGTGATCGACCGCGGGGTCCATGACGAGAACCCGTCAGCAACGGCCGCAGACCGGCCGATCGGATACGGCCGGATCCAGCGCAAGGAGGATCCGCGATTCATCCGCGGCAAGGGTCACTACGTCGACGACATCGTGCTGCCGGGCATGCTGCACGGCGCGATTCTGCGCTCACCGGTGGCTCACGCGCGGATCATCTCGATCGACACCACGGAGGCACTGGCGCATCCCAAGGTGCATGCGGTGATCACCGGCAGCGACCTGGAGAAATTGAATCTTGCCTGGGCACCGACCCTTTCGGCCGACGTGCAGGCCGTGCTCGCCACCGACAAGGTGCGTTTCCAGGGTCAGGAGGTGGCGTTCGTGCTCGCCGACGACCGCTACGCCGCCCGTGACGCGCTGGAACTGATCGACGTCGAATACGACATCCTGCCCGCGGTCTACGACGCCCGCAAGGCGCTCGATCCGGAGACCGCGGTGGTCCGCGACGAGATCGAAGGCCGCACGGACAATCACATCTTCGACTGGGAGGCCGGCAACGCGCAGGAGACCGATGCCGTCTTCGCCGCCGCCGATGTGGTCGTCTCGGAGGAGATCGTCTATCCGCGGGTACATCCCGCACCGATGGAAACCTGCGGCGCGGTCGCCGATTTCGACGCCATCAGCGGGAAGCTGACACTTTACGAGACCACCCAGGCACCCCATGCCCACCGGACGCTGTTCGCCATCGTGGCCGGTATTCCCGAGCACAAGATCCGCATCGTCTCGCCGGACATCGGCGGTGGTTTCGGCAACAAGGTCGGAATCTATCCCGGTTACATTCTTGCGGTGGTCGGGTCCATTGTCACCGGGCATCCGGTGAAATGGATGGAGGACCGGTCGGAGAACCTGATGTCGACCTCTTTCGCCCGCGACTACATCATGACCGGCGAGGTCGCCGCGACGAAGGAAGGCAAGATCCTGGCGGTCCGCACCACCGTGCTGGCCGACCACGGCGCCTTCAACGCAACCGCGCAGCCGACGAAATACCCGGCCGGCTTCTTCCACATCTTCACCGGAAGCTACGACCTGAAAGCCGCACACTGCAAGGTGACCGGCGTCTACACCAACAAGGCGCCGGGCGGTGTCGCCTATGCCTGCTCGTTCCGGGTGACCGAGGCGGTGTACCTGATCGAACGGATGGTCGACATTCTGGCCAGGAAGCTCGAGATGGACCCGGCCGAACTCCGGCTGAAGAACTTCATCAAGCCCGAGCAGTTCCCCTATCCGAACAAGACCGGCTGGGAATACGACTCGGGCAATTACGAGCCGACCATGCGCCTGGCCATGGAAATGGCGGGTTACGACGAACTGCGCCGCGAGCAGCAGGCGAAGCGGGCCCGCGGCGAACTGATGGGCATCGGCATCTCGTTCTTCACCGAGACGGTCGGCGCCGGGCCGAGAAAGCACATGGACATCGTCGGTCTTGGTATGGCCGACGGCGCCGAGGTGCGGGTACACCCGACGGGCAAGGCGGTGGTGCGCATCTCGGTGCAGAGCCAGGGCCAGGGCCACGAGACCACCTTCGCCCAGATAGTCGCCGAGGAACTCGGGATCCCTCCGGAGGACATCGATGTCGTCCACGGCGACACCGACCAGACGCCATTCGGCCTTGGCACCTACGGCAGTCGGTCGACTCCGGTCAGCGGCGGCGCCGTCGCCCTCGCCGCCCGCAAAGTCCGGGAGAAGGCCAAACTCATCGCCGCCGTCATGCTGGAAACCCGGCCCGAGGACCTGGAGTGGGAGAAAGGCCGCTGGCTGGTGAAGGGCGACCCGAGCCAGTTCCGGACGATCCCTGACATCTCCATGGCGGCACACGGCACCCTGACCCTGCCGGACGGCGTCGACGGGAACCTGGACGCCGAGGTCACCTACGATCCGCCGAACCTGACCTTCCCGTTCGGCGCCTACATCTGCGTGGTCGACATCGACCCGGGGACCGGGCATGTCACGGTGCGTCGGTTCATCGCCGTCGACGACTGCGGCACCCGGATCAACCCGATGATCATCGAGGGACAGGTGCACGGCGGTCTGACCGACGGTGTCGGCATGGCCCTCATGGAGTTCATCGGTTTCGACGAGGAAGGAAACAACCTCGGCGGGTCCTTCATGGACTACCTGATTCCCACCGCCATGGAGGTGCCCGATTGGGAGACGGGTTTCACCGTCACGCCCTCCCCGCATCATCCCATCGGCGCCAAGGGCATCGGTGAGTCGGCCACCGTCGGATCGCCGCCGGCGATCGTCAATGCGGTCGTCGATGCGCTGGCGCCATTCGGTATCACCAGCATGGACATGCCCTGCACACCGGCCAGGGTGTGGGAGGCCATGCAGGGTCGGCCACGGCCACCGATCTGATTCACTCGCCCGAAACTCCAGCAGAGAGCTCCTGCACAAGATCTCTCGATGATCCAAAAGGTAGGAAAGGCATGCGCGACATCCTGACGGAGCGGGCCGAAGAACTGCGCCGCACCCGGGTCCCGTTCGTCAGGGCCACCGTGGTGCGGGCCCAGCGCCCTACCAGCGCTCATGCCGGTGACATGGCCCTTGTCCATCCCGACGGCGGAATGGAGGGCTTCGTCGGCGGCAGTTGCGCGCAGGCGTCGGTTCGTGAATACGGTCTGCGCACCCTGCACACCAATGAACCGCTGTTGCTGCGCATCCTGCCCGAGGCCGCTACGACAACATCCGAGGAAGGATCGGTGACCATCGGCAACCCGTGCCTGTCCGGCGGTGCGATCGAGATCTTCCTGGAGCCCTACGTGCCGCCGCGCCGGATCGTTGTGGTGGGCGACACACCCATCGCGCAGTCGCTGGAAGCGTTCGGTGGTCCACTCGGCTGGACGATCGAGCTCACCGACGGGGCATCGGCAGTCCCCGATTCCGATCAGGAGGCACTGATCGTCGCCTCTCACGGCCGCGGCGAGGAAGCCGCCCTGACCGCTGCCCTGCTTGCCGGCGTTCCCTACGTCGCACTGGTCGCCAGTCGCAAACGTGCGATGGCCGTGCTGGCCGCCCTGGATGTCACCGATGAGCAACGGGCCCGGGTGCACTCACCGGCGGGGCTGGACCTGGGTGCCCGTACCGCGCCCGAGATCGCGGTGTCGATCCTGGCCGAATTCATTTCCGAACGGCACCAGCAGCGCCGGGCCGCCGAACTGCATACGCGTGAAACATCAAGCGCGGCAACCATCAGTGCCGTCGACCCCGTCTGCGGGATGACGGTCGATGCGTCGACGGCGACGGTGCACCTGGAACTGGCTGGGGTGACCCGCTACTTCTGCTGCGAGGGCTGCCGCAGCGCTTTCACGGCCGACCCGGAGCGGTATGCAACCGTCGCCTGATCCGGTCGCCACAGCCTTCCCGGATGTCGATGCGCTGACCGCTGCGCTGGACAAGAACGACTACCTCGCCGATGTCGGGCTGGCCACTGCGCTGTTCCTGGCCGTCCGGCTGCCCCAGCCCCTGCTGCTGGAAGGCGAACCCGGTGTCGGTAAGACCGAGGCGGCGAAAGCCCTTGCCGCTGTGCTCGACACACCCCTGTACCGGCTGCAGTGCTACGAGGGCATCGACTCGGCGGAGGCGCTGTACGAGTGGAACCATCCGCGCCAGCTGCTGGGCATCCGGCTTGCCGAGTCCCGGCACAGCGAGATCGACGAGGACGAGCTGTTCTCGCCGAAATACCTGCTGCGCAGACCATTGCTACAAGCGCTGGAGCATCCAGGCCCGCGGCCCGCGGTGCTGTTGTTGGACGAGATCGATCGCGCCGACGCCGAATTCGAGGCCTTCACCCTGCAACTGCTGGCCGAATCCGCAGTCACCATCCCGGAGCTGGGCACCGTTCGGGCAATTCACCCGCCGATTGTGGTGCTCACCTCGAACCGCACCAGGGATCTGCATGATGCGCTGACCCGGCGGTGCATCTACCACTGGATCGACTACCCGGATGCCGAGCGCACCGCCGAGATCGTGCGGCGGCGGGTGCCGGCCAGCACGCAGCGGCTGGCGGTCGATACCGCAGCCGGAATCTCCCGTCTGCGGTCGATGGACCTTATCAAGCCACCCGGTATCGCCGAGGCGATCGACTGGGTGGCGGCGTTGACCCTGCTGGGCCTCGACCGGCTGGACGAGCGGGCCGTCGAGGCGACCTGGGGTTCGGTGCTGAAGAACCGGGAGGACGTCGATGTGGTCCGGGCGCGCGGAGCCGGCTGGCTGGCCGGTGCAACGCGTGGATGATCTCCGGACACCGGCCTCGCCAACGGATTTCGTTGCTTCCGCCGGTCCGCGGGTCGGCGACCTGGCCGGCGGGCTGGCACTGGCGCTGCTCCGGGCAGGCATCGCCGTCGGGCCGGATCGCATCGGACGTCTGGCCAGCGCCCTGGTACTGATACCGCCGGAGCGGCGGATCCAGCTGTATTGGGCAGCGCGGCTCGCCCTGATCGCCGACCGTGCGCAGCTACCTGTCTTCGATGCGGTCTTCGCCGCCATCTTCGACGGGCGTCTGGACCCGGCCGATACCCGGGGCGAGGCGAACGCACCGCCGGCGATCGGCTCTGAACCGCGGACCAGACCGACCCCTCCCGATGACCGCCCGAACGACGGCGCGACCGGCGCGACGGAACCGAACCGGCCCCCGACCCCGACCCCGCCGGCGGGCGGCGACACCGATCCCGATGCCACCCAGCGGAACGGCATCCTGGCGATGGCGTCGGCCGAGCAACGGCTCCACCACACCTCGTTCGCCGACCTGTCGCCGCAGGAAGCCGAACAGGTCAGCGCGCTGGTACAGCACATCGTGCTGTCCACCCCGTCGCGGCGGAGCCGGCGATCGCGTCCGGCCAGCAGATCTGTCGGCGAGGTGGATATCCGGCGCACTGTCAAGGCAGCGCAACGAGGTGGCGGCGATGTCACCACCCTGCTGCGCCGCCGGCGACGCCGGAGCCGACGCAGGTTGGTCCTTCTGTGCGACGTCTCAGCGTCCATGGAGCCGTACACGCGGGTATTTCTGTCCTTGCTGCAGGGTGCAGTGAGCCAGGCGCAGGCCGAGGCGTTCGTTTTCTCCACCGGGCTGACCCGGCTGACCCGTCAACTGGCGATCCGGGACCCGGGACAGGCGTTGGCCAGGGCGGCAGCGGCGGCGCCGGACTGGGCCGGCGGCACCCGGCTGGCGCAGAGCCTGCGCGCCTTCGTCGACGACTACGGCCGCCGAGGTCTGGCGCACGGGGCAGTCATGGTGGTGCTCTCCGACGGTTGGTCGCTCGATGAGCCGGACCAGGTAGCCCAGCAGATGGGACGTCTGCGGCGGTTGGCCTTCCGGATCATCTGGGTCAACCCCCGAAAGGCCGCAGCCGGTTTCGCCCCGCTGGTGGGCGGAATGGCTGCCGCTCTTCCGTTCTGCGATGCCTTCGTCAGCGGCCACAGCCTGGCCTCGCTCGATGAGGTGGCTGCCGCCATCGGGGCCGAATCCGCCCAGATCAGCCGAAACAGTAGGAGAAATGACTGATGGAGCTCAACAGCGCGTTCACCGTCACGGCACCCGTGGAGAAAGTCTGGGCGACCCTGATGGACATCGAGCGGGTGGCGGGTTGTCTGCCCGGCGCTCAGGTACTCGGCAAACTGTCCGACGACGCCTACCAACTCGGCGTGAAGGTGAAGCTCGGGCCGGTCACCATGCAGTACCGTGGCCAACTCGATGTCGCCGAGCGCGACGCCGTCAACCACCGGGCCGTGCTGAGCGGACAGGCCAAGGAAACCCGTGGTCAGGGCACCGCCAAGGCAACCGCGACGATGACGCTGCGCGAAGCCGGCGGGATGACGCATGGCACGATCCACACCGACCTCGCGCTCTCCGGCAAGGCCGCGGCGATGGGCAAATCGGTGATCGGCAGCGTCAGCGATCAATTGATGACGCAGTTCGCCGCGAATCTGCAGGCGATGATGGACGAGCCGGCCATGGCCGGCGAGCAGATCGACGAACCGTCGGGTGCGGTGGCCACCGCACCCGCCACATCGGCCGGAACCGCACCGGCCGCACCCGCACCGGCCGCACCGGCCGCACCGGCTCCGGAGGATGTTGCCACCGAGAACAGCCTCGACGCCCTCGCGCTGGCCAGAGGCATTGCGACCGAACAACTTTCCGATCCCCGAAAACTCGGCGTGCTGGCCCTCTTCATCGCCATTCTTGCGTTCGTCCTCGGTCGTCGCAGCGGTCGGCGGGCAGCCTGACCCGTAGGTTCGATCGCCGGACAATCCACCGTTTGCCGAGTTGCCTGCCAAGCCCATGTCCGATTGAGTGAGACCACCCGCGACCGTGATCACCCGGAGGTCTTGACGTCATGGAAGTTCGTATCGGTCGGACCGTGGCGGTCTGCGTCATCTCCATCGCCAGCACTCTTGCCTTCGGCACGCTGGGTCAGGGGATCGCCCAGGCAGCACCGTCCCGGCCGGTCCCAATCGACGGCGGCGGCGCAACCGTCAGCTCTCACCCCAACGCCCGTAGCGCCGTCTCGGACCTTCGCCGGAATCCCGGCCTCAAAGCCGTGCTGTCGGAGAAGGACGCCGATCGGGCCGGCGAGGGCCCCAACCTGTCGGCGCTCTGTCAGGACGGAATCGGAAAACCGAATCCGTACCGGAATCCTGCGCCGAACGTCGACCAGATCACCGGTGACACCATTGTCACGGCCGGCAGCCAGAGCGGTTGCAGTGCAGCACAGAACGAGAACACCATTGCCGTCAATCCGAACAATCCGAACAATCTCGTGACCGGCACCAACGACTACCGGGTTTTCAATACCCGCGAACAGCGCAATGACGGCTCCGGCTGGGCTTACACCACGTTCGACGGCGGGCGCACCTGGAAGAACATCCAACTGCCGCACCTGACATTCCAGACCGGCGGGACCGGGGCCTTCGCCCAGATGGATTCCGCGGGTGACCCCGTGCTCGCCTTCGGTCCGCGCAATACCGTCTACTACGGCAACATCGTGTTCAGCCGTGGTCTCCCGACCGGCACTGGCACCGAGGCCGCGAACGGGATAGCCCTGAGCGTCTCGCACGACGGCGGGCTGCACTGGGACGAACCGGTGCTGATCCAGGCGGACGGCGTCAGCCGGTCCGGCGCCCTCACCGCCACCAACTTCTTCAACGACAAGATCTGGCTGGCCGCCGACCGCACCAGCGGGCGGGTCTATGTCAGCTGGACCCGGTTCGCCGACAACGCCGACGGCAGCTACCTCGAGTCACCGATCGTCGTCGCGGGCTCCTCGAACTTCGGGCGCAGCTTCTCGCAGTTCCAGCGGGTCGACACGACGTTGGCCGCATTCAAGGCCGGCGGACTGACTCCGTACTCACAGGGGTCCAATCCGAAAGTGGGCAATGACGGCACGCTCTACCTCGCCTACGAGGGTGCTCAGTGCGCCACCCTGAACTGCGACCAGTCCACGGACCGCGATGTCACGGTCGTGGCAACCTCGAAAGACCACGGCAGAACCTTCGTGAAGACGATCGTCGACACCAATTACGACTTCCCCTTCAGCGATGCGCTCGGTACGTCGGTACTGACCGGCGAGAATTTCCGGATCAACAGCTATCCGCAACTGGCCTACGACTGGGCGACCGGGGTGTTGGCGCTGACCTGGAGTGACGACCGCAACGGCAGCTACGACGCGACCACCGGCGCCTCGATCAAATCCAACGGCGACAACATCGTGTCCATCTCCCGCGACGGCCGGAGATGGACGCCCACCGTCGCGGTCGGTACCGCGCAGGACGAAGTTTTCGGAGCGATCGCCGCCTACCGCGGGGTCATCGCCCTGACCTCCTACACCCGTCACTACGACGCGCAGGGCATCAACCTGGATTACGCCTACTGGACGTCGACCGACCTGAACCGCAACCGTTCCCTGCCGATCCACCGGATCACGACCCAATCGTCGAACCCCCAGGTCCAATTCGTCGGGACCGACGACAACGGCAACGTCGTTCAGGGCACGTTCATCGGCGATTACACCGCTGCCGTCCTGGGTACCGATCTCCGGCTGCACCCGAGCTGGACGGACTTCCGCGGCAAGCCGGGCGTCACGACGCCGAACCAGGACTCGTACACCGAGTCGATCCGGCTCAGGTTCTAACAGGACTGACGGACTGGATCGACGAGCTGCAGCACCCGGTAGTGCAGCCGGGTCGACAACGCAATGCTCGAGGACGACCGCACGATCGCCGCAGGTTTCACTACCCGATCGATGACGTCCTGCAGGTCCGCATTGGACCTGGCGACGATCCGGCAGAGCAGGTCACCCTGACCGGTGATGGTGTGCACCTCCAACACCTGCGGTATCGAGCGCAGGTGCTCGATCACCGCGGCGTCTTCGGACTGGCTGATCTCCAGGGTGACAAAGGCGGTCACCGCGAACCCGAGCGCCTCGACATCGAGTTCCGGTTGGAACTGCCGGATCACCCCGGACTCGATCAACCTGTCCACTCTCGACTGCACGGTGGCTCTGGCCACCGACAGCCTGCGCGACAACTCCAGCACACCCAGCCGGCAGTCCGGGTACAGCTCGCGAATCAGCCGAGCGTCCAGTAGATCCACGATGGCGCTCCTCCTGCGGGGATTGAGCAAAGTCTTCGTTCGCTCGACATATTGTCTATCAATTGACCCTCCTTGGGTATCCAGTTGTGCAAAGTGTGTGCCCAGAATCTGTCTGATTGCGCAGCATCAGCTCAGCGCGGACGATCGTCGACAACGCACCGCCCACCGTCAAGGGAGATCGACGATGACCCAGACCATCACCGAGATCGAGCGAGTTGCCGAAATGGATCTTGAGCAGCTGCAGCGGTTGATCGGATTGATCGACTACGACCAGAGCCGCGACCCGTTCCCGGTGACCGGCTGGGACGCGATCGTCTTCGTCGTCGGCAACGCCACCCAGACAGCACACTTCTACCAGTCGGCGTTCGGCATGGATCTGGTCGCATATTCCGGGCCCGAAACCGGCGTCCGCGACCACAAATCCTTCGTTCTGCTATCAGGCTCATGCCGATTCGTGATCAAGGGGGCGGTGGAACCGGACAGCCCGTTGCTCGAACATCACCATCGGCACGGTGACGGTGTCCTGGACATCGCCCTGGAGGTACCGGACGTGGACCGCTGCGTGGCCCAGGCCCGGCGAGCGGGTGCCACCATCCTGGAGGAACCCTACGAGGTGACCGACGAGTACGGCACCGTTCGGATCGGGGTGCTCGCAGCCTACGGCGACACCCGGCACTCGCTGGTGGACCGCTCCCGGTACACGGGCGTCTACCTGCCCGGTTATCAGCCCCGGCGAGCCACGGTCGTCCGAGCGACGGGTGCCCCGCGTCGACTGTTCCAGGCACTGGACCACGTGGTCGGCAACGTGGCTCTCGGCCAGATGGATCAGTGGGTCGATTACTACAACAAGGTCATGGGATTCGTGAACATGGCCGAATTCGTCGGGGACGATATCGCCACGGACTACTCCGCGCTCATGAGCAAGGTCGTCGCCAACGGCAACCACCGCGTCAAATTCCCGCTCAACGAGCCGGCGATCGGGAAGAAGCGCAGTCAGATCGATGAATTCCTCGATTTCTATCAGGGTGCCGGCGTGCAGCACCTGGCGTTGGCCGCCGATGACATCCTGGCCACCACCGATCAGATGCGCGCCAACGGAGTCGAATTCCTCAGCACCCCGGACTCCTACTACGACGACCCGGAATTACGGGCTCGCATCGGCGCCGTCCGGGTGCCTGTCGAGGAACTCAAGAGTCGCGGAATCCTGGTCGACCGCGACGAGGACGGTTATCTGCTGCAGATCTTCACCCGCCCCACCGGAGACAGGCCCACCGTATTCTTCGAAATCATCGAACGGCACGGTTCACTCGGATTCGGCAAAGGTAATTTCAAGGCCCTCTTCCAGGCGATCGAGCGTGAGCAGGAGCTGCGCGGTAACCTCTGAGCAGCTGCCGGAATGACCCCGCCAGGAAGTTGATTCGTCGATGATCGTGCCATTGCCCAGTGCGGCCGAGGTCGACCTCCGCCCCCCGGACGCAGGCGAGACCGCCACCCTGGCCCGTGGGATCGCCTCTGCGGTGGCGACCGCGCAAGGACTGACACCGTTGCAGGGCGTTCTGTTGTCGGCCGTATTCGCCTCGATGACCGGCCACCAGGTGGATCCGACGACAGCGGAACCGATCGATCCGGACGGTTTCGCCGAGTCGCTGTCCCGCCGAAACCTGGCATTCCGCAGCCGGATCGTCCAGGTGATGCTGCTGGGTGAACTCATCCTGCACCCGCTGCCGGTCGAGGTGGCGGACCGAGTTCGCCGCTTCGCCGCTGCGATGGGTGTCGACGACGACATGATCGATGTCGCCGAGTCCTACGCCAGCGGGGCCCTGGATGTGGCGGCAGCGGATTTCGCTCGCAACGGGTACCTGGCCTCGGTCAACCCGGTCCGGCTCAGGGCCCTGCATGCCAGCGCACTCGCCCAGTCGTGGGCAGCGGTGACCGGCGACCCCCGACTGGCCGCGAAGTGGCAGTCACTCGAGCAGCTACCGGTCGGAACACTCGGCCGGGGCGTGACCGACTTCTACCGCGATCGCGGTTTCGTCTATCCCGGGCTGCCCGGCTCGGCGCCTCCGCTGCTGGCCCAGCACGACTGGGTACACGTGCTCGCCGGATACGGCACCACGCTGGAAAGCGAGTTGGAGGTTTTCGCCTTCATCGCCAGGGCCAACGACGACCCAGAGCCTTCAGCCTGCTCGCCATGATCGTGTCGCTGTTCGAGACCGGTTACCTCGCCGACGGTGCCGGCCTCTTCCAGGCCGACCCCGGGCACCTGGAGGTGGGCGGGATGACCACGCGGCTCGCGGACGCGATGCGCCGCGGTGCGCAACTCGACGGCAGCCACGACTTCCTCGAGCTTGACTGGTTCGATCTTGCCGACCGGCCGGTCGGTGTCGTTCGCCGGGAACTGCGCGTCACCGACAAGCAGATGCCGCCCGGGGTGTTCTCTCCCGGGCCGTGGGAGACAGGCGGCATCACCCCGTTCCAGCTCGATTCCGCCCGAGCCCGAGCCGTGAAGATCGGGCGGGACCCTGCCACCCAGTGGCGGCCTGACCCCGATCGGTCCTGACACCAGGAAGACGCACCGACCAACGGGCCGTCGAGCTCAGCGACCGGGCCCGATGCCGCCGGCCACCTGTCTGGCCTTCTCGGCGGCGGACCTGGCCTGGTCGGCCTGCCCGATCGCCCCGCTGAGTCGTTCACCGGACAAGGTGCGGGGGAGCCCGGTCAGCGGATCGTACGCAGGCCGGAAGGCCAATTCCATCTCGGCGCGTTTGCGTCGGGTGATTTTGACATGCGAGGTGACCGCCGGCCACGCATCCAACGGTCCGGCAGAGCGGGCATTGTCGTCTCGTACGGCACCGAACTCACTCACTGGTGCGGCACTGTGCGCTTGGCGGCCCGGGCAGGTTGGGGTGCCCCGGGACCACAGCGGTCAGCAGTCGACTCATCCGTTGGTCCGCGGTTTCGCTCTGCGTCAGCGGACTCTGCATGCCGTGGACGATGGTCCTGGCCACCTCCCGCAGCTTGATGTTGGCGTGCGAGGCGTGCCAGCGCAACACCTCGAAAGCGTCGCGGTCCGAAACGCCCTGCACCACCATCAGCGCGCCTTTCGCCTGCTCGATATCCGCTCGCGACGCCGCGGACATCTCGACGGCCTCCTGGATCTCCTGCTTGGAGGCCTGCAGCGAGGCGTCGGTGATGTCGACGAAATAGCCGCGAACCTCGACGACCCGGCCGCGGTCGTCCAGCGACCCCTGACCGATGGTCACGACCGTGCGCACTTCCTGGCGGCTGGTGACGATCCGGTGCCGGCAGCAGAACGGCTGCCCGGTGGCCAGCACGGTAGCCAACACCTCGTCGGTATGCGCTCGGTCCTCAGGATGCTTGTGGGCGACGAAAATGTCAGTCGTCGGGACGATCTCGCCGGGTTGGAAGCCGTGCATCTCGTACAGGCCCGGCGACCATGTCCAGGAGTCGGACAGAACGTGGTATTCGAACCAGCCGACCTGCTCCCGAACACCGCCGGCCATCGCGGCAACCACCGGCTCAAGAACGTTGTCCACCTGGTGAGCTCCCGCATCATCTCCGCAGCCGAGACGCCGACCCTGCCAGCAGCGCCTGCCTGCCGATCAGCGTATCCCGCGGGCTCAAACCCTGCTTGCACGGTAATCCCACCCCAACCCAGGCAGCGGGGGCCTCCCGCGACAGCTGAAATCACCAAGCCCCTTGCGCAGGGAGCTCTGATGCCGTCAACTTCGATGATCAATCCTGACCCCTGGGAGGCGACTTCTCTTGCCCAACACGATTTCTGATCTGATCATCGCGACGTTGAAGAACTCCGGCGTCAAGCGCGTCTACGGACTGCCCGGCGACTCGCTGAACGGGTTCACCGATGCACTACGTCGCGACGGCACGCTGTCCTGGGAACACGTCCGGCACGAGGAGGCCGCTGCCTTTGCCGCCGGCGGCGAGGCAGCGATCACCGGTGAACTCGCCGTCTGCGCGGCCAGTTGCGGCCCGGGGAACCTGCACCTGATCAATGGGCTCTACGACGCCAACCGGAGCCGGGTCCCGGTACTGGCGATCGCCGCGCACATCCCGAGCGCCGAGATCGGCGGCAACTACTTCCAGGAGACCCACCCGCAGGAACTGTTCCGGGAATGCAGCGTCTACGTCGAACTCGCGAGCTCGACGGCCCAATTCCCCTACGTGCTCGACATCGCCATCCGCACCGCTGTGGAACGCCGTGGCGTGGCGGTGCTGGTCGTTCCGGGCGACATCCTGTTGCAGGAATTCGACGCAAAGGCCGCCACCATCAGGGCCGGCGCGGCGGTCTCACGGCCCGGCGAAGCGGAGCTGCACGCCGCGGCCGTTGCGCTCAACACCGCGGAACGGGTCACCATCCTGGCCGGCGCCGGCTGCGCCAACGCCCACGACGAGCTGATCGCGGTGGCCGAGAGACTGCAGGCGCCGGTAGTGCATGCCCTGCGGGGCAAGGAGTTCGTCGAGTACGACAACCCGTACGACGTCGGCATGACCGGTCTGTTGGGGTTCAGCTCGGGCTATCACGCGATGGAGGAGTGCGACACCCTGCTGATGCTCGGCACCGACTTTCCCTACCGGCAGTTCTACCCGGAGAAGGCCACGGTCGTACAGGTTGACATCAGGGGCGAGCAGATCGGCCGGCGCACCCAGGTGGACGTGGCGCTGGTCGGCACGGTCAGGGACACTCTTGCGGCGTTGCTGCCCGCGCTCGATGCCACGACCGACTCGAAACATCTGCAGAAGATGCGCGGGGACTACGCCAAGGCTCGCCAGGGCCTGGACGACCTGGCTGTCAACGACCGGAACCGCACTCCGATGCACCCACAGTTCGTTGCGAAGACGATCGACGACCTCGCGGCCGACGACGCGGTCTTCCTGCCCGACGTCGGCTCTCCGGTGGTGTGGGCCGCCCGCTACCTGCACATGAACGGACGGCGACGGCTGGTCGGTTCGTTCAGCCACGGGACCATGGCCAACGCCGTTCCGCAGGCGATCGGGGTGCAGGCTTCGCAGCCGGGGCGGCAGGTGATCACCCTGTCCGGCGACGGCGGGTTGGCGATGATGCTGGGCGACCTGATCACCCTGCGGCAGCGGAAATTGCCGGTGAAGATAGTCGTTTTCAACAACGCCTCCCTCGCATTCGTCGAATTGGAGATGAAGGCCGGCGGATTGATCAACTTCGGCACCCAACTGGACAACCCCAATTTCGCCGAAGTGGCCATCGCCATCGGCCTGCACGGGCAGCGAGTTGCCCACCCGGATGACCTGGAAGGCGCACTGCGGACTGCCTTCGCCCATGACGGCCCGGCCCTCGTCGAGGTGATGACCGCCAGGCAGGAGATGGCGATCCCGCCGTCGATCACCCTGGAACAGGTGAAGGGTTTCACCCTGTACGCGACGCGGACCGTGCTGTCGGGCCGGGGTGACGAACTGATCGAATTGGCCAAGACCAACCTGGCCCGGCGCATCTTTCATTGATAAAGGAGTCCTAATTGGGTTTGCGGCTCCAGATCGCGAATGCATTGCTCGAATCCTTCAGGTACGGCGCGAGCTCCGGGCAGTGACGGAGCAGCACAGTGCCCATGGTGTTGTGCCTGATCCAGTCCATTCCCTCTGGCGTGTATACGTCGTCGGTGAAGTGCGTCGTGAAGAAGCGATCACTGTTCAGCCGACGTGATGCCATCAGGATGAAAATGCGGAAGGCGGTATCGCTGAACGCGAACCCGGCCGGCCGGTCCTCGGCGTACATGCCCGGGATCAGGTCGACGCTGTCGAGATCCCCGCCGTAAACTTGCGACAATTCGGCAGCCCACTGTTTGTTACTGGTGATGTCGCCGAAACTCCTCGGCACCGGCAGGTGCATCAACCGCCGGAATTCCGAATATCGGGGAACTCCCATCTCCCGGCAACGCAGTACATCGGTGGCGGCCAGATCGATCAGTGCGCCGGTATCAGGGCGTTTGAAAGTCTGCAGGTATTTGGGGAAGTTGTGCAGGGTGACCAGTCCGGGATTCATCGTACCCAGGGTGTAGATGAGATCGGACAGGCTGTTCTCGCGGAGGATGTCGGCGCCGGCCGGCCCGGTCAGCTGGTCGAATTCCATCGGCCCGAGGGTCGGCTGGTCGGTCCCGGCCGAGCGGAACTCGAAATGGTCGGGGAGCAGGGGATGCATCCGATACACCGCGACGAATTCCTCGGTGAGGGCGAAGGGAACGCCGAAGTCCTGGGTCGCCGACCCAGGAATACCGGAAATGGCCTCGCTGGAGGTCAGTCGGCCGAAAGCGTCGTGCAACTTCTGGCCCTCCAGTCCCCACCAGTTGGCATGGAGTGCGGTCACTGCGGTCGGGTGGGCGGTGACCGCCGGCGTCCATTCCACGGTGTGGATCTTGGCCAGCAGGGCGGCGTTGACCAACCGGGCCCGCTGGAAGGCCGTTTCGTCATCGAATTCCGGGTGCGCGGCGGTGAGCATGTCGCAGATGCTGTTGTGCTCCTTCGCGAACAGCGACTGCAGCATCCCGAGGCCGAGCCAGAAACCCGGCACCAGCGTCGGATTCCGGGCCGGGTCGGACGGTATGGGCGGCATACCGTCCACCAGTCGCAGCTTTCCGCCCTGATGGCTGCGCAGGAACTGCTGTTCCTGGGTATTGTTGCCGTAGACCTGCGACCCGTCCCACCAGTGGGTCATCACGTTGATGTGGGTCGGTGGCCGGTCCGACGAGGCTGGGGCGGTGGGATCCACCGGGGTCCGCAGGACGGTCAGGGGCGGGGTCGGCCAGTCGTCGTCGGGCGCAAGCGGCAACACCCAGGGGTTGTCCGTCGGACTGGTTCCGTGCCGGAACCAGTCCCGGATCATGAACTGCAGCCACGCGGCGATGAGCGCATTACCCGCTGTGGCGGGGATGAACTCGTCGCGAGTCATCAGAGCCCGACTGATTTCCCGCGGATTCGGCTCGAGCATTCGGCGGTCGTCGGGCCAGGTGGTCTCCAGCGGCACGTTTCGCCCGAAACGCGTCCCCGCCATCCCCATCTCCGGATGTTCCAGGTCGTTCCAGCTGCCGTCCATCGATCTCTCGGTGAGCACCCTCTCCTGGTACGGGGGCGGCTCGACGGGGTCGACGGCCGGCAGCCGGGAGGTGTCGTAGAGGTTGTTCTGCCGCAGGGTGTTCCGGATCCCGATCAGCTCCACCAGGCCGAGCGGCTCGGGCAGGTGATACCACGGGACCTGCTGATCGACACTCTCGGTGATCCGGTCGAACAACCGCTCCAGTAGCGGCGGGTGGTCGGGTTGGTCGGAGGTGCTGCCGCCGGTTCTCGCCGTTGAGTCGCTCATGGCCGGTCCTTGGAGGAGTTTCGGGTTGGACAAGCTGCCGGATCCAGATGCTGCCACGGTCGACCGGGTCGTGGGAGGTGAACGGCCGAATTGCCCCGATGGGGCATACCGTTCGGGCATGCAGGGACAGGCACGAAACGATGACGGGCCGGCGGGTGAACGATCGGCTCTCTCCGGACTGCGGATCGCCGATTTCTCCCGCATCCTCGCCGGGCCGCTGGCGACGATGGTGCTCGCCGATCTCGGGGCGGAGGTGCTGAAGATCGAGCGGCCGGCCGGCGGAGACGACACCCGGTCGTGGGGCCCGCCCTACGACCGAGACGGCACCGCGACGTACTTCCTGGCGATCAATCGCAACAAGGGCAGTCGGACGATCGATCTCCGGACTGCGGAGGGCTGCAGTCTGGCCCGCGCCATCGCGGTGGAAGCCGGGATCGTCGTCGAGAACTTCCGGCCGGGCGTGATGAGCCGCCTCGGTCTCGGCTACGACGAGCTCCGCTCCATGCGGCCCGACCTGATCTATTGCTCGATCAGCGCCTTCGGCTCCGGAATCGGCGCCGACCTGCCCGGTTACGACCTGATCCTGCAGGCGGTCGGCGGGTTGATGAGCATCACCGGGGATCCGGCCGGTGCTCCGCAGAAGGTCGGTGTCGCCGTGGTCGACGTGATGGCCGGCCTGTACGCCGCGATCGGGGTCCTGGCGGCGGTCCGTCACCGTGAGCAGACCGGGCACGGGCAGCGGGTCGAAGTCGACCTGCTCAGCGTGCTGCTCGCCGGCCTGGTCAACCAGGGCTCGGCCTACACCGCGGCCGGTGTGATCGGGCAGCGTCGAGGCAACGAGCACCCATCCATCGCACCCTATGAAACGTTGCCCACTGCCGACGGGCAACTGGCGGTGGCGGTCGGAAATGACCGGCAGTTTGTTGCGCTCTGCGCGGTGCTCGACGCCCCCGAACTCGCCACCGACCCCAGATTCGTCAGCAACACGCTACGGGTGGCGCACCGGACCGACCTGCGGGAAGCGCTGTGCAGGCTGCTCGCCCGGAACTCCACCCACGCCTGGGCGGCTCTGCTCACGGCGGCCGGTGTCCCGGCCGGGCCGGTCAACGACATCGCCGAGGCATTCGCGCTCGCCACGTCTCTGGGCCTCTCGCCGACCGCAACGGTCGGCGGGAAATCGTTGACCAGCAATCCGATCCGGCTTTCGGCGACGCCTGTCACCTATCGGCTGGCGCCGCCGGAGCTGCTGGAAAACTGAGCCTGCCCACCCATCGGTCGTCGCGATACCCCGACTGGGTCAGTCACGCCAGCGGAAAGGCAGGTCGGCGAAGTGTTTAGCCGCCGTGCGCACTCTGGTCACCACTTGGATAGCCGACGGTCGGGCCCGCGTCATGAGCACCTGTCGTTGGCGCTGCCGGGCGTGTTCCTCCGCGTCGAGTTCCCGCAGCACCCGTCCGACTGCGGCAAGCATCGCGCCGTTCTGTTCCCACTCCTGCGGGTCCCGTCGTGGGTCGACGGCGAGCAGTTCGGCCAACCGGGCCCGCGGTTCCTGGACGGACTCCACTGCGGCCGCCAGCAGCACCTCGGAGGTCGGTCGACCGCGCAGATCGACGTCATCCCCGTCGTCGTCATCCGCGTCGGCTTCCGCCCGCACCAGGGCGCCGAAGCACTTCAGGGCATCGGCGAGTTCCATCAACAGGACCGAGAAGGCCTGTCGGGTATCAGGTTCGTACAGATACAGCTCGCCGGACTGCGGACCAACCCGATCGGCGACCGAGCGGTAGAACCCGCGCAGCGCGACTGCGCAGTGCTCCAGGGTGGCCAGACCTGCCCGCAACCCCGGTCCGGTGTCGCGGTGCCCGGCAGCCCGCGGGTTGAGCCGCCGGCTGTCGCGGGCCCGGTCCAGCAGCTCGTCGATCCGGTCGGTGGAGATGGACAGCCGTCGCGATTGCTCCAGCCAGCGCTGGGTCTGCTCGGCGGTCACCGGCCAGGCCACCTCACCGGCGACGACCTGGAGCAGCTCGGCCAATTCGATCGAAAACTCTTCCACCGCTGCGCTTGCCGTCCGGCCCTGCACCGTAGGCGGAAACAGCAGGGACACCAGCACGCCGGCCGCCGCGCCCACCAGGGTCTCGGCAATCCGGTCGGTGGCCGCGCTGTGGGCACCATTCACCCCCAGCACCAGCATCGCGCTGATCGGAACTTCGAGCAGGTGGTCACCGAGGCGAAACAGCTGCCCCAGCAGCAGGGCTGCGGCGATCAGCACAGTCAGGCTGGCCACGCTGAACCCGAAGACCGATGCAAATACCACCGCAACGACCACCCCGAGAACCACGCTCAGGATCCGCCGCGCAGTGTCGGCCACCGTGCCCACCAAAGTCACCTGAACGATGAGCAACGCCGTCAGCGCGGCCGTCAGCGGGCGAGTGACCGAGAGCAACGACCCGGCCAGGACATACGCCGCGGAGGCAGCGCCGGTCAGCCGCGCCACGCGGGTGAGTGCCACCCGCCAACCCAGCCGCAGCCGGCGCATCGTCGAGGCCCACCAGGCAGCAGCGGCACCTGGTGAGCCCCTGGTTACTGGGATCGACACGCCCATCATCATGGGCCACCCGGGCTGCCCGGGGCACCCCTAACCGAATCTGGTCAGCGACCCTCGACCACGTGACGGGCGACCCGGACACCGAAGCTCGGCAGCGGGCACTTCTGGGTGAGGTCCTCACCGCTGAGCACATCGACCAGAAGCGTGCCGGGCGCGACTGACGGCGCAACGACGACGGGTTCCGGGTCGAGACTGACGAACCAGCTGTACCGCGTGCCGTCCTCGTGCTCGAGCTGGTCCATGTAGGTCCGCGAACCTACGACCTGCACCTCGGGCACGATGCCCGCCTCGGCCGCGAGAGCGCCGTACAGCCGGTACACCTGGTCGTCCTCGTTCGCATTGCGTCGGGTTGCACCGAAGAACTCGACCGGAAACGAGCCGAGGTAGATGAGTCCGGCCCCGATCCGACGTCGGATCAGCGCCGCACGGCCGGAACGGTCGACGGCGACGACCTCGGCGTCGACGACCTCCAACGGCAGGTGCGACCGGGCGTACTCGCCACCGGCCGCCGCGAATTCCAGGGTCTCCCCCTTGCCGATGCCTCCCAGGGCGACCTGGAAGGTGAGGGTCACGACGTCATCGGTCCGTTCGGCGATGCCGTACCGGAGTCGGTGCCGAGCACCGAAAATCGGCTCGATGTCCGGCCACCAGGCTCCCCGCTGACTCATGCTCGAGCCGGCGAACCAGGAGACGTAGACATGGGCGCCCTCCTTCGCTCGATCCAGCAGCGCCGGAAAGGTGCTTCCCAGCAGGGCCTTGTTCGACGGCACGATCAGCAGGTCCGCGTGCGGGATACCTTCCGACTCCCTGACGATCGCGGGCTTCAGCCCGGCCAGCTTGGCCGCGACGCTAGCGTGCCAGGTGATGTCCGACATCAGCTCACGGTCCTGCAGATGTGACTTGTCGACGATCGGAAGGTCGAGATCAATGTGCGCCGGGAAGAGGACAGCAGTGCGGGTCTCGGTGCGAGACAGACGGGCGAAATCGACTGCCCGCAGTATCTTCCCGAATTCCTCGAGCTCCAGCAGTGCCTGTTTCGGCGTTCCGTCCACCTTGGTCACGCCGAAGGTCAATTCGTACAGGTGACTGTTGTACGGCTCCACGTCGGCCATGTCGAAATCTGTGTTGTTCCAGCCGATCCACCCGGTGGCGCCGGCGAGCAGCGAGGTGTGCAGCGTCTGCCGGTAGTAGTCCGCTGCGCTCTGCTCACCGGCGAACGTGTCGGTGACTCCGAATTCTTCAAGAATGACCGGCTTACCCAGATGAGACATTTCACAGATGAAGGCGGCCCGCTGCAGCTGCCTGGTCTGGTCTGTCCCCATCGGATAGGAATGCGGCCCGAAGAAATCCGTGGTGTCCTGCTGATCACGGAGCCGGAACCCGTTGTCGGTCCCGATGACCTCCTGCGCCCAGACCCCGTCGCCCAACGATACCGGCAACTGCGAGCCGCCGGCCCGGACCGCCTGGGTGCAGATAATTGCCCAGGCACGGGCACTGGCCCGGTCGGTGGGGCCGGTGTACCAGGGCATCTCGTTGGATATCAACCAGGCGGCGATCGCCGGCGACGACCCGACCCTGCGCACCATCTCCCGGATGAAGTACGCCTGCTGGCCCAGCATGAAGCCGTCCCGGTACAGATCACGGCCGTCCCGCCAGACCGGGTCCCAGTTGGACCCGGACATGTGTCCGACGATGAAGGTTGGGATCGTCGCGATGCCCACCTCCTCCGAGGCCACCAGGAACTGCCGGTAGCGGTCCACCATCTGCTCGTCGATGACGTCAGGAGCGGGGTGGAAGTCGGGCCAGAGGAAGAACGACCTGGTCACCGTCATGCCGTGGTCGACCAGTACCTGCAGCTCCTCGCGGACCAATCGGTCGTCGTAGGTGCGCCACATGAACGGGCCGCCCTTTCGCGACCAGAAGTTCAGTCCCAGCCAGGGTGTGGGGGTATCGAGACGAAGATTGGGTCGCTGGACCACTGGACACCGATCCTTGCTTTCGGACAAGGCGCGCCGGCCCCGATGGAGCGCGCATCGTGAGAAAGAGTTGTCCGATGACTGAAGTCTGTCAATGGGTCGTCTCACCACTTGACAGATGTCGGTTGTCCGACAACCATCGACGACGGTGGGGTCGACCTGCTCGATCCAATTGTGTCGAGGAGGACACATGCGTCCACGATCCGTCCTACGCCGCTTCCGTCTGCCGGTCGCGGTGCTCACCGCCGGCGTTACGCTGGCGGCCTGCAGCTCTTCCGGAACTGGATCATCAGCCAGTTCGACAAGTACACCCGCCGCACCGAGCGCAACGTCGTCGCCCGCCGGCGGTTCAGCCACCTCGTCGGTACCGGCGGCCGGATCTTCCGTCACTACAGGCGCCCCCGGATCCGCGGGTCCCCCGGCGGACGGCCAGGCGAGCGCGGTAGTCCCCTGGGCGGCGTCCGGCCAGGCCCCCGACTCCACGGTCACCGTCTGCCAGTTCGCCGGGCCCGAATTCGACGCGATCCAGAAGTTCGGCACCGAATTCACCGCCATGACCGGCGGCAAGATAAAGATCAAGATGGTGTCCATCCCGATCAATCAGAACCTGCCGGTGACCATCAACCAGATCCGCACCAGTTCCACCTGCGACCTGGTGGACGCCGGCGCCCAGCAGGCCGCCGATCTGAACCCGTACCTGATGCCGCTGAGCACGTTCATGAACGACTCCACGTTGTTCAACGCCAAGGCCTACAACCTGGACGACTTCCCCAAGGCCGTGCAGACCGTGTCGTCGGACGCGAAGAACGGCCTGATGTCGCTGACCTACGGCTCGGATGTGCAGATGCTCTACTACCGCAAGGACCTGATGGCGCAGTGGGGCATCACCGTGCCGGCGCCACCCGCCGCCTGGACCTGGGAGCAGTTCGAAGCTGCGCTGCAGACCGTGCAGGGAAAGATCAAGGCGGCGAATCTGTCGATGTCGCCCATCGCCATCTCGGGTACCCAGGACGCCGGTTCATCGATGTTCGCCACCACCGCGATGTGGGCGTACGGCGGGTCGCCGTTCAACGGCAACGATCCCAACTTCACTGATCCCAAAGCCGTCGAGGGACTGACCCACTGGAACGGTCTGCTCAATACGCTGAAGGTGGCGAACCCGGGATCACCGACCTACGCCTACAACGAATTGCTGACTTCGCTTCAGCAGGGCAAGACCGCGATGGCGGTCGAATGGAACGCCGCCGCCAGCACCTTGGCCGATCCCAAGCTGTCACCGCAATCTGCCGGAAAGCTTGGCTACGCGTTGCTGCCATACCAGCAGGGCCTGCCGGCCACCACGCCCCGTATTTTCCCGACGACCCACTCGTTGGGTCTCAGCGCGAAGAGCCAGAGCCAGAAAGCAGCATTCGAATTCGCCGCCTGGTACACCAGCCCGCAGATCGCCAAGGCCATGGTGTCGGCCGGAATGGGTTCGTCAGGACGGTTCTCGGTGCTCACCGATCCGGCGATCGTGGCCAAGCAGCCGGTGCTGGCCACCGTCGGCGCATCGGTACAGCTATACCACGCGCTGCCGGCCGTGCCGTCCTTCGGCGATCTGCTGCTCAATGTGATGGCGCCGCAGGTCAACGCGATGTTCACCGGGCAGAAGTCTGCGCAGCAGGCGGCCGCGGACATGCAGACCGGGGCGCTGAACCTGGCCCAGAAGTCCGGGAAGTAAGTACGTGTCCAGTGTGCTGATCCGTTCGGAGGCCGAACCGACGCCGGTTCGGCCTCCGAGCGGGACCAGGGTCCCGCAGAAGGAGCGCTGGGCGGCGTTCGCGTTCACCCTTGGCGCGGTCATCATTCTGGTGGGTCTGATCCTCTACCCACTGCTGGACGACATCCGACTGTCATTCTCGCGGCTGTCCCCCGGTGTCAGCACGCCCTGGGTCGGGCTGCGCAACTACAAGGCGGTACTGACCGATCCGGGTTTCTGGGCCAGCGTCTGGGTGACCGCGAGATATGCCCTGACGGCGCTGATACTGGAGTTCGTCATCGGATTCGGCCTGGCGCTGGCCATGGCCCGCATCGTCCGCGGCGGCGGGGTGTTGCGCACCCTGATCCTCATCCCGACGATGCTGACGCCGGCAGTGGCCGCGATCAACTTCCGCAACCTGCTGAACTTCGATTCCGGCCTGGTGAACTACTTCGTGACGCTTCTGGGCGGGCAGCCCAAGGCGTGGCTCGCCGACAGCGGTTACTCCTTCGCCGCCCTGGTACTCACCGATGTCTGGCGTAGCACACCGTTCTTCGTCCTGGTGCTCTCCGCGGGACTGGTAGCCCTGTCGCCGGAGATGATCGAAGCGTCTGAGCTGGACGGGGCAGGTGGTTGGCAGAAGCTTCGTTACATCCAGATCCCCATGCTGGTGCCATTGATCCTGGTCACGGTGCTGTTCCGGGTGATCGATCTTTTCCGCACCTTCGACACGGTGTACACACTGACCAATGGCGGACCCGGCAACGCCACCAATGTGGTGGCCATGCAGATCTACAACGACGCCAACGTCGGTCAGTACACCAGCTACGCGGCCACCGAGGCCGCGGTCTTCATGGTGTTGACCCTCGTGGTGAGCGTCTCGCTGATCAGAGTGATGAGATCCCAGCGCTGATGACCGCACGCCCCCAGAGCTTTTCGCACCGAACAGGAGATACGCAATGGCGGCGACCAGATCCCGCAAGGGCCAGACCGCGGTCTACTCGATTGTCATCCTCTGGGTGCTGATCAGCCTGGCGCCGGTGGTGTGGATGCTGTTGCAGTCGATCAAGCCGGCGGCCCAGGTCTTCCAGATTCCGCCGGTTTGGTTCTTCACCCCATCACTGCAGAACTACCGAGACCTGTTCTCCACCACCAGCGGTACCCAGTTCGGCCACTACCTGCTGGTCAGCCTGACGGTAACGATTTGCACCGTGCTGCTGACGATTCTGGCGAGCGTGCCGGCAAGCTACGCTCTGACCTTCATGAGAGTTCGCCGGCCCAACTTCTGGTTGATCCTCATCCTGTTGGCCTCCATGCTGCCGCCGGTGGTGCTGCTGGTCCCGCTGTTCCAGCTCTGGAACGATCTGCATCTGCTGGACAACCCGGTGGCGCTGATCCTGACCTACACGGCGATGAACATCCCGTTCACGGTCTGGCTGGTCCGCGGTTTCATGGCCCAGATACCACGTGAACTACGCGAGTCCGCCCTGGTCGACGGGGCCGGCGACATCCGCATCCTGCTGCAGGTCATGCTGCCGGTGGTGAAGTCCGGCATCGCCGCGGCCGCGATCTTCACCGTCATCTCGGCGTGGAACGAACTGCTGTTCGCGGTCCTCCTCACGACCGACAACCGCACCGCCCCCGCCGGCATCGTCGCGACGCTGATCAGTGATCGCGGCATCAACTGGGGCAAGCTCTACGCAGCCGCCACCATGGTGGCCATCCCGATCATCTTGTTCACCGTCGCGGTGCAGCGACATGTCGTGCGGGGCTTCACTTTCGGTGCCGTCAAGGGTTGATGTTCACTTGATGACGACCGGGTTGACCGGCCCGCCCGATCCGCCGACCAGCGGGATCGGCGCGGCCACGTAGCAGAACTCGAAGCAGGCGTCCGCCCGGCAGTCGGCGGCGAGATCGGCCAACCAGGCAGCTTCGGTGAAGACGATCCCCAGCCCGCGCATCAGCGCCGCGTGCAGCGGATAGAAGGCGCCGGTGGTTGGATCGCGGGTGGTCTCGTTGCCCAGGGTATCGGTGACCAGACACGCCACCTCCTGACGGTGGAACCATTCCACCAGATCCGTCGAATAGGTCAGGCCCGGCTCCCAGTAGTCCTGATCGATCTTCTCCCGCCGCTCCTGCAGGGCCGCGTGCCAGCCGGTCTGGATCAGCAGGATGTCCGCCTTCGCGATGTCGACGCCCTGTCCAGCGGCGGCGTCGACAAGGTCGTGGTGGTCGAAGGTCTCGGCCCTGGAGAGCGAGGCGACACCGCGGTGCGCTGCCATGTCGATCAGCACGCCTCGTCCGACGATGCCCCTTCTGGCCAGCGGCTCTATCCCGGCCTTCGCCATCGCGCCGACGGTACTGGAGGCGGGATGTCCGTTCCACAGCTGATCGTCGAGCCACATGTGGCCGAGGGCATCACAGTGGGTGCCGAATTGGGCGTGGGCGGTCAGCACGTCCTCGGTCCAGGCCAGTCCACCGGCCAGCCTCGTCTGCTGCCCCGAGCGGAAGTCCGCTGCGTCGATCAGGTTCCGCCGTCGTGGCGGGGTTCGGCCCGGCAAAACCGGGTCGGCGTCCGTCACCGGCGCCCCCAGGGTGATCACCTTGCCCTGCCGGATCAGGGCGGCCGCCGAAATGACCTGCTCGCTGCTCAGGAAGTTGAGCGCCCCGACCTCGTCGTCCGGCCCCCATCGCCCCCAGTTGGCCGGAGCGCCCGACAACGTCCGGCTCAATGAATCCGCAGGATCGGTCACGGTGCGGTCGTCAGTGGCGCTGGGCGGCGCCGGCAAAGGCCGTCGCGATCGCCTCGAGCAGTCGGAGGTAGGCGGTGGCACCGCCATCGGGGTGGCCGATGCTCCGCTCACCGACCCAGGCCGCCCGGCCGCGTCGGGAAATCAGTGCAGTGGTGGACTCCACTCCGGAACGGGCTGCTGACACCATGAGTTCCATGGTCTGGACGGGATCAGCCGGAGCTGTCGCCAACGCCTCCAGGCTCGGCGACATCGCATCCAGAATTGTCTTGTCGCCGGGCAGTGCCTTTCCCCGCTCGGCGATTCTGTTGATGGCGGCGGTCAAGATGTCGATCGCAGCTGACCGGTCGAGTTCCGGGGCGTCGACAACCCGTTTAGCGGCAGCGAGAAGGGCGCCGGCCACCAGCGCCGAAAGGGTGGATGGATTGGCAGCAGCAAACGAACCCGCCGCCTGCCGCAGGACCAGGGCCGGCGTTGCGAAGTGACCGACCTGCTCCAGCTCGCGGACGACAGCCGCCGCACCGCCCGCGACCGTGATGCCGAGGTCGCCGTCGCCGATGGCAGCGTCGAGATCCCGGAGTTCGTCCCGGCAGGATTCCAACAAAGGCAAGGCGGCCTTGAGCAGCGCGACGAGTTTCTCGCTGTTCATTGCCGAAAGAAGGGCGAACAGGCAGGTGCGTCGACCAGGTCGGCCAACTCGTCATCAAGTTTCATGATGGTCAACGAGGCGCCGGCCATCTCCAGACTTGTCGCATATTCGCCCACATAGGGCCGGTGGATCGAGATGTCCAGCGCAGCCAGCGAGTCGTGCACCCGGCGGTAGATCACATAGAGCTCCTCGGGCGGCGTGGCTCCCATTCCGTTGACCATGACCACCACCCGGTCGCCGGCCACCAGGTCGATATCGGAAAGAATTGCAGCCAGCATGCGGTCGGCGATCTGATCGGCCGTCTCCAGCGGCCCGCGATGGGCCCCCGGTTCACCGTGTATGCCGATGCCGATTTCCATTTCGCCCTCGGGCAGCTCGAAGGTCGGCTTTCCAGCGGCCGGAAGAATGGACGGGGACAGCCCAACTCCGACACTGCGACAGGCGGCCGACGCTGCCTCGGCAAGCCGGGTGACCTCTTTGAGATCATCGCCTCGCTCGGCGGCGGCCCCCGCGCATTTGTACGCCAGCACGAGACCACCTACGCCGCGACGGGTCTCGGCGCGATCCGCCGGAGCGCTGAGGACGTCGTCGTGCAGCAGCACGGTGGAGGTGATGATGTCGTCCAATTCCGCCAGCTCTCCGGCCAGGTCGAAATTCAGCACATCGCCGCCGTAGTTGCCGAACAGGTACAGCACTCCACGTCCGGAGTCGCTGGCCCCGGTGGCGGCCAGGATCTGCGCCGGAGAGGGAGATGAGAAGACACCACCGATGGCGACACCGGACAGCAACCCCTTGCCGACATAGCCGAGGAACAGCGGAAGATGACCGGACCCACCGCCGGTGACGATGCCGACGCGGTCCCCGGGAGCGTCGGCGCGCACCAAGGCGCGTCGGTCACCGGAGACCGCACGCAACTCGCCAGGATGCGCCTTGAGGATTCCGTCGACGAATTCGTCGACGAAATCCTCCGGCCGATTGATCAGCTTCCTCATGCAAATGTCTCCTCTTGGGTGGCCAGCTGCCAAAGGTCTTCGAAACTCGGGCACGGACCGCCGAGAACGAGGGCGCGCCCACCGGCGAGTGAGCTCTCCTGCGCCCGGAATCTCGCTGCCGCCGGAAGTGCGTCGATGTCTCGGACGTGGGCCATTCCGACGATCCTGCGGATCATCTCCATGCCGGCGAAACGCGCAGCGTCGGCCAGCACCCGAGCCGCGAACCGGCCGAACCAGGGTTCGGCGGGACTCCACCGACGTCGAGCCTCGTCGGTGAACGCCTCCCAGTAATCCCGGGCCGCCTTGTCGATCACGGCGCAGAAGCTTTCGTGTCCGGACACCTCGTGCGCTATCCGGGCCATGGCAAGATTGGCCAGCAATACCCCGGGGTCGAAGCCGACCGGACCGAAGAACGCGAATTCCGGATCGATCACCCGGACGTCGTTGGGGCGGGCCAACACCGACCCGGTGTGCAGGTCACCGTGCACCAGCGCCTCGTTCCGGCTGCGGAAGTTGAATCGAAGCTCGGCCGCCGCCGTCCGAAGAGCGCGATCGCGGTACAGGGCCATCGCCAGGTCTGATATCTCCGGGTCGTACCTGTTGGATCGGGCGTTCACAAAGGGCGCCGTGAAGATCAGCTCCTCGGTCACCAGGCACAGGGCCGAATAGGAGAAGCGCGCCCGCATCGCGGCCCGCTCGGCGCCGGTCAGATGGGCTCCCATGGTCCCGATCAGAACGGCTGCGCTGTATTCCCCGATCAGCGCTGCCACACCCGGGAGGTCCTGGCCGTCGATCAGTGATTCGCGCCAATTCCCATACTCGGAAAGGTCTTCCAGCACCAGCGCGGACTGTGCATCCTCGAAACAGATCACCGACGCCACCAGGCCGGGTGCGAGTTTGCCGTGTTGGAGCAACGCCTCACACTCGATGCGGGCCCGATGCCTGGTCAGCGGCCAGGATTCGCCGGCCGCCTTCAGGTAGGGGAGCGCCTGCTTGACGACGATCGAATCGGCCTCGCTCCAGATGCGGAAGACGCGATTGAGGTTGCCGTCACCGATCTCGCGAGCACCGACAGGGGCACCGGACAGGAAGGGTGCAGCGAATTGGGCCACGGTGTCCAGGTTCAACTCGCGATACGGTGTCTCGATGGCGGTCATCCATACCTCTTGCGGCTCGTCGTCCCGAGGGCGCTGCCCTCGCGTGCCCGCCGGGGCCACCTGCCAGGCCCGACGGCTTACTGCGGCCTCGCGTTTCGGAATCCACGAGCGTTCTATCGTCTCGTATAGTTGTCGGACAACGGACATCTGTCAAGCGCAACTTCAGCGTGCTAACAGTGCACGGGCCGCCGAACACCAGGACCCTTGGAGCACGCATGGTGAGCACGAAGACAGGTGAGAATCGGCTCGGTTCCCGGACCGCACTACCGGTCCGACTGGCGGATGACCTGCGCGGACGGCTCGCCGCCCACGAATGGTCACCCGGTGAGCAGCTCCCGACCGAAGCCGACCTGGTGCATACCTACGGCGTCTCCCGCGCCACTGTCCGGCAGGCGCTCAAGACTCTCGAGGGCAGGGGGCTGATCACCACTCGGCGGGGGCGAGGCAGTTTCGCCGCGGACGTCGGGACCATCCACGCCGGCATGCAGGAACTCAAGTCGATTACCGCGACGATCGCCGAGATGGGTCACCGACCGGGTATGCGCTACCACCATCGGGTGCTCCGGGTGGCCACCGGCGTCGAGCAGGACATGTTCGGGATCGGTCCGGGCGAGCAGGTGCTCGACATCCAGCGCAAGATCATGGCCGATGACATCGTCGTCGCGTACTCCTACGACGTGCTGCCCCGCTGGGTCTTTCCCACCGACTTCCGCCCGAAGGACCTCACCGGCTCCGTCTTCGCCTTCCTGGCCGACAACGATGGCCCGACGCCGGTGCGAGCGCTGGCCAACGTGAAGGCGGTCAGCGATCTGTCGATCGCCTGGGACGGAGCGCTGGAGCCGGGCGAACTGTTTCTGCTCCTGGACCAACTGCACTACGACGAGCACAACCGCGCGTTCATGTACACGCGGAGCTACTTCATCGAGGGACGCTTCGCGTTCACCGTCATGCGGACGGCGCGCTAGCGGCAGCGCGGGATTGACAACGGAGCCACCCGAAGTAACGTCGGGCCGATGACGCTGCCAGGGCTAGCGGACCTTTTCGCGCCTGACCCGGGATACCTCAACTCGGCCACCCTCGGCCTGCCACCGCAAACGGCGCTGGCCGCCCTGGACAGTAGCCTTCAGGCCTGGCGGCGCGGACAGCTGCACCCGCCGGACTTCGACGACGACGTCAACCGCGCCCGCCGTGCCTGGGCGGCCTTGACCGGCGTTCCGGTGAGCCAGGTGGCGGTGGGGTCTGTGGTGTCCCAGTTCGTCGGGCTGGTCGCGGCGAGTCTGCCTGACAACGCGACCGTGGTGGCCGCACAGGGCGAATTCACCTCGGTGACCTTCCCGTTCCTGGCCCATGCCGACCGCGGGGTGACCGTCCGGGAACTGCCGCTGGACGAGGTGGCTGGATTCACCGGCGCTGCCGATCTGATCGCAGTCAGCGCAGTGCAGTCAGCCGACGGTCGGGTCGCCGACCTGGACGCCCTGCGGCGCACCGCCATCGACGCCGGCGCCCTGCTGCTGGTCGATGTCACCCAGGCCTGTGGCTGGCTGCCAGTCGACTGCTCCGCGATCGATTTCGTCGTGTGCGGCGGCTATAAGTGGCTGCTCTCACCGCGCGGCACCGCATACTTCTCGGTGCGGCCCGAGCTGATGGACCGTATCCGTCCGCTGGCCGCCGGTTGGTATGCGGGCGCGCAGCCCTGGGACTCCATCTACGGCAGCCCGCTTCGGCTGGCCGACAATGCCCGGCGGTTCGACCTGTCACCGGACTGGTTCGCCTGGGTGGGCGCGGCCGTCGCCGTCGAACTGCTGGCTGGACTGGACCCGGCGGCAGTGCACCGCCACACTGTCGGACTCGCCAACCTCTTCCTGGCCGGGCTCGGCCGCGGCGAGCAGTCCAGCGCCATCGTCACCGTGGATGCGCCCGGCGCGGCGGGGAAACTGGCCGCCGCCGGCATCCGGGCGGCGGTCAGGGCCGGTCGGGTGCGAGCGTCGTTCCACATCTACAACAGCGAGGCAGACGTCGAGCTCGCGGTTCGGGCGCTGCGGGGGTGACCCGGTGCGCTACTCGGCTGTCTGCCGGCGGCCGTCGGTCCGCTCGCGAGCGGGTTGTTTCGCTTCGATCGCGGCAACAGAGAACCTTCCGAGCTCAGCGGCAGCCTTGTCCGGTCGCAGGCCGCGCCAGACCGGATGCCGCAAATGTCCGTCCGGTGTCCACTCGGAATAGCTCACCTCACCGACGAGTCGAGGCTGCACCCAGTGCACGCCGACCGTTTCGGCCCTGACCATGGGCGCGGTGACCGGTGAGGTCTTGCGGGCCAGCGGTTCCAGCGTGGCGAGCAGGTCATCGAGCACGGCGTCGGTGAATCCGGTGCCTACCCGACCGACGAAGGCGAGCCCGTCCGCGCTCGGCAGGGCCATCAGCAGCGCGCCGATGCCACCCGCCCGGCGGCCGTTGCCCGGTCGCCAGCCGACGATCACCACCTCCTGATCCGAGATGTTCTTGATCTTGATCCAGGTGTGCACCCGCTTACCAGGCAGGTACACCGAGTCGGCCTTCTTGGCGATGATCCCCTCCCAGCTCAGCTTCCTGGTGGCGGCCAGCGCATCGGCCGGCGGCCCCGGAAGTTGATCGGGGACCGAGAACACCGCGCCGCTGGGATGAAGGGCGGCCAGCACCCGGCGGCGATCATCGTAGGTCTTGCGCAGCAGCGAGACTCCGTCCAGGTGCAGAACATCGAAGATCAGCAGCCGGACCGGAACCTGCCCGGCCACCCGACTGATCTCCGCGGGTTTGGTCAGTTTCATGCGTCGCTGCAACAGACCGAAGTCGGAGCGGCCGGCAGCATCGAACGCGACGATCTCGCCGTCCAGCACGGCCACGTGCCCGGCCAGCGCGTCGAAAACCTCCCGAAGCTCGGGATAGGCTGCGGTGACATCGTTCCCGTTGCGGCTGAGCAGCCGGAAATGGTCATCGCCGATCTCGACGATGGCTCGGACGCCGTCCCACTTCCCCTCGAAACGCCATTCGTCGCCGACGATGTCGGCGAGTGTGCCGGCCGTAGCCAGCATCGGCAGCAGATCCATCGGCGGCCCCCGATGCTGGATTCGGCGGTCGGCGCCGAACTTGCCCCCCGCCCGGGGCAACACCTCCTCGAGATCGGGCTGATCCTTGGTGCGTCGCATCAGCCACTGATTGCCCTTGGCGCCGACACCGCCGCCCGCGCCCTGCCTGGTGCGGATCAAGGCGAAGCGACCACTGGACCGGGTGCCGTCGAGGGTCACGATGACCTCGTCGTCACGCCACTTCTCCAAGCTGTAGTGTCCGGAATCCCAGATGGTGACCTCCCCGCCGCCGTACTCGCCGTGATCGATGGTCCCGGCGAAATCTGCGTACTCCAGCGGGTGGTCCTCGGTCTGGACGGCCAGCCGGTTCTGCGCTGACGTCGTCGGGATGCCCTTGGGTACGGCCCATGACGCCAGCACACCGCCGTGTTCCAGCCGGAAGTCCCAGTGCAGCGCCGTCGCGTGGTGTTCCTGGATGACGAAAGTGTCGTCGGTACCGGCCGGCGACGGCGTCGCGGAGACCTCGGGCACCGGCTCGGGTGTGCGCTCGGCCGACCGCTTCGAGCGGTAGGCCGCGAGTTTGGCGGCGACCGACGGACCGGCGGAGCCTGCACCGAAGGGACTGATGCCACTGCGCAAACGGTCGAGAACCTCCCGGTAGTCCAGCTGCCGCAGGCCGGGGTCGTCCAGCTCCGCCCAGGTTCGGGGCGCCGCGACAGTTGGTAACTCCCTGCCGCGCAACGAGTACGGTGCGATCGTCGTCTTGGCGGCGTTATTCTGCGACCAGTCGATGAATACCTTTCCTGGCCGTAGGGATTTCGACATGCGCGAGACCACCAGCTGTGGCATCTCCTGCTCGACGGTCTCGGCCAGCAGCTTCGTGAATTGGGAAACCTGTTCCGACGTCTGGTCTCCCGGGAGCGGCACGTACAGGTGCAGACCCTTGGAGCCACTGGTCACCGGGTAGGCGGTGAGCTTCAGTTCGGTCAGGTGTCGGCGGAGTGCCTTGGCCACCACGGCGCAGTCCGCCAGATCCACTCCTGGTCCCGGGTCCAGGTCGAAGACCGCCCGGTCGGGCAGACCGACCTCGCCGTCGGCGCCGAATCGCCACTGCGGGACATGCAGTTCCAGCGCCGCATTCTGGCCCAGCCAGGCGAGCGTCGCGGGTGAATCCACCAGCGGATAGGTGATGGTCCTGTCCTTGTGGGTGATATCCCGACGGGCGACCCATGACGGCGTGCCCTTGTCGATGTTCTTGTGGAAGAAGGGTGTCGTGTCGACGCCGTTCGGCCAGCGCTTGCGCGTCACCGGCCGGCCCTGCAGCAGCGGGATCATCGCGTCGGCGACACCGGCGAAGTAGCCGATCACGTCGGCCTTCGTGGTGCCCGACGCCGGATAGAGCACCTTGGACAGGTTCGTCAGCCCGAATCGGCGGCCGTCCACCTCCACCCGAGCACTGTCCGCTGCCATGAGTGTGATGCTAGGTGCTCTCGACCACTAGCAGCGCAGCGGTTACGCTGGCTCGTGCGCGCCCACCCCACCGCTGCCGACGTCGGCTTCGACCCGCAGGACCCGGCCTTCATCGCCGACCCCTACCCTGTCTACACCCGGATGCGGGAACTCGGCCCGGTGCTCTATCACCCGGTTCGCGATGTGTACCTGCTGAACCGATTCGCCGATGTGCATGTCGCACTGCGTGATCGCCGGCTGGGCCGGGCGTACCGGCACAGATTCGCCGACAAGGAGTTCGGCCAGGAGCCACCGGATCCGCGCTGGCAGGAGTTCAACGCGTCCGAGCGCTGGTCACTGCTCAATCTCGAACCCCCTGACCACACCCGGTTACGACGGCTCGTCACCAAGGTCTTCACCGCTCGCTCCATCGCCGGGTTACGTCCCCAGATCGAGTCGCTGGCATCGACCCATCTCGACTCCGCCATGTCGGTCCGACCCGCCGCGTCCCGGGACGGCGGCTTCGACCTGATCTCCGACTATGCCCAGCCGTTCTCCGTGGAGGTGATCTGCACCCTGCTGGGGGTACCGCTGGGAGACGGGCCGCGGCTGCTCGCCTGGTCGCACGCCATCGTGAAGATGTACGAGTTGTCCACCACTGATGCGGAAAGGACAGCAGCCGACCGGGCAGCCGGCGAGTTCAACGCTTACGTCAGGTCTTTGATCGCGGCCCGCCGGGAGCACCCCGAGGACGATCTGGTCTCTGAACTCGTCACCGTCGCCGACCGCGGCGACAAACTGACCGAGGACGAGATCGTCTGCACCGTCATCGTTCTGCTCAACGCCGGCCACGAGGCAACGGTCAATACCCTGGGCAACGGCATGCGGGCGATGCTGAATCACCCACGGCAGTGGGCAAGGGTGACCAGCGGTGAGGTGGCACCGGCGGTCGCGGTCGAGGAGATGCTCCGCTGGGACCCTCCGCTGCAACTGTTCGAGCGCTGGGTGCTCGCCGACGGCGTGGTGCTGGGCGATCGGACGTTCCGCGTCGGCGAGCGGATCGCCATGATGTTCGGCTCCGCCAACCGGGATCCACAGCGCTTTCCCGACCCGGACACTTTCGACGTCGGCCGGGGGGAGTCGACCCACATCGGCTTCGGCGGAGGCCTGCACTTCTGCATCGGTGCGCCGCTGGCGCGGCTCGAACTGGAGGCATCGGTCGCGCTGCTGCGTCACTACCCGCACCTGCAACTCACCCAACAGCCCAGCTACCAGCCGTACTTCGTCATCCGCGGACTCAGCGCGCTCCGCCTGAGGGCCGATTCCGAACGTTGATACCCCGGGCGAAACCGTGGACCGAAAGCTTGATTGGGACTGGGAGAATGTATTCATTCGGTCACCGTTGCGGCCCGGATTCGCCGTCCTTTCGGGTACGAGGTCCCGGTTGCCCATTCGTCCGATTTTCGAACAACAGTCTCCATTGGTGCAGCCGCCACCGGATCGGTATCTGAAGTATAGTGAGCATTGCTGAGGAAAGGCCAGGGGGGCCGGTGCATCGCCAATGGTGCTGCGACTCTGCCCAGCCCGCAGATCGATGACGCTTGAGGTGATGATCGCTGAGCGGGAGGGTGAACGGCATCCGGTGAGCCAGCAATCAGTAGGGAGCGGCTCGTCCTTCAGCGACGCCGAATTCAGGCTGATGGCCGAGGCGATTCCGCACATCGTCTGGATGGCCGGGCCGGACGGTTCCAATGAGTACGTCAATTTGGAGGGCGAGACCTACACCGGAATACGGATCGATCAGCAGCCCGGTTGGAATTGGCTGTCCGTCGTTCACCCCGACGATGCGGCCGGCGCGCGGTCATTCTTCCAGCCTTCCGCCGAGCGGCAGCGAACCGACCGCATCGACTGCCGGATTCGGCGATTCGACGGAGCATATCTGTGGCACGCCTTCCGTTCTCGGCCGATGTGGGACGAGTTCGGCGTGCTACGGAGCTGCGTCGGCACTGCCACCGACATTGACGGCGCCAAAACGCTGGAGGCGGGCCTGCGATCGGCGGAGCGCCGGACGGCGCAGACCCTGGCGCTGCTGGAGACGTTGCAGGCAAACGCGCCAGTCGGTTTCGGGTTCGTCGACCGGGACCTGCGAATGGTGCGGGTGAACAACACGCTGGCGACGATGACCGGACAATCTGCTGCACACCAGATCGGTCAAACCGTCGAGGCGGTGGTGCCGGAACTCTGGGGGCAGGTCGAACCACTGTATCGCCGGGTGCTTGACACCGGAGTGGCGGTGCTGGACGTAATGGTCGACGATCCGTCAGCAGCCGATCCGGCACAGCGGCGACGCTGGCAGTCGAGCTACTACCCTGTCTGGTTCGACGAAGCGGTCATCGGGGTCGGCCTGGTCGCCGTCGACGTGACCAAACTCAAGCGGGCCGAGGAGGCTCACCGTCGACTGTCGGCCATCGTCGAGGATTCCGGGGCCGCCATCGTGAGTGTGTCCCTTGACGCGTTGATCACCAGTTGGAACCAGGCAGCCGAACGGCTGTTCGGTTACTCGGCGGCCGAGATGATCGGTCACCCGGCGTCCATTCTGGCGCCCGGTCCGGCATTGGCCGAACAGGCGGCGATGTCCGAACGCATCCTGGCGGGTGGGCACGGCGAAAGCCGGGAGATCCTCACCCACCGCAAGGACGGTACTCCGGTGGAGATGCTGGTCAGCTTCTCACCGATGACCGACGAAGCGGGTGCCATCGCCGGCCTGTCGGTGATCTCCCAGGACATCACCGAACATCGGGATGTCGAGCGGGCATTGCAGGCGAGCCAGCAGCAACTCGCCGACGCCCAGCGCACCGCCCACCTGGGCAGCTTCGAAACGGACTTGCGGACCGGTGAGACGACCTGGTCGGTGGAACTGCATCGGCTGCTCGGGTTCGACCTCACCACCGTGCCGAGCAGGGACTTGTTCCTCTCGGTCATTCACCCCGACGACCGGCGCTTGCTGGGCCAGGCAATGGGCGATCTCGTCGCCCGGGGCATCGCATTCGACATCGATCACCGAATCCTCCGACCCGACGGACAGGTGCGGTGGGTCAACGCGCGCGGCGTTCCGGAGCTGTCGGACTCCGGCGACGTGGTCATGCTGTTCGGCACCCTGCGGGACGACACCGCCCGGGTGCACGCCGACGAGGTCCGCCGCAACGCCGAGGCGATGTTCGAGGTCGCCTTCGAGCAGGCCGGCATCGGCGCCGCCATCATGGACCTCGAAGGCATTCCGAGGCGGCTCAACGCCGCCGCCTGCGCCATCCTCGGACGGCCGGAGAGCGAACTCGTCGACCGGTCATGGGTGGAATACAACCACCCGGACGAAAGGCCGCTCGGCAAGCTGATGCTGCCCTGGTTTGCCACCGGCCACGACAACTATGCCGAGGAGCGGCGTTTCCTTCGCCCCGATTCCACCATCCTGTGGGTGTCGCTGCACGTCACGCCCGTGCGGGATGACTCGGGCAAGGCCCAGCACTACCTCGTGCAGTTGCAGGACATCACCCAGCGGAAGTTGATGGAGCAGGAACTGGCGCATCGGGCGCTGCACGATTCGCTGACCGGCCTGCCCAACCGGGCGCTGTTGACCGATCGATTGGTACAGGGCCTGGCCGGCAACCGGTTGCGGGCAACGCAACTGGGTGTGATTTTCGTGAACGTCGACCTCTTCAAGCAGGTCAACGACTCGTTGGGGCACACCCGTGGGGACGAGCTGCTCGGACAGGTGGCCGGCCGGCTGGTCGCGGTCATCCGGCCCAGCGACACTGCCGCCAGGTTCGGCGGGGACGAATTCGTCATCGTGTGTGACGACGTGTCGGTGGCCAAGGCCACTCTCGTCGCCGAGCGGGTCCTGGATGCACTGAGCCAGCCTTACCTGTTGGGCAATCAGAAAGTGCATGTCACCGCCAGCATCGGCATCGCGGTGGCAGCTGCCGATGCCACGCCGGAGAGCCTGCTCCGGGATTCGGACGCGGCGATGTCGCTGGCCAAAGCCCACGGACGCGGGCGCATCGAGCTGTACGACGAGGTACTCCGCTCGCGGGCGGAACGTCAGCTGGCCACCGTCGCAGGGCTGCGACGGGCTCTCGAACTCGGCGAGTTCGCCGTGTACTACCAGCCGATCGTGGACATCTCGACGGGTGCGATGGTCGGTGCCGAGGCACTCCTGCGCTGGCACAGTGCCGAACGCGGCCAGATCGACCCGAGCGAGTTCATTCCGCTGGCGGAGTCATCCGGCCTCATCGTGCCCATCGGCACCTGGGTGCTGGAGCAGGCTTGTCGTCAGCTGGTCGGCTGGCTGCCGTCGATGCCGTCGATCACCGTGTCGGTCAATCTGTCGGTCCAGCAGATCTTGGGAAATGACATTGTCGCGGTCGTCGCCAAGGCGTTGCAACTGACCGGCGCCCCACCCCGAAATGTGTGCCTGGAATTGACCGAGAGTGTGTTCATGGAAGACTCCGCCTACTTCGGCAAGACCCTGGCCGGGTTGCGGAAGCTCGGGGTGACCCTGTCGATCGACGACTTCGGCACCGGGTACTCCTCGCTCAGTTACCTGAAACGGTTTCCGGTGGACGCGGTGAAGATCGACAAGGCATTTGTCGACGGGCTGGGCACCGACCCGCACGATTCCGCTCTGGTCGCCGCCATCGTCGCCATGAGTGACGCGCTCGGCCTGATCGTCACTGCAGAAGGCATCGAGAGTCCCGACCAGCTGGCGATCCTGAAGAGACTCCAATGTCAACGCGCGCAGGGCTTCTACCTCGCCCGGCCGATGCCGGCCGACGACATGAACAAACTTGTCACCCAAGCGCACATGTGGCCGGTCGACTGAGCGCGTCCGGGCACACCTGGAGACCACCAGCCGATACGGGGTGGGCGACCCCGGCTGGTGCGGGGACGAGCCGAATGTGGGACCGTCCCTTCTGACGCATTCGGATTCACTCCACGGAGGACAGCAATGACGACTTCACCAGCACCGGATCTGCCGGCCCAGATGCAGGTCAGTGTGCTTCGCGGCATCGGTGATGTAGCGGTGGAAACACGCGATGTCCCCGCGCCGGGACCGGGCGAGGTATTGATCAAGGTCGGTTCGGTGGGCATCTGCGGGTCGGACATCCACTACTTCCGGCACGGCCGCATCGCCGAGTACGTGGTGCGCGAACCGATGATCCTCGGTCACGAGGCAGGTGGGCGCATCGTCGCCGTCGGAGCGGGCGTCGCACCGGACCGGATCGGTCAGCGCGTCGCCATGGAGCCGGGAGTGCCGGACCGGGTGTGCCGCGAATGCAAGGAGGGCCGCTACAACCTCTGTCCCAACGTGCGGTTCTTTGCGACTCCTCCGATCGACGGTGCCTTCGCCGAGTACGTGGTGCTGGCCGCCGACTTCGCGCACCCGGTGCCGGATTCACTCAGTGAGGATGCGGCGGGTCTCATCGAGCCGCTGGCCGTCGGCGTCTGGGCCTGCGCCAAGGTGCAGGTAGGCGCCGGCAGCAGGGTGCTGATCGCCGGGGCCGGCCCGATCGGAGTGATGAACGTGCAGGTTGCCAAAGCGTTGGGCGCCAGCGACATCATCGTCTCGGACATTTCTGCGGCCCGCCTCGAGCTGGCCAAGAAGTTCGGCGCCACCAGAGTGTTGGATGCCAGGACCGAGAGCGCCGTCGATGCCGGCATCGAAGTGGACGCCTTCATCGACTGTTCCGGCGCCGAGATCGCCGTGAAACAGGGCATTCGTGCGGTGCGGCCGGCCGGCCATGTGGCACTGGTCGGGATGGGGGCCGACGAGATTTCGCTGCCGGTCGGCCTCATCCAGGGCCGCGAACTGACGATCACCGGGACCTTCCGCTACGCCAACGTGTACCCGACCGCGATCGCGCTCGCGGCGGCCGGACTGATCGACCTGGACGGTATGGTCACCGCGCATTTCGGTCTGCAGGACGTCGAGGCGGCACTATCGCAGGACGGCAACCCGAACACCATGAAGGTCATCGTCCGGCCAGGCGGGCTCAGCTGATGAGCGTGCTGAACTCCTTCGAACTGACCGACCGCGTCGCGGTCGTCACCGGCGGAAACCAGGGACTGGGCAGGGCCTTCGCCCGGGCGCTCGGCGAGGCCGGCGCGAAGGTCGCCGTCCTGGGCCGGAGCACGGTCCGCAACGAGGACGCGGCCGCCGAACTGGTCCTGGATGGCATCCAGGCCCGCGCGTTCACCGCCGACGTGGTCGACAGGGCAGGCTTGGAAAGGGCGGCCTCGGCGATCGAGGCGGAGCTGGGTCCGGTCGACATCCTGGTCAACAATGCCGGTACCTGCATCCACCGCCCGGCCTTCGAGGTCACCGACGACGAGTTCGCCGAGGTGATGAACGTCAATGTCACCGGAGTGTGGAACGGCAGCCAGGTCTTCGGCAAGCGAATGGCGGCCGCCGGCCGTGGGGTCATCGTCAACGTCGGATCGATCTCGGCGCAGATCGTCAACCGGCCGCAGTGGCAGCCCGCCTACAACGCGTCAAAGGCCGCAGTGCACCAGCTGACCAAGTCGCTGGCCGCGGAATGGGCACCGCTGGGGATCAGGGTGAATGCCATCGCCCCCGGTTATGTCCGAACGGAGATGGCGCCGGTGGACCGACCGGAGTTTCGCCGTTACTGGATCGAGGACACTCCCCAGCAGCGCGCTGCCCTACCGGAGGAGATCGCGCCGAGTGTGGTGTTCCTGGCCTCCGACGCCTCTGCGTTCATGACCGGCTCGGTGCTGGTGATCGACGGCGGTTACACCGTCTACTGAGCGGCGAGGATGGAAGAATCGTGACGAGAACAGCGCTGGTCACCGGTGGCACCGGCAATCTCGGCCGTCATGTGGTGCGTCGGCTGGCGGCATCGGGTGCTGCGGTGCGAGTAGCCAGCCGGAGCGCACGGCCGAGCGGTGCGGGCGTGGATTGTGAATGGGCTGCGGTCGACTACCGGACCCGGGCCGGTCTCGACGTCGCGCTGGCCGGTGTTGACGTGGTCGTCCACTGCGCCAGCGGCTCGGCAAAAGGTGAGGCCGAGACGATGGCCGCCCTGCTGTCGTCCGGCCGGCGGGCCCGGCTGGCCCACCTGGTGTACATCTCGATCGTCGGCGTCGATCGCCTGCCGATGCGCTACTACCAGGCGAAACTGGCCGCCGAACGGGCGCTGATCGCGTCCGGCATGCCGTGGACCATTCTGCGCGCCACCCAGTTCCACGACTTCGCGCTCAGCCTGGTGAAGGGCATGTGCGCTGTGCCGATCGCCCTGGTACCCAAAGGCATCAGCTGCCAGCCGGTCTCCGCCGATGAGGTGGCGGTCAGATTGGCCGACCTCGCCGCGGGCTCCCCGGCCGGCCGGGCGCCGGACTTCGGCGGACCCGAGATCACCCCGTTCGGCGAGTTGGCGCACTCGTACCTGACCTCGGTCGGCCGCAAGAGCCGAGTCGTCGCCCTGCCGCTCCCCGGCAAGCTGGGGCGCGGGCTGAGGTCCGGTTACGGGCTGACGCCCGAGCACGGCGACGGTCTGCAGACCTTCGCGGAGTTCCTGCGGCGCACTGGGGACGACCGACCGTCATAGCGGACGCCGGCCGCCTGTGGGCAGAGGTGGGCGCTCGCGCTGGCAAGTCTTCTTGTCCCGGTCACACCGACGACACACCGAGCGCCCACTCTGGATTTCATGAACACCCTCACCGAGCTGCAGCGCGAAGTCACTGCGGGTGAACTCATGGTGTCCCGGCTCGGCGAATGCCGGCACGATTCCCCGCTGGCCAAATTTGTCGCCGGACGCCGCACCAACGAGCACTATGTGGACGAGCAGGACCGGGTGCTGTTCGACGACACCGTCAGTCTGGTCCGCGAACGGGGCGTGCCGCTTGAGGAGCTGCCCAGTTTCGAGCCTGGCGGCCCGCGCAGGCGGATCTACTTCGCGCCCGGAACGGCCAAGGTCGCGGTGGTGACCTGCGGCGGCCTGTGCCCCGGGCTCAACGACGTGATCCGCGGCCTGGTACTGGAACTGTCCAATCACTACGGGGTCGGTGAGGTCACCGGATTTCAGTACGGCTACGCGGGTCTGATACCGGCGAACAATCACCCGGTGGTCGTGCTGACGCCGGAGCGGGTCAACAAGATCAACGAGCAGGGCGGCACGGTTCTCGGTACCTCAAGGGGCGCACAGGATCCGGCAGCGATGGCTGACACTTTGATCAGGCTGGGCATCGACATCCTCTTCGTGATCGGCGGTGACGGCTCGATGCGGGGGGCTGCCGGAATCGCGGAAGTACTGATGAAACGAAATCTCCCGATCGGCGTGATCGGCATCCCCAAGACCATCGACAACGACATACCCTACATCGGGCAGAGTTTCGGCTTCCAGACCTCCTTCACCGTTGCGGCCCAGTCGATCCAGGCCGCGCGGGTCGAGGCCCAGTCGGCGGTGGGCGGCGTCGGGCTGGTCCGGGTGATGGGTCGCCACTCCGGATTCATCGCCTGCTATGCGGCGCTGGCCAATCACGACGCCGATTTCGTGCTGATCCCGGAGGTGCCGTTCACCCTGGACGGTGACGGTGGGTTGCTGGCTTCGGTGCGTCGCCGGGTCAGGCACAAGGGCAGCGCCGTCGTTGTCGTCGCCGAGGGCGCCGGCCAGGAACTGTTGAATGCCTCCGGCCACGACGCATCCGGCAATTCCGCGCTGGCCGACATCGGCGCCTTTCTCAAGGACCGGATCACCGCGGATTTCGGTTCGGCGGGTCAGCCGCTGACGCTCAAGTACATCGACCCCGGCTACACCATTCGATCGGTGCCGGCCCAGGCGTCGGACTCGGTCTACTGTGTCCGTTTGGCGCAGGCGGCCGTACATGCGGCGATGGCCGGCCGGACGGACATGGTGGTTGGCCGCCGGCACAACCGGTTCATTCACGTCCCGATCGGATTGGCGGTGTCGATGCGGAACCAGGTGGCCCCGGACGGCGACCTGTGGCTGTCCATCCTGGAGTCGACCGCGCAGCCGTTCGAGATGCGCTGACTCGTCCGCCAACGTGCTGCCCCAGCTCCGGACGGACTGCCCCTAGTGCAGATTCGAGCCGGAAGCGGCAAACAGCACCAGATCGATACCGGCCAGCGCGATGGTGGCGGCGAACAGCACCCGGCCGCCCGGCATTCGTAGCCCGATGACGATGCCGGCGCCGGCCAGCGCCGCGATACCGGCCAGCGCCAACCACTTCCACGCCACGGGATGGCCGGGCCCCAGGAGCACAACGGCAGAGGCGGCCAGCAGCACGACCGGACCGGCGATCGCGGTGCGGCGGGCACCGAAGTGGTGCCACAATCCCGCCACCCCGGTCTCCCGGTCCGCCTCCAGATCCGGCAGCACGTTGGCCGCGTGGGCCGCCGTCCCCAGCAGCGCGCCGGCCAACACCGCCCACCAGGCCGGCCACGGGTGCCCCGGCAGGGCCAGGGTGGCCGCAACGGGCAGCGCGCCGAACCCGCAGGCATAAGGGACGAAGGACAGCACGGTGCCCTTCAGACCCAGGTTGTAGAGCCAGCCGGCGGCCACCAGGACCAGCGCGGCCAGACCGGCTCGCCAGCCGAGGGACAGCGACAGGCCGACCGCTGCCAGCAGTGCGACGACGGCCGAGATGATGACCGCACCGGGTGCGATGTCACCACCGGCAACGGGCTTGTCCAGCCTCCTGGCCGACCTGTCCCGGGCCGCGTCGATCCAGTCGTTGGACCAGCCGATCGACAGCTGCCCGGCCAGCACCGCCGAGCAGAACACCGCCCCGACGGGAAAGCTCAACCCGGCCAGCGCCGCCAGACCCGCGCTGATGGCGGTGACACCCGCGGTCGGGATCGGATGGCAGGCCAATGCCAGTGCGCGCAGGGTCGAGGAACGCCCGGACTCCTGACGCGACATGTGCCAGAGCCTATGCCGGGGCACGGTCAGCGAGGCCGCTGTCGGGATCGCCGGGCAGGATGGGGCGATGCTGCTCTCCCGGCTCGTCACCGCCTCCGCCGAGGTCGCCGCCACCCGTTCCCGGCTGGCCAAGCGGAAGGTGCTGGCAGCGTGCATCGCTGAGGCGGGGGCCGCCGGGCCGGGCGAGATCGAACTGGTGGTGACCTTCCTGTCCGGCCGGCTGCGGCAGCGCCGCACCGGTGTCGGCTGGGCCGCCCTGTCCGTGCTGCCCGACCCGGTGGCCGAGCCCGGACTGACGGTCGCCGAGGTCGACGCCGCTTTCGAGTCCGTGGCATCGATCGGCGGCAACGGTTCGGCGGTGTTGCGGGCGGCCGGAGTCGAGGCGTTGTTCGCCAGGGCGACGGCCGCCGAACAGGCCCTTCTGCGAGGCCTGGTCTTCGAGGACCTGCGGCAGGGGGCGTTGGACTCGCTGGTGCAAGACGGTCTGGCGGCGGCCTTCCAGGCCCCGGCCGGCGTGGTGCAGCGGGCCGCGATGCTGCTCGGGTCGACCGCAGCTGCCGCTGCCCTGCTGGCCAGGTCCGGGATTTCCGCGCTGGCCGAGGTCGGGCTGCAGGTCGGCGTCCCGGTGCGTCCGATGCTCGCGGCGAGCGCCCCGAACCCGGAGGCGGCAGCAGGGAAATCCGGCCTGCCGGCGCTGGTCGACGCCAAACTCGACGGCATCCGGGTGCAGGTGCACCGCGACGGCGAGGTGATCCGGCTCTACACACGGAGTCTGGACGACATCACCGACCGGTTGCCGGAGATCGTCGAAACCGTTGCTATGCTGCCGTTCTCGCGGTTGGTGCTGGACGGCGAGGTGGTGGGTACCGGCGACGACGGCCGCCCACTCCCGTTCCAGGTCATCGCATCCAGGACCGGCAGCAGCATCGACGTGGCCGCCGGGCGGGCGCGGACGCCGTTGGCCCTGTTCGTTTTCGACCTGCTGCACATCGACGGCCGCGATCTGCTGGACGAGCCGTTGTCGGTGCGGGCTTCCGCCATGGAGGTGCTGCCGGCCGGCATGCTGGTACCGCGGCTGGCGGCATCGTCGGTGCAGCAGGTGGCGGAGTTCTTCACCGATGTGGTCGGTCGGGGCTACGAGGGGGTGGTGGTGAAGAACCTGGCGGTGCCCTACGCCGCCGGGCGTCGAGATTCCGGCTGGATCAAGCTCAAACCCCGGCACACCTTCGACCTCGCGGTGATCGCCGCCGAGTGGGGCTACGGCCGCCGGGAGGGCTGGCTGTCCAACCTGCACCTGGCGGCCCGGGACCCGGCGTCCGGCGAACTGGTGATGCTGGGGAAGACCTTCAAGGGACTCACCGACAAGATGCTGACCTGGCAGACCGAGCAGATCCTGGCCAGGGAAGCCCGCCGGACGAAATCGGTCGTCTTCGTGGATCCGCCGCTGGTCGCCGAGATCGCCTTCGACGGGGTCCAGCGGTCCACCCGCTACCCCGGCGGCGTCGCGCTCCGGTTCGCCAGGGTGCTGCGTTACCGCGAGGACAAGACCGTCGACGAAATCGACACGATCGACGACGTGGTCGCGCTGGGCAGCTGACTCATCAGGCGAGCATGTCCCGGACCATCGGGGCGACCTTGGTGCCGTAGAGCTCGATCGAGTGCATCATCTGCTCGTGCGGCAGGGTGCCATTGCTGTACTTGAGGTCGAACCGGTCGGCACCGAGCTCCTTGACGGTGGCGGCGATCTTCTTCGCGACGGTCTCCGGCGAGCCGACGTAGATCGAGCCGTCGACGGCGTCGGCCTCGAACCGCTGACGGGTCGGGGCCGGCCAACCACGCTCGCGGCCGATACGGGTGATCATGTCCCGGTAGTGCGGCCACAGTTCGTCCCTGGCCTGTTCGTCCGTGTCGGAGACATGGCCGGGCGAATGAACGCCGATCGGGGCCGGGCCGGTGCCGAACTGGTCCAGCGCGCGGTGGAACAGGTCGGCATACGGTGCGAACCGGGCCGGTTCGCCGCCGATGATGGCCAGCAGCAGCCCGAATCCGTAGCGGGCGGTGCGCACCACCGACTCCGGGCTGCCGCCGACACCGAGCCAGGTGCGCAGCGCACCGGAGTCAGTGTGCGGGAAGACAGACTGGTTGTTCAGGGCGGACCTGGTGGTGCCGGACCAGGTGACCGGCTGCTCGGCACGCAGCGCCGCGAACAGCTCGACCTTCTCCTCGAACAGCTTGTCGTAGTCGGACAACTCGAACCCGAACAGCGGGAACGACTCGGTGAACGACCCGCGGCCGAGAATCACCTCGGCGCGGCCATTGGAGACCGCGTCCAGGGTGGCGAATCGCTGGAAAACCCGTACCGGATCGTCGGAGCTGAGCACCGTGACGGCCGACCCCAGGTGGATGTGGTCGGTGCGGCCGGCGATGGCCGACAGCACGACGTCGGGCGCTGTCACCGCGAAGTCGGCCCGGTGGTGCTCGCCGATTCCGATGAAGTCCAAGCCGACCTGATCGGCCAGCACGGCCTGGTCCAGCAGATTGCGGATGACCTGGGGCTGCGAAACTGCAGCTCCGTCAGCACCCTTTGTCACGTCGCCGAAGGTGTCGAGCCCGAGTTCGAGCTGCGCAGTCATGTCGATCCTCCTGATGTTCTTACTCATAGACACTGTAGACATGTCAACAATCTGCCACGCCCGGCATTCCCCCAACACCCGTCGTGACGCCGGGGTCGCTGGAACAGACCACGATAGGGTGACTCACGTCACCAATTCGCCAAGTGCACGCAGAGAACGGGTCAATACATGAAGATCACGCCATTTCTCTGGTTCGACAACAATGCCGAACAGGCGATGAACTTCTACGCCGACATTTTCCCGGGCTTCCGGGCCACGAATGTGACGCGGTCTGGGCCGGGACCCGACGCCGGCGTGATCATGGCGACCTTCGAGCTGGCGGGCCTGGAGTTCACGGCCCTGAACGGTGGCCCGCAATTCCAATTCACCGAGGCGATCTCGTTCTTCGTCTCGGTCGACACCCAGCACGAAGTCGACGACCTCTGGTCTGCGCTGACCGCGGATGGAGGTCAGGAGAGTCAGTGCGGCTGGCTGAAGGACAAGTTCGGCTTGTCCTGGCAGATCGTGCCGAAGGCTCTGGGCGAGTTGATGGGATCCGAAGATGCTGCCGCATCGGGTCGCGTCGTGCAGGCCATGCTGCAGATGCGCAAGATCGACATCGCCGCCCTGCAGGCCGCCCACGACGCCGGCGAGAACTAGCAGACGACCCCGGCGCGCAGCCAGATGGCGGGCATGGCACGCGAGCTTCGACTGCGGCGGGTCGGTGACGGCGGACTGCTCGTCGAACTCGACAGCCTGGAGCAGGTGATCGGGCTAACCCGGGCGCTGGCCGACGCCCGGCCCGGCGGGGTCATCGACGTCATCCCGGCCGCTCGCACCCTGCTGGTCCGGTTCGAGCCGGAAGAGGTGTCCAGAACGATGGTCGGGCAGTGGCTCTCGACGGCGAGCAGGCAGGATGCCGACGATGATCGGGTGAGCGACACCGTCGAGGTCCCGGTTCGCTACGACGGCGCCGACCTTGCCGAAGTGGCCCGGCTGACCGGACTCACCGCACCGCAGGTCGTCGGTCTGCACAGCGGGGCCATCTACACCGTCGCCTTCTGTGGGTTCTCGCCCGGCTTCGCCTACCTCAGCGGATCGCCTGCCGCCCTGCGGGTTCCGCGCCGGTCCTCGCCGCGGACGAAGGTCCCGGCCGGTGCGGTGGCGCTGGCCGGCGAATTTACCGGTGTCTATCCCCGGGAGTCACCGGGCGGATGGCAGTTGATCGGCCACACCGACCTGGTGACCTTCGATCTCGAGAAGAATCCGCCGGCGCTGCTCACGCCTGGGACCCTGGTGCGGTTCATCGAGGCGACGGGGTGAGCGCCGCGATGACCGTCATCTCGCCGGGACCGCTGAGCACGGTGCAGGATCTGGGCCGTCCCGGCTTCGGCTACCTGGGGGTGGGGCGATCCGGGGCCGCCGACCGGCGCAGCCTGCGGCTGGCGAACCACATCGTGGGAAACGACAAAAGTGCAGCCGCAATCGAAATGACGCTCGGGAGACTCCGGGCCCGGTTCGAGAGGGACGCCGTTCTCGCGTTGAGCGGCGCTCCCTGCGAGTTCCGGATCGACGGTGCGCCGGGCCGGATGAACACTGCGACAAAGTTGCTCGCCGGTCAGGAGTTGCGGGTCGGTGCGCCTTCGACCGGACTGCGCACTTACCTGGCAGTGCAGGGCGGCATCGACGTTCCACCGGTGCTGGGCTCGAGAGCCACCGACACACTTGCCCATCTGGGCCCCCAGAAGCTTTCCGCCGGAATGGTTCTGCCGCTGGGCCTGGCAACCGGTCCGACTTCGGAAGTCGATCCCCCGGCCGATCTCGAGGCAGAACCCGTACTCACCGTCATTGCCGGTCCCCGGGACGACTGGTTCACTCCCGGCGCTCTGCTGACGCTCTGTGCCGCCACCTGGTCGGTCACCGTCGATGCCGACCGGATCGGGGTCCGACTTGCCGGCCCGGTGCTCTCCCGTTCCAGGACCGCAGAGCTGCCCTCGGAACCGATGGTCACCGGAGCCGTGCAGGTTCCGCCGAGCGGCCAGCCGATCATCTTTCTCGCCGACCACCCGGTCACCGGCGGCTATCCGGTGGTCGCGGTCATCACCGGGGCTGACACGGATCTGGCCGGGCAGCTGCGCCCCGGCCAGCACCTCCGATTCCGGCTGTCGCCCGGGGATTCCGGAGATGCCCTCGACCTCAGGGGTCCGTGAGTCGCTGCACGGCGAACACCACAGCAGCCCGGCGGGCAGCCGTCAGCTCCGCGGGGGGCTGCTCGGCGGTCAACTCCGGCGAGCCGGCGGACCAGGTGGCCGCGACAGCCAGCAGCAGTGCAAGTAACTCGTGAGGCGCCACCCCGCTGCCCACCAACCCGGCCGTCTGCGCCGCACCGACCGCGCTGATCTTGTCCATCGTCGCGGCCATCGCATGCTCGAGGTCGGCGAATCCGCCCGGGCGTTCCAGACCGTGCCAGCGGGCCAACCGGCTCAGTTCCGGATGAAGGTTCATGTGATCGAACAGCGCACCGGCGTACCCCGGCAGATCTGCGGCGTCGATCGGCACCGTGTCCAGCAACTGCCCGACGGCGCCGGTGTAGACCGCGTCGAAGAGCTGCTCCTTGCTGCCGAAGTAGATGTAGATCATGTTCTTGTTGGCCGCAGCCGCGGCCGCGATCCGGTCGACCCGGGCGCCGGCGATCCCGAAGGCGGCGAATTCGGCGGTCGCCGCTGCCAGTATCCGAGCCCGGGTGGCCTGCGCGTCGCGTTTCACCAGCAAGACTCTCCCAGACCGCTCACCTCCGGGCACCGAAGATCCGGCCGATCAGTCGATCGAAGGCCCGATCGGTCAGCATCCGGCGGGCGAACAGGATCGGCTTGGCGCCGCCGCCGACGGCATACCGGATGCGCGGACGCCTGGCCGTGGCCGCCTTTTCAATGGCTGCCGCGACCACCTCCGGACCGGAGCCCAGTCGCGGGTTCGCATCCGCAGAGTTGAGAACGGAGGCGACCTTCTTGGCCTGCCTGCCGTAGGCGCCCTCGCCCGAGACCTTCAACAGGTTGTCGGCCGCGATGCCGCTCCACTCGGTACGGATCGCACCTGGCTCGATCACCACGACCTGGATACCGAATGGCTTCAACTCCATTCGCAGCGAATCGCTCAAACCCTCGACGGCGAATTTGGTCGAGTGATACCAGCCGCCCAAAGGTTCGTAGATCTTTCCGCCGATGGACGAGACATTGATGATCCGGCCGCTGCCTTGCGCTCGCATGGCCGGCAGCGCCAGCTGGGTCAGCCTGGCCAATCCGAAGACATTCACCTCGAACTGGTAGCGGGCGTCGGCAATCGGCACCTCCTCCAGGGCACCGTACGAGCCGAAACCGGCATTGTTGACCAGGACGTCGAGGCGCCCGTTCGCCGTCAGGATCGCTCCAACGCCGGCCACCATCGACTCTTCATCGGTGACATCCATTGCCATGGTGTGGATTCCGGCGTCTGCAATGGCCTGCATCCGTTCCAACCGGCGTGCGGCGCCGTAGACGACGTAACCGGCCGCGAGCAGTGCTCGAGCTGCGGCCTCCCCGATTCCTGACGATGCACCGGTGACCAGCGCGACCTTGTGGCTCATCTTCCACTCTCCTGGCTAGTTTCTGACTATCTGGTTAGATAGTACGTGCCCAACTATGCTGGTGCAAGCTAACTAGTTAGTCAGCGTTCCTCTCGATGCGGTCGGTACTCTGGGCCGGGTGACCACCCTGGCCGCGGTACACGGCGTCCTCCCAGAGCACCGGTACCAGCAGTCCGAGATCACCCAGGTTTTCGCGGACGTCTGCTTCGGATCCGACGATGTGACGGCCGGCCAGGTCGCCCTGCTACGCCGCCTGCACACCAATTCGTGTGTCGATTCCCGGCACCTTGCGCTCCCCCTGGAGCGATATCGCCTGCTGAGGGACTTCACCGAGGCGAACGACGCGTTCCTGGCGGTCGGCATAGAGCTGGCCGCAGCAGCCGTATCGGGAGCCCTGGACGAGGCCGGGATCCGCCCCGACGAGGTAGACGTGATCTTCTCCACCACCGTCACCGGCCTGGCAGTTCCATCCCTCGATGCCCGGATCGCCGCCACCGTGGGCTTGCGCCCGGACGTGAAGCGGATCCCGATGTTCGGCCTCGGCTGTGTGGCCGGGGCTGCCGGCATTGCCAGGATGCATGACTACCTGCTTGGCCGGCCGGATCAGGTGGGGGTACTGCTGGCCGTGGAACTGTGCTCGCTGACGGTTCAGCGCGATGATCGCTCGGTGGCGAATCTGGTGGCCAGTGGCTTGTTCGGGGACGGTGCGGCGGCCGTCGTTGCCGTCGGCGCTGCGCATCCCAAGGCCGACGACGGCCCGCAGGTGGTCGATACCCGCAGCCATCTCTACCCCGACACCCAGCGCACCATGGGCTGGGACATCGGCGCCGCCGGCCTGACGATCGTGCTGGACGCGCAGGTCCCGATGCTGGTCGAGCAGTACCTCGGCGAGGACATCCGGCAGATGCTCGCCGATCACCAGCTGGCGGTCGGCGACATCTCCCACTGGGTGTCCCATCCCGGCGGGCCGAAGGTGATAGAGGCCATCGAGAAGGAGTTGGGTCTTGCGCGCGATGCGCTGGAATTGACCTGGCGGTCGCTGGCGGAGGTCGGCAACCTGTCGTCGGTGTCCGTGCTGCACGTCTTGCGCGACACCCTGGTCAAACGGTCACCGGTGCCTGGCACGCCGGGTCTGCTGCTGGCGATGGGTCCGGGGTTCTGCTCCGAGCTCGTCCTGTTGCGCTGGTGACGCCGGTGTCCGCGTCGCTCTACGTCGTCCTGGTGCTGCTGGTCGGGCTGGAACGCGTCGCCGAATTGGTGCTGTCCACACGGCACATCGCCTGGGGCCTCGCGAACGGCGGACGAGAATTCGGGGCCGGCCACTACCCACCGATGGTGCTGCTGCACACCGCGCTCCTCATCGGTGCCGTGGGCGAGGTGCTGACCGCCCACCGACCATTCCTGCCGTGGCTGGGCTGGCCGATGTTGCTCGTCGTGCTGGCCGCGCAATCGCTGCGGTGGTGGTGTATCGGCACCCTGGGACGGCGCTGGAATACCAGAATCGTCGTCATCCCCGGACTGCCGTTGGTGACGGCCGGGCCGTACCGGTGGCTCCGGCATCCGAACTATCTGGCCGTCATCGCCGAGGGCGTCGCACTTCCGCTGGTGCACACCGCCTGGGTGACTGCCGGCCTGTTCAGCGTCCTCAACGGCTGGCTGCTAACGGTTCGGATGCGGGCCGAGAATGCTGCCCTGTCAACGAGTCTCGCCTCATGATTGACCTATTGGTGGTCGGCGCGGGGCCGGCCGGGCTGGCCACCGCCATGCTCGCTGCCAGGGCCGGGCTCGAGACGGTGGTCGCCGACTCCCGGCGACGGCCGATCGACAAGGCGTGCGGGGAAGGGCTGATGCCGGGAGCGGTCAACGCCCTGGAGGATCTCGGGGTCACCCTGCAGGGCAGGGCTTTCCGGGGGATCCGCTACCTGGACGGCCGTCGATCTGCCACGGCGTTCTTCGGTTCCGGCAACGGCCTCGGCGTCCGGCGCACCGAACTGCAGCAGGCGATGACCGACCGGGCAGCGACGCTGGGGGTGCGTTTCGTCGACCTGAAGGTCACCGATGTCCGGCAGGACGGTGACGGCGTGACGGCGTCTGGCCTGCGGTGCAGGTACCTGGCAGCCGCTGACGGCCTGCACTCCCCGATCCGGCGGATGCTCGGACTGGAGGCGCCGAGCGGCGGAGCACCGCGGTGGGGCCTGCGCCAACACTTCCGGGTCGCACCGTGGACCCGCCTGGTCGAGGTGCACTGGGGTACCCGGTCAGAGGCCTACGTCACTCCGATCGGTCCCGACGAGGTCGGCGTCGCGGTCCTCAGCGGGGCCAGAATGCAGCTGGCCGAGCACCTTCGAGCATTTCCGCAACTCCTGAAGCAACTCGCCGACGCCGAGCCGACCGGGACCGTTCGAGGCGCCGGCCCGCTGCGGCAACGGACGACGCGACGGGTGGCCGGACGCGTACTGCTCGTCGGGGACGCGGCCGGCTACGTCGACGCGCTGACCGGGGAGGGCATTGCCGTCTCACTGGCGTGCGCCAGGTCGCTGGTGAGCGCGGTACTGCAGGCGAATCCGCAGTCCTACGAACGTGCCTGGCGCTCGGACAGCCGCAGATACCGATGGATCACCCACACCCTGCTGGCCGCCAGGCGGATCGCCCAGCCGGCGATCGTTCCCGCGGCAGCGCTGTTGCCGGATGTATTCCGGGCTGCCGTCCGTCAGCTCGCCGGCTGACTTCCGACCGAATTAATCGACTGTGGTTTAATCGAGATAGATCAGGACTCATATCGAGCCGAATTTCATATTCATGGGTGGTTCTTGCATGCGCTTTTTCCATATGTCCGGCCGGTTCCATATTCTGGGCCGGATTACAGTGGCTTTCGTCACTATTGCGGTGCTCGCTGGGAGCCTGAGCGTTTCGGCCTCGGCGACCACCGCGGCACCGGCGGCCACCGCGGCACCGGCGGGCAGGGCGACCGTCGTGACGCCCGGCCTGAAGGGCTACGACAATCTGGCGGCGGAGAATCAGTCGCAGATCAACTGCCTGAGCGCCGCCGGCTACTCCTTCGATGTGATCGATGTGATCGGCGACGCATGGCAGGGCGAATACAACGCGGCAGCGGCCGCCGGCATGACCATCGTGATGTTCCAAGGCTTCGACGCGACCACCTGGGCGACTCCGGCACAGGGTACGACCCGGGGTGGCATCATCGCCGCAAAGGCGACCCTGGCCCGGTACCCCAAGGGCGCCCAGATCTTCCTGAATCTGGAGCAGAACACCCCGCAGGCGGCGCCCGGCGTCACCGTCGCGAAGATGCTCGCCTGGATCAACAACTGGACGAGGGCCGTGCGCTCCGCCGGCTACGTCCCCGGCATCTACGTTGGTGTGCCCCAGTTGCTGACCGCCGGGCAGATCAACACCATTGCTGGTGCGGTCTTCTGGCGGTCGGCCTCCAGTTCTGCCCCGCAGGCCGGTCGCGGCTTCGTCGTCCGCCAGCCGAGCGTCTCCCGGCCGGCATGCGGCATCGTCAACGGTATCGACACCGACGTGGCGGGCATCGACACTCGCGGCGCCAGGCTGATCGGGGCGGCCTTCCCCAAGACCGCGATCAGGCCCACCGCGGCCGGCGCGTTCGTCCCGCTGACACCGACGCGCCTGCTGGACACCCGCAGCAGCCTGGGCGGGTCCGGTCCGGTCGCCGCCAACAAGGCGGTCAACCTGCAGGTCACCGGACGGGGCGGGGTACCGGCAACGGGTGTTGCAGCGGTGGTGATGAACGTGACGGTCACCGCCCCGACGAGCCTGGGGTTCGTCACCGCCTATCCCACCGGCAGCTCGGTTCCGGCGGCGTCGAGCCTGAACTATGTGGCCAGGCAGACGGTCGCGAACCTGGTCACCGTGCGGGTCGGCAGCGGCGGACGGGTCACCCTGTTCAACGGCGCTGCCGCCACTCGCGGTAATCCGGCGAGCATCCAGCTGGTCGCCGACGTCGCCGGCTACTACCTGTCCGGCACGGCCACCCGGCCGGGAACCTTCGTCGCCGTCACGCCGGCCCGGCTGCTGGACACCCGGCCGCGGGCGATCTCCGCCGGCCCGCCCGGCATCACCGTCGCGCTGGCCGGCCGGGCCGGCGTTCCCTCGACCGGATTCGACTCGGCGGTGCTGAACCTGACCGTGGTGGGACCGACTGCACCCGGGAACCTCACCGCCTACCCGGCCGGAACCGGTGTCCCGCCGACCTCGAACCTGAATTTCGGTGTCGGCCAGACCGTGCCGAACATGGCCACCGTGAAGATCCCGAACGGCGGCGCGGCCAGCGGCCGGGTCGCCCTGATGCTGAACGGCTTCAAAGGTAGGGCCAACCTGCTCGCCGACATTTCCGGCTACTACAACGCCGGTGCCAGAATCGATTCCGGCGCATTCGTGCCGCTCACCCCAGCCCGCCTGCTCGATACCAGGTCGAATGTCGGCGCCATCGGGAAAGTCCCTGCAGCCTCGGCGATCTCGCTGCTGGTGCGCGGCAGGGGCGGGGTGCCGGCCGGGGCGTCGGCAGTGGCGCTGAACGTGACCGTGGTGAATCAGGCGGCACTGGGGTACGTCAGCGTGTTCCCCTCCGACCGGTCGACGCCGGTCGCGTCCAACATCAATTTCGTGGCGAACCGGACGGTCGCCAATCAGGTCATCCTGCCGATCGGTGCCGACGGACGGGTCATCCTGCTCAACCAGTCCGCCGGCACCACCGACCTGCTGGCCGACGTAGCGGGTTATTTCCGGCCCTGAGGGTGCCGGTCGTGACGCCACCCGCCAGTTACCCCCGGAGGTCCCGGTTACGAGGTGGTCTGCGGTGCACTGCTGGCCGGCGGAGTCGCGCCGCCGGTCCCGCTGCTCTGGCCGGGGTCAGGTGCCTTGCCGGCCGGGCCGCCGTCGGCAGGCAGGACCGGCCGGTCACCGCGGGGGCCACGACCGCCGTGGTCGCCGGGGCCGCCCATCGGTCCCTTGTCGGCACCGACGACGGTGGCGTCCAGCGAGGTCCCGTTCGCATCCACGGTGCCCTCGGCACGGATCCGCGTACCCGTCGCAAGAGCTGCCGTGAGACCGTCGCTGAAGGTGGTCTTGCTGCTCAGCAGGATCGTCCTGGTGAAACCGTCGTGGTCCTTGATCGACACGGTCGAACCGCTGACCGAGGTGACCGTGCCGTCCATGTGCGGCTGGTGCACGCGGGGGACCGGCGGCGTCAGGGCACCGGCCTTGGTGGTCGACGTAGCGCCGGCGGACGGGGCGGCGGCACCGCTCGTCGGTGATGTGGCGCCACTGGTGGGGAGGTCCAGCGTGGTGGTCGTCGATGTCGGGGCAGCGGCGGAGGCCACCGCGGTGATGCCGCCACCCAGAATCGCGATCGCGGCGATACCGCCGATGGCCGCCAGGCGCACCCGGCGACGGGATCTGTCGGCGGTCGGCAACGGGGTCTTCTCTGCGGTTGGAACCATGTCTGTCATGTGAGAGTGCACCTTCCCAATTCCCGGTGGGTCGTTCCCGCCGGATGAACCAACTGTGTGCGTCGACCCTGAACGAGCGCTGAATCCGCCTTGATCTGGGCAGGTTCCTCAGGGAACCCTCAGGTGGCCGGGGCACTGTGATCGCATGGATTCCGATGCGGTACGGGTACTGGTGGTCGAGGACGATGCGGTACTGCGTTCCTGCATCCGGGATGGACTGACCGATGCCGGCTACCAGGTGCGGGCCGAGCCGGACGGCAGCGCTTTCCCTGCCCTGGTCGAAACCTTCCGGCCGGACCTGGCCGTGCTGGACGTGATGCTGCCCGGTTCCTCCGGCCTGCAACTGGCTCGTCATCTGCGCGCACACACCGACACTGCAGTGCTGTTCCTGACCGCCCGCGACGCGGTCGCCGATCGGCTGGCCGGCTTCGAGGCAGGTGCCGATGACTACATCGTCAAGCCGTTCGTGATGGCCGAACTACTTGCCAGGACCCGCGCCGTCCTGCGCCGCAGTGGCAAGCTGCGGTCCGGCCGACTGCAGGTTTCCGATCTGCTGGTCGACGAGGATGCCGGCGAGGTCATCCGAGCGGGTCAGCCGGTCCAGGTCACCGCGACGGAGTTGCGACTGCTGTGCTACCTGGCCCGCAACCGCGGACGAGTGCTGTCGAAAACCCAGATCCTGACACAGGTCTGGGGTTACGAGGCGTACGACCCCAACCTGGTCGAGGCCTACGTGTCTGGGCTGCGCCGCAAGCTGGAGACGAACGGTGACCGGCTCATCCACACCGTGCGCGGCATCGGCTATCGGATGAACCAGGCCGAGCCACAGATGCGCGCGTCGTGACCGGCCGGGACTGGGCGTCGGCGACGCTTGACCGGCCGCTGAAGACCGTGTCGCTGCGCCGCCGGGTCACCGTCTGGGTATTACTGCTGCTCGTCGTGGTGCTGACGGTGATGGGCCTGCTGGTCAATTGGCTGCTCGGCGATGCGCTGCGTTCCGACCTCCGCCAGCGACTCGAGGACAAGGCCAGCTTTGCCGCTGTCCTGCAGGAACAGGGGGTGAGCGGGCAGAGCCTCGCCGACCGGCTGGCCGGCAACGGCGTCTTCAGCTCGTTCGCCACCGGCGGCGAGCAATTCATCGGGCACGACAACGGACCGCCGCCACAGCCGGCGGGGGGAAATCGGGGTGCGCGGCCCGGAAAGCCGGTGCCGGCGGTCTCCCCGATGGTCTCGTTCAGCGAATCCGACGGCCGGCTCAACGCCAAGGTCACCTTGCGGGATGGCGTACTGACCCTGTCCACCACCGAGAGCGACATCAACAACACGCTCTCCCGGCTGCAGCAGATCGAGCTGGTGGCCGGCGGCGGCATGCTGCTGATCACCGGACTGTTGCTGATCACCGTGGTGCGAGCGGCCCTTAGACCACTCCAGCAGATGTCCGGCCTGGCCCGGCGGATCCGCGACGGCACAAGGGGCCGGCGGCTCCGCCCGACCAGGCCGGGCACCGACCTCGGCAGCACCGCAGCCGCGCTGGACGACATGCTCGACGCCCTCGAGAACGCCGAGGCGAGCGCCATGTCGGCGCAGCAGAAGATGCGCCAGTTCCTGGCCGACGCTTCGCACGACCTGCGGACACCGCTGGCCGGTGTCATCGCCGGGGCCGAGCAGCTGCTCCGGACTCCGACCGGTCGAGCCGAGCGGGAGGACCGGCTGGTCCAGGTGGTCAGGCAGGCCAGGCGGGCAGCGCGACTGGTCGACGACCTGCTGTTGATGACCAGGCTCGACACCGCCACCCAGCCAGGCGGGGACGGCGCACCGCCGCGCCAGCGGCAACTGGTCGATCCGATCGCGCTGATCGAGCGGGAGATCACCATGCTGCGGTTGCGGCGTCCGGACCTGGATGTGCTGGTGCCCGGCGCAGCGGCGACAGTCGTCCTGGCCGACCCTGACCAACTCCAGCGTGCTTTCGGCAACCTGCTCGACAATGCCGCCGCGGCGACGCCGGTCGGTGGGCTGATCGCCGTCCACCGGTCGTTCGTCGACGGCTTGTTGTCGATCCGGATCCTCGACACCGGACCTGGCGTTCCGGCCGAGGACCGGGAGCGCATCTTCGACCGCTTCGTCCGGCTGTCCCAGGCCCGCAGCGGTGCGGGGTCCGGGCTCGGCCTGCCCATCTCGCGAGCCGTTGTTCGAGCCGACGGGGGCGACCTACGTTGCCTCCCATGGGACGGCGGGGCCTGCTTCGAGGTTGTCCTCCCGGCGACCGCTGTCGCGGTCCCGGCAGCACTCGAGCTCACCGCCGTCTCCGCGTTCGCCGACCATCGTCACCCGGCACCGGCAGGTCGCTGACGGATCATCGCTTCATCAAGCGGATCAGCGGTCGAGCATGGCCTCTTCCAGATCCAGTTCCCGCTGCACCCGGCGGAGCACCTCGTCATCGATTCGCCCACTGTCCCGCTCGTGGATGTAGACCGACCGCTCCTGGTGCAGCATGTCCCGCCGGAGCCGGCGGTAGAGCTCGGACGGGGTCTCCAGCCGACTCTCGTCCTGCGGCCCGAGACGCTCCCAGGCGGCATTGGCTCTCGACTCGGCCGAATTGCGCAGGTCGTCCACGATCGGGGCGTTGCCAGGCAGTTCGGCGCCGGCAATCTCCTCCAGCCGTTCGACGGCGGCCTGGGCGGCCTGCTGGGCGGCCTGGGCCTCGGCCAGTGCGTCCGCCTGGTCCTCGTCGAACGGCAGATTCACCCGGCGGATCAGCCACGGCAAGGTCAGGCCCTGCAGCAGCAGTGTCGCCAGCACCACCACGAAACTGCACAGCAGCACCAGGTCCCGGCCGGACAGGAGCTGGCCGTCGTCCATCTTCAGCGGCAACGCGTAGGCGGCGGCGAGAGTCACCACACCGCGCATCCCGGCCCAGGCCAGCACCGCGACCAGCGCCCTCGGCGGGGACGCGTCCTTGTCCCTGATCCGTTTGGAGACCCACCGCGGACCGTATGTCGCCGGAAACATCCAGACAATTCTGGCGAGCAGGACGGCCAGGGTCACCGCGATCACCAGCAGGGTGACCTGCCCGGCCGACCGTCCGTGCAGGGAACCGATCACCGACGGCAACTGCAGCCCGATGAGCCCGAAGACCAGGGTCTCCAGCACGAAATCGATGGTGGCAGTGACCGAACTGCCCTGCAGCCGGGTGGCGTAGTGCATCTTGGGCATCTTCCGACCGACCAGGATTCCGGCGGAAACAACAGCCAGAACGCCGGAACCGTGGAATTCCTCGGCCAGCGCATATGCACCGAACGGGAGCACCAGGAAGATCGCCACCTCGACCAGTGAGTCCGACAGCCTGCACAGGAACCAGGCGGCCACCGTTCCAAGGATCAACCCCACCGACACACCGACACCGACCGCCAGAACGAAGAGGCCGATGCCGTGCCAAACCGACACGCCGCCGCCGACCGCGGCGATCAGCGCCACCCGGTAGGCGGTCAGCGCGGTGGCGTCGTTCAGCAGGGATTCACCGCCGAGGATGGTCAGGCTCCGGCGGGGCAACTTGAGGGTACGGGCGATTGCGGTCGTCGCCACCGCGTCCGGGGGGGACACCACCGCGCCCAGCACGAGCGCCAGCGGCCAGCCGAGGTCGGGTCCGACCCAGTGGGCAACCGCACCGACGACCACGGTCGTGAACAGCACCAAGCCGACCGAGAGCAGGGCGACCGGCCGGATGTTGGCCCGCAGATTCAAATAGGAACTGTCCAGCGAGGCATTGAACAGCAGCGGGGGCAGCACACCGAACAACACCACGTCCGGATCGAGTTCGATGTTCGGGATGGCGGGCATGAACGACAGCGCGAGGCCGGCGACGACCAGCACCAGCGGCGCCGGCAGATTCCAGCGACGGGCGGCGGCTGCGATCGCGATCGCTGCCACCACTAACATCAAGACCGTGGCGCCTGACATATTCGGAGCTCCTGCACTTCTGGTTCGGTTCGCTCGATCGGGCTCCGTCGACCTGTCACCGAGCTGCGGTGTTGGCACTTCCTACGCGAAGATACGACGCTATCGCCCCGCTGGATATTCGCCGCTGCCGGCGACCACCCCACCATCCATCGCCGCATCGACCCTGGGGAGCCCGCCATCGCCTGCAACCACGTGAAGGATCTGGGAACCGAGCCTGTCTTCGCCTCGCCGGCGGTGTGTCAGGAGTGCCATGACCTGGGCATCGCCACGTGGGCTCACCTGCGGATGTGCCTGACCTGCGGCCACGTCGGTTGTTGCGACTCGTCGTCCTACCGACACGCGAGGGTCCACTTCACCCAGACCGGTCATCTGCTGATTCGCTCGATAGAACCGGGCGAGGACTGGAAGTGGTGCTACGTCGACAAGACCATTCCGTAGGCATTCATTTCGTGCATTCGTACCAGCGTCAGTCGAAGGCCTGCACCACCGGCGCGAACTGGGCCACGTCTGCCGGGCCGCGCAGTTCCGCCGGCGCGAGGAAGACGGTCGAGACCCCCAGACCGGCCAACCGGCGGTAGCGCGCGACGTGATCGGCGGGCGGGCCGGCGCGGCGGACCAGCGTGGTGGCCGCGCTGCGACCCCGTAGCCGCTCGATGCCCTCCGCTACCTCGTCGCGGTCGGCGCCGATGATCGGCACATCGAGCACGGTGACCGCGACCTCGGCCGGGTCACGAAGCGCCTGCGCACAATGGCGGCGCAGCACCTCCACCTTCCCGGCCAGCACTTCCGGATCGGAGGAAAGGTTGCATCCGTCGCCATATCGGGCGGCGATCTGCAACGTCCGGCGCTCACCGCTCCCGCCAACGATGATCGGAATCCTGCCGACAGGTCTTGGATAGCAGGTGGTCTCGGGGAGTTCGAGCCGCTGGCCGCAATACTTTCGGGTACCGGGCGACCACAGCGCCCTGACCGTCTCGATGGTCAGCTCCAGCTGGTCCAACCTCTGCCGCGCGGACGGAAACGGCAGCCCGAAAGCCGCGTGCTCACGCTGCCACCACCCTGCGCCCAGACCGCAGAACGCCCGGCCGCCGGTCAGCACGTCCAGGGTGGCGGCCGCCTTGGCGATGATCCCCGGTGCCCGGAAGGTGATCGGCGAGACCAGCGTGCCCAGCCGCAGACCCAGGTCGAGGCCGGCCAGCAGACCGAGCGTCACCCAGGGCTCCGGGATCGGCTCCCATGCGCGGCCGACGACCGGAATCTGGATCAGATGGTCCATCAGCGCGATACCGGAGAATCCGGCATCGGCGGCCGATCGCGCGATCCCGGCCAGCCAGCCGGCCGGGTCCACGCCCCAGGGAAAGCGCGAGAGCTGGAGCACGAAGTCCATTTCACGTGCTGCCGGCGTCGGCAGCTCTGGCTCGGTCACCGGTTCGGACGTCGGGGCAACCGCCGCCCCGGTCACCATGATCTGCTGGTCCCAGCCCTCGGTCGATATCTCGGCGGTGGCCCCCCGCAGGCGTTTGTGCTGACCGGTCAGGACCGCCGCCGGCACCGGACGATCGCGCGCCGAATTGCGGGCCCGGCTCAGGGCAGCCGGAGTCTGGAAGACGACGACCACCGCCCGCAGCCCCGCGCTCCGGGCCAGCTCGAGGTACTCCTGCCGACGAGCCCGGTCCAGCCCGAGAGTGTCGATGACGGTCGTCAGTTTGCGGGCGGCCCTGGCCCGCACGATCACCCCGAGCAGCGCGAAGGCGTCGGCGGAGGCGTCGAGATCGTTCGGGCCGCTGCCGACGACGCCGCGAAGCTGGTCGGAGGAGACGATCTCCGCATTCCGGTAGCGCTCTGCTGCCCACGTTGACTTCCCGGCCCCGGATGTTCCGACCAGCACCACCAGAGCCGGATCGGACCATCCCGGGGCAGGCAGCTCAGGCATGGGGCGAGTGTGCATCCTCACCCGGTGCGTTGCCACCGGTGGGGTGAATCCGCTGACGGCCGAACCGGTGACGCTCGCTCCGCCGGCCTGCCAGACTGGGCGGATGCGCCCAGAAACCCACCGAGATCCCAGAGATAGCCACGCCCGCCGGTCCCGCGTGGTCTCCCCACTGCTTGCGGTAGCCGGTCTGGCCGCAACGGCAGGTCTGGTCCAGCTCGGCCGGGCGGCCAGAGGGTTGCCGTCAGCGATGGGCGCGGCGCCGCGCCACATCGAGCCCAAGGTCGCCGGCTCTCCCCGGTACGACGACGGCGTCTTCCACAACGTGTTGCCAGGTACCACCTTGGCTCCCGGCTCCGGCCGCAGCATGATCAAGGCACTGCTCACCAGGGGCGATCGAGGCAAGCCGAAAGGCGTGGTCCCGTTGACCCCGGTGCCCCCGCTGGCCGAGGCGGCCGACCTGGCGGTCACCTGGCTCGGCCACGCCAGCGCACTCATCGAACTCGACGGTCACTGGATCCTGGCCGACCCGGTCTGGGGTGACCGGGTCTCGCCGTCCCCGATCGTCGGGCCGCACCGGCTGCACCCGGTGCCGATGACGCTGGACGAGCTGCCGCGACTGGACGCGGTCATCATTTCGCACGACCACTACGACCACCTCGATCTGCCCACCGTCCGGGCGCTGGTCGCCGGCCAGGACGCGCCGTTCTTCGTGCCGATGGGCATCGGGGCACACCTGCGCAAGTGGGGTGTACCGGAGGGTCGCATCGTCGAACTCGACTGGAACGAATCGGCGACCGCCGGTGCCATCACCCTGACATGCACCGAGGCCCGCCACTTTTCCGGACGGGGACTCAAGCGGGACGTGACGCTGTGGTCGTCCTGGTCACTGGCCGGCCCGCAGCATCGGGTGTTCTTCGGTGGCGACACCGGCTACACCCCGGCCTTCGCCGAGATCGGGGCCCGCCTCGGCCCGTTCGACCTGACGCTGTTGCCGATCGGCGCCTACGGTGACCAGTGGCCCGACATCCACATGAATCCGGAGCAGGCCTGGCAGGCCCACGGCGATCTCGGCGGCAAGCTGATGCTGCCGATCCATTGGGCCACCTTCGATCTCGCGTTCCATAGCTGGGCGGAGCCGGTCGAGCGATTGCTCGTCGCTGCCGACGCCAGGTCGGTCGCGGTCCCGCCGCCCGGTGGCCGGATCGTCGCCGCCGACCCGCCGCCGCTGCAGCGCTGGTGGTCCGGCCTGTAGGTCGTCCCGCCCGGCACCGGTCAGCAGGCCGGTGCCGGGCGGCGGGCCGGTCAGGGCAGGGTGACCGCGGAAACGACCACCGGTTGATGCAGGGTGTAGTCCAGCTCGTTGGCCTGCGAGACACCCGATGGTGTCAGGGTGTCCATCACCTTCGGCAGCGAACCGGTCGCAGCCGTGCAGTGCGGATCGGTCGAGACCGCCGCGCACTCACCGAGTTGGAACGCCTCCGGCGTGGAGGTGAAGCCTCTGGCCTGGTCGGGGCTGAAGCCGTCCTGCGCCGTCAACGTCATCGCGAACGACCAACCCGTCGCCGGAGTGCCGCCCAATGCCGTCTTGTCGACAGTGAAGGTGATGTACCTGGAGATCTGGCGCGCGGCAATCGCAATGGTGCCGACCGTATTTCCGGCAGCGTCGACGAAACGCTGGCCGAAGCCCTGCACCTCGAGCAATCGGCTCCACGGTGTCCCCAGTTGGTAGTTGCGCCCCGGGAACGAGGCAGCCGTCGACGTCGGCGACGCGCCGGGCGCTGTGACGTACAGGTCGATCATCTGGGCGCCGAGGGGGCTGCCGAAAGTCGGGGTCAGGTCGCCGGTCCTGGCCCGGAAGGTGATGGTCGAACCGGTGTCGTAGATCTGGAAGTCGGTGAGGTCGAATGCACCGGGGTGGAAATCGGGTGAGGTGGGGTAGGCGTAGTTGCCCGGCCCGTTGTCATCACCTGCCGGGTCGGTCTGGTCGTAGATCCTGGTACCGATCACGATGTCATTGAGGACGGTCCGCACTGCCTGGGCGGTGCCACCGTTCTTGGCCGTCGCCGTCACCACCAGCACGTTCGTGCCGACCGCCGCCACCACCGGGATCGAGAACGAACCGCTGGCACCAACCTTCACGCTGGCCAACGTCGTCGCGCTGTTCCCGTCGGTGGCCACATCGGCCACGTCCACGGTCGCGCCCGCGGTTGCCGTTCCGGTCACCTGGAATGTCCCGGTGACCGCTCCGCCGTCTGCCGGGGCGGTCACGGTCAGCGATGTGGCGCCCTGGGTGTGCTTGAGATAGCGGTTGACCGTCTGGGTCGGCTGCTCGAGCACCTTGCGGGCCGTCAGGTCGGCAACCAGCCGGACCTGTGACGCGCTACCCCAGGTGAGCGGCGCTGCCGACCCGGCCGGCTTGCCGTTGATGAACCCGATGGATGCTGTCGTCGGGTCCGTGCCGAACGGTGAGGCAGCCAGATCCGCGGTGTCCCAGTCCTGTTCGGGCACAAGGCCGACACCTGAGGACATGTTGTCCATCGACACCAGCAGCTGCGCGGCGGATGCCCGATCCCCGGTGGCCAACTCCTGCTCGCCCCGCTCCGCGGACAGCACCGGCCAGACATGCCCGGTGCCCTTGTTCGACGGTGCCCACGGCGCACCCGCGCTCGCGCAGGGGTTGTCCACCGACGGACTGCAGTCGCCGTAGCCATCCCCGTTGTAGCGCAGCCATCCTGGCCCGCTCGCGGTCTGCTTGCGGACGGTGGCGTCGACCACCTTCAGCGAATTCTGCACATCGGGATCAGCGGCCGACAGCTCGCCCAGCCGGACCAGTTCCAGGAATCCGGCATCGATCACCGAACGCTGATCCAGGGTCGGGCCGCCGTTGCCGACGTTGTAGCTGATCGCCGCGTTGGGATCGCCCGTCTTGGACAGCCGGATGAAGTAGGGCTTGGCGGACAGCGGGCCGTTGGTGGTCACCGACCAGCCTTTGATGCTCCGCTGATATTCATCGGCGGTAGCCAGCCAGACCCGGGCATCCGCCAGGTCACCTCGTTGCCGCGCCATGGTTCCGGCCGCAACCAGACCAGCGATCTCGGCGGCGATGGTCGACGGCGAATATCCGCTCTGCTCCTCCCAGCGTTCCGGGCCGGCGCTCGGGCCGTGGCTGATCAGGTAGTTGGCCGCCGACTGCTGGTGCGGCCAAAGGCTGGCGTCCCCGGCCAGCCCGGACTGCTGCGCCATCAGGATCGGGTACGCCACTTCGTCGAGCTGGGTATTGAAGGAATCGGGCGCCAGCTTGCCGTTCACCAGCGAGTTGCGGGGCATCGAGCCGTCCGGTTGTTGCTGCTTGAGCAACAGGAACCGGGTGGTCGCCTTGGCGGTCGCCAGGTCGCCGTCGGTCAGCAGGGCGGTGAAGGCCTCGTACAGATCTCGGGCGAAGATCTCGCGGTAGGAGCCGAAGTAGGTGTTGGCCGAATCACCCGCCGACACGGCCTGTCCCCACGGCGAGGCCAGGGAAGCGACGATCGCGCCGGGAAACGTCTTGTCCTCGCTGGACTTCACCACGTTCGCGGACAGGTAGTACTCCTTGACGGCGGCGATCTGCTGGGTCCTGGTGAGGCCGGGCAGCCGCGACGAGGGCTTGTTGAGACCGGCATCGTAGTGTGCCCAACCGATCTCGTACTGGCACAGCAGTTGCTCGAACGACGTCCGTACGGTGGCGCCCGCGGTGGCGACAGCGGCGGCCTGGGTGGTGCCGAAACCCAGCGCCAGGGTGGCGGTGCCGTCCCGGCCCAGCTGCAGTGCGGCAGTCTGCTCGACGTTGCCGCCGGTCGCGTTGTCATACGCTGGGACGAGGGTGTGGGTGCTGTCGAGCTGGCTGAGCCCGTCGCTCGGCGTGCCGACGAAACCCGAGCTCACCGCACGGAAGGGCCGATCAGCGCGCAGCGCGAAATAGCTGGGCACCGCGTAGTCCCGGTTGGCGGCGTTGGTCGTCGTCACCTTGTCGAAGGACACTGGGACAGGCGATCCCGTCGACCGGTCCACGGTGGCGGAGTCGGCACCGCCGTTGTCAGCGCCGGTCACTCCGGAGCCGCCGCCGCCGTTGCCGCCGACCGTCGCATCCAGCCGAACGTAGAGATGGAATCCCTTGGCCGACTTGGTCAGCGGTGTGTAGCGGGTGCGGACGACGACGCTGCTGCGGGCGGTGTCGGTGAGGTAGGTGGTGGTCAGTCGATACCTGCCGGACTTCGCGGTCGAGGTCACCGTGCAGACCATTCCGGTCGGGTCTGCCGACACCTTGTAGGTCATGTCGCGGGTCTGCAGGTCCGTGAAGGAGGTCCCGTCGCTCACCAGGAATTGCATGGTCTCGACGTTGGTGGTGTCGATCGTGGGCGCGTAGACGTCCGACAGCACCCCGTCGGCGACGGTGTACCAGATCTTCGACGTGGTGTTCCGCGCTGTTCCCAGGCAGTCCTTGCGCGCCAGGTCGAAATGGCTCAGCGCTCCCGGCCCCGGTGGGGCGCTGGTGGGCGTCGGCGACGCAGACGCGGGCAGCGCTCCGATCCCGGTGATGGTGACGATTGAGGCCAGCAGAACAATCCGGAGGCGGGAGCGCATCAGAGAAAACCCCATTCATCGAACTCGGCCGCAGACGTCGATGTCCGGCGCGCCGGGACCATTCGAGTCCTCAACGGTCGCAAGTGTCAAGGGGCCGGATGGGATCAAGTTCGGCGCCGGCATGTTCGGACCACTCACCTTGGGCAATGGCACGATTACGCTCAAGTCATGGTGTACGAGCGCCTCGGTCACCCGCCGCCGGCTGGTCCCACCGACTGCGATCCGGTCGCCGGCCTGACGATTGGCCGCTGCGTCATTGGGGGCGGTGACCTACCGCGCCTTTCTGGCGTTGCTTTTCCAGGATGGGCTGTCGCCCGTCACCGTCACCGTCGGAGTGGCGACCCTCGAGCCGGGGAGACGGCCGCACAGACGATCGCCAGAGCCGACGCTGCCCTCTACGCGGGCAACCGCGCAGATCGGAACCGTGTGGTCGCGGCAGCTCCTGCCCCCGACTGGCGCCCTGCGCCTTCGACGTAGTGGACCCGACCACTGGTCAGGTCAACTCGGAAATCAGCAGCTCCATCAGCAGTCCGTCGTGCCACCCGGTGCCGTCCGGGTTCCGCTCGTATTCCCGCATGACGCCCACCGTCCGGAAGCCCACCGCCGCATAGGCACTGATGGCGCGATGATTCTGGGCCGCAGGATCGATGATGATGCGGTGATGGCCGCGCTCGGCGAACAGATACCGGGCGAGCGTCCTGATTGCCTCCCGCCCGATCCCCCTGCGCTGCAGTTGCGGGTCGATGAACAGGTCGATGCCGGCGTGCCGGTACATCGGGTCGGCTTCCTCGCTGTACTGGATCAGACCGGCGACCGTGCCGGCGACCTCGACGGCGAACTTCACTGTGTCGGGGTCATCGTCCAACGGCCAGCCACCCTCGTCGACGCTGTCACCCCACCACCTGGCGACCCCGGGGGTCCGCAGGATCGCAACCAGCATTGAGGCATCTCCCGCGACCACCGGCCGCAGGATGAGGCCGTTTCCCGCCAGCGTCGGTGCAGTGCTCACTGGGGAATCATCCTGACACCAAACGTCTCCGGTCGCTCGTCCGGGGGTGGGTCACCGCCGCCCTGTGACTCGGCCGCTCTGCGGTGTCGCACCACCCGGACGGTCGCCGCGACGGCGAGGACGACCAGCGCTCCCGGGTACAGCCGGTCAGGCGAATGCACCGCGTCGAAGGTGACAGGCCACCACAGGGGTATCCCCGGGCCCGAAGCGAGGTCTCGGAACAGATGCAACGCAACGCCGACCGCGATCCCCATCAGCACCGACCGGCCGCGGGGCAGCAGCAGCCCCGCGAACGCGAAGACGACCACCGTGGCCAACGAATGGGTGAGGGGGCGACCGCCCTGGGAGATGCCGGAGACCCCGGCGTACAACGGAATGTGGTCGACATCGATCGCCATCGAGGCGAGCAGCGTGGCAGCGGTGAAATTCCGGTGCCGCAGCAGTCGCGGCCCGCCAGCCACCGCCACCAGGACCAATGCTGCGGTGGACAGATGCGCCGCCTCGTCCAGCAGGCCGAAGACCGGCACGCTCCAACGCCCGGCGTCCTGCACCTGGTCGATCAGCAGGATCAGCACCAACAGAAGGGGAGGTGACCACCACGCCCGCGCCAACCACCGGCCGGCCGGCTGAGCCGGCCGCCCGATTCCGGCCATCCGATCCAGGCCCTGGACGACCCGTTCGCTGCTCCGCAGCGGCGACGGCGGATCTTCTCCTGTTGTGCTCATGACGGGCAACGCCCCTCTGGGTTTGGGAACATGTGCCTCGTCGCACCGGACGCCGCGGGATCGTAAGCCGCTCCGCCAAATATGCCCGAGTCCAGGTGTGATTGGCCGAAAGCCGACCGGCGGGCCTGGCTGCGCCGTCCAGTTCCGGCGGGCCGTCGATCAGCCGGCCAGCTTGGCCTGAACCTGCGCCACCGGCGGATTCGTCAGCGCCGACCCGTCGGCGAAGACGACTGTCGGAACGGTGCGGTTGCCGTTGTTCAGGCCCTGCACGATGGCGGCGGCCTCCGGGCTCTCATCCACGTCGACGTCGGTGAACTCGATCCCGGCCCGATCCAGATCGGTGACCAGGCGTCGACTGAAAGGGCACCACGAGGTCGTGTAGACCGTCAATTCGCTCATGAAAAGTCCAACATGCGACGAGTTGATCGCATTCCTGGCCCCGTCAGAACGACGGAATCCGGGCACCGTCGGCGAAGCGTCGAACCGTCACCGCGCCATCCCCGACGGTGGCAAGGTGCACGTACCCGAGCCCGACCACCGAGATCACCCCACCGACCACCGAGACCACGGTGTTCTCATCGATCGCGAGGCCCGGATGCCCGGACCTGCCGACCGCGGCCAACAGTCGCGGCAGCGTCCCCCACTGCGCTGCGTGCACCTCCACCGTGAAGGGGACCAGCCCGAGACCGGGTACCACGGTCACCTCGTCGAGGTCCTCTGCGGCGTCCTCTCCGATGATCGGCCGCCCGTCCCAGCGCCAACCGCCGGTCACCGCCGCTGTGGCGGCGATGCTGGCTCCGGCCGAGAACCCGCAGTACGGGCGGTCTGCCAGCCACGCTCTGAGCTGCGACGAGACCGGCGCAACGGCCGCGGCGTAGGCGGGTGTCAGGCCGCCGCAGACGAGCAGGGCGTCGGCTCCCGCCAGGCCGCCGGGATCCAGGATCTGACCGAGCGGCACCAGGACCGGTACCGGCCGACAGGTGGCGACCGCCGACAATGCCGCGGCCCAGCGATCGAATTGGGTTTCGCCGTCGCCCTCGTCGATTACCAGGCAGGCGACCTCCGGATTGCCGCCGGCCTGCGCCAGAAATGGCCCGTAGACCGAAGGTGCGACGGCAGCGTCCCAGCCGCCGCCGATCAAGTGAACACCGGTGGTCATCGCAATACCTTTCGATCCGCAGTGGGCCTCACCGTATCGACCCCACCCGGGCTCTGGCAGTCTGAACGGGTGCTTTTCTCCGGCGAACCGACCTGGGCCGTGCCGATTCCGACTGCGGTGCGCATCCTTGCCGCCGGCGCGGATACCACGGCGGTGTGGTGCAACCAGCGGGACGGCATGACCTTTCGGCTCGGCAGCGGGCCGGGCCGCCGATTCGTCAAATGGTCGCCGCGCGGCGGCACGGATCTGCGCCGGGAGGCCGATCGACTCCACTGGGCCGCAGCATATGTCGCCGTCCCCGAAGTACTGAGCCTGGGATCGGACGACGAGGGCAGCTGGATGGAGACTGTCGGCCTGCCGGGTGAGAATGCGGTGGTTCCCCGCTGGCGGGCCGATCCGGCCAGTGCGGTGGTCGCGATCGGCCGTGGCCTCCGGGAACTGCACGATCGGGCCCCGGTGTCCGACTGTCCGTACAGCTGGTCTCAACCGGACCGGTTGACCGAAATTCGCGGACGGGCGACCCCGGCCGATCCGCTGTCGTGGCAGGCCGCCCATCGCCACCTGACGGTGGACCAGGCCATGGTCAGGCTCGCCGATCCCCCACCGGTTGACCTTCTGGTCGTCTGTCACGGGGATGCCTGTGCGCCGAACACCCTGCTCGACGAGCACGGTACCTGCAGCGGCAGAGTCGATCTCGGCGCGTTGGGTGTCGCAGATCGCTGGGCGGACCTGGCGGTTGCCACCTGGAGTACGCAGTGGAACTACGGTCCGGGCTGGGAGCAGCTGCTGCTGGACGCGTACGGGATCGGGGCCGACGACCGGAGGACCAACTACTACCGGCTGCTGTGGGACCTGGGACCGTGAGCATCCGGCCGGTTCCGCACTCATGAGCATGTCTAAGGTAATGGGCTCACGATCTGTACGTCCGAATGGTGCGGAGACCAGCACATGTCAGACTCGATGACCACGACCACGGTGATGATCGCCGGCGACAACGGAGATCAGATCCAGGCCTACCTGGCCACGCCGGCCGGATCGCAGGCCAGGGGTGGAGTGGTCGTCATCCACCACATGCCTGGCTACGACCGCGGGATGAAGGAGATCACCCGGCGGTTCGCCGAGCTCGGCTACGACGCGATCTGCCCGAACCTGTACTGGCGGGAGGCGCCCGGAGCCGCCCCGGACGACGCCGCTGCCACGGCACGGGCGAACGGCGGGGTGCCGGACTCCCGCCTCATCGGAGACGTTGCCGGCGCCGCCGCCCATCTGCGTTCGCTGCCGACGAGCAATGGCAAGGTCGGTGACGTCGGTTACTGCTCCGGTGGGCGGCAGAGCGTCCTGGCTGCCTGCCACCTCGATCTGGACGCCACCGTCGACTGCTACGGCGCATTCGTCACCGGCACTCCACCGCAGGGTCACCCGCTCCAGGTGACCAACCTGGTCGACCAACTGCCGAATCTGCGGGCCCCGCTGCTCGGTCTGTTCGGCGAGCAGGATTCCTACCCCAGCCCTGAGGCGGTCGACGAACTGGAGCAGATCCTGAGGGCCAACGGCAAGGACTTCCAGATCCACAGCTACCCGGACGCCGGCCACGCCTTCTTCTCGCCGGACCGGATCGCCTATCGAGTGGCAGCGGCCAACGACGGTTGGCAGCAGATCGCGCGATTCTATGCAGAACATCTCGGCACCGGCAGCTGACCGGGTCACGGAGGGGGATTTGACGGTGTGTACTTATGCAACTGTGAAAAAGGCGCTCGACGGCAGCGCGAAAGGGCCCGGTGGTGAGTGGTTCCACGTGACCGCCGGCGTCGTCTATTTCGACCATCCGGTCCATGCCATGGCGGAGCACACGTTGAACATCGACTTCGCCTCACCTGCCGACGGACCGTCCGCCAGGGTGGCGGTCGAATTGACGGCCGCGTCGGCCCGGTCGCTGGTGCAGGCGATCCAGACGGCCCTGGACTCGGCGCCGCCCAGTCTCACTGCTTGAGAAGGACAGCGAAAACGATCTGACCAAGTTCTGAGGTGCGGCAGGGACACTGGACCTGTGCCCCCGAAACGTTCGGCCGACCGGCCCGCTGCCCCACCGACCAGATGGAAGCCGCCGACCGGTTGGCGCAGCGAACCCGGCTGGTTGATCCTGCCGCTCCGCCTGTTCCTGGGGGTCACCTTCGTCTACGCCGGCCTGCAGAAGCTGGCCAATCCCGGCTACCTGGACCCGAACGATCCGAGCTCGGTGGCTAACCAGATGCTGCTGCTGCGGCACCGCAGCCCAATCGGACTTCTGCTCGGACTGTCGGCCCACGCACCGACGCTGGTGGGTCTGCTGATCGCCTTCGGCGAACTTGCCGTCGGAATCGGCGCCTTGATCGGCCTCTGGACCCGGGTCGCTGCCATCGGCGGAGTGCTGCTGTCGTTGAGCTTCTTCCTGTCGGTCAGTTGGAACACCACGCCCTACTACTACGGCTCCGACATCGTGTTCGTGTTCGCCTGGCTGGTCGTTCTCGGATTCGGTGCCGGCGGCGTGTTGAGCCTGGACACGTGGTTGGCCTCCCACGCTCGCCGCGATGTCGGACTAGGGCCGGTACCTGCGGCCATCTCCGTCGATGCAACCCGGCTGCGGAAGCTCTGCCCCCGGGGTTCGACCTGCGGTCTCGGACCGGACGGGCACTGCGGCCGTCAATCCGGTTGTGCCATCTTTCCGCTGCGGGAGGGACTCACCGCCCGGCAGACCGAGGACCTCGGCCGCCGCCGCATGGTCGTCGGCGGGATGGCCGTCGGCGGCGTCGGGCTGATCACCGTGCTCGTCGCCGGCCTCACCGCCTTCGTCGGCCGCGCCGTCGGGGGCACCAAGAAGCCGGTGATTGCGGCCACGGTCAGCCCCGCACCGACGCCGGCCGCGACGACGGCTCTGACAAGCGCCGGCCCGGTGCTTACAAGCACGGCCGTTGCCAACTCCGGCACTTCCAGTCGCAGCACTCCCACCAGTAGCAGCGCGGCTGTCACGCCGGCCGGAGTCTCGGTCGGTGCGGTCGCCGCGGTGGCCGTCGGCCAGGCCCTCTCCGTCACCAACCCCGCCGATGGCACCCCCGCCTGGGTGGTCCATGCCGCCGCCAACACCTTCGTTGCTTTCGCTGCCGCCTGCACGCACGCCGGCTGTCCCGTCCAGTTCGACGCGACCGCCGTGCAGTTCGTCTGCCCGTGCCACGGCGGGATGTTCGACGCGCGCACCGGGCAGGTTCTTTCGGGTCCACCCCCGTCCCCGCTGCCGTCCATCCCCGTACATGTCGTCAACGGCCAGATCCGAATGGGTTGACCGGCTGCGCGGAGGTGGCGGAACACGTGGCGGCCGGCATTGCGGTGGCCGCCGGATGGCATGCTCAGTGGCACCATCCCAGGCGCGGACCACCAAGGAGGCGGCGTGAGCGAGCGGGTCTGTTTCCTGTTGCAGATTCGTCCGGAAAGGCTCGACGACTACCTCGCCGCGCATGAGACGGTCTGGCCGGAGATGCTGGAGGCGCTGAGTCGAACCGGTTGGCGAAACTACTCGCTGTTCGTCCGGAAGCCAGACGGCCTGGTGGTCGGCTACCTGGAGACCGACGACTACGCGGCCGCTGCGCGAGCGATGGACGCCGAGCAGATCAACCTGAAGTGGCAGTCACTCATGGGCCCCTACTTCACTCTGCCGGACGGGGCCCGGCCCGATGACGGGTCGGTCAGGCTGACCGAGTACTTCCACCTCGCCTGACCCCCTGTGCGCGTACCTGATCCCCCTGCGCGCACACCGAACTGCCCTGCGCAGACAACCACGCCCGAAATCGGCGCGGCGCGGCCGAGCAGATTCAGCGGCCGGTGACCGGTGGATCCGCCCAGCACGCCAACTCCCGGCGCGAGTCGAATTGCCGTTCCTGACCGGTGACCGGGTCGGTGAAGGCGATCGACGCTGCCAGCAATTGCAATGGCCTCGAATAGTCGTCGTAGGGCACGTCCAGTAACCGCGGATAGAACGGGTCGTTGACAATCGGGATGCCCAGCGAATTCATGTGCACCCTTATCTGGTGGGTCTTTCCGGTGGCCGGGTACAACCGGTAGAGACCAAGGTCGCCGCGCACCCGTTCCAGCTCGATTCTCGTTTCGCTGTTCGGTTCCCCGGGCGTCTCGTAGGCGGTGGGCGTGCCGCGGTCCTTGATGATGCGGCTCCGGACAGTTCGCGGCAGAAGGAGACTGGGTTCGTGACGGGCAATTGCCCGGTACACCTTGCGCACCCGCCGATTCGCGAACATGGTTTGGTACGCCCCGCGCTCGCGAGGTTGCAGTGAGAACAGCAGCACCCCTGCGGTGATTCGATCGAGCCGGTGCATGGGAGACAAATCCGGAAGATCAAACTGGCGACGTAACCGCACCACCGCCGATTCGACGATATAGGCCCCGTTGGGCAGGCTCGACAAGAAATGCGGTTTGTCCGCAGCGAGAATGTGGTCATCGCGAAAAAGCACATCGACTTCGAATGGCACCCGCAGTTCCGGTATCGGGTCGCGGTACAGGTACACGAATGAATTCGCTCGGAATGGCGTGACCGCATCAACCGCGACCCCGTCGTCGTCCACCACCTCGGCCGCAGCAACCTTTTCCCGCAGCCGGATCCGTTCCACGTGAAAGCGGGCGAGCAGGTATTCCAGGGTGGTCCCCCACGGACCGCTTTCCGGCAACCGGAGCCGGCTCGGGTTCAGCCCGTTCCTGACGGCAGTGGTGGTCGACGTCGCCCGGTCCGTTCCTGACGTCGAGCCATGCGCGCAACAGTGCCACAGTCCCGACAAAACCACGCCGGACGGCAGCGCCGGCCAGTAAACTCACCGGTGCGCTGCGTACTCGGTCGGCAACCGTCGGCCACCGCGCGGTCGCCACATCCGGGGGACTGGTGCAGATGAGCAGGGTGGGTGCTGGTCGTTCATCGCGCGGCGCCCTCCTGCTGGTGATCGGTTGCGTGCTTGCAGCAGGCTGCGGCTCGGTGATCCCGGGCCAGGCCATCCGGCTCGCGAACTCCTCGGTGTCCCCATGGACCAGCCCGGCCGTCCCCGCACCCACGCCGACCACCTCACCTGAGCCGACCTCGACCAGCCCCACCACCCCGGACCTCGACCGGCAGAACCCCCCCACATCAGCGACCGACCGCCGGCCGACGCCCACCACCACTGCCACCTCGATCAGTCCGCGTGACCTGCAGGTCCAGCACGACGTGGCCTTCGCCTCGCTACTGGCCGCACTGGGTGCAAACCTGAAATCGGGTGACGAGCGGAAGTTCCTCATGTCCTTCGCAGCACCCCTGACCAGTCGGGTGGGGCACTGGTTCGGCAACACCCGTGCCCTGGGTGTCGCCGCCGTCCGTTTGGCGCCCGCTGACGACTACTCCACCAACGCAACGGACTCGGCTGCGTCATTCACCAGGACGTTCGTACTCGGGGTGCGCACCCCGTATGACGACGGCGACGCGATTTCGGGGATGACCTACAGCGCCACCGTTTCGATCAAGATGGTGACCGGTCGCTCGGTGTTGACCATCACCTCATGGGGGCCGACCTACCTCGCCGACCCGATGAACTGCGACTGCACACTCTCGGTATTCCATACCGGGACCACGGCGGTGATCGCCGCTGCCGCCGACCCCGATCTCATGTACTGGGCCCCGGCGGCACTGGGCGCCGCGGCGGACGGGATCACCTGGTCTCACGGCCAGCTGGCCGGCACGGGACTGGCGGCACCCAAGGGCCAGGTGATCTTTCTGGCGGACAAGCCGTTCCACTGGTTCCTGAACATCTCCGGGCCGGCCCAGCGGTCCAACGTCACGGCCGGGCTGGTCGATGCCACTGGTGACTACCCGGCCACCCGGTATTCGGATCAGTCCCGCATCGTGCTGATGCTGCAGGCGGCCGACGGTTCGATCGTGCCCAACAATGCGGAGGGCCGCGAATACGCCGCAGACGTCATCACCCACGAATCGACCCATCAGCTGATGAACCGGAACTCGTTGTTGCCCAGCCGAACCCCCGACTCACCGCCGACCTGGGTCGTCGAGGGCATTGCCGTGGCGGTCGAAACCCTCTTCCGGGACTCGCTGGGCGATTCCGGCGACATCGGGTACCCGGAGCCGAACGATCCGAAGAACATCGACCCGCACTGGTTTGTCGACCACCTGACCGAGCAGATGCCCACGCGGGCACAGCTCTACGCATCGTCGGCGGACGACGCTCCCGGTTATTACGCGATCTCTGGATCGGTCTTCCGATACATCGAACGGGAGTACGGGTACCTGACGATGATGAAGGTCGCCAAGACGATGTACAGCAAAGTCGGACAGAACCCATTCGCCTACTTCCCCGACCCCGACCACGCCGGTTCCTACCTGCCGGCGGCCGCCGCGAAGACCCTGTGGAAGAACTGGTTCGTCTACCACTACGAATGACCGCCGCTAGTGCGACTCCCGGCTCACGACGGAGCCGCTCGACCCGACCAGGAAATCCAGATCCGCACCGGTGTCGGCCCCCAACACGTGATCGATGTACAGACGCTGCCACCCGCGGGCGGGAGCGGCGAATGCCGCGGTGGTCGCTGCCGACGGTCGGCGGGCGGCGAGATCGGCGGTGGGTATGTCGATATCCAGCCGTCTCCCCGCCACGTCAAGCAGGATCGGGTCACCGGTGCGCACCAGACCCAGCGGGCCACCGGCCGCGGCCTCGGGCGAGACATGCAGCACCACTGTGCCGTAGGCCGTCCCACTCATCCGCCCATCGCACACCCGCACCATGTCCCGGATGCCCCGGGCCAGGAGCTTCTGCGGGATCGGCAGATTGGCCACCTCGGGCATTCCGGGATAGCCCCGCGGCCCGCAGCCGCGCAGCACCAGTACCGAGTTCTCGTCGACGTCCAGATCTGGATCGTCCAGGCGGTGGTGCACGTCCTCGACGCTGTCGAACACCACCGCCGGGCCGCGGTGCTGCAACAGCGCGGCGGTTGCCGCGGCCGGTTTGATCACCGCACCGTTCGGTGCGAGATTGCCGCGCAGCACTGCGATCCCGGCATCGGCCAGCAGCGGCTCGGACCTGGTTCTGATCACCTCGGAGTCCCAGATCTGCGCGCCCGCAACGTGTTCCACCAGCGGACGGCCGGTGACCGTCAACGCCGCCGGGTCCAGCAGGTCGACCACCTGGGCCAGTACCGCGCTCAGGCCGCCGGCCCTTTGCAGGTCGTCCATCAGGAAGCGGCCGGCCGGTTGCAGGTCGACCAACAGCGGCACACCCGAGCCGATGGCATCGAAATCGTCGAGGGTGAGCTGGATTCCGAGCCGCCCGGCGATAGCGAGCAGGTGAACGACCGCGTTCGTCGAACCGCCGACGGCGGCCAGTGCGACGATGGCGTTCCGGAACGATCCGGCGGTCAGGATGGTGCTCGGTCGACGGTCGGCCTCGATCATCTCCACGATCAGCCGCCCGGTGGCGTGCGAACGCTCCAGCAATCGGCTGTCCGGCGCGGGAGTACCGGCAATTCCGGGCATGGTGGTCCCGAGAGCCTCGGCCACGCAGGCCATGGTCGAGGCCGTTCCCATCGTGTTGCAGTGGCCGCGGCTCCGGATCATCGACGATTCCGAGTCGATGAAGTCGGCGGTCGACAAGCCGCCGGCCCGCACCTCCTCGCTCAACCTCCACACATCGGTGCCGCACCCCAGCGGTGCACCTCGGAAGTGGCCGGTCAGCATCGGACCACCAGGGACGACCACCGCCGGCAGGTCGACCGAGGCAGCCGCCATCAGCAGCGACGGGATGGTCTTGTCGCAGCCGCCGAGCAGCACCACTCCGTCGATCGGGTTGGCGCGCAACATCTCCTCGGTCGCCATCGCCGCCATGTTGCGCCACAGCATGGCAGTGGGCTTGACCTGTGTCTCACCCAGCGACACCACCGGGAGATTCAGCGGAATTCCTCCGGCTGCCCAGATCCCCTGCTTCACGCTGGCGGCGACCTCGTCCAGATGGGAGTTGCACGGCGTCAGTTCTGAGGCGGTATTGGCTATCGCGATGTGGGGGCGGCCGTCGAAGGCGCCGGCCGGTAGGCCGCGCCGCATCCAGGCGCGGTGGATGTAGGCGTTGCGGTCGTTCCCGCCGTACCACTGTTGGCTTCGCACATCGGCTCCCTACATCGTTGTCGGCGGGAGGCGAGTCAGGGCACCAGGGTGTGCCGCCCGTTGTCCCGCGCCAGCCACGCTAGCGGATCGGAGGTGGAGCGCACGGGTCGGGACGTTATCGTGCGGCATGCGGACGATGCGGGCGTTGGTGTTGGAGGGACCCGGACGGGCATCGATCGAGGAGGTCCCGGTGCCGGTCGCCGGGCCGGGGCAGGTGGTGGTCGACGTGCACCGCGCCGGGGTCTGCGGTACCGACGGCGAATTCTTCAACGGCGGCATGGCCTACCTCGCGACCGGCCAGGCCCACTATCCGTTACGCCCCGGCCACGAATGGTCCGGCACCGTCTCCGCGGTCGGTGACGAAGTGGACCGGAGTTGGCTCGGCCGGCGGGTCACCGGCGATACCATGCTCGGCTGCCACGAATGCGTACGTTGTCGGCAGGGCCGTCAGCACATCTGCGAAAACCGTTATGAGGTGGGTGTTCTCGGAGGTTGGCACGGGGCGGTCGCCGAGCAGGTGATGGTGCCTGCCAGCAGCCTGCATGCCCTGCCCGACGCGGTCGGCGACACCGCCGGTGCGATGGTCGAACCCGGCGGCAATTCCCGGCGGGCGGCGGAGTCCGCCCGGCTGACCGCCCAATCCCGCGTCGCCGTCTTCGGCCCGGGCACCATAGGCCTGCTGGCGGCCGCCTTCGCCAGGAGCATGGGAGCCGAAGTGCACGTGATCGGCCGATCGCTGCCCGGGCTGGAACTGGCCCGTGGTCTCGGGCTGACCGCCTGGTTGGCCGACGAGGTACCCGACCTCCGGTTCGATGCCGCCATCGACGGCACCGATTCGTCGGGCATCCCCAGTGCCGCAGTTGACCTCGTCGAGCCGGGCGGCCGGATCGTCTGTGTCGGGTTGGCGGGGTCGGCCAGCCTGATCGACACCCGGCGGTTGGTGCTGAAGGACCTGACAGTGATCGGTCACCTGTCCGGGTCGCCGGCGATGGCGGCGACCATCGCCGCGTACGCCGACGGGAGCGTGGATCCCGATCCGCTGGTGGCTGCGACCGTTCCGCTGGACCGGGCGCCCGAGGTGTTGGCCGGTTGGCGCCCCGACGATGCCGGCCCCGGACCGAAGATCCACATCGACCCACGCAGCTGACCGGCCGCAATTCGGCATCCCGCGGCAGGTGTATCAGGACGAGCGCCGGGTACCTCTGTGCAGGAGAGTTGCCGACTCCGCAGCCCAGGCTCGACTTCGTGAAAGAAGAACCCGCCCGCCATGTCCGCCCTGCTGATGCGAATGCGTCCACCCGCCCTGTATGCCTCCGGGATCGGGCCGACCCACCGCGCCTTGGGCAGCGGTCCTGAGCAGTCGATCGCATTGGCTGCGGAGGGCGAACGCCTGGCCACCCGTACCGAGATCGACCGACTGCGCGCCACCCACTCGGCGTTGCCGGCGGCCGAACGTCTCAGCTGATCGGGTAGGCAGGGATACCGCGGCTGTACCGACGGCGGATCTCGTGAGCCAGCCGCCGGATCACCGGGCCGGCGGCCAGTCCGGTCCCCACTGCTGAGATCGTGCTGATGCCGAGGTCGACCGAGACCCGGCCTTTCTCAGCCCAGTAGACGTCCTTGAGATCGAGCAGCAGCGCGAATTCATCGACGATGAGCGCCAGACCGGCGCCGTAGGCAAGCGGGATCGCGGCGTGCGGCTTGCGGGTGTTACCCCGCACTGCCATTCCGCCGACGGCGGCCAGCAACCCGATCCCCCACAGGTAGTGGTGGATGTGCGTGCCTCCGATGGAAACGTTGCGGAACGGGCCGCGGCCGTTCTTGATGCTGTAGGTGATCCCGCGGACCGCGGCAAACGTTGCGGTGAAGCTGGACCAGCCCAGGACAACTCCGCGCCGGGCCGGGTTGAGCTCCTCCCGGAACGCGGCCTGGACCTCCTCGGCCGCTTCGGTGATCTTCGCCGTCATTCCCTCACAGTAGGTCGCCGGTGGCGAACGGAGCTCCGCCGACTGCGCATGGGCGATCATGGGTTGATGACCAGCCACGACCTCCCCGGACCGCGACTGGACCGGATCGGCGCAGCGGCAGCGGCCGATGCGGGCGGTCTGGACCCGACACTGCTCGGCGATTTTCTACCGGTCCTGGTCGGTGCGGTGCGCACCGGCACCCGTCTGCGCAGAAGCGAGCTGGCCGGCTACCGCGATGCCGGTCGACACGCGGCCGGGCGTGGCGTGGCGCTTCGCGCCCTTGTGGACCTCTACCTGTCAGCGGCCTGGCGATTGTGGCGGCATCTTCCCGAGGTGGTCAAGGCCGCCGACGATCCGGCCGCCGTCGTGCTGGCCGGCGAAGTGATGCTGCGGGCGGCCGACGACGCGGTCGCGGTGCTCACCGAGGGGTACCAACTGGCCCGTCGCGACCTGGTCCGGGCTCAGGCCGCGGCACGCCGCGAATTCGTCGACGACCTGCTGCTGGGCGGCACCCAGGGTTTGGCCGGTCTGGTCGATCGGGCAGCGCTGTTCGGCCTCGGCCTGGCCGGTCCACACGCCGTGGTGGTGGTACAGGCCGAGAAACCTTTCAGTGACTCGTCTCCGCTGACCGGCATCCTCGAACGCTCGATCCAGGGTTCGATGGCTGACGCCGACGCACTGGTCACCACCAAGGACGGCGCGCTGGTCGTCATCTTCGCGGCCCCGGATCGGAACGCCATCGACGAGGTGATCAAGGGCTTGACCAGCGGCCTACCCAGCGTCTCCACCGAGTCCGGGGTGAAGCTGCGCCGCACCGCCGCGGTGGGCGCCTGGCGGATCGGTGTCGGCCAGGCCCACCAGGGGCCCAGCGGAGTGCGGCTGTCGTTCGAACAGGCACGGGAGGCGCTCGCACTTGGCCTGCGGCTGGGTGGGGACGAGCGAGTGCTCAACGCGGCGGATCTGCTGGTGCAACGGGTGCTGATCCGGGACGAGTCGGCGATGCACGAACTCGTCGAGGCGCTGCTCATGCCGCTGCTGACCGCCAGGGGCGGCGCCGAGCCGCTGCTGCGCACGCTCGAGGCCTACTTCGCGGCCGGTGGCAACGCATCGCTCAGTGCCCGCTCCCTGCATCTCTCGGTCCGGGCGCTGACCTACCGACTGGAAAAGATCGCGACCTTGACCGGCCGTGATCCGGCGGACCCAGCGCAACGCTTCGAGCTGCAGACCGCCGTACTGGGCGCCCGGCTGCTGGGCTGGCCGGAGCGGCGGTAGTCGGCACCCCGGTCCCGCGCTCATCAACTTCCAGCGCGCTCACCAACTCGTGCCGTTCTGTCCCATCAGCACCATTTCCGCCACGTTCCGGCGCGCTGGCGAAGTTGATAAGCGCGGGACCGGAGCGGGGAGCGCGATCCGGGTGGACCGATTGCCGGTAGTCGGCAATTAGATCAGCATTTTGCGGCTGAATGCTGCCATAGATCTGCAGCAATTGCTGCGGCAAGCTAGGGATATCGGAGCAACTCGCTCCACCGACCTGATCCTTCTGTTTCCCCACCGCCCCCTCAACACCCACCCTAGGAGCATCTGTGACCGTTCCACTCTGGGCCTGGGCCGCATTCGGCGCCGTGGTTCTGATCATGTTGACAGTCGACCTGCTCGTCCACCGCGGCGCGCACGTCATCAAGTTCAAGGAAGCGGCGATCTGGAGCGCCGTCTGGGTCGGGCTCTCGCTGACCTTCGCCGGAGTCATCTGGGCAACCATGGGCGGCGGTCCCGCCGTCGACTTCACCACAGCATGGCTGCTCGAGAAGTCGCTGAGTGTCGACAACCTGTTTGTCTTCGCGCTGATCTTCGCGTACTTCAGGGTCCCGCAGGAATATCAGCACCGGGTGCTGTTCTTCGGAGTCATCGGCGCCTTGTTGTTCCGGGGCATCTTCCTGGCCGCCGGGGTTGCCATTGTCAGCACCTTCACCGCGGTGCTGTTCGTCTTCGGGGCCATTTTGATCTACAGCGCGATCAAGCTCCTGAAGGACGATGACGACTCGATCGACCCCGGTAAGAGTTTCGCAGTGCGCCTGCTGCGCAAGATTGTTCCGGTGTCCGACGAATATCGCGGCACCAAATTCTTCTTCAAGCAGGCCGGCAAGCGGGTGGCCACTCCGCTTCTCGCGGTCGTCGTGGCCATCGAGGCCGCCGACCTGGTGTTCGCTGTGGACAGCGTCCCGGCCGTCCTGGCGGTCAGTGACAATACCTTCATCATCTATTCCAGCAATGCCTTCGCCATTCTGGGTCTTAGGGCCCTGTACTTCCTGCTGGCCGGCATGCTCAAGAAGTTCCACCACTTGGGCAAGGGTCTTGCATTCATCCTCGCCTTCATCGGCGTGAAGCTGTTCCTGCAGGCGGGGCACAAGGTCATCTCCAATTCGATCCCGGAGATCCCGTCCCTGGTCTCGCTGGCCGTCATCATCGTGGCCCTGACGGTGTCCGTCGTCGCCTCCCTGAGGAATCCGCTGCCCGCACAGCAGGACGAGGACGCTGAACTCGCCGAGATCGCCGACGGCAGGCCGGTCCGGGACGAATCAGCAGTGGCCGGGTCTGCGGATCTGGCCGATCACGCCGACTCGGCCGGACGGACCGGTTCGGCGAAGTAGACCAAGCATCGAAGGAACGGCCCCGGAGTGCGCCCGTGCGCACCCGGGGCCGTTTCGTGCAGCAATGGGGCCCGACCCAGGCGACCAGGACCGTGCCTACCAGATCCGAACGCGTTCGGAAGGGTCCAGCCACATCTCGTCCGACTCGGCGACACCGAACGCCTGGTAGAACTCATCGAGGTTGCGCACCACCTGGTTGCAGCGGAACTCCGGCGGTGAGTGCGGGTCGAGGGCGAGTCGGCGCTGCACCTCGGCCGTCCGGGTCTGGGTGCGCCACGCTCTGGCCCAGTTCAGGAAGAGCCGCTGTGCCCCGGTCTGCCCATCGATGGCCGGCGACTCCTCGCCGTTCAGGGACAGCAACCAGGCCTGATAGGCGATGCCGAGGCCGCCGAGGTCACCGATGTTCTCGCCGATGGTCAGAGCGCCGTTGACGGTCCTGCCCTCCGCCCCCTCGGGTGAGAGCTGTGAGTACTGGTCGATCAGCTTCGTGGTCAATGCTTCGAATGCCTCGCGATCCGCCGACGTCCACCAGTCCTTCAGCGAGCCGGCACCGTCGTATTTGGATCCCTGATCGTCGAAGCCGTGTCCGATCTCGTGTCCGATCACCGCACCGATCGCGCCGAAATTGGTCGCGTCATCGGCCTCCAGGTCGAAAAACGGCGGCCGGAGAATGGCGGCCGGGAAAACGATCTCGTTCATGCCGGGGTTGTAGTAGGCGTTGACGGTCTGCGGCGTCATGAACCACTCGTCGCGGTCGACGGGGGCGCCGATCTTGGCCAGATCGCGGTCGAGCTCCGCAGCGGCTGCCCGCCGGGAATTGCCGACAAGATCGTCCGGCGAGATCATCAACCCGGCATAGTCTCGAAACTTTGGCGGATAGCCAACCTTCGGCGAGAAGGCCGACAGCTTCTCCAGCGCCCGGATTTTCGTGTCGGCACCCATCCACGACAGCGCAGAGATGTTGACCTGGTAGGCCTTCAGCAGGTACTCGACCAGTTCGTCCATCCGCCGCTTGGCCTCCGGCGGAAATGTCTGCTCGACGTAAATGCGGCCGAGTGCCTCTCCCACCGCCGATTCCACCATGCTGACACCACGTTTCCACCTGGGGCGCAGCTCCGGGGTGCCGGACAGGGTGCGGCCGTAGAAGTCGAAGTTCTCATCGACGATCGCCTGGGACAACAGCGGGGCGGCACTGCGGATCACCCGCCACCTCAGCCAGTCCTTCCACTGCGGAAGCCTGGCATCGGTGAGCAGCCCGCCGAGTGCTGCCAGGAACGGCGGCTGCATGACCTCGACGTGCTCGAGCACCCCTTCGGGGGCCCCGAGACCGTCGAGCCAGGCACTCCAGATACCCGTCGGCAGAAGCCCGGCCAGATCGTCCCGGCCCATTGGATTGTGCGTCAGGGATCGGTCGCGGCTGCGCACCCGGTCCCAGTGGGCCTTCGCGAGCTCGGTTTCCAGTGCGATGGCCGAATCGGCGACCTGCTCCGGCTCGGCGACCCCGGTCAGGGTCAGCATCGTCAGGACGTGCCTGCGGTAGGCGGTGCGGATCTCGGCGTACTGCTCATCGCGGTAGAACGACTCGTCCGGCAGTCCCAGCCCGCCCTGATAGAAGGCGATGGTGTAGCGGTCCGGCTGGTCCGGGTCGGTATCCACGTCGAAACCGAACATCCCGGAGACGCCGTCGCGGCGCAACAATCCGAGCAGTTTCGCCAGCTCGCTCACGTTGGCGACTGTGTCGATCTTCCGGAGGTGTTGCCAGGCGGGTTCGCTGGCCTTGGCCTCAATGGTGTCGACATCCATGAAGCTCGAATAGAGCTCTCCGATCAACTGCTCCGCAGAACCCGCCGGGCCTGACCTCGCCGCGGCCGTCTCGACGATTTCCCGGCAGACCGCCTCGGACTGGTCTCGCATCTCCTGGAAGGCTCCGTGGATCGACTGATCGGCCGGGATGGCATCCTTGGCGAGCCACTCCCCGTTGACATGGCGGAAGAGGTCGTCCTGCACCCTGGGCGGTGCGGTCGGGGTCGGCAGCGTCTCGGACGGTGCGGCCGGCGAAGCCGGGTGCGGCGAGGTCATCTTCTGGCTCCTAGCATTGTTGGTCCACCGCACGTTACCTACACCCAGACGAGAAGGAGTACGCATGAAGCGCATTGCAGTCACCGGAGGCAGCGGGAAGCTTGGTCGCGCGGTGGTGTCCGACCTGCTCGAACACGGCTACCAGGTGGTCAACCTCGACCGCGCCCCATCACCCGAGTCACGGGCCGTGTACGTCAAGGTCGACTTCACCGACTATGGGCAGACCTTCGAGGCCCTGCACGCGATCGAGGACCGCTACGACCGCATCGACGCGGTGGTCCATCTGGCCGCGATCCCCGCGCCCGGTTTGATCACCAACGCCGCCACCTTCGACAACAACATCGTCAGCACCTACCACGTCTTCTCGGCCGCGCGGGCGGCCGGGATCAAGCGGGTGGTCTGGGCCTCCAGCGAGACAGTGCTGGGCCTGCCGATGGGGCCGGACAGTCCGCCGCCCTACCTCCCCGTCGACGAGGAATACCATCCACGACCGGAGTCGTCGTACTCGCTGTCCAAGACCCTGGAGGAGGAGATGGCCCTGCAGTTCTGCCGCTGGGATCCCACGATGACGATGATCGGCTTGCGGTTCTCGAACGTGATGGCGCCGCAGGACTATGCCGCGTTCCCAGCCTTCGACAGTGATCCGAGCCTGCGTCAATGGAACGCCTGGGGGTACATCGATGCCCGCGACGGGGCTCAGGCCGTACGTCTGGGGCTGGAGGCCGAACTGACCGGCCGGGAGATCTTCGTCATCGCCAATGCCGACACGGTGATGTCCCGGTCCAGTGCCTCATTGGCTGCCGATGTCTTTCCCGACACCGAGGTCCGCAAGGTGCTCGGCGAGCACGAGACGCTGCTGTCGATCGACAAAGCGCGGCGCGTCCTCGGGTTCGAGCCGCAGTTCAGCTGGCACGACGAAATCGGGTGAGTCGCGGAAAGGATGCGGGCGCATAGGCTGATCGCATGGCCGACGATCAGGGGCAGAGCAGGCACAGCACCAAGGGGGCCTACGTCTCGGGTGGTCAGGAATTCACCCGGGACACCAACTACATCAGCACCAGGATCACCGCGGACGGACGCGACGGCTATCCCGTCGAGCCGGGGCGATACCGCCTGATCGTCGCCAGAGCCTGCCCGTGGGCGAACCGGGCGATCATCGTGCGGAGGCTTCTCGGGCTGGAACACGCGCTGCCCATGGGGATCTGTGGACCAACCCACGACCGGCGCAGCTGGACCTTCGATCTCGACCCGGGCGGCGTCGACCCGGTGCTGGGAATCGAGCGGCTACAGGATGCCTACCTCGCCCGGTTCCCAGGCTACGAGCGCGGCATCACCGTGCCGGCGATGGTCGACGTCGCCACCGGTCAGGTCGTGACCAACGACTACCCGCAGATGACCATCGATCTGTCGACGCAGTGGACGGAATTCCATCGCCGCGGTGCGCCCGACCTCTATCCGCCGAGTTTGCGGACGGAAATCGACGCGGTTGCCCAACGGATCTTCACCGAGGTCAACAACGGTGTCTACCGGTGCGGCTTCGCCGGCAGCCAGGAAACCTACGACAAGGCCTACGCCCGGTTGTTCACCGCCCTGGACTGGTTGACCGAGCGGCTCACTGATCAGCGATACCTGGTGGGAGAGACCATTACCGAGGCAGATGTCCGGTTGTTCACCACGCTGGCCCGATTCGATCCCGTCTATCACGGCCATTTCAAGTGCAATCGGCAGAAACTCAGCGAGATGCCGGTGTTGTGGGCCTATGCCCGGGATCTCTTCCAAACGCCGGGATTCGGCGACACGATTGATTTCGTCCATATCAAGAAGCATTACTACATCGTGCACGTGGATATCAATCCGACACAGATCGTGCCGGACGGGCCGAGCCTTTCCAACTGGCTGGAGCCACACGGACGGGAGGTCCTCGGCGGCCGGCCGTTCGGGGACGGCACCCCACCGGGACCGCCGGTCCCGTCCGAGGTCGTTCCGGTCGCGCACGGGCCGGTTGACTGATCCGGCCCACGCTGACTGATCGGCCGCCCGGCGCCGGCAGCGGGGCGCAGCCGCCTGAATCCGAAAGCAGCCGGTAATCAGCCGGACATGCAGCGGGGCGAAGCTGTGACCGTGACTACTGTGACGCCGAAGGCCGGCAAGCCGCCGAAGGCCGGCAAAAGGTCGGCCGTCCCGTCGGCCGGCGAGGTCGGAGCGCCCGGAGCCGAGCGGGCCCGGCTGGCCGAGTCAGCCGCGGCCGGCAGCCCCTGGCGACGCTGGGGCCCCTACATGGCCGGCCGGCAGTTGGGGCACCGTCCGGGAGGACTACTCGGAGAACGGCGACGCCTGGTCCTCGTTTCCGTTCGATCAGGCCCATGCCAGGGCCTACCGCTGGGGTGAGGACGGACTGGGTGGGATCTCCGACCGGTTCGGATTCGTGAATTTCGCCGTCGCCCTGTGGAACCACCGGGATCCGATCCTCAAGGAACGACTGTTCGGACTGACCAACGGCGAGGGCAACCACGGCGAGGATGCCAAGGAGTACTGGTGGGCGATCGACGGCACCCCCACCCACAGCTGGATGCAGTGGCTCTACCGCTACCCGCAGGCTGAATACCCCTACCAGCAGCTGCGTGAGGAGAACGCACGGCGCGGACGCCATGAACGTGAATACGAGCTCGGCGACACCGGAATCCTGGACGACGACAGGTTCTTCGACGTGCAGATGACCTACGCCAAGACCGGCCCCGACGACCTGTGCATCACGATCACCGCGACCAACCACGGGCCGGAGGCTGCGCCATTGGACATCCTGCCGCAGATCTGGCTCCGCAACACCTGGGCCTGGGGCCGGGACCGCCGCCGCTCCACCATCAATCAGATGCTCCCGCCGACGCTGACGGTTGCGGGGCTGGAAGCCGTCGAGGTAGAGCAGGGCTTCCTCGGCCATCTCTACCTGGCCGCCGAGGGCAGCCCCGATGTGCTGTTCTGCGAGAACGAGACCAACGCCGAGGTGCCGGCCTGGCTGACCGAGGACTGCCCCGATGTCTCCGCCCGGCTCCGCTGGCTGCAGCGACGTCGCCCGGAACTGGTCGGCCCGTTGCTGTCCCGCTCCGCCGACGGCAGCCGGAAGATGTTGCTGTCGCTGGTCGACCCGAACCGGCTGCGAAAGATACTGGAGCGCATGTTCGATACGGAAGAGTTCCTGTCCCCGTTCGGGATCCGCTCCCTGTCGGCCGCCTGCAAGGATGTGGTCACCGCCGAGGTCGGCGGGCAGCAGGTGTCCATCGAATACGAGCCCGGCGAATCCCGGACCGGCATGTTCGGCGGCAACTCGAACTGGCGCGGTCCGATCTGGTTCCCGGTCAACGTGCTGCTGGCCGACAAGCTGCGGACCTATGGCCGGCACTTCGGCGACTCGTTCCAGATCGAGATCCCCACCGGTTCAGGAAATATGAAGAATCTCGTGGAGGCGGCGGACGCCATCGACGGCGGCCTGACCGCACTGTTCCGCCCGGTCGGCGGCCGCCGACCGGCGGACGGCAAGCGCATGGAGGCCAGCGACAACCCGCTCTGGCAGGCGCATCCCACCTTCAGCGAGTATTTCGACGGGGACACCGGCGAAGGTCTCGGCGCCACCCACCAGACCGGCTGGACCGCTCTGGTGGCCCACCTGGTCAACCCCCGACTGCCCCCCGACCCGCGGTCCCGCGGTTGGGGCTGATCGGGCAACTCGAGCTTCCGGGCCAGCTGCAACCCAGAGCCAACGGCGGGCGGGCCGTCAGGCCGGGTTGAAGTACGTCTCCAGCAGGCGGAGCCAGATCTCGCTCACCGTCGGGTACGACGGCACGGCGTGCCACAACTGCTCCAGCGTGACCTTGCCGACGATTGCGACGGTTGCGGCATGCAGCAGGTCGGACACATCGGGCCCGACGAATGTCGCCCCCAGCAACGTCTTCGAATCCTCCTCGATGACAAGCTTCGCCCGGCCGCGGTAGTTGTCTCGCTGCAGCGAGGTGCCGGCCAGGGCGGCCATATCGTATTCGACGGCGCGGACGGCGGCGCCGGAATCGAGGGCCTGCGCCTCGGTGAGCCCGACCGAGGCGACCTCGGGGTCGGTGAAGGTCACCTGCGGGACGACGCCGTGATCGGCGATGTCGGTGCAGGCCGGCACCTCGACCGAACGGCCGTCCGCACGAGCGGCTATCACCGCGCCGCAGATCCGGGCCTGGTACTTGCCCATGTGCGTCAGGAGTGCCCGGCCGGTCAGATCGCCGATGGCATAAAGCCAGTCGCCCGTGCCAGGCACCGTGAAATGGTCGTCCACTTCGATGAATCCATGATTGCCGGCAGCCGCGTCGGCGACCGTTCCGGACTTCAGATGGATTGTCTCCAACCCGATGTCGCGACTGGCCGGGACACGCCCGGTAGCCACCAGCACCTCGTCGGCGGTGATCGAGCGACCGCCGAACGACACCGTCACCTCGCCGCCGTGAATGTTGCCCTCGCCGGTGCTCTTGGGATTCACCCGCTCGACACCGTCCACCCTGGCATCGAGATGAACGGTGACACCATGATCCCGGAACGCCTCAGCCACCAGATCGCCGGCGAAGTCCTCATTGCGCGCCAACAGCTTCGGCGTCGAGCAGATGATGGTCAGCTCGTCGACACCCAGACCGTTCAACCAGGTGGCCGCCTCGCACCCGACCACCCCACCGCCGATCACGGCGACGCGGCGGGGGATCTGGTGGATGTTGGTGGCATCCCTGGAGATCCACGGGAGTGCCTCGTGCAGACCGGGAACGGGCGGTACCGCGGCCGTTGTGCCGGTGTCCAACACGACGGCAAGCCGCGCGTGCAGGGTGCGGACCGACCCATCGGCCAGGGTGACCTCGACGGTCTTCTCCCCGGCCAGCCGGCCGCATCCGCGGACCACGTCGATACCGAGGCTGGTGGCCCAGTCCACCTGGGAGGAGTCGTCGTGGTGGTGCACGAACTCGTCCCGACGCCGCAGCACTGCGGCGGCGTCCAGTGAGTGGTCACCGACGATGCTCTGTACCCCGGGGAGGTTCCTGGCGTTCTCCAGCACCGACACCGGCCGCAGCAATGCCTTGCTCGGCATGCATGCCCAGAAGGAGCATTCGCCGCCCACCAACTCCTTCTCGACGATGACGACGGTGCGGTCACTGCCCTGGGTCGCATATTGGGCAACGTTCTCCCCCGGGGGAGCGCCGCCGATCACGACGACGTCCCAGGTGTCCTGCAGATTCTTCTGGTCGTTGTTCGGCATGATGCGAACGGTAGCCCGCGCTCACCTCCGGCAAACGTCCGGGACGGCCGGTCAGTCGACGGTCAGGACTATCTTCCCGCGGACATGTCCGGTCTCGGACAGCCGGTGGGCATTGGCGGCCTGCTCGAGTGGAAATGTCTGCTCGATCGGGATCTTGACCGTGCCGTGGGCCACGGCCTTGACCGCCTCTCGGAGCGCGTCCTCGAATCCGGGTTCGTTTCCGGTGGTGATCACGACACCCGGACCGGTGGCCTGGAAGTCGGCGATGGTGATCACCGGCCCGCCGGGCACCACGAGTTCCAGCGAGCCGGCGATCACACCGGTGCCGGCGCAATCGATGACCGAATCGATCTGGCCGGCGGCCACCGCCTTGACCCGCTCTTCCCACCCGTCGCCGTACACCACAGGAATGGCGCCGAGCGAAGCCAGGTAGTCGACGTTCTTGGCACTGGTGGTACCGATGACGGTGGCGGTCCTGGCGATCGCCAACTGGGTGGTGAAGATGCCCACGCCGCCGGTCGCAGCGTGCAGCAGCAGTGTTTGCCCCTCCCGGACGCCTGCCAAGGTCAACACTCTGATCGCGGTCGTCCCGATGACCTTGATGGATGCGCCGGTCACGAAGTCGATCGAGTCCGGCAGTTCGACGATCTCCTCGGGTTTCACCAGCACGTATTCGGCGGAGGTCCCCGAGGCGCCGCCGGCGACACGATCACCGACGGCGAATCCGGTCACGCCCTCGCCCAGTGCGTCCACCACCCCGGCCAGGTCGAGGCCGACCAGTGTTGGCCCGTCGACCGGATGCCCGCCGGACATGTAGCCGCGCCGAATCTTCCAGTCCAACGGATTGACTCCGGCGGCACGCACCCGGACCCGGATCTGGCCCGGACCCGGCTCTACCAGTGGAACTTCGGTCAGCGTCAGCACATCGGCGTCGCCGTATTCGGTGTAGGACATTGCCTTGGGCATGGTCAGCTCTTCTCCGTCAGGCCGGGCGGTGTTGGGGGGCGTTCGCCACAGTCTTCCCCGGGTCGCGCTCGACGACGTCACCGAGTGCCTCGTCGATCCGTTTCATCACCTCGTCGGGGATGACGGCACCGGCGGCCTTCACGTTCTCGTGCACCTGCTCCGGGCGGGACGCTCCGACCAGTGCCGCTGCGACGTTGTCGTTGGCCAATACCCAGGCAACCGCCAGTTGAGCCATGGTTAGGTCCAATTCGGCCGCGATCGGCTCCAGTTCCTGGACCTTGGCCAGCACGTCGTCCTTCATGAACCGCCGGATCATATTGGCGCCACCCTTCTCGTCGGTGGCGCGCGAACCGGCCGGCGGTGGCTGCCCCGGCAGGTACTTGCCGGTCAGCACACCCTGCGCGATCGGCGACCAGACGATCTGGGAAAGGCCGAGCTCACGAGAGGTCGGGATCACCTCGTCCTCGATCACCCGCCACAGCATCGAGTACTGCGGTTGGCTGGAGATCAATTGGATTCCGAGTTCGGTGGCCAGCTCGTGGCCCGCCCGGATCTGCTCTGCCGTCCACTCGCTGACCCCGATGTAGAGCGCCTTGCCCTGCCGGACCACCTGCGCGAATGCCTGCATCGTCTCTTCCAGCGGAGTCTCGGTGTCGAACCGGTGCGCCTGGTAGAGGTCGACGTAGTCGGTCCGCAGCCGGCGCAGCGAGGCATTGATCGACTCGGCGATGTGTTTGCGGGACAGTCCCACATCGTTGTGCCCGGCCGGTCCGGTCGGCCAGTACACCTTGGTCAGGATCTCCAGCGACTCACGTCGTTCATCCTTGAGGGCCTCGCCCAGCACCGACTCGGCCTTGCCGTTGGCATATACGTCGGCGGTGTCGAAAGTGGTGATCCCGACGTCCAATGCGGCCCGCACGCACTGCGCGGCCACGTCGTTCTCAACCTGGGAGCCGTGGGTGAGCCAATTGCCGTAGGTGATCGATGAGACTTTGAGCCCGGAGTGTCCGAGGTATCTGAATTCCATTCCGTCAACGTTAGGGCGGTCGATGACCGAGCGTCACGGCGGGGGGGAGGGGCGGACTACGCCGGGTGGTTCCCGACTCGGCTCTTCGGCGGTCGTTCGTCGCGCCGGACGGGTGGCTCAGCCGGTCGGAGTGGCCCAGAGTCCGGAGCAGACCCGATCCCGCTCCCATTCGACGCCGATCCGCCGCCGGGTTTCACCGGTCGCCGGAACCGAGACACCCGTGGCGTTCAGGTGTGCCGGGTCGAAGGACGACGCGGTGACCCGGCCGGCGGAGAAGGTCAGCGTCAGCACGCCGGCGTCGTCCTGTTCGTTGCCGAACGACCGCCACCACAGGTAGTTCGACAGTCCATATGCCACGTACACGCCGTCCTTGCGCCAACCCGCGCCCTGCAACATGTGCGCGTGGGTACCGACCACCGCAGTCGCCCCGGCGGCGGCCAGCGTGTCCGCCAGGTTCTGCTGGTCCGCATTCGGGCAGGTGGTGTATTCCGTGCCCCAGTGCACGTACACGATGACCAGGTAACCGGCCGCTTTCGCCGTTTTCACGGCCTGCACCAACCGCGGTGAATCCGCACTGGCGATGCCGGCTGAATCGGTGCCCGCAGTCCAGTTCTGCAGCGTCTCATCCCGCACCTGGCTGGCGGCGAGCACAGCGATCCGGACGCCGTTGACGGTTCTGGTGAACGGTGCGTATGCCTGCGCGGCGTTCGAGCCGATCCCGATCACCGGGAACTTCGCGGCGGAGACCGCGGCCAGGGTGTCCTTCAACCCGGATGCCCCGTAGTCGGCTCCGTGGTTGTTCGCCTCTGTCGCGAGGTCGATCCCGGCGGCGCGGAGAGCCGTGAGGGCAACCGGTGGAGCCTTGAAGGTGAACGACTTGCGCTGCTGGTCCCCGCCGTCGGTGATCGCCGTCTCCAGATTGACCATGGTCAGATCCGCACCGGACAGTGCCGCGGCGGACGTTCCGAACACCGTACCCGGGTCTTTCTGGAGCCGGGTCAGCGTACGACCGGTGAAGTGCACGTCACCGGCGAAGGCGAAAGTGAACGTCCCTCGCCGTCCGACCGGCCGCTGCGGTACCTTCGCGGATGATCTGGTCGCCACCACCGGGGGGGCGGGGGCTGCGGTCGAGGTGACCAGCGGTGTCGTCGTTCTCGATACCGGGACCGAAATCGCGGTCGCGACGGTGCGAGTCTGCGCCGCAGCTGTGGTGCGCACCGTCAAGGTGACGACTGCATCCTGGGCCGAGCCGCAACCGCTTGCTATTATCGCCGCCGAGCAGGCCACGGCCAGAGTTCGCAGTATTCCCCGGCGCTGCACGGAAGAACCCTTGCACACCGGTTGCCGTTGACAGGGTCCGGCGCGCCGCCGGGTCCGGGGTCCGGCAGGTCCCCGGTCCGGCGTGGATCGACTTCGCAGGAATGCGGCGGCGCGAACGGGTATTTTGGCAGGTGAGCAAGGAAGGGCGAGGTCGACGATGACGGACAACCTGCTGTGCCGGATCGGGCTGCACCACTTCGTCGACTTCCCGGACCCGAACCCGGAGACCCGGGGTCAGCTCCAGGCGCAGGGGTACCGGGCCTGCACACGGTGTGTGAAGACCAAGGACTCCAACGTTTATCTGCCGCGCCGAGCGTCGTTGCGGGCCAGGGATTGGTGGCTCGGCTAGGAGCTGACCAACGGCCGTCAGGTCGAATCCGACCGAGCCCCTGACTCGAGTATCTGGGCCTTGACGTCCTTCTTCAAGACCTTGCCGACTTTCGAACGCGGCAGATCCGCCCAGAACTCCACCTGTTTCGGGGCTTTGACGCTGCCGACCCGCGCCTTCACAAAGGCTCGCACTTCGTCCCGGGTGACCTCGACACCCGGCCGCAGCTGCAGCACCGCCGTTACCCGCTCACCCCACTTCTCGTCCGGCAACCCGATGACGGCGCAGTCGGCGACGCCAGGATGTTGCATCAGCGCCTGCTCCACCTCAGCGGAGTAGACGTTGAACCCTCCGGTGATGATCATGTCCTTGGCGCGGTCGACCACGTAGAGAAAGTTGTCCGGGTCCAGGTATCCGATGTCCCCGGTGTGATGCCAGCCGTGCCGACCGATCTCGGCGGTTGCCTCCGGGTTCTTGTAGTAGCCGGCCATCACCAACGAACTGCGCAGCACGATCTCGCCGCGCTGCCCGGCGGCCAGCAGATTGCCCTGATCATCCATGATCGCCACGATGACCAGCGGCGCCGGGCGCCCTGCCGACGACAAACGGGAGATGGCGACAGCTCCATCACTGTGGAAATGGTCGGCCGGAGACATCGTCGAGATCATCATGGGGGCCTCGCTCTGACCGAACAGCTGCGCCATCACCGGACCGATACGCGCGATCGCCTCCTCAAGTCTGGCCACCGACATCGGTGCCGCTCCATACCAGAAGCATTGCAGGGAACTCAGATCGGTCGTGGAGAGGTCCTGGTGAGCCAGGAGCATGTAGATCAGGGTCGGCGGCAGGAAGGTGTGCGTGACTCGCTTCAACTCCACCGCCGCCAGGAATGCACCCAGGTCCGGTGACGGCAGGATCACGATCTCACCGCCCATCGCCATCACCGGGAAACAGAGCACGCCGGCCGCGTGGGTCAGCGGTGCCAGCGCCAGATAGACCGGCCGCTGGGCGAATGGGTAGCTCATCAAAGTGATGGCCGACATCGTCTCCAGATTGCGCCCGGTCAGCATGACGCCTTTGGGCTTGCCGGTGGTTCCGCCGGTGCCGACGATCATCACCACGTCATCGACCGCAGCGAGCAGACTGTCGTCGGGTGCGATGTCCGCGAGTCCCCGGGTGGGACCGGACAGCCAGGCGTCGAATCCGAGGGCCGTGCCGGTCGGACCGTCAAGGCAGACCAGCGTCGTCAGTGCGGGCAACATCGGTGCAATCTTCTCCACCAATTCAGCGAATTTCGATTGGAAGATCATGCAGGTGCAGTCGAAGAAGCCGAGAAGTTCCTGATTCTCGGCAGCTTCGTTCCGTGGATTGATCGGACACCAGACGGCGCCCGCCCTGGAAATTCCGAATACACAGGAGAAGGCGATCGCGTCGTTTGTGGAAAGAACAGCCACTTTCTCGCCCGGCCGGATCCCCGACCTGCGCAGCGCCCGGGCAATCCGAAAGGACATCTCCTGGACATCGCCATATGACAGGCTGCGTCCGCCGCCGGTCAGGCACGGCGCCGCTGCACCGAGCGACACACCCTTGTCGAGATATTCGGTCAATCCCATGTCCCTGCCGGCCTTCCCGGTGACCACTGCCCTGCAAAGCAGCGTTGCGGAGCGACGACCGTGACTACATGCCCATGCCGCCGTCGACCGCGAGTGCGTGACCGGTGATGAATCGCGACGCATCGGAGGCGAGAAATACGACGGCGTCGGCCATGTCGGCTACTTCGCCGAGCCGGCCAAGCGGCGTCAGGGCGATGACATCGCCGGCGGCCGCCTCTGGAGACGACGCCAAGCCCATGGCCGCGTGACTGACGGCGAGTTGGGTCCCCATCTCCGTCGGCACGAGCCCGGGGCAGACGCAATTGACCCGGACGCCGTAGCCGAACTTTCCGGACTCCATCGCGGCGACCTTGGTCAGGCGTTCGACACCCGATTTGGTGGCGGAATATCCGGAAATGCCTGGAAAGGCGATGGCGGCGGCTACCGAGGAAATGTTGATCACGGCCCCGCCTTTGCCCGCAGAGCCCTCGGGCCGCATGGCGCGGAATGCGTGTTTGACCCCGAGCAGCGTGCCGAGCAGGTTGACGTCCAGCATTTTGCGGATGTCGGCGGCGTTCAGGTCGACCATCAGGCTGGAGATCTCCAGCCCGGCATTGTTGACGACGATGTCAAGACCGTCGAGCTGCTCGATCGTCCCCGCCACGGCCGACTCCCAACTCGCGTCGTCGGTCACGTCCAGATGAACGAATCCGGCCTTTGCTCCGTTGGCGGCGATGGCGTCCGCCTCCTTCTGGCCGGCGTCGTCCTGCAGATCGCCGATCACCACAGCGGCCCCGGCCGCGGCCAGTGCCTGAGCCATACCAGCGCCCAGACCCTGGGCCCCTCCGGTCACCAGGGCTTTGCGGCCGGTCAGGTCGAACACGCTCATCGAAACTCCTTCAGTCCTGTGCGGATCGACGCCGCGACTGGAAGGAGCGCCAGCGGCGGACCTTTCGTAGCGACGGCGCTGCGAGTGATGTAGGCCATACTGCAACCCTGCTGGACAGTCGTCAAGCAATTCCTGGACGACTGTCAAGCTTTCGTCATTGCTGCAGGCCGGGACGCTACGATCAGTGCCGAGGTAAGCACTGCGGAAAAACATCGGGGAGGCCAGCACTTGACAGCGCAACCGACCGAGGCGATCCATGCCGGCGCTGACCGGTTCTCCCGCCGGCAGGTCGACAAGTTCGCCGAACGGCGCGCGCAACTTGCGGCCTCCGCTCTGCAGACCCTGTCCGAACTGGGCTACGCGCGTACCAGCCTCCGCGAGATCGCCCAGAACTCGGAGTTCTCCCACGGTGTCCTGCACTACTACTTCAGCGACAAGAACGAACTGATCATTCACTGCGTCCGGCAGTACAAGGCGGAATGCGTCACCCGCTACGACGAGATCGTTGCCAGCTGCACCAACGCTGCGGAGCTCGCCGAGCGTTTCGGCGCCGCGATGGCAGCGACCCTTCGGGACGAGGCGCACATGCACCGTCTCTGGTACGACATGCGATCGCAGGCCTTGTTCGAGGAGTCCTTCCGGGCGGATGTCCGGGAGCTCGACCACGGTCTCGAGCAGATGATCTGGCGGATCGTCAGCAGGTACGCCGAACTGGCCGGCGCGGTTCTCGCGGTTTCACCGGCTGTCGCCTATGCGGTCTTCGACGGGCTGTTCCAGCAGAGCCTGTTGGCGCACCTGACCGGCGACACCTCATCGGCCGGCGAGCTCCAGCGCAACGTGCAGACCGTGACAGCAGGTCTGCTGCTCCAGCACGATCGGGCTGCTGCAGGCCGGACCGAGGCAGACCTGGAATACAGCGCCCGACCGATGGCGCCGCCGGATAGCCTGGAGCGCACCTGACCGTGAGCTCGGTCCGGACTGAATGAGGGAAGAGGTATGTCCGAGACCTCCGCGCCGCCGTCCGCCGAGCAGGGTCCGGACGAGCTGCCACCTGCCGCTACCGCACCGCTGGGCCGCGATTCCCGGCTCGCCAGATGGTTGCCGGTGGGAGTTGCCGCACTCCTGGCGGTGTTCTACGCCGCGGTGTCCGTCCGCCGTCACTTCGAGTTGCTGACCAGCGCGTACGACCTGGGCATCTACGACCAGGCGGTGCGCTCGTACTCGCAGTGGCACCTGCCCTACAACAGCATCCAGGGTCAGCAATTCGATGTGCTCGGTGATCACTTCTCGCCGGCGCTGGCCGCGCTCGCCCCGCTGTACTGGATCTACGACTCGCCCGTCACCCTGCTCGTGGCCCAGTCCGTCCTGGTAGCCGTCGGGGTGGTCCCACTGATGCGGTGGGCCCACCGGTCCGTCGGCCTCGGCGCCTCGCTCGCGGTCGCATTCGGCTACGGCCTGAGTTTCGGTGTCGCCAACGCCGTCACCTTCGACTTCCACGAGGTCGCCTTCGCGGCACCGCTGATCTCGTTCGCCGTCGTGGCCTTCGGCGAAGGCCGACTCACCCAGGCGGTGTTGTGGGCGGCCCCACTGGTCCTGGTCAAGGAGGACCTCGGGCTCACGGTGGCCGTCCTGGGCTTGCTGGTGGCCTGGCGCGGGCGTCGGTTGCTCGGCCTGCTGGTTGCCGTGGGCGGCGGGCTGGCCTCCGCACTGGCCGTGATGGTCATCATCCCGGCATTCAATCCGTTGGGGCACAACGTCAAGACATCGAAATTCGGAACGTCCCTGATGCACCAGGTCGCGACCTTGCTCACCCCGGACATCAAAATTCTGACCTTGGTGTTCCTACTGGCGCCGACGGTTTTTCTGGCGGTGCGATCGCCGATCATCGTGCTGGCGCTGCCGACCGTCTGCTGGCGATTTCTGGCCGTCGATCCGTCCTACTGGGGGACGAAGTACCACTACAGCCTGGTGTTGGTGCCGATCCTGTTCGCTGCGTTCATCGACGTGCTTCGCCGTCGCCGACCACCAGACGAACGACCACCAGACGAACGTCCAGCAGTCGAACGGCTGGGTGGGAGCCGCTTCGGGGTGAATTTCTCCGGGACCGGTCCGATCTTGGTAGCCAGCGTCGTGGTGACCGCATACCTGGTGCCGCAGAACGGATTTGCCCCCGCCTTCACTGGCGCGTTCTGGCACAGCAGTGCGACGACAACGGCCACCAAAGGGCTGTTGTCGCTGATCCCAGCCGGGACCAGCGTCGCTGCTTCCAATCAGCTTGTGCCGCAACTCACCTCGCGGGACCAGGTGAGCCTGATCGGGAGGACACCACTACAGGTTGCCAGACCCGAGTACATCGTTTCGGAAACCGCCAACGTCGGGTTCCCGCTCGGCACCGGCGGGCAGGCCGCCTGGTTGGCCGATGCCCGCGATCACGGGTACCGGGATATTGCGCAGGCGGGCACGGTCGTGCTGCTGAAACGTGGCTGACACCAGGAACACCCGGATTCACACCCCAGATCAGGGCCGGCGACTCAACACCTTGGCGCGACTTGTCGGGACAGCCTGCATCTTGAGCAGCAGGCGCTTGAGTTCGGCCTGCTCGCCGTCGTCCAGGGTTGCGGAAATGGTCGCCTCGACGCGCTGCCGAGCGGCCGTCAGCCTGGACCGCTTCCGCTTGACGGCCGCGGTCGGCGACACGAAGCTCTGCCGACCGTCGGATGGATCCGCCACCCGCACAATGAGGTTGTCGCGTTCCATCCGGCGAAGCGTGGCCGCCATGGTGGGCTGCTCGACTCCTACCGACCGGGCAATATCCGCCTGGGTCGCGGACCCCCCGTTGGTGAACAGGAAGTCGATGACCGCGAACTGTGCGGGAGTCAGACCCAACGGAGCGAGCTGGCCGGCGAACTCGAAGGCGGTGCGGCGAGCGAGTTGCGAAATCGTCTCCATCACCAGATCTTCGGCAGCGTCCGATGGCCCAGCAACGCGGCGATTGACGCGCGTGTTCATCAACATCGTCTGGTCCTCTCTGTACTTCGCTCTGTGAGCAGTCGGTGAGCCCTTGGCGTCGAAAGCCCTCATTCGCCAGCCCTCTGGGCTGGCGACGCCGCCTTGATTGAACCACTCACGCCGCGGCCGGCGGCCGACGAAACTATGCAAAACGAGTGTGGGCTATGGATCTGACAGACACGTTGCTATGCAAATCTGACGGGAGCAACACGAATGTCGGACGGGATGTTTGACGCCCGTCGCGTCCGGGTAATGACCATCGCTATCTCGCCCGATACCAATAGATGAGGCCCCTCGCCAAGTCCGGCCGGTATGGCAATGTGAACCACATGGACAGGCAGCAAGCTCTCATTTTCGGTACCGACGGTTCCTGTCTGCGTAACCCGAACGGTCCGACGGGCTGGGCGTACGCCTGTCAGGACGGCAGCTACTCCTTCGGCGGTAGAGCCGTGGGGACGAATCAGATCGGTGAGCTGATGGCGATCCTCACGGTGCTTCGGGACTTCCAGCACCACCCGCTGCAGATCGAGTCCGACTCCGCCTATGCCATCGGCTGCGCCTCCACCTGGAAGGCCGGCTGGCAGCGGGCCGGGTACGTCCGCAAAACCGGTCCCATCGCCAACCTCGACATCATCCGCGAGATTCACCGACTGATCGACGGCCGCGGCCACCCCGTCGGCTTCATCAAGGTGAAGGCCCACCTGCTGGACGAGAGCGTCCACCCGCTGAATGTTCGTGCAGACGAGCTGGCCGGGCGCGGTGCCCGCGCAGCTCAGGCCGGCCGCGGTGACGTCAGGCAGACCGGAACCTGGCCGATCGCCCAGGATCTCCCGGGTTCCATCGACACACCCTCCACCTCGCCCGTCGAGGACGTTCCCGTCTTCGGCGCGGCGGGTGCCGGTTCGCTGCGTAGCGCGATACTGGATGGCCGGCTTCCGAATTCCCAGAGCGGTTTTCTGTTCTGAGTGTTCAGGGATCCAACGAGAACGACCCCCGGCTGCGATCTCTCGCGGTGCCAGGGGCCGTCTTCGTCTGTCTCAACCAGAGTGGGCGAGGGGGGAGTTGAACCCCCACCCCGTTTCCAGGACACGGACCTGAACCGTGCGCGTCTGCCATTTCGCCACTCGCCCGAGCAACCGACAGAGGTTAACACGCAGTGCCAATCGGGCTGAAATCCGCAACCCGACGGCGACCGGCGGCCAGTCGCCGAGGGAAATTCTGTCGGTGCGTTCCGCAACAATGCCACCATCCGATCGTCGGGAACCTTCCGAACGGACGAACGTCCACTGGTGCGCACCATTAACATCGACAACGCAGGTGACGGCGGTCAGCGGCCGGGCAGTACCACCGGCGGGTGTCGGTAGGCGAGGTCCAGGCCGTCAACAGCGAGAGAACCAGAACAGCGAGAGAAGGGGGTGGCCATGGGTGTCATCGACAGTTTCGAACGGAGACTGCAGGGTGCGGTCGCCGGCACCTTCGCCCGGCTGTTCGGCGGTTCCGTGCAGCCGACCGAGGTGGCCAATGCCCTGCAGACCGAAGCGGCCGGTCACCTGCAGCACCAGGATGGACGCACCATCGCCCCGAACAGGTACACCGTCCGCCTCGGTCCAACCGACCACGACGAGGTGGGTCAGGACGAAGCGCGGGTCGCCGCAGCGCTGTCCACCATGATCAGGGAGTATCTGGACGAACAGGGATGGCAGACCTTCGGCGACGTAGCCGTCACACTGGAGGAATCAGCTGTCCTGCACACCGGACAGTTCCGCATCAGATCGCTCGTCGACCCGGATGTCGATCGGCGTTCGGCCCATCGAAGCGCAGGAGTGCGATCCATGACCCAGCAGAGCGACGACGCCGGCCGCCCACCGGCCAACCAGCCACCGAGCGGTGCGCAGCATGCCTACCAGCCGGCCCACCCCCAGGACCAGGCGCACCCCGAACAGCAGGGCTGGGGCCAGCCGGGTTATGGACAACCAGGCTATGGGCAGCCGGGCTACGCGGAGCCCGGGTATGGGCAGCCGCCGACCGGATGGGCTCAACCACCGGGTGCCGACCCGGCCTACGGGCAGCAATACCCACCCAATGGTCAGCAATACCCACAGTCGGGCCAGCAGAACGCGGTCCCCGGGTACGGCCAGCCCGGCTACGGATCAGGGCAGGGCTACGGACAACCTGGCCAGCAATACCCACCGTCTGGCCAGCAACCCGCCTACGAGCAGGGTTACGGCGGGAACGGCCAGCAACCGCCGCCGGGTTACGGCCAGCCGGGTCAGTACGGGGTGCCGTCCAATCCCTATGGTCAGCCGGCCCAGCCGGGGCAGGTGCCGCCGGACTACGGGCAGGGCTACGGAGCACCCGCCGGGTACCAGCACCCCGATTACCAGGGTTACGGTCAGCCCCCGCAGAACTACGGCCAGCCCGACTACGGCCAGGGCTACGGCGCACCCCCCGTGTACCAGCAGCCGGCAGCCGACCTGCAGGCCATGCTCAGCGTCGATGACGGGTCGCACCGCACCTATACGCTGCAGCGCGGATCCAACATCATCGGCCGGGGTCAGGATGCCTCCTTCCGGCTGCCGGACACCTCGGTCTCGCGCCGGCATGTGGACATCTACTTCGACGGCCAGGTCGCGGTCATGCACGACCTCGGGTCGACCAACGGGACTTCGGTCAACGGCTCCACGGTGCAGACCTGGCAGCTTGCCGACGGCGACGTGATCCGCGTCGGCCATTCCACCGTCGTCTTCAACACCCACCGGTAGCCCCTTCAGCCATGCCTGCGCTGATCCTCCAGCTGACCAGAGTGGGATTCCTGATCCTGCTCTGGCTTTTCGTGCTGGCCGCGGTCAGGGTCGTTCGGGCAGATTTGAAGACGGCGTCCGATCCCCGCTCATCCGATGCCCGCCCGTCTCGGCCGAGCCGGCGCGATACCCGTCATCCGGCCCAGCTGTCAGCCGGTTCCATGGTGCCCGCGATCCTGGTGGTCACCGCAGGGGCGTTGGCCGGTACCCGCCTGCGGCTGGGTTCGGGCACCATTCTGATCGGCCGTGCCGAGGATTCCACACTGGTACTGGACGACGACTACGCCTCCACCCGGCACGCCAGGATCGTGCAGCAGGGGCAGGGTTACGCGGTCGAAGACCTTGGCTCCACCAACGGGACCTACCTGGACCGCACCCGCATCACCGCCCCGACCCCGGTCCCGGTCGGGGTGCCGATCCGGATCGGCCGGACCGTTCTCGAGTTGCGCCCGTGAGCAGGTCGGCCGATCGTTCATCCCGCAGCGCAGGCCCCTCCCGTGGGTTGCTGACCGGCCGGGGGCGCAGATGACCCACGTGCTCAGGTACGCGGCCCGGACCGACCGGGGTCTGCTGCGGGCAAACAATCAGGACTCGGTGTTCGCCGGCGGCCGGCTGCTGGTGATCGCGGACGGCATGGGCGGGCACGCCGCCGGCGACGTGGCCTCCCGACTGGTGGTGGCCGCCTTCGTCGACCTGGACGAATTACCCCTTGGCAGCGACATGGTCCGGCCTCTCACCGACGCCACCAGATCCGGCAATGGCGCGATCGCCGAGATGGTGGAGGAGAACCCGGAATTCGACGGGATGGGTACCACCCTGACCGCGCTGCTGTTCGACGGCCCGGTGGTCGCGCTCGCGCACGTCGGCGACTCGCGGGCCTACCTGTACCGCAATGGAGTCCTGCATCAGATCAGCCACGACGACACTTTTGTGCAGTCGCTCGTCGACGACGGACGGATCACCGCGGACGAGGCAGCGCACCATCCGCAGCGGTCGCTGCTGCTCCGCGCACTCAACGGCACGGAGATGGACCCGTCCATCACGCTCCGCGAGACCTCCCCGGGTGACCGGTTCCTGATCTGCAGTGACGGTCTGTCAGACGTGGTCTCGCCGGAGTCGATCGCCGATGCCCTGGCCGGCCCCGACCCGGACCAGGTGGCTGACACCCTGATCCAGCTGGCCCTCGTCGGCGGGGGTCCGGACAACGTCACGGTGATCGTCGCCGACGTGATCGAGACCGGTGAGACGGCCCCGTTCGGGATATCCGGCGGCATGGACCCGGAGGCAACCGGGCCAATGCAGCCGATCCATCTGACCCGGGAGATGCCGCGGGTTCCGCTTCCCCCGATCCCGGAGGACGTACCGGCCAGACCCGAGTACGCGTCGGTCGAAGAAGGCCCGGAGCTTCACGACGCCGACGAAGAAGACGAGGACGACGAGGACGACGCGCCCGGATACGAGTCGGATCCTGACACCTTGCCAGGGGTCGCCCACCAGCCGACCACAACTGATCGGCGGATGGCGTCGGCGCCCGCCGGTAGGCGGTGGCGCCGCCGCTGGGCTTTCGGCTTGGCCCTGGTGGTGCTCGTCGGCGTCGGGCTGAGCGGCTCGTACCTGTGGGCGAACACCAAGTACTACGTCGGCCAGAACGCCGACCAGGTGGCCGTCTTCCGTGGCGTCAACGGTTCACTACTGGGCTGGAGATTCGCGTCGGTGCAGGAGAATTCCTGCGCCACTTCGGCTTCTGGATGCACACCGCTCAAGGTCGGCGATCTTGTGCAGGCGGCCCGTGACCAGGTCACGGCCGGTATCCCGGTCAGCACGCTGGCTGACGCCAGAGCGGTGATGACCCGACTGAACTCCGAGCAGCTGCCGCCCTGCCCGATCGCGGCCATCATCCCGACGACCAGCGGGTCCAGCTCGATACCGCCCGGCTCGTCGGTCTCGTCGACCGGAGCGACGGCCTCGCCGCCGGTCAGCTCCACCCGGCCGACCACGACTCCCGGCAAGACGACCAGCAGGCCGGCGGCACCGCCGCGAACCACCGCAGCACGGACCACAACGGGCCGGACCACCGTCAAGTCGAGCCCCGCCAAGTCGCCGGCCGCCAAGTCGACGGCTGCCAAGACCACCTCAACAGCGGCGCCTGGGACTGTCGCCAGGAGCTCGACCGGGGCGGCGCGCACCACCAGCACCCCGAAACCGCCGGTCCCGGTCACCACCACCGTCACCGTCACCGTGAATCCGCAGGCAGTCGAGCTCTCCGGAGCTGCCGCCGGGCAGCGGCTGAGGGACGGCGGGATTGGCGCGTTCCTGGCGCCGGTGACCAGCGGCCCGGTCACCCGAGCCGATGCGCCCCGCGCCACGCCGACCGTCACCGTATTCACGACGGTCACCAGCACGCCGACGTCCTCCACCGCAACGACGTCCAACGGAACCCCGTTGATCAGCCCCGCCGCCCAGCCGGGCATCACCTGCCGGCCGGTCCCATGACCAGTTCCACCCGGACGACCGCATCCGCCAAGTCGCCGACGCCCGGCGACGCCGCCGCGGCCCGCCGGCGGCCGACCGGGCGCGCCGCCGAGCTCTGGATGCTGATCTTCGCCGCCGTCATCGTGACGGCCGCACTGGTCATCGTCGAGCTCAATCAGAGCCGGGGCCTCACCCTGCATCTGGCCTACTACGCCGGCGGCTACCTGCTCGCACTCACCTTTGCGCACCTGATGATCAGGCGCTTTGCCCCGTACGCCGATCCGGTGCTGCTGCCGCTGGTGACGCTGCTGAACGGCATCGGACTGGTGATGATCTACCGGCTCGATCTCGCCGCGGCGGTGCGGGCGACCGCGAACGGCACTGCGGTGCCGGCCGCCCAGGCGCCGGCGCAACTGCTCTGGACCGGTGTTGCACTGCTGCTGTTCCTCGGCGTACTGATCGTCATCCGCGACCACACGGTACTGGCGAAGTACTCCTACACATTGCTGCTGTTCGGCCTGGTCTTCCTGGCGCTGCCCGGCGTGCTGCCGGCCAAGTACTCGGCGGTCAACGGTGCCCAGATCTGGATCAAGATCCCACATCTGTTCTCGATCCAGCCCAGCGAGTTCGCGAAGATCGCGTTGATGGTGTTCACCGCGGCCTTCCTGGCGTCCAAGCAGGACGTGCTGGCCACCGCCGGAAAGAAGATCTTCGGGCTGGTGCTGCCACGGGCGAGAGATCTCGGACCGCTGCTGCTCGCCCTGCTGATCTGTCTTGCCGTGCTGGTCAGGGGCAACGATCTGGGTACATCACTGCTCATCTTCGGTGTCCTGCTGATGATGATCTATGTGGCGACCTCCCGGGTGTCCTGGTTGATCATCGGCCTGATCGGCTTCTGCGGTGGAGCCTTCGTCGCCTACAAGCTGTTCGCCCACGTCCGGGTGCGGGTGGACATCTGGCTGCACCCTTTTGCCGATCCGTTGAACAGTGGCTACCAGTTGGTGCAGTCGCTGTTCGGACTGGGTACCGGCGGTATCTTCGGGACCGGCCTGGGGGCCGGACGACCGGACATCGTGCCGTTCGCCTCCACCGACTTCATCAGCGCGGCATTGGGCGAGGAGCTGGGCCTCGTCGGGCTGTCCGCGATCCTGGTCTGCTACCTGCTGATCGGCGGTCGCGGGCTGCGCGCGGCCATTGCCGTCAAGGACCGATTCGGCTCGCTGCTGGCCGGGGGACTCTCCTTCTCGCTGGTCTTCCAGATGTTCATCGTGGTCGGTGGGGTCACCAGGCTCATCCCGCTGACCGGTCTCACCACGCCGTTCCTGTCCTATGGCGGTTCCTCGCTGCTGGCGAACTACATCATCCTGGCGCTGCTGATCCGGATCTCCGACTCGTCGCGGCGGCCGCCGGCGCCGAAGCCGGTCAGGAAGGTCCCGCTGCTCGAGGCCAGGACCGAGATGGTCCCCGTGACCAAGGACGCACAGTGAAGCGACCCCTTCGCCGGGTCGGCACAGCCATCACCATCCTGGTGCTCCTGCTATTGGCGAACATCACCTATATCCAGGTGGTGAAGGCCTCGGCCTACCGCGCCGACCCGAACAACCAACGCACCGCCCAGGAGGAGTACAGCCAGCCACGCGGCCAGATCACCACCGCGAAGGGCACCGTGCTGGCGCAGTCGGTGGCCAGCAACGACAGCTACAAGTACCAGCGTAAATATCCACTCGGGGCGATGTACGGGAGCGTCACCGGCTACTTCTCCTCGCTCTATGGCGCCACCGGCGTGGAGAAGACGGCGAGCCCAATCCTGTCCGGGGGCGTCGACCAACTGATCGGTGATCGGTTCTCCGACCTGATCACCGGTCGTGAACCGCGTGGCGGCAACGTCCAGCTGAGCATTGTCGATGCCGTGCAGCAGGCCGCCTACAACGGCTTGACCAGCAAGAAATATGTTGGCGCCGTGGTGGCGATCAAGCCGAGCACGGGCGCAATCCTGGCCCTGGCCAGCTCGCCCGCCTACGACCCGACGCCGCTGTCGAGTCATTCGGAGGCGGTGCAGCGGGCCGAATCCAAACTGATCAACTCCTCATCGCCCTCGGTTCGGCTGAACCGGGCAACCGGGGCGCGCTATCCCCCTGGGTCGACCTTCAAGCTGGTGGTCTCCGGGGCCGCCCTGCAGAACGGGTATACCCCGCTGTCCAGCGTGACCGGCGTCTCGAAGATGACCTTGCCCGGCACCGGTGGTGCCACCCTGTCCAACTTCGACAACGAGACCTGCGGTGATGGTGGCGGGGCCGACGTGACCCTCACCCAGGCGTTGGCGCATTCCTGCAACACCGCATTCGCGACCCTGGGAATCGCCCTCGGCGCTGATCCGATCAAGGCACAGGCGGTGGCACTGGGGATCGATCCCACCGGCGCCGGGTTCGATGTCGGGATTCCCGTGGTCGGATCCCAGGTCGGTTCGATGTCCGACGCCGCTGCCGTCGCGCAGAGCAGCATCGGCCAGCGGGATGTGACGATGACGCCGATCCAGGATGCCGTCATCGCCGCCACCATCGCCAACCACGGCAAGCGGATGGCGCCCTATCTCATCGACCGGACGACCAAACCCGACCTGTCGGTGATCTCGCAGACCCAGCCGACGGTGGTCAACCAGGCGATGCCTGCCGCAGTCGCCGATCAGGTCCGCGACATGATGATCGAGTCGGAGAAGGACACCACCGGTGCGAATCCGTTCAGCGGAATCGTCATCGCCTCCAAGACCGGCACCGCCGAACACGGAACCGATCCGAAGAACACCCCGCCGCACTGCTGGTACGTCGCCTTCGCGCCTGCCGACAATCCGCAGGTGGCGGTCGCTGTGCTGGTGGAGAACGGCGGCGACCTCGGCCTGAAAGCTACTGGCGGCGCGGTCGCCGGTCCGATCGGCCGGGCCGTGATCAGCGCCGCCCTGACGGGGCAGTGAACATGTCAGGCCGGCCGTCGGCATGGATCAACAGCGCACGCATGAGCGGAATCGGCCACCCCGGTCACGCCCGTCCCAAATCGGCGAAGTTGATCCGTGCGACCGGCGGAGCTCCGACATGGCGCTGACCCCAGGGCTGCTGCTGTCCGACCGCTACCGGCTGACCCACCGGATCGCGGTCGGTGGGATGGGCGAGGTCTGGGCCGCCGACGACACCAGGCTGGCCCGGGCGGTCGCGGTGAAAATCCTGAAATCCGAGCTCACCAGCGATCCCGAGTTCGTCGACCGGTTCCGCTCCGAGGCCAGGATCACCGCCTCGCTCAATCACTCCGGGATCGCCGCCGTCTACGACTACGGTGAGGTCGCCTCCTTCACCGAAGGGCCACGGGATACCGCCTATCTGGTGATGGAACTGGTGACCGGCGAACCCCTGTCGGCCGTGCTCAACCGCAACCCCCGGCTGTCGGTCCCCCGCACGCTGGACGTGCTGGAACAGTCCGGCCGTGCGCTGCAGGTGGCGCACGCACGAGCGCTGGTGCACCGGGACATCAAGCCCGGCAACATTCTGATCACTCCGACCGGCCAGGTGAAGATCACCGACTTCGGTATCGCCAAGGTGGCCCACCAGGTGCCCGTCACCAGAGGCGGAATGGTGATGGGCACAGCCCAGTACCTCTCACCGGAGCAGGCGGCCGGCAACGAGTCGTTCCCGCCGTCGGATGTGTACGCGCTGGGCGTTGTCGCCTACGAGTGCCTCGCCGGCGGGCGTCCGTTCAACGGCGAGAACCCGATCGCGGTGGCGATGGCGCACGTCCGGGATCAACCGCCGCCGTTACCGCCGGACATTCCGCCGCCGGTCGCCGCCCTGGTGATGCGCATGCTGGCGAAGGACCCCATGCGGCGATTTCCCGACGGGGCCGCCCTGGCCAGGGCGGTGGTCGCGATCCGGAGTGCGGCACGACCGCCGGGCAGCCTGACCGCGGCCCCGCAGTTTCCGTCCGGTGCCATCCCGCTGGGGGGACCCGCCGCGGCGCGGAACCCGGCCGGCCGCGCGTCGATCGGTCATCCTGGATCGCTACCAATGCCCGTTCATGCGGGGCCCGGCGGTCAGTTGGGTCCGACCGGCGGTCCGTTCTATCCCGCCGTCGGTTCGGAGTCGCCGGCAACCGTGCGGCCACCGGCACCGCCGCTCCCACAGGTCAGCCGACGCACCGGCATTGCCGTGCTGGTCGCGATCCTGGTGCTGGTGATCGTGGGAATCGTCGGGGCGATCCTGCTCACCCGCAGCGTCGGCTCCGGCGCCAACCACGACACCTCCGGAATACTGACTGCGGCCGGCGTCAGGTCGGAATCGGCGCGGTGGGCATTGTGAGCCGAAACACCAGGCAACTCCGCGGCCGGCCGCGCGTCTTGACACCGGTGTGCCGTGCTGGCACGCCTTCTTTCTGTGCTCTATCCGGCCGAGGTTGGCCGACGCGCTCACACCCCCTGCGCCTGGTTCGGCACGACCGACAGGCCGCAGATGGGACAATGATTTTTTGAGGGGCTTTTCGAATGGCGTTCCCAATGGCCCCTTGAATGGCCTTTTGAATGGCCTGCGGAAGCCGGCCGGCGACGAAACGATGATGAAGGACGGCGATGACGGGACACCTGTTCGGCGACCGGTACCAGGTCGGCGACACCCTCGGCTTCGGCGGGATGTCGGAGGTCCACCGGGGCCGCGATCTGCGGCTCGGCCGGGACGTGGCGATCAAGGTGCTGCGGGCTGACCTGGCTCGCGATCCGTCCTTCCAGACTCGTTTCCGTCGCGAGGCGCAGAACGCCGCTTCGCTCAACCACCCGGCGATCGTCGCCGTCTACGACACTGGTGAGACCCCGGGCGAGACTGGCACGATCCCGTACATCGTGATGGAGTACGTCGACGGCGAGACCCTGCGCGACCTGCTGAAACGCGAAGGGTCGCTGGCCCCGAAACGGGCAATGGAGATCATCGCGGACGTCTGCGCGGCGCTGGATTTCTCCCATCGGCACGGCATCGTGCACCGCGACATCAAGCCGGCCAACGTCATGCTGACCAGAGCCGGCGCGGTCAAGGTGATGGACTTCGGGATCGCCAGGGCCGTCGCCGATGGCCAGGCCACCATGACCGCCACCGCCGCGGTGATTGGCACCGCCCAGTACCTTTCGCCCGAACAGGCCAGGGGCGAGGCGGTGGACGCCAGGTCGGATGTCTACTCGACCGGCTGCGTGCTGTTCGAACTGCTGGTTGGTGCTCCACCGTTCACCGGCGACTCACCGGTGGCGGTCGCCTACCAGCATGTCAGGGAAGACCCGAAGGCGCCCAGCGAGGTGAAGCCCGGCCTGCCGCGGGAGCTCGACTCGATCGTGCTCAAGGCCCTGAACAAGAACCCACTGAACCGTTACCAGACTGCCGCCGAGATGCGACTCGACCTGGTCCGCGCACTGTCCGGGCAGGCCGTCCACGCCACGCCGGTGATCAGTGACGAGGAGCGGACGCAGCTGATGCGCGCCACCCCGGAGCGGGTCGGCGCGATGGTCGCGGCCGGTCCGTCGCTGCTGGCTCCGCCGCGCCGGCTGATGCAGGACGAGATCTGGGACGAGGACGAGCCGGACAGGTCCAAGAAGGTCTGGGGCTACGTCGGCATCGGCGTGCTGTGCCTGGCGCTGCTGGCCGGGGCCATCGTCCTCACCCTCAAATTCACCTCCACCGGCAACAGGGTGCAGCAGGTTGCCACACCGCTGGTGGAGAACATGACGCTGGCCAATGCCGAGAAGGCGATCACCGGCGCCGGACTGATCGTCGGCACCACCACCCCGGTGGAGTCCTCGACAGTGCCCAGCGGCACTGTGACCAAGCAGATTCCGAGCCAGGGAACCCCGATCGACAAGGGCAAACCGGTCAACCTGGAGGTCAGCAAGGGCATCACGGCGGTGACCGTTCCGAACCTGGCCTCACTCAGTCCGCAGGTGGCCGAATTGCAGCTGCAGAAGCTGAACCTGCTCATGAAGACGGTCCAGCAGAAGTCCGACGACGCCCAGAAGAACCTGGTCATCGGACAGAACCCGAAGGCGAACGCATCGGCCAAACCGGGCAGCACAGTCACCGTGCAGGTCGGTACCGGGCCCAACTTCACGAAGGTGCCGGCCGATCTGCTCGGGAAGTCCTACGACCAGGCGGTCGCCGAGCTCAAGGCGGCCAACCTGACCGCCACCCAGCAGATCATCGACGGAGCGCAGCCGAAATTCACCGTGCTCAAGCTCATCGGCGTGACGGCCGGCGCCAGCGTCCAGGAGGGCACGCCGATCGCTTTGGCCGTCTCGAACAACAACCTGTTCGTGGTCCCGAATCTGGCCAACCTCAGCCCGGCCGACGCGGCCACCCTGCTGCGGCAGGACGGGTGGAGCGGGACCGACGCCTCTGCATTCAGCCAGTTCAATGCCGAAAGCACCGACTTCACCGTGATCGGCAAAATTGCCGGCGGCCCGCAGTCGGTCACCGATCCGGGCAGCGGCGCCGCCACCCCGAAACCCGGGCAGGACCCGGCAGTGGGCGCCACCGTCAACAAGAACGCCCACTTCAACATCGTGGTTTTCTCGAAGAAGCAGATCATTCTCCCGACCTTCACCGTCGGTGTCACCACGGTCGACCAGATCAGCAGCGCATTCCAATCCATCGGCGCCTCCAACGTCAAGCTGGTCGTCCAGACACCGGCGGTTCCGCCCAACGTTCCGCGCACCTTCATCTCGATGAACCCTGGGACCACTGGCAGCCCGGTCGATTTCGACACGCCGGTCACCGTGACCGTGTGGGGTGACCCGCCGAAGCCGCCGACGAGTGCCACGCCTCCGACGTCGCCGTCGACGTCGACGTCTGCCCCGAAGACGACGGCGAAGACGACGCCGCCCCGGCCGGGCGGATGATCGGTCGGCCCGGCCGCTGCGCCTGGCCCACCCCGGCGGTCGAGTGCCGACCGCCAGCTCACAGAGTCTTGACAGCGTTTCACCGGCCGAGTCCAAGCCGCGCTCAGATGTTCCACACGATGATGGTCGAACGTGGAACCCATGAGCAGCGAGGACTCCCCCGAGAACCACGGCGCACCTGACCACGACGCGCCGGAGCACGACGCGCCGTTGCACGACGCGCCGGCCACCGACCCGAGCGACAGCGATACCCAGAACACCGGGCCGTTGGTTGTGCCGGCCCCGACCGCCCTCTGGCAGCCGCGGCCGAGCGGCGCATTGTCGGCCGAGGCCTGGTCATCGCCGTCGTCCACGGTGGTCTATCCGAGCGGCGGCGCCGCCGGCTACGGCACCGGCCAGTACCAGCCGGGCGGAAATTACGGCCAGCCGAACGCCGGTCAGCAGTACCCCGCCTCCGGTGAGCAGTACTCCGGGAACCCGACGACCGGTCAGTTCGGCGGCTTCCCGGGCGGGCAGCAGACCACCGGGACGCCGAATCCCCCCACCTCCGGCTACCAGGCGTACGGGGGCGGTGCGACCCTCGGATATCCGGGAACGCAGCGGCCGGCCACCGGAGCGGAGACGCCCGGCGGAGGCGTCGCGACGGAAGTCCGCCCGCCAAAGCCACGCCGGCGCGGACTGGTGGCGGCCGCGGCGGTCGTGCTGGTCCTCGGTGGTGGGTTCGGTGCCGGGGCCGTGGGCGCCAAGACCTTTGCCAGCAACACCACCACCGCAGACAGCTCACTGAGCAGGCAGACCACCTCTCCGGTGGTGTCGGACACTGCGCCGGTCGTGGCCGGCAGCGTCGAGGCGGTCGCTGCCAAGCTCCTTCCGTCCGTCGTGTCCATCCTGTCGATGTCCTCCAGCCAGGAGGCCGAGGGATCGGGTGTCATTCTGTCCTCCGACGGGCTGATTCTCACCAACAACCACGTCATCGCCGGTGCCACCGATCTCACCGTCAAGTTCAACGACGGCACGACCGCATCGGCCAAGGTGATCGGCGCCGACGCCACGGACGATCTCGCAGTGATCAAGGTATCGGGCGTCTCCGGTCTCACGGTGGCAACGCTGGGCTCGTCGGCCAATGTCAAAGTGGGCGAACAGGTGGTGGCCGTCGGCTCCCCACTGGGGCTGTCGGCGACCGTGACCTCTGGCATCGTCTCGGCCCTGAATCGGCCGGTACGCACTGCCGCCGAGGACACGCAGGGACAACAGGGCCAGTCACCAACCTCCGCACAGGACACCGTGCTGAACGCGATCCAGACGGATGCGGCCATCAACCCGGGTAACTCCGGTGGCGCCCTCGTCGACATGTCCGGTGCGGTGATCGGGATCAACTCGGCCATCGCCTCGCTGTCCAGTGGCAGCTCGCAGGCCGGATCCATCGGTGTCGGATTCGCCATCCCGATCGACCAGGCGCACCGGATCGCCCAGGAGATCATCAACACCGGCCACGCGACCCACGCTGTGCTGGGCGCCTCGGTGGGAGACGCGCCGGACTCGAATTCGGCCAACGCCACAGCCGCGGCCGCGGCCGGGCTGAGCGTAGGCGCCAAGATCGCCAAGGTGACCGACGGCGGGGGCGCTGCGGCCGCCGGACTGGCCGCCGGGGACGTGATCACGAAGGTCGGCAGCACCACGGTGGGGTCGGCGGATGCCCTGATCGCGACCATCCGGTCCAGCACTCCCGGCAGCAAGGTGGTCATCACCTACCTGCGTGGATCAGAAACCAGGACGGCGACCGTCACCCTTGGTTCGGCGGTCTCCAACTGACCAGCTGATCGGCCGGCCAAACTCTTTGCACCAAGAAACTTCCCGGCGCAGGGGCCCTGACAGTCTGTCGATTGTCAGGGCCCTTCTCGTTCCGCGCGTCCGCCGATTCCGGCAGGGCATTTCCAGCTCGGGTTGCTCACCCGGCCATGACGCGGAGCCGCTCGACTTCTTGCTCCAGTGGCGGCACCAGCCCAGCCGCGAAGACGTCGCCGCAGATGGCGAGCCAGTTCGCGAGCATCCGGTGACCGCCCTGGGTGAGAACGGACTCGGGATGAAATTGCACGCCCTCGACGGGGTAGTCCCGGTGCCGCAGGCCCATGATGACGCCGCTCGCTGTCCGGGCGGTGATTTCCAGCTGGGCCGGCACCGTTCCCTCGACCACCGCCAATGAGTGGTAGCGGGTAGCGGTGAACGGCTGCGGAAGGCCGGCGAGCACCCCCTTGCCGTCATGCAGCACGGTCGAGGTCCTACCGTGCAACAGCTCGCCCGCCCGGTCGACCACTCCGCCGAAAACCTCGGCGATCGCCTGATGCCCGAGGCAGACACCCAGCACCGGAACGCGACCTGCACACCACCGCACCATCTCCTCCGTCACGCCAGCATGGGCAGGGACACCGGGGCCAGGCGACAGCAGCACGCCGTCGACCTGCATGGCCTGCAGGTCGGCCGTGGTCACCTCGTCGTTGCGGCGCACCACACACTCGGCACCCAACTGTTGCAGGTACTGCACGAGGTTGAAGACGAAGGAGTCGTAGTTGTCCACCACGAGGATGCGGGTCACCGGTCGAGTTTCCCAGATCGGGCCGCCGTGCGCCGCCGCAGCCGCCGAGCGGGCAACTCCGATCAGGTCAATTGGTGGTCACGTGATCGAACGGGAGGTAGGGCTCCAACCACGGAAAGATCACGAAGAACAACAGCGCAACCACAGCCAGCAAGATGATCAACGTCTCGATCAGCTTGACCGCAACCGGCCCGGGCAGGTGACGCCAGATCCAGGTGTACATCGCTCAGCTCTCGTTCAGCTCAGGGGGCAGGAACCCTGCTGACTTCTTGTAGCTCTTGACCAGCAGGCCATGGATGATCATCCGCTGGGTGTCGGAGAACTGGGGGTGGCAGGTCGTCAGGGTGATCATCCGTTCAGCGTCGGCCGGGATGGTCGTCGATTCGACGTGAGGTACCGGCAGGACCTGCGCATAGTCGGACGGCACGGTGATCTCGCGCCCGTAGGTGGGGGCGTACTGCCCGGTCTGCGGGGCCACGCCGGCGCAGTGCGCGTGGGTGGTCTTCGACCAGGCGGCGACCTCGCTCGGCATCGGCAGCACCCGGTAGACGAACCAGTCGCTCTGCGTCTCGATCACCAGCGCGTCGCACGAGGCGAGCAGGGCCAGTTCGTTGAAGGGCGAGCCCTTGGACACCCGATGCCCGGCAACGGCGAAATTACCCTGCTGGCCCGGCAACTGAGTATCCGCATAGTGGCCGGGACCGGAATACAGATCGTTGTCCGAGGTGCCCTCGATGATGGTGAACGCATAGTCCGGCCCGAAGCTCGGCACGTAGATCTTCGCGAAGCCCTGCCCGTCGATCGGTGAGTAGTCCGGCTTGCGCTTGGCCGGGTCTGCCACCAGCTTGTTGGGGTCGGTCACCGTCACCACCCGGGTGCTGCTGCCGGCCGCAGAACTGCTCGAGCCGCCGGCGACGGCGCTCGGCGGCAGAACCGCCGTCGTGGCACTGTCCCGGTCCCACAGCCGGTCCAGAGCGGTGGTGGCCTTGGACTGTTTCTCCTGCCCGAAAAGATCGGTGACGTAGACCTCGTAGACGACGAACAGCAGGACCACCACGCCGGCGGTGATGAGGATCTGGCCGATTCCGCGGGCCACTGTCCGCACGCGGTCCCCTGGCTGGCGGCTGTCGGTCATTTCGTCTCCTGATGTGCCGCTGTCAGCCGGATCAGGCCCGCGTAGGCCGGCAGCGTCACGTTCGCCACCGGGTCGATCTCGAATCCGAGCTGGTACTTCTGGACGTACGTCTGGAACAGGGCCACTCCCGGCTCGACCTCGAGCGCGCGCGCCATCCGGGTCGCGTCACCGATCGCGGTGATCACGAAGGGCGGCGAATATGTCCGGCCCTGCAGCAGCAGCACGTTGCCGATGCAGCGCACCGCGGAGGTGGTGACCACTCGCTGGTCCATGATCATCATTGCCTCCGCTCCGCCCGCCCACATGGCGTTGACCACTGCCTGCACGTCCTGCTGATGGACCACCAGATCATCGGGGTTGACGCCCTGCGGGTAGTTGCCGTCGGCGTCCCGATGGGCGTCGGACAGCGAGATCCGCAGCGCCGGACCGCTGACGGCCGTGAGACCCGCCGGCGCCTGCAGCGAACCTGCGGCCGACCGGGCCCTTGTCACCTGGGGCGACAGGTCCGACCCGGCCAGCGAGTCGATGTCCTTCTGTACCGCGGCCGCCCTCGCCTCCGCCGCCGCAACCCGCCCACCCGCGCCGGCGACCAGCACCGACAGGTCGACCGACCGGTTCCGGATGTCCTCACCGTGCGAGTACGAGCGGGCCGTCCCCATCAGGAATCCGGCCAGCAGCGCCACCACCACGGTTCCCACTTTCCAGATTCGCCCGGCCACGCCCACCCCCTGTCCACCGATCGGCCAGCCGGCTGCACAGATCCACCCTGAATTCAGTCCGGTTGCGCTGCCCGTGGGAGCCACCGGACGGGTCCGACCGGGGGATTCCCCACCAGTGGGACCGCGCAACGGCACTGACAACGTAGGCTATGCGCATCCGTGTACGGTCCCGGTTACCCGGCCGGCCGGCGTCGGCAGTGCCGCATCACTTCAGGTCGCACCATCACCGAGCAGCGAGGAACGAAGTGCCCAAGTCCAAGGTCCGCAAGAAGGTCGCGATCACGGCGGCCAATTCATCGGCGCAGGCGAACACGAACAGCTACGCCACGACCAGGGTCAAGGTCTCTGGTCCGTCCGGTCCCGTCTACATCGGGATCATGCTCGGTTTCATGGTGCTGGGCCTGCTGTGGCTGATCGTGTACTACCTGTGGGGCAGCAAAATCCCGTTCATGAGTTCGATCGGCAACTGGAACTTCGCCGTCGGCTTCGCGCTGATGATCGCCGGGCTGCTGATGACAATGCGGTGGCGCTGATCTGCGGCGATGTCGCATCTGCCGGCCACCGGCCGGTCATCTGGACTTCATCTGCCCGACGACTGCCGGACACCGAACGACACGGTTGTGATTCATCCCCAATGTGGACAACTCGTGTGGACAGGCCACCTGCCAGGAAAGGGTTCGCCGGGCGGGAGCTAACGCGATGACCTCGCCCACTCCGCACGTGTGGGGCGTCCGGCCCTTGGTTCCTACCGTCGGCGGATGCTGCTGCGCGGCATTCGGGGTTTGGCTGGCCGTGTCGACCGCACCCGAGGATCGACTGGTCGCCGCCGCAGGTCTCGTCCTGGGTGCCATTGCCACCGCTGCGCTGCTGAGTATGCGGCGACGGCTGACCGCCGGTCCGGACGGCCTGACCATTCGCGGGCCCGCCGGGACCAGGCGGATCGGCTGGCCTCAGGTGGCGGCGATCTCGGCCCCGACCCGTCAACGGCGGGGGCTGGCGTCTACTGCGGTCGAACTGGACCTCGACGACGACGGTCTGATCGTGCTGGGCAGGACCGAACTGGGCGCCGATCCGGTCGACGTCGCAGCGGCCCTTCAGTACTGGTGGCAGCTGCGTCAGGGCACTGGGGGCTGGGGCCCCGGAGGCTCAGCCGCCGGTGCAGCCCACGAACTGGGTGGCGGTGATGTCGCTGCACCGCACGCCGATCTGAGTGTCGCTGAAGACGACAGCGGCGGCGACCAGGACGAGCACCACCACGACCGCGCCGATCTGGACCCTCTTCCGAATGGCCTGCCCCGGATAGACCATCGCAGCGGTGACCGCGGCGCCCACCACCAGGCCGCCGACATGGGCCTGCCAGGAGATGCCCTGGATCTGGAAACTCAGGTACAGGTTGATCGCCAGTACGAAGATGAGTTGTCGCATGTCGTACCTGAACCGCTTGAAGACAACGACCAGTCCGCCCAGGATGCCGAAGATCGCGCCGGAGGCACCGACCGCCGATGAAAGGGGATCGGTGAAGAGCATCACCGACGCCGATCCACCGAGCAGCGCGAGCAGGTAGACGGCCAGGAACCGCGTGCGACCGAGAATTCGCTCCAGCCCCACTCCGACGAAGTACAGCGACAGCATGTTCAGGCCGATGTGGATCACCGAAAGGTGCAGGAAACCGCTGGTCAGCAGGCGCCACCACTGACCGGACGCGACCAGGGTGGGCGCCAGGGTGCCGTCCTGGAAAATCCGGGACGGACTCAGGTCCACCCCTGACCCCGCCTGGATCGCGGTGATCAGGAAGATCAGCACGTTGATCCCGATCAGCACGAAGGTGACCATCGGCTGCTGCCCCACCCGGGCGCCGGTCACCGTCCGGGCCACCCGCTGGTTCGCCCGGGACTCCGCGACACACGCGCGGCAGTGAAATCCGACGCTGGCCTGCGTCAGGCACTCCGGGCAGGCCGGGCGGCCGCAGCGGGTGCAGTGCAGCGCCGTCGGCCGCCCGGGGTGGAACGCACAGGTCTCCGTCGCCGCCGCGCCGTATCCAGGCTGGCCCGGCGGCGGGTACTGCTGCCCGAATTGTCGTCCGTACTGCTGCCCGGGCGGCTGGTACGGCGCCGGTCCCCACGGGTCGCCCGGCGGTTGCCCCCCGGGCGGCGGGGAAATCGTCATCTGTCGGTGACCGTCAGACCTTGTCCGCGTCTTCGATGGTGATCGAGTTGATCACCACGTCCTCCGCCGGGCGGTCGAACCGATCCGTCGCGGTGCCACCGATGGCGTCCACGACGGCACGCGAGTCGGCGTCGGCCACCTCGCCGAAGATGGTGTGCTTGTTGTTCAGGTGCGGCGTCTTTCCCAGGGTGATGAAGAACTGCGAGCCGTTGGTGCCAGGTCCGGCGTTTGCCATGGCCAGCAGGTAGGGCTTGCTGAAACCGAGGCCGGAGAAGAACTCATCGCCGAACGTGTAGCCGGGTCCGCCGCGTCCGGTGCCGGTCGGGTCGCCACCTTGGACCATGAAACCTTCGATGACACGGTGGAAGATGGCCTTGTCGTAGAAGGGCCCGCTCGACGAGCCGGACGCGTTCTTGCCCGTGTACTTGCCGGTCCCGTCGGCCAGGCCGACGAAGTTGGCCACCGTCTTGGGCGCCTCGTCGGGCAGCAGTTGGATGCGGATGTCGCCACGGTTGGTGTGCAGAGTTGCGTAGAGGTTACTCACGCCGTCCATCCTGCCATGGACGAACTCAGCCCTCTGCGCCGCTGCAGGCGGCCGGGGCCTGGCCGGCTTCGAGTTTCAGCCCGTAGATCGCGCACACCGCCATCGACCTGGCTTTGATGGACGGGCTCTCGTTCTCCTCCACCACGATGGCGATGCTGCCCTTCGAGACGGCATAGACCGACTTGGCATCCGAACCCTGACTCATCTGTCCTGGCGTTGACATCAGACCGCCCGACCAGCCGGCCGGCTGTGACGCCGGTTGCGACCCGGCGATGGGCACGTGCTGGTTCACTGCGGCCACCGCAGCCAGCGGATTGGCGGCCTCGATCACTCTGATGGTGCCCATCCAGCCGCCGTCCGAGCGGTAGAACACGCACATCGGCTGCGGCGACAGCTTGACCAGCTGGGTCTGCCCGTGGTGCTGGCCGGTGATGAACGTGACCACATCCGCGGTCAGATAGGGGCAGTCGCCCGCGGTCGCGGCGGGTTCAGCGGTCGCGGTCGGCGGACCGACGGTGATGGTCTGCCCCGGCCTGGTCTTGATGACCGTGAGGGTGACGCGGCTGGGGGATGTGCTGGCTGCGGCAGTGCCACTCCGGGCCGTGCCGGCGGCGGACTGCGGCGTCGTGGTCGGGGAGACGATCGGCGGTGTCGACGAAACTGCCGGCTGCGCCGAAGCGAGGCTGCTACTGCTGGAACCGCTGATGCTGGCACCGCTGACGGCGGCGGAATTCGAGGTGCACCCGGCAACGGCCACCAGCACTGTCGCACCGATGGCGAGAAGGGCCGACCTGCTGTGCAAACCTCTACCCGGGGCGTTCGCCGCTGATTTCGACCCCTTCACTGCACGTCCCTCCCGGTTCCGGCGTCCCGGCTGCGCTCGTCCCTCGCTGGTCACCCGGTGGCAGACGCTACGCCAGGGGCGCATGAATTCCCGGTATGGATGCGAAGCAGTACGCCGACCGGCCGGTGACGGCGCCGGTAGTGTTGAGGCTTACTCATCGATGGGCCACCGGGACCCGTCAGACCTCGATTTGGAGTGGCCCGTGGTGGTGACCCAGCGGCGGAATACCTCTCAGCGCGCCATCATCACACAACTGCTGGCCGGCACCGACGAATTCGTCTCGGCGCAGGATCTGCACGCCGCCCTGCGGTCGTCCGGCTCGACCGTCGGCCTGGCCACCGTCTATCGGGCCCTGCAGGAGATGGCCGCCGCCGGCGGGCTGGACGTGGTTCGCAACGAGACCGGAGAGGTGCTCTACCGGCAGTGCGAGCAACCCGCCCACCATCACCACCTGGTCTGCCGACAATGCGGGCTGACCCAGGAGGTCGCCGCACCAGGGGTGGAGAAGTGGGCGCGCACAGTTGCCGAGCAGTACGGGTACGTCGATCTGGATCACCAGGTCGAACTCTTCGGCCTCTGCGCCGGGTGTGCCGCCAAGCGCGATTGACCCGCCCGATCCAGGTGAACTTCCCGAATGAGCTCCGACCCCCGCCCGTGCGGACCCCTCCGGCGTGGATCACCTTCGCAGAAAGGGATCATCGTCGCCCGTTTCGGGCCGATGTGACCGCGGTGGCCAACTTCGTCCATGCGGCTCCGTAAGCAGCAGGTAAGGAATGGGCCCACCCATAACCGCCGCTGGTCGATCAGACTGACAGTCAACGATCAGGGAGATCGAACCCGACCGTCGGGCCAGGCGAGCCGGAGGTTCTCCAGTGTTGGTGTTGATCTCGATCGGGCTGCTGGCTGGACTCGTCGCGGGCGTCTCGCCGTGCGTACTGCCGGTCCTTCCGGTCATCTTCTTCTCCGGGGGAGTGCACGGCCGGCTATCGGCCGGCGAAACCGGACGGTTCAGGCGACCATTGGCGATCATCACCGGGCTGGCCGTCAGCTTCGCCATCGTCACGCTGGCGGGCGCTGCGGTGCTGACCGCAGTCGGCCTGCCGCAGGACGTGCTGCGCTGGGCCGGACTGGTCGTGCTCGTCCTGGTTGGGCTCGGTCTACTGTCCCCTCGATTGGAGCAGTTGCTGCAGAGGCCATTCGAGGGGCTGCCGAAGTTGTTCGGCAGCAACAGCTCCGGCCGGCCCGCCGGCAGCGGATTCGTACTGGGGCTTGGTCTTGGCACGCTCTACGTGCCGTGCGCCGGACCGGTGTTGGCCGCGATCAGCGTCGCCGGCACGACCGGACACGTGACCGGCGGCATCGCAGCGCTCACCATCGCCTTCTCGCTCGGTGTCGCACTTCCGCTCGCCGTCTTCGCAACGGCCGGCGCCGGGGTGTACCGGCGCCTGGCCTCCTATCGCCGGCGCAGCCGGCATTTCCGCATCGCGGGTGGGGTGACCATGGTGCTGCTGGCCGTGGCTCTGACCTTCAACCTGACCGACGGTCTGCAACGGGCGGTGCCGCCCTACACCCAGGCCTTGCAGGACCGGGTCGAGAACAACAGTGCCGCAAGGCAAGCGCTGTCCGATGCCACCGCAACGGGTCCGGTAGTAAGTTGCCTGCCGCAGGCCAGGACCCTGGCCAACTGCGGCCCGGCCCCGCAGTTCGTCGGAATCCAGAATTGGCTCAACACCGAACGGAACAAGCCCGTGACGCTGACGGAACTCCGCGGAAAGGTGGTGCTGGTCAATTTCTGGACCTATTCCTGCATCAACTGTCAGCGTGCGCTGCCGACGATCAAGGCATGGTATGCCGATTATCACTCCAGCGGACTGGAAATCATCGGTGTGCACACCCCGGAATTCGCCTATGAGCACGAGTTGAGCAATGTGCAGGGCGCGGTCCGCAGCGATGGGATCGAATACCCGGTCGGCTTGGATAATTCCAGCGCGACGTGGCGTAATTTCGACAACTCCTATTGGCCGGCCGAATATCTGATCGATGCCGGCGGTGTGCTGCGGCACGTCGTCTACGGCGAGGGCGGATACGCGGACAGCGAGGCCTTGATCCGCGAACTGCTCCGGGCCGCCAACCCCGAGGTGATACTGCCGGCGCCGACGGACCCTGTTGTGCCCGCCGGCTGAGCAGCGAGATCCCCGACGTGATGGGATCTCCCGTTCAGGCTTACTTGACCTCTCGCTTCAGGCTACGAACCACGCCGATCGTTGTTGGCAAGACGATCCAGAAACCGATCGCCGTCAGGCTCTGCGGCAGGTCGGTGAGCGGGTGGGTTGAGGAGAGCCGACCGAAGGCCGAGAACACGTCCAGCCACTGGGCGTTCGATTTCAGTAGCGCGTTCCCGACGGCGGCCCAGACCGTCGGCGCTACCAGGTAGGCGGCGACCGCAACCGCTGTCTGCGCACTCAGCGCACCGAACCCCGCAGCCATGGTGACCTGCAGGACGGCGATGACCAGGAAGCTGAGGATGCCGCGGCCCATGCCCGCATAGTCGGCCGGATGGCCGGCGATCAGGCCGCCGGCAGCAATTCCGCCGATGATGATCGCGTAGACCGCGGCCAGCGCCGCGAGGGCCAGTCCGCTGGCGGCCAGGAACTTCGCCGCGAGCACCCGCCCCCGCCGCGGGGAGAGGGTGAATGTGGTCAGCGCGGTCCGCTGGGTCCATTCGGCGGTCATGCCGAGCAGCCCGATCATCGCGAGCGCCGTCCCGACGACCGGGAGCAGCCCGGAGTAGTTCTGCCAGGACGGCGGGACCGTCCTGGCGTGGAACAACAGCCAGATCACGACGGCGGCGGCGATGGCCAACACGGCGGCCAGAACCGCCTTCCCGCTTCTGGTGCTGGTCATCTTCCGGACCTCAACCGCCGTAACGGTGCGGAACCGTTGTGGTTGGACGACAGTCCGGGGGTGCGACGGTGCTATCGGACGCGTATCGGCTGTCTGTGCCGCATCGGCGGGTGGGCGGGCGGTGAGCATCGGGGAGTCCTTTTCGCGAGAGTGGTCGGGAGTGTGGCGATCGGCGCGGCCAGCCGGGAGGTCCGGGCCGGGAGGCGCGGGCGGGAGGGGGTTCATGCGGCGGCCGCCGTGTGATCCGACTGAGCCGAACCAGTGAGTTCGAAGAACAGATCCTCGAGGCCGCCGCCCTCCCCGAGTTCGGTCAGGACCGCCGCCGTAGCGGCGGCCACCGTGCCCACCTGCTCGGCGCTTGCCTGCACCCGCAGCGCCCCGTCGGGTCGGAGTTCGGCGGTATATCCGGAGCGCCGCAGCGCCGAAGCCAGCGCGCCGACATCGCGTGCCCGCACCACGGTGCCGCTGCCCGCCAACAGCTCCTCCAGCGCGCCCCCGGCGACGATCCGTCCGCGGCCGATCACCACCAGATGATCGACGGTGGCCTGCACCTCACCGAGCAGGTGACTGGACAGCAGCACGGTCCCGCCTCGGCCGGCGAAATCCTGTAGCAGACCTCGCATCCAGCGGATGCCTTCCGGATCCATCCCGTTGGCCGGCTCGTCCAGCACCAGCACCGCCGGGTCGCCCATCAGGGCGCCGGCGATGCCAAGCCGCTGCCGCATGCCCAGCGAGTAGTCGCCGACCCTGCGGTTGCCCGCGGCTTCCAGCCCGACGCGTCCCAGCATCTCGGTCGCCCTGGCCGGCGGCATGTTCAGCAGCTGAGCGGTCAGTTTCAGCGTCTGCAGTCCGGTGCGGCCCGGGTGCTGGGCCGCGGCGTCGAGCATGACGCCGACCAGCCGCCCCGGATTCGGCAGGTCGGCGTACGGGGACCCGTCGATCGTCACCCGACCCGAAGTCGGCGGCGTCAACCCGGTGAGCATCCGTAGGGTCGTGGACTTGCCGGCCCCGTTGGGACCGAGGAATCCGGTGATGGTTCCCGGCTCGCAGCGGAAGGTGACATCGTCCACCGCGACATGGTGGTGATAACGCTTGGTCAGGTTCTGGAGGTTGATCATGACCGGAACTGTCGCCGATCGAACCTGGTCGGCACATCGGCGCGAAGTCTGGTGTGCATCCCTACGAAAGTCGACCAGGCCGCCGTCGAGGTCGCGACCTTCGGACGATCCGCCGCAGCGCCGACAACCAATACGCTGACGTCCATGCTCGAGAAGTGGTGGGCCAAGATCACCGGCCCCCGTGGACGCGACGCCTCCGTCATTGCCTTGAGCGCCGTCTACACGGGGGGCGCCGCCGTGCTGCTCGCCGTTGCCGCACACCCGGTGGCCGGAGTGCTCGAACTCGTCGTCGGCGGGCTCGGGACCGCCGCGCTGATCTGGCGGCGTCGGCGCCCGCTGCTGGTCACCGCCGTCGGGATACCGGTGTATGTCCTGACCGGCAATGTGGTCACGATCGGATTCGGCCTGATGCGCGTCGCGATCGCGCGGCGGGACAGGAAATTGGTGATCGCGGCCGCGGCGGTGGCGATCGCCCTCGCCGTGCCGGTGGCCGGGTCCAGCGACCGGTTCGGCCTCGCGGCGCTGTTGGGCGGCTCGCTTGGCGCGTTGTTCTTCGCCCTCTGGGGTGCCTACATCGGGGTGCGCCGCGACCTGATCACCTCGCTGGAGGGCCGGGCCGAACGGGCCGAGAGGGAGCGCGAGCTCAGGGCCGCCCAGGCCAGACTCGAGGAGCGTTCGCGCATTGCCGGCGAGATGCATGACGTATTGGCCCACCGGGTTTCGCTGATCGCGCTACAGGCCGGTGGCCTGGAGGTGAACCCCGACATCGACAGTGAGGTGGTCCAGCGGACGGCCGCGCTCATCGGGACGACGGCCCGGCAGGCCTTGGAGGATCTGCGCGACGTGCTCGGCCTGCTGCGCAACGATCAGACTCCGGGGGAGTCGGAGCTGACCCCCCAACCGGACATCGCCGACCTGGACCGGCTGGTCGAGTCGTCGAGGGCCGCCGGCGTGCCGGTCTCGCTGGACGTCGAAGTCGACCCCGGACTGTCGCCGCAGCTGGGCCGGGCCGTCTACCGGATCATCCAGGAAGGTCTGACCAACGTGCACAAGCACGCCCGCGGCTCGGCAACAGCCGTCGTAGCGGCGGAGTCGGCCGGGCGACTGGTGGTGTCGGTGACCAACGGCCGTCCGGCCGGCGCCGCATCGCCGCTGCCAGGGACCGGGTCCGGTCTGATCGGCCTGCGGGAACGGGTTGCGGTACTCGGCGGCTCCCTGCAGTCCGGACCGACCCCGGATGGCGGTTGGTCGGTCAAGGCGGTGCTGCCCGTCCCGATCGGACCAGAGCGACCCGGCGCCGCATCCTCCCGGCAGCAACGCCCGGTACTGCTCACCAAAGTGGACAGCGGATGATCCGCGTGCTGCTCGTCGACGACGATGCGTTGGTACGGGCCGGCCTCACCATGATCCTGCAGGCTGCCGACGACCTGGAGGTTGTCGGCGAAGCCGCCGACGGCACCGAAGTCGCCGAAGCGGTCGCCCGGCACCGTCCCGACGTGGTGCTGATGGACGTCCGGATGCCGAAGATGGACGGTCTGCAGGCCACCGTGCTGCTGCAACGCACCGCCGACCCGCCGAAAGTGCTCGTGCTCACCACTTTCGACCTCGACGATTTCGTCTTCCGGGCATTGCAGGCGGGAGCCGCCGGGTTCCTGCTCAAGGACACGCCGCCGCGTGAGCTGATCCAGGCGGTCAGGGTGATCGCCGGCGGCGAAGCGATGCTGTCCCCGGCGATCACCCGCAGGCTGATCGACCGATTCGCCACCGATCCTCGACATGATCGGAAACGGCTTGCGCTGCAACGTATGGCCGGGCTGACACCGCGCGAGCAGGAGGTTCTTGTCGCCGTTGGCCGCGGGTTGTCGAACGCCGAGATCGGTCGGGAACTGTTCCTGTCCGAGGCCACGGTGAAGACGCACGTCTCGCGGCTGCTGGTGAAACTGGAAGCCGGGAACCGGGTGCAGGTGGCCATCCTGGCCCACGAGGGCGGCCTGCTGGACTCGTGACCAGGGTGATTTCCTCCGCCCTGGTCACCAGGGCCGTGCCCGGCAGGGACGATACTGCTCCTCGGGGTTGGGTGCGGTACGCCCGAGCCGACAGGGACCCAACAGCGCGAACGTCAGGATGAGCAGATGACTGAAGCGTTCATGCCGTTGATGCGCAACGGACTGGACCCGGTTCCCGAGCTGGCGCTGCGCCAGCGGGATCAGCCGGTGAGCAGGCTGGAGTTCCCGTTCGGGATCACGGCCTGGTTGGTCACCGGGTACGACGACGTTCGCGCGGTGATCGGCGACACCAAATCGTTCAGCAACGACTTCAGCAACGTGGTGGCAAGTACCGGTGGGCAGGCCACCGCAGCCCAGGACCCCGGCGGGCTCGGTTTCAGCGATCCGCCCGACCACACCCGGCTCCGCAAGGTGCTGACACCGGAGTTCACCGTCCGTCGGCTCTCCCGGCTGCTCCCCCGGATCGAGCAGATCGTCACCCAGCAGCTGGATGTGATGGAAGCGCACGGCTCACCCGTCGATCTGGTCGAGACGTTCGCGATGCCGATCCCGTCTCTGGTGATCTGCGAATTGCTCGACGTGCCTTATCCGGACCGGGAGGACTTCCAGCGGCTCAGCGGGTCCCGCTTCGACATCTTCGGTGGCGCCGGCACCGGTCTGGAGGCGATCAGCGAATCGCTGACGTACATGAGCGAGCTGGTCGCCCGGCAGCGCAGGCAGCCGGGCGACGAACTGCTGGGGATGCTGATCCGGGAGCACGGCGACGAGATCGACGACCGGGAGCTTGCCGGGCTGGCCGATGGGCTGTTGATCGGCGGCCACGAGACGACGGCCAGCATGCTCGCCCTCGGAGCGATCCTGCTGCTGGCGCACCCGGCGGAGGCCGACCGACTCCGCACCGACAACGACGCCGCCGGGCCGACGGTCGACGAGATGCTGCGCTACCTCACCGTGGTGCAGGTGGCTTTCCCGCGGTTTGCCCGAGCAGATCTGGAACTGGGCGGGCAGCTGATCAAGGCCGGCGAGATGATTCTCTGCTCGCTGTCGGGGGCGAATCGCGATCCGGCGGTCGGCCCGCACATGCAGGATTTCGACCCGAGCCGGATCTCACCGCACCTGGCCTTCGGGTACGGAGCCCACCGGTGCGTCGGTGCCGAACTGGCCCGGATGGAACTGCGGATCGCCTACCCCGCGCTGCTCCGCCGCTTCCCGGAACTCCGCCTGGGTCTGCCGATCGACGAAATCTCGTTCCACGAGTACTCGGTGGTGCACGGCGTTCAGACTTTGCCCGTCGCCTGGTAGCGATCCGGCAAACGGGTGAAGCGACGCCCATCAGAGTGAAGATGCACGGCAATCTACCCTCAACGCAATCCACCCTCGGGGTCGCCCCGAATCGCAGTCATGTGGAAACTGAGATCCAGATCGCAGACAGGCGATTTCCGCCGGGGTGATTCTTTCTCGCCTGCCTGCTGAGGAACGCCGCTCCACAGTTTCTTGATTTCGGCTCCTCCGAAATGATTGTGCACCGATCCATTCACGAGTTCTCTTCGGCGACCCCGGCTCGGAGCAATCCGTGAACGCTTGACAGGCTGCGCCCCCGCGCAGATTCCGCCCCACACGGTGCGACGAACCGACCCATCGGCACACGCCAAGGGTTGCCACGTCCGTCTCACGAAGAATCAGTGAAAGGAACGACCGATGGGAGATCCACAGATCTTCGACGGAAAGCCGGTGTTGCAGTTCAGCACCGAAACGAACCGCCGGAGCTTCCTGAAGTACGCAGGTTTGGTGGGTGTCGGAGCGAGCTTCGTCGCCGGCGGCATTCTGAATGCCCCCTACGCGGCGGCCAACGCCCCCGCAGTGGCGAAGGGCGACCTGGACATCCTGAACTACGCCCTGACGCTGGAGTACCTGGAGTCCGACTTCTATTCGACCGGACTCGCCAAGGGCTTCCTGACCGGTCGTGACCTGGACCTGATCGCACCGATCGGAGACCACGAGAAGCAGCATGTCGCTGCGGTCACCTCGACCATCAAGTCGTTGGGTGGAACGCCGGTCAGCAAGCCGAAGATCACCTACCCGGCCGGCATCTTCGACAGCAAGGCCAAATTCCTGGCGACTGCGTCGATGTTCGAGGAATTGGGCGTCAAGGCCTACCACGGCCAGGTTCCGTTGATCCAGAGCGGCGACATCCTGGGCGCGGCGGCTTCCATCGCCGGTGTCGAATCACGGCACGCTGCCGTGATCGCGAGCCTCATCGGCGGGAATCCGTTCCCGAGCCACATCGAAGAGCACGTCACCATGGCCACGGTGCTCGCGGCCGTCAAGCCCCTGATCAGCTGAAGGAGTAATTCCATGTCAAGAAGTGATTTCGTGCGGGGCCAGCTCAGTGAAGTGCAAGCACCCCTGGCTCTTTCGGCACTGAACAACCGTTGGGCACTGGCCGCACCCGGTGATTTCTCCAACGATATCGACGTGCTGAACTATGCGTTGACCCTGGAATACCTGGAGTCTGCCTTCTACCAGCAGGGCCAGGCGGCCGGACTGCTGTCCGGCACCGAGAAGGACTACCTGGACAAGATCGCGGCCGACGAGGCCTACCACGTCACCGCCATCACCGCGACGATCAAAAAGCTGGGCGGAACCCCGGTCGCCGCTCCCGGCGTCAATTTCGGTGCCGCCTTCGCCAGCCGGAACAGCTACCTCACCACCAGCCACACCTTCGAGAACGTCGGCGTAGGTGCCTACCTCGGAGCGGCCGGCTTCATCAAGGACAAGGCCGTGCTGCAGGCGGCCGCCGGGATCTTCGGGGTCGAGGCACGCCACGCCGCCGTCGTCGGAAATCTGCTCGGACTCAAGGCAGAGGGCGGCGTCTACATGGGCGCCTTCGAGACCGGCGTCGCCAAGGCGACAGTGTTGGCCGGCGTTGCCCCGTTCATCGTCCAGATGTCCTCCACCCCGACGGGCGCCGCTGACACCGGTGGTGGCTCGGCATCGAAGGACGACAAGGCCGGCCTGTACGCAGTCGGCAGCGCCGCACTCCTGGGCGCAGCCGGTGCCGCTGTCTACGTGGCCAAGCACCGCGCCGCGGAGCAGGCCGAGTAGCTTTCAGCAGCAGCGCATTTCAGATCGCGGCGGGAGGGTCGAACCTCCCGCCGCGATCCTTCTATTGTTGCGCAAGCAGAAGTCAGCCCTTGAGAAACGTGAAAACGCCCTGCGCCAACGCTTTCGCGTACCGCTGTTGGCCGTCGGTCGACGACATCAGCCCAGCCTCCACGCCGTTGCGCATATTCCCGCATTCGATGAGGATCTTCGGGCGGGTCGAGCGGTTCAGGCCGGTGAGGTCATCCCTGGTCCACAGTCCGCCGCTGCCAAGGGAGTTGGACGGTGGGAAGCCGGCGTCGACCGCTGCTGCGGCAATGCAGGACGCCAATCGCAGCGATGCAGCCGCGATGGCTGATCCGGCCGGTGGGCGGGCGGCGGTCAGCACATAGAACCCGCGGACGCTCGGTGGGGCGCCATCACCGTGGATCGAGACGACAGCGTCGGCATCGGCGTTGTTCTCTAAGGCCGCGCGTTTGTCCGTGCACGGCCCGACACCGGTGTCAGTTGCCCTGGTCATCACCACTGTGATGCCGGCCGCCTGCAGCAACGGCTTCAGATAGTTCGCCACGTTCCAGGTGAACCTGTACTCGGGATAGCCGTTGTCGGTTTGCGTTCCGGTGGTATTGCACGCGTTCCGCTGGCCATAGCCACCGTCGATCAATTGGTTGATGATTTCCGGGTGCTCGGCGTTGGCGCCATTGTGCCCCGGATCGATCGCCACCACCTTGCCGGCCAGGCCGCCCGTTGCGACCCGGCGCCTGCTGGATGTGGTCGTGGCGCTGGTCGACGCCGCGGAAGTCGTCGACGTAGCGGGCGGGGTGGTGACGGTCGTCGTTGAGGGCGGCGGCGGCGGCGGCGCGCTGGCCTGACTCGCTGTCGTCGACGCCGGGGCGCTCGAGTGGGTCACCGGGTGCAGCGGGATCAGCGTCTTGGCCGAGGATGATGTCGCGACGGGGGAAGCTGCCGCTCTGGAGGACGCCGCCGGGGAGGTCTGCAGACCCGGCACGGTGACCTGCGCGCGGGTCGTCAGCGGATCCACTGCCGGTGCGGTGCCGGTGACCGTGGCGCCGGTGACATCGGCGCCAGTGAGCTTCGCCGACGAAGTCGGCGCGGACTGCCCGCCGGCCTTGCCGCACGCCGCCAGGAGCAGCAGGCTCATACCCTGACCTGCAGCGATCAGAGCGGTTCTGCGAGTGATGTGAGGGGACACCCCTCCACCCTGCCAGCCCGGCGACCGATCGCTGCGCAGGGCACGCGGGTCGGCCGACAAATGCGGGACTTTGTCCGGATCCAATCTCCTTTGGATAACGGTCGCCGAACATCCAATCCATCCGCCAGAGGCCGCCGAACAACTCATGTCAGATGCGAGAGGTTGTCCCGCTGCCGAGGCAGCGCCCAAAAGCTTTGCCGGACAACCACTCGCCGGTTCCTGGAGTCGGTAAGGGCGAACCAGCAGTTTGATTCCGGACACAGATGTGCCCCGGATCACCCCTTCGTCGAACAGCAGAACCAGCGCCATCCCCCACACCCGAAGTCAAAGGAGCATTTCCCATGATCATCAAGCGCCTCGCCGTTCTCGCCGCCGCCGGCGGACTGGCCCTGGCCCTGGTCGCCTGCGGATCCAGCAGCACCACGGCTGCCAACTCCGGCTCGTCCAGCAGCTCCAGCGCGATGACCTCCAGTGCCATGTCCTCCGGCGCGATGTCCTCCGCCCCGATGTCCTCCGGCGCGATGTCCTCCGGCGCGATGGCATCGGGCGCCACCGGGGCGTCGGCCCTGGTCGGCTCCGGCTGTGCGGCCTACGCTGCGGCCGTCCCGTCGGGAGCCGGTTCCGTCGGCGGTATGGCTGCCGACCCGGTCGCTACCGCCGCCTCGAACAACCCACTGCTCAAGACGCTGGTGGCCGCCGTTTCCGGCAAGGTCAACCCCAAGGTCGACCTGGTCAACACCCTCAACAGCGGCGAGTTCACCGTCTTCGCCCCGGTTGACGATGCGTTCAAGAAGATCGACGCCGCCACCATGACGACCCTGGGCACCGACAGCGCTCTGCTGACCAAGATCCTGACCTACCACGTCATCGCCGGTCAGCTCGATGCCACCCAGGTCATTGGCACCCACAAGACCGTTGAAGGCGGCTCGGTGACCGTCACCGGCTCCGGCAACGACATCAAGATCAACGGTAGTTCGTCCGTCATCTGCGGAAACGTCAAGACCAAGAACGCCACGGTCTACCTGATCGACACCGTGCTCAGCCCGCCGGCCGATGCTGCCATGTCCTCGTCGGCGCCGACCAGCTGATCTGATTCATCTGTTCTGACCCGTACCACCGCACCACTGCACGCAGCGAAGGGCCTCGACGGATCTCCTCCCGTCGGGGCCCTTCGGCGTCGGCCCCTTCGCTGAGTAGGGTCGGCGGGAATGACGACACCAACGGAAGGGGCAACGCCCGCATCGTCCCGCCCCGATACCTGCGCGGAGGGCTTGCTGCTGACCCCGGGGGCCGGTGCGAATCGGGACCATCACACCCTGGTCGCCATCGAACGGGCCGTCGACCCGCTGCCGTGCCTCCGGATGGACTTTGCCTACCGCCTGGCCGGGCGACGCGCGCCCGACCGGGCACCGGTAGCGGTGGCGCGGCTGATCGAGCAGGCAGCGCAGTTCGTTGTCCAGCAGGGCATCGCACCCGACCGATTGGTGCTCGGCGGTCGGTCCTATGGTGGCCGGATGTGCTCGATCGCCGTCGCCCAGGGCCTGCCTGCAGCCGGATTGATCTTGCTGAGCTACCCGCTGCATCCACCAGGAAAACCGGACAAGCTGCGGGTCGAGCATTTTCCGGCGATCGAGGTGCCGGTCCTGATGGTGTCCGGCGAGAGCGACCCGTTCGGATCGCCGGCCGAGTTCGGCCAGTGCGTGCCGACGATCAGGGCAGAGGTCACCCAGGTGTGGTTACCGGGTGGGCATGATCCGCGCGGCGGCGATACCGCCGTCACCTCTGCTGTCGTGGAATGGCTTTCGCAGCTCTGACCCACCACCTTCTGGGAAAGGAAGTTCATCATGTCGACAGGCACACCGGCCCAGGGGATTCTCCTGGACTGCTTCGAGCGTGTTCGGGAACTCGTCGCCTCCGTCACCGACGGTCTCACCGAGGAGGTGGCGACCTATCGGCCGGATGCGGCCGCAAACTCGATCGGCTGGCTGGTCTGGCATTTGACCAGGGTGCAGGACTCCCACCTGGCCGACGCGGCAGGTACCCAACAGATCTGGGTGATCCAGGGTTGGGTTGACAGCTTCAGCCTGCCGTTCGCCTGGGACGCCACCGGCTACGGCCAGGGCGAGGACGAGGTCGGGGCGGTGCGGGTGCCGGCAGAGCTGCTGGCCGGCTACCACGCCGCCGTCCACCAGGCGACGGTGGAGTACCTGCAGGGCATCGACACCGCCGAACTGGATCGGATCGTCGACACCCGTTGGGATCCTCCGGTGACGGTCGCGGCCCGGTTGGTCAGCGTGCTCGGCGACTGTCTGCAGCACCTCGGGCAGGCCGCGTACGTCCGGGGCCTGGCGAACCGCCGCGGCTGATTTGCCACAATCAGCTCAGCCAGAACCAGCAGTGTCGGTGTCGGCTGGCAGACTCGGGGAATGAAGCCCGAGCAGGTGGTGCGCGAGTTGTGGAACCGGATCTCGGCCCGCGATTGGCCCGGTGTGGGCGAGCTGCTGGCGCCTGACGTGCGGGTGGAATGGCCGGCCAGCGGCGAGATCTTCGTCGGCCCGGCCGACTTCGTCGCCATTCAGGCCGAGTACCCGGAGGGCTGGGCGATCAACGTGCTCAGCCTGCTCTCCCAGGGCGAACAAGTGGTGTCCGAGGTTGAGGTGCCGCACGAGGAGCTCGGTGGCACTTTCCGGGCGGCTTCGTTCTGGACGGTCCGGGACGGCCTGATCGTGGCGGCCACCGAGTACTGGGTGACCGTGGGGGCCGACCAGGTGCCTGCCTGGCGGGAGAAGTACTCCATGCGCGACTAGAGGGCATGTCCTGCAGACTCTCGTCTCTCCAGCTGCGGGTTGTTACCGAGAATCGCGGTGGTCAGCGCAGCCGCCGCGTCGGTCGGCGCGCGTGGCCCGGTGAGCAGCACGAAGTCCACCTCGACGAGTTCGGGAAGGCCGGCCGCCGGCGGTATCTCGATGAGGTCGCGCGGTGCCAGGCTGCGGGCGAAGACCGCGATGCCCAGCCCGGCCCGGACAGCCGCCAGAATCCCGTTCACCCCCCGTACGGTGCAGGTGATCCGGTAGGGCATGGCGGCGCCGTCGAGCGCCTGGACCCCGATTGACCGGCTCAGACTTGGAGCCTGGTAGACGACCAGGGGCACGATGCGGCCCTTCTCCAGGACGGTTCCCTCCGCCGCGGCCCAGATCAGCCGGTCGCGTCGCACGACGGCCGCTTTGGGGTCACCGGGTTGATGTTTGACGAAGGCGACGTCGAGATGCCCGGACTCCAGCCGACGATGCAGGTGCCCGCTCTGGCTGACCGTGAGCTCCAGATCGATCCTGGGATAAAGGCGGCGGAAGTCACGCAGGATCCGTGGCAGCGCGGTCAGTGCCAGATCGTCCGATACGCCGAAGCGCAACCGGCCACGCAACCCGGACCCGGTGAAGAATGCGGCCGCCTCCTGTTGCGCTGCCAGGATTGTGCGCGCGAAGCCAGCCATTGCCTCACCGTCTGCGGTGAGCGTGACTGTGCGGGTGTCGCGCAGGAACAGCGGCCGACCGACGGCCGCTTCCAGCTTGCGGATGTGTTGGCTGACGGTCGGCTGACCGAGGCCGAGCTCCTGGGCGGCCCTGGTGAAGCTGAGCGATTTCGCAACCGCCAGCAGGGTCTTCAACTGCTCAGGGTCGTACAACGGCGCTCCTGACTCGTCGACTCTGCACTGCCGATGATGCGGTTCCGGCAGTCCTCCATCATTACAACATGCAATGGCTTTGATTACATCAATGTAGATGACGAATGAGTACGGCCGGGGTCAGGATGGGGAGGTCACTATTGACCTCGACCACGTTGGGAACGCATTTGTCATCCCGAGAACTGCATTGCAGTACCATCGACCGCGATTGCCGGCAGCACCGGACCGGTGACATGTTCACTTCGTTGCGATCATACAATTTTCGAATTTTCCTGACCGGACAACTGATCTCGAACATCGGGGGATGGACGCAGCGCATCGCCCAGGACTGGCTGGTACTCACCATGACCGGCAGTGCGACGGCAGTCGGAGTGACCACCGCACTTCAATTTCTGCCGACGATCCTGCTCGGCCCGATCGGCGGACTGCTCGCCGACCGGCACGGCAAGCGGCGGATCCTGCTGACTACCCAGACGCTGATGGGTTTGTGTGCAACGATTCTCGCCGTGTTGATCCTGGGCGGCTCCATCCAGATCTGGCACATCTATCTGGGAGCAACCATTCTCGGGATTGCCGCTGCCGTTGACAACCCGACAAGGCAGTCCTTCGCCAACGACCTGGTCGGTCCGGCGCTGCTCGGCAACGCCATCAGCCTGAATTCGGCGGTCTTCCAGCTGGGCGCACTGATCGGTCCGGCGGTCAGCGGGGTACTCATCGGACTGATCGGCATCGGGTCCGCCTTCGTCGTCAACGCGGCGTCGTTCGCCGGGGCGCTGGCCGCGCTGCTGATGCTGCGGCCTGCCCATCTGGTCGCGGTGCAACGGACTCCGTCCGGACCCGGCCAGGTGCGCGCAGCGGCCTCGTACCTGGCGGGCCGTGCGGACATGCGCTATCCGGCGATCCTCGCCGGGGTGTTCGCCTTCTTCACGATGAGTTTCCCGGTGACGATGGCGTCCTTCGCCGGCCATGTCTTCCACGACGGGTCGAGCGGGTTCGCGCTGCTGACGTCACTGCTGGCCGGTGGTTCGGTGATCGGATCCCTGCTCGCCGCTCGGCACGGCACGTTCCGGCTACGCGGGTTGGTCGCACTCGCGGCCGGGGTGGCCTGCTGCCAGCTCCTCGCCGCGCTGGCCCCGAACCTGGCCACGCTCGGGGTCATGCTGGTCGGACTCGGCGTATGCGCAGTGCTGTTCGGGGTGTCGGCGAACGCCACCGTTCAACTGGCCGCCGCCGATCGCATCCGCGGCCGCGTGCTCGGCCTGTACCTGATGGTCGTGCTCGGCAGCGGTTGCCTTGGTGGGCCGGTCGTTGGCATGGTCGACCAGCATTTCGGGCCCCGGGCGGGGTTGTTGCTGGGCGGGCTGGTTCCCGGCCTGGTGACTCTCGTCGTCGGCTTGCTGCTGGCGAGATCGGCCGGTATCCACCTCGCCGGCCGTGGCCGCGGAAATGTCGTCGGCCTGCGCTGACACCCGCTGCAGCGATCTGATCAGTCGAGCAGCAGACCCTGCTGCCGAGCCAGCGAGACGGCCTCGGTGCGGGTACTGGCGCCGAGCTTGGCCATGATGTGGCTCAGGTGCACACTGGCAGTCTTCTCCGAGATGAACAGGATCTCGCCGACGCGCCTGTTCGACAGCCCGTCGGCGACCAGGGCCAGCACTTCGGCTTCTCTGGCGGTCAGCAGAGACAACCTGCTGCGCTGGGCGTGATCGGGGCTCAACTGCAGCCGTCCGCGGCGGGCCAGGTCGACGATCGCAGTGACCATCGGATCGGCTCGGAGCAGCTGCGCCTGCACCAGTGCCGGCCGGAGCACCGCCGCGGCCCCGTCCCGATCACCCTCCTCGAGCAAGACCCGAGCGGCGGCAGTGGCGGCATACACCTGCTCCTGCACCCGCCCTGCCCGCCTGGCCTCCCGATGCACCGACTCCCATTGCGTTGAAGTGTGGGTGCCGGCCGCCCGGTCCGCCTCGGCCCGGACGCGCAGCAGGGCGCTACGGCCGTGCGGCCCGTTCAGAGCCGGGGTCATCGGAATTCCCTCGGCTTCGTCGGCGATTTCGGCGGCCGCGGCGGCGAACTGCGCGGCACCGTCTTTCCCGGCGGATCTGGCTGCCGCGGCCAGATCCGCTAGTGCCGCCGCATGTCTGGCGGCCAGCAGCAGTCTTTCCGTCCCCCCGCTTTCGGCCGAGAGCCGAGCACGGCAGACCCGGGCGATGGCGACCGCATCGTGCGGGCGACCCTGCGCCAGCCGCAGATCCATCTCACTGAGATCCAGCTGTATGTCGGCGTAGTTGTCGCCGGTACCCCGGAGCCTGGCCAGTAGCGCCTCGGCCTCCGGGGCACCGCGTCCGACCATCACGGCGACGGCCTGGGTGGCCAGCACGCGGCCCGGTTCGGTGGGCGCGTAGACAGCACCCAGGCTCTCGGCCAGTACCTCGTCCCAGTTGCCGGTGGCCGCCAGCACCCAACCCCGCATCAGGCGCAGGTCCAGTCCGTAGGGGCTCCAACGCAAGCCGGCCTCCGTGGTCAGTGCCACCCCCTGGTTGGCAGCAGCAAGCGCGCCGTCCAGGTCGCCGTCCTCCATCAGTTGCGAGGCCTGGAATCTCAGTGCCCTGACCCGAACGTCGAGCGCCTCGGGGCCGGTCGTCCTGCCAAGCGTGTCGGCCAGCAGCGGCGCTGCCACGCTGGGCAGAAACCCCCTGCGCACCATCAGGTTCAGCGTGATCAGTGCGTCTGCCGCAATGACGTCCGCACCGGTGTCGCCGGCCATCCGAGTGGCCAGCGCGAGCATCTGGGCAGTCACTGCCGGGTCCTCCGTCCGCAGCACCGCCCTGGCCCTGGTGGCCAAGGCCCTGGCCAGCAGCGCGCTCGGACGGTCGGCCAGAAGTTCGAGCGCCTGCCGGGACGTCTCGTCGGCGTCCACGTCGGCGTCGAGCTGCAGCCTGGCCAGTCGCTCCCTGGTGGCCGCTCTGGTAGCCACGTCTTCCGGACGTTCGTCGGCCGCCGCTACTGCCGCCCGTCCGAAGGCGACGGCTCTCGCAGTGTCACCGCTGGCCGACGCCACTTCCGCTGCCCGCATCTGCAACTGCAGTCGGTCGGCGCCGTTACCCAGCCGGTCGAGCAGGCCGACGGCCTGCTCCAGATGCCGCAAGGCGTCGGCCGGTGCAGCCATTGATTCGGCCGCGCCGGCCGCCTCGATGGACGCTGCCAGGGCCCCGGGCAGATCGTGGCTGGCCAGCCGATGGTGGGCCAGTTCCCCAGGGCCGCTGCAGTCGTCTCCGCCGCCGGCGAGCAGCTCCGCGAATCTGGCGTGCAGTCGCACCCGCTCGCCCGGCAGGAGGTCCCCGTAGACGGCTTCCTGGATGAGCGCGTGCCGGAAGGTGTAGGTCTCGCGGTCCCTGGTGAGCAGACCTGACTCGACCGCCTGCCGGAGGCCGTCCTCGGTGTCGTCGGCGTCGGCGGCGGCCACCAGCAGGTCGTGACCGACCCGGCGGCCGGCGACCGCCGCCGCTCGCACAGCCTGCAGGGCTGCGGTTCCCAGCCCCTCCACCCGGTTGAGCAGCACATCGGCGAGGTCATCGGGGAGCCGACCCCGGCCGGCCTGCCCAGCTCTGATCAACTCTTCGGCGAAGAACGCGTTGCCCTCGCTCCGGGCGAAGATCCGGTCCACCAGCTGGGCGTCCACCGGGGATCCGGCGAGTTCGTCCAGCATCAGGGCCAGTTCCGGCCGGCTGAACGGTCCGAGTGGCACTCGCCGGATGTGCGGCAGTCGAGCCAATTCGGCGAGCAGCTGCCGCAGTGGGTGACGGCGGTGCAGGTCGTCGGATCGGTAACTGACGACAACGGCGACCCGGCCCTGTCGGAGCGTCCTGGCCAGGAAGGCGATGAGGTCACGGGTGCTGCGGTCCGCCCAGTGGGCATCTTCGATGACCAGGAGCACTGGCCTGGACGTCGACAACATGGCCAGCACTCGGAGGAGGGCTTCGAAGAGCTGGCCCTGCGTGGACGCCTCTGGCGTCGGGCTGGGCTGCCGATCGAGCTCATCCGGCAACAGATGCGGGAGCAGCCGAGCCAGCGCCGGCCGGACGGCCGACTCGGCACGGAGTATCTCGGCACCCACCGGGTCGGCTTCGACCGCTCGAAGGGCATCGATCACCGGCAGGTACGGCAATCCGAAGTCGCCCACCTGCACGCACCAGCCGACCAGCGCCAGGCCGCCGGCCGATTCCACTACGGCCACCAGTTCCTCGAGCAGGAAGGTCTTTCCGGTTCCGGCGTCACCGCTGACCAGGGTGAACGTCGGCACCGGCGACGCAGCGAGCGCGTCGTAGCCGGCGGCCAGATCGGCGAGTTCACGAACACGGCCGATAAAGGCGCGCGATCGTGGACGGGGCACCCGGCTATCGTTGCGCAGTCGGGTACCCCAGGACCACCCCGCGGAACAGTCGGCCGAGGCGGCGGGCCGGCGAGCTCGTGGTCGGTGCTGCGAACGATTGCCGGGCCCGGCGCTGACCGGCGTCGACGGTCCGGCCGATCTCACGTGCGGATCGCATCCGCCTGGCGCGGTCGAGGTCCGGCCACCGCCGACTCTCGGCCCGCTGGAGTTCCCTGTCGCGTTCGGCAATCAGGCTCTGGGCCAACATCCAGTTCGTTGTCATGTTGACGACGTTCGTCCTAAGGCGCTCCGGATACATGAGGCACATTTCGTATCCTCGGATCCGGGTCCGCCTCAGATTTACCTGATCAGCCCCCTGAGTCGGCCCTGTCGCCGGCTTGCCATCGATCTCGTCAGAGGCGGATCTTGGCGGTGTCAAGGACCGCCGCCTGCGCCGGGTCCGGCGCGCTACCACCCAGATGGTTGGGCATCCACCAGTTGTCGCGCAGTCTTCTCGGCCGATCGGGGTATTCGGACTGCGCCTTGTCCAGCAGTTCCACCATCGCGCGCCGCAGTGTCTGGTTGACCTCCTCCGCAGTTTCTCCCGGCCGCGGGTGAATCGGCGCACCAATGAGCACGGTCACCGGGATGTGTCGGCGCAGCGAATACCTGCCGTCGACGGTGAGGAGCCGGTGACCGCCCCAGGTGATCACCGGGATCAGCGGAACCTGATGTTCGACGGCGAGGGTCGCGGCACCCCGTTTGAACGACTTCAGGGTCCAGGCCCGGCTGATGGTGGCTTCGGGGAAGACACCGACCATTTCGCCCCGTTCCAGAGCCCGCGCGGCGTGCCGGTAAGCACCGGCGCCGCAGGACCGGTCGACGGGGATATGGCCCATGACGCTCATCAGCCGCCCGATGACCGGGACGTGGAAGACAGAATCCTTGGCCAGGAACCGGACCAATCGATGCTTGTCGTCGGCGACAAGGCCGATGAAGGTGAAGTCGAGATAGCTGGTGTGATTGGCGGCGATGACGGCCGGCCCAGCCACCGGGATGTTCTTCGCCCCGCGGATGTCAAAGCGGATGGCCAGCAGTGCAAACAGGCCCCGGATAATTGCAATGATCACCCGATACGTGCTGTCCCGCATGGAATTGCCCCTGCCTGTCGTGTTCCGTCGCCGACGATCACGCTCGGTTCGGCGCGGGCGGGGTCGCGGACGGCTGCAGTCGGCAAACTCACACCCCTGGTGCGAAAATGGGACGCTTCATCGGACGCACAGACACCCGGCCGGACCAGGCCCGGTCGGAGAACGGAGCAGATCATGGCGGTCGATCGGGTCGTGATCATCGGTGCGAGCGCAGCGGGCTTGTTCGCCGCCGCGGCGGCCGCCGGGGCCGGCAAGGCGGTGACCGTGTTGGAGCGCGACGAGTTGCCCGAGCAACCGCGGGCGAGGGCCGGGGTGCCGCAGGGTCAGCAGATCCACGTGTTCCTCTACCGGGGCCTGCTGGCGGCCGAGGAACTACTTCCCGGACTCCGGCAGGACCTGCTGGACGCCGGCGCTGTTCCGTTCGATACCTCGGATCTTGCCTGGCTCGGTGAACAGGGCTGGGCTCCCCGCAACGTGAAGACCTTCCAGGTCTTCTCGACCACCAGACCGCTGCTGGAAGCAACGATCAGGCACAGGGTGGCTGCCCTGCCGCCGGTCGAGATCCGCACCAACTCAAAGGTCACCGGATTGCAGCGCCACGGCACCGGGTGGACCGTCGAACTATCGGACGAGAACGTTCCGGGCAGGGGCTCAGTGGATGCCGACCTGGTCATCGATGCCTCCGGCCGGAACTCCCGGTTGTCGCACTGGATTGCCGACCAGTTCGCCGACGACGTCCGGACCAGCGAGATCGACGCCAAACTCGGATACGCGACCCGCCTGTACGAGGGTGACGCGGCCATCGGCAACATCCCGGGGATGGTGATCTCTTCGTCACCGGGCGACCCGAGGGGCGGTCTGGCCATCCCGGTCGAGAATGGGCGCTGGTTGCTGACCGCCGTCGGCTTTGGTGAACGGCGGCCGCCGAGGGACGTCGAGGGCTACGAGGCGTTCCTCGCCGGACTGCCCGATCCGGGCCTGTCCGCGTTGGCCCGGCGGCTCACACCGGTCAGTGAAGTGTCCGTCCACCGGCAGACCGGCAACCGCCGCCGCCACTATGAGGACCGCAGAGACTGGCCGGACGGACTCCTGGTGATCGGAGATGCGTTCTGCGCGTTCAATCCGGTCTACGGGCAGGGCATTTCGGTCGCCGCCTGCGAGGCGGTGCTGGTTCGAGATGCGCTCGAGGTGGGCCTCAAACCGGGCGGTGCCCGCCGACTGCTGCGCGAGTTCGCAAAGGTGACCGCGTTGCCGTGGTCGGTCGCGACGAGTTCGGACCTGAGCTATTCGACCTGCGAGCAGAGCCCGACGCGGCTGGCCGTGCTCTCCAACAAGTGGGCCTTTGCGCTCGGCACGTTGTCCGCCCACGGCAATGCCCGTGCCGCAGCGACTCTCGGCGGGGTCTACCACCTGATGCTGCCGAGCCGTCAACTCCTGCATCCGGCCTTGATCTGGGCTTCGGTCGTCGGCCACTTTCGTGGCTACGGTCCGGCGAACCAGCGTCCCGTTGGATTGCCTGACCTGACCCTGCAGGAGTGACGTTTGCCCGCGCGCCAGGTGAAAGCGCCCTCAACAATCGCGGTCGAAGAAGCGTTGACTGATGTATGAACCGAACCAGGGACGGTGCGTTCACCGCCTGCGTGACCGCCGGCGGTCGAGCCTGGGAACGGTATGCGTATGCGCTGACCGGTGACGCCCAACGGGCCGAGGATCTGCTGCAGACCGTACTGTTGCAGGCCTATCGGCGGTGGTCCCGGATCGCCGCTGTCGAGCATCCGGACGCCTACATCCGGCGCATGCTGACGAATTCCTACCTGGACTGGCGTCGCCGTCGGACGAATTCCGAAGTGCCGACCGATGAGATCGGTGACGATGCATGCGGTCCCGATCCGGCCGTCGGCGTGGTCGAACGGGACGAACTGCAACGTGCCCTGGCTCATCTGAGCCCGCACCAACGTGCGGTCCTGGTGCTCCGGCACGTGGAGGGCCTCGACGACGAGGCGATCGCGGCACTGCTGGGATGCGGCGTCGGCACCGTCCGCAGCCATGCCGCCCGGGGCAGGGCCCGGATCCGCCTCGCCCTCGCAGACAACCAATCAGCACCGACGGCTCCGGAGGAACACCGATGAACACCTTCGACGAGATGCTGCAGTCGGGCTTCGAGGACCTGGCTGAGCACGCCCCGCACCGCCAGGACCTGGCGCAGGAGATCCGACGCCGATCCCGTTACCGTCGGGCTGTCACGGTCGCCCCACTGGCCGCCGCCGCCGCCGTTGCCGCCGTCGTCGGAGCGGTAGTGCTGCTCAGGCCGGCGGCAGTCGACCCGGCAGTACCTTTCGTCAGCGCCTGCTCGCCCATCCGGACCGAGGTGCTACCGACCTGGGCCAGGGCCGGCTTCACCGATCCCGAGCCGCGCATGCCGGTGGTCACCAGCAAGGGCGGCGCCATGCTCGCGATCATCTTCGCCGATCCGCTGGTCTCCCCTGCCCAACCGGATGTCGGAAACAAGATCCTGTGGGCTTCCGAAGCCGCATCAGCCGACCACCCGCTGGTGATCTCCGGCCGGCTGGAACGCGGCACGCAGACGATGACGGCAACCGTTGACGGGGGCGGCGGCCCGTCGATCATCGACGTGCCCGCCCCCGGGTGCTGGCTCTTCGACCTGACCTGGGCCAATCATCACGACACCATCGACATCCCTTACGCCACGCCCTGATCTTCGGGTCAGGTCGGTCGCGCCGCCAACCGGCCCATGCTGGAGGTGGCGGCATAGCGGGCGCCGACCGCCTGCGGAACCGCATTCCCGATCCGCTCGAGATCCTCTGTGGTCAGAACGATGTCGACGGCGGCGAGATTCTCCTCCAGGTACTTGCGCCGCTTGGTGCCCGGGATCGGCACCAGATCCTCGCCCTGACCCAGCACCCAGGCCAGCGCGAGTTGGGCTGGGGTGACCGACTTCTCGGCAGCCAGCTCGCGCACCAGTTCGACGATCCGCTGGTTCTGGGCCAGATTGTCACCCTGGAATCTGGGGTTTGCCCGGCGGAAGTCGTTGTCCGCCAAGTCATCGACGCTGGTCACTGCGCCGGTCAGGAAACCGCGGCCCAGTGGTGAGTACGGTACGAAACCGATACCGAGTTCTCTTGCCGTGGGCAGGATGTCGGCCTCGACGTCGCGGTACCACAGCGAGTATTCGGTCTGCAGTGCAGCGATCGGGTGGACGGCGTGAGCCCGCCGCAGGATGTCCGGAGTGACCTCGGACAGGCCCAGATACCGGACCTTGCCGGCCTCGACCAGTTCGGCCATCGCCCCGACCGTGTCCTCGACGGGTGTGTCCGGATCCGGCCGATGCTGGTAGTACAGGTCGATGTGATCGACGCCGAGACGCTTCAAGGACGCATCGGCGCTGGCCCTGACGTAGTCCGGGCTGCCGTTCAATCCCCGGCTGGCGGGATTCGCCGGATCGCGGACGATCCCGAACTTGGTCGCCAGCACCACTTCGTCGCGACGGCCGGCGATGGCCTTGCCGACCAGGACCTCGTTGGTGTGCGGACCGTAGATGTCGGAGGTGTCCAGCAGCGTGACACCCAGGTCGAGGGCACGGTGGATTGTCGCGGTCGATTCGGTGTCGTCACCCTGTCCGTAGAACTCCGACATGCCCATGCAGCCCAGGCCCAGTGCCGACACTTCCAGTTGCGGTCCGAGCTTTCTCGTCTTCATCTCGCGTTGCTCCTTGCCCGCTTGGCGCGGTAGTCGTCGATCTGCCGCCACGACGCTACGACGTCGCGCGGCGTGCCGGTCGAGCGGGTCGCATTCCCATCCCGAGCCGATGTCGGCCAGCGGTGGTAGACCTTTCCCATCACGTCGTCCGGGGAGAATGTCAAAGGAGTCCCGTTGCGCACCATCCGGTTGCTGGTCATTCTCGTCATCTCGGCGCTTGCCGGTGCCGTGTTCGTCACGCCCGCAGGCGCGGCGGTACCGGTCAGATACGTCACGCTGGGCGATTCCTACTCGTCCGGCCTCGGCGCCGGCAGCAACTACAGCGGCGGGACCTGCGATCGGAGCCCGGCTGCCTTCTCGGCGCTGTGGAGTGCCGCCCACTCCCCGGCCGCCTATCTGTCCGTTGCGTGCGCGGGCGCGACCACGACCAGCGTCATCAGCACCCAGTTGCCCAGCGTTCCCCCGGACACCACGCTGATCAGCATCACCGCCGGCGGCAACGATGTCGGCTTCACCAACATCATGACGACCTGCGTCCTCCAGGGCACCTCCGCCTGCGTCGCCGCGGTCAACAGCGCGGAAGCCGTCGCCACCGGCAAGCTTCCGGGTCTGCTCAGCTCGGCGTACAACGCCATTGCCACACGGGCGCCGAACGCGAAGGTGGTGGTGCTGAGCTATCCGCTGTTCTACCAACTGCACACCTTCTTCTGCATCGGCCTGTCGGAGACCTCCAGAGCCAAGATCGACGAGGGCATCAACCTGGTCGACGGCATCACTGCGGCCGCCGTCGTGGGTCGCCGCGGGTTCGTCTTCGCCGACGTACGTTCGGCGTTCGTAGGCCATCAGCTCTGTAGCGGCAGCAAGTGGCTGCACTCGCTGGATCTGGCGGATCTTCCCGAGTCGTACCACCCGACGGCGGCGGGCCAGAGTGGGGGATACCTGACGGTGTTCACGGCGGTGGTGTCCAGCGCGGCGGCTGGTTGAGAGGACTAAAATCCGCCACATGTGCCGGAACATCACCGAACTCCGCGGCCTCGAGCCGGCCGCCAGAAACGCCGAGATCGAGGCCGCGGCCCGACAGTACGTCCGCAAGGTCAGCGGGATCCAGAAACTCTCGGACGGGAACCGGGAGATCTTCGAGGCGGCAGTGTCCGAGATAGCACACATCACCGGTCATCTGCTGGCCGACCTGCCGCCGCGCAGGCAGCCACCGGTCACCGTGCCGCCGCTGCGCCGGCCGGAGGTCAGGGCCCGGATAGCGGCGAAGGCCGCTGCAGCAGTCAGCTGATCGGACCCCGGCAGGGATGCGGCGGACGCTGACCCAGGACCACTTCGGGGGGCCCTGAGTATCATGACGTGATCCTGTTGACAAAAGATGACCACGCTGCGCCAGGGCGCCGCCGCTGGGGGCTGGCCCGGCAGTTGGTGCTGTTACAGGTCGGCCTGGTGCTGTTCGCCTGCGCGGTGGCGGTGTCGGTGGCCGTCTGGCAGGCCCGTGACGACGTGCGGCAGCAGACGGGGCGGCGATGTCTGGCCATCGCGGAGGCCATCGCCGGTACCGGGTGGGTGGCCGACCAGGTGGGGACGGCAAGCCCGACAGCGACGCTGCAGCCCTATTCAGCCGAGATCACAACCGACACCGGGGTCGACTTCATCACCATCATGAGCACCGGCGGCATCCGGTACACCCACCCCGACGCCGACCAGATCGGCAAGCACTACATCGGCACCATCGCCCCCGCGCTGGCCGGCCGGGACGTGGTGGAGACCTACACCGGAACGCTCGGACCATCCGTGCGGGCCGTCGTACCGGTGCGCTCCGGTGCCGGCGGACCGGTGGTCGCACTGGTCGCGGTCGGCGTCAGGGTCGACGCGCTGGGTCCCGAAATCGCCTCCCGCATCGGCATCATCGCCGCCGTCGGTGGGGCGTTGTTGGCAGTGGCGCTGGTCGGCACCGCGTTGATCGGCCGGCGGGTGAACCGACAGACCCACGGGCTCGGCGCCGGCGAGCTGGCACTGATGCACAGCTACTACGACGCGGTGCTGCACGCGGTCCGCGAGGGCATGCTGCTGCTGGACCAGAGCGGCCGCATCCGACTGATCAACGCCGAAGCCAGCCGGCTGCTCGCGCTGGACGGGGATCCGATCGGACGGCCGGTGACCGCGCTCGGCCTGCCCGCCGAACTCGCCCGCGCACTGGCCGGGCCTGATCCGTTGATCGACTCCGTGCATCTGGCCGGTGATCGGGTGCTGGTGGTCAGTGCGCTGCCGGCCAGAGCGCCCGGCCGGGCCCGCAGTCGGACGGTGACGGTCGGCCGGGTCGTCACCTTGCGGGATCACACCGAACTGACCGAGTTGACCAGCGAGCTCGGTACCGCTCGCGACCTCACCGAAGCACTGAAGTCCCAGTCCCACGAATCAGCGAACCGGCTGCACGCCGTGATCACATTGGTGGAGCTGGGCCGGACCGGCGAAGCGGTGGAATTCGCCACCCAGGAACTCCGGATCGCCCAGCAGATCACCGACCAGGTGGTCGACTCGATCGTCGACCCGGTGCTGGCCGCGGTGCTGCTGGGCAAGGCGCAGGTCGCTGCCGAGCGGGGCATCGACTTCGAGGTGACGGCCGATTCCCGGTTGGATCAGCACGCGCTGAGCGACGCCGGTCTGGAGGTCAGGGAGGTGGTGACCCTGCTGGGCAATCTGATCGACAACGCGCTCGAGGCCGTGGCCGGGTCACCGCGCGCCGGGCCAGGGCGGGTGGCGGTCACCGTGCGCCGCAGCCACCCGGAAGCCGATGAGCTCTTCCTCGAGGTCGCCGACACCGGACCGGGCCTGAACCCACACGACGCGGAACGGGCGTTCCGGCGGGGCTGGTCGACGAAGGACGACGACGGGGCCGTGCACGGCCACGGGATCGGGCTCGGCCTGGTCGGGCAGGTGGTGCACCGGCACCGCGGAAACATCACCGTGCGGGATGAGAATGGAGCGGTCTTCCGGGTGACGGTCGGACGATGAGACCCGTCATCGCAGTGCTCGTCGTGGACGACGATCCCATTGCCTGCTCGTCCCACGTTGCCTACGTGGACAGGGTGCCGGGATTCCGCGCGGTCGCCAGCGCCAACAATGCCGCGGCTGCCATCAGGCGGCTGTCCTCCTCGGACCCGCCGGCCATCGACCTGATTCTGCTGGACATGAATCTGCCGGACCGGCACGGCTTGGAGATCCTCCGCACGCTGCGCGCCGGTGGGCACCGAGCAGATGTGATTGCCGTCACATCCGCACGGGAATTGGACACTGTCCGGTCGGCGATCTCCTCCGGCGTGGTCCTGTACCTGCTGAAGCCGTTCGCCTTCGCCACCCTGCGCGATCGGCTGGAAAGGTATGCGGCCTATCGGCAATCGGTGACGTCACCGGTGGCGGCCGCCGGCCAGAGCGAGGTCGACGCTCTGCTGGGCACACTCCGGGCACCCGGGCCGTCGGCCCAGGCCGGGCTGCTGGGCCAGACCGTCTCCGCGGCCATCGACGCGCTGCGCTCGGGCGGCGAACTGTCGGCACCGGAACTCGCCGAACTGCTGGGTACGTCGCGGGTGACGGCGCGCCGATATCTGGAACACCTCGTTGACATCGGCACCGCTGACCGCGAGCACCGGTACGGCGGCGCCGGTCGTCCGGTGGTGGTCTACCGCTGGCTCGACCACTGACCCTGGCTCCACCACTGACCCGCTGTCAGCTCGAAAGGCGCGTTGCCTCCAGGCAGGTCTGCCACAGGTCTGCCCTAGCGGCCGGGTCGTCGTGCTGCCACGGCAGGTAGTGGGTGGGCCGGATCCGTCTGTCGTGCCAGAACTTTCCGGTTGTCGCGGTTACCTGGCCGGCAGCGGCCAGCCAGACGATCGTGTCGGCACCCTGGGCCGGGGTGCGCAGGATGGGCTTGGTCAGCCGGGCGAAACCCGGAATGGAACCGCTGACCCCTGCGGTGGCTGCCCATCCCGGGTGCATGCTGTGCACCACCGGATCGGTCGACCCGGCGAACTGCGCGCCCATCAACTCGGCCAGCGTGACCTGCATTCGCTTGGTCCTGGCATAGGCCCTCACGCCGGAATACTCGCCGTCCGCATACTCCAGATCGCGCACCAGCGACGCCGAGTACATCCCACCCGATGACACCCAGATCACCCTGGCATCGCCGTCGGCCTGCAGCAGCCCACGCAATCCGAAGGTCAACGCAAACGGGCCGAGCACGTGGGTCGAAAATGCCATCTCATGACCCTGCGCGGACAACGTCCGGTCCGCCGGGATCAGCCCGGCACAGTGCACCAGCGCGTGCAACGATGTGATCGCCGTCCGCAACCGGACCACAAGGGCGTCCACTGCGGCCAGATCACTGACATCCGATTCGTGCACCGCCAGATCGGCGGTGGGCAGTGCCGCCCGGATCCGGTTGGCGGCGGCGTCAAGCCGATCGGCGCTGCGACCCACCAGGTGCACCTTCGCGCCGAGAGTCGCCAGTCCCAGCGCCGTGGCCTCACCCAGTCCGGAGCTGCCACCGGTCACCACGATGTCGGGGTGACCGACGAATGGGACCGCGTCGGGCGCCCACCACCGCCGGCGCAGGGCAGGCCCGATGGAGCTGTAACCAGGCACCACCAGCACGTCCAGCAAGGTGTCGAGGGTGGTCGTTGCGCCACGGCGTATTGCGTTTGCGGTCATCCGGTCCCAGCGTAGTGATCATCGGGCGGGGCGGGCGGTAGCGTCTGTCGCATGGCAACTCTGGTGACCTTCCACGCGCATCCCGACGACGAGTCGATCGGGTGCGGCGGAGTGATGCGCAAGGCCGCCGATGAGGGTCACCGGGTGGTGCTGGTAGTGGCCACCCGCGGCGAGCACGGCGAGGTGTCGGACGGATTCCTGCGGGATGGGGAACAGCTCTGGCAGCGCCGCGTCATCGAGACGGAGGCCGCCGCAGAGATTCTCGGCGTGCAGCGGGTGGAATTCCTGGGTTACCGTGATTCCGGCATGATGGGCGAGCCGACCAACGATGTCGCCGGTTCGTTCTGGACCGCCCCGATCGAGGAAGCGGCGGAACGACTGGCGGCCATCCTCCGCGAGGAGAACGCAGACGTGCTGACCATCTACGACGATCACGGCGGTTACGGCCATCCCGACCACATCCAGGTCCATCGGGTCGGCACCCGCGCCGCGGAACTGCAAAGTGTCGGACGGGTCTATCAAGGCACGATGAACCGCGACTACATGAAACGCGGCCTGGCGGTCATGTCCACCGCACAACCGGACGGAGAGGGTGCCGGCGAGCAACTGCCGGACCCGGCCAACTTCGACACCTTCGGAACGCCGGAGGCTGACCTCACCGCCAGGGTCGACGTGACTGCATATTCCCCGGTCAAGCGGTCGGCGATGCGGGCACACGCCAGCCAGATCAGTGAGAAGTCGTTCTTCCTCGCCATGCCGGACCCGGCCTTCGACTACGTCTTCGGGGTCGAGTGGTTCATCCGCGACGGCCAGGGGCCCGGCATCACCGAGACCGACCTGATGGCCGGGCTCTGAAAGCTACTTCTTCTCCCGCCAGACCCGCTCGAACGGCAGCCGCCAGGCATGCGGGGCGACGAGTTGGTGGATGGCGTTCGGTCCCCAGGTGCCGGGCGCGTAGGTCTTCACCGCCGGCGGGTCCTCCAGCAGCGGAACGCTGCGTTCCCAGAGACTTTCGATGCCCTCGGCAGTGGTGAACAGGGTGTGGTCGCCGCGCATCGCGTCCAGGATGAGCCGCTCGTAGGCCTCCAGCACATCCGCGGCACGGTCCGTCTCCTGGGTGGCGAACTGCATCGACAGCTTGTCCAGCCGCATCCCGGGCCCCGGCCGCTTGCCGTAGAACGACAGCGAGACCTTGGATGCGTCGGCCAGGTCGAAGGTCAGGTGATCGGGGCCCTGCGACCCGACACCGGAGCCCGATGGGAACATCGACTTCGGCGCCTCCTTGAAAGCGATGGAGATGATCCGCTGCCCCTCGGCCATCCGCTTGCCGGTGCGCAGGTAGAACGGAACACCGGCCCAGCGCCAGTTGTCGATGCGGCATTTCAGCGCGATGAAGGTCTCGGTGTCCGAGTCCGGAGCGACCCCGTCCTCGTCGCGGTAACCGCCGTACTGCCCACGCACCACGTGCTGCGGCTCGATCGGCAGCAGCGAGCGGAAGACCTTGTTCTTCTCCTCGCTGATGGCCCGCGGTTCCAGTGCGGTCGGCGGTTCCATGGCGACGAATGCCATGACCTGGAACAGGTGGGTGACCACCATGTCCTTGTAGGCGCCGGTCGACTCGTAGAACTCGGCCCGGCGATCAAGGCCCAGCGTTTCGGGGATGTCGATCTGGATGTGGTCGATGAAGTTGCGGTTCCAGATCGGTTCGAAAAGACCGTTCGCGAATCGGAAGGCCAGGATGTTCTGCGCCGGCTCCTTACCCAGGAAGTGGTCGATCCGGAAGACCTGGCTCTCGAAGAACGTCTCGTGCACCTGGTCGTTCAGCGCGATGGCGCTGTCCAGATCGGTACCGAACGGCTTCTCCATCACCACCCGAGACCGCTGCACCAGGTCGGCGTCCTTGAGCATGTTGATCACCGCGAGCGCTGCCTTCGGCGGGACGCTGAGGTAGTGCAGTCGGAGTACCTCGGCGCCGAGTTCCGCCTCTGCCTTGGCGACGGCGGATGACAGCGCCTCCGGCCCTGCCGCCTGCGGCACGTAGTGCAGCTTCTCGGCGAACGACTCCCACTGCTCGTCGGTCAGCTTGTGCGTGCCGAACTCCTGCACCGCCTGGCGCGCGAACTCACGGAAGGAGGTGTCGTCCATGTCCTCGAGGGAGGTCCCGACGACCTGGATGTCAGGGGCGAGGGCGGACAACGAGAGGTGGGTGAGGCCGGTGATCAGCTTCCGGCGACCCAGGTCACCGGTGGCGCCGAACAACACGACGACGTGCGGCGCAATGTGCTCCCGAATGCTGCGGGATGGGCGTGCTCCTGGAGCCGGATAGGCGATGCTCTCTGGGTTCGATGTAGGCACGCCGAATATGCTCCCATCTGCGCCCATGACAATGAACACTGCCCTGGCGAGGACCGGTCGGTGTTCATCCAGCTGTAACTTTCAGCTCCCGCAGTGCTTGGTCGTCCAGGCGCTGATGTGGTCCGAGGCGGCACTGACGGCGTCGGTTCCCAGGATGGTGCCTGCTTCGACCAGCGGCTTGCCGGATGCGGTCTTCGCAGCGCCGCTGAGGGTCTGGAAGTCGGGCTTCAGCTCGTCGGGCACTTTGCCGCCGAGCCCCGAGATCGCCTGCACGACTTGATCGGAGCTGTAGGTGGTGGCGCTGCCGGTCAACGACGGCACCATGGCCATCGCAATCGAGGTGTAGGCCGAGATCACTCCCATGCAGTCGGAGTCGAAGACGAATCCGGAGCCCGCCGAACCGTTGCCGCCCGACGTGCCGATGTCGGCTCGGGGCGGGGCCAGGCTGGAGGTGCGGGCCAGACCGCTGATCCCCGATGGAAGGGCCGGCCCGCCGCAACCGGCGAGCAGCAGCGACGTGCCGGCGAGAGCTGCGAGCAAACGGGTGTGCGCAAACATGTGGCTCCGATGGTGTAGTCGACCTGCCGCGCAGGCGAGTGACGGGGGAAGGCCTTAGTAGGCCGGACGATTCACAGGAGTACGGCAGCCGTGGGGCTGATACTGCGGCGACATGCTGATGGCCCGCCTGGAAACGGGTCATTCGCAGCCGAGCATGCCCAGTTTCTGCTTACTGCGCAGGACATGCAGTGCCGCGTCCTCGACCCGGGACCGGAAGCTCGAACTCCGGGCGGCCTCCCCGGCCAGCGCAGCGGTCATCGCCGGCAGATCGGTCGGCTTGACGGTGAGTACGAGGTCGCCACCGGCCTTGATGAAGTCGACGGCCCGTGCCCCGACGCCGACATCGCTCACCGCAACAGCGGCACCCAGATCATCCGAGATGACCAAACCGTTGAAGCCCAGCCTCTCTCGGAGTAATCCGGTGATGATTTTGGACGAGAAGGCGGCGACGTTGTCCGGATCGAGCTGCGGATATTTGGCGGAGGAGATCATCACGGCGGTGGTATCTGCCCTGATCGCGGCGATGAACGGTTGCAGTGATCCGTCTGTCGGCGTGGTTTGGCCGTCCACGGCGTCGGCCGAGGTGTCGGTGTTGGCGGTGACCCTGCCCAGCCCGGGAAAGTGCTTCACGGTGGTGCCGAGTTTCGCGGCCAGCATGGCCTTGACCACCGCGACCACCGCGGCCGCGACCGAATCCGGGGTCGAACCGTATTGCCGGTCCTCAGCGCCGATGGGCGGATTTTCCGTCGTGCCATCTGGTACGACATCGGCGACCGGCGCCAGGTCAAGGGAGATGCCGGCCCCCACCAGAGATGATGCCCAGATCGCAGTGGCTGCGCCGAGATCGGTGGCTTGATGCTGGCCCTGTTCGACGGCGGAGGGGATCGGCGGGAAGTCCGCGCCCTGCAGGCTCTGCACGTAGCCGCCCTCCTGGTCGACCGCGATGTGCAGCCGGACACCGGCGACCTTGCCCGCGAAGCGTTGAATTGCCGCGATAGCGGCGGACAGGTCGGCTGAGCCGGCCGTCGACCGGCCGGCGAGGAAGACACCACCCACCGGTAGCCCGTCCAGCAGCGCGGGCGCGGAGGGAAGGTCGTCGGCCGGGACGCCGACCATCAGCAGCTGGCCGAGCCGCTGCACTTCGCTGAGCCTGGACCAGGTGGTGGCGGCGCAGTCGGCCGCTGGCGTGGAGGTCGTGTTCGCGGTGGTGCCGGACGCGGACGGGATCACCGAACGGCCGGTCGACGTGGCCGTTGCGGTCGGCAGCGTCGGCACGGTGACTTCCGCCCTGGAGGTCGGAACCGCCGATGGTGCGGTGGCCGTGGCCGGGACCACCACGGCGGTCGTGGTGACGGCAGCCGAGTTGTCCGTAGCCGAGCAGGCCACTGTCGCCAGAGCCAGCGACAGGCCGACCGCGAGGCGACGCATGATGCAGCCATCCCGCCTTCCCGTCGTACCGATCGACACCCAGGTTCGCACGAACCACTATCGCCCAACGCGGAAACTTACTGGCGCAAGCGCAGGCGCAGCCCGCTGGCCCTTGCCGCCGGGCGGTCGATGGCCGCCCGCAGCTCGGCCTCCGTTCCTACCAGCCGGACGTGCTCCTTCGCCCTGGTCATGGCTGTGTAGAGCATTTCCCTGGTGGCCAGCGGCGAATCCGCCGGCGGCAGGATCACCGTGACCCGCTCGAACTGGCTGCCCTGGCTGCGGTGCACCGTCATCGCGTGCACCGTCTGGACGTCGGAGAGCCGGCTCGGGGCGAAGTCGACCAGCCCGGTGCCCCGGGTGAACACGGCGCGCACCGTTCCGTCAGGCTGACTGACCACGACACCGGTGTCGCCGTTGTACAGGCCGAGCGCGTAGTCGTTGACGTTGACCAGCAACGGGCGGCCGACGTACCAGTCACCTTCGCGCGGGTCACCCGGCACCTCGGCCAGCCACCGCTCGATCCGGCGACTCCACGCCTCCACTCCGAACGGCCCGGTGCGGTGCGCACAGAGCACCCGGTGCCCATCGAGGTGCTGCAGCGCAGTGCGGGCGTCGCCGCGGAGTGCGGCCCCCCGGATGGCGGATGCCGCTCGCACCACATCGTCGCGGATCTGCGTGTCGGATTCCGCCAGTGCCAGGGCGTCATCGCCAGAGCCCAGCACAGCGGCCGCAGCGTCTGCGTCGCCGTTGCGCACGGCAGCGGCGAGCCGGGCGATGGCGCCGCTGAACCGCCATGTCTGCGACAGCACCACCACCCCATGTCGGGCGCCGTCGATTTGCTTCTGCGCGTCGGCAGCAGATGTGCTCGGCGCGGCCAACGCTCCTGGCAGTCCCGGGGCGGGAATCACCGGGCGCGCCAGCAGGCCGGCCACCAGATCGGCCAGTACCGCGCCGGCTTCGACCGACGCCAGTTGGTCTGGATCGCCGACCAGCACCAACCGGGCGTCCGGTCGCACCGCTTCGAGTAGCCGGGCCATCATGGTCAGGGACAGCATCGACGTCTCGTCGAGGACCACCACGTCGTGCGGCAATCGGTTGTCGCGGTTGTGCCGGAAACGGGTTCCGTCGCCGGGGCGACTACCCAGCAGCCGATGCAGGGTGGAGGCGGTGAGGTTGCCGAGGCGGGTGCGGTCCTGCTCACCGAAGCCGGCGGCGACTTCCTGCACCGCCTGCTGCAACCTGGCCGCTGCCTTGCCGGTCGGCGCAGCGAGTGCCACCCGCAGGCCGGCGCCGTGCTGCTCGTGCAGCACGGCGAGAAGCCCTGCCACTGTGGTGGTCTTGCCGGTGCCAGGGCCGCCGCCGAGCACGGTGGTCCAGCGTCGGGTGGCGACTTCGGCCGCCAGCCGCTGACCTGACGCATCGGCGAACAGTCGGTCCAGGCTGGACTGCAGCAGGTCGGCGTCCACCGAGGGGGGCAGCTGCGTCTCCCTGGCGAGCAGGTCGGCACGCACCTGATCCTCCTGGCGCCAGTACCGGTCCAGATAGAGCAGGTCAAGGTCGTAACGCAGGGGCCGACCCGCACCGACCAGCGGGCTGGCCTGCATCTTCGCCGCCCAGGCGACCGGTTCCGGCCAGTCGAGCGACGGGTCGATACGCGAGACCTCCTTCAGGTCAACGCACACCGAACCCCCGCGGATCCCCCGGACGGCCAGCGCCGCCGCCAGGCGGACCTGTTCGTCGGGTTCGCCGGCCAGGTCGGCCAACCGGGTCGCGACATGCACGTCCGCAGCACGGAGCACGTCCGCCTGATTGAAGTCCCGGAGCAGACCTGTTGCCCGGCCGGCGATCCGCACATCGTACGGATCCGCCTGGTCCAGCGGACCAGCCATCGTCGCACCGGTCACGACGCCCCCTGATCCAGCAGTGACGACAAGTCCTCGACCAGGGCCGGCGGCGGTCGCCAGCCGAAGATCCCGCACGGCCCACCTTCGATCACCGGCGTTTCGGGGCCCGACATCCCCCGCACGTATAGATACAGCACTCCGCCCAGGTGCCGCCCGGCCCGGTAACCGGGTTGCCGCCAGCGCAAGAACCGATGCAGCGCAACCGAATACAACAGTGCCTGTAGTGGGTAGTCGGAATGGGTCATTGCCTGACGCAACGCGGCCGGCCGGTAGTGCCAGGCGGACAGTGGCTCACCCGTCTCGCCCCCGAGCCAATTCGTCTTGTAGTCGGCAATGACAAAACGCGGTCCCGGAAATCGCAGTACGGCATCGATGCTGCCGGTCAAGTATCCGCGCAGGGACTGCGCCGACATCTCCGGTGAGGCGAGGCGGTCCGCGTAGCCGGCGATCGGGTCGGCGCCGGCCAGATGCCTGCGAAGCAGCGGGGCAAGCTCCCCGAGCTTGACGTCGGCGGAAGGCCGATCTCCGCCGGCCAGCGGCATCTCGAAGTTCAGCTCGGTCAACCGATCTCGGGTGGACAGATCCCGCAGGGCGATGTTCCCGGCGATCGGGCCGAGCGGGGTGGACAGCACCGGCAGCAGGGCCTCCGCCAGCTGTTCGGCAGTCATCTGGCCGCCATGCCTGGCCAGCTGCTCTGCGCTGCGGGTTCGCAATTCGGCCAGCAGGTCGGGCGCCCCGGGATCGGCGTGCTCGAGCACCGCGTGGACCAGGGTGCCGAACGACGTTCCGGCCGGCAGGTCTGCCATCGGCGACGGCACCGAGTGGAGCAGGTCATCCGACGCGGCCGTCGCGGGTGCCGCAGCCGGACCGGCCGGGGCAGCGTCACCGGCGATCTTTTCGTCGTCCCGCTCGCCGGCCTCGGGCTCGCTGGCGACGCCGGGTGCTGCCTGCTCCCCAGCGGCCGACAGCGCGCTGTAGGACGCCCGGCGCCATGCGGTATCCAGTGGGCGGTCGAAAACTCCGATACCGAAATGCTTTCCGGACATCCTAGGGGTCGACGCCGGCGAGAAGTCGCCCGGCTCAGCAGGTTCCACCGCTGGACCCCCTCTGGCCTGCAGTGCGGCCAGCCGGCTGCCGACCTCCTCGTCGGCGGGGAGAGTCGTGGTGTCCGGGACTTCACCGCTGCCGCTGGTCCGGCCGAACAGCAGCCGATGCAGCGCCGAGTCAGGCGTGATGAAGGACGGCACCCACCAGATGACCACCTGGGATTGCGCCCTGGTGAGCCCGACGTAGAGCAACCGCAATGCCTCGCCGGCCAGCTCCCGGGCCGCCTTCTGCTGCCGCTCCGGCCGGCCGAGAGCGGCGAACCCACCGACATCCAGCACACGCTGCCCGTCATTGTCGTGCAGTTGCAACACGTTCTCGTCGTTGGGCGTCCAGACCGCCGCGGCGAACGGAAGGTACACCACCGGATACTGCAGCCCCTTGCTGACGTGCAGGGTCATCACCTGAACGGCCGCCGCGTCACTGTCGAGCCGCCGCACCCGTTCAGCGCTCTTGTCGACCGCGGACTCGGCGCGCCGCCGGCGAAGCCACTCCACCAACGCGGCCAGGCCGAGGCCCTCGTCGACCACGGCAGCCTGCAGACCCTCGCCGAGATGGCGGAGGTCGGTCAGCCGGCGTTCGCCGTCGATCTCGGCCAACAGCCGACCCGGCAGACCCTGCTCGGCGAACGAGAGTTCCAGCAGCGCCGCAACTCCCCTGGCCTGCAACAGATCAGCCCAGTTCCGCAGCAGGCTGCCCAGTTCATCGGTGAGCGTCTCACCGCCCGCGTCCAGATCGGCCGCCGATCTGCCCAGAAACGGGGTCAGCGCCGCCGCCCTGACCCGGCCGGAGCGGTGCGGTTGTTCCAGCGCCTCCAGCAGGGTCAGCCAATCGTTGCCCGCGCTGGTGGCATAGACACTGCCGGCGCCGGCGGCGACCGACGGGATGTTCTGCGCAGCCAGGGCTTCCCTGACCGCTTTGCCCTGCGCGTGGGTACTCACCAGCACTGCGACGTCACCGGCGGCCAACGGACGGCCGTCGAACTGGGCATCGGAGCCAAGCAGCCGAGCGATATCCACGGCCAGATCCTTGACGACCAGCGGCCTGACCTTGTCCATTTTGACCTTGCCCCGCGGGCCCTCGCCGAACTGCGCACGGGTCGCCACCCGCAGCCGCAGCGGATTCGGGGACGGAGCGCCGACCAATCGAGATCCGGGTTTCGCGGACACCACGGGGCGTACCACGATTTCCGGATCTCCCAATTCAGCGCCGTCGAAGAGGACTTGTAGGGCCGCCACCAGCGGCTCATCGGAACGCCAGTTCTTCGGAAGCGTCGCCCGGTCGTCAGCAGTACGGGCGGCGGCCAGGTAGGTGTAGACATCGCCGCCGCGAAACGCGTAGATGGCCTGCTTGGGATCACCGATCAGGATCAGCGTGGCGTGCGCGGCGAAGGCCGATCGGAGCACGTCCCACTGCACCGGATCGGTGTCCTGGAACTCGTCGATCAGTACGACCTTCCATCGGTCCTGCATTCGGGAGCGGGCCGGTGCATCGTCCGGTTTCAACGCATCCGCAAGGCGGCTGAGCAGATCGTCGTAGCCGAGCAGGCCGCGTTTCCGCTTTCGCTTGTCCACTTCCGCCCGCACCGCGCCGGCGAAGCGGAAACGTAATGCGGACACCGATTCGGGGGATTCGCCGGACGGTTCCAGCCGAGCGCCTGGATCACCCACCGCACGGCGTCCCAATTCCAGCGCCAGAGTGCGGTCGATGGGGGGCGTCTCGGCTCCCGGCGCCCCGAAGCGCCGGACATACAGGTCATCGACGACCTCGACGATCAGATCATCCAGATCGTCGACCAAGGTGCTGCCCGGTTCGCTGTCGCCGGCCACGCCCAGCCCGGCCAGCACCTGCTGGCAGAACTGATGGGTGGTGGCAATGGTTGCTGCGTCGAAATCGGCCAGCGCCCTGGTCAACCGCCGCCGGCGCAGGGCGACCTCAGCGTCGGCTACCTGGGCGAGCAACGAGATCAGGTCGTTGTCATTGCCGCGGGCCGATTCCGGATCGGCCAGCGCTCGCTCAGCGGCGAGCAGCTGCTCTCGCACCCGTTCCCGCAGCTCCTGGCTGGCGGCGCGTCCGAACGTGACTACCAGCAACTGATCGAGGGTGGCAACACCTTCGGCGACATAGCGGGTCACCAGCGCCCCGACCGTATAGGTCTTGCCGGTGCCGGCGCTGGCCTCCAGCACCGCGGTGACTCTCTCCGGAAGCGCATCTCTGATATCGAAAGGCTTGGGCTCCAACAGATCAGGCGCTCTCACAGCGAGACCATCCGGCGATGGGCGAGCAGCGGCGTCCACAGCCGCAGGGAGAGCTCGCCGAAGCGGGTCGGCTGATCGGCCCACTGTTCACCTGGCAACGATGCGGCTTTGAACACCCTGTCGAACGCGGCATCAGCACCCCAGACCAGGACATGCGGAGCCTCCGCGTCCTCGGCGGGGAACTTGTCACTGGTCCATGCCCGGCGCGCATCGAAGACGGCCCGGTCCTGACCGTCCATCCTTGCCGACGCGGTGGCGTACGCGATCGAGGTCTTGAGCGGCAGCGGCAACGGCTCCAGCAACCCCCGGTCGTACAGGTCGACCAGTTGCGCCAGATAGGTTTTCGCCTTCGCCGCGTCCAGCGGGCCGAAGGTCGCGCTGCGCGGCCGCCCCGGCTCCCCGCGGCCCACCGCCACTGCTGTCCAGCCCCGGTCCGGGTGCGCCGCAGTCAGGGCGAGCAGGGGAATCCACACCGACAATTGATGTTTGGCGCTGAGCTTGTTGTAATTCACCGTCACGACCGACGTTCCGTGCACCTGGGTCACTGTGCCCCGTAACTCACGGCCGTTGCCGAGCGGGACCGTCACGTCGACTGTGCGCCGGGGCGCACTTCTCATCGGGGCAGTCCGGTCGACCAACGGCGCGACGTCGGTGAGAACTTCCTCGAGGGTCCTGTTACCCAGCGGACCTGGAGGCAGTACGCCGCGACGCCACTCCGCCTGCCGGCAGTCGGCGTCATCCATGCCGGCCAACCGGTCCTGGAGCAGCCTGGTGCCGACCGCGTACTTCTGCAGGTTGTCCAGCTCGACTGTCAAGCTGTCCGACGGCTCTTCCTCTTCGAAACGGGTTGTCACATCGAGTCTCTGTCTCAAGAAACCGCGCGCCGGGTTCAGCAGCAACGCGATCAGGTCGCCGAGATCGACATCTTCCCGGGGTCGCAGTGGCAGTGGCCCGGAGAGGAAGTCGGGCGGTGCGTGGCGGACACCGGCGGCCGCCTGTGCCCCGTGCAGGGCGGCCAGGTCATAGCTGAACGGCCCCGGGGCGCCGAGTGCGCCGGGCGTGACATTGCGGGCGTCGAACGGCTGCAACGGATGTCGCACCAGCACCCGGTCTCGCAGTGGTGAACCGTCGGCGGTGGAACCGGTTTCGTCGAGGGAATCCAGCAGCTCACCGAGCGGGACGGCGGGTGGCCGGGTAGCGCCGGTGCGTTCGTCGGCGCCGGTGTAGGTGATCACCAGATGTTCGGTGGCCGCGAGAATGGCGTCCAGCATCAGCTGGCGGTCCTCCCCTCTGGCGTCGCGCTCACCGATCATCGGGTTCCTGGCCAGGATGTCGTCGCCGTCCGGGCGGGGGTTGCGTGGGTAGATGCCGTCATCCAGGCCCAGCAGGCAGACCACCCGATGCGGCACCGACCGCATGGGGACCATCGTGCACACGGTCAACGTGCCGGTCCGGAAATTCGCCCGCGTCGGGCGACCACCGAGTCGGCCCTTCAACAATGTGCGGACGTCTGACAAGGTCAGCTCGGTCTGCCATGCCCGCCCGTCGGCGGCCTCCGACACGTCGGTCAGCTCGCGCCGCAGCTCGGCCCGCTGCCAGCCGTCGTCGGCGGGCACGTCGGTCAGCCCGTCCATTGCGCTGGTGAGGGTGTCCAGCCAGTGCTGCAACGGCCGGGTTCCGGAAAGGGCGTCGAGCGCCACTTCCAGTCGATCCAACAGCTCGGCCAGCCGGCCGGTGAGGTCGACGTCAGCACTGCCGACGTCGTCCAGTGGAAGCGCAAGGCCCAGACGATTGCGATCCTCGTCGGCCATCGCGACACCCAGCAGGATGCGGTCCAGGCCGGAGCGCCAGGTGTTCTGGTCAAAGCGCTGCAATCCGAACGGTCCCCGATGGGCCGCGTCCAGCCCCCAGCGCACGCCGGACTGGGTGACCCACCTGGCCAGCCGGTCCAGGTCGTCGTCGTCGAAGCCGAACCGGCGGCGGACCGGCGGCCAGGACGCCAGATCCAGCACTTGCGAGGCGCTGACCCGGCTGTCCGCCAGCTCGAGCAACCGGGCGACCGTTGCCAGCAGCGGATTCGTCTGGGTCAGGGCCCGGTCGGCGAGCTTGACCCGGAGCCGGTGCGCGGGGTGCGCGATCGTCTCCGGAACGACGTCGGCCAAGCCGAACGCCGCGGCGACCAACGGTGCGTAGACCTCGATGTCGGGGCACATCACCAGCACGTCGCGGGGTTCCAGCGTCGGGTCGTCTGCGAGCAACCCGACCATCACGTCCCGGAGCACCTCCACCTGACGGGCCGGGCCGTGGCAGGCGTGCACCTGCACGGTGCGGTCGGTGTCATCGACAGTGATCGGGCCGGCGACCCTGTCGTCACGGATGTCGTGTTGCAGCCGGCAGAGCAAAGTCTGCTGCGTCGGACCGGTGTGCAGGGGGTCGGCGGAGGCCGGATGATGGACGTCGGTGTAGCCGACGGAGTTGAGCGTCAGCTGCAGCTCACGGGAATCACGGCCCAGCGCGGCCAGCAACGGATGCGCCGCGGCGATGACGGTGGGATCGCTCCGGCGGGGGCCGGTGGTCTTGTGCGCGCGCAGCGTATTCCACAGCGCGGGCGACGGGTGGGCCAGCCACAGGTGTACGTCCCGGTGCACGGCGAGTGCGCTCAATACGTCCAGATGACTGCCCGGGAGTCTGGTCGGACCGAACAGTGAGACGCGGGCGGGTAGGTCGGCGGCGGCCGGATCCAGGCGTAGCCGGACCGCGGCCTGCGCGCGACGGCCGACCGGGTCGGGACCGTCGATCCGGTCCCGGACTCTCCGCCACAGCTCGGCCTGCCACAGGAGATCGTCGGGAAGTCCGACGCCGGCGCCGTCGCTGTCGCGCTGTGCCGCCCAATCGACGAGCATTGGGGAGCGGTTGGTGGCGTAGGCGTCGAACAGCCCGGCGATCCGGCGGGCCACCGCGTACCGGCGACCCCGCCGATACAACCGCTCATCTGGTGTGGCACCGACGCCAAGGTGCCTGCCGAGGGTCCGGCACCATTCTTGACCGGCGCATTCGTCGATGACCTCGAGTAGGGGCCAGACCAGCGCGTCCGGCGCCCACGGGTCGTTGTTCCGCTCCGGACCATTGATCACCTCGTTGACCAGGCCGATCGGGGACGGGAACCGCACTCCCGCGCACACCCCGTCACCCCGGCCGTCCCGGCGACCCAGACGGTGCGACAGCTGCTGGGCGAGCCAACGCTCGACACCACGCGCCGGCACGGCAATGACCTCGTCGGCGAAGACGTCCGCCAGTGGAGCCGCGAGCAGTTCGGCCAGTGCGGCGACCAGCGCGTCGGAGCGTTCCGCGCGGTGCACGAACAGGGTCATCGGATCCCCCCGTTCTGCCGGCGCTGGTGGTGCATGACGTCAGCTTCTCAGATCCGGGCCGGCTCCCGGTGCCGGCGTCAACATCGCACCCGGTCACGGCGAACTCACGCCCGCGACAGTGGGCATTTGCGGCGCGGCCGGCTCCGGTCACCAAAGCCACTGGTCTGTGGGGGCTGCCTGTGGTTTCGCTCATTCGAGAGTATTGCTGATTCCGATCCGAGCGAGCGAGTCGCGTTCTATCGTGGAGCCCGGACCAAACGGCAGAATTCACCGAGGAGCTCAGAAAAGAAATGGTGGTGCCAGAAGTCGTCGCAGTCCACCTGCGGTCCGGCCGCCTTGAACTGGAGCCGCTGCGGGCCGATCACGCGCAAGAGATGCACGCAACGCTCGACGATCCGGGTTTGCACACCTACACCGGAGACGGCCCCCTGTCTCTGGACGAGTTGACCGCCCGGTACGCGATTCAAGTCGCGGGCCAGTCGCCGGATGGTAGGCAATACTGGCTCAATTGGATTGTGCGGCGCTGCGACACCGGCCAAGCCATCGGTTACGTGCAGTCAACGATCAGCAAACCAATCGGTGAGAGTGCCGCCGAGATCGCCTGGGTGATTGGCACGGCCCATCAGCGGCACGGCTATGCGACCGAGGCAGCACGCACCGCGGTGCAATGGCTTCATGGCCTGGGCATCGCAACCGTGGTCGCGCACATCCACCCCACGCACACTGCGTCGATGGCGGTGGCCAGGGCAGTCGGGCTCAGGCCGACAGGCACCGTCATCGACGGCGAGACGCGCTGGCTGGGGTAGTTGCTGATGTCAGCGGTCGCGCAGGTCCCGCGCGAGTTGCTGCACCCTGGCAGCGATGTCGTCCCGGACGAGCCGCATCCGTTCGACACCCTCGATGCCGCGTTCGGAAGGCTCATCGGTGTCCCAGACCTCGACAGGGGTGCCGTCGATCGACTCGACCCGGGCGTCGCGTCCCAGTACGACCACCCGGTCGACAGTGCGGATCATCTCGTCGGTGAGCTGCTGCGGCTGCTCGCTGCTGATGTCGACGCCGACGTCGAGCAGGACCTGTGCTGACAGCCCGTTGACCGTGTCCCCGGGTCGCGTGCCCGCCGAGGAGACGTCCACCTCGCCGCCGGCGGCCTGTCGCATCAAGCCGGCCGCCATCTGGGACTTGCCCCCGTTCTTGACGCAGACGAACAGTACTGAAGGTCTCTTGCTCATGATTCCTCCATGACGTGTGCGGGCGCGGGGGCGGCGTCACCGGCGAAGAAGTGGCGGCCGGCCCACAGCGCGACGTACACCAGAGCCACCAACGCGGGCACTTCGATGAGAGGACCGACCACCCCGGCGAGAGCCTGCCCGGAGGTGACCCCGAAGGTACCGATCGCCACCGCGATAGCGAGTTCGAAGTTGTTGCCGGCCGCGGTGAAGGCCAGCGTGGTGGTCTTGGCGTAGCCCAGCCTCAACGCATGTCCGAGGCCGAACCCGACACTGAAAGTGATCGCGAAATAGCTGATCAGCGGCAGCGCGATGCGGGCGACATCCCAAGGGCGACTGGTTATCTGTCCCCCTTGAAGGGCGAACAGAAGGACGATGGTGAACAGCAACCCGTAAAGGGCCCATGGCCCGATCTTCGGAAGCACGATCGACTCGTAATAGGCGCGCCCCCAGCGCTTCTCGCCGATGGCGCGAGTCAGGAACCCGGCAATCAGCGGGATTCCGAGAAACACCAGCACGCTGACGGTGATCGCGCCGACCGAGAACCCGGCCGTGGTGGTCGACAGCCCCAGCCAGCCGGGCAGCACCTGCAGATAGAACCAGCCGAGCCCGCCGAACGCGACGACCTGGAAGACCGAGTTGATCGCGACCAGCACGGCGGCGGCTTCCCTGTCACCGCAGGCCAATTCGTTCCAAATCAGCACCATTGCGATGCAGCGCGCCAATCCGACGATGATCAGCCCGGTGCGATATTCCGGCAGATCCGGCAGCAGCAGCCAGGCGAGGGTGAACATCAGGGCAGGCCCGACGATCCAGTTCATGACCAGGGACGAGACCAGTAGACGCCGGTCGCGGGTGATGCGACGGGTCTCGCGATAGCGGACCTTGGCCAGCAGGGGGTACATCATGACGAGCAGACCCACCGCGATCGGCAGCGACACCGACCCGATCTTCACCGTATCCAAAGCCGTTGACAGACCGGGGATTCCCCGGCCGAGCAGGAGGCCGCTGGCCATTGCCGCGACGATCCAGACAGGCAGGAACCGATCCAGGGTGGACAGCTTCCGGACAACAGGAACGGCGATGTCAGTCATGCTCAGCCGCGGGTTTGTTGGCCCGGATGATGGCGCCATGCAGACCGGGTGCAGCCTCGTGGGTGAAGACGACCTCGGCCTGGGTGAATCCGGCGGCCGTGAGTCCGTCCAGATATTCCGAGCGCGACAGGGCGCCGGCGATGCAACCGACGTAGCTGCCGCGTTCGCCCCGCTGCTCCGGAGTGAGGTGGTCCTCGGCGACGACGTCCGAGATGCCGATCCGGCCTGACGGCGCCAGTACCCGGAACATCTCGGCAAGGACCGCCGGTTTGTCGGTGGACAGGTTGATCACACAGTTGGAGATCACCACGTCGATCGAACCGGCCGGCAGCGGAATGTCCTCGATCTGTCCCTTGAGGAATTCGACATTGACGGCGCCGGCCCTGACCGCGTTCGCGCGGGCCAGAGCGAGCATCTCGTCGGTCATGTCCAGGCCATAGACGAATCCGCCGGCACCGACCCGCTTGGCCGAGAGCAGCACATCGATGCCGCCGCCAGAGCCCAGGTCGAGCACCCGCTCGCCCTCCCGGATCTCGGCCACCGCGAGCGGGTTGCCGCAGCCCAGAGAAGCCAGCACTGCCTCGTCCGGCAGATCGCTGGTCTCCTGCGCAGCGTAGAGGCCGGCTCCGAAGATCTCGGACTCGCCCGGCTGGCCGATCGCCGTCAATGCCTGGCTCGGTCCGCAGCAGCCGGCCGCAGATCCGCTCGTTACCGCAAGGGCGGCGGCTGCGTAGCGCTCACGAACATGATCACGCACTTCGTCGGTCGCGGGCATCTCGTACCTTTCATAGACAGTGGTCGATACCTCCACGATGGACCCAGACATCGACATCTGTCAATGTCTGGGGGATACTGATTTCATGACCACCGCCGCTGCGCTGTCCGTCGTCGATGTCGCCTGCTGCGCACCATTGGTCCGCGAGCCTCTGAGCCCCTCTGCGGCAACCGATCTCGCGCGGATCTTGAAGGCAATTGCCGACCCCGCCCGGCTTCGGCTGTTGTCATTGGTCGCCGCCCACGATGGCGGCGAGGCCTGCGTGTGTGACCTGACGGCGCCCCTCGGCCTGACCCAACCAACCGTGTCCCACCATCTGAAGGTCCTGGTCGACGCGGGTCTGCTGACCCGCGACAAGCGGGGCGTCTGGGCTTATTTCACCCTGGTGCCGGGTGCGTTGGACTCGCTGGCCACGGTGCTGAGCAGTGACAGGGCCGCCACCGCGGGGTGCTGACCGCCCAGAACGCGCCGCCGCCGGTTGCTCTCGGCCCGCAGACAGCCACTCGCCGTCACCCGCGAGATAGGCTCCCCTTGGTGCCGGGCCGCGACGTGAGGGGGTATCCACATGCCCCCGATGGATGAGGGTCTGTACGAGAGCCTGATCAGCATCGGCCAGTCTCGCAACCTCGCCAGGGTGCGCGACCTGGTAGCGGAGATCCGACAGGTCGACGAGGCCGAACAGGCCGAGGTACTGGCCCGCCACATCCGCGATGCGGTGTACCGACGAATGTCGGCGACCACCACCCAGAACGCGCGTGTCGACTTCGTCAATCGGCTGCTGGAGGTGGTGCAATCGCCGGACGAGGCGCTCGAGGGCGACGTCCGGCAACTAATGGCGCTGACCCAGCGGTCCGCACCGGGTGTGGTGGCGCGAACGACTGCACGGCCGAGCACACCGCTATCAGATGCGGCGTTGCTCACCAACTCCCACGGTGAGCCGTCGCTGGGATCGGAACTGCGGCTGGAACTGGACACCGCCGACCGTGTCGACCTGCTGTGTGCCTTCGTCAAGTGGCACGGAATTCGCGTCATCGCCACTGAGCTGCAACACCTACGGCAACGAGGCGCGCCCTTGCGGGTGATTACCACGACCTACATCGGCGCGACCGAGAAGGCGGCCCTCGACAAGCTGGTCACCGACTTCGGTGCGACCGTCAAGATCAGTTATGACCGCCTCGGCACCCGCCTGCACGCCAAGGCCTGGCTGTTCGCGCGGCGATCGGGTTTCGACACCGCTTATGTCGGCTCCTCGAATCTCTCGAAACAGGCACTGCTGGAGGGTCTGGAATGGAATGTGCGGCTGTCCAGCGTCGCCACGCCGTCATTGCTGGAGAAGTTTCGGGCCACATTCGAGACATATTGGAACGACGAGAGTTTCGAGACCTACGACCCCGATCACGATGGCGATCGGCTGGCCGACGCGCTCGCCGAGGCCGGCGGCCGGACCTCCTCGGAGACAACGCTGACCCTTTCCGGCCTCGACGTGCGCCCCTACCCCTACCAGTCCGAGATGCTGGAGTCACTGTCGGTGGAGCGGAACGTCCACGGCCGGCACCGGAATCTGATCGTCGCGGCCACCGGGACCGGTAAGACGGTGGTGGCGGCGCTGGACTATCGCCGACTCGGTGAACACCGGGCCACCGGGCGCCCGTGCCTGCTTTTCGTCGCCCATCGGCAGGAGATTCTCCAGCAGGCCCGCCGGATGTACCGGGAAGTGTTGGCAGACGGTACCTTCGGCGAGCTGTACGTGGACGGGAGTCACCCCGAACGCTGGCAACATGTCTTTGCTTCGGTGCAGTCCCTGCATAGCTACGGGGTACAGAAAATCCCGCCCGAGGCGTTCGACGTCGTCGTCATCGACGAGTTCCACCATGCGGAGGCGGTCACCTACCGGCAGTTGCTCGACCACCTTCGGCCGCAGGAGCTGCTAGGAATGACGGCGACGCCCGAACGCGCCGACGGCCAGGATGTCCGGTCGTTCTTCAACGGTCGCACCGCCTACGAGCTGCGCCTGTGGGATGCGCTGGACCAGGGTCTGCTCTGCCCCTTCCACTACTTCGGCATTGCCGACGGCACTGATCTGTCCAGAATGCAATGGACGCGGGGAAGGTATGAGATCGCTGCGCTCGCCGGTCTCTACACCGGTAACGACGCCAGAGCCCGCATCGTGCTCGGCCAGGTTCGCGACAAGGTCGGGGATATCGACCGGATGCGCGGCCTCGGATTCTGTGTTTCCGTCGCCCACGCCACCTACATGGCGCAGACGTTCAACACGGCGGGCATTGCCGCTGCGGCCGTCACCGGGGAAACCCGAACCCGCGACCGGGAAAGAGATCTCGCCGACCTTCGCAGCGGACGGCTCAAGATTCTGTTCGCGGCCGATCTGTTCAACGAAGGTCTCGATCTGCCGCAGGTGAACACCGTGCTCTTCCTCCGGCCCACCGAGAGCGCCACCATTTTTCTGCAGCAGCTCGGCCGCGGCCTCCGCCGTGACCCGGAAAAAGCCGTGCTGACCGTGCTGGATTTCGTCGGACATCAGCACCAGAAGTTCAGATTCGACCTCCGCTACCGGGCGCTGACCGGCAGCAGCCGACGTGGCCTCGAGCGGGACATCCATCGGGGTTTCCCGTTTCTGCCGTCCGGCTCCCAGATAGTGCTCGACAGCCAGGTGCAGGCGGCGGTGCTGACGAACCTGCGGGGGCAGATCAGCAGCCGCTGGAATTCCATCGTGGCCGAACTCCGCTCGGTGGGTGACTGTTCGCTCGGCACATTCCTGACCGAGTCGGGGCTCGATCTCGCGGATCTGGTCCGATCCGGACGGAGTTGGACCCGGCTGCGGCGCGAGGCGGATCTCCCGACCGGGCCGGGCAGTCATCGCGAGGTCGGTCTGCTCAGACGGGTTCGGGCGCTTGCCCACGTCGATGACAAAGAGCGGGCATCGGCCTATCTCGCGCTGCTGGCGGACCATCCGGTTGCCTACCACGACCTGTCGCCGGTACGACGGGTCTACGCCGACATGTTGTTCTTCTCCGTGTTTCCCGACGGGGGCGGTTTCGGGTCCGTCGATGACGGGCTCGCTGCACTGGCCGGCGAGTCGGCCGTCCGTGCCGAACTCCGGGAGCTGATCGAGCTCGGACTCGACCGCACCCGCCATCTGGCCCAGCCACTGTCGGGTCGGCTGCGAACTCTCCCGCTGCACGTGCACGCCCGCTATCAGCGGGAGGAGATCCTCGCTGCGCTGGGTCACGCCACCGTGAAACGGGTGCCGTCGTATTTCCGGGAGGGCGTGATGCACAGTGACGCCCTGGATCTGGACGCTTTCCTGGTGACGCTGAAAAAGACCGAGACGGACTTCTCACCGACCACCATGTACCACGACTATGCAATTTCGCCGACGCTGTTCCACTGGGAGAGTCAGTCGACGACATCGGTGAACTCGGCAACCGGTCGGCGGTACCTGACCCAGCACGACCGCAGTGCGGAGATCCTCATCTTCAGCCGGGAGGCCAACCTGGACGCGCTCGGCACCATGGCCTACACCTTTCTCGGGACCGCCGCCTACGTCAGTCACACCGGCGACCGGCCGATCGCGATCACCTGGCGGCTCGACCGGCCGATGCCGGCTGACCTGTTCACCCGCGCGAGGGTTGCGGGCTAGCGTGGTCGACGACCGGCGGTCTCAGCTGGAAAGGACAATCTTGAGTTCAGCACCAGCGCGGCGCGCGATGTTGCCGGTTGTGTCTCCGGGATTGCTGGCGGCGCTGTGGGTGGCGCTGCCGGGTGAGGGTCGGGTGCGCAGTCGGGCCATCGACCGGTTGGCGATGGGGCATGACGCGTCGCACTTTGCGCTGACCCCCGTTGCGGTGGTGACGCCGGTTGACGCGGCCGAGGTGGGTCGGCTGTTCACGGTTTCGGCGGCGCACCGGGTCTCGATGACGTTCAGGTCCGGTGGGACCAGTCTGAGCGGCCAGGCGGTCACTGACGGCATTTTGGTGGACACGCGGCGCCATTTCCGGGATATCGAAGTCCTCGACGATGGGGCCAGGGTGCGGGTCGGCCCCGGGGCGACGGTAGGTCAGGTGAATGCGCGGCTGGCCCGGTTCGGTCGCAAGCTCGGTCCTGATCCGGCTAGTGAGATCGCCTGCACGATGGGTGGTGTGGTGGCCAACAACTCCAGCGGGATGGCTTGCGGGACGGTCGCCAACACCTATCGGACGTTGGATTCCCTGGTGTTGGTGCTGCCCAGCGGCACGGTGGTGGACACTGGAGCCGCCGACGCCGACGAGCGTCTGCTGGCGTTTGAACCGGCGCTGTTCGAGGGGTTGGCCCGGCTGCGGGACCGGGTACGTGGGAACCGGGCGTCGGTTCGGATCATCGAGCATCAGTTCTCGATGAAGAACACCATGGGTTACGGGTTGAACTCGCTGCTGGACCACACCCGCCCGGTGGACATTTTGGCGCACCTGGTGGTGGGAAGCGAGGGGACTTTGGGGTTCATCGCCTGCGTGGTGATGCACACGGTACCGCTGCTGCGGTACGCCATGACCGGCCTGCTTGTCTTTGAAACGCTCGGTGCGGCTACGGGTTCGCTGTCGGCGTTGCTGGAGACCGGGCCTGCCACCATCGAACTGCTCGATGCCACGTCGTTGCGCGTCGGTCAGGCCGATGCCGGGGCCGATGAGAGTCTGCGGCGGATCAACGTCGATCGACACGCCGCCCTGCTGGTGGAATACCAGGCCGATTCCGCGGAGGCGGTGGCGGAGCTGACCGCGGCCGCGCGGCCGACGCTGTCGTCGCTGCCGGTGACCGGTCCGGCCGAGTTGACCGCGGACGCCAGGTCACGAGCCAGCCTGTGGCACACCCGCAAGGGCCTGTACGCCGCCGTCGCCGGGGCCAGACCGTCCGGGACGACGGCGTTGCTGGAGGACATCGTTGTTCCGGTGTCGGCCCTGCTGGACACCTGTGAGCGGCTGACGACCCTGTTCGGCCGACACGGTTACGACGACAGCGTGATCTTCGGGCACGCCAAGGACGGCAACATCCACTTCATGCTCACCGAGCAACTCGGCGGCGGCAGCCCGGACCGATTCGTGGGTTTCACCAACGACATGGTGGAACTCGTGCTCGGCCAGGGCGGCTCGCTCAAGGCCGAGCACGGCACCGGCCGGATGATGGCGCCCTATGTGCGCCGACAGTACGGCGACGAACTGTACGAGGTGATGCGCGGGATCAAGGCTCTGTTCGATCCGGCCGGCACTTTGAACCCCGGGGTCCTGATCAGTGAGGACGCCGACGCCCACATCCGCAACCTCAAGGTCACCCCCACCGTCGAGGATGAGATCGACCGGTGCGTGGAATGTGGCTACTGCGAACCGGTCTGCCCCAGTCGGGACATCACCACCACCCCGCGGCAGCGCATCGTGCTGCGGCGCGAAATGCGGCGCGCCGAGACCGCCGGCGACGCCGCCCTGCTGGCCGAACTCTCGAAGGAGTACCACTACGACGCTGTCGACACCTGCGCGGTGGACGGCATGTGTCAGACGGCATGCCCGGTGTTGATCAACACCGGAGACCTGGTGAAGCGGCTGCGGGCCGATGATGCCGGAAAGGTGACCGAGCAGGGCTGGGCCGCAGCGGCCGGGCACTGGGCCGGCGCGACCAGGGCAGCGTCGCTCGCCCTGACCATCGCCGGCAAACTGCCCGACCCGGTGGTGACCGGAGCTGCCCGGTGGGGCCGCCGGGTGATCGACCCCGACACCCTGCCGCTCTGGTCACCTGAGCTGCCCCGCGGTGGCCCGCCGCGGGCCAGAAACCGTCCGTCGGAGCAAGCCTCGGGCGGCGGAACGACCACGCAGGCGGTGTACTTCACCGCCTGCGTCGGGGCAATGTTCGGGCCCAGCGACGCGGGCGCCGGCGTCCGGGAATCCTTCCAGCGGATCTGCCGCCGAGTCGGCATCGGGTTGAGCTACCCGATCGACCTCCCCGACCTGTGCTGTGGAACTCCCTGGCGGTCAAAAGGAATGAAATCCGGCTACCGCCGAATGTCGATACGGGTCCTGCCGGCGCTGTGGCGGGCCAGCCGGGGTGGTGAGCTGCCGATCGTCTGCGACGCCTCGTCCTGCACCGAAGGGCTCCGGCAGATGCTGGACGACGACATCGCCGCAGCGGCCGGCGGCCGTTACTCGTCGCTGCGGATCATCGATGCGATCTCATTCGTCGAACAGCATGTGCTGCATCATCTCCCGCCCGCCCGCAAGCTCGGCACGCTGGCCCTGCACCCGACCTGCTCGTCGACCCGGATGCAGATCAACGATTCCCTGCTGACAGTCGCCGAAGCCGTCGCCGAGACCGTGACAGTCCCGCAGACATGGGGATGCTGCGGATTTGCCGGCGACCGCGGCCTGCTGCACCCCGAACTGACCCAGTCAGCCACCAAAGCGCAGGCCGCCGAGGTGACCGCCGGCCATTTCGACGCATTCGCCTCCTGCAACCGCACCTGCGAACTCGGCATGACCAGAGCAACAGGCCAGCAATACCAGCATCTCCTGGAAATCCTCGACCGGACCTACACCGACGGCGCCGACAACCCGGTAAGACCATGACCGGTCAGCCTGGTCGAGGCCCGGCGCGAGATCGAGCGAATTACAGTTGAACTCGACATGATGGAAGCCCTGCACGAATCCGGACGCCCGGTCGATCTCGCCTCGACCACCAGCCCGTTGCGGCACGGGCCGGGCGATCCGTGCCACCAGCGCGGCCCCGACGGCTCGGTCTGGCGGACGTCCGCCATGCCCGGCGGTCCGGTGACCTACCGGCTCACCCAGCTCGGGCCGCAGCAGATCCGCTGCCAGGCCTGGGGTCCCGGGTCGTCCGAGTTGGTCGCCGGTCTGGGCGCACTGCTGGGCGAGGGTGACGACTGCAGTTCCTTCACGCCGGAGCATCCCAAGCTCGTCGACGCGCACCGGCGGAACAGGGGCCTTCGGATCCCGCGCACCGGGCGGGTGATGGAGGCCGTAGTCCCGGCCATCCTGGAACAGAAGGTGACCGGGAAGGAGGCGCTGCGGGCCTGGCGCCTGCTGGTCCAACAGCATGGTTCGACGCCACCGGGTCCGGCCCCGGCCGGCATGCGGGTGCCGCCCACCGCAGAACAGTGGCGGATGGTGCCGTCCTGGGATTTCCACCGTGCCGGCGTCGACCCGAAACGGTCCAGGACCATCGTCACCGCCGCCAGGGTCGCCGCCCAGTTGGAAGGCTGCACCGGGTTGGACAGCGACGGTGCCAAACGCCGGCTGATGTCAGTTGCCGGGATCGGGGAGTGGACCGCCGCGGAAGTTGCCCAGCGAGCGCTGGGCGACGCCGACGCCCTGTCCGTCGGCGACTACCACCTGTCGGCAGTGATCGGCTGGTCGATGCTCGGCAGGCCGATCGACGATGCCGAAATGCTCTCCTACCTCGAACCGCTCCGCCCGCACCGCCACCGGGTGGTCCGGCTCCTCGAGGTGAGCGGCCAGGCCGTCAAGCCGAGATTCGGACCGCGACTGACGATCCAGGACCACCGCCGGCACTGACGAAGCCGGTCGTCAGTTGGTCAACAGGACGATCAGCACACCCACGATGATGATCGAGCCGATGATGGGCACCAGCAGACCCGGCCATGTCCACAGCCAGAAAGCCTTCGGAGCTTCCTGAGCCTGCGATCCTTCCTCGACGAACCGGCGGAACATCTGGGTGTCAGCGATGTCATGGGGCTGGTCCGGATCTTGGCTCGTCATGCTGACATCCAACACCACCGGCGCGGCAACTGCGGTCAGCGACCGCCGGCGACCCGGCGACTTCGCTGTTCGCCGGCCGGCCCACCGTACGGGTAATCGGCGGCGACCGGGTCGCTGGCCGAGTCCAGCGCGGCCGACTCAGCTGCATCCAGATGCAATTCCGCCGCCCCCAGATTGTCCTGCAGTTGTCCGATTGTGCGGGCCCCCAGGATGACCGAGGTGACGCCGGGGCGGTCGGCCAGCCACGCCAGCGCAACCTGCGCCATCGATACGCCACGCGCGTCGGCAACCGACTGGACGGCGTCGACCACCGCCCAGGTGCGGTCCTTGCCGGCCCGCCGGTCGTAGGCCTCCACACCGCGGTCCGGATTCTCGCCGAGTCGGGTCGCCCCGGTCGGCCGCGCGTCCCGACGGTACTTTCCGGTCAGCCAGCCTCCGCCCAGCGGCGACCAGGGGAGCAACCCGAGCCCGGCGTCCAGGCAGGACGGCACGATCTCCCATTCCAGCTCGCGCACCAGCAGGCTGTACTGCGGTTGCAGGGTGACCGGGGTTTCCAACCCGAGTGTCGCCGCCACGGCGACGGCTTTCTGCACCTGCCAGCCGGTGAAGTTCGACAGCCCGATGTAGCGGATCTTGCCCGCCTTGACGAAACCGTCCAGCGTGCGCATTGTTTCGGCGATCGGGGTAAGCGGATCCCAACTGTGCACCTGGTACAGATCCACGCAGTCGACACCCAGACGCTTCAGCGAGTCCTCGAGTGCCCGCTGTAGATGACGCCGGGAGAGGCCGACGTCATTCGGTGCGGTACCCATCGGGAAGCGGCCCTTGGTGGCCAGCACCACACTCTCCCTGACCGAGTCCGGCCGCGCCGCGAGCCACCGCCCGATGATGGCTTCGGAGACCCCGGAGCTGTACACATCGGCGGTGTCGATGAGGTTGCCGCCGGCATCGGTAAAGGCGTCGAGCTGGTCGCGGGCGACGTCCTCGGTGCTCTCTGCGCCGAAGGTCATGGTGCCAAGGGTCAGTCGGGAGACGGCACAACCAGTGTTGCCGAGGAGTCGATATTCCATACCCAGCGCTGTGCCCCAATGCCTACCGGCGAAAACATCCGGTCGGTCAGGACCCGGTGGCCCGGCGGGCGGCCGGTAGTGTGACGACGGCGGTGGTGCCGCCGCCGGCAGTTCCGCGCAGCATCAGCCGGCCGCTCATCGCCTCGGTCAGCGCCCGGGACAATGCAAGCCCGAGACCCGCTCCCGGCTCCCCGCCGATCTCCGCTCCGAGCCGGTCGAACGGCAGGAACAACCGGTCCCTGAGCTCATCGGCGATACCGGGACCGGAATCGGAGACCTCGACCACCGCATCGTCGGATATGTCTACCTTCACCCTGACCCACCCGCCGGGGTGGTTGTAGAGCAGCCCGTTGTTGATCACGTTGATCAGCACCTGCCGCAGCCGCCGACGGTCGGCATGCACCGGACCGTCGCTTGTCGTAGCTGGCTCGACGCGCAGCGCGATCGACCGCTGGTCGGCCAACGGCTGCAGCAACTCCACCACCTCGCCGACCAGTCCAGCCAGGTCCACCCGCTCGATCTGCAGGTGCATGGCGCCCGCTTCGATCTTGGCAATGTCCAGCACATCGTCGACCAGCGCCAGAATGTGTCCCGCGGCACCCTCGATGTGCTGCAGGGCCCGCCGTCTGCGCTCCGGCGAGAGATCGAGGTTCTGCAGCAGTTCGGTGAACCCGGTGACCGCCTGCAACGGGGTCCGGATCTCATGGCTCAGGGCGGCCAGGAAATCCGACTTCGCCCTGCTGGCCGCCTCCGCAGTCCGCTGCGCGGCCTCCGCCTCCCGCCTGGCCTGCCGTTCGGCCTGCGCCGCTCGCCGCTGGGTGACATCCAGCAGGTTCACGCACCACCGCAGCGGGCGACCATCTGCCCCCTGCACGGCCGACACCGTAACGGCAACGATGACCGACCGGTCGTCGGCCGCTGCGAAGCGCGCCTCGAACTCGACACTGTCGGCGTCACCCAGGGAGGACATCTGCAGGGCGGCCGCGGCCGCGACTCGATCCTCCGGGTGCACCAGGTCGACGAGTGATCGACCCAGCAGATCGAACTCGCCCAGCCCCAGCATGATTAGGAGCGCCATGTTCACCTTGGTGAGCACACCCCTGAGGTCCGTCAGCGCCATGCCGACCGCGTTGTCCTCGAACGCCCGGCGGAACCGCTCCTCACTCTCCACCAGTGCTCCGAACAGTCCGGCGTGCTCGATGGCTACCGACGAAAGATGCACGAAACGCCCGACCAGCAGCAGTTCGCGATCATCGGGAACGTGCGGCTCCGCGTGGTACACGGCGAAAGTGCCGAGCACTGAACCGTTCCGGCCGAAGATCGGCTGCGACCAGCAGGACCGCAACCCGTGTTCTGCGGCCAGGATTCGGAAGGCGACCCAGCGGGGGTCCGAGGTGATGTCCGAAGCGATGATCGGAGTCCGCAGGTGCGCACAAGTACCGCACGACCCGGCATTCGGCCCGATGGCCACGCCGTCGATCGCCGCCATGTACTCCGCCGGAAGATGCGGCGCCGCACCATGATTCAACGTCCCGGTGACCGGATCCAGCAACAGCACCGAGCACCGGCTGCCAGGGATCAGTTCCTCCAGCGCCGCCGCCACCTCGGTGAGCACCTCCGCCAGTGTCGCCCCGGACGCCAGTAGATCGAGCACCTCGGTGTGGCGCTCGATCAGGGTCAGGCTGTCGGCGTGGTCGATACCGGCACTCACCCCCTGCCCGGCCCGGCTGCTGCCCAGAACCCTGGTCCGGCCCACCGTAGCCGTCACGGACCGGGTTCCCATCGGTAGCCGACCCCGCGGATGGTCAGCAACCAGCGCGGACGCGCCGGGTCTGGTTCCACCTTGTGCCGCACCCGATGGACATGCTCGGTGACCGTTGCATCGCACTGCCAGCCGGGATCCGAGCGCCAGACATGCTCCAGCAGTTGAGCTCTGGTGAAGACATGCCGCGGATGGGCGGCCAGGAAGGTGACCAGATCGAACTCCTTGGCCGTGAGTTCGACGACCTGCCCGTCAACTCTGACCTCGCGGCTACCTGCGTCGATCCGCAGCCGGGCACCGCCGGACCCGCCCGGCGAATCGGCCGACTCGGGGACTCCGGTCGGCTCGCACCTGCGTAGCACCGATCGCACCCGAGCCGCCAGTTCTTCCGGCGAGAACGGCTTCACCAGGTAGTCGTCGGCACCAAGATCCAGGCCCACGATCCGGTCCGTCTCGCCATTGCGCCCGCTGAGGACGATGACCGGCAGCCGGCTGTGCTGGCGAACTCGGCGCAGCACATCCAGCCCGCCCAGGCCCGGCAACGACAGATCGAGCACCATGAGATCAGGCGGCCGCGCGGCGATCGATAGCAACGCCGCCGGCCCGTCCCCGGCCTGGCCGACGGTGAAGCCTTCGGCCTCCAACTGCCAGCTGACCACTTCCCGGACCCGCTCGTCGTCGTCGACCACCAGGATCGTTCGCCGACCGGGGCTCGCGCCGGGAGTGTCCGAGCGCGTTCTGCTCTGCACGGTGCTGGTCGTCACGGGCGCATCCTCATCGATGGCATCCTTTTTGCAGGCGGCGGAATTGCAGGCGGCGAAAATTGCCGGCAGCCAATTTGCTTGCGGCGGGAAGCTGAGCCTACCCGGCAGCGGTCAGCCTGGGGTGATGGCTTCGTCGATGACCAACTCCGAGCCGGTGGGGATGGTGGATTCTCCCCGGCCGGCCGTTGACATGTGACTATTTAGTCACCTATGGTGGACGAGTGGCGGAGGACGACCTGGTGTTCAAGGCGCTTGCCGACCCGTCACGGCGGTTCCTGCTCGACCTGCTCTTCACGCGTGACGGCCGCACGCTGACAGAGCTCGAATCTGAGTTGGCGATGACCCGGTTCGGTGTGATGAAACATTTGAAGGTGCTGCAGGAAGCGGGGCTCGTCGTCACCCGGCGCAGCGGCCGGGAGAAGCTGCACTTCCTCAATGTCGTACCGATCCGGATGATCCACGACCGGTGGATCGACAAGTACACCGAGCACGCAGTTTCTGCTCTGATCGACCTCAAACATCAACTGGAGGAAAATAGTGAGTACTAACAGCACGCAGACCCGAACAACCCAGGTCTTCGAGGTCTATATCAGGACCAGTCCGCAGCAACTCTGGGACGCTATCACCCGACCCGAATGGACCAAGCGGTTCGGGTACGGAGCGCCGGTTGAATTCGACCTACGGACGGGGGGCGCCTACCGCTCGACAGCGACCACGGCGATGAAGGAGTTCGGTGACCAAATGGGATTCACCACGCCCGATGTCATCATTGACGGTGAGGTGATCGAATGCGATCCGCCCAACAGGCTCGTGCACACCTGGCGGATGCTGATGGATCCCGGCGCCGCAGCGGAACCATTCACCACGCTGACGTATGAGATCAAGCCGACCGAGAACGGGGTCTGCCGACTGACTCTCGTCCATGACGTGACCGGCGCTCCGCTGACAGCGAATATGGTCGCGGGCGGGTTGGAGACCAGCGGCGGAGGGGGCGGTTGGAACTGGGTGCTCAGTGATCTGAAGTCTCTGCTCGAAACGGGGAAGGGTTTCGCCGAGTGACCTGCTGTTCCCATTCGTCGCGGGTGATCGCATATTCCACGTCACCCTGATCGTCGCCCGGAATGGGGTAGGGCCAGTCCTGATGAAATCTCCTGACCCGCCTCATCCCGGACTTCTCCATCACCCGCCAGGAAGCAGCATTCACCAGCATCGTCGAGGCAACGACCCGCCGGACCGCGAATTCAGTGAAACCCCTGGCGATCAGCGCCCGAGATCCCTCGGTGCCATAACCCCTGCCCCACGCCGACTTCCGCAACCGGTAGCCGAGTTCGGGTTCGTCGTCGGGGTGGCCGGACTCTGGCCGGAAATGAAACCATCCGATGAAGTCCGAGGTTGATTTCTCCACGGCCGCCCAGAACCCGTACCCGGGATACCGTCGGTAGTAGTCCAGAAATGCGGGTAGATAGTCGTTTTCGATCTCCTCGCGGCTGGTGGTGACCCCACCGGTGATGTGGAACATCACCGCCGTGTCACCATCCAGCTCCAGCAGGTTGTCGACGTCGTCGGCGGTGAACCTCCGCAGGATCAACCGATCCGTCTCGAGGAAGATCGTCATCGCATCAGTTGATCACTTCGATACCGTGAGCGTGGTCTTCACCGCGGTGGTGCCTTTCACTATGGGTGTGACCAAAGAGGCGAGCAGGTCATACCTGCCGGCGTGTCTGCTCGACGCCCGGTAGCTGAACGAGACGCTGCCGCCCGGAGTCGGGGGCGCCAGGGTGACGACGTATTCGGTGTCGGACACGACGCCGGCCAGATTCACACCGCTTGTGCCGTCGCGGTTCTCGGCCCCGATGGCCAGCGGCTGACCGTTCGGGCCGCCGACGGTGCCGTAAGAGAGCCACTGACCTTCGATGGCCCCCAGTTGGACCCACACCTGGAAGGTGTTGGTGATCGAGCTGCCGAAGGCCGGCACTGCGTCATAGTCCACGACCAACCACGTGGTCACCGTGTCGTTGACAGCGGCCACCCGAACCGCACCACCCGCACCCGGATTCAGGTCCGTCCAGAACGGTGCGATGACGTTGTTGGGGCGGGTCGGGTTCGGGAAGGTCTGGACGCTGCAACACTCGTTGTCCGCCGATGTCCCACCACCGATGACCAGGTAGCCGTTGGAGTCCACCCCGACGCTGGTGTAGGTCTCCGCGCCGTACTTGAAGGACGGAACGGTGAAGTTGCTGATGGTTTCGTCACCGACGCCGGCGACCGGGGGAATGCCCAGTGCGCTGAGCGGCAGATACCCACCGCCCGGGCTCACACCCGGCACGATCGACGTCACCGTCGGCGGCAGCGATGCCGACAACGTTCCCGACCACGCGGCTCCGGTGCTGGTCCGGTGCGCCGGCGACGACACGTCGGTGACGTCCACCCGCTCGGGGGCGGCCACCTTGATCGAGGTCACCGCCGGAACCGGCGCGTTGTTCGTCGCCGTCACCGAACATCCGGCCTGCTGACTCAGCAGCAGGAAGGTGGGGTCACAGGTCTGGGACAGGGATACCGCACCCTGCTGCCGGTTCACCAGGACCGGCAGCACAGCGTCGATCGAGCCGCGATCCCGCGGGCGCACGGTCAACTGGGCGAAGTGGAAGCCGTCCGGCGTGGCTGTGCCGTCGATGACGATGGTCAGCTTCTGCCTGGCGTTCGGCTTCAGCGTGAAGCGGGCCGGCGACACCGAGATCTGCAGGCCGTCCACGGTCGTGACCTTGACGTCGAAGGTCTGCGTCCTTCCGGAGACGTTCTGCGCGGTGCGGTAGGTCTTCAGCGCACCTGCCAACGGGTTGGCGTTGATGCTGGGTAGGTTCAGGTCCACCCGGTTCAGCGGGTCGGAGGCGCTGGCCATGTAGTCCGCCGCCGAGACGTCGAAGGTGACGGTTGGCGATACCGCGCGGTTGGCACGCAGCGATCCGGCTCCCCGATCCCACGGATCGGCGGGGGTCCCGTCGGTGTCGAGAACGTCCTGTACCGACGACGTCATCAGCGCAGACTTGATCTGGCCAGGGGTCCAGGCCGGATGGGCCGCCTTGACCAGTGCCGAAATACCGGCGCTGTGCGGGCTCGACATCGAGGTCCCGGCAATGGCCTGGAAGAGCTGTCCGGGGGGGCCGGAGGGGATGGCGATCGGCGTCGGGGTGTTTCCGGCCAGTACTTGCACGCCCGGCGCGGTGACATCCGGCTTGAGGAAGTCGCCGACCGGACCGCGCGAGCTGAAGCCCGCCATCACGTCCCCACGGACGACGGCCTTCTCCCCACGGGACCAGGTGGCGGTGACGCCGGCATGGGCCGCCAGGAAGGCCAGCATCACGTCGTTGGGCCCCTCCAGATGGATCGCCGGCAGAAAGTGGTTGTCGGTCTCGGTATCCGAGGCGGTCGGGTTGTAGAGGATCATGCCGGTCGCGCCACCCAGACTGGCGAAATAGCCCTTCTCAACGCGCCCACCACCGCCGCCGCCGCGCTCGCAGATGACCACCTTGCCGGCGAGGGACCCGGCTGCGAACGGCTTGAGGCAGTTCTTTGTTCCGGTGTAACCGGACACTGCGGCCGCCAGGACCACCGGCACATCTGTGACGCCGGCGGTGATGGTGGAACCGACCTTGCCGAACGTCGCGCCATCGGAGGAGGTGAGCGTGAGGGTGGACTGGAACGCACGGTCGGAGGTCGAGGCCGCCACGGTGGTGACCCACGGACCGGCATGCTCGGCAGTGGCCGCGGTCGGACCCGAGTTGCCGGCCGAGGCGGACACGCTGATGCCGGCGGCATAGGCGTCCAGGAACGCGAGCTCGACCGGATCAGTGTAGGCACTGGCGCCGCCGGAGATCGAGAAGTTGATCACGTTCACGCCGTCGAGGATCGCCTGTTGGATCGCCCGAACAGAGTCCGACTGGAAACAGCCGCTCTCCAGGCAGACCCGGTACATGATCACCGAGGCTCCCGGAGCGATGCCGCTGATCGGTCCGCGGTCAACGCCCAGCAGTGGCACGTTGGCCACCGGGTCACCTGCGGCAGTGGTTGAAGTGTGCGTTCCATGACCGTCGGAGTCGCGGGCGGAACAGGTACCCGACGGATGCGCGGCGCTGACCAGGTTGAGGTCGCAGTACTCACCGGGTAGGGCCCCGTTGATCGAAAGGTTCGTGTCCAGGAAGGCGTAGCTGCCGATGAGCTTGTTGTTGCAGGTGAATGCCAGACCGAGCAGGGCATCCGTGCCGTCGCCGAACTGGCAGGCCCAGGTCTTGCCGGCGGGACCGGGCTTCGCCAGTCCCAAATCCTTGAGGGACGGGTGTTCGGGCCAGATCCCGGTGTCAAGGACGCCGACGATCACGCCCTGACCGGCCTTGACCGGTCCGCCCAAGCTGGGCCAGACCTTATTGGCACCAACGAACTTCGTCGTATCACTGGAAATCGTCGCTGCCGATGGGCCGGCCGGAGGAGCAGCCGCCGGCGTCGCCGGGGCCGAGGACGCGTCTGCTGTCGGGTGCTGCACCGAGTCCTGCTGAACGGCGGACACGCCGGGGACCTCGATCAGCTGCTTGGCCAGGTTGGCCGGGAGCCGCACCGAGAGCCCTCCGTAGGCGAGGGTGAACGAATCGGTCACGGCGGCCGCCGGAACGGCGGCCCGGATCCGCTGCGCCGCAGTGGCGGATTCGGAATCCGCGTGCCGCAGATACCGGGCCACGTCGGGGTCCGATTTGCTCAGGCGCTTGCCGGTCAGCTGCGGACTGGTGGCCGGTAGTCCGGCGATACCGCCCTTGTAGGACGCAGCAGCGTCGTAGTCGAGTTTGACCATCACGTTGACCTGGGCGGAGTCTGTGCGGGCCAACAGTGCCGGGTCGCTCTTGGCGATCTGGCCGCTCGCCGATTTCTCGGTCGCAACGGTTGACGTGGGGGTCAGTCCGGTGGCGGTGAATCCGCGCGCACCCGACGGAGCGGCCGCGGCCTGGCCGCTGACAAATCCGCCGATCAAGACCATGCCACCGATGACGGACAGGAATCTGCGACCTCGACGAGTGCTCAAAGGGCTCCTCAATCTGGGGGGCGCCCATTGCTGGCTGTGGTCCTACGCCCGGAGTAACCGCACCGTAAACCCCCGGTGCGATTTGCACCAGGGGTGGTGGCCGCTGCCCCTCGGTACGGACCGGTCCGGACCCATACGGAAGAATCTGCCTCACGGGTAGTCAATCCAGGACACGGGTGGACACATGATCACGCTGGGCGGGAAACTTTCCGGTGATGCCGTCGAGGGTGGCGGGCTGTTTCTGCTCGGTCAGGACGGCACCAGGGCGGAGTTGGTGCTGCCGCGTGGTTGGCGTACCGCCAGCGGCGAAGGCGTTCTGGACGCCGTCGGTAGACGGGTGGCCGGCATGGCCGACGACGTCCTGGTCGACGGCTCGTTCACCGAGGCGATCGCCTCGATACGGCAGCAGGGCCGACGGTTCCTGGTGACGTCGATGAGGTGTCAGCCGACGCCTGCGTCGACTCCCGACTGACGCTCTCCGGCGGACCGGAAGTCCATCTCGTCGGTGACCGACCCATACCGCAGCGCCCTGAGGTCACGCAGATAATTCATCGTCACCCGCCAGGGCACCTTCGATCCTTGCTTCGGGAAATCGTCGACGGACCGCAGCACGTAGCCGGCCTGGAAATCCAGAAAGGGCGCAGGGTCCGCGGTGGGATCCCTGACCGGAACCGCCGATGTGATACCCCTGGAGTCCATGAAGTTGATCAAACGGCAGACATATTCCGAGGTGAGATCGACCTTCAGGGTCCAAGAGGCGTTCGTGTACCCGATGGCGAACGCGAAATTCGGCACACCGGCCAGCATCAGGCTCTTGTAGGCAATGGTGTCGGGCAGTGTCACATCGACGTCGTCGACGCACAGCTGGATGCCGCCGAACGCCAGCAGATTCAATCCGGTCGCAGTGACGATGATGTCGGCGTCGAGTTGCCGTCCCGACCGTAGGCGGATTCCGCTGGGGGTGAGTCTGTCGATCTCGTCGGTGACGACCGTGGCACTACCGTTCCCGATCGCCGTGAACAGGTCCCCGTCGGGTACCAGGCAGAGCCGCTGGTCCCAGGGGCGGTAGCGCGGGGTGAAGTGGGTGTCGACATCGAACCCCGCTGGCAGCCGGCGGGTCGCCGCCTTCCGGATGAATTTCGTGGCCGCCGACGGCCACCGACGACTGACTCGATATCCGGCCATGGTGACCAGGACGTTCTTCCACCGCAGCAGTGTGAAGGCGGCCCGAGGCGACAACCGGCGCCGCACCGCGTCCGCTAACGGATCCCGGCCGGGCAGGGCCAGCACATAGCTGGGGGAACGTTGCAACATGATCACCGCTGAGGCCGAGCGGGCCAACGCCGGTACCAGTGTGACCGCGGTCGATCCGCTGCCGATGACGACGATGCGCTTGCCTGCGTAGTCCAGATTCTCCGGCCAGTGCTGCGGATGCACGATCTGGCCAAGGAATTCGCCGGCTGATGGCCATTCCGGAGTAAAGCCCTCGTCATATCGGTAATAGCCGCTGCAGCAGTACAGAAAGCTGCAGATCATTTCGTCGATTTCGCCGCCGCGGTCGATGTGCAGTGTCCATTGCGCTGATGCCGACGACCATTCTGCCCGAACAAGCCGACAACCGAACCTGATGTGCGGGTCGATGCCCTGCTCCCTGGCCGTATCCCGAACATACTGCAGAATTGAGGAGCCGCCGGCGAGGGCCGTGCCGCCCGACCATGGCCGCAACCGATAACCGAGAGTGAACATATCGGAGTCGGACCTGACACCCGGATATCGGAAGAGGTCCCAGGTCCCGCCGATCGCCTGACGCGCCTCGATGATTGCGTAGGTCTTACCGGGGCACTTGTCCTGCAGATGATGTGCTGCGCCTATTCCGGATAGTCCGGCGCCGACGATGACCACATCCACATGTTGGGTCGCCATCGTTCAGGACAGCGGAGCGGTCAATTCCAGGTTGAGGTCGCCCGGATCATGGAATGACGAGATCTGCTCCGGCGACTGGCGAACGCCCGGGTGGGTCACCGTGAGCCGAATGCGGGCGGAGCAGGAACCGTCGATGATCGCCATGACAAACGGTACCCAGAGGGCAGCCGAAGTTGCCCTCTGGGTGGTGTCCGGACGATCTGAGGCGGGGTCGGGCGGGGGTCAGACGCTGACGCCGAAGTCTCTGGCGATGCCGGTCAGGCCGGAGGCGTAGCCCTGCCCGACGGCCCGGAACTTCCAGTCGGCGCCCCCAGTCGCGCCACCCCCGGTGCCTCGGTAGATCTCGCCGAAGACCATGGCGGTCTCATTGGAAGCGTCCTCGGTCAGGTCGTAGCGGGTGATCTCTGCCCCGTTGGCCTGGTTGACGATCCGGATGAAGGCGTTGCGCACCTGGCCGAAACCCTGCTGGCGGGTGTCAGCCTCGTACACGCTGACCGGAAAGACGATCTTGTCGACCTCGGCCGGCACGGCCGCCAGGTTCACCTTGATCGACTCGTCGTCTCCGTCGCCTTCACCGGTCAGGTTGTCGCCGGTGTGCTCCACTGAACCGTCCGGCGAGGTCTTGTTGTTGAAGAAGATGAAGTGGCTGTCCGACAGCACTTTTCCGTCAGACTTGAGCATGATCGCCGAAGCGTCCAGGTCGAAGTCAATGCCGGTGGTGGTGCGGGCGTCCCAGCCGAGGCCGACGACCACAGCGGTCAGGCCGGGCGCCTCCTTGCTCAGTGAAACGTTGCCGCCCTTGGTCAGACTGACTCCCATGAGAACTCCCTTTCGTTGGTGATGCGATGTCGGAATTGACGGTGACCGTGTGGTGCACCGCAAAATGCGGTGTTCGGATGCGGCAGGGCATCGAAGGAATCCGCGGCGTCAGCGGGCCTTGGGCTTGCCGCTGAACCTGGACATCAGGTCGGCAACCTTTTGCCGGTTCTCGGGCTTGGTGGCGATCTCTCGCGCCTTTTCGGCCACCTTTCGGGCCGCAGGACTTTTCGAGAGGCCGGCGAGCCGCTCGGTCAGTGAGGCCATGGTGATTCCTTTCGTTGCAGTGATGATGTCGAGTGCTCCTGCTGAGCCATGACCGTTGCCCGCTGAGAAGCGACGATCACTGCTTCCAGCCTGCACTGCATATAGGCGGCAGGTTCAGGTCGAGTTCGAGCGAACATTGGACGTCAGCGCTGCCGATACTCGGCAAGATCTGGAGAGTGCGAGGGCCAGCAATCAGTCGATCTCGCGCAGACCCGCGCACTGTTCTGCGCGGCTGCCATGGTCGGGGATCGGCCACGGATCGTGTCGACGATCTCAGCTGACGGCCGCTCCGATGAGAGGCGGTCAGTCGGCGACGTCGATGATGACCCTTCCAACTGCGGAATTCTGAACTGCCACATGAGCTTTCGCCGCGTCCGCCAGCGGGAAGTGATGCAGCGGGAGGCAGGGCCTGATGGCCCCGGCGGCCAGGGCAGCGCTGACCGCATGCCGTGCCTGTTCTTTGGCCTCACGGGGAGCGGTGTAAACCAGGACGAACTGCCAGCGGGCATTCGGGGTCATGCAGGCGCGGATCGGAATCGAGACCTCGGTCCCGCCGTCGTCGGAGTAGATCGCAATGGCGGCGTGCGGTGCGATCAGCTGGGCGTCGATGCCAGCGTTGGCAGCGGCCGACACCTCGACGATGGTGTTCACGCCGGCCGGCACGATCTTGCGTACCTCGGCGACAACATCGTCGAGGCGGTAGTTGATGATGTGGTCGGCCCCTGCCGCGGCAGCCAGTTGGGCCTTCTCCGCGCTGCTGACGGTGGCGATGACGGTCGCATCCGACCAGCGCGCGAGTTGGATCGCGGCATTGCCGACGGCGCCGGCGCCGCCGGCGATCAGAACATGGCGCCCGGCAAGGGCGCCTGGACCGAGCCGCTGCGGGCCGCCCTCTGTCACCGTCAGACATCGGTGTGCGGTGAGGTATGGGATACCCAGGCCCGCACCGAGATCGAACGACGCCGAGTCCGGCAGCTCGACCGCCTGCACCTCCGGGATCAGCGCCAGGTCCTGGGTCGTGCCCTCGGCTCTGCGGTAGGCGGCCTCCCAGATCCAGACGCGTTGCCCGATCCGACTGATGTCCACGCCGGACCCGATTGCGTCGATCACCCCGGCGCCGTCCTGACCGGGAACCTGAGCCGGATCCACCGACGCGGACTCGGGACCACCGCGCCGCGACTTCCAGTCGGTGGGATTCACCCCGGATCGATGAATCCGAACCCGAACCTCGCCCGGCCCCGGCGCGCTCACCTGCTTCTGGATCAGCCTGAGCACCTCCGGGCCGCCGGTGCGGGTATAGACGACGGCACGGAAACTCACAGATTCGGTCATGGCGTTCTTTCGGAACTCGAGGCGGCAGCGGGAGGGCGAATCGGCGAGCTGACATTCTCACAAGCGGTGCGGGCTGCTTGCGTGAGGGGTGCTTGCGTCAGTCACGCCCAGAGATCGTCCAGCGACGGTAACGCGATCCGGGACTGGCGACCCGGGATCACCGGTGGCGACCGCACCGGGACCAGGTCCTGGACCTCGACGGTGGCCATGGCTGCGTCGTCAAGAAACCGACTGACCTGGGCGAAGCTGTGCTTGTCGTCGCGCCCGAAGCGATGATGGGGCATGCGGAGCGGGGCATACAGCAGCAACTCGTCCGCGGCCCTGGTGACCGCCACGTAGAACAACCGTTGCTCCTCGAGCAGGCCGTCATTGCTGGTCAGGGCCATGTCCGAGGGGAAGGCGCCGTCGACGAGGTGCAGCACATGCACGACCGGCCACTCCAGACCCTTTGCCGAGTGGACGGTGGAGAGCACGAGATAGTCGTCGTCCAGGTGCGGCGGACCGGCCAGGTCTGAGGTGGAGGCAGGCGGATCCAGGGTGAGTTCCGCGACAAATGCGGCCAGGTCGGGAGCCAGCGCCGCGGCCGCGATCAGCCGCTCCAGATCGGCCAGCCTGGCCACCGCGTCCGGATACCGAACGGTCACCAGGGGCGCGAGGGTCGCGAGGCAGCCGGCCGCCCGATCGGCGACCCGTTCCTGCAAGCGCGCATCCGCGATGCCGTTCAGCGTCGCGGCCAGGGCAATCCGGCTCATGGCGGGTGCGGCCGCAACCGCCTCGGCCACCCAGTCGCCGGAAAGATCCACCGCTGCCACGGTTTCCAACAGCTGTCGGGCGCCAGCCGGCCCGATGCCCTGGTGCAGCCGAAGCAACCGGTACCAGGCCACCTCATCCACCCGGTTGGCGGTCACCCGCAACGTCGCCACCAGATCCTTGACATGGGCCGCCTCGAGGAACTTCAGGCCGCCGAATTTCACGAATGGAATCCCGCGGGCGGTGAGCTCCACTTCCAACAGATCGCTGTGGTGTCCGGTGCGCATCAGGACGGCCTGATCCCGTAGGCGGCGGCCGTCCACGGCCTCCGCCAGCACCGCGTCGGCAATCGCTCTTGCCTCGGCCGGTGCATCGTGGCAGCGGACCAGCCGAGCGCGCCGGCCCCCTTCCCGCAACGAATGCAACTGCAGTCGGTGGCCGGACGTTGCTGGCCGCACGACGTTCGCCAGGTCCAGCAGGCGCTGTCGTGACCGGAAATTCCATTCCAGACGCACCACGGTGACGTCGTCGAACCCACGGGAAAGGTTGATGAGGTGATCGCTGTTCGATCCCCGGAATGCGTAGATGGCCTGGGCATCGTCGCCGACCACGGTCAGTCCGTGACCGGTGGGTCGCAGACCCAGCACAATATCGACCTGGGTCTGATTGACATCCTGGTATTCATCGACCAGCACGTGGTCCCACCGGCCGGCGATTTCCGGACCGAGGACCGGGTCGGCCAACAGGGTGCGCCAGGCGAGCAACAGATCATCGAAGTCCAGCAATCCGCGACCGCGCTTTCGCAAGACGTAGGCACGCAGAATGTTCATGATTTGCTCGACATACGTTTCCAGCCAGGGGAATTCGGTCGCGATCAAGGTACGGGCGGAGGTACCGGTGCTGACCGCCCTCGAGTACAGATCGATCAGAGCCGCCGGGTTCGGCATCCGGGAGTCCTTGTCGGCCAGGCCATGATCGTGGCGGAGCAGATCCATCGCGTCGACCGAATCGGCCCGGTCCAGCACTGACATCTCGGTGGGTAGCCCCAGCGCCTCGGTGTGCCGTGCGACCAACTGATGGGCGACTGAGTGGAAGGTGCCACCCTGCAACCGCCGCGCCGATTCCCGCGCGGTGCACATCGCCGCGGCCCGGGTCAGCATGTCGTCCGCCGCACGGCGGGTGAAGGTGAGCAGCAGAATGCGTTCGGGCGGGACCGCCCGGTCGATCAGGCTCGCCACCCGCGCGGTCAGCGTCCGGGTCTTTCCGGTACCTGCGCCGGCCAGGATCACCAGCGGCGTATCCCCGTGGGTCACCGCGGCGAGCTGGGTATCGTCCAGCCCGGCATCCCATCCGCTGTCGAACATACGTTTGATACTAGCCGGGTCGATGGACACGGTTCCGCTGCACTCGCCGGGTGCCCGCCGAGATCCGACTTCCGGGACCTGCCTGTCCTGCTCGGGCTCCCCCGGCCGTCAGGCGTCCATCCGCTCTGCCAGGTACCGCCAGAGCTCGGAGACCACCGCGACCACCGGCACGGCGAGGAAGGCACCGGTGATGCCGTACAGCGAGCTACCGACACTGACGGCCAGCAGGACGACCGCGGCGTGCAGATTCATGCTGCGCGATTGCAGTAGCGGCTGCAGCACATTTCCTTCGAGTTGCTGGACCACCACGATGATGATCAGAACGATCAGGGCTGTCGTCAGACCGTTGGCAACCAGGGCGACCAGCACGGCGATGGCTCCGGCGACGAACGCCCCGACTATCGGGACGAAACCGCCGATGAAGGTCAGTACCGCCAGTGCCAGTGCCAGCGGCACACCCAGAATCAGCAGACCCCCGCCGATCAGCACCGCGTCCACCAGACTGACGAGCGCTTGCGTCCTGATGAACGACCCGACCACCGACCAGCACCGCATCATCGCCTCGGACAGGGAGCGGCCGACCCGCCGGCCGGTCGCCCGCTCCATCCACGGCATGAAACGTGGACCGTCCTTGAGGTAGAAGAACACCAGAATGACGGCGGTGGCGGCGGTGACGAGGATGGACAGAGCCGAGGTCACGCCGGCGAACACCCCGGAGGCAATGCTCGTCGCGCTGGCTTTCAGCTTGTCGCCGAGCGAGGTGATCGCACCCGAAATCTGGTCGGCTCCCAGATTGAACGGCGGACCGGTGAGCCAGGTCTGCACCTTCTGCAGGCCCGCGATGGACTGGTCAGCGATCTGGCCCGACTGCGAGACGACAGACGGAACGATCAGCGCGACGGCCCCCGCCACCACGGCCAGGCCGGCCAACAACACTGTTGCCGCGGCCAGTGCCGGTGGCCAGCGATGCCGGCGAAGCCAGGCCGTCGGCGGCCAGAGTACGGAGGTGATGAACAGCGCCAGCACCACTGGCAGCACGATGGACCAGAACTTGCTCAGCAGGTAGCCGACGACCCAGCAGCCGGCAGCGATGAGCACGACCCGCAACGCCCAGTTGGATGTCCACCGCAGACCCCGGCCGATCTGTTGCGCCCGGTCCGCTGTTCCGGTTGTTTCCGATGGTTCGGCCCGAGCCGGCATGTGGCCCCCTGTCAGGTGAGGTCAACGCTGTCTGGAACGCTGCTCCGTTAGCAGCGGCATACCATTACGTACGCTTTACTACGCTACCGGCGATCCGGACTCGGACTCCGCGCCGGGGGCGAGCACGATGTCGAACCGCACCCGCGTCCAGGGGGTTTCCACGATTCGGCCGTCCGGAGTTGCGGCGGCCGCCGGAAATTGCTCGAAATCCTTGATCAGGGACTCTTTCACGCCGAAGACGCTGTCCCGGTCGAGCAGGCGGTCGCCCCGGACGAAGATGTGCGTGACCAGGGTGCGGCAGGCCGGTGCGCTGACCATGAAATGCAGATGCGACGCCCGCATCGGTGAACGCGCAGCCGCGGCAAGCATCGCGCCGACCGGGCCGTCGGCGGGGATCGGGTACGGGGTGGGGGTGATGCCCCAGAACGAATACCGGCCCTGGTCGTCAGTCAGCAGCCAACCCCTGGCCGCGGTTCGGGGATCGTCGTACTGCACGTCGTAGAACCCATCTGCATCGGCCTCCCACACTTCGATGCGCGCCCCGGCGATGGCCTGACCTGCGGTGTCGGTGACGGTGCCCGCCACCCAGCAGGGTTGGCCGGCCGCCCCGGACGCGATGTCGCCGCCGATCTCGACGTGCGGTGCGTTCTCGACGAAGAACGGCCCGAACACGGTGGCCTCGGTGGCATCGGCGTAGGCCTCGTTGTTGATCGCCACGGTCTGCATGGACGCGCCGAACACATCGGACAGCAGGACGAACTCCTGGCGCCGGTCGTCGGTGATATGTCCGGTGGCAGTGAGGAAGTCGATCCCGGCCTGCCACTCTTGCTCGGTCAGCCGGACCTCGCGCAGGAAGGCGTGCAGATGGCGGGTGAGGGCCTGCAGCAGCTGCTTGAGCCGGGGGTCCGGCGTCCCTTCGAACGAAGCGAGCACGCGCTGTATCAGGTCCACTTCCCGCGCGGTCTGCTCCGACGGGACATCGCTTTGGGGCACGGTGCAGACCTACCTTCCGAGAATCGCCGACATGGCCTGCAGGAGAACCGCACCCGGATCCCCGGGGAGGGCTCGCGCCCGCCAGCCGACGTGCTTGTCCGGGCGAACCAGGATCGCGCCATCCTCCTGGACCTCAGACAACCGCGACCAGTCGAAGTACAGATCGGTGAACTCCCGCCCCGGCCCGATGACCACCGCGGTCAGTGGCACGTCGAGCATGACCGCGACCGTCTCGGCAGCGGAAACCCAGGCCTGTCCGGTGATCCCGGTGATCAGGGTGAACCTGGTCATCGGGGCGAGGTCGTGGGTGGAGACCCGGCTGCTGGAGTCGCCGACCCAGGCGTGCGGCAGCCGGGACCCCGGCACCGTCGAAGGCTGGTAGTACAACTCGGGATCTCTGGTGGCCGTGGGTTTGCCGGTTCCGTCGCCGACGATCGCCGCCGAGGTGTAGAACTGGCCCAGCTCAACGCCGTGCGCGTTGAACTCGTAGTTCTTGATCTCCATCGCCGCCACGATCGCCGCCCTCTTGGCAGCACCCGTCGGGGTGTTGGCCTTCCGCTCCTCGATCCGTTGCACCATCTCGGCCTCCGACCCGGCGGTCGTCACTCCGAGGGCATCGAAGAGTTGGCCGAACTCCCGGCCTGACTTGTTGGCCCGCAACACGATCTGCCTGGCGACGGGCGCCCGTTCGTCCGTGTAGGTGTCAAGCAGCGACTCCGCTGCCCGGCCCTGCAGGACGGCGGCCAGCTTCCAGGCGAGGTTGTAGGAGTCCTGGATGGAGGTATTGGATCCGAGTCCGTTACTCGGCGGGTGCCGGTGGATCGCGTCGCCGGCGCAGAACACCCGGCCCGACTGCAGCCGGGTCGCATACATCTCGTTGTTCCCCCAGAGCGATGTCCCGGTGATCTCGACATCCAGATCGGGGATGCCGACCAGGTTCCGCACGATCGCAGTGGCCGCGGGAACATCGACAATCGGTGCGGGACCATTGATGTCATAGCCCCAGACGACCAGCCACTCGTTCCAGGGCCGCACCATCCGGACGAGGCCTGCCCCGATGCCGCCGACATTCGAACCCGGCTGGATCACCCAGTACAGAACGGACGGGCGATGCGCCACGTACCGGGAGATGTCGGCTTTGAAGGTGATGTTCATCGAGCCGGCGATGTCCATCATGCCCTCCATCGGCAGCTCGATGTCGGCGGCGACCGCCGATCTGGCCCCGTCGGCCCCGATCAGATACTTCGCCCGGATGGTGTAGACGGCCCCGGTCAGCCTGTCCCGCACCTTGACATCCACGCCGTCGGCATCTTGCTGGTGGGACAGGTACTCGGTGGAGAACCGCGCCTGCGACCCGCGGACAGCTGCGTTCCTGACCAGGATCGGCTCGAGGTAGGTCTGCGGGATGTCGCAGGTCAGCGAAGGGGAAGCCAACCGGTAGTCGGCCTCCCTTGCCGGGTGGGTGCCCCAGGTGAGGATCCGGCCGATCTCCTCGCCGGCGATCGCGGTGCAGAACACCGTGTCGCCTATCAACTCGTGCGGGGTGGCATCCGCCAGCACCTGATCCTCGACGCCGACGTCCCGGAAGATCTCCATGGTCCGCTGATTGGTGATGTGGGCCCGCGGCGTGTTCGCCGTCCAGCGGTACTTGGTGATCATGATGTTGTCGACCCCGAGTGTCGACAGGAACAACGCCGCGGAGGCTCCGGCCGGCCCGGAACCGACGATGACAACGTCGGTGGTGACCGTCGCCGTCTGCGGAAGCTCGGTCTCGGCCAGTCCGTCGTCGAAAATCGCACTGTTCCGTTGCCCCTGCGGAGCAGTGTTCGGTTCCCCCTGCGGAGCAGCGACCATTTCGCGCCTCTTGTCCCTGGTAATTGATGGTCCCGATGACCGCGCCAGGGGACCGCGGTTCCTGTGACCCAGCTCATCGTCGGAGCTCATTCAAACATTGCGGGCCGAGTTCGGGCACTGTCGGTCTGATGCGGACATGGGCAGTGGTCTCGGCGGCGGTCGCGCCCGTCGCCCTGATCGGCGGCTGGTCGTTGGCTCAGTCGCAGCAGCCGCCCGGGTACGACCAGATCTCCCAGACCATCAGTGCCCTGGCCGCGCGGGATGCGGCAGACAGATGGATCATGACAACCGGACTGTTTCTGCTCGGTGCCTGCCATCTGGTCACGGCGGCCGGATTGACCGAGGCCGGACGCTGGGGACGCGCGTTTCTGGCCCTGGGCGGCGCAGGCACCATCGCGGTCGCATCGCTCCCCCAGCCCGCTACCGGACACGTCCAGGCGGCCGGCATCGGCTTCGTCGCGCTGGCCATCTGGCCGGCCTTGGCACGGGTGCCCGAACTCGCCGTCCGGATGGCCGCGACGGCGGTTCTGCTGGCTTTGCTGGGCTGGTTCGCGAGCCAACTGGGCGGCGGGGCGCAACTGGGCCTGACCGAACGCATCCTTGCCGGTGCGCAGGCACTCTGGCCACTGGCCGTTGCCCTCCGGTTGCTGGCTATCAACCGACCCAGGGGACACGGCGCTCCCAGATGAGCGATCGCGCTGGATTCGCCGCGAGTGGGCCGCCACTGCAGGCCTGCCGGGTCCCGGGCCCCGGCGGGCCCGCGTTCAGGCCATGGCCTCACTGGTCAGCACGCCGTCAACGCGCCGCGGTAGGCCGAGCTCGTTGGCGTCCCGAAGTGCAGGTGGGAGCAGCCGCTGAGGCATGGATTGGTAGCACACCGGACGCAACCAGCGGCGGATCGCGGTGGTACCCACTGACGTGTGCAGGGCGGCGGCGGTGGCCGGGTACGGTCCGCCATGCTGCATCGCGGGTGACACGGTCACACCCGTGGGCCATCCGTTCCAGAGCACCCGGCCGGCCTTGCCTGTGACAGCGTCGATCAACGGTCCCAGACTGCCCAGATCGGATTCCTCCCCGTGGACAGTTGCGGTCAGATTGCCGCCGAAGAGACCGGCCAGCGCGGCGAGTTCGGATTCGTGCTGGTACTCGACGATCAACGAGGTCGGGCCGAAACGCTCTTCCAGCAGTGCCGCGGGATCCGCCCGCAGCGCGTCGGCATCGGTGATCAACAGCGACGGTGACCAGCCGCCCTCCACTGCCGACCCGGCGACCAGCGTGTCGACACCTGGTTGCCGGCCCAACTCGTCAACGAGATGGCCGAACCTGTCAGCGATCCCGGCCGTGAGCATTGGAGTCGGCGCGACTTCGGCCGCGGCGCTGACCAGCCGCTCGCGCAGGCCATGACCGGACGGCAGGAACAACACGCCCGGCTTGGTGCAGAACTGTCCGACTCCCAGAGTGAACGAGGCGATGTAGTCCGTCGCAATGGCATGGCCCCGGCTGTGCACGGCCGCGCTGGTGACGAAAACCGGGTTGATGCTGCCCATTTCGGCATAGAAAGGGATCGGGGTCGGGCGGGCGTTGGCGATGTCGAAGAGCGCGCGACCGCCTGGAATCGATCCGGTGAACGATCCGCCGGTGATCCGCTCATCCGAGAGCAGGTCGACGCCGACGTCATAACCGTGGACGATTCCGAAGGTCCCCGCCGGAGCTCCGGCCGAGTCCAACGCCTTCGTGACGATCTCCGCCGTTCGCCTTGACAGTTGCGGGTGACCCGGATGTGCTTTCAGCACCACCGGGCATCCGGCGGCCAGCGCCGAAGCAGTGTCACCGCCGGCGACGCTGAACGCGAACGGGAAATTGCTGGCGGCATAGATCGCGACCGGTCCCACCGGCAGCAACATCCGGCGTAGGTCGGGTGTCGGACCGAGCGGGCCGGCCGCCGCGGCGGTCTCGATGATGGCCTCGAGATACTGACCCTCCCGCAGCGCGGCCGAGAACGTGCGCAGCTGGAAGGTGGTGCGCTTGACCTCGCCGGTCAGCCGCGTGTGGGTGAGGTGCGACTCCTCGATGGCCAGCGGGACCAATTCGTCGACGGCATCCTCGATCGCATCCGCGACGGCATCCAGCATGGTCGCCCGGCTCGCCGGTGTGGCCGCCGCGAAGGTAGGGAATGCGGCGGCTGCGGCCGTGATCGTCTCCGCCAGTTCGAGCTTGGTCGTGTTGGCAACGGGCTCCAGCGGTGTCAAGCGAGATCCTCACCCATGGTCGATGTATGCCTGTCGCCCGAGCTTACGACTGCCACCCGGGTCGACGGTCGGCGCCGTGCCCCCGGGTCCCGGGCTGCCGGACAGCGCTGTGTCCGGCAGCCCACGATCAGTGCCAGCGTCGACGGGGATTGAGTCGCGACCGGCGCAGTGCGGCGGCCAGCACCGGGCGCAAGCTGCGCACCGATCCGAGGCGGACCAGATCGCTGCCGGTCAGTACGCGTCCCCACCACGAGTGGGAGCCTGATCCGAGTCTGCCCAGCTCGCCGTGAGGTCCGGCCAGGCGGAACTCCAGGCCGGCCGCACCCAGGGCGTCGGCAATCCGGCCAACCGCACGGGCACCCGCCAGCGGCCCGACCGGCAGGTCGGAACCGCGCAGCGCGGCCCAGAAATCCATCGGCACATCGGAGGTGAGGGTGATCTGTTGGCCATGGGCGACCAGCGAAGCCTGGCTGCCACTCACATCGATGCGGAGATCGGCGTCGACGGTGATCATTGCGCTGCGACCATCGACGGGCGTCGACGCACCGGGGTCATCCCTGGCTTGCGTGCTCGGCGGTGGTGATCCGCAGAGTGCCGTTGAGACCCCAGATGGCCTGCGGCGATCCGGCTCCGGTGCTGCGCGGCACGCCGACCTGCATGTCGACGAACTCGTAGTTGATGGCGGCACCCTTACCGGTCAGGTAGGTCCACAGTTCCTTACCCAGATCGGCGAAGCTGGTCGTGGGCGTGGCCGTGATCGACGATTCACTCATTGCGCTTTTTCCTCTCGAGAGGGACGGCGAAGCTGAATGGCTCCCCTTGGTCCCGCTGTTGGTTTGCCCGACCGGGTCTCCGGCAACCCGGCCAGACTATGCAAGACCACCCGCAGTCCCCGTGCGTGCATCGGGTGGACTTCCGAGCTGCGAGCATTCCGGGAACCCAATACGGTCTACTTTTGTAGGCGCCGACGTCCGTAAGGTCGACCGAAACCCTGCCGATCAAGATCTTTTCAACGATGAAAGGACACATGATGAGCACCAGCACCGACAGTTCCACCGCCATGGCGACTGCGGCTGACGGAGTCGTCCAATCCGCCAGCACCGCCAGGATCCGGGTGCCCGGGGTGGTGGCCGGCCTGACCAACCGTCGTGGGAGCTTCTATCTCGGCTCGTCCGGGGTACGAGATCTGGGTTCCAACACGGAGATGACCACCGACACCCTTTTCGCGATCTTCTCCACCACCAAAGCGATCACCGGTGTGACGGCTCTCCAGCTCGTCGAGGAGGGGGCGCTCGACCTCGATGTTCCGGCCAAGGAGTACGCCCCGGCCATCGGCGAGATCCAGGTCCTCGACGGATTCGACGCTGCGGGTAACCCGGTCCTGCGCGCACCGAAACGCGATATCACCACCAAACACCTGCTGCTGCACACGGCGGGCTTCGGTTACGACTTCTTCAACGAGTCGTACAACCGGCTCGCCACCGACCATGGTCAGCCCAGCATTGTCGCGGCCACCCGCAAATCGCTGATGAGTCCACTTCTGTTCGATCCGGGCGAGCAGTGGGAGTACGGCAGCAACATCGACTGGGCCGGCCAGGTAGTCGAGGGGATCACCGGTAAACGCCTCGGAGAAGTGATGCGGGAGAGGATCTTCGAGCCGTTGGGTATGCCCGATACCGGGTTCACCCTCAACGATTCAACGCGGCCCCGATTGGCCACCATGCACCAGCGGGAAGCCGACGACAGCCTCACCCCGACCCACTTCAAGCTCCCCGATCCCGAGGTCGACATGGGTGGGCACGGGTTGTACTCCACCGTGACGGACTACCTGACGTTCATCCGGATGTGGCTGAACAACGGAGCCGCCGACTCCGGCCAGCAGATCCTCCGGCCGGAGACGGTGGAATTCGCCTCGCGGAATCACCTGGGCGACCTGAAGGTCAAGATGCTGCCAGGAGTGATCCCGTCGCTGTCCAACGACGCCGAGTTCTTCCCCGGAGAGTCGAAGTCATGGGCGTTGACCTTCATGGTCAACGACGCCCAGGCGCCGACCGGCCGACCGGCCGGCAGCCTGGCCTGGGCTGGACTTGCCAACCTGTACTACTGGATCGACCGACAGAACGGGATCGGCGGCTTCTGGGGTACCCAGATACTCCCGTTCGCCGACCCCACCTCGGTCGGCGGCTATCTGGATTTCGAGACAGCCACCTATCGCGCTCTCGGCCGGTAGCCGGTCAGCCTGCGTCGAGTGCGTTGCTGAGTGCCGCGGCGGCGAGATTCGTTCCATAGGCCGGCTTGTCCCGGTCGAACCGGCGACCCTCCACCAAAGCGCCGGCGTCGACCACGTCGAAGCCGAAGGAGTCGATCAGTTCCGCGACGATCTTCTTCGCCTCGTCGTCGTCGCCGGCGACGGGCAGGGCCCGACGGCCCGGCGCCCCTGCCGGCCTGGCGTCGTCGCCGATGGCGGCTGACTGGATGTTGTTGAACGCCTTCACGATCTTTGAGTTCGGCAGGTGTGCGGCCAACAGTCCACTGACCGTCGCCTCCCCCCTGTCGATCTCGGCGTAATGGCCGTCGCGCTCGAAGTAGTAGTTGTTGGTGTCGATGACGATTTTTCCGGCCAGCGGCTCGACCGGCACCTGCAGGTAGTTCTTGAAAGGCACCGTCACCACGACGATGTCGCCGGCGTCAGCCGCCCCGGACGCGGTGGCGGCGGCGGCCTGCGGACCGAGTTCGGCCACCACCTCCGCCAATGTCTGCGGGCCCCTCGAGTTGCTCAGAACCACTGTGTGCCCGTGCGCGATCGCCTGCTTGGCGACCGCCTGGCCGATGTTGCCGCTTCCGATGAATCCGATGACTGTCATGCCGGATCCAACGGCAGGGCACCGGCGGGGTATTCCGCGCCGACGGGGGAAACCAGAATCAGCATCGCGTATCCCGGCCCGGCGACTCGCACTCGGACGCCTCATCCGCCCGGCCGTCAGTCGTGGTGGTGGCGCTGCGGCCGACCAGGGCCGCTCCCAGGTGGAATCGCCGGCCTCCGTCCGGGTTCGGCAAGCCTCGCGCTGACAGCCAGGCTGCCCGTTCGGGCACCGACGTGTGCACCCGCGGCCGGCCTGCGCGCCGTTGCCGGAACGGACGGCCTCGACGACGCTGGACCCGGGCGACCCAAGCGGAGGCCAGCGATGAACCATGAGCAACTGTCGAACGCCGACCGCAGGGCGGCCGCGGAGCGAACGTCGGCCCGGCGTTTCGCAGCCCAGCAGGTCTCCGCCACCGACGCGGTGCGCCCAACAGGTCCGGGCCTGTTGCTCGGCCTACAGCGCCAGGTCGGCAATCGCGCCGTACGGGCCGCCTTCGCGCCGCCGCCCACCGCACAGCGCTTTGTCGGCAAGGAGCACAAGCAGTTGGGCGACAGCACCGGCCGCACCGTGGATCTCGGCAACGGAGTAGTGCTGAGCTGGGGCGATCTGGTCGCCTTGTCCGGCGATGAATATGGCAGCATCGACGACCTACTCGCCGACACCAAGACTGATGTCGGCAAGCAGCGTCTGCTCGCAGCCATCCGCGACGACCACATCCCGGATCCCAGCACCGCCAAGCTGCCGGAGCCGACGGACGCCCAGAAATCCGATCGTTTCGTCGCCTTTCTCGGACTCGCGTCGGAAAACTCCGCGCACTTCAACAATGCCGGCCAGGCAATCGATCGCTGGTCGACGGACCACTCGACTGCCCTCACGGCAGCCTTGGACGCCGGGCTGTCCAACGATGCTGCGGGACGGCAACTCGCGCAGGCCCGAGAGGCCTTTGCGCAGCACTTCCTGACCGACGCCTTCTCCGGGGGCCACATCCGCACCCCGCGACCGGACATCATCGGTTGGTACCGGGCAAACTTCGGGCCGCCGGTGGTCGACACGTTCATCAGCCGCCTTACCGCCCGGTTGATCGACGGCCTGGTGGCTCAGATCAGCCCCCAGACCAGGTGGCCGGATTTCGTCGTCCGGAGCAAGGTCGACAAGGCGGTGGGTGCGCGGCTGGCGACCGCTATCGCCAAGATCGACGGTGGTCGGGCGAAGCTGAACGACTACTTCGCCCTCGGGATCGCGGGCGTGGTGAGCGGGGCGATGCACGACATGGAAGGCAAACGTGGGGTAGCCGTTTCCAGTGAGGCCCACCCGGAGCCCTGGACCGCTTATGGCGATGCGCAGTTGTCCGACAGCCCGGTGAGCAAGGAGCAGGCAGAGCTGGCCATTGCCGGCGCGACCGCGCAGGTGGATACGGCCTACGACATCGGCCGAGCGCATGCAGTGAGCGCCGACCCGGCGCAGGCGCCCAAGCTCAGCTATTTCGGATTCGACTCGTCGCAGGTGTCGCCAACCGCGGAGGGCGAGGTCACCGCCGGAGCCGCCTATCTGCACGCACACCCGGAGGTACAGGCAACCCTGACCGGTCATACGGATCCGTCTGGGTCGGACGCCTACAACGAGGCATTGGGTATGCAGCGGGCCCAGGCAGTCGCGACCAGGTTGACCGCCGCCGGTGTTCGGCCGGACCAGATCGTCGTCATCAGCGACGGCGAGAAGTCGCTGGTCACCAAGACTCCCGGCCAGTTCCGGCTGAATCGACGGGTGACCTTCGACTACCTGACCCGGCCGGGCCCGTGGGTCGATCCGCTACGGGACCAGGCGATCGCCGAGCTCAACAGCAAGGCCGCACCGCCGTACCCGACGGTCACCCGGCTCGTCCCGAAACCGTTGCCAGCCGGGGCGACCACTCCGACGACCGGGCAATCCACCACCGCAACGTCCCAGGTGGAGCTGGAGAACTGGCGCTGGGGCAGCATTCCGGCCAGTCTTCGTGGTGAGATCGACGCCTGGGTCCGTGGCTACGGTTCCGCGCTCAGCAGCAAGATCTCCACCGCGAAGGAACTCGACGACGACACGGTCGAGGGTTACGCGATCCATCCCCGGTCCCTGGTGGAGGGTGTGGTCACGGACCTGCTGAAGGACCCGTCCGGATTTCTCGAGGGGGCGTTCGGCAAACAGATGAGCCCCTGACTCGGTGTCCCCGCCCGACCGCGAGTATCGTTACTGCGGCAAATCGTCGGTGGCCGGCCGCGCCTGCAAGTCACGGTGTCGCCCGATCGACGCCAACGGATGGAGTTGGAATGCCGGTCTTCATGGTGGAACGGCGATACGCCGAACAGATGCGACCCGATCTCGAGGGCGCCACTGCTATCAACCTGATCAATGACGACGAGGACGTGCGCTGGCTCTACTCGTTCCTGTCCGCCGACAAGCGCAAGAGCTACTGCCTGTACGAGGCAGACTCCGCAGATTCGATCCGCCGCGCGGCAGTCCGGGCTGGTCTTCCGGCGGACGTGATCGTCGAAGTCACCGACAAGGTCCACCCGGACGGTTCGTTGCACCCGGTCGGCGGGTAGCGGGCCCGGCCCGACCTCGGGCGTCGGCGCCGCCGGCTGACGGCCGGATCACAACGATCTGCGTCCGCTGGACGCATCGTCGAGCCCGTGGGACGCGGCGAACCTGGCCGCTTGCGTCCGGTTGGCCGCACCGGTCTTGATCAGGATGCTCCGTACGTGGTTGGCTGCCGTGTTCTCACTGATGAACAGCATCTCGGCGATCTGCCTGTTGCTCAGCCCGTCGCCGACCAGCCGCAGCACCTCCGCTTCCCGGGCGGTGAGCCCGGCCGGCCGGGGGACGCGGCGGTGCTCGGCGTCATCCACGTCGCCCAGCAGTCGCCTCACCCGCACCAGCCCGTACTGATCGCTCAACTCCCGGGCTCGAGCAGCCAGCGCTACACCGGTCGGTGATTCGCCCTCGACCCGCCGGAGGTGCCTGACCTGGCAGGCCAACGTGGTGGCGACGTGCACAGGTGATCCCATCCGGGTATCCAGCTGCAGTGCCGAGACGAATCGCCGGCCGGCCGTTGGCAGTCCCAGCACCGACTCGATCCCCCCGAGGTACCTATCCGCTGAACCCAGCGCGGCCACGAACTCGGCGCCGATCAGATTCAGCCCGGCATACTCGGCGATCATCGGGTGCAGTTGCCCGGCCGCGGCACGGTCGTCCAGCCAGACGGCTGCTTCGCAGAGGAATGCCAACACCGCGGGCCAGGTGGCCGAGATTTGCTGCTTCGCCAGATCGCCATCCAGCAGATAGCGCAGCACCCGCGACGCCGGATCGCGCAGCCCCAGTTCGCAGTACATGGCCAGTAGCCCCGGCACCCAGTGCCTGGTGTGATCTTCGGAGCCGGAGATCAGCGAGCGGACCGGTTCCAATCCCCCGGTTTCCCGCCGCACGATGAACTGCTGCAGCCCGAGTGCGCCATCGGTGGCGCCGCCCGGCTCGAACAACCGACCCAATTCGCCCCCTGCTTGATGGACTCCGTGGCGCCGGCGAAGTCCGCTCTCAGGAATTGCCGCATGGCGGACAGACATGATTCGACCCATTCCCAGTAGATCTGGCCGGTGGCCCTCGCCATCCGGATGAGGTCGGAGTGAGCTGCGGCCAGCCCCGTAGGGTCGCCGGTCGTGTAGAGAACGACACCCCGATAGTGCGCTGCCGGCCCGAGGTGACGTAGGTCGCCGGACCGCTGGGCGAGCTCGGTGAGTTCGACTGCACGGTCCAGCTTCCCGCGCAGCAGCTCCGGGCTGATGCCGTCGTGCAGTCCGATCTGCAGGGTGGTGGCCAGCAGCCGATCGTCGCCGGTCCGACGCGCCAGCTCGACGGCCCTGATCCCGTGCCCGCGGGCGGCGGCAAGATCACCCGAGAAGGCAAAAGCCCGCCCGAGGGCCGCCGTACCCCAGATGTAGGTGCGAGGGTGCTCATCCGCCGGGACTCCGGCCAGGGCAGCGGTCAGCAACCTGACCGCGCGCTCACCCGGCTGCGCACTGCGCCAGGAGGCGGCTTCGAAACCGATCGCTGCGCGCAGTCGGTCGACTCCGACCGTCGTCGCTGCCACTTGTTCGTCGATCTCTCTGGCCCGGGCGAACTTGGACGCGTGCAGGTAGCTACGCGCAGATTGCAACCTGAGCTGGTCACGCTCACCTGGGTCATTGGTGATCGCGGCCGCTCTCTCGAAAAACCGCGCGGCGTCCTGATGGGCGAGCGCGGCCTTGGCCGCGTCAGCCGCCTGGACCAGATAGCGGACTGCCTTCTCGCCGTGCCCCAGGGATTGAGCGCCGGCGTAGTGGTGGGCAAGACGTTGGATCCGCAGATCGGCAGCTGGGAAATGCGTTTCCAGGACCAGGGCGACCCTGGCATGGTCGGCGGCCCGTCCGTATTGGGTCATCAGATCCAGCACGGACTGACGGGCGATGGCGTGCGGGAAGCGGAACCCTCCGTCCGGGCCGCGGACGGGTTCCACCAGGCCGAGGGCAGCGGCGGCCTCGAGCCCGGCGTAGGTGAGCGCGGCCGCATCGACGCCGCCTCCCGAATCCGACCTGGCAGCGGTCAACAGCGCCACCGAGAAGTCCTCGCCGATAATTGCCGCGGTTTCCACGGTCCGGCGATGCGCGACCGGCAACCCTTCCAATCGGTGCCGGACGCTATCGCACACCGATTCCGGGGCGCGGAGATCTGCCTCGGCCAGGACGGACAGATCCACACCTCCCGCCGGATCGGCGGCGGCGGTCAGCTCCCGCCAGACCTCATGCAGCAGAAATGGGTTCCCACCGGTCTGGTCGCGCAGCACGGCCGCCGGCCCACGCGCGGCCCTGGCGCTGACTCTGCCTGCGCTGATCACGAACTCGGTGATCTCCTCGGTGGCCAGGCCACCCAGGTCAACCCGGCGGACACCGTCCAGTCGGTACAGCGCCGCCACCGTACCGACCAGATCGCCCGAACGGTCCGGAGGGTTGGTGCGACGCGTCGCCAGGATGAGCACCTCGGCTCCGGTGGTCCGTTGGACCAGGTAGCGCAGCAGCTGCAGCGACGTGTGGCCGGCCCACTGCAGGTCCTCCAGCACCAGCACGAACGGCCGCACGGCAGCCGCCGCGACCACTGCCCGGACGCAGGCCTGGAACAGCTGACGGGTGAATTGCTGACCGCTGCTGACGTCCGGCCCGGAAAGCTCAGCGCCCACGATGGTGCGCAGCCGGTCCACCTGTTCGGCGACGTCGGCCGCCGCACAGTCAAGGACGAGCCGGCCGGACACGACTGCCGGCAGCAGGGCTTCGATGGGCTCGACGAACGGCTGGTAGGCAGCCCCCATTCCGTCAATGCATTTGCCGACCATCACCGAAGCGCCACGACCCTGCAGCGCCGCCGCGGCTTCGGCCACCAGCCGGGACTTCCCGGCGCCCGGTTCACCCCCGACGAACACCACCTGTCGGGCGCCGGCGGATGCCATTGTCCAGGCATCCTCGAGGACGGCCAACTCCCGACGCCGACCGACGAAGTGCGTCGTCGCGCCCCACCAAGACGGCAGCGGCGGACTGCTCCATCCAGCCATTGAAATGACGCTACTCGCCGGGTGCGCAGACGGTCGATGGTCATTTATAACTATCCCGGCCGGTCGGGCCGGGCGTCATTTCTGGTCATGTGCGACCACGGTGCCGAGTTGGATCCTCGAATCGTTTCCCAACTACCGAGGAGCTGCCATGATCGTCCGAAGAGTCGGCGCCGCCTGCACTGCCGTCATTGTGGCAGCGGGAGTCGCTCTTTCGCCAGGAACTGCCGGTGCCCAGGAAGTGATGGCCGGGCACGCCGGTTCGAGCACCTCCGTCACCGACTGGAATGCCACCGCCGGCCAGGCCGCGGTGGCCGCCTGTCTGGCCCCCGGCAACGACCCGTTGCACGAATCGCGGATGTACGCGATGACCCACATCGCGATCAGCGACGCCCTGAATGCCATCGACCGCCGGTCGAAGCCATATGCGATCGACTTCCGCGTCGCCCGTTGGGCTTCCGCTCCGGCGGCGGTCGCGGCGGCCGCCCACGACGTGCTGGTGCCGCTGCTGCAGGAGGTCCTCGTTGACTTCGGGCCGGCGTGTATCGATGCCGGCGTGAAGATCGTCGAGTCCGCCTACTCGGCCGCCCTCGCGGCGATTCCGGCCGGGGCTGCGCGGAACGCCGGGCTGCAGGCGGGCGCGCGGGCGGCCAGAGCCGTGCTGGCACTGCGTTCCTCGGACGGCTCCGATACCCCGCTGCAGGACCCGAACTACCCGCAGGGGACTGCGCCTGGGCAGTACCCGTTCACGCCCGACCGCCCCTTTGCCTTCGCCCCGGGGTGGGGCAAGGTCACTCCCTTCGCTCTGCGCAGCAGCACGCAGTTCAAGCTGCCGCCGCCGTACGCGATCACCAGCAGGCAATACGCCGCGGACGTGGCCGAGGTGCAACGGCTCGGCGGTGACGGTGTCACTACCCCCAGTGCCCGCACACCGAAACAGACCGAGATCGCGCTGTTCTGGCTGGAGAGCTCACCGCTGTCGTGGAATCGCATCGCCAGAACACTTTCGGCCAGTGCGCATCTCGACCTCTGGCAGCAGGCGCGGCTTTACGGATTGCTCGACATCGCAATGTCAGATGGATACATCGCCTCCTTCCAGGCCAAGTACACCTACAACTTCTGGAGACCGGTGACTGCCATCCGCAACGCCGACATCGACGGGAATCCGCTGACCAAGGCCGACAAGACCTGGACGCCGCTGGTGACCACGCCGCCCATCCCGGACTACGACTCCGCGCATGCAGTCGAAGGCGCCGCAGCGGTGGGAGTATTCCAGGGTTTCTTCGGGACGGACCGCTTCTCGTTCAGTGCCTGCAGCCTGACCCTGCCGGCCGGTCAGACCTGCGACGACGCACACCCGGTGCTGCACCATTTCACCCGTTTCTCGCAGGCGGCGAGTCAGAACGGCGACTCCCGCGTCTACATCGGGTTCCACTTCCGCCACGCCGTCAACACCGGCCTGGCCCACGGCGCGCAGATCGCCAGGTGGGCGGTGGCGCACGACCTGCAGCGAGCCCGCCGGGCTGGCTGACCCCTGCCCCTCCGCGCATACGAACCGCCCAGCACAGGCGAACCTGCCCGTATTTCAACGAATTCGTTGATGTACGGGCAGTTTCGTTGTGCGCGATCCGGTATGACGCCCGGACTCACGGAGGCGCGGGAGATTCCGGACGATTGCTCCTGACGCTGCCTGCGTCAGCCCGTCGGCATCTTCGCTGCGAGCGCTGTCACCCCGTCGCCGGTCAGATCGGCCAGCGCGACGCGACGACCAGTCATCGCCTGTACCAGCGACAGGATCGGTCCGCGCACCTCGGGGCCGCTCCCGTATGCCCAGTCGGTATCGGTCGCTACCAGGCGAACTCCCGCAATTCGGCTCTTGGACCCGATCAACAGGTTGGAGTTCTTGTAGAAGTCAGCCACCTGCCGGGAGGTGGTGACCGGCGGAGTGTAGGAGATGCCCAACGGCCTTCGGATATCGGCGGAGTGCACGACGACCTCGCCGATCCAGGAGTCGACCGGTCCCGGAGGAGCTGTGGTGTCGCCAGCGTGCCGGGTGAACTCGGCGAGGGTCTGCGCCGGGGTACCCGCCGACTGCTTTGCGACGTCCTTTGCAACGACCTTGTCGAATTGGAATCCCGCGGCAATGAACTTGCCGAAGAACTTCGGTGGCGTCTGCGTGGTCAGAGCGACGAGATGTCCGAGCATCTGGTGCACATTCCACGCCGGGCACAGTGAGGCCGTTACCCACTGTTCGGGGGTGAGATTCTGCATGTCAGCGATCAACTGCTGCCGCTCGGCGTGGATCAGATCCCAGGTATTGGCGGGCATATCGGCAATTCTCCTTCGTCGTCGGGTCACTCCGGGGGAACGCGGGCGGCGATGCACGTCTGCGCACCCAACGAGGAGACGAACGAGCGCCGCGGAAATCGACAGCCGGGGCCAGTGTGCCGGGCGCGCCCTTCAGGGCAGGACGTTGCCTGCCGCCAGATAGATTGCGTACCACTCCTCGCGAGTGATCTGGACATCTCCAGCCGCCACGCACTGAGCCAGGCGCTGGAGGTTCGTGGTCCCCGTCACCGGTTGCATCTTCGCCGGATGCCGCAGCAGCCAGGCGATAGCCATGGTGGTCGCCGAGACGCCGTAGGGCGCGGCCACCTCGTCGATCACTTTGTTGAGTTCCGGGAACTTGTCGTTGCCGAGGAAGACGCCCTCGAAGAATCCGTACTGGAACGGGGACCACGGCTGGATGGTGATGTCGTGCAGGCGGCAGTAATCCAGCACACTGCCGTCACGGTCGACGGAGCGCTCGCCGGTCATGTTGACATTGATGCCGGCCGTGATCATGGCCGCGTTGGTGATGCTGAGCTGGAGTTGGTTGGCCACCAGTGGTTGCCGGACCCAGCGGCGCAGGAGTTCGATCTGCATGGGGTTCTGGTTGGAGATTCCGAAATGCCTGACCTTGCCGGCCGCCTCCAGTTCGTCGAAGGCCTGGGCGACCTCCTCGGGCTCCACCAACGCATCAGGCCGGTGCAGCAGCAAAGCGTCCAGGTAGTCGGTACGAAGCCGGCGGAGTATCTCATCGACCGAACTCAGGATGTGCTGCTTGGAGAAGTCGAACGAGATACCCGGCCGGATGCCGACCTTGGACTGCAGGACGATCTGTTCGCGCACCGCCGGGGTCATGCCGATTGCCTCGGCGAAGATCTCTTCGCATCGCCCGCCGCCGTACACGTCTGCGTGGTCGAAGAAGGTGGCGCCGAGTTCCACCGCACCCTTGACGAACCGCTCGGCCTCGCCCGCGTCCAACGAGTCGATCCGCATGCAGCCGACCGCCACGACCGGTACCTCGAGCCTGCTGGAACCCAGAGTCATCGTTCTCATCGGGTTAGCTTGGCAGGGCCGGGTTGCTTTCGGCTGCTCGGGCCCTGCCCCGAGGCTCGAGCGCGGCAACTCGAGCGGGCCCCGGCATCAGCCCTGCGCCGTCAACCTGCGCCAGCCCCCCGCACGATTGTTGGCGATGATCTGCCGGAACATCGCGGTCAACGCCGGCGCGTTGACCGCCTCGTCCTCGCGGTAGGACACCGTGCGGGCAGTCTTGTTCCGATGACCTGCAGTGATGATGTGCTCCGGGTCCGGCACGATCCCACCGTCGTAAAGAAACACGTTGACATGGTCCTTGGCGGCGAGCAGCGCGCAGACGTTGCCCTCGAGGACGAAGTAGGGCTGCACGGTCCGCTTGATCGTCTCGACCACTCCCGGGTCGGCGGCATGGATCAACTCCCTGACCTGTCGGCAGAGGTCTTGCTGCCAGTCCGGGAGCGCGTCGATGTAGGCATTGACTCTCGGGTCGACCTGAAAGCTCATCGACGGCGTCCTCCTGTGCGTTCATCGTGGCCCACGGCGCTATCGGTGTCGACTCAACGCTTCTGCTGCGGTTGGCACCCGCCTCAGGCGGTTGCGGAGTCGCGGAAGTTGCTGAGACCCGCGTTCGCGGAGTTGCTCAGACCCGAGTTGGGAGAGTCCGGCGCCGTTCCCTAGTGCCGTGTCGGGGTGCCCGGGCAAGATACCGGGCATGACAGTCACGGGACATTTGGAGCTGGCCGCGTTCGACGCCGCAGACACCGAGAAGCTCGCCGCGTTCTATGTGGAGCTGGCCGGCTGGGAGATCGTCCGTAACGAGGGCGGCTGGATCATCGTGCAGACGGGCGACGGCCAGGCGGTCGGGTTCCAGCCGGCCGACAATCATGTTGCGCCCCAATGGCCAGGGCAGCAGAACCCGCAGCAGTTCCACCTCGACCTGCTCGTCGACGGGTATCAGGCGGCAGCCGAGCGAGCCGTCAGTCTGGGCGCCACCCGGCTCGCCGACGGCGCCACCTGGGTGACTCTCGCCGACCCGGCGGGCCATCCGTTCGACATCTGCCAGCGGGAGGGCGTCGGCCCGGTGATGGGTCTGTACGCCGTCACGATCGACGCACCGGACGCGTCGGCGCTGGCCCACTTCTACGCCGACCTGCTGGGCATGGAGGTGACCTACGATGGCCCCGAAGGCGCACTGACCGCGGGCGACGGCAAGAACCTGATGTTCCAGCAGGTCACTGACTACCACTGTCCCCAGTGGCCGGATCCGTCCCACCCGCAGCAGGCTCACCTGGACATCATCGTGACGGACCTGGACGCCGCGGAGGGGCGGGCGGTGGAGCTCGGCGCCACCGTGCTGAAGGGCGGGGGTCAGCAGTTTCGGACGCTGGCCGACCCGGCCGGTCACCCGTTCGACCTGACCCTCTGATCCCACCACCGCGCGCAGGCCGGCCCGGGCGAAACTCATCCGAAATTCTCTGCCGACACATGTCGATCGAAGCGATCGCCGTTCGACGCATGGTCAGACGTCACGATCGAGCCGGTCAGCCCGCGCGAGATGGAACGTCCGTCACCACACCCGGATCCACATCGAGCAAGGAGAAAAGATCATGCGATTCCTCGGTTACACAGTTGGCGACGATTCCACCCCCGCGGGTCCGCCCAGCCCGGAGATGATGGCCGAGATGGGCAGGTTCGTCGATGAGATGACAGCGTCCGGCAATCTGATCGCCACCGGTGCGTTCGCACCGATTGCGACCGGGACCACCAAGGTCGCTCTGGCCAACGGCGAGTTCACCGTGACCGACGGCCCGTTCACCGAAGCCAAGGAACTGATCGGTGGCTGGGCGCTGACCGAGTTCGACACTGTCGAGGAGGCGGTCGAGAGCACCAAACGGTTCCTGACGATCGCCGGCGGCGGCGAGTCGACTCTTCGTCGGGTCTTCGGCCCGGAGGACTTCCCGGCCGACTTCGACCCGGCGCTAGTCGCGGCAAACCAGGGCTAGCCGGCCGCCCCTGACGCCTCCCCGGTGGTGCCGCCAGACGTGGCGGCACCACCGGTGTGGGTTGCGCCGGCTCCGCGGCCGGTGTTCTGATCGGCGATGTGACGGCCCACCCTACCTCCGGACCGACCGCCGCGATCGAGACCGTGTTCCGCGGCGAGTACGCCCGCGTGGTCGCTGGTTTGACCCGGATGACCGGCGACATCGGTCTCGCCGAAGAGCTGGCGCAGGACGCCCTGGTCGCCGCGCTCGAGCAGTGGCCGACGTCCGGAATTCCCGACAACACCGGCGCGTGGTTGGTAGCGGTGGGCAAACGCCGGGCCGTTGATCTGTTCCGGCGCAACGAGACCCTGCACCGCAAGTACGCCGCGATCAGCTACCACCTGGACGCCGAAGGTGAGGTCGTGACCGACGATTTCGACACGGCGCTCGACAACGACCTCGGCGACGATCTGCTGCGGTTGATGTTCACCGCCTGCCATCCCGTCCTGGCCATGCCGGCCAGAGTGGCCCTGACCCTCCGGCTCCTCGGCGGCCTGTCGACCGACGAGATCGCTCGTGCGTACCTTGTTCCCGAATCCACCATTGCTCAGCGCATAGTCCGTGCGAAGAACACCTTGACCAAGGCGAAGATTCCGTTCGAAGTCCCTCGTGGCCAAGACTTCCTTGGCCGGCTGCCGGCTGTCCTCCAGGTGATCTACCTGGTCTTCAACGAGGGCTATTCGGCGACCGCTAGCGATGACTGGATGCGGCCGGCACTGTGCCAGGACGCGCTTCGCCTCGGCCGCATCCTGGTCGGGTTGCTGCCGCGCGAGCCGGAAGTGCTGGGCCTGGTGTCGTTGATGGAGATCCAATCGTCCAGGTCGGCCACTCGGGTGGGAGAGGGTGGTGAGCCGGTGTTGCTGCTGGACCAGGATCGGCGTCGGTGGGATGCCCAGGCCATCGGGCGCGGCCTCGCCGCCCTGGAGCGTGCCGAAAAGTTCGGCACGCCAGGGACTCCATACCTACTCCAGGCTGCGATCGCCGCCTGCCACGCGCGCGCCGGCGCCGCGGAGGACACCGACTGGTTGCAGATCGCCGAGCTCTACGCGGAGTTGGCGCGCGTGACTGGTTCGCCGGTCGTCGAACTGAACCGAGCAGTGGCGCTTGGCATGGCCTACGGTCCGCACGCCGGTCTGGAACTGACAGATCACCTGGTGAATCTGCCGGCACTCCAGGGCTATTACCTGCTGCCGAGCGTTCGCGGTGACCTTCTCTTCAAGCTCGGCCGGTTCGACGAGGCACGGGCCGCGTTCGAACGCGGGGCGGCGCTGACTCGCAACGCCCGGGAGCGGGAACTCCTGCTGGCCCGTGCCCGGGCGTGCGTCACCTCCTGATACATCGCCGGGTGTTTGGTCGTCCTCCTACAATCCCACCCAGGACGACAATCTGGACGAGCAGGGCCGACCGGAACCTCCCCTGGCTGCCGACCAGCGGCACGCCTGACCCGGAGCGGAATCAGTCGATCTTGTCGAGGAAGTCCAGCACCCGGCGGGTGAGCAGGCCCGCCGCGGCCCGGTCATAGGACGGCAGCGAGGAATCGGCGAACAGGTGCTCCTTGCCGGGATAGACGAAGAGTTCGGCCCGCTCGGTGGAGCCGACCAGCTCCCGGGCGGCGTCGATGTCACCCTCTCCGGCAAAGAACGGGTCCGCGTCCATCCCGTGCACCTGGACAGGTACGCCGGCCGGCCAGGCCTCGCCGAACTCCGACACCGGTAGGCACGAGTAGAACAGCAGAGCCCCCTTGGCTCCGACCCGGGTCTGCGCCAGCCGTTGCGCCGGCATCACGCCGAGGGAGAAGCCGGCATACACAAGAGCGTCGCCCAGCCCGGCAGCCGCGGCGATGCCACGCTCCATCAGCGTGTCGAATCCGGTCGTGCTCGCGTAGGCCACACCAGCGTCCAGGTTGTCGAAAGTACGCCCCTGGTAAAGGTCCGGCGTGTGGACCGTATGACCCGCTTGGCGCAGCTCGATTGCGAAGGCCTCTACTCCCTTCGTCAATCCCTGAGCATGGTGGTACAGCAACACTTCTGCCATCGTCTTCTCGCTTTCGCAGGCGAATGAACCAGTTCTACGGAACGTTCGGCAACTGTAGTCTATTACGGTGACGTCGAGCAACGGCGAGGTTCCGGACTACGACCTCGAAGAGACCATCGAGCTCACCACCCCCGAGCAGGTCCGGGCGATCAGCGACCCGCTGCGCACGACCATCCTCGGACTGCTGCACGAACGCGCCGCCACGGTGACGGAACTTGCTGCGGCGCTGAAGCGCCCGAAGAGCACGGTCGCGCACCACGTCAACGTCCTGGCGGAAGCGGGCATTTTGCGCGTTGTCCGCACCCGGCGAGTCCGGGCAATCGAGGAGCGCTTCTACGGCCGGGCCGCGCGGATGTTCTATGTCGGACTCGGTCGGCGGGCGAACGGCGTCGACCTTCCGAAGGACTTCAACGACTTCGAGGTCGCGCAGGCCGAGTCCGCCCGCGCCTACGACGCAGGTCAGATGCGCTCGTTCATCCGGCACGCCCGGATCCCCGAAGAACGGGCCGCGTGGTTCTGGACGCGCATCGATGAGGCAATCCACGAGTTCGACCGACTGCCGCGATCCGGCGACACCACCTACGGCTTCGTCGTCGGCCTCTACCCGATGCCCGACTACCCGACCCTGGCGGCCCGGCCTGATGAAGAGCCCTGACAGTGACCAGGACGAGGACAACCGCTACGTGTGGACGACAGCGGGCGTGAGTTCGGGCACTTGCAGGTCACCGCGAGAATTGGTATCGACAGGGCGTACGGCCACCTCGACCCGATTCCTGCCAGCACGTTTGGCCAGGTACAGCGCGGAGTCGGCGAGTTGTTCCAGCCGCTCCGCGCTTGTCGCGTGGTCTGGGTAGGCGGCGACGCCGACGCTGGCGGTCACCTCGACATCGAGCCCCGGCAGAGTGATATCGGCGATGGCCGCCCGGATTCTCTCGGCCGCCTCGACGGCGCCGGTGATGTCGGTGTCTGGCAGCAGGACAGCGAATTCCTCACCGCCGTTCCGGCCGGCGAAATCGCTTTCCCGCAAAGTCCCCCGCAGCGCCGCCCCGACATTGGCCAATGCCTGGTCACCGACGGGATGACCGAAACGATCGTTGATGTCCTTGAAGTGGTCCAGGTCCAGCAGCAGCAGACACAGCGGAGTCAGGGTGCGGGACGCCTGCGCGACCATCCGCTTGAGGGTGTCACCCACGGCGCGTTTGTTTGGCAGCGCTGTGAGCGAGTCGGTAGCCGCGCGCAGTTCGGCAATGGCCAGATTCCGCAGGTTCGCCAGCACCGGGGCCGCCTGCCCAACGGATTCTCTGATGCGTTCCTGGTCCGTCGGGCCGTATCGCGCGTCCCTGCTCAGAAGTACAGATCCGATCACCGCCCCGCCGACCGTCAGGGGCATGCAGGTGGAGTGGCCCAGGCATGTCTGGCACACCGGGCAGCCCAACAGCGCTGGGTGACGCTCATCCTGGTCGTGTACCCGCCCGGAGCGCACTGCGAGGCATGATCGGGGCTCGGCGTGCTGCAGGCTGCGGATCAGCGGCGACCCGGGCAACAGCGCCGTCACCGCTTCGAGCCTGTCCTCGCTGTTGTTCCTGTTCAACACCGTCACGGTGCCGCCAGGGACGGTCAGCTGCAGGTGCCTCTGCAGCAACGAGGTCGCCTCGTCCTCGTTCTCGGCCAGCTGCAGGGTGTCAGCGAATTCGACCTGGCTCTGCGCCGGCTCCATCGCGGCACGTATCCGCCTGCTCCCCCACCAACCGATGCCGATCGATGAAGCCAGGACCACCACGACTGCGGCCGCAATCCCCCAAGCACTGCGATCCGCCCCCGCGGCCGCACCGGCCAGGGTCACGGCAGCGTCAGTGTTCTCCCGAGCGATCAGACTGTTGAGGTGGACGCTCAGCGGCGCGAATGCGGCATCCAACTCGGCGCGGAATACCGCAGGTCGCGATATCGCCTGCAGGCCCCCGGGATTGAGCAAGGTGCGCATTGCAGACCACTGACGGTTCAGCAGAGTCAGGTCAGCCTGTTCCTCGATCGGATCGCGGTGGTGCGCCCTGATCAGACCAGCCACATCGGCATCGACCGCGGGAATCATTCGATCGAACAACGCCGCCAACGCAGGCACCCGAACAGTTGTATCAGCGGTGATCGCGCTGTCTGCGGTCGAATAGGCCGCGTCCAAATCGCGTCCCAAAACAGAGGTCAACGTAGCCGTGGCCAATTCGTCACCGGCAATGGAGCTGCCGGCCGCGTTGGCAGACCTGACCCCCAGAATCCCCACCGCTCCGATCCCTACCGCCGCCACCGCGAACAGCACGCACGCGCACCACACTCCGGCAACCCACCCGCCCCGACACCTTATGCATCACGGCCCTCCAGTCGATCGACCCGATACCACCCCCTAAATTACACTGTGTGTAGATGTGTTAAGCGCAGAGTAGTTCCGGCGTCAACAGAGCGAACGCCCGGCAACAGCGAACGCCCGGCAACACAGACGTCTCCGTTCAGCTCCTACTGTCCGACTGTGATCCGTCGTGGGCTCGCCAGGGATGCTGCGGATTCTGCGCCATTGACAGGCGACGCAGTGTCGTCCGAGTTGTCCGGCAAGACGGTCGGGCAGATGAGCCCGACCGTGGTACGCCAGCGGTCGCGCAGCTCGGTGTCGGTCGCCCGGGAGTTGGACCGGGCGGATTCGAGGAGGGCCATGGCGGGTCTGCTTTCTGTTGAGAACGGCAGGAACGACTTCGGGGGCGTGCCGTCTGGTCACTTGCTGCGTTTGGTACCCAAATGCTGCGATGCCAGTCCCGATGCAGGCGACTGGGAGGAGGGTCACCTGAGCGATGAGATACACAGCCGAGACTGCCGACTTAGCGGCGGCTGACCCTAGCGTAACCATTGCTACTAGGAGTGTGTGCCAAAAGAGTCATCGCAACCCATTTGGGGTAAACAATCACGCTTTGGTGCCTACCGAAACGTATCGAGCCATCGTCAAGGTGCACGAACGAGCGCCACATCGGCGCAATCCAAGCGGCCCGTCGTAGCTCTGCTGGCCCCGAGCGCTACTCTTGGTAGTGAACCGCTTGCGGAGTGTAGTGACCTGGGGGGTGGGTATGAAATCTGCTTCGAGCCCACGAGGTGAGGAACGTTGATTGATTCGGAACTGCCGTACCGGGTGTGGTGGGACATGGAGTCGAGAGTGGCCCGCACCGAGTGGAGACGAGGGTCGACCTGTGGGTTGGCCGAGGCCCGGGGGGCGACCGACGCCACCCAAGCACTGGGACACAGTCCGGTACCGGTCTTGGTGGACATGCGGCTGATGGCCAAGATCGATCGGCCCGGGCGGGAACATTTCGTCAATGCGCCGGGTGACGTGACGGCAGTCGCATTACTTGTCGGCTCTGCGGTGAGCAAGATGATCGCGAACTTCGTCATCGGGTTGCAGCGCATGAAGGTCCCTATCCGGATGTTCACCGATGAAACGGCGGCGCTGACCTGGTTGGACGCTCATCGTGGGTGATATGGGGGACGATCGCATCGACCGGGTGGTGCTGTTGCTGTCGCGGCTGGCCAAGGGCGAGCTGACTGCGCGCGGGGCTCCGTCCGAGACTGACGACGAGATCGATGCAGTGATGGTCGGGGTGAACATGCTCGCCGAGGAGCTCGAGGCCAGCCGGGACGAATTGGAGCAGCGGGTGCGGGATCGCACGGCCGAACTCGAGCGGCTCAATCACGACATCCGACAGCTCACCGAATTGGGCAATCTACTGCTGGCCTGCCAGACCATCGACGAGGCGTACGCCGTGATGGCCCAGTCCCTGGCGGGACTGTTCAACGGCCTTTCCGGCGCGGTCTACCTCTACCGCGCGTCCCGCAACATCCTGGAGGTCAAGTCGAGCTGGGGGAACGAGCCAGGAACTGCGGTGCTGGCGCCAGCGGATTGCTGGGCACTTCGCCGCGGGCAGCGGCATTTCGTCGATGCCGCCGACACCGCACTGTCGTGCCGACACGTGCAGCATCGGACGGGGGATTCGATCTGCATCCCGATGTCAGCACAGGGGGAGATCATCGGATTGCTGTTCCTGATGGACAGCTGCCTCGAACCGAGCAGCGCCGGCACGCCGGCCAGGTTGACCGAGGCGAAGCAGGGCTTGGCGGTGGCAGTCAGCGAGCAGGCCGCCCTGGGCATGGCCAACCTGGAACTCCGCGACAAGCTTCGCCTTCAGGCCCTGCGAGATCCGTTGACCGGTCTTCTCAACCGCCGATTCGTCGAGGAGTGGATCGAACGGGAGGTGGCCCGCACCAATCACTCTGGTCGATCATTCGGCGTGATCATGGCTGATATCGATCATTTCAAGCAGATCAACGATGTCTACGGGCACGACGCGGGTGATCAACTGCTGAAGGGCATCGCGGACGCCATCCGGAGTTCCCTTCGTCCTGGAGACCTACCCTGCCGCTACGGGGGAGAAGAATTTCTGGTGCTGCTCGGCGACATCGACCTACGGGTGCTCGCAGCGCGGGCCGAGGAGCTGCGTAGCCGGGTCGCCGCCGTACGCGTGGAACACGCAGGCCTACCGGTACCGGGAGCGACATTGTCGGCCGGGATCGCCCTGTACCCCCAGCACGGCGACTCCGCCGCCCTGGTGATCGCGGCCGCCGATGCGGCGCTGTACGTCGCAAAGCGATCCGGGCGCGACCGGGTGATGGTCGCGGCCGAGCTCACCTCTGGGACTTGACGTCCTCAGCCGGCGGTCAGCTGCAACTGCACCTGCCCGGTGTCGGCTGCCTCAGGATCGACGACGACGGTGAAGCTCCCCGTGGTCGCCAAGGCAAAGGAATCGATGCCACCCTTGCCGTCCAGGACGCAGCCGGTCGTCAGCGTGCCGGCGGCGGCATCACGGAGCTGAAGTAGCCCGCAGCCGGACGGCAGGGTGGACCCTGTGGCCACCACCGCCACCTTCTGCCCGGCGGACCCCTGGAAGGTGAAGCGGGAAACCGCACCGGGCTGACCGATGGTGGCGGTCACCGTGGCCCCGCCGATGGCGATCGCGCCCTGCTCATCGGTGTCCCGGATCAATCGGAATACCACGCTGCCGACGACGGCAGCCGATGGGTCGAACCCGACGGTGTAGGTGCCGCTTTCCTTCAGGACGGTGGCATCCACGTCCCCCTCGCCGTTGATGACACACCCGGTGTTGAGTTGCCCCCCGGCCGAGTCACGCAGGAAGATGACGCCGCACTCGCCCGGAATCGTGGCAGCGGTCGCTCCGACATAGACCTTCTCCCCCGCAGATCCCGAAAAGCTCAGCAGTACAACTGCTCCGGGCTGGGCAACGGTGGCGGTGACGGCGGGCCCGTCGACGCCGATGCGACCGATCTGGTCGGTGGCCCGGTTCAGCCGGACCTGCACGCTGCCGATCGCGGCATCCGCCGGGTCGAGCACGAAGCTGTAGGTGCCGGCGGCCGGCAGGGTGATGCGGTCGATCGAACCGGTGCCGTTGATGACACAGCCGGTGGCCAACACCTTGTCCTGCGGATCGTGGATCGAGATGGATCCGCAGGAGCCGGGGAGGGTGGCCGTCGGGATGTCCGCGTAGATCACCTCACCCTGCTGGCCGCTGAAGGTGAGGCGACCGATTCCGCCTGCGGTTGTGACGGCGATGGTGGCGGGCGGTCCGTCGATCGACAGGCCCCCCTGCTGGTCCGTCGCCGACACCAGTCGCATCGACACCGACCCGGTCACCCCTTCCGGCGGAGCGACCACCACCAGGTAGGTCCCGGTCACCGGCAGCACGACCACGTCGATGCCGCCCTTGCCATTGATGATGCAGCCGGACGCCAACTGGTGGCCCTTGGGATCCTGCAGGGTGAGCTGGCCGCAGTTCGACGGCAGTGTGCTGGCCACCACGTCGACGTACAACTTCTGACCGGCGGTACCGGCAAACGGCACGGTCGTCTTCTGGCCGGCCCGGGTGATGGCGACGGTGGTGCTACCGCCACCGAGCCGGAAGCTGGTCGCGGCGGCCTGGGTGAGCAGTGAAGCGGCCAGAAAGTCGGCACTACCGGTGTTGGCCAGATCCACCACGCAGTCCGCCAACGTCACCGGGTCGGTGATTCCGTATTGGACGCACACCGCCTCGGCCCAGGCCCGCCTCGACGAAGGAACCGGATTGCGGTCCGGGAAGGTCCGGTCGGTATAGGTCTGGGTGCTGGTGCCCGGTTCGTAGGTGAACAGCGAGTTCTGCTGGGCGACGCGCAGGCTGTCGGCGAACGCCGGGTACAGGTCGCTGTAGGTGGGGGGACCGGTGGCCGCCCCGGAGGCGAGGTGCAGATCGTTCGCCGGGTCGCCGTCGGCGTTGCCCAGCAACCCGGTCAGGTGGCCGCTGTGGACCGGGGCCGGCACGACGATCAGGGTCAGTGTGTGGTTGTACAGCGTGACCAGCGCGTAGGACTGGTCGGGCCAGTCGATGGTCAGGAAGGGGCCGGCGTTGCGGGGCGTATAGACGAGATCGCCACCTTTGGGCAGTTTGCCGGAGCTCAGCGGGTGGTTCGCGGAGTTGACCAACACCTTCATCTGTCCGTTGTCGACCAGCACTTCCACCCGGTCGCCGGCCACGTTCGCCGCCATGGCGGTGTTGACGCTGATCTGCCGGCTGCCCGGCCACGGCTGCTCACGGACCTGGATCTGCAGAGCAGTGGCCGGATCGGCCGCGGCGGTGTCCCTGGTGACCACGAACTCGCCCGCGGCCTGGAAGTCGAACCGGCGGCCGTCGAAGGTGGTCAGGTGTGGATCGGCTGTGGTCTGACCCTTTTTGGTCGGTGGTAGCGGGCAGCCCCTGGTGGGATGACATAGCGGATCCTCCGGTTTCGGCGGCCGACACCCACCCGGCGGCAGGGCGTTCGGCCCATAGACGGTGCGGAGCGGCTCATGGCGGCTGGCCCTGAGCTTGTTCTCGGCCTCGGTCGCGTGCACTTCCTTGATCGCGATCCCGGTCGGCTTGCCGGCCTGGTCGAAGCATTCGTGGACGTCGACGCCCTGCGGGGTGGTGTCCTCGAAGGCGTGGTACATCTCGTGGTACAGCTCGTCGCACGGCACCCGCGGGGTCCCGCCGCTGAGCGGGGAGGTGTCGTTCGGGTTCCAGTAGATGAAAATGTTGTTCTGGTCCAACCGGTTCTCGCCGTTGTCCGAGGTATCGAGATTGACGGTGACGTTCACCGATGGGTTGTTGAGCGTTTTCATGATGCCGGCCGGGTCGCCGCCGGGAGCGTTGAATCCGGCCACGCAGCCGGCCACGGCCGCGGCAGCACCGCCGCTGCCGGTCACAGTGGCCACCGCCTTGGGCGCAGGTGTTCCCAAGCCGAGCGTGGCGGCGAGCAGCACGACCACCAGGGCGCCGCCCGCGGACCGCCGACGGCTCCGCATTCGCAACGTCGCCGCCAACGCGATCACCAGCAGGACCAACAACACCGCCGCCAGCACCACCCACTTCACCCAGCCGGTCCTGTGCGCAGCGACTGCGCCGCCAGGGGCTGCGATCGCGGTCGCGCCGGCTACGGCGGTGGCGCCGGCACTGCTCGTTGCCGTGCCGGAGCCGGAGGTGACGGTGCCCTGGGCGGCAGTGGAAGTCGGGCCTGGGGCACAGAGCGGGGCACCGCTGACGATGAGATCCGGTGCGGTGTAGTTCGCCGTGAGGCTGAGCGACTTCGCCGGATCGAGAGGGTACAGGGCGCCGACGGTCACCACTGGGGACCAGGAGACGGTACGGAGCGCGTGCCCGGTCGGCCCGGCGGCGACCGCATTCAGCGGGACCGGCAACGACGCTCCGGCAGCAAGCGTCGTCAGGTGCTGGGAGAGGGTGTACCCGAGATCGTCGTCGAACGACGGGACGATGGCGATCGGCGCGACAGCCGCTCCGGACTGCTGGACGCTGGTCAGGTCGATCGTGCCAAGGGCCATCGAGCTGACCTGGCACGGTATTGTTCCGTGGTTGGTCAGCACCACCACCGGGCCGCCCCCGGCGTCGATCTGCACAGTGACACCCAGACCGGCCGGCGCACCGTCGGCCTGCGCGGCGGATGCGGATAGTGCAGTGGCCAGTAGCGCGACCGTCGTGATGGCCAGAACCTGCAGAGCATTGCGAAGGTGCATGGGTGCGGCCCGTCCCGTCAGCCGGCCGAATCGGTTGGCCTGGGGGAGGACGGCCTTCGGTCGGACGTCGACAGAGTCTCACGGGCGGGCACCAGATTTGGCGGGAATGAACAAACCGCCGAGACGACTGTCGAGGCACGGCTACCCCGATAGGGCCTCGATGATGCGGTCGATCAGCCTGCAGGTCAACGGGTACGAAATGGATTCGGCCAGCAGCGACTCCGCTCTGGTCCGCTCCGGATCCGCCGGTGACGCTGCCAGCCAGCGGCCGGCGGCCCGCTCGTTGATGTGCCCGAGTTGGGCGATGACCATCGAGAAGTCGCCGGGGCCACTGACCCGAGCGGGGCCGCCGCTGTCGACATAGGCGTCATAGAGCGTTCTTGCGCGGCTGACATCGGTGACGCCGCCGTTGAATTCGAACAGCACGAGGCACAGTTCCTGAACCGGGTCAGCCAGACCGCAGTCATCCCAGTCGATCACGCACAGTTCGCCGCCGACGGTTACCCGCAGGTTGTCGGCGAAAAGGTCCCGATGGCACGTCTGCAGATTTCTCGGCGGCCGTAGATGTGCTTCCAGGGCAAGGAATTCGGCTCGCAAGGAGGTGAATTCGGCGGCGAAGGGTGCGTGCGCAGCGGTCAGCTCACGATCCAACTGTCCCCAGCGCCGACCGCCGACCGGATCGGTGTACCACCGGTCCAGCGGTGCACCACCGGCAAAGGGGATCCGATGCATGTCGGCGACCACCCAACCCACCCGGACCGGGTCCAGAAACGGATCGGGTTCCCGCAGATCCACCCATTCGTAAACTCGCACCCGAATGTCTCCCAGCTCGAGAACGACGCGGCCGGCCGGGCCTGTCATCAGGCGCGGCGTCGGCACCCCGACGGCTTGGGCGGCGGCCTGGAAGGCTGCTGCTTCCTCGACGGAGCGGTCGCTGACAGGACCGAAGAGTTCTTTCACCGCCCAGGTCCCGGTGCTGGTTTCCACCCGCGATATGCGGCCCTGTTCACCGCGCAGGGTGGGCTCGGAACAGCCGACGGGTTCGCCGAGCCCGAAAGCATCGGCGATCCGGGCCAGCTCGCGGGGATTGAACATCGGTGCACAATAGCGTTTCGGGCTCGAGAGTTTCGGGCTCGCCGCCGTCGGGCATCCGAATCTGCCCGGCAGTTGGTCAGCCGCACCGTGTGTGGTCGTCACTGAATTCCGCCAGGGCCGGCAAGGGCCGCCCGTGCCAGTCGAATACGGCCTGGTTTTCCCAGGCATCGCCGGCGGCGGGGTTGGTCGGGTCCCATCCGGAGCCGGTCACCGATGTCCAGGCCGGCTCCCAGTACACGGCGCCAAGGCCCCGGCCACCGGGAGCGCCGGCGACCGCATCCAGCACGGCCCGGAAGTTGGCGGCCTGGCCGTCCGGGGTGGCCGGGTAGCCGGGAATCAGCTGCGCACTGCTGTCGATGACGTTCGGGAACGGGCTGGCAGGGTTGTCGGCCAGCGTCCATGGATAGGCGGTCTCCAGTACCACCACGTCCTTGTCATACCTGCTGGACAACGCGGTGATCGCTCCTTGCAGGTCACGCAGGCTGCCGTGCCAGTAGCCGTAGAAGGAGAGACCGATCAGATCGAAGGGCACGGACCGGGCGGCGGCGTTGTCGAACCACCAGGTCAGCGAGTCGATTCCGTTGTTCACGTTGGTCAGGTGCAGCAGCACTTTCGTCTGCGGGCTGACCTTCTTGACGGCGCCGGCACCGGCAGTGAGAAAGTCGCCGAGGTTGGGCCATTGCGCGCCGACCACAACGTCGGTGGTGTCGACATCCCAGGTCTGTCCGAGCGGCCAGAGCATGCCCGGATTGATCTCGTTGCCCACCTGCACGTAGTCGGCGGTGATGCCGTTGTCCTTCAACGCGCCGAGGACGTCCAGCGTGTGTTCGTCGACGGCCCGGACCATTTCAGCTGCGGTGTAGTTCTTCCAGGCTGCCGGTGGGTGCTGCGCCCCGGGGTCGGTCCAGGTGTCGGAGTAGTGGAAGTCGACCAGCAGTTTCATCCGGGCACGCTTGATCCTGGTGGCCATCTGCACAACGCGCGCCTTGTTGTTGTAGCCATCGGCGGGGTTGACCCACACCTTGAGCCGCCCGACGTTCGCGCCCGCGGCGGCCAGGATGCGTTCCGGCGGCAGACGGCGACCGCGGGGGTCGTAGTAGACGGCACCGTGGTCCTCGTTCTTCGGCACCGACGACAGGTCGGCACCTCGGATATCACTGGCGACGCGGCCGTACTGGACGGTGATCGCATCGATCGTCGCCCAGGTACGTCCGGGTGCCGCAGTCCGGAGTCGGATCACGGCCGATCGGCCGCCGATCCGTAGCGAGACGGCGAGGCGGACCCACCCGTCATCCTGCTCGGTGTTGGGCAGCACGACAGAGGCCGAGCGGGGGCCGTCGAGCAGCTCCAGCCGGCTGCGCCCGAGTTCGCCGCCCGATTTCACCCAGGCGCTTACCGTCAGCCACCCCGGACGAAGGCCGCTGAGGGTCTGTGAAGTGATTGCCGAATAAGGGTTTTCGCTCCAATGGGCGAGCCGGTGAGCTGTCCCGTCGACCCCGGCGGCGTCGACGTGGGCGGCGCCGGCCGTCCCTGCGGTGCGCCACCCGGTGAGGCCGTCCTCGAATCCGCCGTTGACGACCGTGGGTGGTCTCGACGGTTCGGCAGCCGCGGCGGTTGGACCCCCGAGCACCACCAGACCCGCTGCCACTCCGGCCGCGCCGGCCATGCCGATGAATTCACGACGCCCGAAAAAGGGTCGATCCTGCTGCATGTTCGTCCTCCTTGACGTGGGAATACTTTGGTGGAGAGGGGTTTCAATCGGCCTGACGCACGATCACCACCCGACCGGGTGGTATCGGCACGGTGCCGTCGTAGTGCGCGCCGGTCACCAGGTCGGTCCCGTTCATCGGGGCCGTCACCGCCTGCCGGCCGTGATTGACCAGAAAATGAAAGGTTTCGTCGTTCCCTTCCCGGGTGACGATTTCCAGGTCGGCGGAAAGGTCCGACCGGGAAGTCAACCCGGCTTCGGCATAGACGGGTTCGAGCACGGCGGCGAGGGAATCGGCATCGAGCCGGGTCGCCAGGTACCAGGCCGATCCGCTTCCGATGGACCGCCTGGTCAGCGCCGGCATACCCGCTGCCGGTCCGTCGAGAAATCTCCCGATGACCTTCGTGTCGAAGCCCGTGACCAGCAGCCGGTCGGTCCAGACATCGGCAGTCAACCGCTGCCCCGACAGGTCCACCTCGACCCGTCCGCCCTGCGGCAGCGGGGCGAACTCCTGGACGTTGATGCCGAGGACATCGCCCAACGGCCCGGACAGACCCTGCGGTTGCACCGCATCCTGAGTGTCGACAACGCCGGAGAAGTACGACACGACGAGGTGGCCGCCGCCGGCGACATACCGCTCGAGATTGACGGCCGACCGGGTGTCGAGCAGGTACATCTGTGGCACGACGACCAACTTGTAACCGGTGAGATCGGCGGTCGGGTGGGCGAAGTCCACGCTGATCTTGTCCCGCCACAACCGGGTGTAGAAGGCGACGGTGCGCTCCCGGTGGCCGAGGTCGATGCTGGGCCGCCAGTCCAGGTCCTGGGCCCAGAAGGACTCCCAGTCCCAGAGCACCGCGACTTCGGCCCGCACCCGCGACCCGCGGACCGGGGCGAGCGCCTTGACAGTTCGGCCGAGTTCCACCAATTCCCGCCAGGCCGGATCCCCCGTCCCGGAATGGGGCAGCATCGAGGAATGGAATTTCTCGGCGCCGCTGCGCGATCCGCGCCACTGGAAGAACAAGGCGGCGTCGGCTCCACGGGCGATGTGGGTCAACGAGTTCCGGGACATCTCGCCCGGATCCTTGGCCAGGTTCCGCGGTTGCCAGTTCACCGCCGAGGTCGAGTGCTCCATCAGCATCCACGGCCGGCCGCCGGCCAGGGATCTGGTCAGATCCGCATCCAGGGACAGCAACACGTGGCGATCGGCCCGCTCTGCGGTCAGATAGTGGTCGTTGGAGACGATGTCGACCTCTGGTGCCCACCGCCAGAGGTTGGTAGACGGGCAACTGGAGGCCATGAAATTGGTGGTGACCGGCAACGCCGGCGAGTGAGCCGCCAGGATGTCCCGCTCCCGTCGATAACAGGCCAGCAATTCCTGGTCGCAGAAGCGGCGGAAGTCCAGTCGCTGGGCCGGATTGATCACCGAGGCGGCAGCGGCCGGGGTGCGAATTTCCTCGATCGCCCAATAGGTCTGACCCCAGAACGCCGTGCCCCAGGCAGTATTGATGGCCTCCAGGGATCCGTACGATTCCAGCAGCCAGTTCCGGAAGGCGATCTGTGAACGGTCGCAGTGGCATTCGGACACCGGCGCGCCATATTCGTTGTGCACGTGCCACATCACCACCGCTGGATGAGCGGCATATCGCCGTACCAGCGCAGTGGTGATGCGCGCCGCTGCAGCGGCATACGCGGGAGAACTGGGACAGCAGATGCCCCTGGATCCCGGCCCGAGTCGCCTGCCGTCGGCATCGACCACCCACGACTCGGGCTGCGCCCGATAGAACCAGGCCGGCGGGGCCGCCGTCGGGGTGCCGAGGTCGACCGCGACGCCTCCGTCGTGCAGTAGTTCCAGGACCCGGTCCAGCCAGCCGAAGTCGAACACCCCGGGCGCCGGTTCCAACTTCGCCCAGGCGAAGATGCCGACGCTGACCAGCGTGACTCCGGCCTGCTGCATGAGATCCACGTCCGAGATCCAGGTCGCCTCGTCCCACTGTTCCGGGTTGTAGTCACCACCGAACGCAATCCCGTCGATGGCCGGCCACCGTCGCGGCGGCGGCGGCTGCACCCACGTGGCGCTGGCGGACGAACCGGTCATGGTGTCGATCGACATGAATCTCCTGTACGGAAATGCCCCCGAGGAAGGTCGGCGGGAGCGGATGTTGGACGGATCAGTGCGTGATCAAATGACTGGTTCTGTGCACGATCCCAAGCAACTGCTGAGGCTCAATGCCCATCACAACACGAAGCCGGGGGGTTGACAAGTGCCTGAATGCGAATAATGGTGGGATCGGTCCCAGGCACAGAGCGGTGCGATGCACCCTCTGCCACTTCGTCCCGCAGCCTTGCGCGGCGTTCGTCTTCAGGAGGATTTTCATGCGTCTGACCCCAGTGTTGAGGGCAGCGGTGCCTGCTCTCGCCGCGCTGCTGGTTCTCACCGCCTGCTCGGGCGGTTCCACGAGTACCAGCGGTTCCAGCCCGGCACCCGCTGCCGGATCAAGTCCAGCGCCCAACGCTGCGAAGGTGAATCTGACGTTCTGGACCTGGGCACCCAACGTCGACAAGGTGGTGGCGATGTGGAATGCAAAGAACCCCGCCATCCAGGTCACCGTCAACAAGCAGGATGGCGGCGATCCGGCCGTCACCAAGTTGCTCACCGCCATCAAGGCCGGCAGTGGCGCACCGGACGTGATGCAGGCCGAGTACCAGAAGATTCCGACCCTGGTCTCCGCCGATGCGCTGGCCGATATCTCCAAGGACGTCGACCCCGCGGTGAAGAACGACTTCCCGGCCTCGGTCTGGAATTCCGTCACGTTGGGATCTGAAGCGCTGTATGCCATCCCGCAGGATTCCGGACCAATGGAGTTCTACTACCGGGCCGACATCTTCGCCAAGTACGGCCTGTCCGTGCCGACCACCTGGGACGAGTACGCCGCCACCGCCAAGAAACTGCACACAGCCGACCCGAAGGCATACCTGGGCACCTTCTCGGCGTCAGACGCCGGTTGGTTCAGTGGATTGACCCAGCAGGCCGGCGCCTCGTGGTGGAGTGTGAACGGCGACGCCTGGTCGGTGGCCATCGACTCGGACGCCAGCAAGAAGGTCGCCTCCTACTGGGGCGGACTGGTCGCCGGCGGTGACATCGACAACAAGCCGATGTACACCCCGGCGTGGAACGCCGCGCTGAACAACGGGACGCAGGTCGGCTGGATCAGCGCGATCTGGGCGCCGGGCGTACTGGAGGGCAATGCCGCCTCCACCGCCGGCAAATGGAAGATGGCCCCGCTACCGCAGTGGGACCCGGCCAAGCCGGCCACCGGCAACTGGGGTGGGTCCGGCACGGCCGTCACCAGCCAGAGCAAGCACGCTGCCGAGGCCGCGAAATTCGCCACCTGGATGAACAGCGACCCGACCGCGACCAAGGCCCTTGCCAATGTGATGGGCGTCTACCCGGCATCCACCTCCGCCCAGAAGAGCGCTCTGACGAGTCCGCCGACGTTCTTCTCCAACCAGGCCGACTTCTACAGCGTCGCCGCAAAGATTGCCGGTACCGCAGCACCCTTCACCTACGGTCCGGACGTCAACGTCGCCTACAGCGCCTACAACGACCAGTTCGGGAAGGCCGCGCAGGCCAAGTCCCAGCAGGGCTTCCTCGACGCCCTGACGACTATGCAGAACACCACGGTTGCCGACATGAAGAACACCGGCTTCAACGTCAAATAACGGACCAACAGCAGTTTCCCAGAACGACTTGACCATCGCTGCGCCCCCGGAAACGACCAAGGGAAGATGACGAGCAGACCATGACGACCGCCGCGCCCGCCCCGCCCAATATCACCAACACCCCGTCGGCCCCGCGGATCAACCCTCCGCCCAGCCGCTGGCGTGGGGCGGGCGCGCCCTACCTGTTCCTGGCCCCGGCGATCGTCCTGTTCCTGGCTTTCCTGGCTGCCCCCATCGGATACACGATCTACCTGAGCTTCCGGTCCAGCCGGGTCTCCGGACTCGGACTCGGCCTGAACGCCAGGCACGAGATCTGGGCGGGTATGGCCAATTACCGACAGGCCCTCGGTGACCCCGAATTCCTGGCGAGCGTGCGGCGGGTCGGCCTCTACGGGCTGATTCTGGTGCCGACCATGATGGGCCTGGCATTGTTGTTCGCCCTGCTACTGGATTCCAGACGGAGTCGGGCAAAAAGCTTCTCACGCATCGCCATATTTCTGCCGTACGCCGTCCCTGCTGTGATCGCGTCGCTGCTGTGGGGCTTTCTCTACCTGCCCGACGTCAGTCCGTTCGTCTATCTCATGCAGAAGGTAGGCATCACCTCGCCGGATATCCTTTCCTCCAGTGGCATCATCTTCGCCGTCGCCAACATCGCCCTGTGGGGTGGCACCGGTTTCAACATGATCGTGCTCTACACCTCCCTGAAAGCCATTCCCGGTGACCTGTCCGAAGCTGCGATGATCGATGGCGCCTCGGAGGTACAGATCGCCTGGCGTATCAAGATCCCGATGGTGATGCCCTCCCTGGTCATGACGTTCATCTTCTCCATGATCGCCACCCTGCAGGTGTTCGCCGAACCGACCACCCTCAAGCCGTTGACCAACACCATCTCCAGCACCTGGACGCCCCTGATGAAGGTCTATCGGGATGCGTTCACCCGCAACGACATCTATTCAGCAGCCGCGACCTCGGTAATCATCGCCCTGGCAACGATCCTGCTGTCCTTCGGCTTTCTCAAGCTCGTCGGCCGGCGAGCCTTCAACCAGGAGTCAGGACGATGACCATCACCGCCGCTGCATCAACTCGAACCAGGCCGCCCCGCCTGCGACGGATTCGCCGATCCTCGCCGCTGGCCACCGCGGCCCTGCTGGCCGGTGCAGCCTACTGCATCATCCCGGTATTGTGGGTCGTCGTAGCCTCTACGAAGAGCGCGGCAGAACTGTTCTCCTCCTTCACTTTTGCCCCGTCGTATCACCTGGTGAGCAACATCGGTATCCTGTCCGACTACCGCGGCGGGCTGTACTGGCGATGGATGGCGAACACGCTGCTATACGCCGGCGGCGGGGCGTTGCTGTCCACCATTGTGTCGGCGATGGCCGGGTTCGCCCTGGCCAAATACAATTTCCCGGGAAAGAACATCGCCTTCAACATCATGCTCGCCGGAGTATTGGTGCCCGGTGTGATTCTGGCTATTCCGCAATACTTCCTGCTGGCGAAAATCGGGATGACGAATTCCTACCTCTCGGTGCTGCTGCCCAGCATCATCAGCCCCTACGGTGTGTACCTGGCGCGGATCTTCGCCGGCGCCGCCATTCCGGACGAAGTACTCGAGTCCGCCAGGGCCGAGGGCGCCAGTGATGCCAGGCTATTCTTCGATATCGCGCTGCCGATGATGCGGACCGGCCTGGTCACCGTCTTCCTGTTCCAATTCGTCGGCATCTGGAACAACTACATGCTCCCGTACATCATGCTGGGCGACGACCGTCTGTTTCCGATCACGGTCGGGCTTTCCGGTCTGTTGAACCAGGGGGCCAGCCAACCCGCGATGTACACGTCGGTGATCACCGGTGCACTGCTGTCGATCCTGCCGCTCATCGCCCTGTTCCTTGCTCTGCAGCGGTTCTGGCAGGTCGACCTTTCCGCCGGTGCGATCAAGGGCTGATCGGGTGCGACCGGGAAGGCAGTAGTGTCGGTGAACGTGGAGCCGGTCAGCAAACGCAAGCGACCGACCATCCGTGATGTGGCAGAGGCAGCCGGGGTATCAAGGGGCACCGTATCCAGAGTGCTCAACGGAGGTCACCTGGTCAGCCCCGCCGCTTTGCATGCGGTCCGAGATGCCATGGCGCGCAGCGGGTACCAGGCCAATCCGCACGCGAGATCGCTGAAGTCCGGCCGCGCCAACTCGGTGGCCTTCCTGCTCACCGAACCGCAACACCTGCTCTTCGAGGACCCGAACTTCGCCGTCCTGGTCCGCGGCGCCGCGATGGCATTGTCGGACCGGGACTGCTCGCTGGTGCTGATGATCGCGGGTAACAAGACCGAGCGCCGGCGCACCCTGGAATACCTGACCGGCGGACACGTCGACGGCGTCCTGCTCATCTCCAGCCATTCCGGCGACACCATTGCCACCCAGTTGCTGGAGGCCGGCTTGCCGGTCATCGCCTGCGGTCGGCCACTCGGACTGCAGGGTCGATTCGGCTACGTCGCGGCGGACGACCGCCAGGGTGGCCGGCTGATGACCGAACACCTGATCAGCTCGGGTCGCCGGCGTATCGGCACCATCACCGGCCCGATGGACACCTCCGGTGGAGTCGACCGGCTGGATGGCTACCGGCAGGCTCTGGGTGACCGGTACGACGAACACCTGGTGGTGCAGGGGGACTACTCTCGCGCGGGCGGCGCCGCCGGCATGGCGGCGCTACTGGCTGCCGCACCGGATCTGGACGCCGTGTTCGTCGGATCCGATCTGATGGCCGCCGGCGCCCTGACAGTGCTGAACGCACGGGGCATCTCGGTTCCCCAGGACATCGCCGTCGGCGGCTTCGACGATTCGGGCCTCGCCCAGACCCTCGATCCGCCACTGACGACCGTCAACCAGCCGCTGGACACGATCAGCCGGGAGATGGTCCGGATGCTGCTCGACGTGGTGGGCGGGGGACCGCCGATGGGCATCATCGTGCCGACCTCGCTGGTGGTCCGCGACAGCGCCTGAGGGTCGACACCGGACCGACTCCCGGCCCTGAACTGTTGCTGACGCGAACCTGCCGAACCGATCACGTATGTCCGGGTCGGCCCGCAGGGGGCCGACCCGGACGATCCGGCCGAACGGCTGGGTCAGACGAGATCGAACCGGTCGAGGTTCATCACCTTGTCCCACGCGGCCACGAAGTCGCGCACGAACTTCTCCTTGGCGTCGTCGCTGGCATAGACCTCGGCAAGCGCGCGCAGCTCGGAGTTCGAGCCGAACACGAGATCGGCCCGGCTACCGGTCCAGATGACCTCGCCGGCGGCACTACGGCCCTCGAAACGATCGGCGTCGGCTGCTGTTGACGTCCAGGTGATCCCCATGTCGAGCAGGTTCACGAAGAAGTCGTTGGTGAGAGACCCGGGGGTCGACGTCAGGACGCCCGCCGTCGACTGCTGGGCGTTCGCACCGATGGAACGGAGACCACCGACAAGGACCGTCATCTCGGGGGCGCTGAGGTTCAGCAGATTCGCCCGATCGATCAGCAGGTACTCGGCCGCCAGCTGGCTGCCCTTACCATGGTAGTTGCGGAATCCGTCCGACTTCGGTTCCAGGGCAGCGAAGGACTCAACGTCGGTCAGCTCCTGCGACGCATCGGTCCGTCCCGGCGTGAAGGGCACAGCCACGGCGTGACCGCCGTCCGCCGAGGCCCGCTCGACGGCGGCGCATCCGCCGAGCACGATGAGGTCGGCCAGCGAGACCTTCCGCTCACCCGCGGCGTTGAAGGATTCCCGGATTTCCCCCAGCACTCGCAGCACCTGGGCCAGCGAGTCCGGATCATTGGCCTCCCAGCCTTTCTGGGGCTCGAGACGAATGCGCGCGCCATTGGCCCCGCCGCGCTTGTCGCTCCCGCGGAAGGTGGAGGCCGACGCCCAGGCAGCGGCGACGAGCTGGGCCACCGACAGCTCCGAGTCGAGGATCTTGGACTTGAGCGAGGCGATCTCGTCCGCGTCGATCGGCGCCCCCTCGGCGGCGGGAATCGGGTCCTGCCAGATCAACGTCTCCTGCGGGACGAGCGGCCCGAGGTAGCGTTGGATCGGACCCATGTCACGGTGGGTCAGCTTGAACCAGGCGCGGGCGAAGGCGTCGGTGAACTGGTCCGGGTTGTCCTTGAAACGCCGGGTGATCGGCTCGTAGATCGGGTCGATGATCAGCGCGAGGTCGGAGGTCAGCATGGTCGGCGGCCGACTCAGGGAGCCGTCCTGCGGGTCGGGCACGGTGTTGGCTCCGGCGCCGTCCTTCGGCTGCCACTGGTTCGCACCGGCCGGGCTCTTGGTCAACTCCCACTGGTAGGCGTACAAATTCTCCAGATAGCTGTTGTCCCAGGTGGTCGGCGTCGCGTTCCAGGTCACCTCGAGCCCGCTGGTGATCGCGTCCCGACCCTTGCCGCTGCGATAGGTGTTCTTCCAGCCGAGGCCCTGCGCTTCCAGGGGGGCACCCTCGGGTTCGGGGCCGACGTACTTTTCCGGGTCGGCCGCACCGTGGGTCTTGCCGAAGGTGTGCCCGCCCGCGATGAGCGCCACCGTCTCCTCGTCGTTCATCGCCATCCGCAAGAACGTCTCTCTGATATCCCTGGCCGAGCCGAGCGCATCCGGAACACCGTTGGGGCCCTCGGGATTCACGTAGATAAGACCCATCTGCACGGCAGCCAAAGGGTTTTCCAGGTCATGCTCGCCGGTGTAGCGCTCGTCACCGAGCCAGGTCTGCTCGGGGCCCCAGTACACGTCCTCGTCGGGCTCCCAGACGTCCGGGCGACCGCCGGCGAATCCGAAAGTCTTGAAGCCCATCGTCTCCAGGGCGCGGTTCCCGGTGAAGATCATCAGATCGGCCCAGGAGACCGTGCGGCCGTACTTCTTCTTCACCGGCCACAGCAGGCGGCGCGCCTTGTCGAGATTCCCGTTGTCCGGCCAGCTATTGAGCGGGGCGAAGCGCTGCATGCCGGCACCGGCACCACCGCGGCCGTCGCTGATCCGGTAGGTGCCGGCGCTGTGCCAGGCCATCCGGATCATGAACGGTCCGTAGTGGCCGAAGTCGGCCGGCCACCAGTCCTGCGACGTCGTGAGCACCTCATCGACATCCCTGGCCAGGGCGTCGAGGTCGACAGTGTTGAACGCGGCCGCGTAGTCGAAGCTCTCGCCCATCGGGTTCGCCACGGCGGGGTGTTTGCGGAGGATCTTCAGGTTCAGCTGCTTGGGCCACCAGTCACGGTTCCCGCCGCCTTCGGTCGGGTGATGGCGCTGATCGACCGAGGTGACCGGGGACGGGGCCTCGCTCTCCTGCGATTGCATATCGCCGACTACTGCGTCGTGATTCTGGGACACGGGAATCCTTCCGGAACGTTGATGAGCAGAGTTACTGACGAGCTGTCACGAGCTCTTTGCTGCGAAACAGTCAGGGCAAAGGCCCCAATAGGTGACCTCGGCCTCGTCGATGGAGAAGCCGTTGTCGTGGAAAGCGGTGAGGCAGGGTGCCTCGCCCACGGCGCAATCGACGTCAGTGATGACAGCGCACGACCGGCACACCATGTGGTGGTGGTTGTCGCCGACCCGCGCCTCATAGCGGGCGACCGAACCCGAGGGCTGAATGAGCCGCACCAGACCCACTGTGGTCAGCCGGTGCAATGAGTCGTAGACCGCCTGGCGCGATACCTGGGGCAATTCCCGGTGCACGGCAGCGATGATCGAGTCGGTGTCGGCATGGGGATGCGCGTGCACCGCGTTCAATACCGCCAGGCGCGGGCGGGTGACACGCAGGGCGGCCCCACGCAACATCTGCTGGAAATCCACGGCGGTGACCATCCCCCGCAGTGTGACCTGCTTTCTGGACTCAGTCAAGAAACGGGCGGCCCCAGCCTCAGCTCGCCGCCCTCCGGAAGGGGCGGAAGAATGCGCGCAGCTCCTGCGCATACAGCTCAGGTTCCTCGAACGGCGCGAAATGCCCACCGCGTGTTGGCTCGGTGACGCGCGCGACATTCGCCGTGCGCTCCAGCCACTCCTGCGGCGGCCGGACGATGTCGCCAGGGAACAGCGAGAATCCGGACGGCACCTCCACCCGGCGGGCGTGCTGCGCCGCCGGGATCGCGGCGTTCGCGCTGTACATCCGCATCGACGAGCCAATCGTCGCGGTAAGCCAGTACAGCGTGACGTTCGTCAAGATCTCGTCCTTGGTGAAGCTGGTTTCGAGGTCGCCGCCGCAGTCGCTCCAGGCCCGGAGCTTCTCGACGATCCACGCCGCGAGCCCGGCGGGGGAGTCGGTGAGCCCGACGGCGACGCTCTGCGGCTTCGTGCGGTGCATCGCTGCATAAGCTCCCTCGGCCTGACCCCAGGTCGCGGCCCCCGCGAGCCATTCACGCTCCGGCGGCGCGAGGTCTGCGGGGTCGCCGGTGAAGACGGGCAGCCCCGCGTCCATGCGGTGGACTGCCACCACCCGGTCGGGGTGGTCGAGAGCGAGAAAGCGACTCACGCTGCTGCCGATGTCCCCGCCCGCCGCGCCGAACCGCGGGTAACCGAGGATGCCCATCAGGGCGGCCCACAGCCCGGCCACCGCGATGCTGTCCAGCGGCGGGCCGGTGGGTGTGTCGGAGTACCCGTAGCCGGGCATGTCGGGCACGACGACGTCGAACGCATCCGCGGGGTCGGCGCCGTGCGCGCCGGGGTCGGCCAAAAGTGGGATGACCTTCCAGTAGCGCCAGAACGAGTCCGGCCAGCCATGGCTCAGGATCAGCGGTAGCGCGCCGCCCACCGGACCAACGGCTCGGGCGTGCACGAAGTGGATGCCGAGGTCACCGAGCAGGACTCGGAAGCGAGGCAGCCGGCCGAGCGCCGCCTCCTGCGCCGGCCAATCGAACCCGTCTGCCCAGTACGCGACCAGTGCGCGCAGGTAGTGCAGATCGGTCCCGAGCGACCATCCGGCGTCCGCAGGCGCATCCGGCCAGCGCGTCGCTCGTAGCCGGGCGCGAAGGTCCTCGAGTGCCGCCGTTGCGGCCAGCGGGACGAATGGCTCGGGGCGGGGCGACGAGTCCGGCATTGGGTGCACGCTACGCGCGAGGTCGATCTCGATTCCGCTGCCGAGCGGCGCGCATCACGCGGTCGCCGCCGGCAGGACGGCGACCGCCTCGATCGAGATCTTCAGCCCGCGCGGCAGTCGAACGTTGGCCGGGGCCGAACGCGCCGGTGCGGGATCTGGCATGTAGCGGGCATAAACCTCGTTGATCGTCGCGAAATCCTCCACCGAGGAGTAGAAGATCGTCGTTTTGACCAGATGGGCCATCGAAGACCCGGCAGCCTCGAGAACCGCGGCGAGGTTCCGCAGGGCCTGATCGGTCTGCTCACCGATGTCGTCGGAGGCGACGCCGGTCGCGGGATCGATGCCGGCCGTGCCGGAGCAGAACACGAACCCGCCGGCGACGACCGCCTGGCTGTAGGGGCCGAGGGCCGCCGGAGCCAGGTCAGTGGAGATGGCTTTTCGTGGAGTCATGACGTGGTCATCGCTTCTCCTGGATGCGGATCAGATTGCCGGCAGGATCTCGGACGGCGCAGTCGCGGACGCCGTACGGCTGCTCGATCGGCTCCTGCACGACCTCCGCGCCACTGGCCTGGACCCGCTCGAAGGTGCTGTCGAGATCAGGAGTGGCCAGCAGCAGTCGCGCGAAGGTGCCCTTGGCCATCATCTCCAGGATCGTCCGACGCTCGTCGTCGGTGATGCCCGGGTCGGCGGCCGGCGGATGTAGAACGATGGATGTATCGGGCTGGTCGGCGGGGCCGACCGTGATCCATCGCATCCCGTCGTATCCGACGTCGAGGCGGACCTCGAAGCCGAGGATGTCGCGGTAGAAGGCCAGAGCGGCGTCAGGGTCGTCCTGCGGGAGGAAGCTCGAATGAATCTTGATATCCATGACCGTCAGGCTAGTTGCGGCCCGACGACCGCTGCTTCTTTATTCCTGACCGGTCGAGTCACCTGTTTCGACACGCACGCCGGCATCTCCGCCGCTGCGGGCACCGCCTGGCGGCGATAGATGCTCGGTGGCACGCCGTTCAGCTCGGTGAACCGAGTGCTGAACGTGCCCAGCGACGAGCAGCCGACCGCAAAGCAGATCTCGGTGACGCTCAGATCGCCACGGCGCAGCAGCGCCATCGCGCGCTCGATGCGCCGCGTCATCAGGTAGCTGTACGGGGATTCGCCATAGGCGAGCCGGAATTCGCGGCTGAGGTGCCCGGCCGACATGTGCACACCGCGGGCCAGGGCCTCGACATCCAGTGGTAGCGCGTATTCCCGGTCCATCCGGTCGCGGACGCGGCGCAACAACGCGAGATCACGCAGGTGCTGCGCGGCGGCCGGACTACTACTCACCTGCAGGATCGTCCCACATCCGGCCGTTCGTCGAGCAGCATGACCGCCCACTCCGAGCCCCGGATCATGACGTCCCAGCGGTCGGGGCGAGTCGAAGCACACGGCGGCAGTCACTGATCCTGAATCATGCCGAAGGTGGTCATGCTCACTCCTGACGTCGTGGTGGTCTGGATGGCAGTCACGCTAACTTCGGTCAGCCGCCCGGGCTTCTCGATTCCTGACCGGTCTGTTCGCCGCGACCCGGTTTGGAAGCAGAGGACGATTCAGTCGCGATGGTTCACGATGTTGACGACATTTCCGTCCGGTGCGCGGACGAAGAACCGCCGCACACCCCACTGCTCGGTGGTCATCGGGTGCACGATCTCGTAGCCGAGGTTCTGCGCCTGCTGATAGGCACCGTCGATGTCATCGGTGTGGACCGAAATGACAGAGTCTTCCGGTGCTGTCGCATCGCGGGTGACGAGCTGGACATTGGCGCCGGTGTCCGGAGAGGTGTAGCGGGCGACCCATCCCAAGTTGAACTCTTCGGTGCTGAGCCCCAGGTAGTCGGTGTAAAACCCCTTCGCCGATTCAATTTCAGGCACCCGAAGGTTTGTAGTGATGCGGGTTGTGCGCACGCGGTGATCCCCTTGTCTCGACGTCAGCTCAGCTCGGTTCGATTGCCGTGCGCATGACGCAATGGTTCTTTCCCTTCGGACGATGAAAGGCGAAGCCTGCCCGTTCGAACATGGGGCGGGTGGCGCTGTACAGGAACGTAGCCGACACCTTCCTACCCGGGGTGTCCTGCGGGTAAGCCTCCACCACGCCGCCACCGGCCGCCGCGATGAGCCGCAGGGCACCGTGGAGCGCGGCCGCGGCGACACCAGCGCGGCGGGCCCGCCGGTCGACGAGGAAGCAGGTGATCCGGTAGTCAGGCAGCACATCGGCTCCGTCCAGGTACTCCTTGCGGTGGGCGATCCCAGGCAGCTCGTCGGGGCCACCATACTGGGCCCAGCCCACCGCCTGATCGCCGTCGAACACCAGAGCCGCGTGGGCATGGCCGGTCTCGACCAGACTGCGCTTGAAATCGCGGGAGCCTTCAGCGGTTCCCGTGCTGGTCCCGGAATGTGTCTCGAGGTGGAACCAGGTGCACCAGCAACCGCCCATCCCGGCCCCGCCGTGCCGACCGGCCAGCCCGGCGAAGGCGTCCCAGGTCTGGCTGCCCAGCGCCTTGATCTCGTACCGACTCACCCGGCATCCTCTCTCCTTGTCAACCAGTCCCCACGCCTACCGGGCGAGCGCCGTCTCCGGGGTCGACCAGCGGGGATCGGCCTTCGATCAGGTCGAGGTCGCGCCGGGCGAACCGTAGGTGCTCGCATTCTTCGTTGAGGATGACCCACACGCACCGGAGCACGCTCAGGCTCTCGCCACCCTCCCAGATGGGTCCTTCCACGTCCTGCGTCAAGCGTTCCGGACTCACCTCCGCGAGGAACTGGCGCACCCTGGCCACCCGGTCCGCGCGCAGGTCGAGTACCTCGGCGTAAGAGGGTCTGGCGTCCAGATCGATGCCGAGGTCGGCCGGCGAGCGATCGATGAACTCGGGCAGATCGGTGAAGGGTATTCCCCAGCGGTGGAATGGCCTGCCGTCGCCGTGGATCGCCCCCAGCCAGGCATCGATGACAAACACCATGTGCCGCAACGTTTCCGCGAACGACCACTCCTGCGCCACCGAGATGTCAACGGTGCCGGCGGGTAGTCCGGCCACCCGGTTGTGGAGGGCCGTCCAACTCTGTTCGAGTGCAGCCCAGCCTGCCTGAAGTCCGGCTGGGTCCGTCGCACGCCGCAGGGCCCGCACGGGGTCGCGTCGCGTCAATTCTGCCTCGATCAGCGGCGCCACCTCGACGCCGTTGATGAGCAGACCGTCCATCTCACACCCGTCTATCGCGACATTGGACAGACTGGCATCCCGGATGAGGACTCCTGACAGGTCGCACATTCGAAACCGTGCGTCCTTCAGCTGGGTCTTGAGGAATCGCGCGCCGGTCAGATCGGCGCCGACAAACTCGGCACCCCGCGCATCGCCGGTTGACCCGGGGGACGGTGCTGTGCTGTTCATGCGTCGAAGATAGGGCGGGATGCGGACGTTCTGCGTCCGGAAAGTTCGATCGGGTCCGCGAGGTCGCCCGCGGCTACGCCAGTTCGGGGTGTGGCCTTGCCGGGGGGTCCTCCCGGGGTGACACTGGGGTGGCCTGAGTCACAGGGTGGCTGGGTAGTGGTCGCGACATCAGATGCAGCGGCCTCGACGGAGCACGAGCCGAAGGGGACGTTCATGCCCGATCTGGTGGATACCGCTGCGTTACACCACGCGGTAGAGCAACTGGCGCACGCAGTCCAACAGCTCGCTGCCCACGCTGGTGACGGGCCGGCTGTCCGGCGGCTTGTGAATGACGTCGAGCGCATCCGGATAGATATGAGTGATTGCACCCACTTGCCGCTACTGGCGCGCGTTTCGCAGCTGGAGATCATCCCGGATACCCCGTACGACGAATCCCTCTTCCGGGGTGTCGACGACGAAGGCATCGGCGGGTTTCACGCACCGCACTCCCCGCTCAACCGGCCGCACACCCACTGGTGAGCCCGTCGACCGAGTTGATCCTTTTCTGCCGATTCCAGGGGGCGTGATGGTGGCCGGTGGTTCGGCGGCCGGGGTGGGTGCGGCCGGCCGCGCCCTGGTGGGCGTGCCGACGCTCCGCACCGACCGCTGGTGGCGGTCACCGCTCATTACCATGCTCGGCTTGCTGGCCTTCGTGATCTACGCGACGTGGGCCGCCTTCATCGGCAGGGACTATTTCTACGAGCCCTACATCTCGCCGTTCTATTCACCGTGCCTGACCGTTTCATGTACTGCCACGGGAGCGCCGTCGCTGGGAGTGTTCGGCACCTGGTGGCCGCTCTCCCCTGCGGTCATCATTCTTATTTTTCCGCTCGGATTCCGATTGACGTGCTACTACTACCGAAAGGCGTACTACCGGGCGTTCTGGCGTTCACCGGCGGCCTGCGGTGTACCAGAGCCGCATCAGAAGTACAGCGGTGAGACACGTTTCCCGCTGATTCTGCAGAACATCCACCGATACTTCTTCTTCATCGGCCTGATTTTCAACGTTCTGCTCACCTGGGATGCGGTCATCTCCTTCCGGAATCACGACGGGCGCTGGTTCCATGCCGGACTGGGCACCGTCGTGCTGCTGATCAATGCAGCGCTGCTGTGGCTCTACTCGATGTCCTGCCATTCCTGTCGGCACCTGATCGGCGGTCGCCTCCGGCACTTCTCGAAGCATCCCGTACGGTATTGGATGTGGACAAAAGTGTCCGTGTTGAACGAGCGGCACATGCTGTTGGCCTGGTTGTCACTCGGCTGGGTGGCGTTCAGCGATCTGTATGTCCGGCTGGTCGCCAGCGGTTCGCTCACCGACCTTAAGCTCTTCTGATGACGGGACCGCAGAGGTATGAGTACGACGTCGTCGTGATCGGTGCCGGCGGCGCCGGTCTACGGGCGGCCATCGCCGCCCGTGAAGCAGGCAAGCGGGTGGCCATCATCTGCAAATCGCTGTTCGGCAAGGCGCACACGGTGATGGCCGAGGGCGGAATTGCCGCCGCCATGGGGAATGTCAACTCTCACGACAACTCGGAGGTCCATTTCCGCGACACCATGCGGGGGGGCAAGTTTCTCAATAATCCGCGGATGGCCGAATTGCACGCGCAGGAGGCCCCCCAACGCGTCTGGGAACTGGAGACCTACGGGGCCCTGTTCGACCGGACACCCGACGGCCGGATCAGCCAACGCAATTTCGGGGGTCATGAATATCCCAGGTTGGCCCACGTCGGCGACCGGACCGGTCTGGAACTCATCCGCACCCTGCAACAGAAGATCGTGTCGCTCCAACAGGACGACGAACGCGAGCTCGGCGATTTCGAAGCCAGGGTGAAGGTTTTCGCCGAATGCACGGTGACCGAGTTGTTTCAGTCCGGCGGGGCAATTTCCGGTGCCTTCGCGTATTTCCGGGAGACCGGGCGGTTTGCTGTTTTTCAGGCGCCGGCTGTCGTGCTCGCCACCGGCGGCATCGGGAAGTCGTTCAAGGTCACCAGCAACTCCTGGGAATACACCGGCGATGGGCATGCCTTGGCACTACGGGCCGGTGCCCGGCTGATCAACATGGAGTTCGTCCAATTTCACCCCACCGGTATGGTCTGGCCGCCGAGTGTCAAAGGCATTCTGGTCACCGAATCGGTCCGCGGTGACGGCGGGGTGTTGAAGAACTCCGAAGGCAAGCGCTTCATGTTCGACTACATTCCCGACGTCTTCAAGACCCAATATGCGACTACCGAGGCGGAAGCCGACGGCTGGTACACCGATCCGGAGCACAACCATCGACCGCCGGAACTGCTGCCCCGTGATGAGGTGGCCAGGGCCATCAACTCGGAGGTCAAGGCGGGTCGCGGCAGCCCGCACGGCGGAGTCTTCTTGGACATCGCCTCCAGGCGATCCGCCGAAGAAATTCGCAAGAAGCTACCCAGCATGTACCACCAGTTCTCCGAGCTGGCGGACGTGGATATCACAGCAGAGGCGATGGAAGTCGGCCCCACCTGCCACTACGTGATGGGCGGCGTCGAGGTCGACCCCGACACAGCCGCCTCCTCGGTTCCCGGTCTGTTCGCGGCCGGCGAGTGTTCCGGCGGTATGCACGGGTCGAACCGCCTCGGTGGTAACTCGCTCTCCGATCTGCTGGTGTTCGGGCGACGGGCCGGCGTCGGCGCAGCTGCGTACATCGACGGCCTCGGCACCGCGATCCCGGCGATCGTTGACGCCGATGTGGAGGCCGCGGCCGCCGCCGCAGTCGCTCCGTTCCACGACGGTGGCCCGGGCAATGCCGAAAATCCCTACACCGTCCACGCAGATCTGCAGCAGGTGATGAATGATCTGGTCGGCATCATTCGCCGAAGGGGTGAAATCGAACAGGCACTGACGAAACTGGACGAGTTGGATGCCCGGGCCAGCAGGGTGGCTGTGGAAGGTCACCGCCAGTTCAACCCTGGCTGGCACCTGGCACTGGATCTACAGAACATGCTCCTGGTCAGCCGTTGCGTGGCCGCCGCCGCGCTGATGCGTACCGAAAGTCGCGGCGGCCATACCCGCGAGGACTACCCGGCCATGGCGGCCGAGTGGCGGCGGAAGCTGCTGGTCTGTTCACTTCTCGGTGCAGATGTGCATATCGACATCGTCGAGCAGACGCCGGTGAGGTCGGATTTGCTTGCGCTGTTCGAGCCCGCCGAGTTGGCGAAGTACTTCACGCAGGCCGAACTGACGAGCCTTCCCGACTCTGCCAATGGCGCTGCCGCCCCGAAAGGACTATGACAATGGCCTACCAGGGCAACTTTCGGGTGTGGCGCGGTGACGCAGAGGGCGGCGGACTGGTCGACTACCAGGTGGAGGTGAACGAAGGCGAGGTGGTGCTGGACATCATTCACCGAATCCAAGCCACCCAGGCCGGAGATCTTGCCGTCCGCTGGAACTGCAAAGCCGGAAAGTGTGGGTCCTGTTCGGCGGAGATCAATGGCCGGCCCAGATTGATGTGCATGACGAGGATGTCCATCTACTCGTCCGACGAAACCGTGACGGTTACCCCGATGCGGACCTTCCCGGTGATCCGTGATCTGGTGACCGACGTCTCCTACAACTATGTGAAAGCCCGATCGATACCATCATTCTCGCCGCCGGCACTGGAGCCCGGTGCCTACCGGATGGCGCAAATCGACGTGGAGCGCAGCCAGGAATTCCGGAAATGCATCGAATGCTTCCTGTGTCAGGATGTCTGCCACGTGATCCGCGATCACGAGGACAACAAGCAGGCATACGCCGGCCCCAGGTTCTTCATCCGGCTGGCTGAGCTCGATATGCACCCGTTGGATTCTGCCGACCGTCAGGTGTCTGCCCAGCAGGAGCACGGACTCGGGCTCTGCAATATCACCAAATGCTGCACCGAAGTGTGCCCGGAACACATCAAGATCACCGACAACGCGATCATCCCCCTCAAGGAACGGGTGGTCGACCGGAAGTTCGATCCGCTGAGCAGGATCCTCCGACGCCGCCGCGAATAGGTGGTCACCGAAGACGTCGTGACCTGGAGTGTCATCGGGGGATCGGGCTCTGAGCTGCGCGCAGGGTCATCAGGTGGGCGCGTTCCGACTGGTTCTTGGTGAGGCGGGCCGCGGTGTCGAAGGCCCGACACGCCTCGTCCGAACTGCCGAGTCGGGCGAGCAGGTCCCCCCGGATGGCGTGCAGCAGGTGGTAGTCGTCGAGCTGCAGCGCGTCGATGAGGGGTAGCGCAGCACCAGGGCCGTCGACCTCGGCGACTGCGACTGCCCGGTTGAGGGCGACCACCGGGCCGGGGTCGAGTCGGATCAGTTGGTCGTAGAGCGCAAGTACCTGCGTCCAGTCGGTCACCGGATCGGTGTGAACGGCATTGATCGCGGCGAGGAGCTGGTAGCGGCCCGGACGGTTGAACCGCAGGCAGGCCCTGACGATCGCGCGGCCCTCCGTGACGAAATCCGCGTTCCACAGCGAACGATCCTGGTCGGCGAGCCGTACGAGCTCTCCGGCGCCGTCGGTACGGGCCGTTCGCCGGGCTTCGGTCAACAGCATCAGCGCGAGCAGTCCAGCGGCCTCCGCCTCGTCGGGCATCAATTCCACCAGTAGGCGGGCAAGCCGGATCGCTTCCGCGCACAGGCCGGCGCGGGCGAGTTCGGGGCCCGACGTCGCGACGTAACCCTCGTTGAAGATCAGGAAGAGTACGGCCAGTACAGCATCGAGACGCTCCGGCAGGTCAGTGTCGTGCGGCACCCTGTAAGGGATGCGGGCGTCGCGGATCTTGGCCTTCGCCCGCACGATCCGCTGTGCCATGGTCGCCTCGGAAACCAGGAACGCGCGGGCGATCTCGGGCGTCGACAGTCCGCCGAGCAGGCGCAAGGTCAGTGCCACCTGGGCCGGCCGAGCCAGCGCCGGATGGCAGCAGGTGAACACGAGTCGCAGCTGGTCGTCGGGCACGGCGCCCTCCTCGACGGGCTCGGACACGAAGTGCACGAGATCGGCATCGATGTGTTTCTGGGCCGCGGCCGACGCTCGCCGCAGTTGGTCGATGGCCCGGTGCCGGGCGGTGGTGATGATCCAGCCGGCAGGGGTGGGTGGCATGCCCTCGTAGGGCCAGCGCTGCAGTGCGGTTGCGAACGCCTCGGCGACTGCGTCTTCAGCCAGGTCGATATCGCCGAGCGTGCGGGTCAGGACGGCGACGGCCCGGCCGTACTCGGCGCGGAAGACGGCCGCGATCTGCTCCGGAGTCATCGCATCAGTAGGGTGCCGCGTCCTGGAACGGGCGGATCTCGATCGGCAGGGTCGTCGCGGCCGCCGCCTTTCGCCCCCACATCAGGGCCGCGTCGAGGTCCGGCGCGTTGATCAACCAGATGCCGCCGATGTGCTCCTTGCCCTCGACGTAGGGGCCGTCGGTGATCATTCCGTTCGCCCGAACGACAGTGGCGCTGGTCGCTGCGTGCAAACCTCCGGTGAAAACCCACGAGCCGCTTTGACGGAGATCGTCGTTGAGCCGGTGCAGTTCGGCGCCGATCCTGGCCAACGTCTGTGCATCGGGCGGGTCACCGTCCGGCTGATAGATCGAGAGCAGATAGAGCGGCATCGTTCTTCCCTTTATCGGCGGGTGTACTGGGCGATGATCACGCCTTTGGTGGTGACGACGCTACTGGTGAGTTCGAACTCGGCCGGCGAGGGGGCGCCACCGAACAGCCGCATGCCGCTGCCCAGGATCAAGGGATGAATCAGCAGCGTGTAGTGGTCGATGAGCCCGGCCGCCTGCAGGGTGCGGACCAGGGAGGCGCTGCCGATGATCGCCAGATCGTTGCCGGGCGTCGCCCTGAGTTCGGTCACCATGTCGACGGCATCACCGCGCAACAGCACCGAATTAGGCCACGCACCGGCGTCCCGCAGGGTGCGGGACGCAACGTATTTGGTGGCGGCGTTCATGTGGGTCGTGAACGGGTTGCCGTCGGTCGAACGGCTCCAGGCATCGGTGAAGTCCTCCCAGGTGCGGCGGCCGAACAGCATGTCGCCCGGGCGGCTCATGCCCTTGCTCATTTCCCGGCCCATCACCTCGTCCTGAAAACGCCGGCCCCAACCGCCGTGGAGGAAGCCTCCGCGAGTATCTTCATCCGGCCGCCCCAGGCCTTGGACGACGCCGTCGAGAGTCAGATTCATGGTTGCATCGACTGATCGCATTTCGGGGCCCTTTCGGTGTGGCGGGCCGCCCGCTGCGACCCGTCACCTCTGAACGAACGGCACCTGTCGAAATCGACACGATCAACCGAGCCTGACTGTGCACTACCGCGTTGACGACCCAGCGGCGACCGGCGCCAAGGCCTCCAGCATGTAATCGAGCTCCTCGATGCTGCGGTTCGGCGGCAACGTCAGGGTGGGCATCTGGCCGCCGGCGGCGTACCAGCGGTCGATTCCGGTCCGGGCGGCCGCGGCGTCACCGCACAGGGTCAGCTCCTCCCGCAGCAGGTCCGGGATGTGGCCCGTCCCGGCGACGACCTCGTCCACCGCGGTGACGAAGCCGAGTTGGCGGAGCCGGGTCGCATACAGCGGCCCCATCTGGGTCAGGTAGAAATTGATCCACCAGGCGGCCAGTGCCCTGGCCCGCTCCGGGTCGGGTGAGACTGCCGCCGGGATGACCGGGCACACCGTCGGCAGCGCCCGGCCGGTGGCGGCGGCCCGGAGGAGTCGGATTCCGTCCGGGAGGGCGGAGACGGGCAGCAGGAAGGGACCCCAGCTGTCAGCGAGGGTGCCGGCGGCCCTGATCGCGGATGGGCCGAGGGCGGCCAGCATGATCGGGATGGGCGACGGGCCCAGGGCGAGTCGTAGGCCGCGGCTGCCGTTGACCGGCGTCACCCTTCCGCCGTCCAGCAGGGCACGCACCTGCCGGGTGACCGACTCCAGGCGCGCAACCGGTGCGCGGAACACCGTGTCGTGCAGTCCTTCGGCCAGCGCCGGGCTGCCCGCCCCCATGCCGAGGATGAACCGGCCGCCGGAGACCTCGTGCAGGCTGGTTGCGAGCATGGCGATCTGCGCGGGGCTGCGCCCCCAGATGTTCAGCACGCCGGTGCCGATCCGGATTCGACTGGTCCGGGTGGCGACCTCGGCCAGCAGCACCGAGGCGTCGTGCCCCCAGCCCTCGGCCACGAAGAACGCGTCGTAGCCAAGTGATTCGGCGCGGTCTGCCACGTGCAGCACGACGTCGCGGCGGGTTTCCAGCGGCGTGAGACCGACGGCGAGGCTCATCTCGATGCCCTTCTGCACAGCATGGTTCTGGTGGTCTGGGGGATCAGTTCCTGGCTCGGCGCGGGCAGGAATCCATGGTGGCGCAGCCGGGCAGCGAGCGCACCGGCGGTGAAGGAGACCGCGTCGTTGCGGAAGGCGAGGTATTGCAGGAACCAGAGCGCCGCGAACATGGGGCCAGGGATGGCATCGTCGAGCATGAAGTCGTGGACGATCAACAGACCGCCGGGCGCCAGACCGTTGTGCGCTTTGTCCAGCACGACGTCGATCTCCGCGTCACCCAGCGCACTGAGCAGGTAGGACAACAGGATGACGTCCTGGGTGGCCGGCCAGGGGGTGTGAACGGCGTCGCCCGGGAGCAGGTGAAGGCGCGCGCCGAGGTCGGCGGCATCGCGGAAGGTCCGGGCGGCGTCGATGACAGCCGGGAAGTCCAGGATGGTGGCCGTGAGATCCGGGTTGCTGGTGCAGAAGGCGATGGAAAAGGCGCCGCTGCCGCCTCCGACGTCCAGCAACGTGCGGAAGTCACGCAGCGGGACCTGGGCGGCGAGGGCGCGCGCCGCTGACCGCGATCCGGCGTGCTGGGCTGTGGTGAACAGGCGGGCTTCGTCGGGTCGGGACAACAGGTCGGCGAACGTGTCGAAAGCCGCAGCAGTACCGGCCAACCCCGCGTCGAGATAGCGCAGCGCCGGGTAGATCTGCTGCGACACCTGCAGGCGGAAGTAGTCGCCGAAGTCGCCTTGCGCGCCACCCACCAGGTACCGCTGGCAGGCGGGGGCGTTCGCGTAGCTCGAACCCTGGGTGACGAGCAGACCCACAGCCGACAACGCATGCAAGCGTGTGCAGCCGATGCGGCGCAATTCCGGTGTCGTCGGCCAATTCGGCGGCGGTGCGCGGTCCATCCGCCAGGTGCGTGAACAGATTGATGCCCAACGCGGCGAACAGGGCCTTCGAGGCGATGAACCCGTAGGCGATGCCGCACAGCTCGCGACGCTCGCTGACCACTGCCATCTGCGGTCCCTCGATTCGGTCGACATGAAGCTCGGTCGGACTACGGTGGCTGGGACGGCTTGCAATCGGATTGCATTGCCTGCTGAGTGAGGGTCAACCGTGCAGTTCCGGATCCTGGGTCCGCTAGAGGTCACCGCCGACGATGCGCCGGTCGCCCTCGGCGGTCCCAAGCCGCGTGCCCTGCTGGCTGCGCTGCTCGTGGCCCCGCGGACCGTTGTCTCCACCGACCGGCTGATCCAGGTGCTGTGGGGCGACGAACCGCCCACCGAGGCGTTAAATGCCCTGCGGGCCTATGTTTCCCGGTTGCGAGCCGCGCTCGGTCTGCCGCCCCGCCTGATCTACCGGGCGCCAGGGTATGTGCTCGAGGTGGCCGACGACGAGCTGGACGCCGCGCAGTTCGTCCGACAGATGGGCGTCGCCCGCACCCACGCCGCCGCCGGCGAACACGACCGGGTGGTCGAGGTTCTCGACGCGGCGCTCGCTCTGTGGCGGGGAGACGCTCTGGCGGGCTTCGCGGACCTCGAGTTCGCGGTCACCGAGATCGCGCGGCTCGATGACCTGCGGCTGGTCGCCATTGAGGAACGGATCGACGCGCTGTTGCAGCTGGATCGGGACAGCGAGGTGGTCGCCGAGCTCGACGGGCTCGTCCGACGGTTCCCGGTGCGGGAGCGGCTGACCGTCCAGCTGATGCGTGCGCTGTACCGCACCGGGCGGCAGACGGAGGCGCTGGCTGCCTACCGGCAACTGCGCGCTCGATTGGTGGACGACCTCGGGGTCGAGCCGTCACCGCAGGCCCAGGAGCTGCACCGTCAGGTGCTGGACCACGACACGGCGCTCGGCCCGTCCCGGGTCGCCGCCGACGGCAATCTTCCCCGGCGACCGACCAGCTTCGTAGGCAGGGACATCGAACTGACTCGACTGGCCGCTGCGGTCCGCTCGGCACCACTGGTCACGCTGATCGGCGTGGGTGGGGTCGGCAAGTCCCGCCTGGCCGTGGAGGTCGCCGCCCGGAACCGAGCGGGCTTCCCCGACGGGGTGTGGCTCTGCGAACTGGCTCCGCTGGCCGAAACCGGCCCGGTCAGCCAGGTCGTCGCGGCCGCGCTCAGGGTGCAGCAACGAGAGGGCCTGTCGATGGAGCAGACGGTCATCGAGTATCTGCGGGCGCGGTCGATGTTGCTGATCCTGGACAACTGCGAGCACGTGCTGCCGGCCGCGGCTCGGCTGGTGGCTGACGTCGTGGCGCATTGCCATGGAGTCGTTGTGCTGGCGACGAGCCGCGAGGCTCTGGGTGTCGACGGGGAACAGGTGTGGCCGGTTCCGCCTCTGTCGGTCCACGATGCCGCGGCACTGTTCGTGCATCGAGCGCGCAGCAGCCGGCCCGGCTTCGACCCGCGACGGGAGCCTGACGGTGCCGTCGCGGAGATCTGCCTGCGGCTGGACGGTCTGCCGCTGGCCATCGAGTTGGCTGCTGCCCGGATGAGGGTGATGACCGCGGCCGAAGTTGCGCAGCGGCTGGACGACAGCCAGCTGCTGACCAGGGGGCCGCGCACCGTCCAACCGAGGCATCAGAGTCTCACCGCAGCCATCGATTGGTCCTATCGGCTGCTGACCGACCCGGAGCAGACCCTGTTCGCGCGGATGTCGGTGTTCGCGGGCGGCGCCGACCTGGCGGCGGTTCATGCGGTGTGTGCCGAGCCGGACACCGACGACGGCGCTGTGCTGGACCTGTTGACCGGGTTGGTCGACAAGTCGATGGTGGCTGCCATGGTCGGCGCGGCGGCAACCCGCTATCGGCTGCTGGAAACGCTGCGTGCCTACGGTCGACAGCGCCTGCGGGAGCGTGGTGAGGGTCCGGCCCTGGCTCATCGGCATGCCGCATATTTCACCGGCCTTGCCGAGCAGGCGGCCAGCGGCGTCCAGGGATGCGACGAACGCGCCTGGGTGGAACGCACGCTGCCCGACCGCGACAACCTGCGGGTGGCGTTCGAGCAGCTGTTCGCGGACAACGATCCGGAGTTGGCGCTGCGGCTGGTCACCTCGCTGGCCGAGGTGCTGCATCTGCGGGTCGGGTACGAATCGGCGGCCTGGGCGGAGCAGGTTCTGAAGATCGCGCCGGTCGATCATCCGCTGTTCGTGGTGGCCGTCGGCGTCGCCGCCCGCGGGGCGTGGAACCGCGGGGACTTCGCCGGCGCCCGCACCTTGGCCGCTCGGGCCGGCGGTCGGGTGCCGCCCAGCGGCACCGGCCGGATTGCCTATCCGGCTGACGTGATCGCTGACGTTGCGCTGTACGAGGGGGATATCGACTTCGCGCTGCGGCACTGGGCGGCCGAGGTGCTCGTCGCGCGCCGGCGCGGCGACCCGATTCGGTTGGTCTGGACGCTGTACTACGTCGCCGTCTGCTATGCCGCTCGCCGGGAACCCCAATCCGGCGTCTCGGCCGCACTGGAATCGGTGCAGGTCGCGGATGGCACCGGCAACCCGACAGCGCGCTCGATGGCCCGGTATGCCCTCGGCCTGGTGCGCAAGAAGGCCGACCCGGCGGCAGCACTGACTCTGCTCGACGACGCCGCCACCCTGGCGGCGCAGGTGCAGAACTTCTGGTGGCACGGGATCGCGATGATGGAGGCAGCGGCCACCCGGGCGGTTCACGGCGATCCGGTGCTGGCGGCCCATGCCCTGATGGACGTTCTCGACCACTGGGACCGCACCGGCGACCGGACCCAGCAGTGGCTCAACCTGCGTTACGTGGTCCGGCTGCTCGCCCGGGTCGGCGCCGCGCCGGAGGCCGCGGTCCTGCACCGCAGCCTCCTGGCCGCGGGCAGGCCGTCACCGCTTCGCGACGGTGGAGTTGGCGCGGCCCCGCCGGGTCCGACACTTGGCCTCGGTGAGGCCGTGGCGCTGGCCAGAAACACCCTGAACCGGTGGACATCCGCGGTTCGCTGACGGCCCATGCATTCCGGCTGCGATCGGCATGCAACCGCCCCGTCCCAGGCTGGGTTCCTCGGTCAACACACCACGAGGAAGCAGACATGACCGAAAACACCGGGCCATGTGCGCGCTGGGCGACTACCCAGGAGTACTTCAAGGCCACCTACGGGCCCACGATCGCTGTATGCCGCAGTCTGGCCGCCGACCCCGGCAGGGCCTGTCCACGGTCAAGCCAGCCGCGCGCGGTCGGCCGCATCTCGCGGCCACGGGTTGACCCCGGTCGAGCTGACCAGCAGGTCGTACTCAGCGAGGCATTCCGTTCGTCGGTCACCGTGGGCGAGCAGGGCGCGGGTCACCCAGTAGGTGAGCGCACCGGGTGACGCTTCGCCGGATGCGAGTTCGCCCGCCGTTTCATCGAGCACAGCTTCAGCCTGGGTCAAGTCGCCCAATTCGACGAGGGCCCTGGCCCGCCGGGCCGAGGCGATGCTGCGGTAGCTGTTGGTCGGATAGCCCGCCACGCAGTCCAGTTCACGCAGGGCTCGCTCCGGCTGGCCAGCGGCGATCATCACGTCCGCCCCGAGGGCCGCTGCCTCCAGGACGTCGGCATGGACGAGCGACTGCGTAGCCCGATAGCGGGCGACCAGGGCCAGCGCATCGGCATCCCGGCGCTCGCGGGTCGCGAGCATCGCGGCCGGAAGAAGGATGACGTGGAACCCGCGGGCACCGACCGTCATGGTGACGGTCTCGGCGATTTGTGCGGTGCGGTGTGCCGCGTCCAGCCGACCGGTTTCCGCCTGGGCTCGAAACACCTCGCAGACCAGGGTGACGAAGGCGAAGTTGCCCGGACCCCCGCAATCCCGTAGGCCTTCCTCATTGATGCGCAGGAACTCCGCGGGTGTCCGCCAGCGGGCATACCGCGCGAGCACCGATCCGGCGCTGAACAGGGTGGTTGCCGCCCGGGTGAGGCCAGTCAGGGGCTTGCTGCCGGTTGCTTCGATGGCTGCTGCGGTCTGTGCCAGGCTATGGGCTGCCTGTAGGTCAGCCAAACCAGCTGCCACCCGGTCGTGCACGAGTTCGCTGAAGGCTCGTTCGAGCAGGGCCTTGGCCTGCATCTGAGGCGAGCCCAGTGCAACGACGTCCGCGCAGGCCGCCGCCACTTCAAGCTCATCCGCACGTGAGCCGGACAGGTGAACGGCCAGCAGTCGCGCCAGGGAGCGGTACGGTTCGTCATCCTCGGTCGCGGCGGCCGACAGCTCCGACAGCAGCTCAATGCCTCGTTCCTCGTCGTCGTGCTCTTCCCACAACACCATCAGGTGGCAGGCCATCCGCACCGCCGCGGCGGTGTTGTTGTTCCGCAGGTGATCCAAGGCAGCCAGCGCGTCGGGACGAGCCGCCAGGCTGTCCGAAACCCAGATCGAATCCTGCTCCGTGTTGTGCAGGTCGACCGATCCGCGGGCTGCCCAGCCGGCGTGGTAGTGGGCGTGCCGGTTGCGCAATTCATCACGTCGGCCAGTGGTCCATCCGCGGCGGACGTGTTCTCGGACGGGCGTGAGCACGTCGAACCGCGGTTCGATATCAAATGGCACCGCGCGGGCAAGGCCGGCGTCCAGCAACCGGGACAGCGACGCGAAGGAACTGGGTTCATCCAGCCCAGCCACATCCGCCATGGCGGCAACGGTGGTCGACGTCTGAAAGACGGCCAGCCCATCGAGTAGCCCTGCGGCACTGTCGTCGAGACGGTCGATGCTCCAGGAGAGCACCGCGCCCAATTCCTGACGCCGCGGATCACCCCGACCACTCACGTCGCGCAGGTCCGCGAGAGTCGCCTGCAGGCCTCGCAAGACTGCGGTTCCGGACTGGAATCGCAGTCGGGCGGCGGCGAGTTCGATTGCGAGTGGATGCCCGTCGAGACGACGGGCAATCGCTGCCAGGGTCCTGATGGCGGGTGCGTCGACGGCCAGACCGGGGCTGGCCTGCCGGGCCCGGGACAGTAGCAGTGCCCCGGCCGGTGAACTGATCAGCGCTGCCTCGTCTGCGGTGTCGGCAAGCGGCACCTGCAGGGGCCCGAGGGCAATCACCTGCTCGCGGGGCAGCCCGATGGGAACGCGACTTGTCGCCAGCCAGCCGATCTCGGGTGCCGCTGTCAGCTGACCGGACAGCAATTCCGCCAGGCCGGCGACCTGCTCGCAGTTGTCCAGCACTACCAGGGTCGACCGACCGGCAGTGAGACCGGCGACCGCGGCCCACGGCTTGCTGCCCACTTCGGTCAGGCCGAACGCCAACGCCACGGCGGTCCCGACGTGCGCGGCGTCCAGCACGGCCGCCAGGTCCACGAAGACGGCACCACCGGGGAACCTTGGATTGAAATCGTGGGCGACCGCGATTGCCACGCTTGTCTTGCCCGTCCCGCCGGGTGCGGTCACCGTCACCAGCGAACGCACCCCGACTGCCGCCGCGCATGCTCGCACTTCCTCTGTGCGACCGACGAACCCGTCGGGGACCGCGGGCGCAACCGCGTACCCGGCCGACCGCAACGGCGGGAACATCTGGGCATCCCCGGGTCCGTCGGCCTGCAACAAGGGGATCCGGCCAGGCATGTCCGGCAGCAGATGCAGTCCCAGTTCCGTCCATTGAACGTCGGTGCTGCGGTGGGGCTGTTCGGCATGCACCACTATCTGCCCGGGGTTTGCCAGCGCGCGGACCTGCGAGCCGCGGGACACCACGACCCCGAAGACGTTGCCCCGGTGGATGAGTACGTCACCGTGGTCGATACCCGTCCTGACCCCGATCTGCAGAGCCTGTGGCCACGGCTCAGCGGCTACCGCAGCCAGTATGGTCAGCGCTGCCCTGGCCGCATCGGTGATGGCATCAAAGCCCTCGAAAACACCGAGCCGCGACGTGCTCCCGCCCTGATCCGCGGGTAACAATCCTCCTTTGGCGCGGACCGACTCCTCTACCAGATCGTGGTACCGAGCCAGCACTGCCGGCATCACGGCGGCATGGCGCTGCCACAACGGAGTCGGGTCGACCACCTCCGTCTGCAGAACGACCACGTGCCGATGACCCTCCGCCCACACCTTCGCTGGGGCCTCCCTTGCCGGCGGCCGAGGGGCCTCGGCAAGGGCCAGGGCCGGACCGACAACTGGCTCGCGAGCGCGATAGAGCGTGGAATCGCGCACCAGCACGGCTTGATGGGTCACCTTCAGGGCAGACCCCGGGTCCAGGCCGAGGTCGTCGCTGAGAATCCTTGCCGCCCGACGATAGGCATCCAGCGCATCCGCCTGCCGGTCGCTTCGATATAGCGCGACCATCAGTACGCGCCACAGACCCTCTCGGTAAGGCTGCGCGGCGAGCATCCGCTCGACATCGGCTATCACCTCGACGTGCCGACCGGCGGTGAGGGCCCTCTCGACCTGATCCTCCATCATCGCCCACCGAAGCTCCCGGATCCTGGCCACGACGTCGGGAACGAACGGCACGTCAACCAGATCCGCCAGCACGTCGCCGTCTGCATCTGATATGTCGACGGGCATCAGGCCCTCGGTACCCGAGGTTCCCGCGCGGACAGATGTCTCGAACGCCAGCAGGTCCACGTTCTCCTCCGGGATCAGGAGGACATATCCAGGTGGCTGGGTGACCAGCAAATGGGCTGCCGGGCCCAGAATTCTGCGCAGTCGCGACACATGGACCTGCAGGGTCCCGACCACGGTCGCAGGCGCCTTCTCGCCCCACAGCGCGTCGATCAGTCGCGCGGAGGAAACCACCCGACCCGCACTCAAGGCCAGGTAGGCCAGAACGGCGCGCTGCAACCGACTGGGCACGTTGATCTGATGGCCACCGACGCGCGCCTGAACGGGGCCGAGCAGTGAGATGTGCAGATCGTGGACGCTTCCATTCTCCGGCACAAGCCGAGCCTAAGGTGCGGTAAAGCATTGCGCCCACGACCGTGGCCGGCGCCAAGTTGCCCAAAGGCGACGGCGGCCGGGTCGGTGTTTGCTCCCCCCTTTTTTGAGGGACGGCCCGCCCGCAGACGCGCCGTTCAGCGGCGCTTAAGCGCTGCTTCAGTGGCGTCCAACAAGATCTGCGTATCGACTCAGCCTGAGTCACCCCACGAAAGGCAAACGTCATGAGCGCAAACGGATTCCAGGCCAGGACCTCCCAGTTGAAGCGGGCCGTGAAAGCACTGCTCACCACGGTGGCGATCATCGTCGCCATGATGGGTCTCGGCACCGCATCGGCCTCGGCGGCCGTCGTACCGCAGGCCACCGCTGCCAACTGCGGGTGGTACATCCAGCACGCCGCGTTGAACAGTCCGTACTACTACAAGATCAGCAGTACCGGGCTGCCGAACGTCACCGGCACGTCGACAACTCCCGTTCGGGTGTTTTTGAAGGTCTCCTTCATGCACCCGACCAGTCAGGTCTACCGCACGGGCATGTTCTACACGGACGTGATCGCCGGGCGCTGGAGCACCAGCTGGACCTCGGTTCTGTACAAGACTGCCGGGTGGACCTCGGTACAGGACGCCAACGGCGAGAGTGGTTACACCGGTGCGGAATTCACCTCCCTGGATACCTTTGTGCTTCTCCAGCTGCGTTGGTACAACAGCGCGGGCACGGCCGTGACCAATCAATATGACCAATGGGCCTACTCACCGACCAGCTCTCAGAACCACAACGTGTGCAATGCCGGTGCCAATTTCGCCTGAGCCGAGGACGGCCAGACGCAGGTGACCGGACGCCGCTGCCCTCCCGCCAAGGGGGCAGCGGCGTCCTGCGTGCCTGGGCGGGGTCGGCGGACATCAGCCCGCATCGCCACGGCACAGTGCTGCGGACCAACCCGACCAGGGGGGTCGCCATCGCGATCCGATGTGCTCTGACCTGGGCCGCCGGGACTTGGGGTGATGGCAGTCAATCTGCGACCTGGGGCCGTTGATGTGCCGGCGGTGACCCGCAGGAAATCAAGCTTCTCCGCGGCATCGGATCCTTCAGCGGCCGACCGTGCGGATCAGGCATGACCTCGTCTGGCTGGCCGCGCGCGATGAGGAACGCGGTCAGCAGGCGGCAGAAGTGCTCGGCGGCCGGTTCGTCCAGCTTGACGTGACCGACGACGAGTCCGTGGCCGCCGTAGCCGAGATCGTCGCAGATCAGAGGTACTAGACATCAACAGGTGTCGGGCCGAACGGTCGAGATGGTTGATCGCTGGGTCCCACGTTGATCCTCAGAGGTCCGCAGTCGCCTGGTTGCGAAGGTAGTCGCGCAGGTAGGGCAACGCGAAGTCGACGTATCCGCGCCGCGTTGAGTAGATGAGTTCGGCCGCTATCAGACGGAGCCGGTACTGGCTGGCGTAGTTGACGTCGACGTTGAGCCTGCGCTGGATGTCGGCCATCTTGGAGGGGCCGTCGTCGTGGGCCATGGCCAGTAGGAACGTCTTGTCGATGCCGGAGGTGGCGCTCAGCGCCGGTTCGTGGATCAGCGACCCTAGTCGAAGCCGTGCCCTGGCCACGCCCTCGGCCGCGTCGGCCGTGGTGATTTCGTCCTCGCTCGGGTGCAGTCGCCAGGTCTGTGCGCCGACCAGCTGCAGCAGGAAGGGATAGCCGTTCGTACCGTCGACCATGACCCGCAGGGCGGCGTCGCCGATGTGGCGGCCGGCGGCCTCGATGGGCTCACGGAAGCCGCGTTCGACTTCGGCGCGGGCCACGGACCCGAGTGAGTGCCGTTCTGCCCGTCGCAGAAAGGTGAGCACGTCGTCGTTGACCACGTCGGCGACGCTGGCGGCCAAACCCGCACCGGCGAAGGCGAGCTCTCGCCCCTCGCGGAATGCGTGCTGCACGGTGGTGGCGATTTCGCGTAGGTCGGCCAGCTGGTTCTGGTGGATCTCGTCGAGGGTGATGAGCACGCCCGTGCCGTGCTCGGCGAGCAGGTCTGTGAGCACCTCGAGCTGGTTGCGCAACCCGACCTGCACCACGTGCTTTTCCACGGTGTCCCAGTCGACCCGGCCGATGTTCAGCGGCGCTGTCATCCCTTTCATGCGCCGCTGCACGGCCTTTGGGTCGAACTCACGCAGGAGCTTCGGCAGGTGCTGCTGGGTCATTCGGTTGATGAAGCCAGGGGTGGCGGTCTCGCTGACCACTAGCCACCCGAGTTGGCGCGCGCGGTCCTCGACCGCGTTCAGCATGACTGTCTTGCCCGCGCCTCGGGCGCCGGTGTAGAGCGATGCGCGGCCGGATGAGCCGGGCCCGTCCTCGAGCGCTTCGACAAAGTCCTCCAGCACGGACTCGCGGCCGACCAACAGCGGCGGGCTGACCCCGAAGCTGGCATGGAACGGGTTCGGCATGGGCTGAGGATAGCATCGCACCTTTTAGAGTCGATTAGATATTTTAGATATGTTTAGAGTCTTTGGACCGGGCTAGACAGTCTCACCACTTGCCGCGGCGCCGTCCTCGATGAGCGGCTTTGGCCGACAACACCTACCGTGCTGCCGGCTTGACCGGTTGGTCTCACTGCAGGTGCCGGGCGAAGAACCGGTTCCCGGCGTCCCCTTCGAACGCCGGGACGCCGGTGTGCCCGCCCATATTGGCGTGCAGTGTCTTCTCCTTGCTGCCGAGGGCGTCGAACAGGTCCAGGGCCATCTGCCGATCGTTGCCCGCGTCGTCCCACTGCAGCAGGACCTGCAGCGGAATGGTGACCTGCCGGGCCTCCTCGAACAGGGTGCGGGGCACGTAACTCCCCGCGAACAGAATGGCGGCAGAAATACGCGGTTCGATCACCGCCAGGCGGATGCCGATGGCGATCACCCCTCCCGCGTACCCGACCGGGCCGCCGATCTCGGGCAGCGAAAGCAGGGCGTCCAGGGCCGCCCGCCATTCCGGGACCGCCGTTTCGACCAGCGGCAGGACGAGCCGGTCGACGATCCCGTCATCGACCGGTTCACCGGCCGCCAGCGCCCGGCGTAGGTCGGTACGGGTCTCCTCGGCGGCGGCCGAACCGGCCCGGTCACCGCTCCAGGGGAGCTCGACGGTGGCCGCGGCGTAGCCCTGCGCCGCGGACTGCTGGGCCCGGGCCACCAGTCGGGGGTACATCTTGTGCAGTCCGCCGGGGTGGCCGAGCAGGATCAGCGGGGCCGGCGTGGAGGTGGATCCGGGCGTCCATAGCATGCCGGGGATCTCACCGAGGGTGAATTCGCGTTCGAGGACGCCATCGTCGAGGCGCTGTTCGGAAGTGAATCGCATGGTCGTGCCTTTCGGGAGGGCTCTTGGACGGCGCTCCCGGACGACCTATCGCCCGACCGTGACCGCGGAGGGGAGCACCCATGTCGATACTGCGTTCACGGGTACCACCTCCTCGTTCTTTTGCACGGTCTCCGGAAAGTAGCAGCGGTCGCTGTGTTCGGACAACAGGTTTTTGCGGCTCCGCGGCCGGGGCGGCTGGGACACCCCGGGTCCTGTCCACAGCCGGCCGTTGGCCAGCCAGCGGGCACCGGGTCCTACCGACTGAAACCGATGGCGGTGGCCGCGCTGCGGGACCAGCTCGACACGTTCTGGAACCGCGCCCTGACGGGGTTCATCGACACCGTCGCCGAGACGCCGACGACGACAAGCAAGCAAGGAGAACCGATATGACCAATGCTGACGCTGGTGTGGTCCGCAAGCAGATCGTCGTCGCTGCTTCTATCGAGCGGGCCTTCGAGGGGTTCACCGGTCGGTTCGGAGACTTCAAACCGCCAGAACACAATCTGCTCGCAGCCCCGATCACCGAGACGGTGTTCGAACCGCGAGTCGGGGGCAACTTCGTTGATCGAGCCGTCGACGGCAACGAGTGCCGGTGGGCGAGGATCCTGGCCTATGACCCGCCGGACCGGGTGGTATTCAGTTGGGACATCGGACCACAATCGCAGATCGTGACTGGCCCGGCTTTCGCCAGCGAGGTCGAGATCCGGTTGTTCGTAGAGGCCGCGGACCCGGGTGGACCCCGGAGCGCCCGCAGACCGACAAGCGCGACTTCCAGACCAAGCATGAAGCGGCCGACTTCGCGGCATCGGTCGAGGTGGCCAAGCTGCCGAGGGCTCTGTGTCCAACCGTCACACGACAAACTGCTGACCGGTCCGTGGGTGGTGGACTGGCTCGCCGGCCGCGGCGACCTGGCCCGCTCGAGCCAGGTCCGCCACGAGGGAAGCATCAACGAGCACATCACCCCGAAATGGGCAAAGTCGCCCTCGCCGACGTCCGGCATATCGACATCCAGCACCAATGCACCGACCTGACGCCGCAAAGGCCTGCCAGTGGCAACCGTCGACAAGGTCCACTGAGTACACGGGCATCCGCTGGGATGAGATCACCGCGCTGAGGTCGGGTCGATCGACCTGGTCCGGCGACGCGCCTCGATCCACCGCACTGTGGTCGACACGAAGGGCGGCCTAGTCTGGAAGAACCCGAAAGGCCACACCAAGCGCTCGGTGCCGATCCCGGTGTCCAAATTTCGACCGACTGGCCGGGGTGCTCGACGGCCGACCAGCGGAGGAGCTGGTGTCCCGCTCCCCAAAGGGCCCGGTGTTCCGCTCCCCAAAGGGCACTGTGCCACGCGTCGGTAACGCGCGGGGCGAACGTCAAGGCGGTCCAGCACATGCTCGGACACAAGAGCTCAGCTCTTACCCTTGACGCCTACGTGGATCTGTTCGAAGACGACCTCGACACGGTCGCCGGCAAACTCGATTCCGCCCGTTTGACCAGCATCAAACACGACGGGTAACCGCAAAATGTGGGCAGACCGCCCTATCGGGCCCGTCCGAGATCAACTACATCACCGCTGATCAGCAGAAATACTAGTGGAGACGAAGAGAATCGAACTCTCAACCCCCGCCTTGCAAATTCCAAAAGAATGCGACTAAAAAAGCCTGAAATTGACTCTGACCTGCGGCTATGGTGATCGTTGACCCGTCACCGTTGACACGTGGATCACCCTGATTCAGCCCGAATTACCATCGATTGTGGGCAGGACGTGGGCAAATCCCAAACAATTGCGGCTGTTCAAATATTAACACTACTATTAGGCTAACCACCTTACCGATACCCACCCGAACCCGTAGGACAAGGTCGCCGGCTCGTCCGACGAGAAGTGCAAACCCCAACCCCGATATAACGCCAGGCGGCCGACCCGGCCGCTCGACCAAGCGAGGTGTTCCCAGCAGGCCTCTGGGACCGTGGGTGACGCGGGGTTCACCTCCGTGCTTCGTCTGTTTTGGCCATCGCGGCAGCAGGAGAGACGCCGTTCAGCGCATCGCCGTCTTCTGCGCGGTGACAGGCGACCTCGTCACCGTCGCAGGCGCGCAGGAGCCCCCTCGGAATTCACCTCGAGGACGCGGTCTTCAGCATGGCGCAGATCTCCGTGGGACGAGCTCCCCAATGATCCCTACGCCGTCGACGAATGGTTCGCCCTCCAACTCGGCCTGCGGCGCCCCGATGACGAAATCTCAGTCGCCAGCGCCCCAGACGACCGCGGCAGGTCGCTGGTCCAGCCTGAGTACCGCCTTCGAGCGTTATGTCAGCCAATTTAGCTAACTCGTCGCCTCAACGCGCACTGACCTGGGGTCATGTAACCAGGTCGGTCACCCGATCGCCATCGTGGGAAGTCGGTCGCCGGGCTGGAACTGTCGAGACTCGCTGACCGGCACACATCCCCGGCTAGGACCCTCACCGTCCTAATGACTGGTCGGCGCGAACAGCATCCTCGAGTGCCCCAGCACCACCCCTCGCCATCCGCCGGCAGTCGGCGGGTCCGGACGTGCCGGCGTGCGACCTTGAGCAGCTCGCGCTGCGCGCGCCGGAACTCAGCGACTGCCACCCGCGACGTTCCGAGGGCCAACACAACGGCCGCTCGGGTAGCCCAACGGATCACATGCTGTTGTCTCGCAATCCCCCACGAATTGCAATACGACTACGCCCTGGCATCCAGATACTGCAATCCTCGTACCAAATCATTGGCAATCTCATCCGCACTGTCTGGAATCGCCCCGAATCGCACTCTTCGCTCTGCCCGTAGGTAGACGCGATGTTCAATATCCGGCAGGATGAGAATCTCCGAGACACCTCCTGTCTCGGTGACTGTTGCCCTGCGGTAGGGAACTGGCGCTCCAACATCATTCCTAACTGAAACCGTCATTGATGGGTATCGAAAGGACCCTGGGATACTGCCGTTGATTACGGACGAGGAATACCCGAACCACAACAGCAAGGATCCACGACCTGAGTTCACCCAAGCAGCCCAAGTATTTCCGGAAGAGTCACCTGCGACAAGGCTTTCGAACGCATCAGCAGTCACGTCATCGATCTTGACGAGGCGTGCGAACCGTAATACCAGCGCCGCAGCGAGCTCACCCATGAACTCATCTACCGCGCGAGACCAGGCCTCGTAGGCAGTAGAGCTAAGTCGCTCCATCTGCTCGCGGACGAGCTTGCTTAAGAAGGCCGGTCTGCTGATCTCCTTCACGAACCGATCTTGAGCATCCAGTAGGACCTGGACGAGTGGGAAGATGTCGCCGCCCTTGTCTGACTCGGCCAACGCCGCAAGGTACTTGCCCTTGTCGGTATCGTGGCGGATAATCGCCGGAGGTAGGCCAGCACGCATCAGTAAGAAGTTCATCAAGATCCGCGAGAGTCGACCGTTGCCGTCTGCGAACGGATGGATGTGCGCCAACCATCCATGAGCTACAGCTGCTGAGAGCGTTCCAGGATCATCACGTCGCAGCGTTAACCAGTCGGCCAACTGACTCATGTGAAGTGGCGTATCCACCGGCGTTGAAGTCTGATGCGTGCTGCCCTCAATCGCGTTGGGATACGTCTTGTAGGAGCCCGCGAACCATTCGCCGACGCAGATCTGCGCATGAAGGCCCCGTAGGTCCGTTGCCGTGATGATCACCGGCGAGGTCGTGGCAAGATCTATGGCCAGTGTCCGGGCAGCGTTCAGACCAAGCACCTCGACAAGCTGCTTATCGGCATCAATGGTCTGCTCGAGCATTTTCTGGAAGATCGGGCTTCGGATGTCGACCTGGGAGTTCTCCTGGATGATGGTGTCAGTCCGAGACAAGCTGGGACCGAGATTCTCGATCCGGTTGCTCTCGTAAATTTCTCTAGACCGTTGGAACCTGTTGACGTCTGTTCCCTGCCGAAGGTTGCGGGCTATTGCGTCGTGTGCGTCGTTGAGCCTTCGCCTGATGCGCCCCTCTCTGCTTGCGACGTGAGCAAGTGCCCTATCAGCAGTGCGTCCGTCAGAGAACGAGTAGGGGCTACCTGCGAGGACAGGAGGAGTCTGGGTCATGGGGTTTTCATCCCTCGACGTCTCGCAGTGGGTTCTTGGCGCTCTGCGCCCCGCGGCAAGCGCTCCACTGGCAAGAAATGTTTCGAGCGTTGAGGCCACGACATCACGTCGTCCTAATCATCGTCTAGCGGTGCAAGTGCTAGAGCCGTAGTCGCATCCATCACGAGGTCCTGAAGGTCATAGACGACGTAAGGTCCTACATCCTCCCGGACCATAACGGGGAACGTCCGCATGCCGTAACGGCCAGCCGGCAGGTCGCCGTCGACTACAAGTCCCCACGGAAGCAGTGGGTATCCGAGGATGTGGACGATAACCACCGTGCGGTGATCGTGGAGCATCGGAACGAAGACGACCTGATGTTTGGGCGCGGGCATAGGGTCTGGAAGGTCGTCGACAGCGGCTCCATCCGCCTTGAGCTGCTCTAGAGTTGTCGTGGCTATCTCCCAAACCTTGGTCAGCCCCTCGAGGTACATCTTGTCGCCGCCCAGGTCTGCAACGCGGATGGACGCAGCCAGGGGCGACCGGGCAAACTCAGAGCCGAAGGCCAGCACGCCGGCACCTAGAGCAACCTTCTTCAGTACTTCAAGATGATCGTCGAGCTCGATCACCAAGTTCATCTGCACCATCTCTGGTTCAATGCTGACTTCGAGCCTCTGGGATGAACTCAGGTCCTCATAGGCTGGCACCTGCGGCCACTTGGACTGCCAGTTCTTGACGATCCCAGGCATCTGCTGCTCAGTGGCCCGGGCGTTAAGTTGGATCGATCCGTCAGGGTTCACGATGCGCGAGACCGTCGGCTTCGACGGCGCCCAACTGCGGCCCGCCAGGTTGGCGTCGATCTTCGTGCCGTCCGCGAGTTCGCCCCTCATCGGTTGCGTCGACAACCCGTGATGTGCCTTGAACAAGCTCATGATGGACGTTGGCCGGTGCACCCGGCCCTCAGCGCCCTTGCCGAGGTCGTTATTGCACTTCCAGTGGGTCGTCACCTTTGCCCGTCCACCGAACGCCTCGCCGAAGACGTGGTCGACGTTCAAAGCCTCATCTCCGAAGGGTTCGCCGCAGAGTGGGCACGGACCCGTCGGGTCGATCAGGTCATCACTGCTCATAAGCGCACCGTATCGGACGGAGCGGACACGGTCGGGGAAGCAGCCCGCGTCGGCTGTCGACCGCATTTCATACCGGGGTGCCTGGCTGACCTTCCCGAACACCGTGCCGGCTTCGTCGTTGACGGCGTAATCGAAATCCCGTATCTGGCTGCTGTCCTGCACGCCGGTCCCGATGGCATCAAGCTGGAGATCCCGCTGCTCGAGGGCATTCGGCTTGGAGGCTGAAGCGGACACCGTCGAGGCTGACGGAGACACCGAACAAGCCGCTGTCGCCGGCGGCAGCACTCCGGACGCACTGACTGACGACCTGACGGCGATCCAGGACGCGATGAGCAAGCTCGTTTCGGCTCCGGCAGAGATGCCCTTCGTACACACGAGATGTGATCCCGACTCAGGCCGACATCGACACGGCCACCCCCGCTGCGAACGCGGCGCTGGCAAAATGGACCAAGGCGAGCACCGGCGCCATGGCGCAGGCCACCAAGACCACGGCTGCAGCGCACGCCCGGCGGACACGACCACAACCAACGCCGGCTGCTGAGTACAACTGCCATGGGGAGCTTGCGTGGTGACTCTGCGCTCCCGCCAAGCTGATCTGCGGCACATCTCGTGATTGTGCGGCACTTGACGGCTCGCGCCCTCAGGCGATCAATTTCCAAGTCAGCATGATGTTGCCAGCGGGACCGATCGCTGCCGCTGGGCGTCGCGCCGCCGCGACCTGGACTTGGCCCACATCCAGAAGGTCGTCGCCGACTTTTACCTTCAACCTTTGCGAGGTCGAAGTGACCTCACTGCGGTCAGGGATCTCCGTCACTGCGTCTCTGATTTCTCCCGGCACCCCGGCCTCGTCCGTAAAGGTGAAGACAGTTTCGCCGCGAAGCACTGCGGCAGTCAGAAGCCAGTGGTCTCCGTCGTGATCGTCACGACTGTCGCCATCGGGCATAAGAATCACAGTGGACGTGTGTTTCTGAATTTCAATCAGGGCTTCCAGCTCTTCGACGAACGGGGTCGAGTTTGGCAGTCCTGCGCCAACGCCAGATCCCAGGAGCGAGCCTATTCCAGCAGGAGCGAACTTCGGAGCGAAGTCGAGCCGATTACCTTCGACGACGGCCTGTAAAGTCCGCATCCCGGGGAGCATCTGGCTTGGGTGTTTACCTGCGAAGTATGTATTGGTCTTGAACCCGAACTGCGGATGGGCGTCGTCAGGGTGATAACGGAGTTGCACGCGGAAGGCACCGTTTACCTCAACTCCCGTTCGAGCCATTCCGCCACCTAAACCGGCTGTGAAGGGTTTCATGCGAAGATCAGACTCGGCAATCAGCAGACCGTCCGGGTGAAAGAGGCGCATGACCAGGATCTCGCCTTCCTGCTGCGTGGGCAGTATCCAAACCTTCGCTTCCGATTTATTCACCGCGAAACCACCGGGGATGTCTAGCTCTACGTCTGCGTCGAGACCGCTTACCGGGGTTCCGTACCTGTGGAAATCCGTAATAGCCTTCGAGCCTTCCGATCCGGGCGCTGCTTTAAGCAGAAATGTTCCCGGGACCGGCCGATCTTCAACCGCGTCCGGATATCTGGCGTATATGTCCACTTGTAGGGCATACGTCGACGATGCTTGGAAAAGGCTGAGAACCAAACCCTCGCCCGGTCCTCCGGGCGACGGTTGTATTTGCTGTGCGTGCGGCCCGTCCACGCGGTATGCGTATCGGTAGTGTGGATCTTGACCGTTCGTCGACGCATATATGGCACGGAACTTGTCGGCCGCTTCGCTTGGGCCGATATCGGGCGCCAGAGACGCCGCCGACAGAGCGAGCCGCACCTGTTCGGCGAGTCGCTCCCGACCTCCGTCGAAGTAATAATCGATAACGTCCGGATATTTCGCCGCAAGCGCTTCGATCTCGGTTAAGCCCTTCCATCCGCATGGAAAGGGCGCGTCTTTCGTCAGCTCAGCCAACCACGCATCGTCCGGCAAAGTCGCATCGATCGGACGAGCCACCCACCATTGCTCGATTGTCTCTTCAGCTACCGAACTGCGAAGCCGCTCCCAGGACTTGGTGATCTGGCGCTTGTGCGAGGCGGTAAGTGCTGTGGCAAATTTCTTCACCTGCCAGATTTCGTTCTTGCCGCCTGCAGTGGGGATTAGAATATCGATCCCTTTGTCGCCCTGCGCCGGCCGGATCCGGCGTGACGCCGAAAACTCTCGATTGAGAAGGATAGCCAGGGCGGTCTCCATGTCTTCCCCTGTATAGGCCCCCCACGCGACCCTGGTCATGAGTTGCCCGCCACGGCACCCATGACTAGTTCGCATATCTGGACGTCGAGCGCGTCACAGAGAGCGAGCAGCGTGCTCAGCCGGGGGTTGGCGGGTGTCAGCTTCGTACGGTCGCTCAAGCCTGCCTCCAAGAGTTGAAGGTGGTTCCTGCTGACGCCGATTTCGGTGGCAAGGTGCGCTTGGCTCTCGCCTCTCTCGATTCGCCTCGCAGCGATCCGTCAACCCATCGCTTGTGCATCCACCAGGCTATGTTAACAAGGCCGCCTGATCATTGACGACAGTTACGGAGCCGGTTTCACCTTCGGCTTCCGTCACAGCCTGGTAAGAGTACCGCGTAGGAGGACGATGATGGCTTCGTATGCGATGGTCGTGGAGCCTGTCGGGGGTTGCGTCGACTCCGCTGCAGGGACCGAGGAGATGCAGCCCATCAGCTAGCCAAGGCTGCGAGGTTCGCTACAGTCCGGTCATGTCAGAAGCTGGTGTCGACGACGGTCACTTCGGTGCGCTCGCCAAGTGGCTGGATGCCGTCAAGGCCGCCCTTAAGAAGACGGATACGGCCGTTCTCACCGTGGAGGATGGTGATATTCCCGGTGCGCTCACGGCAGTAGTCCGCCCCGACCGGCAAGGCATCGAGACATCCATCCGGCTTATCCAGTGGGCAAAACCGGAGGTGGCACTGCTCGTCCTTCCCGATGATGAGGAAGCCTCGTTCGAACTCTACCTGCAGGGTGATGAGCGCGTCGTGATCTTCTGTGGACCTCCCCTCCCGCCGCGTATGCCAGAAATCCGATATCGGGGGATTGACCCCGCAGATCGCGAACGGATCGAGAAGCGCCTTATCGAGGTCGCTACGGCCCTAATGGCAGGCGATCCGGGCTGGGAGCCCCAATCGGCTGTCGATTCACCCGACATGCTGATCGATGCTTACCTTACCGACTACGGTGGCTTCGACAGCCGGACCGTGATGGCGGTCGTCATCGACGGGACGCCCGTGCGGACGGCCTTGCGAGACCTTCAGGTCGACCGATCCATCGAGCACGAGCGAGCTTGGGCTGCCGACGCGGAGACGATCGCCCAGATTCTTCTGGATGGCCCCGACGGGACGCGTTTACGCACGGCCAGCAAACCGATTCGTCTGCAGCTTGCCCAGGCGCATCTGCGTAAGCTCGACCCACAATGTGCAAGCAGAAACGCGGCTGACCCAGTCGCGAACGCAATCGGGTCGATCGCCAAGCGTCCGGCCCCGTCGCCGTTCATCCGAAGTTCAACGCCGCCGCAAAAATCACGACCACTCTGATCATCCATTCTAAAAGCGTCGCGTCGGCGACTGTCGGCCCGAACGGCACACAAGGACGGTTGGCCCCCTCTGTCCACCACTCGATCGGAGTTGGCTAGCGGCCCATGCGGGACCGCAGTTCCGACAGGTCCTTGTAAGGAAACGCCTTGTTCGCAATGCCAAGGCCCCTAGCGAGGTCGCCGGCAAGGGCTTCAACCACTTCAGAACCGGGTGACAAAAGCTGCTGAAGCGTGGCAGTTATGACCTTTGTGTACGTGTCAGTCTGAAATGCTGGCACTCGGTAAGCCATTCGCGATGAGCCAATCGCCTGGGTGGGAGGCAGACCCTTCAACTCAGTCAGATGTAGTCCAATGCGCCATTCGCCTGACTGATGTAGGAACCCGGCGGCTAGGTAACCCGCGATAGCTGTCAGCTGCTGAACCGTCTCGCAAACGGCGGGGAGCGAAATGCCCGACTGGCCGTCGATGTCCATGATCGAATCGCCGCTCGCGTATTGAATAGTACCGTCGTCCCGGAGCAGAATGGCCTTCAGGTAGTCCTCCCTCTCGCTGATCCAGAACGCACGTTCATGGGAGGCTGCGGCGAAACCATCGGCGTGGGGAAAATCGTATTGGAGGTCTATTAGATTCGACCAATCTCGCCCCGGCATTGATCCGATCGCAGGAACGATGATCTCGATAAGACGTTTGCCTTTCAATGCCCCAGTGAGGCGAGTCTGGACCGATGCGATTGGCTGCAGCATTACATACAGATGACCGTGACCTCGCTGATCCACGGCTAGTGGATCAAGCTCGTCAGGTAGGGACAATAGGGACTGCTCAAACATGTCTGCACGGCGGTGGCGATTCTGAATCAGTCGCTCGACGTCCGCGTCGCCAAGCGGGCGTTTGCCTGTGGCGCTTCGTCCCCAGTAGCGCTCCGAGACCATGTGAGGCGCAGCGGGGGAGGCAGGGACCTGCACCACCAGCACCTTACTGCCCGGCGTCGGTGAGGCAATGGTGTCGATGCTGATGTGGAGAGGTGGTGTAACTCGGGAGCCACAGACTTGATCGATCCGCGTCAGGAGGCTCTCAACGTCAGCATCCGGGACGCCGAGGACGTCAGAGGCTGCTGTGGCCTTATCTCGAATCCCCACGAGAAGGACGCCGCCGTCGACCGACAGGGAAGCCAAATCCTTGGCCAGCTCCTCGTTGGCCTGCGGCGTTGATGCGGGAACAGCCAGCTTCGATTCGCACCACTGTGTTTCCAAGAAGTTGCCCACCTGCGCCGCCGCGATCAGGTCGTCCCAGCTACCCGCCTTGAGCCACGGCTTGCCGGGGCCGATGTAGAAGGAGTCCATCGTGAGACTTTGACACAGCGGGCCGGCCGGCGCGCGGACAGGTCGATCTGCCGCTTGGAGCGCTCGATCTCAGGCTGCCAAGGCATGAAGCCCGCGAGCGGGAGCGCCGTTCATCACGACCCGACCTGCTCCCGCCGGCCTCTTGCTGCCGGGGGCTGAGCCGCTGGCCGGTCCGGACCTGGGAGACCGGGTTCCCGATCGTCGTCGAAACCCCACGGCACCAGCGCAAGGGCGGCATTTTCGTCTTCGACGTAGTCGGCCGAGAACGCCGTGAACAGTCGCCCACCGCCGGATCGCAGCCTTGAACGCACCACCTCGACGCCGGACGCGAGATCGATCTTGGCACTCGCTGCGTTGTCCAGCTCGACCTCCAGGTCCCCGATGGTCAGCCGGCGAAAGACGACTGTTTGTCCGAAGACCTCGATCGCCACATCCGTCCCGGTGCTCCAGATCGAAAGCAGCTCGCCATCGACCATTCGCGCGATACCCTCCTGGGCCGCGTGCTCACGAGAGAAAGCGAACGGCAGACTTTCAACACTTGGCAGTGTGGTCCTCTTTCCCTCGATGATCAGCCGCAGCGCGCGCGCCATCCGCCGGTCGTCTTGCGTGTGGGTCTCGGGTAGCGGAAACTTCGTTTTGAAGGCGGTCTGGATGACCAGCAGGTCCGCTGCGATCTCACGGGTGTATTGGACAGCCTGGACGGGAGCGCCTCGCGGTTCACCTCCTGATCGGAGCCCGAGCACGGTCTTGTCGGCAAGATTCAGCCGGAGGGTCGCACTCTCGACGATCTGCAGATACAGGTCACACGTGTCAACGATGTCGCCCATTGAGCGGTCTCGAAATTCGCAGCTGAGACGGGTGTCGATACCGGCATCCGGGTCTTCAGGTATATCGAGTTCGAGCGTGAGAGCACCGAACCGCGCAGTCAGCGAAACGCCCGTGGCTCCTCGCCCGATGTGTTCAACTGCGCCGACATTGGTGGAGACCAAGGTGCCGTCCTCGTCTAGAACGACAAGTTCGCACCGCCGCAATCCGAGCGGAACGGACCTATGTCGGCCGAATACGACCACCACGTGCTCGCTGATTTCAGCAACAATGGGTGGGCCCTTCACCTCGAATCGGGTGACTGCCTCTTCCGGGATTTCAACTTCACCGGCCGCGCCAAATTCATAAACCGACCGAATCTGTCTCTCTAAATCAGCGGAGACCTTTGTGGTATCTGTATGTAAGTGAATTTCGATGGGGCTGCGCTGAGAGGAAAGATCATGAAGCGGTGTGAGGATTCGGCGCTGTTCACCGGGGATCGTCGAGAAGGTCCAAGTCCAATCGGGGTCAGCTGAGTTGATAGCCTGCTGAACGTGAGCAATCCGTTCATCGACGTCGTTCGGGGTCGTCGGCCAGGTCATTCGCTCAACGTTGAAGCGGACCATCATCTCGGACAGGCCGTCCTTCTCGAAAGCCGACCGAACCTCCGGCTCGGCACTGAGCGCATCGTCCAGTTCGGTGCGTCCCCAACTCGTAACCTTCAGCGCTTGCCCGTCCGGGACGAGCTTTGAGAGGTTGTCCCGGAAGGCCATCTCGCCTTGCTTGAGATTTTCCGGGACGACGAGGGTCCACTCGACCGGTTGGTGTTCAAGCATGCCCTTGAAGGACTTCTTGATCTGCCCGCGCCGGCTGCTACCGCCCGGGAAGCCGCCAGGGAAAAACTTCAGCTGGAAGATCCGGGTGGTGCCGTCAGGGTAGGTCACGACGACATCCCGACCCTTGTCCCCACCCGACCCGTTGTACGACGTCACGGTGCAGCCTTTAGCCCCAATACTGTTTACTTAACTACACCCGTGTTATTCTCGGACCATGCCGCGGGCTGGATGGGTGAAGCCGGAGAGCGATCAGAGGTTGTCTGATCACATCTCTTTGGGTGTCCTGACCAGGGTCTTTCCGCCGGAAGTGGTGG